>NZ_ALWO02000044.1 GCF_000295935.2 Indibacter alkaliphilus LW1
CTTAAATATGCCTTCAATTAATGTTTTCCCAACTTCACTAATAACTACTCACTATTCACTTTTTCATCCCTCATCCCTCATCCTTCCTTCATAATTCGATATTATCCACGAAGAAAAGTAACAACCATCTTTAGGCAATGACACCCTTTAACCTTTAACATTTAACCCATAACTTTTAACTCTTCACTATTCACTACCAACTCACCTTATTTATCCAACAGCTTTTTTAAAAGTTCCACCTTCTCCTTCTCGGACTCCAACAAGCGCTCGTACAACTTTTTGTTTTCTTCGAACACTTCAATCAACTTATCTAATGGATTAAAATTAGGCTGATAGTTTACTGAGCTAGCTATTAATGTGGATTGGTCATTACTTTCATTATTATAAGTATTTGAAATAATATTGAAAGCAGCTTCCTCAGTAAAACTCTTGATAGCCTCAGCAGGAACTTTGAGCACTTCTGCTACTTGGCGGAGTAATTCCTCCTCGATCTGTTCTTTTTGCTCCAGAAGACTGACCTTTTTTTGAGTCCAGTCCTCTCCCAGTTCAATGGCCAGTACCTCTTGCTTGATACCCATCATTTCTCTAAAACGCTTGATATTTCTTCCGTGATGAATGCTTTCTTTCATGGTGCTGATTTATGTATGACTAAGTTAGTGATTTCTCTTGGATGTGTCCATCAAAAAAAACCGAATTACTCAGTTAAACAAAGATATTTTATTGCTTTTACCCTAGAAGATCGGAATAAGATATCAATGTCGTTTAGTTTAAGGTAACTTTTCCAAAGTTCGGATTTGTAAACAATGTTTGCTTTTACTTTTAACCCAACTTTGGAAAAGTTCAAAATTCAACTTGTAGTCTTATCTAAACGACATTGAATAATATATTCTCATTTTTAACTACAATATGCTGTTTTAGAATATTTTATCCCCTACTGTTTCCCAAAATTGGGGGTCTGAATAAATGAAAGTAAAATGGATCAACAGCAAATTCAAAATATCGATGAAAAGAGGTTCTTCAGGCTACCATTTGAAAAAAATACTTTTCGACTTTCTTTAAATACATTGAATGCACATTCAAATTTCAGAAAGCCTGCTAACTTCTATCAAATTGAAACAAAAATATTGAGCTTCAAAAATGAATTACTGACGGTTTCAGTGAAGTTGCCGGATGAGCCAAAAAAACTAGTCTATCTAAAAGTTACAAGGGAAGAGCTTCTTGTGAGTTGTAATTTTGATACAGACCAAACCTACTTAAGCAGGTATGCATATTATGCCATATTAGGCAAAATGGTTTATTCTGAGACAGCCAACTTTAAAGAGTACTATTGGCCAGACTTCTTTGATCCCAATACCGGAAGGAGTAAGTTTTTGAAAATTTTCAATGATCGAAGAGGGTTTGACATCAACTTAAAACCTAAATACCCATCATTCTATAAACCAGGAGATACCTTGCTAGAATTACAGCAAGATCAGGAAGTTCCAAAAGCTGGCAAACCTCTCAATAGCTTACCGGAAGAACTGCCAATCTCTGACAAGGTCATGGGATTTGCCCTAGCGGATACAAACCTGAGTTCTATTCATTCCAATCACTATCCATTTTTAGTGCCTTTCCATGGAATTCTTACCAAAGACAGAAAAAAAATCAAGTACTATTCTTCTTTTCATTTGAATGAACATGATAGCAGTGAATTGATATTAAGTGAAAATCAAAAGCAGCTCACAAACATCTGCTTTAAAATGCGGGAATTAGCGCCAGTCAGGAACTTAGGTTGGCAGGATAAATTTGTTCCAAATAAAGAGGAGTTAGAAAACGGAAAAAAACTTTTCCTATTGTGGCACCATGCCTTTGAGCTCATCCAATCTCAAAAGCATTTATACTTTGCCTGTACTATGGGGTTGAAAAATTTAAAGCGGAAACCCAGTAGATCGTGGATGAATCCATGTGAGTTCAAAAAAGAAAGACCTCAGTTGGTTATCAAAAGAATAGACAAAGGAGATTATTTCCAGATAGAGTTGGCCTTTAAGATCAATGGAAAACTAAAAACCCTATATTATCCAGACCTGGCTTTTTTTGTAAGGCCAAAATCAAATTGGCTGCACAAGTACCTCTTAGGCAGTTTCAATGACTACTTATTGACATCCTTCTTTAGAAAAACATGCAACAAATTGGCTGTATTAAAGCCACACTATGCAGGTGACTTCGAGAGTTTTATGAATAAACTGGAAGAAAAATATGAAATTATTGATTTTTGAAACCTTCTCCGATATTGAAAGTGAATTTTAAATAGACCACCAAATGATAATTGGAAAATCAGATTTCATCTTGGACAATCAGACCGTAGGTAGGAACATCTCCCAATTCCGGAACTTAAGGCAGAAAAAAGCCCTTGAAGTAGCCGATCATTTGGGTATCAAAGAAGCTGCTTATACCAAATACGAGCGAGGTGAAACCAAGATCACCATTGATTTTATCCAAAATGTCGCGGAGTTCTTAGAAGTAGATCCGGTTCATATCCTTTTTTCCAACCCCGAAAAGCTTCTGGAGGGCCTGTACCAAAGTTCAACAAGCGTCGATTTAAAGTCAAACCCTGCTCATTCGAATAATTGTAATCAAACTGTGCTTCAACTATTAGAATGCATTTTGAGTTTGAACCAATCCATCAAAGAAATTTTAACGGCTGGCAAATAAATCTCCTTTAATTCCTTTCAAAACCCCAACAGCTCTTTTTCCAACCAGCTCATTCATCTTCCCATTTACCTCCTGCAAAAAAACAATTCCCATAACAATAAAAAGGATTTCTTCTTCCCGAAGCTCGCTGCCAAAGTCCAGTTCCAGCATTCCAATGAGCTCAAGAGAAGCGTCTATGCCAAAAGCCTTCCCTTCATACCTTTTATTTGCGGTTTTTGCGCTGACTTCATTCATCCTGCAGCATACAAAATCCACCCGGTAATGGGTTGCTCCTGCTGGAATGCAATTTTTAACCAAGCTTTTAGTCCCGGTAAAGTCTATTTGAGCAATTTGGCCTTGTTGGCTTAAAGTTGGGAGGCTTATTAACAGCCTCTTCAAAGGCATTGCTTCAAAATCAAAGCCTACCATCAAATCCAAATTACCAAACCGAAGTCTCCTGGATCCATATTCACTAACAGGATCCGTTTGAAGCACTTTCTGCAAACTCGCCGTCATTCTCCCGTGCAGCCCGTCATGCCTACCCGGATTGAGAAGGCCAACACAGGAACGGGAAAGCTTTGCAGCGAATTTTGAAGCATGTCCGAACTCAGAACTTACCCTTCTTGAGTTTTCAAATTCTTTTCCATGTTTTAACTTTTTCCTGCTGGGGCTTCCTTTTGATCTGCTGTAATACTTACCATTTCTCTTGTAGAAGATCACATTTCCTATTGTTCCTTCAAGGTTAAAAGGTCCGGTTTGCTTTGCCATCTTTCTATTTGTTTTATTGACCTTAAAGTAATGATAATCTATGATTTACACAATACAAATCAGTATTAACTCCGTATCATACACGTATCAAGCCAGTATTAAATATGTATCAAAGTTTATGCTTAAACAGTGCTATTGGAGATTTGAGATGTGAGAATCTAAAGACATAAGACGCTAGACATAAGATGAGATCCCTACTTCATTATTCCTGCCCGAAGCAGGCGGGCATTGTTCGATATTCGAAACTCGATATTATCCACAAAGAAAAGTAACAACCATCTTTAGGCAATGACACCCTTTAACCTTTAACAATTAACATCTCCCATTCCTCAGTTAAACAGTTAATCAATTACACAGTTAAACTTTTTCCCGCAGGAGGGATGTGGATTAGTAATCTTAAAAAGGAGACCAATTTTTGCCACGGAGGCACGTAGAAGCACGGAAGGTGTTTGATGAATGTGATCAGTTGATACCTCACCAATTTGTTCATGATGGGAAATTGATTGCTATGTGTTTTTCAATCTAGAATCTTAAATCAACAATCTAAAATCCTCTTGTGCCAGAGGCACAACCCATTGGTAGAAAAAAATAACGGTTGAGGGTCCATTCCGTCCTGTAGGGACGGCCCAGCTTCGCACTTATAAAAAGGATTGAATTGGTCCAATATCCATAAGTATCTATTAGTATCCAATTAAACTATTTCAGGCCTCTTGTTTGGTTTGTGTAATGTTCTGTGAGGACACAGAACATGGCTTTGGCATTTAAACCCCAGATTTCCGTGAACTCCAGTCCGGGCTATCACAGAACAGCCTTTCAGGCTTAAATATGCCTTCAATTAATGTTTTCCCAACTTCACTAATAACTACTCACTATTCACTTTTTCATCCCTCATCCCTCATCCTTCCTTCATAATTCGATATTATCCACGAAGAAAAGTAACAACCACCTTTAGGCATTGACACCCTTTAACATTTAACCCATAACTTCTAACTCTTCACTA
The DNA here is from genome assembly GCF_000295935.2 of Indibacter alkaliphilus LW1. Classification (GTDB taxonomy): domain Bacteria; phylum Bacteroidota; class Bacteroidia; order Cytophagales; family Cyclobacteriaceae; genus Indibacter; species Indibacter alkaliphilus. Next base: position 4,439 of record NZ_ALWO02000044.1, read on the forward strand.
TTCACTCCACACTCCTCACTCTTCACTTTTTTCTCCCGCAGATATCGCAGATGACGCAGATTTCGACTAAAGTCGAAGGGGACTGATCCCAATGAGCGAGACCGCCGGCTAAAGCACGGCGGAAATTGGTAACCACCATTATCAATTAAAATTAACCGCAGATCCTACAGATCTACACAGATAAAGCTTCGCTTTTGGATGAAAGCAGATGCCTCACTGCGTTCGGCATGACAAGGCAAAGCCTTCTTCTCTTTTGCCCATCAAAAATCATTATACCCAATCCTATACCTTAAAAATCCAATCCTTCAACTTAGTCTAACCCATATTTCAATCTTATCTCCACCATATTTCCACCATATTTCAATTTAATATCACCCCAAATCAGTTAATCAACTCCTCAGTTAAACAGTTAATCAATTCATCAGTTAAACCTTTCATCCAAAAAAAAAAACCGCCTTGCGGCGGTCTCTGTTAATTTTCGTTGATCTTTATTTTCCTCAGCATCTTGGGATGTACCTGAGGCTTTTTCTTTTCTCTTTTTACCAATACAGGAGGACTTTCTGCATTGATCTTTTTCACCCTTCTGAGGGTAACAGTATCCAGCCTCAACCCTATCAATACCGCCATGATCAAAACAGCAGGTAATAAAATATTATCCCCCCAGCCTTGGGCAAGGAAAATAATCCCAATAAAGAAAAGCTTCACTCCTACCAATAACAAGGTGACCTGATCGTGCCTTAAGCCCATGCGCAACAGAAAATGATGTACGTGACTTTTATCAGGGGACATAGGGGATTTTCCTTTGGCCGCTCTTTTCAAAAACACCCTAAGGGTATCATAAATCGGAACAATCAAAAGTGCAACACCCGTAGCTATTGGCGCGGCAAACTTCATTCCTTTGGCACCAATCATGGTTCCATCAAGATCAATAAACAAAACGGTTAAAATTGACAGGGCAAACCCCAAACTCAATGAGCCTGTATCTCCCATAAATATCTTGGCAGGATGCCAGTTGAATATCAAAAAGGACAATACCCCTCCTACCAGGGCAAAAGAGAAATAAGCATAGGCATCATAACCTGAATACATAAACCACCAGCCTAAAAACACGAAGGAAACCAGACTGATTGATCCGGCCAAACCGTCCAGTCCATCAATCAGGTTGAAAGCATTGGTAAGTCCTATGATGGTAATCAAAGTCAGTCCATAGGAGGTGTAAAGCGGTAATTCGTGAACGCCCATAAAACCGTACAGTCCGGTAATCCTGATATCTGACATGATGATCACCATCAATGCTGCAACCACCTGGGCTCCCATTTTCTGTAAAGCCGAGAGATTGACCATGTCATCCCTTAAGCCCACAAAAAACATCAAACCAAAGGCAGCCAAAAGATACCTGACTTCGATGAGGTTTTCGTAGGAAAACCAGATCAGAATAGATATAAAAGCTGCTGCTACAAAACCTATCCCTCCCATGGATGGAATGTAACCTGTATGGATTTTTCTTCCTCCAGGTGTGTCCATCAATTTCATTCTAACCAATAATTTGATCAAAACCGGATAAATCAAGAACCCAATCAGGAAGGATGTTAGTATTATTTGAAAAACAAGCATAAAAATTTAATTATTCGTCAAAGTTAAAGGTTAACGTTTTGAAAAACCAATTTTCGAAGTGAAATTTATTACAATAATATTATATATTTTTTTAATTGCACTTTAACAGGAAGCAAGCGATTCTATTTTATTCAAAACAAATTTCTGTTTCCCGACAGTTATTTGCATTTGTTAACAAATGTTAACACAAAATCAGTGCCTTGATGGTTTTGGGTTACTAAAAATGTTTATATTTTCTTAATTGCTGTTTAACTGAGGAATTGTTTAAAGATTAACTGAAATCCAAACCCTAATCTGAAATCTTAAATCTACAATCTTAAATCCACAATTGTGTAACTGTGTAATTGTTTAACTGATTAACTGGAAATCAAACTTTAAACTCTAAATAACCTATAATCTGAAATCTTCAATCTGCAATTGTTAAAGGTTAACATCCAACCCTTAACGTTTAACCCTTAACCCTTAACCTTTCCCTTAACGCACTCCTCACCCTTCCTCCTTTCTTTCAGTTCCACAAATACACCAAACTCACCTGTCCGTGCAGGGAGTTAAGGTTTTGGCCACGGGGAAACTCAGGGGTGGAGCTAGGGTCTAGCTGCCACTGATAATTGCGGCCATGGATAAACTGCAGCTTGGAACTGAACAAGAGCCTCTCCCACTGATGGTCAAAAAGCAGGCCTAGGGATAAGTCCACCCAGGGGCGGTGTTCCGGATCGTCTAAAAATGCACGATAAAAGAAATCCTGCTGGTTTTCAAGCCGCTCGAAAATCAGGCCTATTTTGTTGTAGTTTTCCACCATAGCCAGTTCCAGGGTCTGTACATTGGAACTTAAGCCTAAGCCTACTCCCATGGGCATACCATAGTTACCAAAACCCCTGGCACGGGTATGGGTATGCCAAGTCAATCCTCTATTGCCCCTATTTCTGACATAAGTATTCACAGATTCGGTCTGCTGCACCATTTCACCTCTCACCTGAACAAATTTCCCAGTTTGATCCAGTGGAAACAATTTCTTGAAACCCATTAAATAGGCTCTGGCATGTTCGGGACTGATGGTCAGGTCCCTCCAATTGAATGGATGGTCTCTTCTTCCATATTCGGTGTACAATTCAAAATTGGCTTTAGGGAAAACCAACCTCACATAAGCAGTAGCTTGTTGATCAACACCTTCCTGATCAAATTCAACGGTAGATCCTGTTTCATCAAAAAACTGTTCCTTTTGGAGTCCTTCAAATACCCGAAAATAATCTATAAACTCGTTCCCCATATTTTCTCTGTAAACCTGAGCTGTGCGGGTAACACCTATCGTCAACCCTGGTATCCACTTGGGAGAATAGATCAGATTGATCGCGTTTAAATATCGCCAGTCCCCTGAAAATGGTCTGGCAAAACGATCATTCAGTTCACCCTTCATCGAAGGTAAAATTCCTGAGTCTTCTACCCTTCCCATGATCAATTGGCCCTCAAAACTTCCCAGAAAAGTCTTTGCAGGTTTATGGGTATTCAGTGTAAGGTGTGGGAAACCCTGTGCATTGTTAGTAAAAATGAGGGCATTCCATTGGCCTGGCCCCCACCAAAGATTCCTGCTGGAAACCCCAATTTCAAAAGCACCCAAGGCTGCTGTCAGGCTGCTTTGTCCCCATGAGAGTCCAGCCCTTCCCAAGGCAGATAAGTCTTCGGGATAGTCCCCATTGTTCCAGAAAAAGAACTTTGCCCTGTTTACAGGATCAGGGAAATCCGAAGGAAATCCTGAATATGGCCTAAATTGACTGGCCCGGAACTCCGGCTGGAATTGAAATCTCAAAAATCCCAATTTGACAAATACCCCCGCAGAAGCATATTGCTGAAAGCCCCTATTGGTCGGCAGGCCATAAGCCCCCCATCCATAAGGTCTGCCTCCATTAAATCTGGTCATGGCCAGAACCGGTAGTGCTGCAAACTCAAACCCCAGTTTGTTTAAGAAAGAATCACCAACATCTGATTTCCATAAAAGGTCATCCCCAAAAGTAAGCGTCCGGTTCGCAAAAGATTGAGGGACTGAGTCCAATCCAAAAAGCAACTGGGATCTTCTTGCGTTTTCCTCAAGGATTGGATAACCTACAGGTAAGAATTGTGCCTGTGCCTGTAAAGCAAAAAAGATAAGCACCAGGCTTATCCATTTACAATTCAATAATTTGCACCATTCAACCATCTCAATTATACTAATTTTAATTCATCCAAGAGGCTTGCTGCTATTTTTTTCCGCTGAAAATCCCAGGCCAACTTCCGGCATCCTTCGATATAAGGTTCTAAATCACAAGTCACCCCACATAGCCTTTCCAAAGCTTCCATAAAGGAATCCTGATTTTCCGGTTCAAAGACCTCTCCCGCATGATATGCTTCTATCATTCCTTTTGTCTCTCCCTCCAAACCAAGTAGAATGGGCTTTTCAACAGCTGCTGCTTCAAATATCTTGGAAGGAATTACCGTCTTGAAGGTATCGGATTTTTTCAGGTTTACCAAGGCTATATCCATCAAATTTAAGTAATCCAATACTTCCTCTTTGGGCACTGAATCTACGAAGATTACATTGGTAATAGATTCCTTTCCGGCCTTTTCCATCAACTCATTTTTCTGAGCGCCATCACCCACAAACATGAAAACCAGGTCGGGACGTTTGAGTTGAAGCGTGTTGGCACAGTCCAAAATAAAAGAAAGACCATGAGCCATGCCATGCGTACCGATGTAGGATATCACCCTTTTCCCTTCCAAATTGTATTGCTTTACCAGATCGGGATTTTTTGCGGCGGGCCTGTATTTATCCAATATCACTCCGTTTTTGTAAACCTTGATCTTTTTTGCAGGTATGCCTTTTGCTTTGATTTTTTCTTTAAAAGTGTCCGTGACCACCACTAATTTATCAGCGGACCGGTACATGCGGAGCTCCATCCATTCCAAAACAGCAATCACCGCCCTATTGCTCATTGCCCCTACTGCAATGATTGACTCCGGCCAAAGATCCCTTACTTCCATTACCCATTTTTTCCCTTTGAAAAAGGATAACTGCCAAGCTGCCACAGCAGTAAAAAACTGCGGGGAGGTACCTATAATCAAATCAGTTTTCTGAAATAAACCTGCCCAAAAAGCCGAAAAACCAAAACTGAGGTAATCCAGTATCCTTCTAATAGTGCCTGAATTTGCAGAAATATAGGACCAAACCCGGATCACCTGAATCCCATCTATCTCCTCTTTTTGGTAAAGTCTGTTTTTGTATCCTTCAAATACAGCTCCTTTAGGAAAATTTGGCGCACAGGTAATGATGGTGACTTCTGCCCCTTTTTTCACCCATTCCCTACAATGCTCATAAGTCCTGTTGGCAGGTGCATTGATTTCCGGTGGAAAATTGTCTGTTAAAAATAAAATCTTCATGGATTTTTATATATCCTCGTTTCTAAAACATTACTCTCTAATCTGATCACAAGCTTTTGGGCTTTTTTCAATAAATTATACCCCAAGGCTTGTTCGTAATTGTCCAGGGTAATACTGGATGCTCCTTGTACCTCAAGCAATACACTTTTATTTAATAAAAATCTATGCTCATCCACAGGTTCCAAATCCACTTCAAAGTGAAAATGTAAATGTGCCTCCGCTTTTTGAAAAGATCCCTGAAGCTCATCCCGAACAACAAAAACCAACTCATTACATTGAAAACCCCTCTGATGAAGGCATTTGCCATAGCCGTCATGAATGCCAATAACTTCATCGGGACTGTCTTTTACAAAAGTCACTTTAGCCCGCTTGCCTACCCTAAATCCTGCCCAAACCTCAGAGGAGTTTTGGTCATCTATACAAACCGTATTATGGGCTGCTGTAGATCGCTCCCAATCTCTTCTTGGAGAAATATTGTATGTTGAAATGCCGGGATCCACTATCAGCGGATTTTCCCCGTCCTGCAATACAAATGAAAAGGTATCCGCATGAGCATGACCGGGTTGATAGCTGGGTTGAATGCCTTCCACATCTGCAATCAATACCATATTTTCTACCTCCATTCTTCTATATCCTGAAGCTCCAAGCAATAGTCTTTCGGTTGCTTCTATTCCAAGTACATCCGCTTTCCTCTTCAAGTGCTGTGGTGGGAGAGCAATCTTTTCCGTGCTGTCATTGAAATAAGGAAAACTCCCATCCTCAAAAGTCATCTGCTGCATCCAGGCCAACATATTTCCGGCACAGGTTTTCAAAGTCTGATTCAACACAAAACTTACCGGAGTGTAGTGATAGGCTTCCAGCACCCTAAAAAGAATGATCTGATGATACATGGGGGCCAATTCGTAATGGGCTCCGTCCGGTAGGATCTGCTCCTCCAACTCCTGGGACAAAAGCTTTTGGGCTTTGGCAATCCAGTTTTTGTTGTCAAAATAATGGGCTGCCATCCAAAGGGCAAAGGCATTTTCCAGAAGGTGATTGGCCAAGAGGTGGTATTCCAGGTTCTGGGAGAGGTAGTTGGCTTCTGCCTGCAAGTACCGCTTAATCGCAGCTGCATCTTCATTTTGAAGTTCATGGCTTTCCAAAAAGCGGATGATATTCATGATCCTCAAAGAAGCCGGATAAGGTTCCAAAGGAAGCCTCCCATCCCAAAGCCAGGAATACAAGTCCAAAATCACCTTGACTTTTATGGAAGTATCCAGGGATTCCAACTTCAAGTAATCCAGGTACTGAAGATTATAATTCCAGAGTTTGCCATGGCTTTGGTCGTTCCAATCTACCTGAAGTCCGTATTTCTTTCTCAGGTTCAGAAAGTGAAACAAGTAACCATCAGGCTCCACATTCAGCTGCTCCTCATGGGGCATTACTTTGAAAAAAGGCAGTGCATTTGTCTGCTTTTCTTCCATCGAAAAAGCCTTCAAAGGTTTCTTGGGAAGTAACCTGTTCTTTACCTGGTAAACCGCCTGAATGGGTTTGAGGTAAGAAAGGGTATGGAGTAAGGTTTTAATTTTCGGCAATTTGAATCTGTATAAAAAAGTGCTATTCTTGGACTTAGAGTTTTTTTTCTAGATACGGTTCTTTATTTCTCGCGGCGATCGCAACGTTTTTACGCAACGAGCGCAAAGAATTTTCTATTTCACGCAGCGGGCGCAGCGATTATTCGCAAAGAGCGCAGCGTGAATTATTTTTTTATTTCTCGGGGCGTGGGATATTTTTATTTTCCGTAGCGTTCGCTGCGTGTTATTCTCTGCGTTCGCCGCGAGAAATTACGTTGCGTGCGCTGGGTGAAACCCACTAAAGCCCATTTGCCAGACGATGTATCCCGTCTTTGAGCATCTTAGTATTGAAGTTTAGAAGGAGTCCAAGTTTGTGTCCTGAGAGCTTAAGGTAGGTAAGTGTCTGGGCAAAGTGAACAGGAGCAAGTGTTTCTACGGCTTTGACTTCGACGATGACCTTGTTTTCGACTAATAGATCAAGCCTAAACCCTGCTTCGAATTTGATTTCTTTGTAAACCAGGGGCACTGGCAACTGCGCATCCACTATCAAACCGGCCTGAAGTAATTCGTATTCTAATGCACGCTCATACACTGATTCCAAAAGTCCAGGACCGAGGTTTCTATGAATCTCAAATGACTTATCTAAAATGATGGTTGCGATCTCATTTTCAGTCATAAACTCATCAGTTTTTTAAATTTCTCGCGGTGAGCGCAAAGATTTTTTTACACGCGGCAGGCGCAGTATTGATTGTTTTTTTTTCTCGCAGCGGTCGCAGCGATTATCGCCGCGCTCACTGCGTGAATTATTTTTTTATTTCTCGCGGTGAGCGCAAAAGGCCTCGCGGCGAATGAAATGATTTTTTTCACGCGGCGGGCGCAGCGATTATTCGCAACGAGCGCTGCGTGAGTAATTTCTATTTTCCGTTGCGTTCGCTGCGTATTATTCTCTGCGTTCGCCGCGTGAAATTGCGTTGCGTGCGTTGCGTGAAACAACAAATCAATCAACCGCCACCCAAGCACCCGTCTTCAAGCTCTCAATCGCAGCAAAACTGGCTTTAGTAGTATTCACCAATTCATCCATTGGGATTATGGCTTCCCCTCCCTTTTGAACCGAATTGATCAATAAATCAAACTGATTCTGATGCCCTTTATCCTGTTTGGATGAGGCAGAACTGAAATTCTTGAACCCATAGCCCTTCAGCTTTCTCCAATTGTCCATCACCAAAGTCCTGTCCTGATGGAAAACCTCCACCCTTTCCTTGGAATAAGCTTTGGATCCATTGGCGAAATAGTTGATCACCGCATTGGTTCCGTTTTCATATTTTAAAAGTATGCTGGCATTATCGGTATTTTCCTCCGGATCGGTGCCCATGGCATTCATGCAAACCGCCTTCACCTTGGACCCACAAAGCGAAGTGATCAGATCAATAAAATGACAGGCCTCCCCAATGATCCTTCCCCCTCCTACTTCCATGTCATGCACCCATACATTGGCAGGAATAAAACCCGCATTCATGGTAGCCGTGATGTTCATAGGAGTATTCCCTGAACCCAAGGCCTTTTTCATCTGCAAGGCCAAGGGAGCAAAGCGCCTATTGAATCCCACAGAAACTGTCTTACCCGATTCCACATAGGCCTCCAACACTTTATCCAGTTCATCTTGAGTCAGCGCCAATGGCTTTTCCACAAAAACATGTTTCCCTGCATTCAGCGCTTCCACTACCATGCTTGCATGGGCATTGTGTCTGGTAGTCACCATCACCAAATCTACTTCCGGATCAGAAAAAATCAGTTTGTTATCCGTAGTAGACTGGGCCACATCAAATTTCTTGGCCAAGGTAGTCCCAGAGAGACCTCCTGAGCTTGAGATAAATTTCAGATTAGCGGGTGTCTTTTTCAGACAGGGCAATATCATAGCCGAAGTGAAATTCCCGGCACCGATGATCCCCACTACCCCTTTACTTCCAGCAAAGGAATGGCTAATCAGAGCAACCGAACGCTGAGGGTCTGTATTTTTCTCAGGGTACACCAAGATAGAGGCAATGGACTTGCTGTTCCCCATGTCCCCATATATCTGCTTGTATTCTGACAAAGGTACCCGCTCAGTAATCAATGGGCCCACCTGTATGGACTGAGTGGAAATGGCCTGAAGGATGGCTTCGAAGTTTCTTTTTTCTGTCCATCGTACATAAGGCAAAGGATAATCCTGACCCTTCTGCTCGTAAGACTCATCATAGCGACCTGGGCCATAGGAACAGGAAACCTGGAAAGTGAGCTCCTTTTCAAAAAAGTCTGCACGGGATATATCGAGCCCGATCACTCCCACCAAAACAATCCTTCCCTTCTTTCTGGACATCTTAGCAGACTGGGAAATGATTTCATTGCTTTTATTGGAGGCAGTGATGATCACTGCATCAGCCCCAACACCCTGTGTGGCATTGGTAACATAAGCCACTTGGTCAGTCCCTTCACCTGGATTTACTGCATCTATACCCAAAGACTGGGCAAGGGCCACCTTGGAGGGGTCAAAATCAAAGCCTATTACCTGACATCCATTGGCTTTCAGAAGCTGTGCGGTGATCAAGCCTATCAGGCCTAATCCAACCACGACCACAGATTCCCCAAAAGTAGGATTAGCCAATCGAATGCCTTGCAGCCCAATGGCTCCGATAACGGTAAAGGCCGCTTCTTCATCACTGACATTATCAGGGATTTTGGCCACGAGATTCTTGGGAACAGATACATATTCCGCATGATGCCCATTGGAAGCGACCCGGTCCCCTACCGAAAACTCCGCCACTCCTTTTCCTACGGCGATGACCTTACCTACATTACAGTATCCTAAGGGAAGGGGCTGTCCCAATTTATTAAATACCGCATTGATGGTAGGCTGTAAACCATCCGTCTTGACCTTATTGATAACTTCCTTAACCTTATCCGGCTGCTGTCTGGCCTTTTCCAAAAAGTTAGCCTTTCCAAACTCCACCAACATTCTCTCCGTACCCAAAGACACAAGGCTTCGTGTAGTCTGTATCAGCACCTGCCCTGCCTTTACCAAAGGCGCCGGTACTTCTTCTAAAATGGTATCTCCGTTTTTAAGGTCTTGTATGATTTGTTTCATTTATTTTTTGATTTCCTCCTAGTTCCTTAATAAATTTCAAAGTTTCATCAGCTGTTTTTTTCCACGAAAATCCTTGTGAGTACTCGTAAGATCTTTGAGCTATTTTTTGCCTTTTTTCTGGATCAATTAATAACATTTCTAAATTCATGGTAATACTCTCCACATCAATTGGATCAAAATATATACCTCCATCTTTTAAAACTTCGGGCATTGGACCATAATTAGAACACAATATCGGAAGTCCCGCAGACATCGCCTCTACCAAAATATTTGGCATATTTTCACAAGTAGATGCGAAAATAAAAGCGTCAGCATTTTTATAGGTGGATTCTATTTCTTCATATGGCAACGCCCCTTTGTAATAGATAAATGAATCGGTACCATTTAAAACTTTGGCCATTCTTTTATTTAAACCTTTATAGATTGGTCCAACTAATTCTAAAACAATTGGAAATCCTTTTACACGTAATCGAGTCACTGCTTCAATAACATTCCATTGGTGCTTGTAATAGTTTATTATCGAAACGTATAAAAGTTTAAAGGGCTTTTCTTGAGAATAAAATTCTAATGGTTTTTGCTTTTTTGGTTTTTGTCTAAAATCATTTGAAATACCATGGTAAATCACTTTAGACTTTTTTGACTTCAATTCAGGATACTTTGTTTCTACATATTTTTTAGCATATTCAGAGATATAAATAATGCCTTTTGAATTCAAGTAAGACCTCAATTGAATCCTTTCTAAAAACAGATATCTAAGCCAAGTGAAAGAAAAGGGAAATCTATTTCTTTCTACTTCTTCAAAAACCAACATGTTTCTACACATTGTAATATATGGGGTTTTTTTTGAGTAAAAAGATCCACCTGGTGCAAAAACTATATCAAAATTTGCTAATAATTTAGGTAGTTCGAACCTTTTGAAATACTCTTGTTTAAAAATTGATGAAAATTCTTCTCTAAATACATGTTTATTTTCAGATTGTACCTGCTTTATCCAATCCCCACCGAACAAATGAATCTCAATATCTTTACTATTGTAAATTTCCTTAGAAATTTGTTTTAAATGTGATAAACCACCGCCTGATTTAAGGTTTGTGGCATCTATGGCTATTTTCATTTTATTTTTCCCTTGACAAATACAAAGTCTCTAACATGTGTTTCGAGTCAAAATATTTCCTTATATTTCCTGTGAGTAACTTCCTCGTTCTATAAAAAAATTATATTGATCAATTGTTCCTTAGCTATAATTTTTTTAAAAAAATTGATGCAACTTTCGACCTACTAATATTTTGAAGTAGTTAGGAATTAAAAAACACATGATCGTCTGCTTTCTTACCAATAGAATATACAAACGGTTTAAAGCCAATATCTTTGTATCGGGTTTATAAAAGGCCCTTTTTAAATTGATTAGTGGTCTAATTGCGGATATAGATGAAAAACATTTTTATTTACAGTTTTCCAAAAAAAAATTTAAATATTGATTAGCAATTTTCTCACTATCAAGCCTTTCAATAATTGATTTCGAATTTCTACCCAGAGTAGTTCTTAAATGTTCATTTTCTATTAATTCTTTTAATTTTTCTGTATAACCATTTATATCTTCAACATTTACTAAAAGTCCATTTATTCCATTATCAATTATATCACTTGGTCCCGCATTACAGTCAAAACTAATGCATGGCAATCCAGAAGCCATAGCTTCTACTAAGGAATTAGGGAACCCCTCTGAAACAGATGAAAAAGCAAATATTGAAGCTTTTGAATACCATTCATCAACATTTTTAACTGAACCCTGTAATGAAACTTTGTTATCCAGACCTAAGCATTTAATTTGACCTTCTAAATCCTCCTTAAGTGGTCCTTCGCCCAGAATTACAATTTCCCAACCTCCTTGGTCATTTAATTGCGAAAATGCATCTAATAAAAATTTTTGACCCTTCTCAGGAACTAGTCTACCTACATTTAAAATAATTTTTTCCTTAGTTTTTTTTAAAATATTTTGATCTGATTTTAATGGATTTGGTATAACCTTAATATTTTTATGATTTATTCTACATTCTAGTACTGATTTCGCAAAATGAGTTTGTGCAATTATTCCAGTTGCAAAATTATAGGTTAATTTTTTTAAAATTTCCGTGGATTTTGGGATCTTCTTTAAAGGGTTACTCCTGTCTGAAACAAATACTTTTAAATCAAGAAAAGCAGAGGATAAAATTGTAAAAATATTATACTTATCCATAAAACTTAAAATAATATCTGGCTTATTTGATTTTAATAATTTTCTGAGTTTTACAAAAGTTGTAAATTCTGAGAAAATCTTACCAAACCTTCCATTATTCTGATATCCCAATCTATGAATAGTCACATTATGATTTATAAAATAAAAGTCTTCGGACTTAGCAAGTAAAATAAGATGAACTTCCAAAAATTCTTTCTTTGCAAATTGATTACTCAATTCAGCCATAACTCTTTCAGAGCCTCCTTGTTTTAAGGTAGGTATAATAAGATAGATCTTCATATTTACCTAAAAACAAATTTTTTACTTATTATAAAGTAGATTAGAAAACCCCATAAAATTGGCCGATACATCACAAAAAAACCTGCTCTACTTAAAGTTAAAGTAAAACTTGCGACAAAAACACCTATTAATAACCATTTAAAATTAAGGTTATGAATTAGAGTACTATAAATTTTTTTAAAAAAGCAACCTAATAAAAACATAAAAGAAAAAACGCCTATGGAGCCAAAATTTAAATATATATCAGCAATTAAACTAGTGCCTTCACCTGAGTGTGGATTGTTTCCAAAGGTAAGAAATGTAATGAAATGAGAAGAAGATATATCTGAATTAGTTAATCCTGAGAATTTCAAAAATAAAGATTGCGCAAAAGGAATAGGGCTTAAAAAAGAACTTAACCATAATTGGCCATAAAAAAAATCATAGTTAGACGGAACTTCTGAAACAGATTTAAATAATGTTCTAACACTGTTTGCCAAATTCAAAGTAAAATCATATCCTGAATCCAATTCAAAATTTTCAACCCCTGCACTAAAAATTCCAATACCAGAAGATTGGCTTCTCCCTAGGCCTATTATTGTCAATAATAAAGCTCCAAAAATCAAAATAGAAGTAAATTCAATGAATTTAATTGGGCGTACCAAAATTGAAATTAAAAAACCTAATGAAATTATTAGGGATAAAGGCCCGCCTCTATCACCTATTAAAAAAAATAAAATAATATAGGTTAAAATTAATGAGAGATATAGTTTGTCTAATCCAAGAAACCAAGAAACTATATTTCCATTATATTTTTCCCTCGCATTATAAATTACTATTAGAGAAAGTAAAATTATAGAAATTGAAAAAAGTAACTGAATATATGCTGCTACCCCTTCACCTACAGAACTTCCTCCCGAACCTTTATAGACACCGCCTGATAGAAAATCGGAACCTGCTGTCAAAAGAAATAAAATAAAAAGTAGCCAATTAAAATATGTGAAATTTTTCCATTTAGAAATTACATAAAAATTCGTTGTTTTAAGTTTCTTCCCTTTGAAAAAATGAAAACCAAATAACCAAGAAACTCCTCCAATCACACTTAGCCATAAACTATAATTCACGTAGAATTCATTCACCCAGATTCGATCAAAATTATCTGGAACTAATCCACTTACAGAAAACATTAAAGGCCATTGAAAGTGAACAATAAAAAAACCAATTAAAAATATAATATCAATCCTGAAAAAATTTTTATCAAATTTACTTACATAAAGAACATGAGTTACAATTGAAAATAAAAAAAGAAGTGATAATACTTGTACGAAATATGTATTCAACTCCGAGTGGGTACTTGGTTTCACTGCCATCAATATTAATAGAATAACAAAAAAATATATACTTAATTTTCGGTTCATAGAACTTTTATAAGAATATTAGCTGAAAATTTCTGAATAGACATACATAATCTTCCCTGTTGAGGTTAAGTTAATTTTTTCTACAAACTTAACTTCTATTTGAGTATTAGGTAATTCTTTATTCAATCTAAGAATAATATCATTTAACTCTATTTCGGAAAATTTATTAGATTTTACTATAAAAAGATGGCAGAGAGTTTTCGTTTTTTGAACTAATTGAAAAGAGCGAATGCCTTCTTTACTAAAAAATAAAGTTGTAAAAAATTGACCATCTATTGAAGTCCCATCCTCCTTATAAATAACCCCTAGAGTTCTTCCAACAACTTTTTCTAACCTTAAAGTTCCAAAATCTATATTATCACCTTTAATGGCACGATCCCCTATTTTATATCTTATCAATGGCATATAAAAATTATTCAAAGTTGTAATATAAATTTCTCCTTCTTCACCTTCTTTAACAGGTATAAAATCATTATTTAAGATCTCTACAAATACATTATCGAAAAGAACATACATACCTTTTTTATCTAAAACTTCTGTAGCTATAGCAGATACTTCTCTTGACCCATAGAAACTATAGATATGACAATAATTAAAGGCTTTTTCGATTTCCAATTTCATTTCTGGATATAATGGTCCTGTGGAACAATGTATTATAGGTTTAAAAGAAATACTGACTTTATTTATGTTAATAAACTTAGCAATTTCATAAATTGAATGTACATATGCTTTTATAAAATTTGGTTTAATCCTATTTAAATAAAATATATATTTTTTAATAATTTCATTATTTAAAACAAATGTATTTAATTGAATTTTGTTATGTAACAATTCACGGATATTGAATTTTAATTTACTATTATACATATCCCTTTCTGCACCCCACAAATCAACGGACTTATCTAAAAAATCCACATTATTTAACTTTAACGCATATAAATAATTTGAATGACCTGACAGCTTTTGAAAATCTGTTTGAAAAAACTTTACAGGCTCTCCTGTTGAACCACCAGAAGTATTTGCTTTAACTGAAGCGATATCTTTATAATTTTTGCTGATTAATTCCCTTACCTCATCACGAATATTATCCTTAGTAAGGATAGGAAGTTTTGAGAATTCCTCGTAGGAAAATTTTTTTAAGCTGATTTTACAGTTACTGTAGTAAGGTACATTTTTAATAGCAGAAAAGACTAATTTTTGAAGCTTCCACTGTTGATAAGCATGGTTAACTTCAAAATTAAGAATTTCAAATTTTGACAAGTCTTTATAATAATTCAATATTTTCTTTGAAAATAAATTATAATATATAGTTGATAAAATTTTAAAATTCATATTTTTAATAATGTTTAGAACAAAATTCTATAATTATATTTATAAATTATTTTAACTATTGAGATAAAATCAAAAGACTTTGCACAACTCAATACTTTCATTTTTAAAAGTTTCCTTTTATATTTTTTTTCAGAGTTGGTACAATTTTGAAATCTTAAAGAAAGAATCACGGAGTTCTCAATTTTGAGATTCTTTTTCGTCAGCTTATTTTCAGAACTTTGATTGTAAATTGCTGTTATGTCATATGACCTGATAATTTCAAATTTCTTCCCAATTCTTATCCATAAATCTAAATCTTCCCCACGAACTAAATTGGGATCGAAATTACCTGTAAGCTGAAAAACGCTTTTATTAAGACAAACCACTCCCGTCCAAAAAAAATGATAATTAATAGCTTCAACAAAATAATCTTTTATGATTTTTACACCTTTTAAGGAGTTATTTAAATCAAATTTTCTATTCGAACGCACATACGAGGTACAAAAAGCTTGATACTCTGGGTATCTTAAAATCATCGCATTCAAGGAAACCAAATGCCTCTCCATCCATAAATCATCTGCATCCAAAAAGGTAATCCATTCATTCTTAGCTTCTACAATTCCTTTATTTCGAGCTGCTGAAACCCCTGCATTTTCTTGGTGTATCAAACGGATTCTTGGATCTTTAAAGGCTTCAACTTTTTCTACGCTTTTGTCCGTAGAGCCGTCGTTGACAATTACTACTTCAAAATCTTTGAATGTTTGGTTTAAAACCGATCGTAGCGTATTGGTAATGCTTAATTCTTTGTTATATAGGGGTATGACTATGGAAAACATTATAGATCTACTGTACTAAAGTTTAGTAATGCTTTGTTTTTCATTTCTTCTATGAATAACGGTGCATCATAACAATCAAAATTATTCATTATTGTCAAAATTCGATTTGATGTTTTTTCAATATCTGTTTCCATATCAAAAACTCTTAGGTTTTCATTATATCCTACATCTTCAAGAAAATCGCTGCATTTTTTATGATATTCGACCAACATAAATGGGGTTTGTGCAAAACACGCAAAAATAGCACCATGTAACCTTGTAGAAAGCATAAAGTCACAACTTGCAATGCTTTGCCACATTACCTTAGTTTCACTATTATATTCAACAACTTCAAAAGTATTTTTAAAATTTGCTTCTTTAATTGTTTTTAAAGTCAACTCACGATCACCATTTCTTTGATTCCCATTAATGACTATAAATTTAAAATGAAGATTATCATTTTTATCTAGTTGTTGAATTAATTCAGAAAGTCTTTTAATTCTCTTTATTTCATTTTGGATGTTTCCTTTTGTAAACCTTTCTGAATAGCAAAGACTAATGCCTATTGTTTTTTTATAATTTTTGTATTTCTCAATTACATATATACTAGGAAGCAACGCTGCCATATCAAAAGATTCAACTGGTTTACAACTCAAATCTAGAGATTTAACATATTCATAAGAACTTTTATCTCTAACCGTTAAAAAGTCTAATTTTTTCAAGTATTCAGTTATACTTTTTTCTGCAACTTTTGATTTAAAAGGTCCAATAGATACACCAATTGCCCCAATTTTAAAATTATTATCTTTCAACTTTTTTTGCAAAGCATAATATTTTGGATTAGTTACTTGTAACTCACTGTGAAATACCGAGCCTCCAGCAGAAATAAATGCTTTAGTTTGATTAATTAATATTGTTTGTTGGAAACTATATGATTTTGGAAATGAAAAAGGATATCCTCTAATTTTATATGTAGTCTGTGGAAGATTCTTCTTTATTGCAAGGTATTTTATATTTTTCTTCCGCCAAATCGTGTTTGCAGCCCAAGATGTTACTTCCACAAAAGCATCGTCTCCTGTATTTTTTTGACCATAATAACCGTTAAAAAGTATATCTGAATTTAGCATAGAATTATTATTTTTTCAATAAAGATATGGCAGTTCTAACGAGTGATTTTTCAAAAATTAGCAAAGCCACAAAATAAACGGCAAGAAATAAAGTTGTGACACCCAATATATTGAGAAAGTTAGAGTCAACTTTAAACAAAGGGAAGACCAAATAGGTCCCAATACTAATAAGAATTCCAAGGAGATAAAGTAGGCTAATATCTTTTAACTGCTCTGCGAACTTATAATTAATTAGTCTTCCTGATGCAATCATATTGCTCAATACAAAAGTGTATGAAACTACTGTTAATGAAATCACCATTGCCATAATCCCAAAAGGAAGTGCAACTGCAATGGCTATGACACCAAATATTTTTTTTATTACTTCTACTTTTAAAAACAAATCACTTCGACCTTTTACTTTTAAAATATTGAGGTTATAGCTACTAATTGGTCTAACAATAGACGCAATAGAAAGAATTTGAAAATATGGTACCGCTGGTAACCATTTTTCCCCAAATAATAACAAGAAAAAATCTTCAGCTACAATTATTAATATGAGCATCATTGGTATTACAATACTCAATACGAGTTTCATTGTTTTTTTATAAGCATTTTTAAGTTCTGCATCCGTTTTGATATTCGCAAAAAGCGGATAGGTTACTTTACCAATTACGGAGCCTATCTGTCCTACCGGAAATAAACGCATTGTTTCCGCTTGCGTAAAAAAACCAACTTGGGCAGGAACAAAAAACTTACCGATAATAATGTTATAAGCGTTGTTATATATCCTATCTAACAAGCCAGACAATGTCATTTTATAGCCAAAGTTAAAATGATATTTCCATTTACTTTTATCAATTTTAAAACCAGGTCTCCAACTAGAAAAAAGCCAATATTGTACGCTTAATGCCATAGCTTGTGATATGTTAAGCCAAACCAAACTCCACACACCATATCCTAAGATAGCCATTATAACTCCTGTTGCTCCACCTATAAGCGTTGAAGGAATTTGAATGGTCATCTGTTTTTTGAAATTCATTTCTTTAGTCAGCTTAGCTACGTGTACCGCCACAAAAGCATTTATGACAAAACTAAGGGCAAATACCCTTACTAAATCTGTTAAGATAGGTTGTTCATAAAATGTACTGATAAAAGGAGCTCCCAAGAAAATTAAACCATATAGCCCTAGACTTACTAAAATATTCGTACTGAAAACTGTAGAGTAATCTAGGTGATCGGGATTTTCAGTTCTTATGAGAGATGTCGTCATACCACCATCCATTAACAATTGGCCAATAGCAATAAAAACATTGATCATTGCAATAAGTCCAAACATTTCAGGCAATAACAACCTAGCAAGAATAATTTGGACACCAAAACTTATAATCTGAACTCCAGATTGCTGCGCAAAAGTCCAAACTATTCCGCTTAACGCTTGCTTTTTTAAACTCATTTAAAAAAAGTTGAATAAGAGGCAGTAGTCTGCACAATACCAACTTGAAAGGAAAAAATTGGCTTATAGTTTAAATGTTTGTTAGCCTTTTCAATACTCGCCAAAGAATGCGGAACATCCCCCTTTCTATTCGGGCCAAACTTAATTTCTAAATCCTTGATTTTCGGATCGTATTCCGCTAAGTATTTTTTTAATAATTCAACCAATTCTAAAAGTGTTGTCCTCTCCCCAGCGGCAGTATTATAAACCTGATTCAGCGCCTCTTGATTCTCTGTAGTCAGGCACAGCAAATTCATCAAAATCACATTATCGATATAGGTAAAGTCTCTGGAATAAGATCCATCCCCGTTGATGACCGGACTCTCATGATTCATCAGTTGCTTGACAAATAATGGAATAACAGCTGCATAAGCACCATTGGGATCCTGCCGTCTTCCGAAAACATTGAAATACCTTAATCCAATGGTATCCAGGCCATAGGCTTTATGAAATATATCTGCATACAATTCATTCACGTACTTAGTAATAGCATAGGGTGAAAGTGGCTTTCCAATTTCATCTTCTATTTTTGGGAGTTTTTCAGAATCTCCATAGGTAGAAGAACTCGCTGCATAAATAAAGCGCTTCACCCCATTATCTCTTGCCGCTACCAGCATATTCAAGAAACCGGAGACATTTACCTCATTGCTTGTGATGGGATCATTAATTGATCGAGGTACTGAACCTAAAGCCGCCTCGTGCAGTACAAAGTCTATATCCTTGCAGGCTTTTTGGCAAGTTTCCAGATCTCTGATATCTCCTTCGATAAGGGTAAAGTTATCCTTCGATAAAAACTCCTCTATATTATGCCTATGTCCAGTCGCAAAATTATCCAGACAAACTACCTTGGCTCCCAAACCTAAAAGTGCTTCACATAGGTTGCTTCCTATAAACCCGGCCCCACCAGTCACCAAAATTCTTTTGTCTTTTAATTGCTGGAATTGGGGATTGGTACTAAAGTCGTGCATGGTTTTTAATTATGGTTAATGATTAAAGATGTAAGACAAAAGACGTAAGACATAAGATTAGAAGCGAGAGGCGAGAAACCAGAAACGAGAAACGATAATTAACGCGCAAGAAGCATCAACTTCACTCTGCCTCTCGTAAATCTTCAATCGTAATTCGTAAATGAGACACAAGACATAAGACGCTAGACATTAGACTTGAAGGGATAGTTTAACGCTTAACGCTTAACTTTTAACAATTCACTAATTTTGCTTCCCTGTTTTTGGCGAGATGCACTATTTACTCTCACTCTTTTTGCGGCCAAAAAACAATTCAACTTCGCAATTGGATCCTCGGGTTGAAACCCGAGGCTATTATATCTGCGCCCTTACAGGGCTACAGGCCACTCCTCTATTTTAAATTTTTCAATTTAATTTCCTTAATGCCCAATATTAATCCTTAACAATTAACTTCTCCCTTTTCTTTCATTTCCGCCCGGATGACTTGGTCGGACAAGAATGGTAAATTGAAATGAGGTGTGAGCCCCAATAACTATCTAAGGAGAAGCATTAAATTAACTCTGCCCCTTGTAAATCGTAAGTCGTATTTCGTAAATGAGATGTGCGACACAAGACGCTAGACATAAGATTAGAAGGGATAGTTAACGCTTAACGCTTAACATTTAACTATTAACTAATCACTATTAACTAACAACTAATCACTATTCTCTACTCTCCCCCTCAATACATCAATCCAAAATGCCAGAGCGGTATGGTATTGTGATAGCCGCTTTCTATATCGTCTTTGACCAGGTATCCCTTTTGGGCTGATTTGATCTGTTTGATGCCTTTGTCTTTTCCTCCAAGCTCAAATTCCATGTCATTCACCCTAAAATCACCCAAGGATGAAGTCCAGACTTGGTGGCTTACTTTCAGTTGATTGAGGAAAAAGGTCTCTCGGATATTCCCCGTATTTTGGTTTTCTCCTGCCAGACTGTACACCAGATTGGTATTTTCCAGGTACACTTTATCGACTTTGCCCAATGCGCGAATGCCTGCTGTTTGGCCTCTCAATTGTGCAACCATTCCTGCATCTTCCATATATAGCAGGTAGTCGGCTAACTTGAAAACACTATTTCGCACTATGACAGTGCATTTTTTGCTGAATTTTGCACTATAACAGTGCGTTTTTTTTTTTTTAGATTAGATATGAGACACAAGACATAAGACTCGAGACGAGAAGCTAGAAACGAGAGACGATATTTATCGGGGAAAAAGCATCAACTTAGCTCTGCCCCTCGTAAATCGTAATTCGTAAATCGTAAATGAGATGCCAGACATAAGACCCTAGTCATAAGACGCGAGACCTAAGATTAGATGGAATAGCTTAACGTTTAACCCTTAACGCTTAACATTTCACTATTCACTCTCCTTCATCCTTCCTCCCTCATCCTTCATCCCTCATCCCTCATCCTTCATCTTTCCTCTCCCTCATCCTTCATCCTTCTCTATCCACTATTCACTTTGTGCTAGAAACTCATGTACCGGCATCATAATAACAGTTAAACCGTCCTTTTCTAGGATATCACTTTGATTCATGGTCACAATATAGCCAAGGCTGATTTTCAAATCCTGCATGGCTTCCATCACTCCAAAAAGCTCTCGGTTAAAGTTCTCTTCACTGACGTTTAGGCATACCTGTATCGCTTCCTTTAATTGGCCTCTTTCCATAGTGACAAAGTCACATTCACCTTTATTTTTGTAATAAAACAGCTGTTTGTATCGCCGACGAAGATCCAGAAAGACTAAATTTTCCAATCGCCTCCCCATATTATCACTAGTAGAAACTGATACCTCTGAATAGATTCCCAAGTCCATAACATACACCTTTTTGGGATTTCGGGCCTGTACTTTCAAGGAATGATCAAATAGAGGCACAAAGTCCAGTAAATAAGCATCTTTCAGGAATGAAAAGTACTCTAAAAATGTGGTTGCCGATTTGATTTCAAACATTCCCACTAGTTTATTGGCGGATACCAAATTACCTATGTTACTGATAAGGTAAGCAGCCAATTGCCGCAAGGAATTGATATCACGCACAGAATGCCTAAGCGCAATATCCCTAACCAATATATCATCCACTAAAGTATAAATGACCTCAGAAAAAGATGTTTTAATAAATTCGGGTATGCCTCCTGTTTTGAGATAGGATTCGACTGCTGTTTCAGAACTCTTAATGCTTTTATAGTTGATATATTCAGAATAGGAAAATGGGAATAACTCCATAGATAAGTGTCTTCCAGTCAAATGAGTCCCTAATTCCACACTCAACATCGCTGCATTTGATCCGGTAACAAAAACTTTGTATCCCTCCCTTAACAGCTGATTTACAAAAGTTTCCCAGTTATTAATGACCTGTATTTCATCAAAAAAAAGGACTTGAATACCACGCTTTTCTATTTCCCGATGAACCCGTACAAAATCACCTGTTTCAAATGCTGAAAAACGGATATCATCAAAATTGAGATAAAGTGCATCCTGATAATCTTTGCGAAGTAACTGTAGTAATAAAGTACTTTTCCCACAACGTCTAATACCAGTAATGATGGTTGCAAATGAATCTGCTATAGGAATATGATCCAGGGCATCACGTTTAAAACCGCTTTCCTGTTTGAGAAACACTTCCTTTTGTGAATTTATCACCAATGCTATTTCCTCTTGCCTGATCATGCAATAAACCTTATTCCTATATACCTTTCATTACAAATGTAAGATAATTTACAGTACGATGGAAGATTTTATTCTGATGTTTCTTTTTGAAGATGTAGGATTAGAGGCAAGAAGCTAGAAACGAGAAACTAGAGACGATAATTATCGGGGAAGAAGCATCAGCTTAACTCCGCCCCTCGTAAATCGAAGTTCGTAAATCGTAAATGAGATGTGAGACATAAGACATAAGAAGCTAGACTTAAGATTAGAAGGGATAGTTTAACGTTTAACTTTTAACTTTTTAACATTTAACCCTTAACAAATCCATTTCATCATTTGATCAATTAAACAATTCCACCTTTCATCATCATCCTCGAAGCCATATATCCCAGGTTTTTAATCCATTTCCCAAAAAAATCAAGATTGAGCCTTCAGTTTCCATCGCATTTATGCGGTAGTTTTTTGCCCTGTATAGAAGGGTATGGGCTTCAGCCGAAAATATTTCGACTAAAGTCGCTAAGCATTCCGTTTCCGCCTCCGGCCACCGGCTAAAGCACGGTGGAAATTGATTTGGAGCACAACTCACTATTCACTAATCACTATTAACTTTTAGTAAGAAATTCATGTACCGGCAACCGCTATTCTACTTGCAATAGCCACAACCATACCGGCATGATGTTTATGACCTTATCATCTATCGTCAACTGATCACTTTCATCTTCAGTTAAAATCAGCCCCTCTTTGAGTTGATAAGCTGTCATGGCATCCAGCAATCCATTGATCTCCCGCTGTTTTGTTTGGTCATCGTAAATAGACCAACAAACCTGAATGGCTTGAGTGATGCTGTTTCTTTCTTTGATCACAAAATCACATTCCCCTTTGTTATGATGATAGTAAACCGTTTTTGTTTGTCGTTTCAACTCTAAAAACACCAAGTTTTCGAGCAGTCTCCCTTGATTTTCACTATGCTGAAAACTGAGTTGCCGCATTAATCCTAAGTCTATTCCATATACTTTTTTGGGATTATGAAGCTGCTTTTTTACAGATGCATCATATTTCGATACCAAGCTCAACATATAGGCATCTTGTAGGAATCCCAGGTACTGCTTTACGGTGGTGGCATTTTTAACACCGATTACTTTTGCCAAGCTATTGTAAGAAATTAATTTACTCGTATTGCTCGTAACAAAAAACATCAGTTCCAAGAGTTCTTGTTCATTTGTTATGCCATTTCTCACCATAACATCCCGATATAAAATACTTTCATAAAGAGATTTTAAGTATTCAGTATGCTTTGATTTTAAAAAAGCAGGGAATCCACCTAATTTAAAATAGTCATTAAATGATGCTTTGAGTAGGGCTTTATTGTCTGTATTGAAATAGTCCAGTGAATTGGGTTCAATTTGATTTAGTTTCAGGTATTCTCGAAACGAGAACGGGTAAAGTTCCACTTGCTGATAGCGCCCTGTTAAATGGGTGCCTAACTCTTTGCTCAACATAGAAGCATTGGAACCCGTGATATATACTTTATTCCCATAGTCATGCAGACGTCTGACAAAACGCTCCCAACCGCTAATATTTTGTATTTCATCAAAATAAAAGGTGGTTTGCTTACCAAAACGTTCTCCAAAAAGTTCTAAAAGCAGTTGGAAATCCTCTACCTTAAATTGAATTAACCGATCATCATCAAAGTTGAGGTAGTAGTCTTTTTCTTTATTTTTTGCACGTATCGCCTGCAATAAGGTGGATTTACCACAGCGTCGAATCCCTGAGATCACAACCACACTATCATCCTTTAAAATAGATACATGCTCTCGGTCAATAGAAGATGGTTCCCATTTTAAAGCATTTTGATCACTGATTACTGCTTGAAGTAATGATTTTTGCATGCGTATTTTTTTATTACAAATCTAACAAGTTCCTATTGATAAAAGAAATTTAATAAAAATAGTCACTATTTGTAATAGCAAACACTTGTTATTATCGGGGAAGATGTGCTCTCCCGGTAGCTATCGGGAGAGCCATAAGACTCAAGACATAAGATTAGAAGGGATAGTTTAACGCTTAACATTTAACTCTTAACTCCTCACAAATTCCGCTTCCCTGTTTTTGGCGCGATGCACTTTTTACTCTTACTCTTTTTGCGGCCAAAAAACAATTCAACTTCGCAATTGGATCCTCGGGTTGAAACCCGAGGCTATTATATCTGCGCCCTTACAGGGCTAAAGGCCACTCCTCTATTTTAAATTTTTCAATTTAATTTCCTTAATGCCCAATATTAATCCTTAACAATTAACTTCTCCCTTTTCTTTCATTTCCGCCCGGATGACTTGGTCGGACAAGAATGGTAAATTGAAATGAGGTGTGAGCCCCAATAACTATCTAAGGAGAAGCATTAAATTAACTCTGCCCCTCGTAAATCGTAAGTCGTATTTCGTAAATGAGATGTGCGACATAAGACGCTAGACATAAGATTAGAAGGGATAATTTTACGCTTAACGCTTAACATTTAACTCTTAACTAATCACTATTCACTCCTCACTATTCACTCTCCTTCATCCCTCATCCTTCATCCTTCATCCTTCATCCCTCATCCCTCATCCCTCATCCTTCATCCCTCCTCCCTCATCAAAGTCTCCCATCCACCTTGCTCTTCTCCAACACCGATTTCACATCAAATACGACCTGATTGTCGGAGGCGGCTACAGGCCAGTCTTTGAATTCTTTGTGGGCTACGGCAAGGATAATGGCTGAATACTGATCAAGCTTGTCTTTGGTATTTCCATTGATCACCTCAATTCCGTATTCATGCATGACTTCCTGAGGATCTGCCCAAGGATCATATATATCCACGTCCATATCAAAGGTCTTCAGCTCCTGAAAGATGTCAATCACCCGGGTATTCCTTACATCCGGACAGTCTTCTTTGAAAGTGAAACCCAAAATCAAGACTTTGGCATCTATCACCTTCAGGTCCTTGCGCATCATAAGTTTAATGACTTCAGTGGCCACATGTTTGCCCATGGAATCGTTCAGCCTTCTACCGGAAAGGATGATTTCGGGATGATAACCTACTTCCTGTGCTTTTTGGGCCAGATAATACGGATCTACACCTATACAGTGACCCCCAACCAATCCAGGACGGAAAGGAAGGAAGTTCCACTTGGTTCCCGCTGCTTCCAATACTTCTTGCGTATCAATGCCCAAAAGGTTGAATATTTTGCTCAACTCATTCACAAAGGCAATGTTGATGTCCCTTTGGGAGTTTTCTATCACTTTGGCTGCTTCAGCCACCTTGATGCAGGAAGCTTTGTGTGTACCTGCGGTAATCACAGACCTGTACAATTCATCCACATAGTCTGCTACTTCAGGGGTGGAACCGGAAGTCACTTTCAGGATTTTGGTTACCGTATGTTCCTTATCTCCCGGGTTGATCCGCTCCGGAGAATATCCGGCAAAAAAGTCCCTATTGAAGCTCATACCGGATACGGATTCCAGTACCGGCACGCACTCTTCCTCTGTTACCCCAGGGTAAACGGTGGATTCAAAGATCACCACATCACCTTTTTTCAAAAGTCTGCCTATCATCTCCGATGCTTTGAGCATTGGTGTGAGCACAGGCTTATGGTGTTTATCTGTAGGGGTAGGAACGGTGACAATAAAGATATTGCAATTGGAAATAGCCGCCAAATCATCGGATACCAAAAGGCCTTTACCGGCATCTTCCAGGGCGACTGGGTTCTGAATTAGCACTTGCTGCAATTCAGCATCAGCCACTTCCAGGGTCCTGTCCTTTCCTTTTTGGAGTTCATCCACACGCTTGCCATCTATGTCATAGCCTACGGTTTTATATTTTTCCGCAAAAGCCACTGCCAAAGGAAGACCCACATAGCCAAGGCCTATGATTGCGATTTTGGATTCTTCAAGAGGCAGGAGATTTAAAGACTGATTTTTCAAAGCTTAAATAGTTTAAATATGTTTAACTGAGTAATTGTTTGATGAAATGTTTAACTGTGGAATTGTTTAATTGATTAACTGAGTAGTGGTTGAATTGTGGAACTGAGTAGCGGTTGAATTGTGGAATTGTTTGTTGAAAGTTTAATTGGTTAATTGTTTAATTGATCAACTGAATGCCTCAATTTGTCGATTCCCCAGTTCATCAGTTCATCAATTATTTAATTTTAAGTTTTGTTTTTAGATTATCAGATTTTGAAATTTGATATTTGTATAAAGCATTTAACTTATTGATAATTTCACCCAGCTTTTGCCTTAAAGTAATATACAATTCCTCATTGAGATAAGTCATGTCGAATGCGTAAATGAGATGATCTATAGTTTCCAAAGCACTTGAATAGGATATATTTGTAAAGTGTGCTTGATCATTAGAACTTGCTCTACCAGAACCTTCCGCCAAATTCGTACCTATACTTGAGGATGATCTTCTAATTTGAGAAGTCAGTTCAAATTTTTCGTCCGATGGAAAACTGAGTGTAAGTCATTTAATTTCAACCCTAAACTTCCTGGCCAATTGATAAACATCCAACTTCTCAAAAGCATATTGATGAAACTTATTATCCATACAATCAAATTAAAGGCCTACTACCCATATCAGTTAAACAATTAACTAATTACACAATTAATCTGTAATTCAGTTAAACGATTAATCAATTACACAATTAAACCGCTATACAATTTTCAGTTAAACAGTTAATCAATTAACCTTTTCAACCCTTATCCTTCCACCTTCATCTTTTCTTGTACTTCCCTGTTTTTGGCGAGAGGCCTTATTCACCTTTGACCTTATTGCGGCCAAAAACAAATCTAACTCCTCATTTGGGATCCTCGGGTTAAAACCCGAGGCTATTATATCTGCGCCCTTACAGGGCTTATGGCTACTCCTCGATTTTTTATGTTGCTTTCAACATTCAGTCCTTCGGCAAGTAAATACGGATAAATTATGAATAACAATTTACGGGAATCGATGTACAATGAACCAAGTACCTATTACTTGTTTTAGAAATCCAACCCTTCAACTTAATCCAAACCAATATTTCTATTTATCCCGAATCGTTTCACTCTCGGGATCTCCGCTTCACTTAGATTTCGCGAAGCATATTTCTACCATATTTCATTTTATCTAACCCTTAACATTCAACCTTTAACAATCTTTACCTCATCAGTTAAAAATTAAACTCTCCATCCTTCCCACAGCTTCGCCCTTTCAGTCCCATTTCAGGAACCTAAGAGGTATTATTTGTCAGAAAGTATACAGGTGATTATTTTTTTCAATCATTGGCAGCCCAGGTAGCACCAAAAAGATCACTTGTACAAAAAGGGTCAAATTGCAGGCACAAAGATAGGACTTACATCTCTAATAAAGCCCGTGATTTTTACAATTTATTAGTGGAAAAAACATAATTAAACTTTTATTATTATCAAATGCTTTTTCCTGTTTTTATAATGCTCCTAGCCGGATTTGAAACCTGGCTAAAAGGAAAAGAAATTTGAAAATTAAATCCCTTTCAAATTTTCAGGACAAAGAGTGATATTTTCAAAAAAACGCTCTTATCCTGTTTCTTTTTGCAAACAAAGCGTCATTTCCTTACAAACCTTCTTGTAGCCTTGTGTATCGTGGATATAGAAAATATGGCTGTGTACAAACTTCTCTATAAAACAGGCCTCTTTTTGGGAATTATAAAAAAGACATCCTGCATTTACCAATTGCAAGTCAGGGTATTGACTCTTTTCAATTCCATGCAGTACATTTTCAAGAATAAGAGCTTGAATATTATTCCCATAGTCATACTTTTTATTGAGAAAAGCCAAGGGTTTTTCGTCTAAAAAGATGACATACAGTGAAGTGGTTCTTTTTTCTTCTCTCAAAACCAATCTTCTGATTTCAATCTCACCGGCATCCAAGCTGAATTTCACAATTACTTTGGGCTTTTTATCCCTTGCTTGATCTAGAATGCCCTTAACATGCTGAAATTGGGTATCAAGTGTAAACTGAGATGTTTCCGGTACCTGTTCGATTTTGTAATAATGATCCAGAATCATTTTGAAAGGATCAAAAATCTCGGTGTCATGCCTGTAAGTGAAATATACCTTTTTGCCGTATAGGTTTTTTCTTTTCCTCACATAGCCGGTAGCTACGAATTTAAAATAATTGAGAAGGTTCATAAATATAAGAGTTGTGGTTGCTGGTTGACTTAATAAAAGTCATTGGTCAAAAAAGGGCTTATTGGTATAATTGTATTATTTCTTTTTTTTATGTTACTACTATTTTTTTCACATGTACAAAAACTATTTTTTGGTAATAAATCATTGGAACTGCAATGTACATCAAAATAAATCAACGTGTAGAAAAAATGTATATTCGTATGGATTTTACAATTATTCGTGGCTTTTTGTAGGACGCTTGCAATTTTTTGCGCTTCGTGTCATGGTTTTTAGTTCTTATTTTTAGATCACACAACAAGTAATTTGAACCAAAGAAAGTACTTAATTCTAATGATTTTCCTGGCTGAACACCATAAATCCCAAACCCTGATAATGCTATATATTCTATGAATTATTAAATTAATTACACCTTCTAAACATAGAATAACTATAAATACTGCGCTGGTCGAGCGCTGGCAGGTCTAATCGAAGCTGAGGTCAATCCCACTTTGTCAAAGTAAAGGGTTCGGCTAAATCTGTCAGATTTCCCCCTATCATTTGCTAACCTGATATAGCGAGGTTAATAATTGATTTTATATATTTTCTGAAGTTGTTGACAAATATTATTATACTGACTCAACCGGGTTACATAAAAGACATGGGAATGAATGAACTTCTCTAAATATAAAGCATGGTCAGCAGATGAAACGAAAAGCACAGGCTCTTCTTCATGTTGCAAAGCAGGGTTACTCTTCAGGTTGGTACCGAAAATTTCATTTTTGATAATGCTGCTGCGTTCTTTTCCATAATCATACTTTTTATGCCAAAAGGCCAAAGGTTCTTCATTGAGTAAAATAGAATAAAAAGAGGTAGTTCTGTACTCTTCTCTAAGCACAAAGTACTGCACATTCAATAAGCCCAAAGGCAAATTAATCAGACAGTCCAATTTAGGTTTAAGTCCTGCTAATTTTTCAGAGAAATCAGAATGTTCAAAATTGTATTGATCTACCTTGACTTTAAAAGTATCACTGACCATATGAATCTTAAAATATTGGTCAAGAATCATGGCAATGGGGTCAAAAAGTTCTGCACCATGGTGGTATTTGAAATGCACCTTGATCCCATTTAGGACTTTCTTTTTTCGGATATATCCGGAAAAGATAAATTTAAAATAATTGACCAGGCCGCTCATGGTTGTTGTGGTTTTAATTGCTTTAGCTGCTGCCATACCTATCATCAGGCATCGCAGACATATCTTAACATAACTTAACAATAACCATACCCGAAACAATTATAATGCACGATTAACATTTTAATTATATATTATCAATATTTCATATTATTTATAAATGATAACATAAAATTGATTTGAAGTTCAGGGAATTGATTTTTGTACAGGGATTACTGGCATTGGTAGAATGCGAATTTTTTAGAAAAAAGTGGATAGTTGAATGTTAAAAGTTAAATGTTCAATAGTTACCCGGATTTTGGTCGGCAAGATAGAGGAATGCTTCACTTTGTCATGTTAAGCAAAGTGAAACATCTGATTTCCTCCAAAAACGAAGCTTTATCTGTGTAGATCTGTAGGATCTGTGGTTAATTTTAATTGATAATGGTGGTTACCAATTTCCGCTGCGCTTTAGCCGGCGGTCTAGTCCATGGAGATCAGCCCCTTCGACTTTAGTCGAAATCTGCGTCATCTGCGATATCTGCGGGAGAAAACAAAAACTGGATATTGGCGGATACTTAAGGATATTGAACTAATTCAACCCTACTTTTCAAAGCGAAGCTTTATCTGTGTAGATCCGTGTCATCTGTGGTTTTGATTTTTTCGATATTGAAAAGTGTAGATAGATACTTCCTTCCTCAGTATGACAAGGTGAAGCTATTCTTAGTCCTTTACCGTGGCTTTGTATACTCTACTCCAGCCTTTTTTAAAAAAATCATAAAAATCTGAGATATCTGCGGGCAAATAAAAAACCCTCGAGGATTGAAATACCTCAAGGGTTTGCGTATTCTAAAACCTCCTTGCCGGATGGTAGGCCTAAGATTTAAAATCTTGTATGGGCCGTCCCTACAGGACGGTATAGAACCTCAACCCTTATCTTTTCTACCAATGGGCTGTGCCTCTGGCACAAGTGGATTTTAGATTGTTGATTTAAGATTCTAGATTGAAAAACACATAGCAACCAATTTCCCATCTTGAACAAATTGGTGCGGTATCAACTGATCCAATTCATCAAAACCCTTCCGTGCTTCTCCGTGCCTCCATGGCAAAAATCGGCCTCCTTTTTAAGATTATCAATCCTCACCCCTCCTGCGGGGAAAGGTTTAATTGTGTAATTGATTAACTGTTTAACTGAGGAATGTTAAAAGTTAATTGTTAAAGGTTAAATAGTTACCCGGATTTTGGTCGGCAAGATAAAGGAATGCTTCACCTTGTCATGTTAAGCAAAGTGAAACATCTGATTTCCTCCAAAAACGAAGCTTTATCTGTGTAGATCTGTAGGATCTGTGGTTAATTTTAATTGATAATGGTGGTTACCAATTTCCGCTGCGCTTTAGCCGGCGGTCTAGTCCATGGAGATCAGCCCCCTTCGACTGTAGTCGAAATCTGCGTCATCTGAGATATCTGCGGGAGAAAAAGTAAAGAGAAATCTGATTTCTCTGCTATCCTTGGTCTCTTCACTGCCTCCATTTCTGATTTTGTTGAACGGGTATTGGGTAAAAGTTAAAAGTTAATGGTTAATTGTCCGTACCCCTTAAAACTTAACATTTAACCCTTAACAGTTCATCAATTCATCAACTCTTCAGTTAAACCGTCAATCAATTAATCAAAACCCTTCCGTATCGTCTCCGCAATTTCCGCCAGTTCCTCCTTGCTGAGCTTGAGCTTTTCTCTGTTGAAATTGATGTCATCCATACTTCTCAAAGGAACCAAGTGAACATGCACATGTGGTACTTCCAAACCAATCACTGCTACACCTACACGTGTACATTTGATAGTTTTGTCCATTGCTTTGGCCACTTTTTTTGAAAACAAATGCAAACCTGCCAGTATTTCATCCTCAAGATCAAAAATGTAATCGACCTCCACTTTCGGCACTACCAGTACATGCCCTTTGACCAAAGGCATAATATCTAAAAACGCAATATAATTATCATCCTCTGCTACAATATGTGCAGGGATCTCTCTGTTGATGATTTTTGTAAATATGCTTGCCATAGCGATAAAAATAAAAAATCCCGATTGGTATTACCATCGGGACAGAAAATTTATTTAATAGGTAATGTCCAGTACCTCAAATTGGAGGGTACCTGCTGGAGCTTTGATTTCAGCAACTTCACCAACAGTCTTTCCCAGCAATCCCTTTCCAAATGGCGATGCCAAAGAAATTTTCCCTGCTTTGAGGTCAGCCTCTTCCTCCGATACCAAGGTATAGGAAACAGTCATCCCGTTTTTGACATTTTTGATTTTCACAGTACACAGGATCCCAACTTTGGAGGTATCCATTTTGGAATTGTCCATTACACGTGCATTACCTACTACAGCTTCCAGCTTGGCGATTTTCAACTCCAACAATCCTTGCGCATCCTTGGCAGCATCATATTCCGCATTTTCACTGAGGTCACCTTTATCCCTTGCTTCTGCAATTTGCTTGGCAATGTCAGATCTGCCTTTTGTCTTCAGCTCATGAAGCTCATCCTTCAGCTTCTTTAATCCTTCTTCGGTGTAATACTGTATTTTACTCATGCTTATTTATTTTACTATGGCTATGAAAAATAAAAGAACGGTCTCATTGCTGAAACCGTTTCCTTGTCCTTGTTTTCTATGTAACTCTGCAAAAGTAACAATTCTTATCAGACAAACCAATCTCAGGTGGTTAAAAGAAATATTTATCCTTCTGATTAATTGTTCAAAAAAGTGATTTTTTCAAAAATTAAAACCTCATAACAGGAGGAAGATACTTTGCTACCAAATCTTCATAATAGGGCATCAAAGCTTTGACATCAGGTGCCACAGGAACTTTGGAATACAGGTCGTAAGGATTGAATTTGTCCACCCATTTGAACATTTCCCTATCATGCGCATTCAATAAGTGATCATAGGCCCCTTCCCTATGCTGCGCATAAAAAGAGTGGTAGCGGATCATGTACAGTGCCGGTTCGGGGAGGTAATCTTTTACTATTTGATACAGGTACTCATCATGCCCCCAAGACATCATTACCTTTTCCAAACCACATTGTGATTCATAGATACCGTACTTTGAATTGTACCGCTCATCCTGACTGTCCGGGTTGAGATCAAAAAACTCAGGGTACACAATCTTATCAGAATGTCTGCAACCTACAGGGAAAGTATCTCCGACTACTGCCCATTGGGGTTCTCCAAAAAGACATAGCACCTTTCCCATATCATGGATAAAACCGGTAAGTACAAACCAGTCCGGATGCCCATCTGCCCTAATGGCTTCTGAGGTCTGCAAAAGATGTTGCAACTGGTCCAAGTCTGTATCCGGATCTGAATCATCCACCAAAGTATTGAGAAACCTGATGGCCTCCCAAAAAGGCATTTCCCTTTTGTCAAATTTTAAATACTCTTTTTCTTTGGCACAGACAAAATCATAAGTTTGGAAGGTATGGTTCAGCCTGTAAAATTCCCTGACTGTGTCCACCCGCTCCGAATCCGTATAATTTCTGTAAGCTACTTTGGTTTTTGATTGCTTTCCTTTTGGTTCGGGATACCTGACCAAGAGATCGTCTTCCCATTCTTCCAAGGATTTCAATGGCTGATTGCCTTTATTTTCAAATTGAGCCCCCATGACTGAAATTTAGTTTTCTTCAATTTAGAAAAAAATATATAAATAAGAAAATAACTGTTTGAGGATTAACCTTTTAATAGGCTTATCATTGATCGGAAAAGGCCTCTTTGATTTTTTGGACCAGCACCTGATTGATCTTTTCATAAGACTGAAAAGTCCAGCCAGCTATATGCGGGCTGAAAATCACATTTTTTCTAGCTGCCAATCTCTCAAAGGAGTTTTTTTGCTCCGAAGTGAAAGTGTCAAATTTCTCATTTTCCAGCACATCCAAAACTGCCCCCTTGAAAATCCCTCTGTCCAAGGCTTCATTGAGGGTGTCAAAACTGATGATTTCCCCCCTTGCAGTGTTGATGAAATATATGGGTTTTTTGAATCTTTCCAGGAGATCCATATTCAGAAAATTCCTGGTTTCCAAGGTTAAAGGCACGTGCATGCTTAATACATCAGTTTCTTCCAGCAGCTGTCCCAAAGAGGCTTCTCTGACATGAAAATTACCAAAGCCGGATTTATACTTGTCATAGGCCAAAATATTCACATCAAAGCCTCCCAATTTCCGTGCAAAAGAAGAACCCATATTGCCATAGCCAATTATTCCTACAGTTTTGCCCTGCAATTCCTCTCCTCTGTTTTCCTCTCTTTTCCAAATCCCTTTCCTTACCTCAGCATCAGCTTTGCTGATATGGTTAAACAAAGACAAAAGACCTCCAATTGCCTGTTCGCCCACAGCATCCATATTCCCCTCAGCTGCATGGAACAGTTTAATATCATGCTGCTCCAAATAGTCCAGATCTATTTTGTCCAAGCCTGCTCCTGCCCTTCCTATAAATTTGAGTTTCTTTGCTTTTAGGAGCAATTCACGGTCTATGGGTGTTTTGGATCTGATGATAAGGCCTACAAATGCCTCTATTCTATCCAGAATTTCATTTCTACTTATTTCAGGACTGTACTCCACCTCATATCCAGCTTCTTCCATAAGCGAAAGGATAGAAAGATGCATTTCGTCTATAATCAGTACTTTATTGGGGGTCATTGAAGGGTGATTTAGATAATTTAAACTGCTTTTTGTCTAAAGGTTCAGCAAATACATGGCAACTGCAAAATATACAGCCAGTCCCAAAAGATCATTGGCTGTTGTAATAAATGGCCCTGAGGCTATTGCAGGGTTGATTCCGAATTTATCCAATACCAAAGGAGTCACTGTACCCATAAAAGAGGCCATCAGGACCACAAAAAACATAGATAAACCAATGGTAAATCCAAAAATAGAATCAAAACCATAAATAAATTTGACTACCGTAAAAACAAATAATCCCAAGACCAGGCCATTGACCAAGGCAATCAGCAGGCCCTTTACAAAACGTTGCCAAGGGGTATCGTCAAAAACAGATTTTGAGGCGAGGGTCTGTACCACCAAAGAGGAGGATTGTATGCCCACATTTCCCCCAGTTGCAGCTACCAAAGGAATGAAGGAGGCCAGAGCAATGTACTTGCTCAAACCTTCTTCAAAAAAGGTGATGATCTGGGCACCCATCAGCCCGCCAACAACACCGATCACCAGCCAAGGCAGACGGGCTTTGGAAATCCTCCAAATACTATCCGATTCCTCCACATCTGCCGAAATACCTGTCATGGCCTGAATATCCTCTTCTGATTGCTCACGGATCAAATCCAGGATATCATCCACCGTAATTCTCCCAACAAGCTTATTTTTTGCATTGACTACAGGAACGGATTCCAGATCATACTTACGCATGATCTCGGCCACCTCTTCACCTTCCATATGAGTGGGTACAGAGATAAGTTCCGGCTCATAAATATCCATAATCTTGGTATTGGATGCTGCCAGAATAATTTTCTTTAAGGAAACCCTTCCCAAAAGGTGTTGCTTGTTGTCCACTACATAAATGGAGTATATTTTCTCCACTTTTTCTGCCTGCCTTCTGATTTCTTCAATGGTCTGAATCACGTTCCAGTTTTGATTGGCCTTGATATATTCTTTGGCCATCAGTCCACCTGCGGAATCTTCATCATAGCGAAGCAGATCCAGTATATTGGCAGACTTCTCTTTTTCCTGAAGGTGACTGATCACATCCTCCCTTTCTTTGGAGGGCATTAGGATTAAGATATCGGCAGCATCATCAGAATCCATTTCATCGATCAGGGAAGCCAATTCAATCGCCTCCATTTCACGGATAACCTTGTTGACAGAGTCTTCATCCAGCTCTATCAGAATATCCGCAGCAGTCTCATGAGACAATAGTCTCAATACATAAATGGCCTCTTCTAAATTCAACTCATCCAGCAATGCAGCTATATCGGCAACATTGACCCCTTCGAGAGATTCCAGAATAAAATCATTCTGTTGCTCTTCGATCCCAGCTCTAAAGCTCTCCAGGTACTCTTTGGATAATTCAAATGTCTTTATTGGTTCCAAGATTCCTGTATTTTATTGGTTAATAGTATAAAATCCTGCACATCCAGCTGCTCAGCCCTCAGGTTGAGCATGGGGTCTTCATGTAGGCTGTCTTTGAGACCCATCCCCTTCATGCAATTACGAAGAGTTTTCCTCCTTGTACTAAAAGCTTGTTTGACCACTTTGAAAAACAGCACTTCATCACATGCCAATTCCGGGACATTATTTCTAGTCAGCCGGATCACACCTGAATTGACCTTGGGAGGAGGGTTGAAGACACCGGGTGGTACAGTAAATAAGTATTCAATATCGTAAAAGGCCTGGAGCAAAACAGACAAAATCCCATAGCTTTTATTGCCTTTGGGAGAAGCTATACGCTCTGCTACTTCTTTTTGCAACATACATACTACTTCCTTCACTGAGTTTCTTTCTTCGAGAATTTTGAAAAAAATCTGGGAAGAAATATTGTACGGGAAATTACCGGCCACGATATAGGGTCCTCCCATAACAGTGGAAAAGTCCCTCTTCAGGTAATCAGCCTCAATAATCTTTTCTCCCAGGTCAGGATATTTTTGATGCAGGTAGGCTATAGATTCCTTGTCAATATCCACAAGGTAAAGCTCCCAGTTTTCCTCTAGGAGAAAATCTGTCAAAACTCCCATTCCAGGACCAATTTCCAAAAGCTTGTTTACACCCTCATGTCCCTTTACTGCCTTGGCAATTTTTTCCGCAATACTCAGATCCGTCAAAAAATGCTGTCCAAGGTGTTTTTTGGGTTTGACCTTCTCCATGTGCTTTCCTTTGATTATTTTCTATAAATTGCATGTCAAAAATAAGAGAATTATCACAAAGCGCGACAAATAATTCTAAATCCCCTGAAAGCATGGGAAAGCAAGCTTTTAAACTTGATTTTCCTACTATTTTAAAGTATGGGAGATGCTGGAGCCGATAAAACTCTTGTTATTCTTGTCATTTTGAATCTGAATAATTTAATGAATCAAAGAAAAAATAAACCCGTCATAGGAATCAGTATCGGAGATATCAACGGCATTAGCGCCGAAGTCACCATCAAAGCACTTTTGGACAACAGGCTACAAAGGCTAATTACCCCCGTTATTTATGCGCATGGCAAGGCCATGACTTTTTACCGCAAGCAGTTGGAATTGGAAGACTTCAACTTCATGCAGATCAAAAGTATCTATGAGGTTCATCATAGAAAAATCAACTTGATCAATGTGGTGGAAGAAAGTCCGGAAGTCATCCCAGGTGTAGAAACTCAAGAAGCTGGAAAAATGGCTTTGGCAGCGCTTGAACATGCCATCACTGACCTCAAGTCAGAAAAACTGGACGCCTTGGTCACTGCTCCTCTGAATAAAAACAATATCAATAGCCCTGAAAAGAAATTTGTCGGGCATACCGAGTTTTTGACTGAAGCATTTGAAGTAAAAGAAAGTTTGATGTTTTTGGTTGCCGAAGACATCAGGGTAGGCCTGGTGACGGGACATATCCCTGTAAGTCAGGTAGCGCAGAGAGTGAATGCTGATAATATCCGTAAAAAGTTACAATTGATGCTGGATTCCCTTCAAAATGACTTCGGCATCAACAAGCCAAAAGTAGCTGTTTTGGGACTCAACCCTCATGCTGGGGAAGATGGACTTTTAGGTGATGAAGAGGAGAAAATCATCAAACCTGTTGTAGCTGAATTCAAAGACAAAGGTCATTTGGTTTTTGGTCCTTATCCTGCTGACGGCTTTTTCGGCATGCTCCACCACAAAAAGTTTGATGGGGTTTTAGCCATGTATCACGATCAGGGGCTGATTCCTTTCAAGACATTGGCTTTTGAAACCGGCGTCAATTTCACAGCTGGCCTGCCCATTGTCCGCACTTCACCTGATCATGGCACTGCCTATAACATTGCCGGAAAAAATATTGCGGATGAAGGGTCAATGCGTGCTGCCATCATGGAAGCTTATGATATAGTCCGCAGCAGAAGGGGCTGGGAGGAAGAAGATGAAGGATGAGGAAGGAAGGGTGAAGGATGAAGGAGGAAGGGTGAAGGAGGAAAGAGGAAGGAGGAAGGAGAAGGATGAAGGAGGAAGGAGGAAGGAGAAGGAGGAAGGGTGAAGGATGAATATCGAATAATGAAGTTGAGGCCTGTCCGACTGGTTATCAAGGCGGAAAGGAAGGGTGAAGGATGAGGGAGGAAGGGTGAAGGATGAAGGAGGAAGGGTGAAGGATGAATATCGAATAATGAAGTTGAGGCCTGTCCGACTGGTTATCAAGGCGGAAAGGAAGGGTGAAGGATGAGGGAGGAAGGATGAGGGATGAGGGATGAATGTTGGCCAAATGATCGATTTGAAGGAGGAAGGATGAAGGATGAAATTGGGTCTGACTTTGTTTGAGGGAATCCCTAGCCCTGTAAGGGCGGATTGTATAATAGCCCAGGATTTTAACCTTGGATTGTAATTTAGAACCGAGATTCAAGTCAGGGTTTACCATTAACATATATCCACTAAAGCTACCATTGACATCGATCGGGGCGACACGTCACCCTGAGCGAAGAGAAGGGTCTCTTGATAAAAAAGGTAGGAGATTCTTCGTTCTTTCCTCACTACCATTGCCAGATATGGAGGGATCGTCATTCTGAACGCAGTGAAGAATCTCCTACTTTTAAATAGAGGAGATCTCGAGACTGTAATCTAAACTCTGTCTAAAACTTTGAAAATTAGTTAAAGTTTATAAGATAGAGTATTATGAAAGAACAAGAGAGTGCATTTAAGAAGAAAGTATTAGATCAGTTTTTATCAGGAGAGAACCTTTTCGGTAAGCAAGGAGCCTTAGCGCCGATACTGAAGGAGTTTTTGGAAGAGGCCCTTCAGGCAGAGATGGAAGATCATCTCCGTGACGAAGAAAAGGGTTGGCCATCGGGAAACAAACGAAACGGCACAGGCAGTAAGACTGTTAAGAGTGCTCTTGGTGAAGTGAAGCTGGATACACCACAAGACCGTAACAGTAGCTTTGAGCCGAAGATCATTGAAAAAAGACAACGTATATTGGCCGACAGCCTTGAAGACCAGATTATAGCCCTTTATGGCATGGGAAGCAGTATGCGTGATATATCGTCCCATATTAAGGAAATGTATGATACAGAGGTATCCACGGAGGTTATCAGCGATATTACAGACAGGGTTATTCCCAAAGTTAAGGAGTGGCAAAATCGTCCTTTGGATGAAGTTTACTGCATCGTATGGCTAGACGCCATGCATTTCAAGGTGAGGGAAGAAGGTAAAGTCCGTCACAAAGCCCTTTACAACATATTGGGAATCAACAGAGAAGGCCGAAAGGAAATCATGGGGATGTATCTTTCGGAAAGTGAAGGAGCTAACTTTTGGCTCCAAGTACTAAGTGACCTTCATCACCGTGGGGTAAAGGATATCCTGATAGCCTGTACGGACAACCTTACAGGTTTTCCCGAGGCAATCAGGTCAGTTTTCCCCAAGGCTGAAGTACAGCTCTGCATTGTCCACCAGATCCGCAATAGCCTTAAATATGTGGCCAGCAAGGAACAGAAGGAGTTTGCACGTGACCTTAAGCGTATTTATGGGGCAGATACCAAAGATCAGGCAGAATCAGAGCTATTGGAGCTGGAGGAAAAATGGGGGAAGAAATACCCAGTAGTCATTCGTTCTTGGAACAGCAACTGGGAGAATTTGAGTACCTTCTTTGCCTATACCAAACCGATAAGAAAAATGATTTATACCACAAATGCGGTAGAAGGATACCACAGACAGATAAGAAAAGTGACAAAAACCAAAGGGGCTTTCCCAAGCGATATGGCACTTCTGAAGCTGGTTTATCTGGCTACCAGAAGGATCGAGAGGAAATGGTCGTCTCCTCTTCAGAATTGGGGCTTGACAGTCCAACAATTAGCCATTAAGTTTGAGGGGAGATTGAATTTGGATATATAGAAAATTAAACAATTAGTTCCCTTCCCCAGGGGTACCCCTGGGGAAGGGAAGGACAGAGTTTAGCTAACACTCCC
>NZ_ALWO02000043.1 GCF_000295935.2 Indibacter alkaliphilus LW1
TGTCCAATCAAATGTAGCAGATCCAAATACAACCGGAAGCAGCTTGGGACGTNTTGGATCTGCTACATTTGATTGGACATTAAGTTAAGCTCGATTAACTTAGTAGATATGGAAAAGAAAAAAAGAAGGTCATTCGATAAATCCTTCAAGTTAATGGTTGTTGAATTATACCGTAATGGAAAGACATCAACTGAAATTAGCGAGGAACTTGGTATTGGTTCTGATCTTGTCAGACGTTGGAGCAGAGAATTTTCTGTAAGCGGGCAGTCCAGCTTTTCAGGTAACGGGAATCCAGTTCTTACCCCAGAGCAGAGAGAGATCTCAGACCTTAAGAAAGCCTTGAAAGACACACAGATTGAACGTGATATCCTAAAAAAGGCAGTAAGCATCTTCTCCAGGAGCGACAACAAATATTCAGGTTCATAAATGACAATCAGAACCAATTTGCTGTTGAGAAGATGTGCCATGTTTTAGGAGTCAGTAGAAGTGGTTATTATGAATGGTTAAACCGTAAGCCTTCCAAAAGAGCCATGGAAAATCAAGTCCTTAAAGAAGAGATAAAATCCTTGTACGAACTGAGCAAGGGTCGTTCAGGCAGTCCAAAACTTACAATAGATCTCAGGGATAGGGGAATCTTTGTATCACGTCCCAGAGTAGCCAGAATTATGAAGAAAATGGGGATAAGGAGTNTAATTTCCAAGAAATTCAAGGTTGTAACAACTGATTCAGATCATTCATTCAGCATATCCCCAAATCTTCTGGAAAGGGATTTTACAGCGGAAAGGAAAGGACAGAAATGGGTGTCAGACATCACTTATGTCAGGACTTTACAGGGTTGGTTATATCTGACTATTATCATGGATCTCTACGATAGAAAGATAATAGGATGGTCTATGAGCCATGGTATGGATGCAGATTCAACTGTAATAGCGGCATTTAAAATGGCAATAAAAAATAGACCTGTCAATCCATTTGAACTGATCTTTCATTCTGACAGAGGCGTCCAATATGCATGTAATCAATTCAGAGCTCATTTAAGCCGTTACAACATCATCCAGAGTATGAGCAGAAAAGGAAACTGCTGGGACAATGCTGTGGCTGAGAACTTCTTTAAAATAATCAAATCTGAAATGATATATCATTCATTATTTAAAACAATACCCGAGGCAAAGGTTGCAATATTTGAATTTATAGAAATTTGGTACAACAAAAAAAGGAAACATTCTTATTTGAAGTATATGACTCCTGAACAGTTTGAAAACTTAAATCAAAAAATAGCAGCTTAATATNTTGTCCAGTTTTTTGTTGCAAATCCA
>NZ_ALWO02000042.1 GCF_000295935.2 Indibacter alkaliphilus LW1
TTTTGGCGTTTATAGGGGCAAGCCGGAGACAAAGTGCTTTCGAAGTTCATTATTCGATGTTCGCTATTTCATAATTTCGAATAATGAATGATGAATATTGAATCAAGAAGTTGTATGAAAGAGTAAGGAT
This sequence comes from Indibacter alkaliphilus LW1, assembly GCF_000295935.2. Classification (GTDB taxonomy): domain Bacteria; phylum Bacteroidota; class Bacteroidia; order Cytophagales; family Cyclobacteriaceae; genus Indibacter; species Indibacter alkaliphilus. Next base: position 131 of record NZ_ALWO02000042.1, read on the forward strand.
GAAAAATAGAAAAGGTATCAGAAGACCCAAGGATCTCGTAAATCGGCTATCGTAAGATTTAGAAACTGAGCTGGTTTGTTGGATATTCTTAACTTCAGATAAAATCAAAGAGCTGACAGGGCGTTGAAACTAAATAGAATTAGGGTTTACTGTTATAGTGTCTCGATTTACTTTTTTTCCTTAACCAAACCCAAATGTGCTGCAACCATTTTTAAAGTTCCATAATCGTATATCCCTGGCATTTCTTGTCTTATTTTCACCAAGTCGGCATCGTATCTTCTTATAACTGCTGAAATTTGGTCTATAATCTCTTGTTCCATGTGGGTTGAAAGTAAAACTCTGCCTTTTTGAATTCCTTTTGCTAAATGTCCTTTGATAGTTGACTCAGCTAGGCCCCTTTGAATAGCAATCTCTTCTATGCTAGCACCCTGATCACTCATTAAGTAAGTGATTTCAAAAGTCTCCCCTTTTTCAAGCTTTACACTGGGACTTCCTTTTTTCCGTTTGCCGGTTTTATTCTTCAAAAATTTAGGGTTTTCTTTTGCTAGCTTTTCTGCTTCTTTTGCAAGTTTGGAGCGAATATATGAAACATCGAGGTCTATACTTTCAAGCTTTCCTAAAGCTTGATTTTGGATAATAGAAAGTATTACTTTTGCTGCTTTTTTGACTTGGGTCAATTTCTTTAAAATCGATAATTGTATATCATCTAGCTTATCTCTGTATGTTTGCGTTTTGGATAACCTTTCAACTTCTGTGTGGTGTAATAGTAAGTGGAAAAGAATGTTTTCAAGTTTTCCTTCATAGTATTTTTCAGCTTTCTCAAGTCTTTCCTGAAGATGCGAAATATTTTGCTCTTGAATTAGCCTGCTTAATTGATTTCGAAACTTCCCCAAATAGTCAAGTTCCGCTATTACCAGCTCTTTTAATTTGCCAACAGCTGTTCTCATTTCCTCATCTTCAAATTCTAAAGAGCTGTCAGCATTTTTTTCAAAAATCGTAATTGAATCCAAAATGTCTTTAAAATCGAAAGTTTGATAAATCAGTTTTTGGAGATAGTTTTTTTGCCCATGTTCTAAAACCGTGGTTAGGGGAGGTAGGGATTCTGTACTTTTTGAAAAAGTAACAACACTAGGGTCATTATTAATTGCATTTGTAGAAATTCTTGTCCTTAGAATCAAGCCATCCATTGACCTTAACCTGCTTAATGCAACATAAACCTGACCCGGAGCAAATGCTTGCCCCACATCAATTACTGCTTTTTCAAAAGTAAGCCCTTGACTTTTATGAACTGTTACAGCCCAAGCCAATTTAATTGGGTACTGCTCAAATGTGCCAATTACTTCTTCTTCTAATTCTTTGGTGTCTTCATTGATGATATATTTTTTATTCTCCCAAATCTCTTTTTTCAATTTATAGCCATCTTCACGACCTTCAAAAGTCACTGTTATTTCATCATTACTCAGGTCTTTTACCTTCGCCATTTTTCCATTGAAAAATTCAGATAGCCCACTTGTATCGTTTTTTATGAACATGATCTGAGCTCCAACTTTCAGCTCAAGCACTTTGGGCAAGGGGAAAAGGCCTTCTGGAAAATCCTTCGCTATGACGGCTTCAAATTGATGAAGCTTTCCCGAAAGTTCATTCAGAGCTTTTCGATTGATATCCTCTGCTTTATAATTGTGTGTAGTGATAGTAATGGCGTCTTCTACTTTCTTTAATTCTTCCTGTGATTTGAAGTAAGAATTAAGAATTTTTACATCATTCTCTGTGACTTTATTCTCTCTGAGGTTGTTTAAAATTTCAATAAAAGTATTGTCCCGCTGCCTGAAAATCTTGTCTAGTTCTAAATACACCATGCCGGAATTTCTAAGAGCCTGAGCTTCAAAAAAATGCATGCTTTTGTAAAATTTACCCAAAACTCTCCATTCATGATTTTTTACAATCGGTGGCAATTGAAATAAGTCTCCAATCATTAATACCTGAACTCCACCAAATGGCTCATTGAAATTTCTTTTAACGGTCTTGAGCCTGAAATCAATTGCATCTAGAATATCAGCCCGCAACATACTTACTTCATCAATAATCAAAAGATCTATAGATTTCAATACTCCCCTCCTGGCAGAATTTAGTGGGTGTCTTCTACTTAAAGTTTGTTGTGTATAAAAGTTAGCTCCTGTTCCAAAATTTCCATCAGGTTCTTGAGTCGGTAAGAAAGATCCCAAAGGAAGTAAAAATTGAGAATGAATAGTCACCCCTCTTGCGTGTAATGCTGCTATTCCTGTTGGTGCGACTACTACATATTTTTTATAAGTGAGGTCTCCCAGACTTCTTAAAAAGGTTGTTTTCCCAGTACCAGCCTTACCTGTCAAGAATATAGGGCTGTTCGTGCTATTTACAAATTGGGATGCTAACTCCAGCTTGTCAGTAACTTGATCTTCCATGCGATAAAAATAGTGTAAAAAGCTCCTTTAAAAGAGGATTAACCGTTTAAGTTCGCAAATCTTTCAAAAAAATGTAACTTTGCTATCGCTAGATAGTTGTCATACTAACTATTGAAATACTAAGGACTTTAAGAGAACTGAATGGGTTTGGTTCCGAATTATTGGTAGTTGAAAAAGTAAGAAATTTGGGGAAAGCGAAATACAGTTATAAAATGGCGAAAAGCATATTGGTTACCGGTGGAACGAAGGGCATAGGCAGAGCGATCATCGAAAAGTTTGCAAATGAAGGTTTTGATATTTTTACATGCAGTAGAAATCAAAATGAGCTAGAAAGCTTGAAAACAGAAATTGAAGAAAAATTCGGGATAAATGTGTATGTTAAAAAAGCTGATCTTTCTAAAAGGGAGGAAGTTTTGGCTTTTGCAGAGAGTGTGAAAAAAGTAGGTGAACCAGATGTGATTGTTAACAATTCAGGAGTTTTTTTGCCAGGCTCTATTCATTCAGAACCTGAAGGGAATTTTGAGTTAATGATGCATACCAATCTTTTTTCTGCATATTACCTGACAAGATATTTCGTAAAGGGAATGATTGAAAAGAGCCATGGTTATATTTTCAATATTGGTTCTATAGCCGGACTTACGGCCTATGAAAACGGAGGGAGTTATGCTATATCCAAATGGGCAATGCTGGGTATGACCAAATGCCTTAGGCAGGAACTTAAAGGTCATCATATAAAAGTAACATCAGTGATGCCTGGAGCAACTTTTACTGCAAGCTGGGAAGGGGTTGATATTCCCGAAAGTAGGTTTATGAAAGCTGAAGATGTTGCAGATGCCGTTCTTGGAGCTTATAAACTTTCGCCGAACTCTGTTGTTGAAGAAATAATCATTAGACCGCAATTAGGAGATCTGTAAATAGAATGGAGACCAAACTCATGTTGGATAAGAATAAATACTGCGATAGCCTTACAGGTTATTCTAGGAGAAAAACAATTCCTGTTAAGGTCGGGGAGGTTATCATAGGAGGTGACAATCCTATTGTGGTACAGTCTATGACCACGGTAGATACTATGGATACACAAGGGTCTATAGAGCAATGTGTTAGGATGATTGAGAGTGGTTGTCAACTGATCAGAATAACCGCACCAAGTATCAAAGAAGCAGAAAACTTGAGAGAGATTAAGCGCGGGCTTCTTGAAAAAGGGTACAGTACACCACTAGTCGCTGACATACATTTTACTCCAAATGCTGCAGAAATAGCTGCTAAAATCGTGGAGAAAGTCAGGATCAACCCTGGAAATTACGCTGACAAAAAAAAGTTCGAAGTCATCGAATATCCAGATGAAAGTTATCAGGAAGAACTGGAGAGAATCCGTGAGCGCTTCCTTCCCCTAGTGAAAATATGTAAAGAGCACGGTACAGCAATGAGAATTGGTACTAACCATGGTTCTTTATCAGACAGAATCATGAGCAGGTATGGAGATACCCCACTTGGAATGGTTGAATCTGCCTTGGAATTTTTGAGAATCTGTGAGAATGAAAATTATCATGATATTGTGATTTCTATGAAATCTTCCAATACTCAGGTTATGGTGCAAGCTTACAGACTTTTGGTCAATAAGTTAGAAGAAGGCGGATTCAAACCTTATCCACTTCACCTGGGCGTTACTGAGGCAGGTGATGGGGAAGACGGTAGGATCAAGTCAGCTGTTGGAATCGGTACGCTTTTGGAAGATGGGCTTGGGGATACAGTTAGAGTTTCCTTGACTGAAGATCCGGAATTCGAAGCGCCAGTGGCAAAAGCATTGGTGGATCGATATTCAAATCGAAAGAATCATTTGCCAATTGAAGAGGTAATCCATTACCCGATCAATCCTTTTGAATATACCAAAAGGCAAAGTTCTGAAGTAGGAAACTTTGGAGGGAGCAATGTGCCAAGGGTGATTACTGATATATCTTCAATTGAGAAAATCAGTGAAAAAGAGATGAAGCATGTGGGTCATTTTTATCTTCCAGAACTGGACAAATGGAAAATGAATGACCAAGGGGCTGATTTTATTTTTTCGGGAGATAATCCAATCCCATTTATGCTTCCAAACGGAATGAAAGAAATCCAGAATTATGAAGTTTGGAAAAAATCTGAAGATCAGGTTAACAAGTTTCCTTGTTTCAACATTGATCAATGGAAGGAAAGGAATTCCCAACATCAAACATTGAATTTTCTTGAACTGGAGGATATAGCAGTACAAAGTTCAATTCCATTAATTCAGAATAGGAAAGACCTTGTTATTATTTTATTTACTAATAACGATCATTCTTTGGCAGCTATAAGAAGAGCTTTTGTGAGATTGCTTGAGCAAAATATTGATATTCCTGTAGTGATCAAATTGAATTACCCTGACCAAGATAAAGACCAGACCATGCTCAATGCAGCAACCGATGCCGGTGGAATGTTGGTCGATGGGCTAGGAGATGGGATTATGTTGGGAATATCTGCTAAAACCAGTCAAGAAAAACTCTCCATTTTGGATACGGTCAAATTGCATAATTCAGTTTCCTTTGGGGTCTTGCAGGCAGCGAGAACGCGAATGTCAAAAACTGAATACATTTCATGTCCTTCCTGTGGCAGAACCTTATTTGATCTGCAGGAAACTACTGCAATGATCAGAAAAAGAACAGATCACCTTAAAGGTGTGAAAATCGGTATCATGGGATGTATTGTAAATGGGCCAGGTGAAATGGCAGATGCGGATTTTGGGTATGTAGGATCTGGAAAAGGAAAGATTACGCTCTACAGAGGCAAAGAGGTGGTGAAGAGGTCTGTTCCGTCCGAAAAAGCAGTAGATGAGTTGATTGAAATTATCAAAAAAGACGGCATGTGGAATGAACCTGAAGCCTGATTATTTGTTCTAAGGGTAAACTATCCAACTTAAAGCGTATTGTAATGGCAAAAAGTAAATTCAAGGAATTTTTTCAACTTGGCGAAGTTGCCAATTACTTCATACGGGTTTTTCAGAAACCTGATCCTGGCAAACCTTCTAATTTCAATCTTAGGATGATGCACGGGATCAATAAAATTTCAATTTTGATGTTTTTGGCTGCCATCATCATCTGGACAGTGAAAAGGTGCTCTTGAAAAAGTATACAACCAGGCGAAAGTTAAATTCAGGTTGTTATTTTTTCTATTGAAGGGCATCTGTATCTTAGGAAAATAAATCATTTTATATGAATATCCGCCTACA
>NZ_ALWO02000041.1 GCF_000295935.2 Indibacter alkaliphilus LW1
ATACAAGAATGTTGAAATCATTTTATCTTGATTGATATCAAGTTGATTTGCTTGTTTAGGATAAAGCGCATTTTGGATAAAGAATCCATATTTGTAATCATGCGTAGTACCAAAACTTGCCATGCGTGAATTGTACTTACCTGCTTTAACAATATTTGTGTAATCACTTCTTGAAAATGGGCGACCCTGATGGTCTTCCGAGAATAGATATTGTCTGAGTTCCGGACCTATCTTTTCTAAAAAGTAACGCACGCGCGCAAGTAACGGATAGTTTCTAAGCACACTATGTTGCTTTTGGCGTCTATCAGTTACAAGTAACGTTAAACCAATGATAAGTAACACTAATACTACTGCGACTAATACGATATTAACGATTAGTTGTAGAATTGTAAGTAACGTCATTGTATATTCCCCCCACACCTAATATATTTTGATAGTAAAAAATCCATAAAAAAAGAAAGACACTAGTAGTGTCTTTCAGACTGTCGACAAAGTCCTACGGACTTGTCGGCATTTTTTATTTTTCAATATTTTACATAACAACCTGTTTGCCCATTTCTAGTATAATAATAGTAATAAGATATTGAGGTGATAGTATGCTAAATAAATCTTCCAATAACAGAGAACAATTTGAAATGATTTCAATATCTCAGTTAGTTCCTGATGATCACTTGTTACGTAAAGTTGAAAAAGTCTTAGATCTTAACTTTGTTTATGATTTAGTGAAAGATAAAT
>NZ_ALWO02000040.1 GCF_000295935.2 Indibacter alkaliphilus LW1
CACACTTATCGGGATAGTGTCTTTTAATTACTTCATAATTAAAATTTTGGATATCAATTTCCCTTTGAACAACGTTCTTTTGCTGGATTTTGACGGTCCGCAGCTAAGAAACCTGGGGCATTTCGAAGCAATAAGCTTTCTCTCTTAGACAATATCAGATCGAGGAATAAACTTTCCTGTTACCACCGGCCGCCCCATGTTTTCTTAGGTGCTGTTATAGCGCGTACTTCCTTTTTCAGAGTTCAATAGAGATTTTCACCTTTCCTCCCAATCCTTTTTCAACAATTTCATAAAGGGTTTTTAGTGTCAGGTTGCTTCCGTTATTCTCCACCCTTGAAATATAGGTTCTCTTCTTATCCACCAATTCCGCTAATTGCTCCTGTGTTAGATTCTTATCTTCTCTGGCCTTCTTTAAAAGCAAACCAATTTTGAATGACTCAAAATCCCTTTCCAATTCATCCCTGCGTTCGGTGCCTTTTGCCCCGTAAACTTCATCTTTGATATCTTTCCAACTCTTCGTATTCATTTCTTTTTCTTTTTACCTTTTTGAACTTCTTTTTCAGCATAATATTCATCCATCAGTTTGGCAGCCTTTTCAATTTCCTTGGTTGGTGTTTTTTGGGTTTTCTTTTGAAAGCCATTGAGAAGTATCACAAGCTTTCCTTCATCAAAAAAACAAAACACCCTCCAAATATTACTTGCCAGCTGAACCCTGGCTTCATATAGCCCTTTTTTTGTTTTAATTGGTTTCAGGTAAGTCTCCGGAACTCTTTCAAAAGTTTCTTTTTAATTACTTCATAATTAAAATTTTGGATATCAATTTCCCTTTGAACAACGTTCTTTTGCTGGATTTTGACGGTCCGCAGCTAAGAAACCTGGGGCATTTCGAAGCAATAAGCTTTCTCTCTTAGACAATATCAGATCGAGGAATAAACTTTCCTGTTACCACCGGCCGCCCCATGTTTTCTTAGGTGCTGTTATAGCGCGTACTTCCTTTTTCAGAGTTCAATAGAGATTTTCACCTTTCCTCCCAATCCTTTTTCAACAATTTCATAAAGGGTTTTTAGTGTCAGGTTGCTTCCGTTATTCTCCACCCTTGAAATATAGGTTCTCTTCTTATCCACCAATTCCGCTAATTGCTCCTGTGTTAGATTCTTATCTTCTCTGGCCTTCTTTAAAAGCAAACCAATTTTGAATGACTCAAAATCCCTTTCCAATTCATCCCTGCGTTCGGTGCCTTTTGCCCCGTAAACTTCATCTTTGATATCTTTCCAACTCTTCGTATTCATTTCTTTTTCTTTTTACCTTTTTGAACTTCTTTTTCAGCATAATATTCATCCATCAGTTTGGCAGCCTTTTCAATTTCCTTGGTTGGTGTTTTTTGGGTTTTCTTTTGAAAGCCATTGAGAAGTATCACAAGCTTTCCTTCATCAAAAAAACAAAACACCCTCCAAATATTACTTGCCAGCTGAACCCTGGCTTCATATAGCCCTTTTTTTGTTTTAATTGGTTTCAGGTAAGTCTCCGGAACTCTTTCAAAAGTTTCTATAGCCTCAATGACCTTATAAATCTTGTTTTGAACTTTCACTGTTTGCTTTTTCAGAAAGTTCTCAAAGTGGTCTTGATAGGCTATGACTTCCCTGATTTTATCCATAACGCTAATGTAACTTTAAAGTTACTATTTTCAAAATGTAAAAAGTTGACTATATTCAGAATTGGGCTTCTTAATATGCGCTATAACGGGATTCAGCTTGGAGACGGCGGGCTTTCGGAGCCGTTCTCTTCCACCCTACTCCTAACTTCTTAAAGATACTAAACTTTATTTTTACTCTGAATCGCCCGCTGTATCCAAGGTGATGTTGGACTTAGTTCTTTATTAGGTTCACTATCAGTTTAATCATCAAATCCCTTTGCTCAGGTAAACTTTGCGCTACTGCCAATGCCAGTGCTACCAATGTATTTTCATTTATTTTTCTTACTCCTCTTTCATCCAAATGATAACTGTTCTGCTCTAAGAACCATACAAACAGAAATGAACCAATTCTCTTATTACCATCGCTAAAAGCATGTCCTTTGATGACAGAATATAACAACTGTGCCGCCTGCTCTTCAATGGTTGGATATGCCAATTCTCCAAACACCGTTTGGGAGATACTTCCCAATATTCCCCGGAATGAATCATCTTTCTCGTTTCCGAAAAGCTCTCCCGCTTCTCCTTTCTGAATCAATTCTCTCTTTAATTGGTGAATGGCTTTCTTGACATCTTCATAATTGATGACATAAATGATTTCTTTCGAAAGGTTATCGAGCTGAAGATCTTCTGAATCATACCTATTGAGTAATTCAAAAGATTTGGAATATTTCGAAATAATATCCAAAAAGCCTTCGGTCAATACTCTTTGTGATTCAAATGTTTTTTCCCTTAAAATATCAAGCTGATTTTCTAGCTGAATTATTTTTTGACCTTGCTTGCTCAATAATTCGCTGTTGATGGCATAACCCTGCACTAAGTAATCTTTCAATCTTTGGGTTGCCCATTTTCTGAATTCAATCCCAACTGGTGATTTTACCCGATATCCAACTGAGATCACTACATCCAAATTGTAAGCTGAAACTGCCCTTTTTACTTTTCTTTCCCCTTCTTTTTGAACTTGGCGGAAATTCCGCCAAGTTGACTCTTTTTCCAATTCTCCTTCTTTGTAAATATTTCGGATATGCTCACCAATCGTTCTTCTAGCTTTACCAAATAATTCAACAAGCTGCTGTTCGGTAACCCAAACCGTATCATGCTCCCCATCCAATATGATTTCAAATTCATTGCTACCTTGGGATGGTTTGAAAACCACTATTTCAGAATTGAAGTCAACTGTTTCCATATAGGAAGATAATGGATTTTGATAAAAATATTAGTTCATTGTTTCAAAAAACCTTTGATTTCAAAATTGCCAGGGTCTTTAACAGCATATTCTATTAACACCTTTGATCCAATTTCCTTTTTATCGATTCTCTGCGAAAGTTTTTTCTTCTGAACATAAACCGAATCATCAACCTGATAGGATATCGTAATGATTTGGGTAAATCCCATTCCTTTCGGACCATACCCAAGTGCATTTTCTGTAATCACTGCTTTGGCCTCAGCCGTTTTTGTCCATGGAGCAAATGGCATTTCAATATTATTCCATGCCAGGTATAGAAAAAATCCAAACCCCAATATTCCGATTATCCATGGATTTTGCTTTGCCATTTTAGAATTGAGTCCAACTTTTTTATAATAACGTATTTATAGTATCAAGCTAACAATAATTAATAACTTGACCAGAAATCGTAAGAAATAAGCGAATGTTTTACACGGATATTGATCGCAAAAAATCACTAAATCCTTACCCACAAGCCATCAGGTAAACTCTTGATTTACTGAAGATTTTATGGACTTCCTTGATCCTAGACAATTTGAACATATCTCAGGCCTAAAAAATACATAGGATGAAATTTGTAATTTCATCCCATGATCCTAAGGATGTACACTTGGCCTATTTATCCATATTCTTCAAAAACCCAATACTTTTATTCGTAATGGGCCTCATAATACTTCTGATAATTTCCGGAAGTTACATTTTCCAGCCACTCCTGGTTTTGAAGATACCAATCCACTGTTTTCTCTATCCCTTCTTCAAATTGCAAGCTGGGCTCCCACCCAAGTTCTTGCTGGATTTTGCTGGCATCAATGGCATACCGATGATCATGTCCGGCCCTATCTTTCACGAAGGTGATCAGTTTCTCGGAAGTACCTGACTCTCTTTCTAGCTTCTTATCCATTATTTTGCATAGCACTTTTACAATATCAATGTTCTTCCACTCATTGAATCCTCCAATATTGTAGGTCTCCCCATTTTTACCAGAATGAAATACTACATCAATGGCTCGTGCATGATCCACCACATAAAGCCAATCCCTGATATTCTCCCCTTTGCCATAGACAGGCAAAGGTTTATTATTCTTGATATTGTTGATGCAAAGCGGAATTAGCTTTTCCGGGAACTGATTAGGTCCATAGTTATTGCTGCAGTTTGAAATCACAGTACGCAATTTATAGGTATTGCTGTATGCCCTGACAAAGTGATCGGAGGAGGCTTTGGAAGCCGAATAAGGAGACTGAGGATCATAAGGAGTAGTCTCCAGGAAAAAACCGCCATCGTCCAGAGAACCGTAGACTTCATCAGTAGAAATGTGATAGAAAAGATGCTTGGAGTAATCCTTCCAATAAGACTTTGCTACATTGAGTAAGTTAACAGTTCCGATAACATTGGTTTTAACAAATGCCAATGGGTCAGAAATAGACCTGTCAACATGTGATTCGGCTGCCAAGTGGATTACATCAGTGATATTGTGATCTTCAAAAACCTTCTTCAAAGATACTTCATCCATGATATCCACTTTTTCGAAAGTGTAGTTTTCAGCGCCTTCGATTTCCTTCAAGTTCTCCAAATTGCCTGCATAAGTCAGGCAATCCAGATTGACTATTTTATAATCAGGATATTTATTGACAAAAAGTGAAACCACATGGCTTCCTATGAATCCCGCTCCTCCGGTAATTAAAATGCTCTTTTCCATAGATTTGAATAGTATTTTAGACCAGTTTTATTTAGTGAAAATAATTACTTTAAAGTCTAGCTTCAGTGTTTCTTATAAAACTCATTGTACCAAGTTACAAACCTTGCCACACCCTCCTCTACAGGAGTATCAGGCTTGTACCCCGTGTCTCTCATCAAATCAGTAACATCAGCAAAGGTAGCAGGGACATCACCTGGCTGCAAAGGAAGCATTTCTTTTTTAGCCTCTTTTCCTAAGGCCTTTTCCAAAGCACCTATATAATCCATCAATTCTACAGGGCTGGAATTTCCGATATTGTAAACTTTATAGGGAGCATAAGAGCTACCCGGGTCTGGGTCATCCCCTGACCAATCAGGATTCCCCTCTGGTATCTTATCTGCTACACGCTTGATCCCTTCTACAATATCCCCCACATATGTGAAATCTCTTTTCATCTTACCATGATTGAATACCTGAATAGGCTCGTTTTTGGTAATGGCTTCTATAAATAAAAACAAAGCCATATCAGGTCTTCCCCAAGGTCCATAGACTGTGAAAAACCTTAATCCTGTAGTAGGGATATTGAATAAGTGGCTGTAAGTATGCGCCATCAATTCATTTGACTTTTTGGATGCCGCATACAAACTCAGCGGATGATCTACATTGTCCGATGTGGAGAATGGCATTTGTGTATTGGCTCCGTAAACAGAACTGGAGGATGCATAAACAAGATGTTTGACAGGAAAAGCCCTGCATGCTTCAAGGATATTGACAAAACCTGTGACATTAGTATCTATATAAGCCGCAGGATTGATCAATGAATACCTGACCCCAGCTTGCGCAGCTAGATTGATCACTACATCAAACTTTTCGGTTTCGAACAGATTCATCAATGCCTGCTTGTCCGAAAGATCCATTTGTATAAAAGTGTATTCAGGAAACTTCACTGATTTTACTGGACTGTGAAGCTTAATTTCACCTTTTGAAATCCCGCTTTCTTCCAATCTGGCAAATTTCAGATTGACATCATAATAGTCATTGATATTGTCTATTCCAATTACAGTATCTCCTCTTTCTAGCAATAGGTTACTTAAATGGAAACCTATAAATCCGGCTGTCCCGGTAATCAAATATTTCATTCTCTAAAATATTATTCTATAAAAACAAAAAGCAAATTAATACAAGTATTCCAATATATCGGTTAAGATTGATTTTGAATTTCAAGATTTTCAGCGCCCAACCGAATATAATTCTCCAAGATCAGCTGATGGATCTGATTTCTTTCATACTTTTCATTCACCTCTTTATAGAGGTTGTCAGCCAATACCTGCATGAAGTCCCTTTTGACAAAAGCAAACTCCAAAGCATCTTTGAGCACTTCTGTGTTTTTGACAGGGAAAACCAAACCTGTTTGCTTATTGGTAATCAGGTCAACATTGCCTATAATGTCCGAACAGATCACAGGAACCTGCATAGCACCTGCTTCCAGGAGAACATTTGGAAAACCCTCCCTATGTGAGGCATGAACAAGCACATCTGCTAAAGCAAAATAATGAGCAACATGATCAGACCATTCTATCTGCACAATTCTAGGATGATCCTGAATTTTTCTAATAACTTCCTCACTGATTGGGTTTAGCTTCTGTTCAAAGGATCCCAACAATATCAATTTCCCATATTGTGAAACTTTGGATAGTAAAAAAGCCTCAACCAACTCTTCTATCCCTTTGTCCCTGACCAATCTTCCCACTGCCAAGATCAGGAAATCATTTTCCGAAGGGGTAATCCTAATTGTGGCAGCAATCAAGTGATTCTCAGCCAAGGAATTCCTGCTGAATTTATCCAGATCTACACCGTTAGAAGATCCATGGCCAATTACTTTTACTTTACTCTCATCGAGTAAGCCTTCTTTTAGCATGAAATCTTTCAATGAAAAAGAGTTTGGCCAAACTTCAGTTGCCCATCTGAAAGTCAATTTCTCCATGGCGATCAAAAGATTTTTCTTTCGCTTTTCGGCCACCATATAGGGCATCCCCGCTACGGTATGAATTCTGGTCTTCACTCCGGCAAATTTCGCAGCGATCATTCCGAGCAAACCGGCCTTGGGAGTATGGGAATGTACAATATCAGGCTTTTCTTTTTTGAAAAGTCTATATAAGAGCCACAAACAATAAAGGTCATGAAATGGAGTGATTTTTCTCGTAAATGGAATAACATGATGTGGACAACCTTCCCTTCTCGTCACTTCATTCACCTCTCTGCCATCAGCACTCACCATCAACACATCCCAGCCAGCTTCCATCATGAATTTCATCTGTCCTGCCAATAAAAGTTTGAGCGAAAGAGGAACTGTGGTAATACGGATTAATTTTGGCATTCAGTTTTTTGATTATAAAAGTCAAAGTTAACTTTTTATTGCTTTTGAATTGGCTAAAATTGAGAAAATTGAGCCAATAAATCCTATATACTTCTTCTATCAAAAAACTATGTTCTTTCTAAAAATCCTGTCAATATCGTTCTATCAAAGGATTACTTTTTACCTTTATGACTATTATAAAATTAACCACTGAATTACCGTATGTTGAAAGATACTAAAATCGCCATCATTGGATGCGGCAACTTAGGCAGCTCTATTGTAAATGGATTATTAAACCTAAAGGGTTTTGTGCCAAGCAATCTTCATGTCACCAAAAGGAATCCTTCTAATTTACTTTTTCTACAAGACAAAGGAGTACGCGTTCATTCAGACAATTTAATCGCTGCTTCGGAGGCTGATCTGGTCATTTTAGGCGTAAAACCTTACAATGTCTCAAGCATTCTGAAGGAAATCAAACCTGTTTTAGACCCTAAAAAGCAGATCATAGTTTCTCTTGCCACGGGTGTGAGTCTCGATGAAATTTTCCAGATTATTGACCCCTCCACAATTGCCTACAGAGCCATGCCCAATATTGCTGCTGATATCCAAGAATCAATCACTTGTACGTGTGGAAAAAACCAAAACCCTAAAAGCGAAGCGCTTATCGGGGAGCTTTTTGAAAGTATTGGCATCAGCATACATATAGATGAAGGCCTAATGGAGGCCGCTACTGTATTGGGAGCATGTGGTATTGCTTATGTATTGCGTTTTATGCGAGCAATGATCCAAGGGGGTATTCAGATTGGATTTGACGCCAAAACGGCCAGCCAAATTGTCAACCAAACAGTGAAGGGTGCCGCTGAACTGATGATTCAGAAAAATATCCATCCCGAAGAAGCCATTGATAAAGTGACGACACCTAAAGGTTGTACTATCGTGGGGTTAAACGAAATGGAGCATCAAGGTTTTTCGGCTGCCATGGTCAGAGGAGTATTGGCCTCTTACCAAAAAATAGAGAAAATATAAAAAAAGCCGGTTTTTAGCCGGCTTTTGCATTGTTATAATTATGGGAAAATACCCAGATCCATGTAAGAAATGGCAATCCTCTGCAAAGCCAAAATAAATCCGGCAGTTCTTAAGCTTTGAATTCCTTTTTCTTTTCTGGTTCTGTTCATATCATGGTATGCCGTTACCATTGTTTCTTCCAGCCCGGAGAGTACCAAGTCTCTTTCGGAGGCTCCCTTGATCAAGCCGTCCTTTTCATCATCTGTAAACCGCTCACCTGTTGCATTTTCTATTGTACCCAGGAGTTTTCTGTACTTCTCCATATCATATCTTTTTTCGAGTTTCCCAAAAGAAACTCTCGATAGATTTTTGAGCCACTCAAAATAGGAAACCGTCACACCACCTGCATTCAGGTACATGTCTGGAATGACCATGACTCCATTCTTTAGCAAAATCTTTTCGGCCTCATTGGTAACTGGACCATTTGCGGCTTCTCCAATGATTTTTGCTTGAATTTGAGCTGCATTTTCCTTGGTGATTTGATTCTCCAACGCGGCTGGAACAAGGATATCACATGGGTAGGTAAGAAGTTCTTTGCTGTTTTTAATGAATTCACCCTTTTTGAATCCCTTAAATCCTTTATTTTCAATTTGGTAAGTTTTAAGAGCTTCGATGTCAATGCCTGATTCATCCCAAATTCCACCATTCCACTCAGCCACACCTACGATCTTTGCACCTGCTTCACTCAGGTATTTTGCTGAATAATAGCCCACATTACCCAAACCTTGAATGATGATTCTTTTACCTTTCAAGCCTACTGTCAGCCCAAGTGCTTGCATATCGTCTTCAACACTGACGGCCTCACGGATTCCAAAAAACACCCCTTGTCCGGTAGCTTCAGTTCTACCGTCTATACCATGTTGGGAAAGTGGCTTTCCTGTAACAGCTCCTTTGGCATTGATCAATTCAGGATTGAAAGCCTCAAATGTATCTACAATCCAGGCCATTTCTCTGGCTCCTGTACCATAGTCAGGAGCAGGCACATCAATTGCCGGTCCGATGAATTTTTTCTTAATAAGCTCAGCAGTGTATCTCCTCGTTATTCTCTCCATTTGTCCTTCATTGTATTTAAGAGGATCTATGCTGACGCCTCCTTTGGCTCCGCCGAAAGGGACATTGACCAGAGCACACTTGTATGTCATCAGAGCAGCCAGCCCTTTGACTTCCTCCTCATCCACATGCTCACTGTATCGAATACCACCCTTAACAGGAAGCTTATGATGGGAATGTTGAATCCTGTAACCTGTTAGTGTCTCGTATGTTCCATCATCATTGCGAAGAGGAAAATTAAATTTGTAAATACTGTTACATTGCTTGATCTGATCTAATAGTCCGGGGTGCAGATCCAAATGCTTGGCAGCATCATCCACAAATCCACTAACATCATCAAATAAACTATATTCTATCTTTTTACTCATAAAAATGTACGTTTTGGTGAATATGACAAGATACTAATCTTTGTAAAGAACTGCCTAATCTTGCGTTATGATATTATTCAATTCTTTCCAGATATCATCTAAAAATTTTTCTTAAAGATTGAAAATTAATCTCTTAACACCCTTCCATCTTCCATTTCTATAATCCTATCCGTACCTGCGGCAAATTCTGGATCATGTGTGACTATCAACATAGTTTGGTGAAATTCCTGAGCCAATTCCTTAAAAATTTTGAAAACGATATCAGAATTTTTTTTATCCAGGTTTCCAGTAGGTTCATCACCCATAATAATCAAAGGATCATTCATCAGTGATCTGGCAATAGCTACCCTTTGTTTTTGACCACCTGATAGTTGATTTGCTTTTTTCAATGCATGATCTTGCATATCAAAAATCCTTAACTTTTCCATAGCAATATGCTCCAGCTCCTGCTTACTTTTCTTATCTAATTTAAGCCCTGGTATCATCACATTTTCCAATACAGAAAACTCATTGAGCAGATAGTGAAACTGAAAGACAAAACCTATTTTTTCATTCCTGATCTGAGAAAGTCTATTTGCATTTTTGCCACTTACCAGCTCTTCATCTATAAGTAGCTTACCATGATAATCCGTGTCCATTGTAGACAAAATATACAACAAGGTAGATTTCCCGCAACCAGACTTCCCCATGACTGAAACAAATTCACCCCTTGTCACCTGAAAGCTCACATCTTTCAGCACCCTTGTTTTTTCAGGACTGTAAAAGTACTTATTGATGTTTTGCGCTTCCAATACTGGTTTTCCTTTCATAATGCTGTACTATTTACCCCTTATGATATCTACAGGATCTATACTGCTTGCTTTTCGTGCCGGAAAGTAACCTGCAAAATAAGTGGTGACCAAGCTAAAAACTCCGGCTATCACATAATATTTGGGATTAAAATCTACAGGCAAGGTCTTAATGGTCGGCAAAGCATCCAGCTCAAATGGAATTTGCTCAATTCCCAGCCCTGCTATAAACCCAAAAAACAAACCCAATACTCCTCCAAAAAACCCAATGGTAATGGCGATAGTGATAAATATCAAATTTACATCCCTGCCTGAAAAACCTATGGCTTTGAGGATGGCAATGGTGTCCATTTTTTCATAGATCATCATATTGAGGATATTATAAATCCCAAAACCAGAAACAATCAATAATGTAATTCCTACAGCATAGCTAATCATTGACCTGATGCCGGAACCAGCTTCAAATTGTGCATTGACAGTCTGTATATCATCTGCATCTATTCCAAAGATAGCACTGTATTCTTTGGCCATCCCAGGGGCAAGGTCGAAATCATTCAGCTTGACCTGAATATCCGTAACGAATGATGGCGGCTCCCCCAACATCTTCTGCACTGTACTGATAGAAGCGTATGATTGGACATTATCCAGTTCTCCAAGACCGGATTGATAATAGCCTACTACTTTCAACTGTATGCTGTTGCCCTGCGCTGTTGTCACCTGTACTACATCACCTATGGATGCAAGCATGCGGTCCGCCGCTCCCTTTCCCAAAATGATGGCATTGGCTGTATTCTTCAAATCTACGAAGTCACCTTCAGTAACATAATCGTCGAATGCAAAAAGCCTGCTTTCTTCTTCTACATCAATACCATTGATCACGCCATTCACATCTATGGCCCCAACATTAAAAAATACCTGAGCGGCAATCTTTGGGGCTACCCCCACTATTCTTGGATCATCCAAAAGCGTTTTGATAATAGCTTCATTATTGTATATGCTCATTCTGCTTGCCGCAGGCTTGATCGACCTGACTACATTATGGAAGCTTCGATACTTGTCACTCAGCTCAACGGGCTGAGTCGGTGAAGGCTTTAGTTCATTATAAAACCTGATATGGGGTGTCCTGTTGAGCACAAGGTTATCCAGAAGCTGATTTAATCCATTCATAAAACCAAGTAAGGTCACAAACATGGTGATACTGAATACCACACCAATAGCTGCAACTACAGTCTGCTTTAAGCGGGCCAGCATCAAAGCCTTTGCCATTTTAATTATCAGAGAGATCTTCATATCAAGGTTTGATAACTATTGAGTTTTCATCCAAACCCTCTATGATTTCTGCTTTTTGAAAATCCTTCAGACCTACCTTCACCTCCAGCGTATCTCCTTCATCTGTGATGACAAAACGGTCACGAATCAGATAGGACCTGGGTAAAAGCAACACATTCTCTTTTTCAGAAATAATAATGTTTGCTTCCAAAGAAAGGTTGGGATATAAAACAGAAGGTTGTTCCAAAAACACACCTTCAACCACAAAAGTCTTGTTTCCCACATCCATAATGGGGTTTATTTTTGTCACCAAACCTTCGAAAACCTCTCCTCTGTAACTGTCCATGCTGATCAGGATCTTTTGACCGATTTTTACTTTAGCGATGTCAAATTCATCCACCAGCATTTCCAAAACAAACTCATCACCGCTTCCCAGAACGGCTAGGGGTGTTTGATTATTGACCATTTCTCCCTTTTCCTTCAACAAGGAATACAAAAGCCCGCTCACTTCACTTTTAAGAATTAAGTCACTCTCTAGAGCCTTGGAAATAGCAAGATTTTTGGAAGCACTTCTTTCATTGAAATCAATTTCCCTCTTCAAGTCCTCATATCTCAGCAAGGCAGTTTCATAAACAGTTTTTGAATTTCCATAAGCCAACTCTTTTTGTTCAAGATCAATAGCGGAACCTATTCCCTTATCCATAAGACGGCGCTGCCTTTCCCATAGAAGGGAATCGTTTTTTAATTTGTTAGCAGCATAATTGATATTGATCTCCAAATCCCTAAGCCTGGTTTGATTCAGCTGCCTATCCGCATATTCACGATTAAGTTCTGCTGTCTCTCTATTGATTCTTGTGGACTCATTCGAGATAGCCAATATAGGAGTGCCTATTTCCACAGAATCTCCTTCTTGCAAAAACACTTCCTGCACAGTCCCCAGTGCATTGATAAAAGCCTGGTACTGATATTTGGCCTTGATAGTACCGGAAGCATAGATGGATTCAGTAATATTTTCCCTTTTGGGACTGGTTTTATTTTCAGAGGAGCCACAGGAAAAAATCAGGAACAATACCGGTAGCAGCCAAAAGCATTCCTTTTGAGACATAGTGTGTGGGGTTTGCTTTAAATTTACTCCTAAAAAATGATTCTGTACAAACCTGTAATTATTTCTTTTCCTTCAATGAAGAGAAATTTTCGAAATTGTATAAAAAAATAAATCCTATGGGATATTTTGGGCAAACCCTCAAGCCTGCCCAAAACCTTCAAAATTACTTGATCAGATCTACATGTTTCCAGAAACTCGGATATGACTTGTTGACCACCTCAGGATCTTCTACTATTACTTGGGTCTTGGTCATCAAAGGCATAAATGCCATGGCCATCCTATGATCATCGTAAGTTTTGATCTGTACCTCAGAAGGCATTTTTACGGATGGAATCAATGTAAACAGCTCCTCTTCTTGCTCCAAAAATTCAGCATTAAACCTTCCCAATTCCTCTTGAAGCGCAAAAATCCTATCGGTCTCTTTTATTCTTAAACTTTCAAGACCGCTAAAATCCATCTTTTGGCCTATGATCGCACAGGTCACTGCCACCGTCTGTGCAATATCGGGGCAATGGGTGAAATCCCAATGATCCAACCCTTTCACTGGCTGCTTGGTCAAATGTACTCCACCGTCTTTGAACTCGCTTCTAACTCCAAGAAATTCCATGATATCAACTATTTTGGAATCTCCTTGCAGACTATTCTCTTTCAGTCCTTCCAAAAACAGCTCTCCTTTATCTGCGCATGCCAAGAGGCTATACCAATAGCTTGCCCCTGACCAATCACTTTCTACCGCAAATTTGGTAGGCTTATAATCCTGAGCTTCCACTTTGATCACATTCCCTTCCCATGAATAGGAAACTCCAAAAGACCTCATCAACTCCAAGGTCATTTCTATATAGGTTCTTGACCCGATTTTCCCTTGCAGCTCCAATTCAATTCCCAAAGGCAAAACCGGTGCTATCATCAACAAAGCGGAAATGTATTGGCTACTCACATCCCCTCTAACGCTGACCCTATTTTTCAACTGGTTTTTAAGTCCATGAACAGCCAAAGGAGGATAGCCTTCCACATTCATATAGTGGATATCCGCCCCGAGTTCTTTCAAAGCCTCCACCAATATCCCAATAGGCCTTTCGCACATTCTTGCGGTACCCGTCAACACCTTGTTTTGATCAGTTGCTGCTGCGTAGGCAGTCAAAAAGCGCATCGTGGTTCCGGCATCTAAAACATCATAAACAGGAGGATTTTCTTTCAGCAAGCGGATCATGGTCTGCGTATCCCTTGCCTCGGCAAGATTGCTCAATTTATTTTCACCGTTTGTCAAAGCGTCTATAATCAATGCCCTGTTGCTTTCACTTTTTGACGCTGGCAAAGGAATCTTGGTGGATGTAAATGAACTGGTCTGATTTAAAACTAGCGTTTTCAATAGGATAGGTTTTTATTTAGATTGATCTATAGGAATTGATGGACTCGGTGATTTCTTCTATACTTGCAGGAATATTATAATCGCAGGTCCCGATTTGGTTTAGCAGGGAAAAATTGATGATTGCCCCTTCGTTCTTTTTATCCTGACCGCATAGAGATACTATGTCGGCAACATCTGATTCTGGAAAATCAAATTTTCCGAAAATACTCAGGAGCATATCTTGAATAGTTTTCAATTCAACACCTGAGAGACCTGATTTCTTGTGGGACAAAAAAGCTTCACAGAGCATCCCTATCGCTATGGCCTCTCCATGTAGTAAATGGTTTTCTGTATTTAAATAAAAAGATTCAAAGGCATGACCTATAGTATGCCCAAAATTCAGGATTTTTCTAAGTCCATTTTCTTTGGGATCCTTTTCTACCACATCCTTTTTGATACTTACAGATTTTTCAATAATCCCTCTCCAATCTTGCTTTTTCCAGTCCTCGATTTTGAGACAATTGAAATAAGGCTCATTCTTGATCAGCCCATGCTTGATTACTTCCGCATACCCTGATCTCAACTCCTCTTCTGGAAGGGTCTGAAGAAACTCATCAGAAATTATCACCGCAGCCGGTTGGGTAAAAACTCCGATATGGTTTTTATATCCGTTGAAATCAATCCCCAACTTACCCCCAACACTTGCATCTACCTGGGAAAGCAAAGTGGTAGGGATGTTGACAAAGCGGACTCCCCTTTTGTAGGTAGCGGCACAAAAGCCTCCCATATCACCTGTGACCCCACCACCCAAGTTAATGATCAGGGCTTTTCTGTCCATACTTTGATCGGTCATCCATTGCCAGATATCGGTGCAGCTTTGGAGGTTTTTGTTGGCTTCTCCTGCCTCAAAACTGAAATGACTGTGGTTTGGCAGACTTTCTTTCACCAAAGGGTAGCAATGGATAGAAGTATTGGAATCAGTAATTACTCCAAGTTTGGAAAAGTTGAGCTGTTTAATGTAATTGCCCAGGTCTTGGGCTATTTGTTGGGAAAATATGATTGTCTCCAAGGTTTTTGAATTTCTTTCAAAAATAGGCAAAACTTGAAAGACCGAAGCAGAAATGTATCTACTTCGGCCCTTTTGAATTTATTTTTTGACAGAGTCTGCTTCTCTTAACTGCTTCTCCTGACGCTTCACTGATTCCTCATGGATACAATAAAGCAATTCTTTCATAAACTTCTCGCTAAGGTTTTTATCAACACCTTTTTTGGTTCTTGACTCCATGACATATTTCCAACGATCTGATTGAAATACAGTAAGGTGGTGCTCTCTTTTATAGGCACCAACCTGATCAATCAGTGAGAATCTCTCCTGGAGGATATCCAACAATTGATCATCCAAGTGATCTATAGCCATTCTTAGATCATTCAATCTTTCGCTGGGATTTTCTTCACCTAAGTTGTCCTTGAAGTCAATTTTTGAAAGTATTTCTTTAAGTCTAGCCGGAGTCACTTGCTGCTTGGCATCAGACCAAGCTTTGTCTGGATCGTGGTGGGTTTCTATCATCAAGCCATCCAAGCCAAAGTTGATGGCACGCTGGGCTGTTTCCAAGATCCCTTCCCGGTTTCCTACGATATGGCTGGGATCGTTGATAACTTCCATTCCTTTCCACTCTCTTTTTAAGTGAATCGGCATAGACCAGTTGGGTTTGTTTCTAAATCTTTTATCATAAGAATCAGAGAAACCTCTATGAATAGCAGCCAATTTATTGATTCCAATCGCCTGAAGTCTTTCCAGTGCTCCCAACCAAAGTTGCAAATCCGGATTCATCGGGTTCTTTACCATTACAGGGATATCTACCCCTCTTAGGGCTTCGGCTATTTCCTGCACAGCAAAAGGGTTTACTGTAGTTCTTGCTCCAATCCAAAGGATGTCTACTTTGTGTTTAAGGGCCATTTCCACATGAGCTGTATTCCCTACTTCTGTTGTGATAGGGATATTGAGGTGGTGTCTCACAATCTCCATCCACTTCAAACCATCCTCGCCAATACCTTCAAAGCTTCCTGGTCTGGTTCTTGGCTTCCAAATTCCCGCTCTAAAAACGTCAGGAATCATATTTTCCTTGATCATATCCAAGCACACATTCTCAATCTGCTCAGGAGTTTCGGCACTACAAGGTCCCGCAATGATGGTGTTGCCTTTTAGTCCAAGACCCCAATCCTTTGTTTGTAAATGGTTTTCCATAATGGTGTTAGGTTTAAATGAAAAAAGCCCGACTCTCTCGAATCGGGCTTTTTCTGGTTTATGATTTTTTTAATTTTTCACAAGGCAATAAGCGGCTCCGATTCGATTTTTCATTCGAAAGTAAAAGTAAAAGAATGTAAAATATGCGAAGACTGCGATTAACATGTCTCAAATGTAAAGGCAGATTTTTTAAAAACAAATCAATTTTTGAAGATTTTTTTAAATTTTATGCAAGTGAAGTCTACTTTAGTAATGATTAGAGGAAATTCCAACCTATTTTTCAGAAACACCGAATAAAATTCTGTATACTGAATCCCGCTTTGACACTTTTGCTCAGAACATTAAAGCTATCAGGCATATTTATAAAAGGAGCTTTAATAATACCTGCTGAAAAACTGAAACTTTACTTTTATCTACTAATCCCAATAAATTGACAAAATTGAGCTCGCTATTTCTCCTTTTGCAACCCAGTATTCTCCATGATCTCCTCTTGCTTTTTGATAGATTCTGTATGAACTAACTGATATAACTCCTTGATAAAATCAGGATTTAAATGAAGAGCTGTACCCCACTCTGGTCTTGTTTCAAACACTTTTTTCCAACGCTCCATTTGAAAGATAGCCACGTTATTTAACTTTTTATACTCACCTGCTTTTTCTACGAGCTTCATTCTCCTGCTCAATGTCTCCAAAAATTCCCTATCCACTTGATCTATCTGTTCTCTGATAAGCTCCAGTTGAGATTGAAAAATGGGGTTTTCAGTTGATGTAGACCTTATTTGCAAGTCTTGGATCAATTTTTCCAAGACTTCGGGTGTAACCTGCTGTGCGGCATCCGACCAAGCATTTACAGGATCAAAATGAGATTCGATAATCAAACCATCAAAATTCAGGTCCATTGCCATCTGAGCCACTGAAGCCAAAAGATCCCTTTTTCCACAAATGTGGCTTGGGTCATTTAATAGAGGGAGATTGGGGTACCTGGTCTTCAGTTCAAGCGGAATCTGCCAAGTCGGACTATTTCTATAAACTTGGTCATTGAAATTGGAAAAACCTCTATGAATACCTGCTAGCTTTTTGATTCCCGCCTGATTAATCCTCTCCAATGCTCCAATCCATAATGCCAAGTCAGGGTTTACAGGGTTCTTAATCATGACAGGAATATCCACACCTTTCAGACTATCAGCTATTTCTTGGACTGCAAAAGGATTTACAGTCGTTCTGGCCCCTATCCACAAAAGATCTATGCCATATTCCAATGCCTTTTGTACATGGTAGGGGTTTGCTACTTCTATGGCGAATTGGACCTGATACTTTTCTTTGACTTCCTGAATCCATGGCAGTGCGATCTCCCCCACGCCTTCAAAACTATTGGGCCGTGTTCTAGGCTTCCATACACCTCCTCTGATCCACTTAAAACCTCTTGATGCCAGATCCTTCACTGTAGTATTCAGTTGGTTGGGAGTTTCCACACTACAGGGGCCTGCAATGTAAAGGGGAGCTTTGGCATCCAAGCCCCATTCGTTTAGATTAAGAATATCCAAGAATACTAAATTTTGATTGCGTACTTTATTAACAGAAATTTCATCCTTCTTGTTAATAAAAGTAAGGATTTGCTAAGGTGATGTTAAAGGTAAGTTCAAAAATTAAAAAATCCATTTCTCAATGAATTACAAAATAGCATTCCCATGGATTTAATTTTTTATGTGAGCGGACTCAAATAGCCAAACATAACTTATCCCCATGGTGTTTTTTTGATATATTTGCAGCCAGAAACGACTTGCTATGCCAGTAAAACCCAAAATTTCTTTTGAGAACTTAGAAGTGGCTTTTGCTTCCAAATCAGATGCGGAACTCAGAAAAATGTATCTCATTTTTGCCACTGTTAATAACAACCTTGCGGTAAGCTTGGGAACCAAATTGGCCAATTGGTCATTTGCTTTGAAGCTGCCTATCAAGGGCTTGATGAAAAAAACCATGTTTGGTCACTTCTGCGGAGGGGAAGATATTGATGATTGTCAGAAATCTTTAGAAGAACTGGCCAAATATAATATCCATACCATCTTGGATTATTCTGTTGAGGGCAAAGGAAATGAAGAGAGTTATGAGGCTACAAAACAAGAAATCCTCAAGACCATTGCACGTTCAGCAGGAGATGATAGGATACCTTTTGCAGTATTCAAGGTTACAGGCTTAGGGGATTACAAGCTGATGACCAAGATTCAGGCAGGCAAAAAGTTGAATGAAAAGGAAAAATCCTTATTCGAAAGATTAAAAGGAAGAGTAGACGAACTTTGCAAGGCAGCATTTGATGCCAATACAAAAATTCTGGTGGATGCTGAAGAATCCTGGTTTCAAGATGTCATTGATCAAATGACTTATGAAGCAATGGAAAAATACAATCAAGATTCATGCATTGTATATAATACTTACCAGATGTACAGGCATGACATGTTGCAAAGGTTGAAAGATGCACATCAAGAAGCACAAAGAAAAAACTACATTCTCGGAGCTAAATTGGTCAGGGGAGCTTACATGGAAAAGGAAAGGGACAGAGCAAAGGATAAAGGATATTCCAGCCCAATCCAGCCCGACAAAGCGTCTTCTGACAGAGATTATGATGCTGCATTGAAATACTGTGTTGAAAACCTGAAATCCATAGCACTCGTCTCGGGTTCTCACAATGAAAAAAGTAATATTTACCTGACTGAATTGATCTCAGAATATGGAATCAACCCTCAAGATGATAAAGTTTATTTTGCTCAGCTGTATGGTATGAGTGACAACATCTCTTTTAACTTGGCTGATGCAGGTTACAACGTTGTCAAATACGTCCCCTATGGACCGGTAGAAAAGGTAATGCCTTATCTATCCAGAAGAGCAGAAGAAAATACATCTGTGGCAGGGCAAAGCAGTAGAGAACTTGATTTGATCAAGAGGGAGATTGCCCGAAGAAAAAAGAAATAAATCATTAAACTTAATTTCCAACAGCTTTTAATCAGCTTGGATTTTCAGGTTGAATAAATAGCAAAAACAAAAAGGAAAGAATGCAATTACTTAGCGAACAGGAATTAGAAAGAAGAAAAGACAGGGAAGAGTTGATGAAAATCGGGATCAATCCATACCCGGCAGAATCATTCCCCATCAACGTTACAGCTCTGGATATTCATAATAATTACGAAAACAGAAAAAACGATTACAAAAATATTTCTATCGCAGGTCGATTGATGAGTAGGAGAATTATGGGTTCAGCCTCTTTTGCTGAGATCCAGGATTCAACAGGTAGGCTTCAGGTTTATGTCCGTAGGGATGATATCTGCGAGGGCGAAGACAAGACTCTTTACAATACCGTTTTCAAAAAATTACTTGGTATAGGAGATTTCATAGGGGTAAAAGGATACATTTTCACCACACAAACCGGCGAGATTTCTCTTCATGTTACGGAGTTGAAAGTTCTCTCTAAGGCAGTAAAACCTCTTCCAGTAGTCAAAAGAGATGAGGAAGGGAATGTATATGACGGATTTACTGATCCTGAACTGCGCTATAGACAACGCTACGTAGACCTTACAGTTAACCCCGAAGTAAAAAATGTTTTTATCACAAGGTCCAAAATCATCAGCAACATGCGCAGGTATTTTGATGACCACGGATGGCTGGAAGTAGAAACTCCCATTCTGCAACAGGTACACGGAGGTGCTGCAGCACGTCCCTTCCAAACCCATCACAACACTTTGGATATGCCGCTTTACTTGCGTATTGCTAATGAACTTTATCTCAAAAGGTTGATCGTTGGTGGCTTTGACGGTGTTTATGAGTTTGGTAAAATGTTCAGAAATGAAGGTATGGACCGTACTCACAATCCTGAGTTTACTTCTATGGAAATTTACGTAGCCTACAAGGATTATATTTGGATGATGGAAATGGTGGAAGAATGTCTTGAAAAAGTAACCGAATCCATCCACGGGACCACAAAGGTAAAAGTTGGTGAAAAAGAAATCGATTTTGCCGGACCTTACAGAAGACTGAGCATGTATGACTCCATCAAGGAATATGCTGGAGTGGATGTAAGTGAAATGAATGAAGAAGGACTCAGGAAAGTCTGTGCAGAAATGGGAATAGAAGTAGATGACAGTATGGGCAAGGGCAAACTGATCGACGAGATCTTCGGCGAGAAAGTGGAAGCCAACCTAGTACAGCCAACATACATTACTGACTATCCTATAGAAATGACTCCTCTTGCCAAAAAACACAGAAGTAAGGAAGGCTTGGTAGAAAGATTCGAGTTATTTGTCAATGGAAAAGAAATTGCAAATGCTTATACGGAGCTCAACGACCCGATAGACCAAAGAGAAAGGTTTGAAGAACAATTGAAACTGGCTGCAAGGGGAGACGATGAAGCCATGGCCATGGATGATGATTTCCTAAGAGCATTGGAATATGGCATGCCTCCTACTTCAGGATTGGGAATTGGGATTGACAGGCTAACCATGCTACTGACCAACAACTCCACCATCCAGGAAGTATTGTTTTTCCCTCAGATGAGACCGGAGAAAAAAGTGAAAATCGCAACTGATGAGGATTTCATGGAACTGGGAATACCTGCAGGATTGATCCCAGCTATCAGGGATTTAAATATCCATACCATCGAACAACTCAAAGAACAAGATATCAATAAGCTTTTCAATGATGTCTGCGGAAGGAGAAAAAAACTAAAGCTTGACACAAGTAATCCTACAAAAGAAGAAGTAGAAGCTTGGTTGCAATAAGAAGTTTAGAAACAGCGTGAAAAAAGCCGGATCCAAAGATTCGGCTTTTTTATTTATAACAACAAGGCAGGAATAACACTACGAATAATATATTTTGAACATTTAACCCTTTTTAATGCTATATTTAAAACCATTTTTCCGATATTTTATGGAATTTTTAATAAATCAAGTAAAATAACAAGGCATGAATCTTAGGTTAAACTCTGAATTTGGAACCTTAAAGGCAGTTTTAATGCATAGACCTGCTAAAGAAATTGACAGGCTTACACCTTATAACAAAGACTACTTGCTTTTTGAAGATGTTCCCTACTTGGAGGCAATGCAAAAAGAGCATGATGTTTTTACTAATCTGATCAAAGAAACAACAGGTGCAACCGTTTTCAGACTCAGAGAGCTTTTGACGCAGACACTCACCAACAGAGGTATTTTGGAAAAATTGATGATGCAGGCATTACAGCCATCCAATCAAACCCATCTCAAAGATTACATTTTAGACAGGCTTTCAACTGCTGAATGTGCCACTGCACTTACAGCAGGCGTAAAAGTCCATGAACTGAAAAGAAAGATACCAAACCTGCCTGTCACCGAATTGCTGGATTACGCATTTATTATCCCCCCAAGCCCAAATTTGTACTTTCAAAGGGATCCCATGGCAATCACCCCTGGGGGAATCATTTTTTCCAGTATGAAAATGGAGGGTAGGCAAAGAGAAGCTAATCTTCTCAGGGCAATATTTGAAAATCATCCGAATTTCAAAGATCATGTTAACCAGCTTTATCCTATGATTGGTCAGGCAAATCCTCCAAGTATAGAAGGAGGGGATATTATTATTCTTTCTAAAAAGGCTGTAGCCATCGGAAACTCTGAACGTACTGATGAAAAGGCAATCTACCAAGTAGCTAAGGCTCTCTTGGCAGAAGGGACCGTAGAGCGGGTATATGAAGTACACCTACCCCATAGACGCAATTACATGCATCTTGACACCGTCTTTACGATCCTTGATGAAAACCTTGTTTTGACCTATCCGGACGCTTTGAACTCTGTCTTACAGACTTCTCTGTACACCATTAAAGAAATTCAGGAGGATAAAGTACATATCAAAAGACAGGTCTTGAAAGAATCCTTACTCACGGTATTGGAAAGAGAAATCCAACATCTGGAAATTTTGCATACTGCAGATGGCAACCCTGATTATTCTATGCGGGAACAGTGGTTTGACGGTGCGAATGTTTTTGCCATTGGACCCAGAAGGGTGATTTCCTACAACAGAAATAAGCATACCAACGCAGCCTTGAGGAACATGGGAGTTGAGGTATTGGAAATCCCCTCATCGGAACTATCCAGAGGACTCGGCGGCCCAAGATGCATGACCATGCCGATCAGCCGGTCGAAGATATAAAGATGTACGATTTTGGAGTTACGATTTACGAGGCTTAATCCTTTGTTTATTGCAAAAATAAGTTTTGAAATTCTGAAAAGGTTCAATTGGGAACGATGTAACATGTACGAAGTACTAAGAGGCTGATACTTGGTGGTCGGCTTCTAGCTATTTTAACTAAGCCTCTGGAAAAACACTTAGTAAAGTCGAAGGATTTCATATCCATGCTTAATTTGTTATAATCGAGCCTTATCGATGCATACAGGCCGCTAAAAGTTTGATTGATTATTAAGTGATAAATCTCATTACACCTTTCCCATAGATAAAAGCCTCGTAATTCGTAACTCGTAACTCGAAAATGATTCTCTATCTATCAAAGAAAGACCTTCTTCTACTGACTTTCAAATCCTGAAGAATGGAAGATTTCACACGTATATCTACACTGTAAGAGGTGAATCTGCCAAACGGAATCCAGTTGACACCCATCTGCCAGCAGTGTAGATCGCGATCAATTCCCAGCATGGTTTGTGTAATCTGCGCAGTCATAAAGTCATACCCCCCACTGAAATTGATTTTCCACTTTTCCGAAATACTGACATTCCCGTTGATATTCAATGCAGATGTCACATTCACCTGTCCATCTTGCCTTCTGTTGTAAGCAATGTTGTACCCGAATCCTAAATTCCAGGGGATATCCCAATCGATATAGCGGGAAGGGTCATTCACTACCCTATTGATTTCTTCTTCCACAAATTCATTCATCTGACCACCTTGTTGTAAAAAGTCATTGGTCATATCTTCCCTCATTTCACCAGGTGTTTTCTGACCGCTAGGATTGATGTTCCCATTGATATTCATCTGTGCGGATCTCAAAGTACCTATACCTTGACCTGCAGTCCAGGCAAACTGGTTGATCCTGCGGGTAATCTCCTGGCCGGTTTGCAGGTTATTGGTGGTTCTTGTAGCGTAAGGATCCAGGTTACCGGAAAGGTTGACTGACAACTTATTGTCAAAAAATGAGGTCCTTGTATTGAAGTTGATGGGCGAAAGA
This sequence comes from Indibacter alkaliphilus LW1, assembly GCF_000295935.2. Taxonomy (GTDB): domain Bacteria; phylum Bacteroidota; class Bacteroidia; order Cytophagales; family Cyclobacteriaceae; genus Indibacter; species Indibacter alkaliphilus. The sequence goes on from NZ_ALWO02000040.1 coordinate 23,379, forward strand.
TTAAAGGAGTCAGCTGCGAAATTATAATTCGTAGAAATATTCAATGACTGTAGCAAAGGGATTTTCTTTGTGGCAGCTTCTTCGGCATCATCTTCCCTGGTTTTCAATTTGGCTTCTACCACATTTCTGATATTGATACTCAAAGACCTTTGTTCTCCCAAAGGTGCTCCACCAAAAATAAAACCCTGATGTCTGGCAAATAGCTGTGTTCTCCCCTGCTCATCTACCTGCACCTCCTGATAAAATCCAAATGCCGGGTTCGAGAAATCCGGTGTCAGATTAAACCCAAAGGATGGCTGCATGTGATGTCTTATAGCCTCGATTTTTTTACTTTTCTTGAAATTGTAAAATCCATAAACATTGGTATTCATGGCAAATGAAGTATTGTAGAAGCTGACCCTGTTGAACCCGCTTTCCAAAATTCTATCTACCCTATTTTCTACCGGATTGTAAAAGAAATTGATCCTTTCCAAGTACCACAATTCAGTGTAATTCACTGAAGCCGTACCCGTGAAATATTTGAATAGGGTGAAATTGGAGGTAATAGGAATGGTGTTTCTCGCCCCATTATCAGCATCTCTTAGCAACTGAGGTAAATTAGCGAATGTGAAAGGAAGCACGTTCTGTTGAACAATATCCAAATCTCCCTGAGCCTGCTGCAAAGCTTGATTCTGTACACCAAATGCAGGGGTAATTCTGTTGTTAATAGAATTTTGCATATTGAAGTTCCAGGCGATGTTCAAGGTCTTCAGAGGCTCAAAGCGCACATTTGCAAAAGGATTTTGCCTGTTCATGTTGATTGCAATGTCAGGAAGAATCAGGTTGACCTCGTCATTTTGAATATTTTGGGAATGCCTCAAATTGGCAGACATACTGAAAGGAGTCCCTGCAAAAGTCTTACTGTAAGAGACATTGGAAGAAAATTCTGAGTTGACGTTATTGGCAAAGCTGGCCGGGTTGATCACTACATTGTTGTAATTGGTAGTACCTGCATTGACAGAAGCCGAAAATCTTGATGTACCCCTAGTCTCTGGCGCATGGTTCCAGTTGACCCAGATGGTATTGTAATCCTGGGCTCTTTCAGGAAGCTCTGTCTCAGGGCTCTGAAAACGTTGGTAATCGATATTGAAGGCTCCATTATAGCGGTATCTCTTTTTATATACAGTAGCAGCTTTGGCACCATAACCACCCTGAGTATACACATCTCCTGTAACCCTGGTATGGATGTAATCATTGAAGGCGAAGTAATAGCCAAAATTCCGAAGGAAAAATCCCCTGACCTGTTCCTGTCCATAGGAAGGAAAAACTATTCCTGAAGCTTTTTCATCAGGAGTGTCAGGAATGATCCCAAAAGGCAGACCTGCAGGCGTAGGAATGTTATTGAAATAAAGGTTAAATGGGCCAGTAACTACTTTGTTGCCTCTTATGGATTTGATCTTTGCAGCATTGATATGCCAATGAGGTTCGGCCAGATTACAGGTGGTATAAAAACCTTTGTCCATGTAGATACTTCCATCCTGATCTTTTTTGATAGTCTGCCCCCTCAAAAGCCCATCCTGCTGTTCTGTCACCACGTCTTTGATAATGGCTTTTTGACTTTTGAAATTATACCGCATTTCCTTGCGGATTTCATAGGTAGTCTGTCCTTCTTTAAATATAGGGTTCCCTGTAATATTACCTGTGGAATCCGTGATTCCCGAGGCGAAAAGCTCATTTTTATCCCAATCAATTATAATCAGGTCAGCATCTAGCCTGATATTTCCATACTCAAACCAGGCATCGTTGTATAGATAAACTTTATTTTGGGTAAAGTCTGTGATGATACTATCTTCGGCGTAATAATTGATAGTGGTCTGGATATCACCTTGGGGAACGTCTGCTTCCGGGTCTGCTGGATCAGGAAGACTGTCCGACAATGACATGTGCAGGGAATCCATCAAGCTATCGACGTCTGGAAACTGAAGGGCATTGGGGTTGAGGACAGTGTCAGGTGCGGTAAGCCTTTGCTCCGGATCTCTCTGCTGGGAATATCCAGTCTCTGGCAATGCCATGATGAGAATCAAGCCAAGCAAATAAAACCAGTAATTCCGCACTAATTGATTCAAATTTAATTAAAAATGTATAAATTTTGCCCGAGCAAAGTTAATAGGATTCAGTACGCATGAAACGATTCAAAGTGAAAAATATTCTTATTATACCAATTTTAACATTCTCCTTCCTTCTTGCCGGATATTCAACAGCCGGGCCTAAGGAAACACGCACTGAAAGGGTAAAACGGGTCGTAATTGACGCAGGTCATGGTGGCAAAGATCCCGGTGCTTTGGGTTCTTCCTCCAAAGAGAAAGACATTGCGCTTACTGTTGCTTTGCAGGTGGGTAAATATGTGGAAGAACTGCTACCAGGAGTGGAAGTAATTTATACACGAAAAACAGATACATTTTTGGAATTGAAGGAAAGGGCCAATATCGCAAACAGAAACAAAGCAGATCTTTTTATCTCAATCCATTGTAATGCAGCCGGTAACCGTTCTGCTTATGGAACGGAGACTTTTGTCATGGGAACCAAAAATTTCGAAGCTAACTTTGATATTGTCAAAAGAGAAAATGCTGTAATTCTTTTAGAGGATAATTACGAAGAAAATTATGAGGGTTTTGACCCGAATTCGCCTGAGTCTTACATGATGTTTAACCTTACTCAGAAAGCTTATTTGTCCAACAGCATTTCCCTGGCCGCCAAAGTTGAAGATGATTTCAGAACAAGAGTCAACAGACACAGTCGAGGAGTGAAGCAAGCTCCACTTTATGTACTTTGGACTACATACATGCCTTCAGTACTTGTAGAATTAGGTTTCATTTCCAACGTCAATGAAGAGCGTTTTTTGAAAAGCCAGCAAGGCCAAACCTACTTGGCTTCTGCCATATTCAGAGCCATCAAGGCTTACAAAGAAGAATTGGATGAAATGTAATTGTGAAGGATTGTTTTTCATTCCTTTGGGAGTAAACTTTTCCTCCACATTTGATACTTACTTCTAAAAGAGGTTATTTTAGCTTTTAGAAAATTAAACCCAAAATACTTTATGGATATTGAGTTCAACAAGAATGAAGACCAAAACAAGCAATTACTTTTTCAACTCAAGAAAAAACTGGAAACTGTCAAACTGGGCGGTGGTAAATCCAGAATAGAGAAAGAACACCAAAAAGGGAAGCTTACAGCTAGGGAAAGAATCGCTTATCTCACGGATGAGGGAAGCGAATTTCTCGAAATAGGTACGCTTGCAGCCGATGGAATGTATGCAGAAGAAGGAGGTTGTCCTTCTGCCGGCGTGATTACAGGAATTGGCTACGTACAGGGTCGTATGTGTATGATTGTAGCCAATGATGCGACGGTCAAAGCAGGAGCGTGGTTTCCCATGACAGCCAAGAAAAATCTGCGGGCACAGGAAATTGCTATGGAAAACCGTCTGCCCGTAATATACCTGGTCGATAGTGCTGGAGTCTTCTTACCCAAGCAAAACGAAATTTTTCCGGACAAAGAACACTTTGGTAGGCAATTCAGAAACAACGCCAAGATGTCATCCATGGGCATCGTTCAAGTTGCTGCCATTATGGGAAGCTGTGTGGCAGGAGGAGCCTATTTACCTATTATGTCAGATGAAGCCTTGATCGTAAACAAGACAGGTTCCATTTTTTTGGCCGGGTCTTATTTGGTCAAAGCGGCTATAGGTGAAAGCGTCGACAATGAAACGCTTGGAGGAGCCACAACTCATTGTGAAATCTCAGGAGTCACTGACAACAAATACGATACAGACCAGGAGTGTCTGGATGCCATCAAAAAGATTTTTGAAAAAATCGGCAGCAATGAAAAGGCTGGGTTTGATCGAGCTGAGGCCAAAATGCCAAAAAATAAATCAGAAGACCTCTATGGAGTATTCCCAGTAGACAGAGTGAAACCATACGACATGCTTGAAGTCATCAAGCACCTGGTGGATGATTCAGCATTTGATGAGTACAAAAAGGATTATGGGAAAACCCTTCTCTGTGGTACAGCCCGAATCGACGGTTGGGCGGTGGGCATCATAGCCAATCAGCGCAAAATTGTCAAGAATAAAAAAGGAGAAATGCAGATGGGAGGGGTGATTTACTCAGATTCTGCAGATAAAGCTGCCCGTTTTATCATGAATTGTAACCAAAGAAAAATCCCATTGGTCTTCCTCCAAGATGTAAGCGGTTTTATGGTTGGTTCCAAGGCAGAACATGGAGGCATTATCAAGGATGGTGCAAAAATGGTCAATGCCATGGCCAATTCCGTAGTGCCGAAATTTACCATTGTATTGGGCAACTCTTATGGTGCCGGCAACTATGCCATGTGCGGTAAAGCCTATGATCCAAGATTGATATTTTCATGGCCAACAGCACAAATGGCAGTTATGAGCGGTGCTTCCGCTGCCAAAACCCTTCTCCAAATCAAGGTAGCTTCTCTCAAAAAATCAGGTGAGGAAATCACTGCTGAGGATGAAGCCAAACTGCTCAAAGAAATAACAGACAAATACAATGAGGAATTAAGCCCATATTATGCAGCAGCAAGGCTTTGGGTGGATGGAGTAATTGACCCTCTAGAGACCCGAAAAGCACTCAGCATGGGAATTGAAGCGGCCAACCATTCCCCCATCACGGAGCGGTTCAATGTTGGTGTTATTCAAACTTGATATTTCAGGCTTTGCAGACTATCTGCAAAGCCTTTTTTCCCTTTTTTGAAATCAAAAACCTCAGATTTACGGTTTTTATAAAGCAGGATATTACTTATCTTGAATGAAAAGAATGAAGATGGAGCATCTCTCAGAAAAAGAACTTCACGCATTGGTCTCGCTTTTAGACGATTCAGACATGGAAGTAAAAAGTCACGTCCGTGAAAAGCTCGCGTCTATTGGTCATGAAGTTATCCCCTTTTTGGAAAAAAAATGGGAAGAAAGTTTCAACCCTGACATTCAAAAAGAAATCGAAGAACTTGTGCATGACCTTCAGTTCAGTCAATTGAAACAAAGGCTGACTGATTGGAAAAAAAGTGAGGAGAAAGACTTGCTTACCGGACTCTGGATCATCAACACCTATCAGTATCCTGATCTGGAATACGAAAAGCTCAATGCTGACATGCACCAGATTTACTTTGAAGTCTGGACTTCCTTTAAAAATGACCTAATGCCTTATGAGCAGATCCGGATCATCAACAGCGTTTTATTTACCCAGTTGAGATTCTCTGCCAATACCAAAAACTTCCACTCTCCGGGAAATTCCATGTTGAGCAACGTACTGGAAACCCGAAAAGGAAACCCCATCAGTCTTTGCGCGATCTATTTGCTGGTGGCTCAAAAACTAGGTTTACCCGTGTACGGAGTTAACCTACCAAACCTTTTTGTCCTTACATACCAATCTAAGGATGTCTCATTTTACATCAATGCCTTTAACAAGGGCCTTGTTTTCAGCAAAAAAGACATACATAATTATTTGGAACATCTCAAAATAGAGCCAAGAGATGAATTTTTTGAACCTTGTACCCATAAGGATATCCTTGTCAGAACCCTCAGGAATCTAATCGTTGCTTTTGAGAAAATAGGAGAATCCGAAAAAGTAACAGAGGTCAAAGAGCTTTTGGAAATCCTTCAAAATTAAATCCCTCTATCTTAAGTCCATTTTAATATTACATCCTACCGGCCTGCTCGATGCGGGGCTAGGGTTTCTTCTATTCAATATTGCCGTTAGAGCATTTTCCAAATACTTCATATTGGCATTAGAAGCTACTTGGGGATTATTGTCTATTGCACCTCTATATACAATCGAGAAACCGGTCTGACTTGGGGTTACGACCACTGCTTCAGGAAGTTTAGTGGCTGAGAACATTCGCGTCACCTCTTTTTGGGAATCATCAAGGAAAGCCAATTCAATTCCTTTAGCTGAGGCTCTTTCCTTATGCTCATCCTGGGACTCTCCCTCTTCAAGTCCATAATGAGGATTAACCAAAATAATTTTTACACCTTGATCGGAAAATTGCTTGTGAAGACTGACAATCCTTTCTTCGTAGAGTTTAGAAAAAGGACAGTTCAAACTGGTAAAAATGACTACTATAGCTTTTTGATCTCCGTGCCCGGTAAGTTCAAACGACCCTCCCGTCAATATATCATTCAACTCAAAGTTTTCTACACGCTGTGCATACAGCGCAGAACTCATTAAGAATCCAAATAGCAAAATTGGTAAAATCCTCTTCATTTCAGGTAGATTTTTTTGGGTATAATATTTACAGCAAAGAGTTTACCAAACTGTATAAGTAAGAATGATATCAGCCTCTCTTTCTACTTTTACCTGATAATGATGATCTGAAAATTCGGTTCCGTAAATTCTTCCTTTGATCAGACTATCTCCTTCAGCAAAGGGCTCAAGTAAGATATTATTTTTCAGACTGACCCCTCTTTTACCCTGGCACTTAAATATAGATTCCTTAGCAGACCAAGCGATGGTATGCAATGCCGGGTCATTGTTCAAAAAATCCATTTCTTGCTCATCAAGAAATTTGGGGCCAAGCCGAACCACCTTTTCCCTTATATAATCCAGATCTATTCCCACAGGCATATCTTTGTGAAAAATTGCCGCTGCCACACCTTTTGTATGGCTCAGAGACACAAATCCATATCCGTCCATAGGGTGGGATTTACCATTTTCGTCTTTGAAAAATCCAGGATAGGGAAGCGAAATACAATCCAGTGCAGATTTGATTGCAATACGAGCGCTTTTCCATTCCACCTGTTTATCTGCTCGGGAAATATTGGCATATGATAATTTCTCTCTGAAACTCAAAAAATCGATGTCATTCCCTGATACTTCTTCAATAATATTTACAGCCAAAGCTGATAAAGGACTAATTTTTTCTATTTTTGTTTGCATAGGCCCCTCTCGGGTTTATTCGCTAATCACTGCAATATATGTTAAAAATCCAAGTCAATAAACTTCATACGCTGACAGGACACAATGATTGTATTTATGCTTTGGTAGAAGGGCCAGATCCAAGGTTTTTTTATACAGCATCAGGAGACGGGATGGTTGTCGAATGGGATATGGATAATCCAAAGGACGGCAAACTTATGGCCAAAGTGGCGCATTCTGTTTATGCACTCGAGGTGGACAAAGAAAGAAACCTCCTTTTTATAGGACATAATTTTGAAGGAATTCATGTGATTGATCTTGAAAACAGCAAAGAACTTTGGTCTATCAAACTTACAGATCAATCGATCTTTGATATCAAAGCCATAGGCAACGAGCTGTATGTAGGTACTGGTGACGGAGTTTTGATCATTGTGGATATAGAAAGCAAAACCGTAAAAAAACATATCAAAATCGGTAAGAAAAGTGTTCGGGTCATGTCCATTGATCCTAGCAAAAGACAGTTGGCAGTTGGCCTTTCGGACAATTCCATCAAAATTTTCAATTTGGCAGACCACTCTCCCTTACATAACCTTGAAGCTCACAATAATTCTGTTTTTGCTTTGGCCTATGCCCCAAATCAACCAATTTTGGTCAGCGGTGGTAGAGATGCTTATTTGAATATCTGGAATGCTTCAGCATACTCCTTGGAGGAATCCATCGTTGCCCATATGTTTGCTATCAATTACCTTTCCTTTAGGGAAGACGGGAAGTATTTTGTTACCTGCAGCATGGATAAGTCCATCAAAGTTTGGGACAGTCATAGTTTCAAACTGCTCAAGGTTATAGACAAAGCCCGTTATGCCGGACACGGCACTTCAATCAACAAAGTGCTATGGAGCACTTACAACCATCAAATCGTTTCTGTCAGCGATGACAGGCAAATCTCCATTTGGGAACTTCAACTATAATACCTATGAGAATTACGCCTTCCGAAATACGTGAAAAGTCCTTTGAGAAAAATTTCAGAGGATATGATAAAGATGAAGTCACCGACTTCCTTAAGTTCCTTAGCCTTGAATTTGAAAAACTGGCTCAGGAAAATGCCGAATTGGCAAGAAAGCTTGAACAATCTGAAAAAGAAGCCAATAAACTCAAAGAGGTCGAAGAATCTTTGTTTAGGACACTGAAAACTGCTGAAGATACAGGAGCCGCAATGATTGAGGAAGCTAGCCGATCTTCGGAGGAACTTCTTTCAGACGCGCATCAAAATGCCGAAGCGATGGTGAAGGATGCTCAAAGTCAGGCCCATAATCTTATTGAAGGGGCTGAACAGAAAGGCAGGCAAATTATGGAAGACCTCAAAGCTGATGTCAAAGGTTTGATCGAGGATTATTCTTCACTTTTGGCACAGCGGGACTTGGTACTCAAGAATCTGAAAGCACTATCTGAAGACATAGAAGACAACATATCCGTATCTCAGGAAGCTTTCAAAAAAGTTAACGTGGAAGTACACATGAAAATGGTGGACAAACTCAGCAAAGCTGGCGCCTTTACCATGACCAAGGCACCTGAAGTACAGCAAGCTGAACCAATACTTGAAAAAGTAAAAGAGGAAAAAATTGAAAAAACCATAGAGCCAGAGCCTGAAGTCAAGGCAGAAAAAGAACTGGATATCAGTTCTTCCGAAGAATCTGTTGAAGTGCAAGAAAAAGACGAAGTAAAACCTGATGTAGTAGAAGCAAAGGTAAAAGTTGTAGAAGAGGAACCAGAGGTAGTTCAGAGTAATATGGAGGAAGCTTCAACTGAAAACCCAGAAGGAGAAAATAAGAAGAAACAAGAAGATAAGGGCGGTTCTTTTTTTGATCAATTTGACTGATGGGTAAAGTTTCACTAGAAGGGATTGAGTTTCACGCGTACCATGGTGTTTTCAAGGAAGAAACCAAGCTGGGCAACAGATTTACAGTGGATATTCATGTAAATACTGATTTCAAAAAAGCCATGCTAAAGGATAGCCTGAAAGACACTGTGGATTATGGTAAGCTGTATAACATTGCCAAATCACACATGCAGGAACCTGTCAAACTTTTGGAACACTTGGCTCATCTCATGATTCAGGATATTTTAAAAGTCTACCCTGACCTGCTATCTATAGGCATTGTCATTAAAAAACACAATCCCGCACTGGGAGGAGTCGTCAACTACTCAGTGGTCACAGTAAATTACCCCGATGATTATGTTTAAAAAATATCTGATTCTTTTAGTTTTCTTTTTTCTCACGCTGCCTGCTTTCTGTCAGTTTGAGATTTATAAAGTTTTTGACAAAAATAGTAATGAGGTGAGTTTTGAAACCTTAGCCAAAGAAGCTAAGAATTTTGAATTGATCTTTTTCGGAGAATTGCACAATAACGGTGTAGCCCATTGGCTACAACTTCAACTTTTCAAATACCTTTACGAGCAGGAAGGCTCCCCAATACTTGCAGGGGAGTTTTTCGAAAAGGACGATCAATTGAATATCAACGAATGGTTTGCAGGTAAAATCACCGACAAGAACTTCGAAGCAGAAGCCAAGCTTTGGACCAATTACGGAACAGATTACAAACCTTTGATGGTTTATGCCAAGAAAAATAACGTCCCTTTTGTAGCTAGTAATGTTCCAAGAAAATATGCCTCTTTGGTCAGTAGAGAAGGGCTTAAGGCTTTGGATTCACTGAGCCTCGAAGCGAAAAAGCACTTACCTCCTCTTCCCATCACAGTAGACCGGGAACTTCCCGGTTATGCAGCAATGAAAGAAATGATGCATGGATCGTCCATGAATGTAGATTATATGATAGATGCACAAGCACTTAAGGATGCAACCATGGCATTTTCCCTTTTTGAATTTATAGGCGAAGAACACAATATCCTTCACATCAACGGCTCTTACCATTCCAACAATTACGAGGGAATAATATGGTATGTCAGACAGGCATTTCCAGATATAAAAATCCTCACCATCAATACGGTGGAGCAAGATGATATAGCGAGCATTGATGAAAAAACCTCTAGGACAGCTGATTTTACTGTGGTACTCCCATCAGATAGTCCCAAAAGCTATTAAATGTATTCCAGAGCAGAGACAGCCAAAATCAGAAAGGACTTTTGGACTGCTTTTGGGCAGTATATGAAACCTGTCCCGAATGCCGATGGGCTGAAAGTCAATTGGCAAAATTATAAGACAGGAGTCAAACAGATATTTTTCAGAATGAAAGCAGAGCGCGGCTTTGCTTCAATCGGCATAGAGCTGAATCATAAGGATGAAGAAATTCAGGAACTCGTTTTTGGTCAGTTTCAGGAATTCAAAAGGCTCCTTGAAGCTGAACTGCAGGAGGAGTGGGACTGGGAATTACATACCTTTGATGAATCCGGAAATGTTGTTTCCAGGATTCAGACAGTGCTGGACAAAGTCAATGTAATGGACAAGAATGACTGGCCTGCCATTATCAGTTTTTTAAAACCCAGAATCATTGCCCTTGACGCTTTCTGGTCAAATATCAAACCTGCCTTTGAGGATTTTTAGAAACCTCAGAGAAAGTATTCAATCATTTTTTTTCTCCAAAACCTAAGGAGAGTCCTTGATAGGTAATCCCTTCGATAACAACATTACTAATTCAGGGTAACACTTTTGCCCTCAACGGATATACATCTGTCAATAGGAGCGCATGCAGCAAAAGGGAATGCATGTGAAGGTTAATTGAAAGTAGCATCAATGGAAATTTCATCAAATCAGACCAAAGCGGCTCGCGGTAATCTCCTTCCGAGAGATTTATGAGTAAAAAAATTCCTTGAGACAAAAAATTTAAATTCATATATTGATACTTAAGTAAAATTATATTCCGAATGATACGGATTGTTTTTGTTTAAATTTCTTTTTCAATCAGAACCACCAAAATTCTACAATCATGAAAAATCTAATCAAAGCCCCATTGCTTTACATTGGGAGTATACTCCTATGCCTGGTAATAGCCTGTGAAACTCAAAAAAACGAAGAATCAGAAAATCCATTAAAAGGTGTGAAAACGCCATATCAAAAAAATGAGCTCGTTTTTTCCTATCAAAATGAAAAAATAGCCCATCATCTTAGAGATTCTGTTGAAAGTTATATTTATAGTAAATTTCCTAATGCAATTAAAGTTGTTTGTAATGATTGTATCAACTTAGTAGAACTATATAGAGCTGAAAACCTCGAGTACTACCTTACAGACATTCTGGAGTTCTTTACCGATGGGCACGGAGAAATAAAAACAGCTCGCCCCATTAATGTCGCCGGCACAACCGGAGATAGTAGCTTAGCCGTGTCTTTAAATTATTTATTTAAAGTTGACCAACAAGGAAACAATACGGGTAGAAATGTTTTAAACCCTTCAAACTTAACCTCTAGGAAAAACCTTGTTATAGCAACTTTAGATTCAGGTTTAGATACCGATTTTTTCCCAAAGGATTATTTAAAACAGGTGGAATCACTTGGAAATTGTTATTCTGAAAATTCCTTCGGCTGGAATTTTACAGGCCCTGAGTTCAATGATGATTTCCACGATGATACTGACTCCAAGCATGGAACAGTAGTTAACCTATATATGCTGGAGGAGTTAATTGCAGGGAAATCAGGAATTCCGGAGTTTTTGCCAATCAAAGTACTGGACAAAGACAATAATGGTTCTTTATTCTCACTACTATGCGGATTACACTTTGCCAAAAGCCAAAAGGCTGATTTGATCAATATGAGTTTAGGGTTTTATGACAACATGAAATATCCGGATTTTCCTGGCGAGAAACATCCAATTATGGGGCATTTAACAAGAAGTTTTTTGGATGGTCATCAAATGTTGATGGTGGCTGCTTCTGGAAATGTTGTTGAAGAAGGACAAGAAAGAAATTTGGAAAAGAATTGGTTCTATCCAGGTGTATTAAGTAATATGGGCGAAAAAAAACCTTCAAATGTAATTACAGTAACCACCACTGGAATTGATCGTCAAAGCGTTAGCGCCAACCAAAATTATTCCAGTAAATATGTGGATGTCGCTATCCGATCCGATGCGGATTACGGCTTTAGGTTGCCATTTGTAAATACCCAAAATCATGAAGAACTAATTGCAGGGTCTTCCTTTGCCACAGCAATCATGACCGGTAAAATCGCTGTCCGATGGGATGATTCTTTCCGGAATATTAATTTTCAAAGAAGTCCGAAAACCGATTGGATAAATGAAGTTCTACCTCCAGAAGGTCCTGTAAATGTTAATCTTAGTAATCAAGTTAACCGAGGAATTTCTTATATTAGGTTGAACAACCGGCAATAAGGTGAACTTTCTAAGGAGCTTATTATTTATTGTTTTTATTTTTCAATTTAAAGCAGGTTTCTCCCTGGCCCAGTCCGGGCAGGAACCTGCTTTTTGGTTAGATCAGGTCAACACAGTCAATAATGATCCAGAACTTTCTTGGTCTGAAAAACTCGATAAAGTAGAAGCAATCCGACTCCGATTTTTAGAGGATAACCAAAAAGATGGGGTTTATGCCAAAATCATCCACCGCATAGCTGATTACAAAAGAATCCTGGGCGATTTCTCAGAAGCCATCAGTCTGATGCAAGAAGCTATAGCCATCAATAAATCTGACGTTCCTCATGCTGAAGAATATTATCTTTCATATACCTTCTGTAATATAGGGATAGCTTATCAGGAATTGGGAATTCAGGAAAAAGCAGAGGCCTACTATGACAGTGCGTTCAACTTACACAAAAAATACCCTGAGGAAACTTTTTCCCCTGCCTACATTTCATTCGACAGAAGAACCGTCTACAGCTTTAATAAGGGAGAATATCAGCGCACGGTAGACATGCTGGATTATGCATTGGGAGCCATCCATGGTTTGGAGGGTACTATTCAGGAAACCTTGCTCAAGATAAAAAAAGGCAGAGCGCTCCTGGAACTTGGAGAAATCGAAAAAGCGGATGAAATTTTTCAAAACAGCATAGGCATTTTTGAAAGTGAACAGGCTTCAGGGGAGTTATTGGGTTTTGCTTACAATGCATACGGCATTTACCTGGCAGCGGTGGCAAGACCCGAAGAAGCTGAGACTTATTTCTCAAAAGCCATGGACCTCTACCAAAAAATGGGGTATTTGGGAAGCGTACTAGCCTCTCTTGATGAGCTTTATTACACTTGGGCAAAAATAGATGACCAAAAAGCCCTAACCTATCTATACCAAGCACTGGATCTCCTTGAGCCATATCCTGATTCGAGGCAAAACATGTCAACACTCAACAACATCGGGGCTACCTATACGCGCTTGGAGCGCTATGAAGAGGCAATGGAGTATTTTCAAAAGGCCATACAGATTGCCGTAAAGGGTTTTGAACCTAAAGATCAATACCAAAACCCCACGCTTGCACAAATCAGACAAACGGACAATTATTATGAAGTCGCCATGATTCTCAAAAGTAAGGGGGAGGCCATATCGAAGCAATCTCAAATGGAAAAGTCAGATCCTGTAATTTTGGAACATGCCCTTTTTCATTTCAGACTCAATGATCAGGTGATTGATTTGATGAGGTGGAACCAACAGACTGAGGGTTCTAAAGCATTTTGGAGGGGATATACAAAACCAATCTATGAATTGGCCATACAAGCCTGCCTGGACAAGTATGACTTTGAAGGGGCATTTTACTTTATGGAAAAAAGCAGGGCCGTGATGCTCAATGACCAGCTAAGTGAAATGGGAGCTATGAGGTTTATCAATGAAAGTGACCTATATAAGGAAAAAGAGCTCAAAACCGATGCTATAGCTTTAAAAAATGTGCTTTTAGAGAAGGAATCCGGAAGTGAAGATTTTCAGAAAGCCTCAGTGGACTGGTTTGAGGCCCAGTCTAAATATGAAACTTTTATCAAAGAATTGGAACAGAGATACCCCAGCTACTACCAATATAAATACGATACTTCTGTCCTTTCATTGCAACAGCTTCAGGGAGAAGTGCTGGCTGGAGACCAAGCTTACTTATCCTACTTTGTGGGAGAAGAAGCCAGTTATGTTTTGTTTGTAGCTAAAGATCAAATAGGGCTTAAAAAGATTGAAGCAAAAGATCTGGAGAAAAGAGCCGCTCAGCTTCTGGAACTGACTTCCAACAAATCCAAACTCAACAGTGATTTTGGAACATTTAAAACCATCTCGCAAAGGCTTTACAGGGAATTGGTCCCTGAAGAAATCAAGGAATATCCTAGAGTTATGGTTTCTCCCGATGGTTTTTTCCTTCCTTTCGAATTTTTGATCACAGACTCCTCTAATGACAATTCCTTTATGTTGAAAAGTCAGGCCTTGAGTTATACTTATTCAGCAGGTTTTCTAGCCAAAAACCAAAAAGGAAATATAAAGCATTCCCTTTTTGGCCTAGCCCCGGTAAATTACAGTACTGACATTCAGCAGGCCAGTCTTCCCGGAGCAGACCTTTCACTTAAGAAGATCAGAAGCTTTTTTCCAAAAAACAACCTACTCACTCATGAGCGTGCCACCAAACAGAACTTTCTGAATCATCTTTCTGATCATTCCATCATTCAGCTCTATTCTCACGCAGTGGCTGATGCCGATGGACAGGAGCCTCGCCTTTACTTCTTTGATACATCTATGCCACTTTCGGAATTGCAGCTTTTGGGAGGAATACCGGCACATTTGATTGTATTGGCGGCGTGTAATACCGGGGTAGGGAAATTGGTGAGAGGAGAAGGGGTGTTTTCTCTGGCAAGAGGCTTCGCTGCAGCCGGTATTCCCAGTAGCATCACCACGCTATGGGAAGTGGAAAATCAGGCTACTTATGAACTCACAGAGTTGTTTTACAGATTTTTGAGTGATGGTCTTCCTAGCGATGTGGCCCTACAGCAAGCCAAATTGGAGTTTTTGGAAAAATCAGAAGGCCAAAGTTTACCCTATTTCTGGGCAGGGCAGGTTCTTGCGGGCAGGTCAGATGTTTTGAAACCAGCCTCAAGTTTGGGATCATATTACATATACCTCTATATTATAATAGCGCTATTGGCAGTTGTTCTTCTTTACTATAAGAACCGACCATGAAATGGTCGAACCTCTCAATAGCCACAGGTGCAACCTGGGGTTTTGGATAATTATTAACATGTGAAGAGCAACCCTGAAAGGGTTGAACTTATTAAAACTTACAAAATCATCATTCCCCAATTCCAGAAATGTGAAACTTTATCTGTGTCAATCTGTGAATATCCGTGGTTACAAAAAAAGACCTTCGGGGTTTTCAAAACCCCAAAGGTCAGGTCGTCGCTCACTTTTGACACCGTAAGTACGGTACCGAAGATTCTACGATTTTTCACGCAATGATCGCAAAGAAATTCGCAATGATCGCAACGTGGGTTTTACTTTTAATTCATGTTTACTTCGTTGCGACCGATGCGTTATCGTTGCGACCGCCGCGAGAACTATAAATCACTATTTTAAGACCTTCGAGCTTCGAAAAAACCCCAAAGGTCATTATACTACATGATTAGCCGCTTACTTACCAGTAGAACCTAAATAATGGAACAAACCTATGATTTCTAGCCAATCCCGATAAACCGGGACAAGTTATCAATGAATATCCAATATCTAATAGTATCTGATTGATCTAGGCACTTATTTAAATTGGCTAGTGGTGTAATTGCGGATATACATATTACACAATCACCTTAGTCGTCCCCCCACCCTTCAAGGTGATTTCAACCGGTTTGTTCATTTTCCAGCTTCCGCCTGTAAAATCAGGCACATCAATGGAATTGGATCTATGGGCCACTGACCATTCGCTCAAAGGAGAAATCGCTGACCACAATGCTGCATCATACACATCCTGATCCAAAGGCAGTCCATTGCGCAGGCAATCTATCAACCTCCAGTCCATCATAAAATCCATACCTCCATGTCCACCAATCTGCTTGGCCAGTTCCCCGACCTTTCGGACAATTTCAGGCGTATATTTTTGCTCTATAGCTTTCACTTCCTCTTCTTTTAGCCAACTGTGTTCCTTTGAAATCTTTTGCACAGGGTACTTTTGTGCAAAAGCCTTTGTCCCACTGATGGCATGTAATCTGGAATAAGGCCTTGGGGAAGTGACATCATGCTGGATCATCATGGAGCGCCCCTTTTTGGTCTTGATGATGGTGGTATTCATGTTACCTCCGTACTGTTTCTCCGCAAAGGAACCAAAGAAATTATCTTCCTCCGCAAGTTCCCTTGCTTTCGCAGCCATATGGAAATCTGCACTGGAAAGCGAAGTCAGGTAATCCATCTGATCCCCTCTATTGATATCCATGATCTGACATACCGGACCAAGCCCATGCGTAGCGTAGAGGTTCCCATCTCGGTAATTCTCCTTCAACCTCCACATATCCTGATATCCACCATCACTTTCTTTCATGAAATTAAGCCATAGCAGGTCATGAATATAGGCTCCTTCGGTATGGATGATTTCTCCAAAAAAACCATCTCTGGCCATGCTTAGGGTCATCAACTCAAAAAAGTCATAGCAGCAGTTTTCCAACATCATGCAATGCTTCTTGGTACGCTCCGAAGTTTCTACCAATTGCCAGCATTCCTCTAAGGTCTTGGCAGCAGGCACTTCCACAGCGGCATGTTTTCCGTTTTCCATAGCATAAACAGCCATCGGGGTATGCCAATCCCAAGGTGTGACAATGTAGATCAGGTCCAGGTCATTTCTATCCACCATTTTTTTCCAAGCATAGACCGATCCAGAATAAGACTCCGGATTGTGTTTGGTTCCTTTAAGCTTTTCCTTGATTTTGTCTACCCGCTCAGGTATCAGGTCACACAATGCTTTGATTTCCACCCCTTCGATTTTACTCAAACGGTCAACAGCTCCCGGGCCTCTTTGCCCTAGACCGATTACTCCTACCCGCACAGTCTCCAGTTTGGGAGCAGCAAAGCCACTCATATTGAAAAGTTGGTCATGTCGCTTTTGGCTCAAATTAAGTAACTGCACAGGGGATTCTGCTTTGGAAAACTGGGGGATGGCTGATCCTACCAACCCTAGTCCTGCCAATTTGATAAAGTCTCTTCTATTATTGCTCATGGATGTGGGAAATAAGATTTTAGATTTGGGTCTATTGAAATATCGAATGAAGATAGAAGATAAAAACATGAGTCAAAACTTCTGCTAAATTATGGATGATAAAAGTCAAAAAAAGCTTGTTACTTGATTCATTCCTATGCAATTCTAGAAAGACAGCCCCTAATTGTAGCGCTAAGCCAGTAAAACGTTAAAAAGTAAGATATTCCTCTTAACAAATATATTTTGTTAAATTAGAACATAAACGTGATTCCAATTATCTATGAATCCTCAGAGACAAGAAGACACAATAGATAGATTAATCAAAGTTGCTGATAATCTTGAGCCAGAGATTAAGAGTTTTTTTATTAGCTATCCACATTTCCTAGAATATTTTGAAAACCTACCAGATAAAGAAATTAAAATAGAAAACCTCATTATTGGAATTAGCTTTACTTATTCATGGATGCCTACCATTTTAAAAAATATTAATATCCAGAATAAATCCGAAATACTTAGAATATTTAAATGAATTGAAATTTGCATCAAATTTCGAAATCTTCGAAAAGAAAATGATAAAGAGGGTAGGTTATTCTATAAAGCCTTTAAGGGCTTTAGAACTTGGATTTTATCATAATCAAGTTTAAAAATGAAAACCTACAAAGAACAAATTATAGATACGATTAATGAGCTCTGGGAGGCTCGGATCAAAGTTTTTGGTTTGCTTGTTTCGATGGCCATGTCCAATGACTATAAAGAGATTAATGATGCTTTTGAAATTGGGGATATTGTTAATTTTGAATATGCACACTTTGAAGGTATAACTGATACCAACATTCGAGCTTTAATCAGTCTATCCAAACAAATGGATCAGACAATAGAGACAATGATGAATATCAATGGTATCAAAGACGAGGAGGTCAATCTTTATTAAGAAAGTAAACCACATACAATCAAAAGAATCAAACTCTTCTTTAAACTTTAAAATATCCTCCTTTTACTTACTGATTGACAACTAGTACAGGAATAGATTTATCATTGGCTATAAGCCTTTCTGCAACAGATCCGATCAGAAAATCACTGTCATTGTGGCTCCCTTTTCGGCCAATTACAATTAGGTCAACTCCTTCACCAATAGCATAATCGTAGATGGTTTTACTGATATGCTCGTCTTTCCCAAAGATCATGGTGCACTCAGGCGTCTTATCGAGTTTCTTTTTTAATTGCCTGTATCTTTCTTCAGCCTTTCTTTTGAGTTCCTGCTTGATATCTTTGGTGTCTTTGATATACGGGAAGAATTGCATGGACAATTTGATCACATGGAGCAATTCCAAGGAAGCTTCTGCCTGTTGGGATAGTTTCAGGGAGAGTTTCACTACAGGTTCGCTGAATTTGGAAAAATCAATTGGAGCCAAAATAGCGGCTACACTCGGACGGGCCATTTCCGGCACAAACAAACAGGGAGTTTTGCTTAAACGAACCAATTTCGAACTCAAAATCCCTGATCCTTCGTAATAGCCTTTTTTCCCCAGCAACATCAAGTCATAACCTGAGGAATCTATAAATTTAATCAGGTCTGTTATGGATTTTTCTGTTCGTATTAGGATGTTGACATTGGCATTGTTTGGTCCAAACTGTGCTTCAACCTGTTCCATCAATTCCTCTGTTAAAACATCATTGAGACTGCGTCCCTCGGCGGCAAGTGCCTCCCTAACTCCAGCAGGTAGATCTTCTACTTCCAACCAATGGATGATGTCAAGTTGTTTGAATTCAAATTGTGTGTCCAGTTTTTTGATGTACTTCAGCAAGAGCTCGTCCATGGAACTGAGATCTGCTAACAGTGCGATACGGTCTAATTTGTTTTCCATCTTTATTTTGTTTTGTCGGAAGGATCTGATTTCTTTTCCTGATTGCGCTTTTGTACATTTTTCCAAACTACATCTGCCAATTTACTCTCGTAGTCTTTTCTACTTTTCTCTTGCTTCAACACTTCTTGCTGAGCATATTCTTGCTGCAAGCCCTTCCGAAGCGAATAAGCCATGACCAGCAAGATAAAGAGGAAAGGAAGTCCTGTGGTAATTGTTGCTGTCTGCAAAGCAGTCAAGCCACCACCTATCAACAGTACTGCGGCCACTGCTCCTTCTGCATTGGCCCAGAAAATTCTTTGAGCTACAGGCGCATCGAGCTTGCCTCCTGCGGTGATACTATCGATTACCAAAGATCCTGAATCTGAAGAAGTGACAAAGAAAGAAGCGATCAAGATAATTCCTACAATAGAGCCTATGGTAGTAAAAGGAAATTCATTGAGAAAAACAAAAAGGGCAGTAGCTTCATCTTGAATGATATTATCTGACAACACACTCGTGCCGCTATGCAAATCCAAAAATATTGCGCTCCCTCCCATAGCACTAAGCCAGAAAAATGTCAAAAAGCTTGGGATCAATAATACTCCTGTGACAAATTCACGAACAGTCCGTCCTTTGGATACCCGGGCGATAAACATTCCTACGAATGGGGACCAAGAGATCCACCATGCCCAGTAAAAGACTGTCCAATCCCCTTGCCAACCTTTGTCCCTGTATGCTTCTGTCCAGGTAGCCACTTCCACGATACTGCTCAGGTAGTTGCCAATATTTTGTATGGTAGAGCGGAAGATGAATATAGTCGGCCCAACAATCAAAATAAACACCAACAGCGTGGCTGCTATGCGAATATTCCATTCACTAAGTACTTTAACTCCTTTTTCAACTCCAGCTACTACTGACAGCGTGGCGATTAAGGTGATACCAGCTATCAAACCAACTTGTAGCCATACAGTATTTTCAATATCTGTCAAAAAAGCTATTCCAGCCCCCACTTGCTTGACTCCCAAACCTAGGGAAGTTGCCAATCCAAACAGTGTTGCCAATACAGCAAAAACATCGATCACATCGCCAATCCAACCGTAAATTTTATCTCCAAGTATTGGATAAAATACTGAGCGGATGGTGAGTGGCAGTCCTTTGTTGAAAGCAAAAAAACCAAGACTCAAAGCTACCAAAGCATATATTGCCCAAGCATGAAAACCCCAGTGCATAAAGGTATAATTCATTGCTTTTTCCGCAGCTTGCACGGTTCCTCCTTCACCAAATGGAGGAGACCTGTAATGGAATACCGGCTCGGCTACACCCCAAAACAACAAGCCTATCCCCATCCCCGCACTGAAAAGCATAGCAAACCATGCCGCTGTGGTGAACTCTGGCTCGGCATCTTTTCCACCTAATCGAATACTACCATATTTACTGAATGCCAGGTAAATACAGAAAATAACAAAAGCATTTACTGTAATGATAAATATCCAGCCCGTTTTGTCGGTGATCCAGT
Organism: Indibacter alkaliphilus LW1; assembly: GCF_000295935.2. GTDB lineage: Bacteria > Bacteroidota > Bacteroidia > Cytophagales > Cyclobacteriaceae > Indibacter > Indibacter alkaliphilus. Next base: position 43,737 of record NZ_ALWO02000040.1, read on the forward strand.
CCTTAAACACTCCAAAAAACTCCTCCATTGGATCTCCAACGATCAGGGTCACTGAAATGAAAAGAACGATTAAGCCTATAGCTGGCCAAAAAACAGGCTTATGAATATCAAAGTATTTCTTAGACATATTGAATTATTTTTTCTGACTATTACGTCATGTTTTACATTCAATTCTATGGAAGACTCTTTTGAAATCAGATTGTCAGGTTGAAAACTAACCTTTCCAGTCAAAAGTAATATCCCATATTGATATTGAGACGGGTATTCCAGCCCGGTCTATTATTTATTGGATTATCTATACTCACAGGCTGACTGACATCCTGAATCCCTCTGCCAGTGCCCAATGCATTTCCTCCAAACTCCCCTGTAAGCCAAGGGTGATTGACACCTCTGGCTATGTCAAAGTAAGCATAAATATGCCCAGCAGTTACAAGCGCTCCAAAAACGTTCTGCTGTGTATTGGCAAACCTTACCCTTTCATTTCCTAAAACCACTTCATTGAATTTTTGCATGTAGGTATAATTATTATACAGCTGTATATTCCTTATTGGACCCCAGGACACAGGAATATCATAAGCCAATCCAGCCAAGTACATGGCTGCCTTACTGGCTACATCATAAGTGCCAAATCCATAAGCTCCCATTTGAACCACGTCCAAGGTATTACCTGCATCATCTCTGACATCCACATAAGAGTAATACAAAGCTTGGGTTTTTAAATTCCATCTACCATAATCCTGTTCATAATGAACTGCAGCCGCATAATTTCTACCAATTTGCGAGGTAACTTGGTTAAAAACCTGATGCGTTTGAAGTGAAAGGCCTAATTCCGCATTGCCTACTTGTCTGGCTGCGCGGATGTTCCATTGATGTCTTTCAATATTATTATTCCCTTCAATGGGTACCACATCATAGCTGTATCTTGCTGTGGATGCTTCACCAAAAGAGAGTTCATTGGTGCCTCGAGGCTCACTCATAAGAAAATAGGCTGCATTGAGCGTCCAGTCTTTCCATTTTTTAGTGTAGTTGAACCCCATTTGATGATCATCTTCCAAACCTATATAATAGGGTAGCTGAAACCACCAGTTGTGGGAGGCATAAGTTAGCAGACCAAATGGTACTTGCGTGATTCCAAATTGTAGGTTATTGTTTTCATTAAAACGGTAACCTACCCAGCCAAACTTGATAAAATGTGTATTGAAGGTGGGGAAAAAACGATACTGAAAAGCAAACTGTAAACCATCTTTGTAGGCGTCAATCTCCAACCACCAGGTATCCCAAGTCCATTCATTTTGTATGAAAGTTCCCAATGGGGCAGTCTTCCCTTCATAATGAGTCCAAATTGCATTTAAACGAAAAGCTCCTCCTACCCTTACCCAGGAAGTGTCGGGATTAGTTTCTCGAATAGCCCAGTTTCCAAATTCTAAAGTTTCCTTATCCGTTCCTCTGGGTTTAGGTATAAAGGGAGATTCTCCTACTTTACTGCTCACTGAAACCGTATCCGATTCATGTATCCCTATAAAAGCAAAACTTTTTGGCAGTAAGAAAAACAGAAAAATTGCACATGCAAGATGTCTTACTTTCATTTTTGAATTGGTTTAAATCCGGCCATTCAAATAGTTAAATCTAATCAAGACTTAACAATAAATTGGGAAAACTTTTCCTAAACTAGATGAATGCTCGCAATATCTTGAATAGAAGTTTAGGCTCAAAACAAATTAAAACAAATAATTGATTTTTAAAGATAAAAACATCATATTAAACAAATAATATAATATTTTATTCTACTGAATTTCAAATATACCAATCACTCTATAATCAAAAACAAAAAAAACATCCAGTCTAAGACTACAATTTCTAGATAAATTTGAAATATCAGCTTGAAATTAAAATTAAAAAAGATAGTATGGGTTACAGTTAAGTTCAGGCATCTAAATGTAAAAAAGCCACCCCGAATGGAGTGGCTTTTTGAATCAGAACTGATTTTTTTTATTGCTTGATCAATCGTCCTTGGACATATTGCTGGTTGATTTTGACTACGACGTGGTAAACCCCTGAACTTACCCCATCCAATGAAATGCTGCGCGTGAAGCTGCTTTCTTCTTGGTTTTCCTCGGCATAAATGATTCTACCTGCACTATCAAATATACTTATTCCAACATCTGAGGGCTCAGTAAGGCTCACTTGGATATGAGCTGTAGTGCTAGCAGGATTAGGGTAGATTTTGAGTCCATTATTTGTGATTTCATCAAATATGGACTGTTGCTCCATCAATTCAAAGACTTCAACCTCCTCTTCTTCTTCATCATCCATACGTTTGTTTTGATTGCCTCTTGGTGCATCATGGATGACTATGGATCCGCCTTGGATCTCAGTGGTGGCATCACTATCATCGGATTCGCCCATTTGATTATCGTAAACAATATTTCCTGAACCCATCTCCCAAATTTTTATTCTAAAACGATCAGCACTTTTGTTTCCCATCCTATCTCCATCAATGGCAGTAAGCATAAACCCATAACCATTTTGACCATTAACTCTTCCTTCACCTTTATACTGCGCTCTATGTCCAGCCACTACTAACCATTCATAAAGGGTACTATGAAAATTGAATTTTTCAGCCTGGAATTGGAACTGGGTCTGTCCTGTAGGAACTTTAGCCCCTCGCTGATACTTTGAGACAAATCCAAAATTCGCCCTTCCTTCTGCTATTGGATTATCCACATAAGCACCTGCAGGGGAATGTATCCATCCGCCACCAGTTACAAATCCACCGCTAGGATCGAAAACAACCACAAATTCAAATAACTCTGTTGCTGTTTCTCCACAGAAATCAGTTATTGTTAATGTTACAGGATAAACCCCAGGTTGTTGATAGGTGTGTGAACCATTGATGATATTTCCGGGATCATTTTCTATGGAAGTCTCACCGTCTCCCCAATTCCACACAGCCATGATAAGGTTATCATCCGAAACTTCAGCTTCAAACTCCACAGTAGCATCAGAAAGCGATATTGGTTCAGATGAGCCTGTTAGGGAATTAATAACAGGAAGATCATTCTGTTGCCCGACTTCAATAGTGATTTCTTCAGTACAATTATTCGCATCCTTCACGATTATAGTGTAAGCACCTTCCTCCAAATTATCAAAGATATTTTCTGATTGGTAAGTAACTCCCCCATCTATTGAGAACTCATAAGGTTCGGCACCTCCGCTTACATCCACGGTAACTGTTCCATCATTTCCGCCTACACAGGAAACAGGAAAGGTTTCACCATTGATTAATAAATCGCAAACCTCAATAACTTCAATATTTTCAATTATTTCAGAGGCAGTCTCTCCGCAGATATCAGTAATTGTCAGGGTAACGGTATAATTGCCTGGTTGCAAATAAGTATGAGAAGCAATTAATGTGTTTTCTGGGTTATCTTCTAAACTTGTTTCTCCATCTCCCCAACTCCAAACTGCTTGAACAAGATTTTCATCAGTTACTTCCGCTTGAAATTCAGCAATGACCAAAGAAGCTGGAATTGGATCAGTAGGACCTGTTAATGAGTTTATGACTGGGATATCATTTTTTTGATCAACATTTACAACAGTTTCTTCAATACAGCCATTTGCATCCTTGACTGTGATGGTATAAATCCCTTCCTCTAGGTCATTGAAAATGTTATCATTTTGATAATTAATACCCCCATCTATTGAGAATTCATATGGTTTTGCTCCTCCACTTGTTTCAATTGTAATAGTCCCGTTATTTCCATCCACGCATGTAACAGGGCTAGATTCCCCAGAGACTGATAAATCGCAAATGAATTCTACAACTAGAATGGTTACTGATGTGGTAGCTTGAGCACCATTGCTATCTATTATTGAAAAATTGAGCAATACATTCCCCAGCTCAGTAGGAGTCCATGAGAATGTAGTTTCCAAAGCCTCCCCAATTCCTCCTGTGATTGGTAAATTAGGAACAAAATTAGCACTTAAAGGAACACCTGTAGCTTGTAATGAAATGAAATCATTGGGATCAGGATCTTCGCCTCTTATGGTAAAACTAACCATCTCATCTTTAACTACTTCAATTATTGAGGCATTTGTAGGAGTTGGAGGATAGATAAAAACTGGTGGATTATTACTTGAAGCTGGAATAATCAAGATCAGAAAATCAACGGGAATTGTCGCTCCATTGTTATCACTGATTGTCACTGCTACGCTGTATAAGCCTTGTGCTCGATTGGTATTAAATGATGCTAAACCAGTAACCGGGTCTATTGAAAAACCTGTTGGGTTACTGGATCCAGAACCCATTTGGGAACTTGGAGTCAAAGAAAATGTCAAGTTATCCCCATTTGGGTCAAATGCTGGAATTAAGAAATTGGCACTTTCAAGTCCTTGTGGAAGACTTATTACCGGTTGAAGTGTAGAAATGGGTGAAATGTTCCCAGAGCCCAAGTTGACAGTTGACTCAATTCTAAAGGTGGCATCTCTGTTATTTAAGAGAGAACTCAGACGGCAACAAAACTGAAAAAATGCAACATAATTGCCATTAGGATTTGAATATTGTTTGGTAAATGTTGCCTCTCCATAAATCCAGTTTTCCGTCCTAGACTCAGAGGTGATAATTAAAGGTATGCTCCTTGTAGTGTTATCGCCATGATTAAAAGTGCTAACACTTAATGTCCTTCCAATGACATTGTCATTTATTCCATAAAAAAATGTCTTTCTGTAAACTAAACTGACCTTAAATTCTACCAAACCTGGTTGATCCGGTATTGGTCTCCAACTTATATTCCCATACCTTCCATGGGTTGCATTGGACTCAAAAGCAAAAAAGGAAATAAAGGCAAAAACCAAAACCAATGCTTTAAACCATAGATTTAATGGTAACCCAAAACATGAATTTTTCTTGGTATCCATGGCATTTCTGGAACCAAACCACCTGTAATTTGAATAAAAGTTTCTCATGATGTTAAAAGATTTACGTTTAAAATATATTTCTGCATTTATATAAATACAATAGGATTAATGTTACCATAAAAGGGTAATGACAGAATTAAAAGTAGGAAAACACCCAAAACAAAAAAATACTACCAAAGTAGTATTTTCTCACTTTTCACAAGAAAAATATAAGCTTATTATAGGCTATTCTAAGCAAATGATAAATCATTATTCAAGTCTTTAGGTGAGTTGTATAGATTAGCATTTATCTATAAGTTTCTGAATTAAAATCACAATCGGTTTTTTGAGTTTTACTTGGTTTCAAATAGGTACCCTAAAAGTTCACTTCCCGAATAAAGTCTCGCTTTCAAAGGCTTTAAAAAAACACCCTTCCTTTTCAGGAAAGGATGTCCCTCAAAATACTTCCTAAAATGTCACAGTAACTTCATTCGAACACAAGCTTGTACCAGAAAGGCAGATTTTATATTTTCTTGGAGCCAGGTTTCTGCCTGATACCTCATGGTAAAAAAGTCCTGAATCTATTCCATGACTTAAAGAAACAAGTAATTTACCGTTTTCATAGATATCTGTAATACCCGATGCATTCTTGATGGGCCTCCATTTCAACTCGATTCTATGATTGTTTCCTCTATAATTCACGCTACTTCCCGCAAGATCTAGTTGGAAATTGGACCTCGCAGGATCAATATCACCGGCACCAGTCATGCTCATGCCATTATAAAGAAGGTGATTGTTCTTACTATTGGAGAATTTGACAACATTTTTGGTAGACGTGTTTCTCAAAAACTGATAAACCTCTTCAGGAGATGAAGTCGGGTTTTTCTCCAAATAAGTTGCCGCTACCCCGGCGGCAACGCCCACAGCAACAAAATTGGGATTAAAGCTAAATCTTCCTTCTAAAGTCTCCTCATAGGCATCAGGCAAATGGCTCCAATCTGTGGTAGTGGTAAATAGGTCAATACAATCTCCATAATTGCTAGTTGACTGACTTTCATCTTGAAGATTAGCAAGGCCGACAGTAAATACATAAGGAGTTTTGGAACTCGCCCAGGTGCAGGCATCCTCAAGCCATGCTCCTGCACTTGAAAATAAAGAGAATCCAGCGTTGTAGAGGGATTCTAAAGAACTTATAAAAGCAGGTGACTCAATAGGGCCTACCAAATTAATCAATACTATTCCCGGTCTCTTTCCATTTGCCAAAATCCAATCATGGGCTTCTAAAATTGCAGAAAGATACAATTCCTCATTGCAACAACCATCATAGGTCCTTACCCCTACCAGGTTGACTCCTTTAGCTGACCCAAAATGGAATCCTCCCGTGGTCAAAGCTTTATTCGTAGTAACTCCGCTAGATTCATCTTCATTTCCGGTCAAAAAAATATTTTCAACCCTATCATTCATTCCGTCATTTTGTTCCCAAATGGATCCAACAGGAATATATACTGTAACCCCTTCACCGGTATTTTCATAGGAAAAAACATCATTCAGAGGCAGGGCCCTTTGATCTATTCTGTCCAAATATTTAGGAGGGTTGTTCTGAATATTCCCCCCAAAAATAGGATCTTCACCTCCGGGTTGATCTGGTTCAGGAGATGAAGGTTCTTCTTCTTTTGGCTTATCCTGACCTGGTGGAATTCTTCTTTCATTGAATGAGGAAGAAACGAAAACATCCTGCTCAATTGACTTTATCCGAGAATCAGCCCTAAGCCTTCTTAGCTCATCAGAAGACAGTTTTGCTGCAAACCCCGTAAGAGCATGTCCGTAAACTGACTTTATCCTTTCCCTTTGGATTCCATTTTTTGACAAAATTTCCTGCCCCAATACCCTGATTTCATGCTGCACATCTTCGTACCGACCTTTTCTTCTCAAATTTGGGTTTTGGTCATTAAGCGTAACGATATAGCGGTCAGGAACATAACTGAGGCTTCCTTCAAGATCTGCTTCCTCTGCTAATGGCAAATCTTCCAAATTAAGGTCTTGGCAGGAAAAGGTGAAAAAAATCAGAAATGCAGTCAGTATAAAACTGGCTGATTTGGGGGTTGAAAATTCTAAATTTTCCATAGCTGTAAGTTTTTAAGTTGAAAATTCTATTTCAATTAGATTCAGAAACCAGGAAAGTTGTTACCCTTAAAATTTGTTACACGCTAATTATAAAACTTTCGAAAACCTGATTTAAGCTTTTTGTATCCAATAAATGCGTATCAATTTCTGTAGCTATTTTTGTATCTAGGAAAGGCTACTCCAACTAATAAATCAACTTTTTTACTTTTCCTTCACACATTTGATATAAGCACCTGACTTGGTACTTAATGGGACAGAAGAGTTTACCACTAATGCAGATCCGTCAGTATTAGTTATAGAATAAGCCATAAAAACCCCAGGAAATACCGGGAATCCATCAGGGTTTTTACTCCAGTAAAATGAAAATCCCATACGTGATTCTGAAGAGATATTGGAATTTTGAAAGCCTCCTTTCTCATTTCGGAATCCCGATGAAAATGTGTATTCATTCGCCCAACCTGATGACCGGTAAATCATGGAAGAGGCGGCAAACCTATACGACGCTAACCTATCAACATCATAATCATCCGGAAGCCTCCATCCTTCGGGGCAAATATCACAGCAGCTTGCGGCATACCAATTGTACAATTTCCCGGATTTATCATCTGCCTCCGGATCATTCTCATACCAACTCCAGGCACCACTTTCCAATCTGGACCATTCCTCATTGGATTCTACTTTCGGTATTACGGTGCCATCTCTATACTTCGTGGTCTTTAAATTCTGAACCATCCACCAAGTCTCCCCAAACTCTACTATATCGTACACATTCCCTTCAATATCGGTAATGGTAGGTCCCCTTTCTTCTTCCAATACCGGAGACTCCTTTTCTTGGCAGGAATAAATGAGAATCAAGAATGCCAATAAGCATAAACTCTTCGAAATTGATTTTAAAACAGTTTCTGTTTTCATATTCTTAATTATTTAGATGCAGGGTGAGTATTCTAACATGTGCCTTAAAGTAATTCTTCCCATCCCTCACCATAGAGAAATAGGAAGATGGCATCTTCTAGCAAAGGCTCATATTGATAGGAAGTGTGACTAGTAACAATAATCGATGGCCCAGAGGCATTAGCCAAAATCCAATCCAGACTTTGGATATATGTACTCAAATAAATAGCTAAATCCACCTCTTGATCGAAAAGGAAATTTAATCCGACCAGTTTGACTCCTTTAGCTACACCATAATTTTTACCCCCAATTAATGCCGCTAAAGTATTATTTATGCCTGTTGGCACAGGATATCTTCTCTCCCCTCACTGATCTCCACTATTCTAGCTCTACCTTCAAATTCATCTAAACTTGGATCAAAAAGAGTTTCAAGCAAATAAACCGTCACCCCATTCCCATCTGCTGCCGGTGTAAATTTGTTATCCAAAGGCAAGCCTCTTTGATCTATTCTATCCAGATACCACTCGGGGCTTGGACCTACAGGATCCGGTTCGGGTTCAGGGTCAGGATTTGATCCTCCACCTCCTTTATTGGGATTGTTATTTCTCATGATCTGTGAGTTGAGGGAAACCCTGTCTTGGGTAATGGACCTTACCTGCGGATCTTTGGACAATGCCGTATATTCCTCCCGGCTAAGGTCTACTGTAAAGCCCTGAAAGACGTGACCGTAGACGGCATGGAGTCTTTTGTCCCGGATTCCGGATCTCATCAGGACTTCATTGCCATAAATACGCATGGACTCCTGCACATCCTCGTACCTGTCACTTTTCCGGAAATTCAGTTCATTGCTGTGAAGACTCACGATATACCTTCCTGGCACTACAGATGAATCCAATCCATCCAATTGCTCCTGGACCATCTGAGGTTCTTCCATCATTACATCCTGACAGGAAAATGACCAGAACATGGATACTAAAATCAGGAAAGTCCCGGCACTTTTTGGGGTTGAAATTTTAAAATAGTTCATAGATGTAAAAGGTTAAGTTGAAAATTCTATTTCAATCAGATTCATAAACCAAGGGTATTGTTACCCTTTAAATCCATAACACACTAATTACATAATCTGATTATACGCTTCTTTGCCAATAAATAAATGCATCGGCTCACTCGGCTGCTAATTGTCAATATCCATAAGTATCCAATATCAATTACTTTCGGAAGTTAGATAAATCGGAATTTCGTTTTGTTATTGACAAAGTTCCGTACATCCATATCAAAGGTCTTTTGAATACTCGATATAAGAATTTTATATTTATTAAATCAGACTCAATTTCAATGGTGATTTTTACATGTAAGAGAGACATCACCAACAGTTTATCAGCTTCCTTACTTTTCTTTCACACATCTGATATAAGCTCCTGTATGACTCTTTAATAATGGCCAAACTTCATGATTGATCAGAAAAAATGAATTGACAAAATCAATAATATAATCAGCTTTATAAATATTAGGAACTCCACCTTCATCTAATTCCCAGAAATATGACATGGTACCATCGAAAGTATTTTCTTTAATAAAAACCCCATTAGCATTACGGTACCCACCGCTAAACGTATTTTCATTTGCCCACCCCAACTCATGATAAACAAATGAAGATTGGCTCCTAAAGCGTTCCAACGAAAGATTTTCTACTTCCTTTGAATTTGGCAACCTCCATCCTTCGGGGCAAATTGGACAACAGGCGACAGCTATTCCATTGTATAATTTCCCGTAAATCTGTTCATTATTCGAATCATTTTCTAACCAGGAAAAAGCAGGCTCTTCAAGCCTTGACCATCTATCAGCATCAGATACATTATCAACTGAAACTCCGTTTAAAAATTTACTTACTCTAAGATTTTCAGCCATCCACCATATCCCATTGATTTCAACTATACCATACACATTTCCATCTATATCGGTAATGGTAGCCCGACTCTCCTCCTCCGGTACAGGTGACTCCTTCTCCTGACAGGAATAAAGAAAAATAAAGAAGCCAGTACAATTAAATTAAATGTATTGGATCTAATCACAGCTACATTTTTCATAATTTTAAGATCGATTAACAAACCAAAGACACTAGTAACCTATTTATTGCCAATAACTTGAAAAAAAATCAGTTAAAAAATACTCCCAAAGTACTAGATTTCAATTACTTCCTCATCAAACTTAAACTGAAGTATCCCCTCCTATCCGTAAAATGACGGTCCCAGGAAAAACCGGTCTGTGAGGCAATTTTGTCCAGATCTTTGAGACTGTACTTTTGGGAAATTTCCGTATGAATGGTTTCATATTTATCAAAGCTGATTTCCAATTCACCGATTTTCACTTTTTGTTCCTCAAGACTTACCAAAAAACTCAAAGCAGATCCGGTAAGGGGATTGTAAACCCCATAATGCTCAAAGGCCTCAATACTGAAATCGGCATTCAGCTCCCTGTTGATCCTGTTCAGAAGATTCAGGTTAAATTGTTTGGTAACACCTTCTCTGTCGTTATAAGCTGCACGGATCACATGGGGGTTTTTCTTAAGGTCTACTCCCATCAGAAAAAAATCACCGGGCCTGAGAAAATCATTAACAAACTGAATAAACTCCAAGGCTTTGCCATTAGGAAAATTACCGATGTTACTTCCCATAAATAAAACCAACCGGGGATTGGTTCTTTCCTTAAGCAAATCCAAAGTATGAAGATAATCTCCAGCTACAGGTTCCACTTCTAAATCTGGAATCTGTTTTTGTACCAATTCCTTGTTCACTTCGAGGATCTCGGGAGAGATGTCCATAGGTAGGTAAGTAAGCTTATTAAACTTAAGCTTTGCCTCCTCCAGCATAATCACTGTTTTGGAACCATCACCTGCCCCCAGTTCTATGATATCCAAATCAGAAAAAGGAAGCTCTTTGAGTATATCAGCTGAACTTTCCCGAAGGATCTCCACTTCGCATTCTGGAAGGTAATATTCCTCCAATGCCATGATTTTCTGAAAAATCCGGCTTCCCTCTTCATCATAGAAATACTTGGAAGGAAGGGATTTTTGAGACTTCTGAAGTCCTTGAATTACATCTTTCAAAAAATTATCCATATCATTTAATTAATCTAAAACCTGAAAAAAGCCATCTGCTGGAGGCATGAAAGAAATTGCGGTAAGTTTTACGGCTATGCCCTTTTGGGGTAGCCACCGAAGCACCGCGGAGGACATTCTGATTACTCATAAACTTACCATTGTACTCTCCAAGAGCACCGGGTGCTTTTTCGAAGCCCGGGTAAGGCAAATAGGCACTGTAAGTCCATTCCCAGAGTTGTCCCCAGTTGAGCTTATCGGCTGCTACTTCCCATTCAAATTCGGTCGGCAAGCGCAACCCTTTCCATTCTGCATAAGCATAGGCTTCGTAAAAGCTAATGTGCTGTACGGGTAAGGATAAGTCTAGCTTTTCAAAGCCCTTCAAGGTGTAATTATACCATTCTCCTTTGTGCTTATGCCAGTATAAGGGAGCAGTAATGTCCTCCTTATTTATATAATCCCAGCCTTCTGACAACCAATAATTGAAATCCTGGTATCCTCCTGCTTCCATAAATTCTAAAAACTCTCCGTTGGTAACCAGGTTTTCCGCAATCTCAAAAGGCCGGATCAGTACCTCATGTTGCCCAAGTTCATTGTCATAACAAAAGCCATCTCCACTGGCACCAATAGCATATACTCCGCCTTCCACTTTCACAAATCCCTTTTTCACTTCTTGGCTTAAGGAAAATCCTTCACCATAAACAGGAAATGTTGGCTAATTCCCGAGTATATATTTGATATCATAGACCAAAAGTTCCTGATGCTGCTGCTCGTGGTTGATACCGATTTCTATGACATCCCACACCTCTTGATCTGGATTCTTGTCCAAAAAATCCAGCATCTGTTCGGTCACATAAGCCCTGTAAGCCATTACTTCCCTGACAGGAGGGCGGCTCATCAAACCTCTGTTTGGCCGGAGTACCCTTTCTCCTGCATTGTTGTAGTAGCTATTGAACAGATAAGCAAAATCATCGTGATAGAGCCGATATCCTTTCGAGTAAGGTTCCAAAACAAAAGCCTCAAAAAACCAGGTGGTATGACCGAGGTGCCACTTGGGTGGGGAAACATCCACCATGGGTTGGGGAACATAATCCTCTATCTCCAGTGGTTCACAGATATTTTCTGAATAACTTCTAGCTTCATCAAATCGCTCTTTAAGTCGTGAAGTTTTATTCATAATTCATTTTTTTCGAAAACAAGATACTAACAAAATAAGCTGCCATTCCCAAAAACATCAGGCTGAAAGGAAAAGCAAAAACAATCAACATCTGCGAAACAGCCTCCAACAAAGCCTCTTTCCCTATCAAAATCAATCCGATAGTAAAAAGCCCAATCATTAAACCCCAAAACAATCTATAGGTTTTGGAAGGCTTTACATTTCCCCGATCAGTAAACATACTTAGTACATAAATTGCAGAGTCCACAGAGGTGATCAAAAATGTAAAAACCAAAACCAGACCAATAATTTTTGTTATTCCGGCCCAAGGAAAGTAGTCCAGAAAAATAAAAAGTCCTGTATAAATGGATTGGAAGTCCTCAAAAGATGCTTTGCCGGATTGAATTAAATGAAAAGCACTTTGACCAAATACTGTAAACCAAATAAATGTACCTAAGGCTGGTACAATTAAGACTGCCAAAACAAATTCCCTAATACTACGGCCTTTGGAAATCCTCGCAATAAAAACCCCGGTGAAGGGAGCCCATGCAAGCCAAAATGCCCAATAAAAATAAGTCCAATCCTGTAAGAATTCTATCCCGACCTGATGGTTCCCTAAATTAAGTGACATGGAAGCAAACTCATAAACATAATTGCCCAGAATATTTAGAAATCCAAACTGAACACCTCCCGACCAACTCAAAATAGCTACTGATATCAAAAGTACTGTAGCCAGGCTAAGGTTGAAGTTCGAGAGGTTTTTGATGCCTTTTTGCATTCCCAATAATGCTGAAGTTGTGGCAATGCCTGTGACCACTACAACGGCCATTACTGCTTGAAGGGCATTTGTCGGAATATCACCTAAAGAACCTATTGCCTCCAATAATTGCCTTGACCCCAAACCCAGTGCTGCAACAACTCCCAATAGGGTACAGACTATAGTCAGAACATTCATCAGCACGGCCAAAATACTGATTTGCGCTTCGCCCGATAAAAGTGAGGAGCTGAGGGCCGCCGCTTTTTTTACATAGAGTACATAAGCCATGATCAAACCAAATAAGCCATAAAAGGCCCAAGGAGTCAGTCCCCAGTGAAAAAAGGTGTACTGTAAAGCAAAATCACCTGTACTGAGGATCGATGATCTGGGTGGATTTTGAAAATAAAAAACAGGTTCCTGCACAGCCCTCAATAATAGGCCGGCTCCCATCCCTGTACTGTAAAGCATGGCTATCCAAGAAAACCAAGAGTAAGCCGGTCTTTCTTGTCCAAATCGGATTTTCCCCCATTTTGAAAAGGCTAATACAAAAAGTAGGATAACTGAAAGAAAACCCAAAATCAGATAAAAGAACCCGAAATTTTGAAGTAGCACCACTGTCAATTCTCCAAGCTTTTTCTTAAAAAAATCAGGGAAAAGAAAAGCGAACCCCAAAAAAAGTATGCAAAATCCCAAAACAGAAATCTTAGTGACTTTTTGAGGTTGTCTCAAAGCTTTTAAAATCATAGTGATGTTAAATCCTTTACTTAAATGCGAACTATGATTTCAATATAATTATAATATTATGGCTTTACTTCCACTCCTTTCCAAAAAGCCACATAATCCTTAATTTCTCGTGCGGCAGGTTTGGTATCGGGATAGTACCAAGCAGCATCTTTGTTGGTTTTACCATCTACTTCCACGTGATAATAGGAGGCGACACCCTTCCAAGGACAGGTGGTTTGTGTTTCCGATGGTTTGAAAAACTCCTTTTTAATTGTCTCAGCCGGAAAATAATGATTCCCTTCTATTTGTATGGTTTTATCGCTCTCGGCGATGATTTGATTATTCCAGATTGCTTTCATAGTCATTCTACTTGGTTTTAGTCTTTGTAAGATTCTACTTCCTCTTTTATTTTGCTGAGTTGCCTCCACCTCGCTGTTTGGTAAAGCACTATGTACAATATCAAACATATTGGGGTAGCTATCAAAGCCCAACCTGAAATCGCCATCATGATCCTGGAAGAAAAGACTGCAATCATCTCTGTAAATCCTCCAGCAATGGAAGCTTGCAGCTGCTCAATGGTCAATGGGTATTTTTCTGCACCATGTACAAATTCCCCTACCCTGACAAAAGGAATTATGCTTAAGAGTTGCAGTGGTGTAAGCAGATAACTGACACTCAATGCCAAAGGAAGGTTTAGATTTAGCTTCAGGATGACCAATGTCAACAATACTGTAATAGTCCCCAAAACAGGGAAAACACTGATGTACACTGTCAAGGTCAGACACAAGGCCAATTCTTTTGGATTCAATCCTTTTCGGAGATAAAACTTGATCTGATTTTGGATTTTTCTGAAATCCATTCCTTGTATTTTTGTTGAAGTTTTGTTTTGACGCTCTTTATACAACCCCCGCAATGGAAAAATTGATTCATATATTCGTTGAATTCTCAAAAAAACACAGCGATACTCTAATTTTTCCTAATTTCGAACTCCAAAAAGGATTATTACATTTTTTATAACAGACTTGATTTATGGCTGAAAAAGAAAATCTCAACAAACAAGATCTTATCAGTAAGCTTCAAGATTGCAATAACCCCTACATTCTCTTCCAGGTCAATCAGATTCTTAGAAGGCAGGAAAAGCTTGAAGAAATCAAATCCGTTGCCGAAGATTACCCGATGTTTTTGGAAGAATCTGCACCCAGAGATATGCGGATCATGACCCATCAACATCCTCCCAAAGGTTCCCTTCTGGCAAAATACGAGAATGCGATGACACCCCTTATGTACACTCTGGGCTTGTTTATGCTTATCCTGGCAGCAGCTTTGATCAACTTGCTGGCCCATGAGGGTGAAAATATCAGCGTTGCAATCTTTCAAAGCAAGGTAGCTATCCTTTACCTGATAGGCTGGGCAGCGTTTATTCTGGAATTTGGGATAATGCTCTTTGTGAAAAATAAAAGCAAGGCTGAATTAAACAGATTTCAATTTATTGGCAGAATGCAGGCTTTGCTTTTTCCTCCCTCAAGGATGGGAGGAAGGCACTTGATGGATCCTGACATACAATGGATCCCTTTTATGGGCTGGTCCCACAGGAATGAAGGCTTGCTGAAGTATTTGAAAGAGAAATTCTCCATTCCAATGATTGTAATTGCCCTACTGATTATCCCGGTCTTGGTGATTGAGTGGAAGTTTTATGATCAGGTTGAAAATTATCTGCAAACAGATTTGTCATTTGTATTAGACCTTGCCCAGGCATTTATCTGGCTGGCTTTTGCTTTTGAGTTTATTTTAATGGTATCCATTAGCCGTGAAAAACTCGAATATGTCCAAAAAAACTGGATAGACCTTCTGATCATTCTTTTGCCGTTTATTGCCTTTGTCAGGACCATGCGCATCATCAAGGTGGCTAGATTGTCTCAGCTTGCGCGTGGCTATAAGTTGCGGGGTCTTTTGATGAAGGCCCGGCAGGGACTGTTTTTTGCGGGTTTTTTCTACAGAATACTGACTTTCAGAAACTTTCAAATGAAGACTATCAAGAAAAAACTGGAAAAGAATCAAAAGGAAAGAGAAATTCTTGAGGATGAACTCATTGAACTTTACAGAAATATCCGAAGTTAAAAGCTATCGGAAAAATTGATTCGTTGCTCTGATCTAAATTATTTTTGAATCCTGTAGAAGACAAATTAAAGCTATCTCTTACCTAATAACTTCTTTTGCTCTTTTGTTATCTGATGGTTTCCACTTTGACATTTTCCAACAAAATATCAGAAAGTAATTCAAGTTCCCCTGCTTTGAAAAGGTCTTCCATTTCTTCTAATGAGGCCCCCTTAACCTTGGGCTTATAGTTTTCATAATCCTGCAGTACCAGACCTTCTATTTCGTGTCTATTGCTTACTTTTCGGAACCGTACCCCTCCCCCTTCGGTCAGGTATGAATAGGCCAAATAGTCAGTCAAATAAGTATCCTGATTGATCCAATACAAAAATTCATCTTCAAAATCTTCTCCTCCCCCATCTTCGGAAAAGGTCACTTTCACCAGGTGATATTTCTGATCCTCAATTTCAGATTCACCAAGATAAGTCTTGAATACAGCCGGGTCATTTAAGCCATAAGGAAGAAAAGCAAAATATGCCACTGAATTTACGGAATTGGAATAGGCTTTTACCCATTTTTCTTCCAGTTCGACTTGTGTTCCATTCACCGTCCTAACAAATCCGGAATTGTTCAAAACGTCTCTCACCAAGCCTGTGGAGTCGGTAAATTGACGCAGGTATTCAAATGCCTCGGAAGATTTAAAAATCTCATAATACCTGTCTCTAAAATCAAAACTGACTCTGACCTTTTCAAATTGCATGCCTCCATGAGCAAGAATGGCCTTATCAATGATTTTTTCTGCTTCGGATTTTTGACTACAGGAGCTGATAACAGTCATTGCAAGAAAAAGGTAAAGAAAGAATCTCATATTTAGAGAGGTGTCTGGGGTTGAATATATTTTTTTGAAAGGAAGCTCTATAAGCATGCAGGAAGTCTTCAGTTTATTTGTAATGAGTCTTCTCATTTATCCACATCATACATACCATATCCATAAATAGCTCGTCGGTACAAATGGTTCCCTAAAGAATCCACCCTAAAACTTTCTCTCTGAGCGGGCATCAACAAACCAAAAGTACGGTCCCAACCTTGATTGTAAACTAAGCTGTAATGATCACTTGTTTTTACCTTATATGCATAGAGTTCAAAGCTTGATGGGTCGAAATAGTACCACCACTCATCAACACTCGGGTCATTTGGGTCGCCGTCAATGACTTTGACAGTTTCCATCATCAATCCTCCTGTTAGTTCAGTTTTCCCTTCGTAGCTGAGCACCTTTCCCGCATCCAAAAGGTCAAAGGGCTTGCTCAATACATAAAAAGCTGCATCAATATCCTTTTTCTTAGCTGCTAAAAACCCTTTGTTTTGAATATCATTGCTCCCCATCCAATATTGGGTTTTCTTTCCGTCGAAAGTCACTCTATGGGCAATTCCATCCTTCTCCCAGCTCATTTTAGCTTCAAAATAAGGCTTAAGGCGAAATGTATTCTCCTGTGTCACATAAGATTCCGGTTCACCGGATTCATCAAAGAGCCAAATCTCCCGTACCATGGAAATGGACTGAACCTGTTCCCAAGCCTGCCAACCTCCGTGAGCTTCTATGGATTTTTCTATAATCGAAACGGCCTGCTTGTCGCGGGCGGAACAGGAGGAAAGTAAAGTGATAAAAATTACTACAAAGAAATATTTATTGTTCATATAGATTCCTCTTGGGATATATAGTTTTAATTAAGGGCGAAATTAGAAAGAAAATCAATATCCCATACTCCAAAAATATCAAAACAAAACTTTCTGCTACCGGGTCTGATCTGTAAGCACTATAGGACAAAAAAACCAAGCCAGTCCACACCAAAAACACCCTGTCACGAACCAATACCCCTAGGCCAAATGCCGGTATCAAATACCAAGGGTGTACCACTGGCTGTAACAAGAGGTAAATCAAATATATCCATACGGCACCTTGGGTAATCTGGGAGAACGAAGCCACCTTCCAGAAGTATGAAAAAATCAATATTGAAACCAAAGTCACCACACTCAAAGTCGGCCCTAGGTAAATCTGCGGATTATACCCAACTACACCTGCCCAAACCTCCCTTATCAAATAATATACTGATGCGTTGAACTCAAATTTGCTTTGATAAAGCCGGAAACTTTCCCAAAAGCCCTGATGGCCATTCCCCAAAATCAGAGGTATCAGGAATACGGAAATCAGAATCATTGAAGTCAAAAGAAATTTCCACAATTGTTTTCCTGACCAAGACTTCAACCATAAAGGACCTAATATTAAAGGAGTCAGTTTCAGACCAGAAGCCAATGACCAACCCAAAGCAGCTGAGTATACCTTTTTTTTCTCCCAGAAGTATATCCCCAACAAAAGCCCAGTAAGGACAAGTCCTTCAAAGTGTAGATTCCCGGTCAATTCCAAAATCACTAAGGGATTGAAGGCATAGAGCCATAGAAAATTCAAGGAAAGTCCTTTCAATCTGATGATCTTGAATAGCAGTAAAAAAGACAATCCTTCAAATACCAAAATCACCAGACGTAGCAAAATGATATTCCAAAGCAGTTCTTCACCGGCCAGGCTGCTTACCCAAAATATCACCTGATGCACGGGTGGGTACACTGAATAATACTCAGGTGAATTCATATTGGATAACAAATGACTCCAGTATGAAAAGTCATGTTCAGGGTGTAGCTTGTCCAAGACCTCAACTGGCAAAAAACTGTAAGGATTAATACCATTGGCGATCAATTGCCCATCAAAAACAAAACGGTAAAAATCATCAGATAAAACAGGAATTGCAGGCAACAAAATCAACCTGATGAGTAAAGCAGCCAGTAAACCCTCATTGAGTCCAATTTCAATCTTTTCTCTATAAATGACCTTGTAATAAAGTCCGAATAAAAAAGTGTAAAGCCCAAGCTGCCAACCAAAATCAGTTCTTTCGAAATGATAGTTCATCAAAGCAAGTGCAAAGAGAACAGCAATCAGCAGTAAGGCTTTTTTCACATCAATAAATGGAAAATGATCAATATTTCAAATTCAGCTCTTTTCTCAAAAACTCATCCTCCACTTTATTTCTTGTCCAGTAATCTACCACTTTCAATCCCTTTCTTTTGGCTTTGGTCACCTCTTTGCTGCCATCAGAGCGGGTATCTTCTTCCTCCCAAGCCATGATTTGAAAAGGAAACTCTTTTTCAAAATCAATTTTGACCACCCTGCTTCCGTTACTGTAAGCCACTTCAACCTGACTTCTGTTTTCGCTGATGTCCCTTACTCTAACGAAGGCTTCTTGCTTCTCAAAATCCTTGTGTGTAAATCTCTGGTAAAACAAGGAAGGAAGCATCTGAACACTTCCGGTTGGAATCTGGCCAGGGTCAATCCTGATCAGGTTCCAAATATCATCTTCGGCCAAACCACTGAATGAAAAAGTATCATCACCTTCCTGCTCAAAATAGGAGAATAATTTACCTGAGTAACTTTCTCCGCTTTTCAGATTAAGCTGCGCAAATGACTGGCCGCACCATTCTTGGGAAGAAAGCGTGAACTTGACCCCATTCGATTGTTCCTTGGTAGGTGTAAATGCAGAAAGCATCATATGGTAAGGGTAAATCCCAGTGACAAAGTCTCTGGTTTGGTTCATTTTGATCACTGAAAGTTTGTCCCTTCCTGCATCCCCAGGATTATCCAATTTCACCTGTTTTTTTCTGGAAAAATCTTCTGTAACAAAAATCAAAACGGCTTCCCCTTCTCTGGGCTCTCCATATCTATATTGGGTAAGCTCAAAGCTGCTAAGTTCCGCTTTACCCTGAAACCAGTATTTCCCCCAGGCATCAAAATCAATATTTTCTCTTTGAGGCTTACTGCAACTTGCAATTATTACCAAGCTCAATAGTCCAAAAATTATTTTTTTTAGCATAACTCTTTCCTTAAGGTTCTAAATAAACTGTCTTTCCTGATTTCGCCGACTCAATCGCAGCATCCAGGATTTTGGCCACAATCACATTATTCTCCAAAGTGTATAACCCAAAGGGTGGTAAATTGATTTCCCCATTGATCACCTCTGCAAAATACTGAAAAGGATTGGAATAGGTCCCTGTTTTATTTTTGTCCAGAAACTGTACCATGTCTTCAGACTGTCCTTCAATGCGCATATCCAATCTCTCTTTTTCAGGAGCTTTGAGATATCCTTTTTCAAAATAAACATCCATGTCTTTCCTGTCAAAAGGCCAATTCCAAGAAGCTTGTATGATGGCTTGAGATTCTTTGTAGGTTAAAATAATAGTTGCTTCATCCTCCACATGGGTATAAATGTCATCCTTATAGGTCTGGGTAATGGCAGTCACAGAATGAGGAACCTCTCCATCAGTCAGCAAAGTCATGATATTGGCACCATAACATCCAAAATCTACCAATGCACCTGCTCCGTTTTGTTTCGGATCTGTCAACCAATCCAAAAACTCTTTACCAACACCGATCTCTTTTGGCCCTTTATGCCCATGATGAAAAACTGCTTTTCTTATCTTCCCAAATTGATCTTCTTCTGTTTTGGCTTTATGAACCAAAGCATCTGTGCTGGGATACCAGGAAGTCTCATAATTGACCAATAAATGAATACCGTTTTCTTCGGCAAGCATTTTCATGGCTTCTGCTTCTTGCGCACGAAAAGCCAATGGTTTTTCTACCATGACATGAATCCCCCGTGGAGCAGCTGCTTTGACAATATGGATGTGGTCGGATATTGGACCGAAAGCAAGAACGCCATCGGGTTTAATTTCATCCAGCATTTTCTCCAAATCATCGAAAAACAGGCCATCATCCAAGCCATAATTATCCTGAAACTGCTTTTTAACTTCAGGGTTGGACTCATATATCCCCAAGAGTTCGAAATCTCCTTGAAATGGTTTCTGAAAAATCCAATGGGAATGTCCATGGGTCAAGCCGGCCATGACAAACTTGGATTGGGCGAAAAGACTTGCTTGAGTCAGAAAAAATAAAAAAAAGCAAAGGCTAATGATTCTTTGGGTCATTGTTTTTGGGTTTGATTGCAGAGTCAAAAATACAGAACACGCACCCAATCACACAAAAAGAAGGAAACTAATTACCAGTATTTCCAAATGGTCCAAAGAATCTTATAGCCTGCACCAAAAACTCCCTTCACCGTTCCGCTAACTTTGGAAACACCAATTCGCTTCCTGTAATCCACCGCTACCTCTGTGGTCTTCCAGCCTGCTTTGGCAGCTTTGATCTGCATTTCTATAGTCCAACCGTAATTCTCATCTACCATCCCCAGAGATTTCAGCTTTTCCCACTTGACGGCACGAAAAGGCCCTAAGTCCGAATAATCTGTTTTGTAAATCATTTTCATCAAAGAGGTAGCCAACCAGTTGCCGAAGATTTGGGGAAAGGTCATGGAGCCGACTTCCTTTTCACCTTTTGCTCTGGATCCAATTACCATATCAAACCCTCTCTCGGTAATTGGAAGGATCACATCCTCCATCTGTTCGGGGAAATCACTGTAATCTGCATCTAAAAAAACAAGGATGTCAGGTTGGGTTTCCTGTTGGCCAATATATTCCATTCCTGTCAGGCATGCTTTGCCATAACCTCTTTTTGGTTCATCTAAAACAATAGCTCCAGCAGCTCGGGCAACTTTCACTGTACTGTCATTTGAATTATTGTTGACTACAATAATATTTCTGACAAAATCAGGAATATCCCTAACCACCAGTCCAACGGAGTTTTCTTCATTGAAAGCAGGAATAAGCACATCCACTACCGGCATGCGCTTATTCCCATGCTTAAACTCTTGCTGCATCAAAGGAGGCAATTAAGAAAGTTTGGCTAAAGCTCCTGCAAGATCTTCTTTCAGGTCCTCGACATCTTCTATACCCACACTCAGTCGGATCAGTGAATCTACCAGACCAACTTTCTCTCTCTCTTCTTTTGGAATACTGGCATGCGTCATGGAAGCAGGGTGACCGCAAAGTGACTCCACACCTCCCAGTGATTCTGCCAAAGAGAAATAATGCAGATTTTCCAATATTTTATTAGCGTCTTCAATTTTATTCCCCTTGAGTGTGAAGGAAATCATTCCCCCAAAATCCCTCATTTGTTTTTTGGCGATATCGTGATTTGGGTGATCCTCAAAACCAGGCCAGTAAACCTTATCAACCTTTTCCTGAGTCTTTAGGAATTCGGCTATGGCTTTTCCATTTTGGCAATGCCTTTCCATTCTCAAATGCAAAGTCTTAATCCCTCTCAACACCAAAAAACAATCTTGAGGACCAGGGGTAGCTCCACAGGCGTTCTGTATAAATGCCAATTGTTCTGCCAATTGATCGTCATTTACTACAATTGCTCCCATCACTACATCTGAGTGTCCTCCAAGGTATTTGGTCACTGAATGCATGACCAGATCGGCACCTAGATCAAGTGGGTTTTGTAGAAAAGGAGTAGCAAAAGTATTATCCACACCAAAAAGCAATTTGTGTTTCTTCGCTACTTTGCCGATTTCTTCAATATCAATGATATTCATCATTGGGTTGGTTGGTGTTTCAGCCCAGATCAATTTCGTATTTTCATTGATGTATTTCTCAATGTTTTTGGGTTCTTCCATGGAAATAAAATGAAATTTAATGCCATAGCGCTCAAATACTTTGGTAAAAATTCTGTAAGAACCACCGTAAAGGTCATTGGTGCTGATCACTTCATCCCCTGGATTCAACAATTTGATGATGGCATCAATTGCGCCCAAGCCTGAGGAAAAACACAAACCATGTTTTCCATTTTCCAAAGCTGCCAGATTATTTTGTAAGGCAGTACGGGTAGGATTATGCGTTCTGGAGTACTCATACCCTTTGTGATCCCCTGGAGATCTTTGTATATAAGTAGAGGTTTGAAAAATCGGGGTCATGATTGCACCTGTTGATGGGTCCGGTTCTACACCGGCGTGTATTGTTTTTGTTCCGAATTTCATAAGCTTTAGTTCTAAAATTAAATGGGTTTGAATGGTTTATTTTTTTCCTTTGTGATTGCGCAGCTCAAAGATGGAAAAAAAGCAAAGTATATTCAAGGAATTCAAAAACGCCGGCAGGAATAATCCAAAAGTGGCATTTGCAATTCTTTGGGTGACTTTGATGCCTTCCATTGGGAGCCTGGTAACCGTCCCTTGGGCTTTGGCAAACTCAGCATGGATGAGTCAACTTGCTTTTGACAATAGCATAACCATTCTGATAGCCCTTTTAGTTTCAATTCTTTTGATGGGCCTTGCCCTGATGCCTACCACACTGATTGCAGGACTTTCAGGTTTCTTTCTGGGATGGCAAGCATTTCCTTTGTTAGTAATGGGTTACACACTAGCCACCGTACTTGGTTATGCATGGGGAACGGGGCTTGGAGGAAACAGCCTTTCTTTGATTTTAAACAAATATCCTAAGGCCGAAGCTTTGATAGAAAAAAAGAAACATAATCTGGGGGAGCTTATATTTTTTGTAAGGCTAAGTCCGGTAATTCCATTTGCCATGTCCAATTTGCTTTTTGCACTGATGAAATCCGGCTATACAAAACTAGTCATCTTCGGCACTTTGGGAATGTTGCCCAGAACCCTTTTCGTATTTTTTTCAGGAACATTGGCCTCAAGCATCTATTCCGCAATCATGCAAAAAAGTGGGACTGGGGAAATTGTTGTATTAATCGCTTTATTCGGTCTTAGCGTTTGGGGTATCTGGCGCTTTTTTACCAAAAAAACTAAAATTCCATAGCATAAAGGTCCAACACTTCGTCCTTACCCTGTAAATAAAAATCACCCTGTAAGCCCATCCCCAATTTCAACAAAAGCTTTTGCGATTTGAAATTTTCTTTGGAGACGATCGCATAAAGTTTTGAAAAGAGCTTTTGTCTCTGAGCATTTTCAATCAAAGCTTTTGAACTTTCGAATGCAAAACCCTTTCCCTCATATTCGGGTAAAAAAGCAAATCCTATATCAGGAGCATTCAATTCTTCTCTTTGAAGAAATCCAAATAAACCGATCTTCTCTGAGGAAAGGGGCTTCAACTGAACCAGATACAATCCAAATCCATTTTTCCCATAACTACTTAATGGACCGGAGTCCAAATAATCCTCTGCGTCCTCTATATCCCTGACTCCCCGATCTCCAATATGCTCTAACCAACCCTTTGTATTGAGCAAATGAAGAATAAATCCCGAATCCTCATGTGTAAGTTTGCGTAAATGCAATCGTTCAGTCACCAAAATGGGGTCCATAGACTCAATTAAAGAAAATTACCTCAGTAGATACATTTTGCCATAACCCTGCTTAAAAGCTTTGTCTCCAGCAGTAGCCCTAGGCTCTACGAATGTACCATTTTTCCTGACCAAAACTCTGTAAATATAAACTCCATTGGCCAACTGATCTCCAAATTCATCCCTTCCGTCCCAGGCATAATCTGAGAGATTATTCCCTATACGGATTGGTCCAAGCTCATCTTGAAGGATTTCCCTCACTACTCTTCCTGTGACAGTCATGATTTGGATTTTCACCTGATCAGGTACTTCCGAGCCTGTTACGGTAAACACAAAGCGTACTGAACTGCTGAACGGATTCGGATAAGGGTAAAAGTTAGTAATAGTCGCTTCATTGATTACTTCAAAATTAATTTCAAAGGGTTTTTCCACTCCCAAATCCTCCGTCACTACCCTAAAGGTGTACATCCCATCTTCCAAAGGCCCAGGTTTCAGTTCAATTTTGAAATCTGAGTCTTCAGTGGCTTCTGTCCAATTTACTTTTTGATTGCTGAAGCTCAATCGCTCAAACTGACAACCATCACATTGTTTTTTGAGGAAAAGATCAATTCCCATTGTATCCTTTTTGTAAATAAGCGTCTGCTCATTTTTGAGCAAAGTATTGATCATTACCGAAGGAGAAACAATATCTCCATCCATAATATAAATCCCATCAAAATTGACATCCAAAATAGCCGTACTGTTGTCCGGAATCACAATAAAATAGGACCCTAAGTCAATGAAATTATTCCTGAAAGTCTGCTCCATTTGTATTCGGGGATTAGCAAAAACCTCCACTTCCACATTCCCTCCTCTTCCGATAGAATTAAAATCCAAACTGAACTCAAAGCTCTCCCCAGCGGGCAAGGCAGGAATTTTTTTCCTGAATTCCTCTCTTCTTCTCTGACTGGCATTATTGAAACTCCATTCTACTACAATTGAATCCGTAAAATCATATTTGGAAATATTGATAAACTCAAAATTCAAAACCGACTCCTCCCCTTCCTGAAGTGTAATCTGGTCTTCCCTGTTTTTGAATACCAACACACCTTCCGGTACTCCTGTATAATTGACCTGCCATTTGTCCAACTGCGCCGGAGCTGTTGACTCTTGGTCATTCATGGCATAGCGCAACCTCAGGTAAGGATACGCCGAAGGATTGATTGATTCCAAGTTAAAAGTAGATTCCCGAACACTATTGAAAAGGACTTGTTCTTCCCCATTAGACCTGATACCGATCACATCAAAGGAAGCCAGCTCTTCATTGAACCAATCCCTTTGGTTAACATTATTGAAAAACTGCTTCCACTCAGCAGCGGGACCAATCCTTGGTGTAAGAATGGTACCTGAGGTAAAATAACCCTCAAGGTCTGTTTCAAATTGAATTACCTGTTGGTTGGTCTCCAATTCCAAGTCTCTCTGGGCGACAATCTCCATTGCTTCCCCTGGTCTCATCCCCTTTCTGCCATAAAGCACATAGGGGTCTCCGCTTTTCAGGTTACGGAGAAGGGCTTCATTGGCACCTACTTCTTTCATTTTTTCAAAAGCCTCATCAGGCCATTGCTCAAAGGTCACATTGCCAACTGAGAAAATAACCACATAATCGCCTTCTTTCAATCCATCTATGTAATCAATCAAAATGGACTGTCCCGGCTGGGTGATCCAGGCATTTCTTATACTTTGAATTACCTGAGGCACCCTTCCACAAGACCTTCCATCCAAAATATCAAAACCCGGAACAGGTATCACTAAATAAGGTGTCAGAGAGCGCTGTTCAAAAGCAACCAGCCCTAGGGAACCATCAGGACAAAGCCTGGAATTGACATTGTTTACATTGTCAATAATGTAGGGAACTCTATCGAGATAAAACTGGGTATTTCTGAATGTAAGGCTGTCAGCTTGATTGCCAAATGTAAATACCTCAATGTTCAAGTTGGTATCAGGATATTTCCAGATTCTCTGATTCTGGTCTATTTCAAGATTACTTAATAGATTACTTTCCAATTGAGGCATGGTGCGTTGTGTCCAACCCTCCGGTCCATCATTGATATAGCTAAAAGAACTTACGGTCCAGTCCTCTGATTCTCCTTCTCTGGGTTCAGAAAATCTTGACCTCCAATAAAAGGTCAGAGAATCTCCGGGATTTACATTTTGGAACAAATCCAGCTTCCAATTGATAAGGTTATTGGTGGTGATTCTATTTTCCTTTCTGTTGGCTGAAGAAAAATTGGGACTGGTATCTATTTGAACAATTACATTCCTCGGCTCTACGGATTTACCAGGAATCTGAGCAATCAATTCAACCTCATTTGTATTGACTATACCAAACTCAGCTGGTAAGACATGCAAAGTCCCACTGAGAGGAACAAATTCTGTCACCGTCACTGAATTATTGGAAAAAGTCATCTCAGACACACTCCTGTCATGATTGATCTCAATGGTGAAGATATTTTCGCCAAAAGCAGCAATACCGGTATTGGGGACTGCGAAGTCTATAGTATCCTTTCGAGTAATCGGTGCTAACATTTTAACAGGATAATTCACACTGTTGCCATCCGGCAACCTTCTTCCCACCCGCAAGGTGATGGAATCAAGATCTACTCTTCCAAGGTTCTTGACCACGAATGACAGCCTTAATGAATCCGCCAATGCATTGAATGGCTCCCCTTCAAATGCTCCCAAAGTCACATCAGAGGCTTCTATTGAATAATCCGCTTTATTGGCAGGAAAAAGGCGAATGGCCGGATCTCCTAACATAATCAGTTGCTCAGCATGCGCCCTATTGACGACTGAGGTACCATAACGTTGGAAAAAGAGTTTTTCTGTTTCCCTGATGACTTCACCCACTGGCTTGTATATCGTGGTAGAATCAGAAAAAGCTTTGGCATAAAATGACTCAGAGTACCTTCTCAAATAAACATCCACTCCTATGCTGGCGTGAGCCATGAAATTGGTAGCACCTTTCCCAGGGGCGAGCACCCAATCTTCTCCAAAAGTGTAGGCATTGCCAAATGCATTCCCCGCATCACATCCATTGAGCAATAACATGGGATATCTGCCCCGATTGTTATATCCCATAGTGGGGTCCGACGCAAAGCCAATTTCAATATCTATCACAGATGGGGCTCCATGACCAAAAAAAGTAATCAGGTTGGTTCCTCGATTCACATCTTTGGAGATATCGATCAATTCAATAGTAGAGTTGGATCTTTTTCTGTAAGTGGTCACATTCCCTCCCAGAAAAGGACCTTCTGCAATGGTTTTGAAACCATTCAGAAAGTTAAAATATCTTGTGAGTTCAAAAGCAGAAACACCTCCACTCAGGTGAATAATTTCTTTCATCCAGTCTTCCGACACACCCATGGCATCTTTTTCTTTGACCTTATCCAAGTAATTGGCGACATCCTCAGGAACTCTTGCCGGTATTCTACCTGTGGCTACTGCCTGAGCAAAAGGGTTTTGGGCATCCAGTCCTATGGAAAAATTATTATCAGCATAAGGATAACCCGCTGGTGGTACCAAATCCTGGAAATTGAAAATAGCAGGTCTTTGTCTGTAGAAATAGGTAACATTATTTTGCCTTGCAGTAGTAAACATTCCCATGGCTCTCCCTACAAGAAAAAGGAATTCCGGTTGATGTCTCGGGTAGTATTCTCTTAGAAACTCGTAAACCGCCAATGGAGTTTTTTCTCCAAAAGTAAATTGATCATACAGTTCATCAATATTGACCACCAATGTGTCATAGCCTCCTCCTCCCGGGGATGCTCTGTGTTCTGCATAAGCCTTAACAGGGTCAGCATAAGTAGAAGTAGGTGTTCTCAGTACCCTGTGTGTGAGAATAATGAAATCAGCCTTTATAGAAAGTAAATTTCTGAAATTCACCCTAGGCATGATATTTATCTCTTTGATGTTGAGCTGATTTTCGACCAAAATTTTTGTTTCCTGACCTTGAATACCTCCTGTCAAACGAACAGTATTCCCAGACTTATTCACAGGAATCCTAACAGGATTGATTGGATCAGCTATATCATAGGCCACATAGTTGGAAAGGGCATTATCTATCTCTATGTTGGAACTTTGCGGATCGAGGATAAATACCTCTGCACTGAAATCGCCATTCTCTACTTGCTTAGGGTAAGTAAGTCTTATATATGCGACTGAAACATTGTCCACATTTCCACTTCCCATGGATGTAATCCTAATACTTAAACTACCATCAGGGTTGAAGTCATTGGAGTTCAGTGTCAGGGATTCGTTGACTACTTCAAACCCACTGTACTCAAATCTTCCTATTTCCCTTACTGAGCCAGTGGTTGGGCCTGCAGAAATTGCAGTCAGGTGTGGAGTATCTGACCTTCCAGCCAATCCGATTTCCAGTATTGCAGTTCCTGTTGAAGCTATCTGGCCCAATTCATTCAGGGAAATCAAAAATGGATTGTTCTTTGGGATAGGAGCACTCATCCAGCCCTGACCCTGCTCAAAAGCAGCTAAACGGACACCTGGATTGTAAGTCCTCCCAAGGTTATATTGATTGGCAAAAACTTCAGTTTTTTGAGTTTGGTAATTACTTAGACTTGGGTTGGAAGAATTTGGGTTGGGTCGGGTAGCCATTCTTTTCCCGGGGGTGTTTCCTATGGTGAGAAAAAAAGCAGTGGAATCATTATGCTGATTGTACAGGCGATTTCCCAAATGAGATGGATCTGAAAAGAATTTTTTATCAAGTTCGGCATCATTCTTTTTTCCATAAAAATCTATAAAGTCATTGGGATCAAATCGTCCATCTTGCTCTCCTTGGACAAATATGGCAACTTCCTCTCCCCGGTGAAATAGTTTGATATTCCTTGGATCAACGGCGCTGGGATTGATTCCCGAAGCTGATAATGAAGTAAAAGTAATTCTATGAATGCCGTCCTCAGCAGTAGACACTTTGTAGTATGGCTGGCTATAATCAATCCAAGCAGACTGGGAAAACCCTAGCATTGGGACCAAAAGTGTAAGCCATATAAAAACCAATTTTTTAAGCATCAGTCATTCCATCCTTTATGCAACCTGAACCTGTTGCTGTGTTCTTTCAAACTCACTTTCACGCTGATCACATGAGAATAGGGTGTTTGGGAGATTCCGCCAATATCCGTAAGTGCGTAGTCAATATAGAATTTTTCGTTGAGAAAAACCCCTAGTCCAAAGCTTGGCTTCCAAGCCATGTAAAACGATTCATCAAAATCCTTGATCCTTTGGACATTACTTCCTCCGGCTCTCAGGAAAACCATATTTTTATAACTTGCTTCAATACCCGCCCTCGGATCAAAACTCACCAGATTGGTCCTTAATATTGTATTCCGCATTCCGTCAAATGTAAAATCCAGATCCAGCACACCCTGCAACTTAATTTCATCATTGATTTCATAATCTCTGGTCACACTGAAAATTGCCCTTGGCAAAGTGAGTTCAATACTATTGACCGGAATTACATTGTTTGTCTGGGAATAAACATCCCTGACCATATCGGCATTGTGAAACCAAGCATTGAATGTGGATGTCACATCTCTTAGCATAAAACCAACCCTCCATTGATCCAATAGGAAAATACCGCCTACGTCCAATCCAAACCCCCAAGCCTGGGCGAATTTACCCACATTTCTATGGATGATTTTAGCATTTCCTCCTATTTTAAAGACATCACTCACATCCCTTGCATAAGATAAAAGTAAAGCATAGTCCGCAGCATTGAAAAACTGAATATTGTTATAATTCAAAGCTCCATTGGCATCATACAAAAACCTGGTATCCGGAATATCATCCACACCAAACCTGATCACTGAAATCCCTATTTGGTTGTCCGCATCGATTGCAGTACTGTAACCTAGATAATCAAACTTGGCTATACCTGCGAAATATTCCGCATGCATCAGGGAAAATTCATGCTCGTGCTTGATTCCGATCAAGCCTGCAGGATTCCAAAAAGCCGCAGTCACATCACGAACAGAAGATACTTGCGCCCCCCCCATTCCGAGTGCACGTGCTCCGATTCCAATATTCATAAACTCATTGGAATATTTGGGCGCAATAGTCTGTGCACTTATAGTAGTACTAAATGCGAAAAGAAGTATACAAATGAAAAACCGCAAAACGCCCATGTTTTTTGTGGAAAATACCAGTGCAAAGTAAAAATAAATACTTTACTGAAAAGCTTATTTTTAAAAAATTCCACGCTTAAAAAAATCACAAAGTGTACGCTTACGAACATGTTTATGTCCACTTGGATCACAAATTCAGTTTCTCAAAACAAAATCTGTTTCTTGGAAAAAGATTTTTCGCTTTCATCAAATATTTTTCAAATGCGCTCTATTTGAAATTAAATGCAGTTTTTTTTATTACCAAGGTAAAAAACAGTACCTTTTATAGCCTAGTAGCGGGCAATGAGCTGGGGCTTACAGTTGAATTGGTACAGTTTTTCTATCAATCTTGGCACGGACCGGAAATCTTATCTCAGATTCCTTTCCTGTCAAACCATTTATCATAGAAAAACATGAATGCTTCAAACACCCAAATACAGATGAGAAAGGGACTTTTGGAGTTCTGTATTTTACACATCATTTCCAGAGGTGAAGTATACGCCTCAGACATGTTGGAAGAATTGACAGAAGCCAAAATGATTGTAGCGGAAGGTACACTTTACCCATTATTACAACGGCTTAAGAATGCATCACTGGTCTCGTACAAGTGGGTGGAATCAGAGTCAGGCCCACCTAGGAAATATTACCTGATTACTGAAGAAGGAAGGGACTTCCTAAATACACTCAACGAAACTTGGGAATCCCTTGTAAGCTCTACGCAAATGATCACCTCAAAGCAGTAAAACAATGAAAAAGACCATAAGCATCAATATAAGCGGAATCCTTTTTCACATAGAAGAGGATGGGTACGCTACTCTCAAAAAATACCTGGAAGCTATCAACAGGCATTTTTCCCATTATGAAGACAATCAGGAAATCATTTCTGATATTGAAAACAGAATTGCTGAGATATTTCTGAGCAACCTCAAAAACAACAAACAAGTCATTACAGCTGAGAATGTCAGTGCCCTGATTGAAAAAATGGGGACTATAGCTGATTTTAAAGCTGTGGAAGAGGTGGAAGAGCCTGTAGCAGAAGAAAAACAAAAATCCGAAGAACCGGAAAATGACTTCTATAAGTACATTACCCCTCCGGGTCAAGGACCAAAAGGTTATAAAAAACTCACCCGACTTGAAAACAGAAAAATCCTTGGAGGTGTATGTGCAGGAATAGCCCATTACCTTTCCATTGATCCTTTATGGACAAGGTTGGTTGCGATTTTATTGCTTTTTAGTGGCAACATTAATTTTGGCAGACCTGCATGGGACTTTCTTCCCTGGAACCTAAAGTTCAGCTTCTCATTGGGTGCTTGGGCACTGATCGCTTACATAGTCCTGTGGGTGGTCCTGCCTGTCTCCTACGATGAGCCTGAAGATAAGCATATCAAAAAACTGTACAGAAACCCAGATGACAGGACCATTGGCGGGGTAGCGAGTGGTTTGGCTGCCTACTTCAACATTGAAGTAATATGGGTGAGATTGCTATTCATTGGATTGATTTTCGCTGGTGGCTCCGGATTTGTAATTTACCTGATCCTTTGGATTATAACCCCACAGGCCAAATCCATCACTGAAAGAATACAGATGAAAGGAGGTGCGATTACTTTGGACAATATCGAATCCACCATCAAAGAAAACCTGAACCCTTTGCCTCCTAAAGAAGAAAGTCAGACAAGAAAAATACTGCTGACCCCTTTCAGGGTTTTAGGGAGAATTATTGAAGGAATAGGAATGGCTCTTGGGCCCTTTGGAAAATTCTTACTCTCTGTGGTAAGGGTGTTCTTCGGCCTGATTATCTTCTTGATAGGCATGGCTATCACCATTACCCCACTGGTTTTGCTTGGTGTATATTTCGAGCTCTTGCCCTTCAATGGAAACCAGATCTATATGGATGACATTCCTGCTCAATGGATTACAGATATACTTCCATTTTGGCTGGCAATAGCCACAGGTTTCGCGGTCATGATTCCTGGGATTGTTATACTGCTGCTAGGAATCAGTGTGATCATCAAGAAAAGCCTGATCGAGGGAAGATTTGGATTGATTGTACTGGGAGTCTGGTTACTGAGCATTGGCATAGCGGCTTTCCAACTTCCAAAAACCATCGCCCAATTCAAAAATGAGGCTACTTATACTCAGGAAAGTGTTCTGAATATAGAAGAAGGAACATTAGTCCTTAAAGCGGAAAATTACATATCAGGACGAGGATTGTATGAAATGATCAATCTTCAATTGCAGGGCACGGACGGAGAAGACTTGGTTCTGATTCAGGACTTCAAATCAAAAGGAAGAGGACATGAAGATGCTTTGAACAATGCCAAACAAATCGAATACAATTATAGCGTACTGGATTCCATTTTGACCTTGGAAAGAGGGATAGACCTCAAAAAAGTGGATCGATTCAGAGGGCAAAATCTCAAGCTCACCTTGGAAATCCCCTACGACCGAGCCTTTATCATGGACAAATCTATCCTACCTATCATCAGAAATACACTTTACAAAAATGGATATAGAACTCGAGATGTCAATACCAAAAACCACTGGGTCTTCAATGAGGATGGGTTACTTTGCCTGAATTGCTCAAACAATGCAAAGCTCA
This sequence comes from Indibacter alkaliphilus LW1, assembly GCF_000295935.2. Classification (GTDB taxonomy): domain Bacteria; phylum Bacteroidota; class Bacteroidia; order Cytophagales; family Cyclobacteriaceae; genus Indibacter; species Indibacter alkaliphilus. The sequence goes on from NZ_ALWO02000040.1 coordinate 76,471, forward strand.
CTTCTTCGGATAGTTTGTCGATCGAAAAGTTTAAAGGTTCATATTTTATGAATGAGTAAAAAGAATGATACTAAACCAAAAATAGCGGCCTGTTTCTCAGGCCGCTATTTTTTTGACCAATTTGCATAAATTGCTTTTCTCTGATATACAAAATATGAAGAGATGAAACCGAGCAAGACGGAAGCTTCACACAGTGGAATGAATATTCCAAGCGAGGTACCATATGACCGCTGAAAAGAAATTATAAACATATGAAATATTACAACTCATTTCCTGTAGGAATCATTACCTTGAAGATAATCCTGTTATTTTTAAAAAAATAAACCCAAACAATATGCAAGTTAAACTTAAGTTTTTAGGCGGAGCAAAAACTGTTACAGGTTCAAGATATTTGGTAGAAATTGGGCATTTCAGGATCTTGGTAGACTGTGGCCTTTTTCAAGGACTGAAAGACTACCGAATCCGTAACTGGGAAGCTTTTCCTGTCAATCCAAGAGAAATTGATGCCGTGATCTTGACTCATGCCCATATTGATCATTCCGGCTATCTACCAAAATTGGTTAAAGAGGGCTTCAATGGCCAAATACACTGTACTTATCCTACAGCCGAATTGGTAAAAATACTCCTTTTGGACTCTGGTAAATTACAAGAAGAAGAAGCACAATATGCGGCCAAAAAAGGCTACTCCAAGCATGAAAAACCATTACCACTTTACACCAAAGAGGACGCTGAAAAAGTATTCCATCTGCTCCAACCGGTAGAAATGACCGAAGAAGTAAGCATCTCTGACAACATCAAATTCACTTTCTACAATGCAGGGCACATACTGGGTGCTGCAATTGTAAAGCTTAAAATCAAAGGGGAAAACCAAGAGAAGAAAATCGTTTTTTCAGGTGATCTTGGCAGGTACCATGACCCCATTCTCAATCCGCCTGCAAGACTTCCCTTTGCTGATATATTACTACTTGAATCAACTTACGGAAATAGAAAACAGGCGCATGTAAAACCGGAAGAAGAGCTTGGAAGAGCTATAAGAGAAACATATAGAGCAGGTGGGGTTTCCGTTATACCGGCTTTTGCAGTAGGCAGAACCCAGATTATTTTATACTATCTTTTTCTCTTGAGACAAAAAGGAAAGATTCCGGACATTCCCATTTATGTTGATAGTCCCATGGCAATTGATGTCACCAAATTGTACAAACAGTTCAGCAATTACCATAAACTGGGCTCCATGTTTGAGGATGATGGAAGCAATCCATTCATGTACAAAAAGCTTCATTATTACCAAAGCCAAGAAGCATCAATGTCACTAAATGCCATCAGGGGTGATGCCATTATTCTCTCAGCAAGCGGCATGGCCACAGGAGGAAGGGTTCTCCACCATCTTTACAACAGACTTCCAAACGAACAAGACAGCTTTATTTTCGTTGGCTATCAGGCAGAAGGTACCCGAGGCAGACGAATATTGGAAGGAGAGAAAACATCCCGTATGTATGGAATTGAAGTCCCTATAAAATCCAAAATTTACTACATAGAGGGGCTTTCAGCGCATGCAGATCAGGATGAATTGATAGAATGGACTGAAGGTTTTGTCTCTAAACCCAAAATGACATTTTTAATACATGGAGAAAAAGAAGCCGCAGAAGGCCTTTCCAATAGGCTTAAAGAAGACCTGGATTGGTCGAGTATCATCCCAGAATATTTAGAAAGCTTTGTTTTATTTGACGGCCTCTAACTAAGTCTTCTGAATAAATTTGCCAATCAGGAAGCTATTCCGCTTCTTGACATAAATAATTTTGCAGAGTTCAGGAAATCTACCTATATCGAAAACTATTTACAGAATAATACTATTTATGAATTTTAATTTCAACAAGACAAAAATCAATCAAGGAACAATCAAAGGGATCTGTTTGCTGTTTTCCGGAATCCTGATCAGTTCCTGTGCTTCCTTATCACCGGGAAATAATACTTTGGTTGCTACATCAGCACTTCAACCCAAAAAAGCAGAGATGAGCAAGGAAGCCCGTGAAAACTGGCAACATTTAGATCTGCTTCAGGATACTATCCCAGGCATGAGTGTGGATAGAGCATATAAAGAAATTATCAAAAAGAAAAAAGGCGAAAAAGTCATCGTCGCGGTCATAGATTCTGGTATAGACCTAAAGCATGAAGATCTTACAAGCGTACTATGGACGAATTCAGGAGAAATCGCCGGAACAGGTAGAGATGATGACAATAACGGGTTTGTGGATGATGTCCATGGTTATAACTTCCTTGGAGAATCTTATAATGAGCAACTGGAATTTGCCAGAATTCTTAGATTAGGCATTGGAGATGAAGCCTACCAGGCCAAAGCAAGAGCAAGATTTGAGGAACGATTGGCTGAAACCAGCCAAATTGTGGGCCAAGTCCAACAAATGTTCACCGCGCTTAATGAAGCCGATGCTGCTGTACAAGAAGAACTTGGTCAAGAAAATTATACCCTTGAAGATCTTGAAGGAATTCAAGCCAGTGGACAACTTGCCATGCAGGTAGGATTCCTCAGTCAAATGCTCAGCAGAGCAGATGATCTGGAAGAAGTCATGGAATCTTTAAATGGGGCTTATGATTATTATTCAGACCAGTTGAATTACAACCTGAATGTAGATTTTGATGGCAGAGAAGAAGTCGGTGATGATCCTTATGATTATGATGATCAAGCCTATGGCAATGGCAATCCTAGCCATAGGGTAAAAGATGAAAGCCATGGAACACATGTGGCCGGAATCATTGCTGCCGATAGAAATAACGCTGAAGGAATCCGTGGTGTAGCTAATAATGTGTCCATCATGAGCGTAAGAGCGGTTCCCAATGGGGATGAGTATGACAAAGATATCGCCTTGGCCATTCGATATGCTGTAGACAATGGAGCCAAAGTCATAAATGCCAGTTTTGGAAAAGACTTTTCACCCAACAAAGAGTGGGTTTACGAAGCTTTACAGTATGCTAGTGAAAAGGATGTTCTTTTTGTGCATGCTGCAGGAAATGATGGCAAAGACCTGGACAATCCGGAAAATCCAAATTTCCCCAATGACCATGATTTCAATAATGGACAGGAATTTACAGACAATGTCATCACTGTTGGGGCATTGACAGCACAATATGGTCCTGGTATGATTGCAGCCTTCTCAAATTATGGAGCCAAAAATGTAGATGTGTTTGCACCAGGAGCTCAGATTTACTCCACCATGCCAGAGGGAGAATACACTTTCCAGAGCGGAACTTCCATGGCAGCTCCCGCTGTAGCAGGCTTAGCGGCATTGATCAGATCATATTACCCGAAATTGACTGCCGTACAAGTGAAAAAAATCATTATGGAATCAGGCCTGCAACCGGAAGTGAAAGTCAGGGTTGGAGGTGAATCCAATGAGCTTTATGCATTAAGCGAGATTTCAAAGTCAGGCAAAATCGCCAATGTATACAACGCTTTGGTGTTGGCAAATCAAGTATCCAAAGGAAAAGTAGAACTATGATACTTCGGTACCAGTGTTCCAATTGAATAAATTTTCTAAAAACCCAGCAATACCTAGAACTTCAAAAGATCACAAAACCGGTTCATGATAGGACCGGTTTCTTTTTTGCTTTCCTATTTCCTACCTTTGAGAAGCTTTAGGGGTGCCCGGGCGGGCTGAGAATATACCCTTTGAACCTGATACGGATGATACCGGCGAAGGAAAAAGTCCCACCTGACCAAAGCCTTGGCTTGCTGTGCTCCTGAAGTTTTTTATCTCATTCATCAACCCATTTTCAAATCATGGAAGCAATAACCAACGCATTTAAAAAAGTAAAAGAGCAATCCCCACTAGTCCAGAGCATTACCAATTATGTGGTCATGAACAACACGGCCAATGCATTGTTGTCATTGGGTGCATCTCCAATCATGGCCCATGCAAGATCCGAAATGGAGGACATGGTCAGCATTATAAGTGCTCTTGTAGTCAATATAGGTACTTTGGATGAATACTGGGTGGAAAGCATGTTGGCAGCAGCTAAGAAAGCCAAATCAATGGAAAAACCTTTTGTGCTCGACCCCGTGGGAGCAGGAGCCACTCCATACAGAAATCAAACACTTACCCAACTGATCCAGATCGGCCCATCCATCATCCGGGGAAATGCCTCTGAAATCATGTCTTTGGCATCCGTTAATATTCAATCAAAAGGTGTGGATAGCAGCAACACTTCTGATGAGGCTTTGGATGCTGGAAAAAGACTTTCAAATGAAACAGGTGCTGTTGTCTGCATTTCCGGAGAAGTAGATTATGTGATTTTAAGAGATAAAGTCGGAAAAATCAAAAACGGAAATCCTATGATGGCCAAAGTAACTGGAATGGGTTGTACCGCTTCTGCTATAGTTGGAGCTTTTGCTGCCGTTGAAAAGGACCTTTTCACGGCTACTATGGCGGCTATGGCTGTAATGGGAGTTGCAGGAGATTTAGCTGCTGAAAAGGCCGAGGGACCAGGAACCCTTCAACTACATTTCTATGATGCACTTTATCAACTAAACCCAGAACAATTGGCTGAAAAGGCTATTGTAGAATTCCAATAATGATAAAATCATTTCCTTACAGACTATACTTGGTAACAGACGAGGCACTTTGTCTGGGTAGAGATTTTTTTTGGGTAGTGGAAGAGGCGATCAAAGGTGGAGTAGACCTTGTTCAGCTCAGAGAAAAAAATCTTGGAATGGAAGCGTTTATCCAAAAGGCAATCAGGCTCAAGGAAATATGTGAGAAGTACAGGGTGCCATTGATCATCAACGACTCGGTAGCTGTGGCACAGGCCGTAAATGCCGATGGCCTGCATATTGGCCAAAATGATACTTCAATATTTTCTGCCAAGAAAATATTGGGCATAGACTACCCAATTGGGCTTTCACTGGAGAAAAAAGAAGAATTATATCAAGCCCAAGCTAAAGAGGCCTGGTATTTTGGTATAAGTCCAATTTACTCCACCCCTACCAAAACGGATACTTTCTTTGAATGGGGACTGCAAGGACTTGCTGACATGAGAAGGTCCACAGACAAAAAACTGATTGCTATTGGTAGAGTCAAAGAGTCCAACGCAGCCGAAATTATAAGTCATGGGGCAGACTGTCTCGCTGTAGTCTCAGGAATCTGTTCTGCCAGTGCACCTGCAAAAGCAGCAGAGGCTCTCAGAATTGAAATAGAAAAAGGCTTAAAGCAACAATTATGGTGAAAACTTACATACCTGTACTCAGCATTGCAGGCTCTGATAGTGGAGGAGGTGCAGGGATTCAGGCAGACCTGAAGACATTCTCTGCATTAGGTTGCTACGGCATGACCGTAATCACCGCAACAACTGCCCAAAACACAAAAGGAGTAAGAAGTATCAACAGTATTCCTGTCAAGCATATCAGGGAACAATTGGAAGCCATTTTGGAGGATATCTACCCAAAAGCAATAAAAATCGGTATGGTCAACCAACCTGAAGTGGCCATTGCCATTGCTGATATGCTCAAAAATCATCCAAAGGTCCCTATTGTTTTTGATCCGGTAATGGTCGCTACTTCAGGGGATCGCTTAATCGCTTTTGATACCATTCAGGTATTAAAAGAAACACTCTTCCCCATTTCTACCCTGCTCACTCCAAATTTGGATGAAGCAACTATACTTTCAGGCCTGGAAGTGAATTCTGAAAATCTGATGGAAGCATCGGGAAGGGAGATTGTCAATATGGGTTGTCAGGCCGTTTTGATCAAAGGAGGTCATCTTAAAAATCCTATTGTCAAAGACCTTTTGATTCAGAAAGGTGAAAAAGCGATCACATTTGAAAGCCAATATGTCAATACTAAAAATTTACATGGAACCGGGTGCACGCTGTCCTCTGCGATAGCTGCTGAATTGGCAAAAGGAAATTCCATGCCCGTAGCGATTACAAATGCCAAATCCTATATCAATGGAGCCATTGAATCCGGCAAAGATATCACTACTGGAAGCGGCCATGGTCCCTTAAATCATTTTTATGAACCTCAAAAACAAATCATCGATGAAGTGGAGTGAAAAAGCCTGGGAACGTATAAGCCCGCTATATAGTAAAATCATTCAAATGCCTTTCAACCAAGAATTGATGAATGGCTCCTTACCCAAAGAAAAATTTAAATTTTATATGGCTCAGGATGCCTATTATTTGGGTGAGTTTGGAAAAACACTGAGCACCATTTCAGGCAAACTGGGGGATTTGGAACAGGTTTTGGCGTTTTCCCAATTTGCTTCCGGGGCTATTGTTGTAGAAAGAGCACTGCATGAAAGTTACTTTGTGGAATTGGGCTTGCCTGAAGAGGTTCAGCCCTCCCCTACCTGTCTGCTTTACACCAATTTCCTACTCAAGACTGCTGCTTACGGTAATGTGGAGACAGCTGTAGCCGGTGTGTTGCCATGTTTTTGGATTTACAAAAAAGTAGGGGATCATATTTTTGCAGAGCAAGACAAGTTCCCCAACAATCCCTACAAAAACTGGATTGATACCTACTCTGGAGAAGACTTTGCAGAATCAGTGGTCAAAGCCATTGAAATAACAGATAAATTGGCAGCCAAGGTCAGTCCTTCAGCCCAAGAAGAAATGTTTACGGCATTTGAAATGGCCAGTAAATTGGAGTGGATGTTTTGGGATTCGGCTTATCGGTTGGAGAAGTGGGCTGTTTAAAATCTAGAATTCATTTCCCGCAATGACGCAAAGAGAAAAAGAAGTTGAAAAGCTTGATTGACCAAAATGGCTGTTTTCTTGGTGTTTTTGCTTGAACTGATGTTTTGAGGACGAGAAGATTTGTGCAGGAGACTCAACCTGATGGTAATGCCAATTCATCAAATCTTTCAAATTTACAATTTATTGGTAAACAGACGATTTTCAATCTGAAATCTTAAATCTTAAATCTTAAATCTTAAATCTTAAATCGCATATAGACCCCTCCTCCGTCGGGGAGACATGGTGAAGATTGTTCCAGTCTTGATCATCAAAAAAAACTTCATCCTTCATCCCTCATCCCTTATCCTTCATCCCTCATACCTCATCCTTCATCCTTCATCCTTTTTCCCCCTTCTACCTCAGCGCTTCCCACAAAATCTCCACTGGATGCTTAGCTTTTTTGCCTGTACCATCGGCAATCTGATGGCGACAGGATGTACCCGGAGCAGCAATCAATGTACCTTCTGCAGCTTCCCTCACAGCGGGGAACAAGACCATCTCCCCAATCTGCATACTGAGCTCATAATGTTCTTTTTCATATCCAAATGATCCTGCCATCCCGCAACAGCCAGAGGGAATGATCTCTACACTGTAATTTGTTGGAAGGCTAAGCAATTTCTGCGTCCAAGTAAGGGATGATATAGCTTTCTGGTGACAGTGACCATGTAGTTTGATATTCTGAGCCTGGCCGGTAAACTGATCGCTTGTAATATTGCCTGCAGCAATTTCCCTTCCGATAAATTCATCAATGGTCAGGGTATGAAATTTCAGTTTTTTTGCCGCTTCCACCCATTTCGGGCTGACCAACTTGGGATACTCATCTCTGAAACCCAATATTGCCGATGGCTCAATCCCTACCAGAGGAGTATTGCTATCAATCAGTTTTTCAAAAATTTCCACATTGGCATCTGCATGCTTTCTGGCCTTAACCAATAAACCTTTGGAAAGTGCTGACCTTCCGCTTTCCTGATGGTCAATCACCTTTACGTCATAGCCTAATCTATTAAGTAATTTGATGGCAGTAATTCCTATTTCAGTATCGTTATAATTGGTGAATTCATCCACAAACAAATAAATGGTTTTGATGATTTTCTCTGGAACAGGAAGTTGTGGATAGCTTTTCTTATACCAAGTTCTGAGATTCACCTTTTGGAGGGTGGGCAACTGCCTTTTTGATGCCACTCCAAGAATGGATTTCATCAAGCCACTGGTCAGACCATTATTCAATGCAAAATTGCTTAGCCCAGGTAAAACTCCCGCCAGTCCATTGAGGTCATTGATATGGGCAAATGCCTTAGAGCGCAGAGGGACTCCATGTTGCTTTTGGTATTGGTAAAGGAATTCGGCCTTCATAGAGGCCATATCCACATTGGAAGGACATTCAGCCGTACAGCCTTTGCAGGAGAGACAAAGGTCCAAGGCCTCTTTGATTTCAGGATGGTCAAAGGGGTTGGATTTTTTATCCAAAGTCAAAAATTCCCTCAGGGTATTGGCCCTGCCCCGTGTGGTATCCTTTTCATTTCTGGTGGCTTGATAGCTTGGGCACATGGTTCCTCCTGAAGCCGGTAATTTCCTGCAATCTCCCGAGCCATTGCACTTCTCCGCCATTCTCAAAAATCCGCCCACATGTCCAAAATCCATCAATGTTTCCTGCGCAGGAGTCTTCATGTCAGGCTCATATCGGAGAAAAGTATTCATAGGAGCCGTATCCACGATTTTACCGGGGTTGAAGATGTTATCAGGATCCCAAGTGTATTTGATTCTTCGGAAAAGTTGGTAATTATCCTCTCCGACCATGATGGGAATAAAAGGTGCCCTCACACGACCATCTCCGTGTTCACCGGAAAGTGAACCATTGTATTTCTTCACCAGTTTGGCTACATCCAGAGAGATCTGATAAAATTCTTCCTGGTCTTTCTTTTTCTTCAAATCCAATATTGGCCGTAGGTGTATTTCCCCTGCACCCGCATGAGCATAGTGGACAGGTTCCTGCCCATACGCCTCCATCATTTTGTCAAATTCATCAATATAGGCGGCAAGGTCTTCGATATCCACTGCGGTATCTTCTATACAGGCTACTGCTTTTCTGTCTCCCGGGATATTGGCAAGCAGTCCAAGGCCTGCCGAACGAAGGGCCCAGGCAGACTTGGTCTTGTCAGGCCCGATAATAGGGTAGGCATAACCTAAATCTGTAGCCTTAAAATCTGCTATCAGCTGTTGAGCTTTTGATCTGGCTTCATCTTCTGTATTCCCGGTGAATTCCACCATCAACAAGGCCATAGGGTCGCCTTCCACGAAATACCGATTTTTGCTGTATTCAATACTTTCTTTGGTACAGTCCAGGATAATCTTATCCATCAATTCTACTGCTGTAGCGGGATGTTTCATGGCGACCTGCGCAGCAAGCATGCTTTGGTGAATGGATTCAAAATGAGCTGCGACTACTACTTCTACCGGATCCGGTAAAGGGTCAAGGGATATTTTGATTTCCGTGGTAAATGCCAAGGTTCCTTCTGATCCGGAAAGCAGTTTGCAGAAATTAAACAGCTCTCCTCCTTCTTGAAAAACATCTGTATCCAGCAAGGCATCTACAGCATAACCTGTGTTTCTTCTATGGATACTTTTCTTTGGGAAATTCTCCTCTATATTTTTTTTAGCTGTGGGATCGGACAATTCAAGTTTGAGTTGCCTATAGACCTCTCCTTCTAGACTATCCAACTTGCATTTTGCTTCAAACTCATTCTTTGAGATAGGTTCGAAAATAGCCTCATTTCCGTCAGAAAGTATAGTTTTCAACTGAATGACTTTATCTCGAGTGGTACCATATACAATGGAAGTTGTTCCAGAAGAGTTGTTGCCCACCATGCCGCCTATCATGGCCCTATTGGCAGTGGAAGTAATGGGGCTGAAAAATAGTCCGTGTGGTTTAAGGAACCTATTGAGTTCATCTCTGACCACACCAGGCTGAACCCTGACCCACCTTTCCTCCTGATTGAATTCGAGAATAGAGGTGAAGTACTTAGAAACATCCACTACTATTCCGTTGCCCACGCATTGGCCTGCCAAGGAAGTCCCAGCTGTGCGGGGAATCAATGAAGTCTTATTTACCTTTGCGAAAAGAATCAATTGCCGGATGTCTTCTACACTTTTAGGAAGTGCCACTGCCAAGGGCATTTCTCTGTAAACAGAGGCATCCGTGGCATAAAGTGTTTTGGTGAGGGAATCAAATTTCAGGTCTCCTGCCAGTTTTGCTTTAAGGTTTTCCAGGGCAGGCAATAGGTTAGGTTTGGTCAAAGTCATAGCTCAAAAATAAGCAATAGAAGTTTTCCTTTTAGGGATTGGAGGAAGAAAAAGGGTAAGTGTAAGTTTTAAAATATTTTTGAATCTGAAAAATTAAATTCTACCGACAAACCATCTGCGCACATCAGCGATATCTGAGGGGTAAAATCCAATGAAATTTTGATAAACAATATGTTTTCCCTAACTTATAGCATGGTTGTAAGAAAAAAACATACCAAGATCCAAAAATCCGCTAGTTATCCAAGCCTTGACGTCATGGAAAAATCAGCAGGCAGACAGCTACAGTACCATAACCTTTACCAGGTCAGTGAACAGAGTTCGGAACTTTTTGTGGAAGATTTGGATCAAGAAGAAAATGACAGCACTTCCAACCATTTGGTTTTGATAGTTCTTGGTTTCCTTGTGATCCTTTCTATCTCTCTCTTTTTTCTTTAATTTCCCCCTAATTTGCATTTAGATTATACGATAGTTTTGGAAGCTAGTTCCAGACTGTTTTATATTGCCGGAAAAATAGGCCTATGTTCTTTTACCTTTCCCAGTTTCTGAGTTTTTTGGCAATGCCTCTAACGATAATAATTCTGCTTTTTGCTGCGGGATTTATATTTCATAAAAAATCATATTCCAAAAAACTGTTAATCGCAGGATTTGCTTTCTTACTTTTATTCAGTAACCCTTTTTTGTCCAACTTAACCATGTTGGCCTGGGAACCTAATTTCAAACCATTTGTAAATCTTCCTGAATATGAGCTGGGAATCGTACTAACAGGAGTCACCAACTTAAGCAAAACAGCTTATGACAGAACTTTCTTTGACAAAGGGGCCGACAGGGTCACTCATGCCATACAGCTTTACAAACTGGGGAAAATCAAAAAAATACTCATCACTGGTGGACAAGGATTAAACCCTGTCAATACGAATACAGAAGCTGAATGGCTGAGAGATGTGATGCTTTTGGCAGAAATCCCTGCAGAAGATATTTTAATAGAAAATCAAGCCAAAAACACCTACCAAAATGCGGTACTGGCAAAGGAAACTTTAGAAATTGCTGGATACAGACCAGATCAAGAGCATTTGTTGATCACTTCTGCATTTCACATGAGAAGGGCCAAAGGTTGTTTTGATAAAGTAGGGCTTAGGACTGTGACTTTTCCGGTAGATTATTACACCCACGATATCAAGATCGATATTCCAAATTTACTTTACCCTGACCCAAAAAGCATGGCAACTTGGCACACGCTCTTTAAAGAATGGATCGGAATTACTGTGTATAAAATTGCAGGCTACATTTAATCTACCAAGTGGTTTCCCGAAGCTTAGGGAAAGCCCTTATGATATCTGAGAGACTTATTTGTCCTACTAATTGACCGTCTTTGAGAACCGGAAACCTTCTGATTTTCAATTCCAGAAATTTTTGTGCAGCATCGAATAAGCTCATTTCCGGTGAAAGGGTAATAACATCTTTAGTCATATGCTCTTCCACTTTCCCTGGAAATGAAGGGGTGTTGGAATATTTTCCTTTGATGATTTCCTTGAGACAATCAACTTCGGATATTATGCCTACCAACTTTTTGTCATGATTGATGACCGGAGCACCTGAAATTTTTCTTTTGGTCAGCATGTCCAAAACATGATCTATAGAATCTTCAGGATAAAAAGTAACGAGATTGGTACTCATGTGATCCTTGACCATTATGGGAGCGTCGGTCTTTTTGGGTTCTACAACCCTGACACCTTGAAAACTTTTTACCATGGCTATTTTGAATTTTATTGAGCTGAATAAATTAACACTAAAACCTCTAAATTCAAAATCTCATTTCACAAATCATGTTTTAAAAAGAATTATACAACTGAAATACCTTGAACCTAAAAATTGTTTTCGAGATAAATATAAGGCACCCAATCACCCATTGGAAAAGCTCTGGAGGTGGAAAAATCAAAACAACCCAATATCAAATCCTTCTTCCCATTCCCTGAAATATCAGCAGCATCCATGGTCATTAAATTATACTTGCCCAAATCATCTTTTTTATAAATATCAAAATTCAAACTTCCGGCATTCTCTAGATACAGAAAATTATTTCTTTGTCCGTTTTCCCTTTCAGGAAAATAAGACAACACTGCCAAATCAAGCCTTCCGTTGAGATTAAAGTCTTCTACCAAAAGGGCACTTGCTCCATGAAAAGGTTGAAAATAGGATTCGGTGAATTTATTTTGGCCATCATTCTTATAAATCCTCACACCATGATAAGGCTTAGGAATGATTGAAAGATCTGCATTGTCCCCTGATACCATTATGATGTCTTTGTAGCCATCTCCATCCATGTCTTCAAAAAACATATCCGAAGCCCCGAAAAGCGGTTGGAATCCCAGCCATTTTTCTTCCCTGAATTTCCCTTTGCCTTGATTGAGGTAAACATACACCCCTTCATAGGCCTGAGTCATCAAAGCTATCACATCCGGAAGTCCATCTCCATTAATGTCTTCTATAATTGTCTTTCTTGCACCTGGCCTGTTATTAAAGTATCTTTTGGTGTATCCACTATCATTTTGCTCATACCAGACCAATTGACCGACATGATGTCCAAATTCAGAGATGACAATATCTTGCCTTCCGTCTTGATTGAGATCTTCATAAACAAAGTGTACTGGTCTAGTGAGACTATCCAAAACGGGACTAACTCTTTTATCCGAAAAATTACTATATGACTCCAACTTACCGATAGAGGTATTGGAAGGATCCATTACCCCCATAGTGAGAAGGTCATACCTATCTTTTCCATAGAAATAGATATCCGAAGCAGGACTTGAAATCCCAATAGAATCTTTGAGATCATTGCGCAAGACATCTGCCTTAAAAACCTGCCTAAATCTATCCCCGAAATAAAGGACACCTTCTTCCGACTCCCATCTTAAAAAGGTGGTGAAATTAGGTCTTTGTTTCCCTGTCTTGGGCACTATGATTTTCCAATTTTCAGCCTCTTTAATCGACTGAAAATCAAGACCATTATCCGGCAAACTCTCGGGAGAATTTTCCAAATAATAGGATTCCATCATTTTCCATTCGCTAAGAGAAATCAATGCCTGCTTGGCATAAATCCCTTCAGGAGCATCAATATCAGCGCCTACCGCATGTCCAAAATCCTCTTCTGTAATCAGCCCCATCCTTCTTCTCATATCCGGCAGAACAGAATTTTTCCAAGTAGCTTTGTCCAACAATGCCGGATCGGGTTTAAGGTGACAAGCTCCACAATAAGCATCCGTAAGGGTTTTTCCATTCATTACCTCTTCAGCTATACTTATAGAAGCGACATGGTCGAGGTCAGACTTTTCACTTTCACTTCTTTTGGAACAAGCAAATAAAAAAACACAGAGCAGTAAAAAAGTGGATATATTTTGCATTTGGGATTTGATTTTCACTAGAAAAATAGTGTCAACTTTACAGTTAAACCACCTCTTTGGGATAAATGGAAAAATGATTATACCAAATCAGGATAATTGTCTGATAATTTTAGCGGGGCTTCCCATAGCCAGGACATTGGCTGGAATATCTTTTGAAACCAGGGATCCTGCGGCAATGGTGGTATTCTCACCTATGCTTACCCCAGGAAGAATCACAGAATTCCCTCCTATCCAGCAGTTGTCACCAATACTGACCGGTAAAGCTTTGGTGAGATAAGGTGCAGAATCAGGCTCCTGATTCTGTAAGACGCGTTCTTTGGCCGAAAGGGGATGAGTAGCAGTATAAACCTGCACGTTAGGACCTATAAGTACATTTTGACCAATTATTATTTTGGCACAGTCAAGCAAAACAGCTCCGGTATTAATGAAAGTATTTTTCCCAATTTCTATGTGCATCCCATAGTCACAGTAAAAAGGTGCTTCTAACCAAACACCCTCTTCCAACCTGCCAAAAAGCTCCTTCAGCAACAATGCTTTTCCTTCAGTATCTCTGGAAGACAAAGCATGCCATTTTTGCAAAAGCTCCTTGGCCCTATGGTAGCATTCCAATAGTTCGGGATCCCTGGAATTGTAATATTCCCTGCTTAGCAACTTTTCTCTTTCGGTCATTTAGCTTATCGCTTTTTTAAATTTCAATACTTCAAATTCATCTATTGTCAGGACCTTTTTAAACATTCCAGGATCTGAGGAAAGGCTGACTTTTGAATACACAAACCGGCTTTTTGAAGGTCTGAATCCCTTACAACTGGCATGAATCTCTTGAAATGCTGAATGATTTTTGAACTCATGAACATGTTCGGATCTGGATCCACCACCTGGCATGATGATAATCCTTCCTGCTGCCCAATCCATGTAGGATTTGATATTCTCCAGTCCCAAGCTGACTGTATTTTCTCCTCCGGAAGTAAGTATCCTCTTAAATCCAAGGGATACAATTTCCTCCAGTGCTATCTTTTTGTCCACCGTAATGTCAAAAGCCCTGTGAAATGTGCAGGGCATTCCTTCTGCAGCTTCCAGCAAATACTGACAGGCTGCTTTGTCGACCTGTCCGACTTCATCCAAAACCCCAAAAACAAAACCCTCAGCTCCATAAGATTTCAAGATCTGAATATCATTGCGCATTGCTTCCAATTCTTCTTGCTCATATACGAAATCCCCCCCTCTTGGTCTTATCATCACAAAGACAGGGGTATTGATTTTTGATTTGATCAGCTTCAGCAGTCCTGCACTGGGGGTAGTACCACCCTCGCCAAAATCCGCACACAATTCCAGCCTGTCAACCCCAAATGCTGATGCCCTCAATGCCGCTTCAACTGTATAGACAGGAGCTTCCAAAAGTATTTTTCTCATTTAAACCAAGATTTAGAATCTACCAAAACTTTCTCCTGTTGGTTGTGTCTGGCAAAGTTAAAACCAGGGTGTACTGCAAAAGCTCCTGATTCCCCATCCTTATTGATGGCCAAAAAACCCGCCTGAATATCTTTGATATCCTTGCTGTTTTTGGCTACCAGTCTTCTTACCGCTTCTTCGCATGCTTCCTGGGGTGTCCTTCCTTGACGCATCAGTTCAACAATCAAAAAACTTCCACAAATTCTAATAATTGACTCCCCCAATCCTGTGGCAGTGGCAGCCCCGACTTCATCATCCACATACAAACCCGCACCTATGATAGGACTGTCCCCTACCCTACCGTGCATTTTGAATGCAAGACCAGAAGTAGTACAAGAACCCGCCATTTTCCCGTTTGCATCAATTCCGATCATTCCTATGGTATCATGGTTTTCTATATTGATGATCGGCTTGTATTTTGACTCTACTTTCCACTCCTTATACATTTCCTCAGCTTTGGGGCTTAGTGTTTCCTCTTCCATAGGGAAGCCCTGCGCAATGGCAAACTGACGTGCTCCTTCCCCCGCCAGCATCACATGGGGCGTTTCTTCCATAACCCTTCTGGCCAAAGAAATCGGATGCCGTACCTGCCTCACAAAGGCAACTGTTCCACAGGAGCCATCCCCTTTCATAATAGATGCATCCAAAGTGGGGATACCCTCTCTATCAGGAAGCCCCTGAAGTCCCACAGATAAGTTATCCATATCGAGTTCTGTTACTTTCACACCTTCCTCCACTGCATCTACCAAGTTTCCGGATTGCACCAAAACCTCCCAAGCCCTATCATTGGCCGGCATGCCGTGCTCCCAGGTACTTAAGATAAGGGGTTTTTGACTTTGTGATTTTTTGGAAAAAGTGAAAGCTTCACCGGCTTTCAAAATTCCCGAAGGGAGCATCAATGACGTCCCCAATAATGAGGTTTTGAGGAATGACCTTCTGTTAGACATGGGGTTTTATATTTTTAGATATTATCATGAACAAATCAATGTGGCAACAATATCATAAAAATATCAAGGACTTCTTTAAACTTTAATAAAAAAATTAAAAAAGTATCGACCATTGGTAAAAGACTATTTACGCATTTCGAAAAACAATCTTAATTTTGAACTTGCTTAAAAGTCTAACCTGCCAGGTTTTACCTAATATTTTGGTTTAAATTATTTAGATTTATTAACCTGGCAGGTTTTAAGCTTATTTTAGATTCTGAATATCGGAAATTTTACGACAAACGTGATTTAAAGAATTTACCTATGGTTTAGAACCAATCCCATAAATCGGGACAGCTTATCCATGAATATCGGTGTGCAATAAAAAACAAGATTTTTAATGGCTACTGGCATCATTCCGGATCTACTTATCTTAGACTATACAAAATTAAATACCAAACATAAAGCCCATGAGACCTTATATACTTGCTGAAAACAACTGGAAGAACCTCAAAACAGAACGTTTTGAACTGGCAGTTCTTCCTTGGGGAGCAACTGAAGCCCACAATTACCACATGCCTTATGGTACGGACATATATGAGGCGGATGCCATTGCCGGTGAGGCCGGTAGAATTGCCTGGGAAAAAGGCTCAAAAGTTACAGTGCTGCCCACTATCCCTTTTGGTGTAAATACTGGCCAACATGACATCTACTTGGATATCAACATGAATCCAAGTACCCAAATGGCCATTATCAGGGACATTCTCACTGTACTCAACAGACAGGGAGTCAAGAAATTTCTGATTGTCAACAGTCATGGAGGTAATGATTTTAAAACCATGCTCAGGGAACTGGGACTTGAATTTCCGGAAATGTTATTGATGACCTGCAACTGGTTTCAGGCTTTGGACAAAAGCAAATATTTTGAGAAAGCCGGAGACCATGCTGATGAAATGGAAACCAGCCTGATCATGCATTTACACCCGGAATTGGTAGGTCCTTTGGAAGAGGCCGGAGACGGAAAAGAAAAAATGCCGAAGATCGAAAGTCTAAAGGAAAAATGGGCTTGGGCAGAGAGACGATGGTCACAGGTCACAGAAGATACCGGTATTGGCAATCCTAAAAAAGCAAGCGCAGAAAAAGGCAAAAGGTATTTTGATGACGTTTGCCACAAAGTGGCCAAGCTGATGGAAGAAATATGCCAAGCTGATATTGGGGATTTGTATAAGTAGAAATTAGAAGCAAGAAACAAGAAGCAAGACACAAGAGTCTCAGAAATTTCCGATTTACGACGCTTTGTTAAATTTTTATGGATGAGTTCTTAGAATTGCCTCACCTTGTCATCTCGACGCAGGAGATATCTGATCTAATTTTAAACCAATGACACACTTTATTTCATCCCAAGCTCAGCACCCGTTAGCGGCAGGTCCTCTTGATTTCCTCTGTAATCTATACCCTTTATGGATTTCAAATTCTCTGGTAAGATTATCGCCTGAGACGAATTACTGAGAAAACCAGAACGGTTGTAAACCTCAATCTTTTGGCGCTTACCATCCTGAAATTCCAAAATCAAGCTATGAAACTTTGTAGGGGTATTAAATATCTGCTTATCTGATGCTTGTGTACTTTCATGAATCAATAGCCTAGATCTATTTTGAGAAGAAATATATAACTGTCGACCATCCTTTCCCATAAGCAAAACCATAGCTTTGGCATCACCAGGAACTACAAAACCACTTTCTAAAGAGCGAACAGGCTCAAAACCTCCTTTTCCATCACCCAACAAAACTAATCCGTTGAATGCATCATACCTTCCCGAAAACACTTCATTACCATAATCATTTCCAATCAAAAGCACATCCAATTCCCCATCACCGTTGACATCCGCTATGGTGATACCATTGACAGGAGCTGTTTGAGCCATTAATGGCAATTCATGCACCTTAAACTTCCCTCCACCGAGATTTTCAATGTAAGACGTCCTGTCATAATTCCCTTCAAGCTGGACTACATCTTCCAGTTCTTCCGGGGTAAAAAGGCTCTGCTCAGTTACTCTGCCATATTCTTTGTACCTACTGAATTTTCTCCTGAAAAGCGTACTTTGACCATAGAGGTCATCCCAGTAGTGTGCCGGAACAGAGAGGTAATTCCCCGAATTGTCTTTGAAATAGGTGAAAATCACAGGATCAATACTTTTGTTTCCATCAAAGTCCTTGGCGTAAACCCTTACCGGCCTTTCCTCAGAAGGATGATAGTAATTATTGGCTCCCAAATTTCCAAGGATATAATCAGTCTTGCCGTTCTTATTGAAATCTCCTGTTGCAATACTATTCCACCAGCCAAGATATTTTTCAAGGCCTGTATTATTCATTTTTTCCAATGAAGAACCATTATTTTTGAAGATAGTGATTGGCATCAATTCTCCTACCACCATCAAATCCGGAATACCATCATCATCGACATCAGTCCATACCGCATCAGTGACCATCCCCACATTTCTTAATTCCGGAGCAACTTCATCAGTTACATCTTTGAGCACACCAGATTCATTTCTTAAAATAAAAGAACGGTCTGGAAGCGGGTACTGTCCTATGCCTGTTCTTCCTCCTACAAAAAGATCCATGAAACCATCTCCATTGAAATCTGCGGCACGAATCACTGTTCCGCTGGCTTCTACTTTTGCCTGATCAGTAGATGCTTTGGAGAAGTTCCCCTTTCCGTCATTGATAAAAATACGGTCTATATACTCTTCTGCTCCCGGTCTGAATTCAGAGCTTCCGGATACCAAATAGAGGTCGAGATCACCATCATTGTCCAAGTCAAAAAGCATAATCCCCATTTCCTCGTAGCGCTTATCTTCCTCTTTTTCAAAAAGGTTTTTTTCTGAAAAAGTACCATCATCCTCCTGAAAATAAATTACCGGAGAATAACCGGCTGCACTTCCTACAATAAAATCCTCATTGCCATCACCATTGATATCCCCTACTGCCAAGCTTGGACCAAACTGAGTGAGCTTGTGTGGAAGTGTACGCTGTATATTATAATCTATTTTATCCTCCTCCTGATGGAAAAAGTCTACCCCCAATTCAGCAGAAACCTCTTTGAACATTGGACTAACCTCTTTAGGACTGAAAGGAAACTTTGGTTTTTTTAAACCTGGGTTTAATGCATTGGCATAATTGACTTCGAGCACCTGATTCGGTTTCACAGGCTCAATTGACTGGTGCCTCCCATCCTGCCATAACACTTCCAAGATCAGGCCCTCTCTTGATTCCCCTAATCCAAAATGAACAACATCTTCTACAGCAGACATGTAACCTCTTGAAATTTGCTGCTCGTGGTAAATAAAATCACCGACAGACTTTCTGAGAACCAATTTGGCACCTATACCCATTGGATTGTCAGTAGGTCCTTTCAGTTTCACTCTCAGGTAATTTCCCTTTTCCGATTTATTATGTAGGGTGTTTTCAAAAACAAAAGCCGGATCATTGATATTATTGACGACATAGTCTAAATCTCCATCCCCATCCAGATCCACAAACACGGCTCCATTGGAAAAGGATGGCTTATTGAGCCCCCACTTTTCCCCAACATCTTCAAAGGTCCAATCCCCCTTATTTTTAAAAGAGTAATTGGGTATTTTGACAATGGGTATGGAATCCAGAAGCTGCCTTGTGCTAGCTACACCTCCAACATCCGCCCGATAATTGGCAAAATCCTTATCTGTGATGTCCCGGGGAAAACCATTGGTCACCAACAAGTCCCGCTGCCCGTCATTGTCCACATCCACAAACAAAGGAGACCAGGACCAATCGGTCTGATACACCCCTGCCATAAATCCGATTTCGCTGTAAGGTACACCGGGACCATTACCCACATGAAGCATATTTCTTACATGCTGGTATTCATAGCCCCACTGCTCATTGGAAATATAGGTCTGATAAGGATTCTTGGCGATGGTGGTTTTCTTTCTGAAATTGGTTTCGCCCAACATATCCAAAGTAATGATATCTACAAATCCATCATTGTTGTAGTCCGCTATATCAGAGCCCATAGAAAACATGCTTTGGTGCCGGATATATTCCTTAGTCTGATTGGAAAAGGTGCCGTCCTGATTATTGATATACAGGATATCATTCGGCGTGTAATCGTTGGAAATATAAATATCCGGCCAGCCGTCAAAATTGATATCTGCAATGGCCAATCCAAGACCAAAGCCTTCTATGGTAATTCCTGCCTCAATGGTCACGTCTGAAAAAGTCCCATCCCCATTATTGCGGTAAAGTCTGTCATTATTGATTGCAGAACCATCCGTTATTTTCTCTCTGAAATTGGAAGGGATTGATTTACTCTGTTCATTATTGAGGACATAGAGATCCAAATGACCATCATTATCATAGTCGAAAAAAGTAGCCATCATGCTGTTGCCCGTTTCAGCAATCCCATATTGGGCAGCCTTTTCTTCGAAGTAAGGATTCCCGTCTTCATCAAGACCTTGATTTACAAAAAGCATGTTTGCTCTTTTTTCCATTTCCGGAAACATTGCGGCACAGACATAAATATCCATCCAACCATCTCCATTGATGTCCACAATGGTCACACCCGTACTCCACCTATCGGCAGCGGCTGTGCCTGAACCATTTGTTATGTCTTCAAATTTTAGGTTTCCTTTGTTGAGGTATAGTTTATTAGCCACCTGATTCCCTGTAAAGTACAGATCCGGCAATCCGTCATTGTTGAAATCAGCGACAGCCACACCGCCTCCGTTGAAAATATATTCGTCTGTCAGGATATTGAAAGAATCCGTTTCTACAATTTCATTATTGAAATGAATACCGGTCTCATTTGGGGACTTGAGGACGAATAAGGTTTCGGGGGATTTTTTGCAGGATGAAAGCAGCACCAAAGCACTGCACATCAATAGGATAATTCTCATGGGTAATAACAGGTTGTGTTGGGCTTAATAGAAACCAAATATTGGTATTTATTTATTAAAAGGCGAAAGGATTTGAGGGAATTTTGACTTTAAAGGCCAATTACCAAGCTTAGACCAACAAATAAATGTGATGGAAATCTACGTGTAGGCTGTAAATAATGTGATAGAGGGTGAAGGGTATGTCCGTTCGTGAGGACACGAACGGTGGCGGTAATACATATAGACATCTTTTAGCTCTGCCCCTCGAAAATCGTATCCGCCCGGATGACTAGTCGGACAGGCTTCATCCTTGTCAATAATAACTATTCACTTTTTCATCCCTCATCCTTTCCCCTATTCACTAATAACTACTCACTGACAACTATTCTCTCCCGACCATGTCCCGTAGATGTCCCGTGTGTGTCCCGTAAATTCGCCTACTTTTCGCTAAAATCAAAGAATTCATTGTACTTTTTTGAGGAAATAATTTATCCAAAAAAATCTTGGTGAATTACACCCTTTTGAGGTCTGAAAAAATTCATATAGACAATTTACAAATTTACCCTTTACCTGACAGTATCTACTTTTGCCCAGGTTTCACAGCCCTGAACCAATCCCATAAAGGAACTGCAAATTGCCTTTTTCTTCCTCAAGTCCACCTTTTGATTTTGAAGAAAAAGGGTTTGGAGCTTTTGATATTTTCCTTTCAGAAATGCCAGTTTACACTCCTCCAAACAACACAAAAAAAGGATGGCTTTCACCATCCCTTTAAAGATATATAAATTATGAGGTTTAATGGTTCTTAGTTGAAACCAGGGTTTTGCACAAGTCTATCTCCCATCAAGTCAATCTGGAACTGAGGAATTGGAAGTAGTTCATCTCTTCCAGGAGTGAAACTTGATCCACCGAGAGCTGCAACCAAGATAGCAGCATCATGAGCAAAATAGAAATCCAATTCTTCTTTCGCAATACCCCATCTAACAAGATCATAAAATCTTTGACCTTCCATACCCAGCTCTAATTTTCTTTCGAATCTTACGGCTGTCCTGGCAGTATTGGCATCAGTCCAAGCAGATTCATAAAGTCCGACTACATAATTAGCTGCCATAGAACCATCATCTCTTAAGAGTTTAGAATTTACTGCTCTTTCTCTTACTCTATTTACCAATTCTCTTGCACGCTCAAGGTTACCCAATTCGACTTCTGCTTCTGCAGCCATCAACAATACGTCTGCAAACCTGATGATCATGATGTTGATTCCGGTATATCCTGGAGTCCAAGAAGCATTATCCTGAAAAGTGCCTTCTTCAGCTCTCTGGTAAACATATTTTTTCGGAGAATAAGGACCTCCATTAGGTTGGTTTCTGATCCAAGCTTGTCCTGGATGGTCTTGCCAATCCAAATAAGGAATACCTCTTCTACCTACCGTATGATCCAATCTTGGATCAAGATTTCCTGCATCAGGAGTGAAAGGCTGATCAGAATTAATACCTTGATCATTTGCCACCCTATTAGCTGGTTGATTAAAAGAATTATCAATCAATGGTAAACCTTGGGCATTTGTTCTAAAGCTATTCACAAAAGAAAAAGATGGCTGAAAGAATCCACAACAGTTACCTGGTCCATTTGGGCCGGTATTGTAAGGGAAGTTCAGGTCAAACTCAGGATTTGCATTGTTTACAGATCCTGTACCTGCTGCGGACTGATAAGCCCAAATTGATTCCTGATGATTGTCATTTGCTCCACGGAACATGTCATCATAATAAGGCACCAAGCCATAGCTCAAACCATTTGAAGTAACCCCATTCGCAATGATATCATCAAATAACTGCTTCGCATCTGAGAAACGCTGTTGGTACATGTAAACCTTAGCCAAATAAGACTTGGCTGCCCAAGAGTTAACTCTACCCACCTGTGCCTGAGTTGCGGGAAGGTTGTCTACTGCAAATTGAAAATCGGCAATTACAAAAGGAAGTACATCCTGGTCATTTCTCAATTCATTGAATCCTTCAGTACCATAATCATTATCTACATCCATGATGGGGACCCTGTTATAGTTTCTCCATAGCTCAAAATAGTAATGACCTCTTAAAAACCTGGCCTGACCCTCAATATTTGCGGCCTGGGCGTCAGAGACGTCTTCTCCTCTCATTGCCAAGAGTCTTAAAGTACTGTTAGCTCTTGCAATACCTTCATAAAGACCTTGCCAATTGTTCTCAATAACATCAATGGTTGGATTGGCTTCAAATCTTTGAATAGGATTGATAGTAGCAAAATCACCGGGGTCAGTGCCTTTATTGGCATCTCCCCCTCTGATACTTCCCCACACCCAATTGGAAGGAGATGACATACGCTGATCCCTCCCGTTCACTTGAGAATATGCACCAATCAAGGTAGCATCAATACCTTCAAGTGAAGTAAGCTGAGCTTCTGAAAGCTGTCCCACAACTGGGACATCCAGAAAGTCTTCGCAACTGGTACCCACAAGCATAATTCCTGCTGTTAAGGCTGCTGCAATTTGAAATTTAAATTTTTTCATAATATATAAAGTCTATGAATTTTTGCTGTTAACACTTTGTTTCACAGAATGTTTGATTAGAAACTTAGGTTCAAACCAATGGTATACTGTCTTGTCACAGGATAGTTACCTACATCCACACCGAACGCCAAATCTACATCACCACCTACCATCGGGTCAAGACCATCATATCCGGTCAAAGTCCACAAGTTGTTAGCTGAAGCAAAGACTCTTAGTCTTTCCAGTTTCCATCTTTGCAACAAAGATTGAGGCATGGTATAACCAAGTGTCAGGTTCTGTAATCTCAAGTAAGAACCATCCACTACATAATAGCTATTTCCAACTGTAGATGTACTTTCATTTGCTGTTCTTTCAACTTGAGGAATACTTGAGGTTGGATTCTCTGGAGACCAAGCATCCAAAAGCCTTCTTGAAATAGCAGCACCTTCAAATGTCTGATAGAAGTCTGTAAACCATCTCCACTGTGCCCAGATTTGGTTTCCATAAGTTCCGTAGAAATAGGCTGACAAATCAAAGTTCTTGTATCCCACTGTAAAGTTCATACCTCCTGTAAAAGATGGTACTGGAGACCCTAAGAATACCCTGTCATCTGGGGTAATAGAACCATCCCCATCAACATCTCGGTACTTGAACCTTCCTGGAGCAGCACCTGGCTGAGAAGCATGGCTTGCAACATCTTCTTCCGATTGGAACAAACCATCTACCTGATACCCAAAGAAAGAAGAAAGTGGCTGACCAACAGCATTTCTAATAGGCTGAATACCTCTAAAGTTAGGATTAGCATTCCCTGAAGTTATAAAATCCAAACCTGGAGCTAGTGATACGATTTCATTTTTCAAGAAACCACCATTCACTTGCAACTCATAAGTCCAGTCATTGCTCAAGTTACCTCTTGTAGCGACCAAGATATCCAATCCTCGGTTCATCATTTCACCGATGTTAACCGCAGGAGCTGCTGCTCTAAATCCCGCTACAGAAGGAATTGGAACCTGGAACAATAGATCTCTGGTATCTTTTTGCCAAAGATCCACAATCACGTCCAATCTTCCTCCAAAGGCAGTACCGTCAAAACCAATATTTGAAGTGACAGCTGTTTCCCATCTCGCATCCGGGTTTCCTATTCTTGATCTGTAGAAACCGATCAATGCGGAAGAGTTTGATCCTGCTATATCATAAGAAGAAAGTCCTATGTTACCAGCGAACAAAGAGAATTGGTTGTTAGGATCCACGTTATTGGAATTACCCATTTGTCCCCAACCCCCACGGATTTTTAAATCATCCAACCAAGTGGCAGAAGCCATAAAGCTTTCGGAAGAAAGTCTCCATGCTGCAGAGAATGCAGGGAAGGTACCATATCTAAAGTTCGGTCCGAATCTGGAAGAACCATCACGTCTTATTACCGCAGAGAACAAATACTTGTCATTCAAGGTATAGTTAACCCTAGAGAAGTAGGAAAGGAAATTTACACCTAGTCCCTGACCTGAGTTCACGATTCTGGTTGCCACTGGCAAGTTAGAGATTGTAATGAAATTAGGATCTTGAGAGAATGGATTCTGTCCCGTTGCACTGATATTTCTGGAAACACCTGTGTTCAATGCCTCTTGCCCTACGATTACATCAAAAGCATGCATGCCAAAGGTCTTTTTCCATTGTGCGGTATTGGTAAATGTCCAGCTGAAGAAATATCCAGCTCCTTCATTATAACCAAAAGCAGAGTTGTTTTCAGAGTTTTCGTATTGCAGCCTGCTAAATCCAACATTATAAAAGTTGTTATACTGGCCACCTATAGAAGTTCTCAAAGTTAGGTTTTCAATTGGATCAAATTCTAAATAAACATTTCCAAAAGCATTGGCATTAAAGTTTCTGTTGTCCAAAAGACCTTCTCTATTAGCTACAGGGTTTCTAGGGTTGTTGAAACCTCTTGCAGCTGTACCAGCATATCCCCCAAATTCATCACGAACTGGTATGATTGATGGCATACGGAAAGCTTGTAGGATATCGTTCTCATCCCTTGCTACACCTTGTCCACCAGCTCCTCCAGTCTGGCCTAATACTTGACGGTAGGTTGCTTGGAAATTTTGACCAATCCTTACTTTGCTACCTAAATCATGCTCAGAGTTCGCTCTTAAGGAAATCCTTCTAAAATCATTCCCAATTAGGATACCCCCTTGGTCTTGGATACCCAATCCAAAGAAATAACGGCTGGTTTCAGTACCACCTGAGAATCCCAAAGAATGTCTTTGAATAGGAGCAACTCTGGTGATTGCGCCAAACCAATCTGTACCTTCTCCAGTGGCTGCTCTCACCAATTGGTGAATGGAACCTCTGGTAGGGTCAATATTATATAATTCTCTTTGCTCCTCAAGCTGTGCAGGGCTCAAAGGGCCTGCGACACCAGCTGCTCCACCTACATTGATATAATAAGGCAAAACAGGCTGTTGGCCACTACCAAACTGAGGGTGAATACCTGCAAAATTAGGCTCTCTGCCATCAAGTCTTGCCTGATTTCTTTCCGCCTGCCAGGTGATATCTGCATATTGTTGTGGGTTTGTCATGTCCAAACCAGCACCTGGAAATGTCCAGCCAGTCATGCCATTGTAATCAAAGCGCATTTTTTGGGCTTTTCTGGAACCTCTTTTGGTGGTGTAGATGATCACACCATTGGCAGCCCTGGCACCATAGATAGAAGCAGCAGCAGCATCTTTCAATACTGTAGTAGACTCAATATCATCAGGGTTAAGGAAGTCAGTATTGCCTACTGGCACACCATCCACAATATAAAGTGGCTCGTTACCACCGAAAGCACCAAAACCACGTACCCTGATTTGGGAAGAAGTTCCTGGCTGACCATTAGTTACCACTGTCACACCTGCAATTCTACCTTGTAACGTTTGCTCAATGTTACCAGTAGGGATAATGGTAAGGTCTTTTGGATTTACTGTGGAAATCGCACCGGTTGTTTCACGACGGCTATCAATGGTATAACCAGTGATAACCAATTCG
Organism: Indibacter alkaliphilus LW1; assembly: GCF_000295935.2. GTDB lineage: Bacteria > Bacteroidota > Bacteroidia > Cytophagales > Cyclobacteriaceae > Indibacter > Indibacter alkaliphilus. Next base: position 102,742 of record NZ_ALWO02000040.1, read on the forward strand.
GTAAGTGTTCTTTCGTCAGGATTCATAGTCAGGTCCACTACAGACCTGTTACCTACCACTTGCTCGATAGTAGTATATCCGATAAATGAGAATACCAACACACTTTGGTCAGAAGGAACATTGAGGGAGTATTTTCCGTCAATATCCGTCGCTGTACCTGTGGTGGTACCTTTAACTAGGACAGTTACACCGGGAAGACCATCTCCGAATTCATCGAGAATGGTACCCGTCACTGTTCTTTGGGCCAGTGCTGTGGCACTGGAAAGCACTAAGAGTAATATGAATACACTTAAGCCTTTGTAAAGTTTTTCCATAAACATAGATTGATTGGGTAATAATTATTAATTGATAAGGTTTGAAAGCAATTAACTTTTCATTAATCATGCAAACGTTTGCAAACTTTTGCAAAATAATTGCAATAGTTTGCAAGGCGAGTATTAGCCTTTTTCCTATTGCTTGATTAAACCACGATAACTGTCAGGCTATCTATTCTACAATCCCGAGATTCAATTCGGGAGGTCTATTAAATGTACTGCTAAAACGATTTTGTAATCTTAAATAAAAAAAGGGGATTGAGTCATAGGCATCGAGATTTGGGGTTATTGTTAATATAGGTTTCAAGGTTATTTTGTTTGAGTTAAATACTTCGCAAAAGTTTGGATTTAACTGAATAAAGCTAAACTTTCTTTATGTATTTTTTACTTAACAGGAACTAATTTAAGAGATTAAAGTAGAATACAAAAATTTTTTTCCAAAATCAGTTTTTAATTTTTTTTAACAAATCAAAAGTCCTTTTAACAAATATTTATATTACTACTTTATCGAAAAATCCTTATAAAATCTCTGTCACCCCTATATTGACTGAAAAGAATCTCTTTTAATGCTTTTTCTTTCAGAAATTCTGAGCGCTCTACCGCTTTTGCCAAATTTTCTACTAAGCCTTGCTCATCTCCCGAAACAGCCGCAACCAAGGCCAATCCATAAAACCCATAGCCATAATCTCTGTTGAATTGAATAGATTCTTCAAATGCAATCAAAGCCTGACGATAGTCTTCCGCCAAAAAATAAGCAAGACCTTTATTGAAAAAATTTACCTCATTTTCCGGAGCACGGTTAAACCTGATAGTAGCTAGCCTGTAGTCTCCGTTTAAAATATCCAAAGCTCCCCTGAGACCCTCATTGGCTCTTAGAAATACATTGCTTTCATCCTTCTCCATGGCTGAAGCTTCAGAAATTGCAATATAAGCCTCAAACATATCCCCTCTCAAAATCAATGCCCTGCCCATATTATGCATGGAGATGGAATTGGTCTGAATCCTGTTGGCCTCTCTGAATTGGATGACAGCATTATTGATCAGGATGTTCTTTTCTCTGGTATCCAATGCTCTATTTGCCTGATTGAGATATACCACTCCAAGGTTGTTAAAGGCAATTACTGATGGGTGAATTTCTACGAGTTTGGCATAAATCCTCTCTTTTTCCTGAAGTCTTTTGGCCTCTTGACCGGCATAGATTAAATGTTCCTTGGAAAAACCCTCCAGACCTGACCCCTCCTGAAGCATTTTATAAACAGAGGCCGCAATTTCAGGATCTGAAAACCTGGAGTTTTCCAACACTACTTCTACTTTGGCAGTTCTGAGTTTGGGAAATAGCTCTGAAGACACTTTTCTGAAAGTTGGCAAAGCTCTCATTTTGCTGAGCTGGTTTGAAAAGTTATCATTGGAAGTTATAATGGAATAATAAGCTTCTTTTTGGGCTGAAGTAATGCCCTCGTAATCCCTTAACAAAAGTCTGAAATCAAACCAATCATTGATTCTAAAGGAAGTTTCCAGAGGAATGGACTTAGCTACTGACAATGATTTGATCCTTTTGGCCAGGTTTTCTGCCCGTTGAGAGGCAAGGGCGGGATTGACCAATTCAGCATCCTCAGGGGAAATCAGTCCTGTCAGTTTTATTTTTGTAATGACATAGCCTCTTTCTCCCCGATTCAAAAAATTATACAATTCATTGGGAAGACTACGACCTGGAACTTCGCTGCCACCTCTGCCAAAGTTGACAGCAAATTCCCTTATTCTATCTGTAGAAAAACCTGAAAAATCAGTGGTGATATAAATCCCCAATTCCTGAATAGGCTCATTGGGGGTAATTTGTCCCATGCGTGTAAGGAGTACAGAAGCATTGACCCCAACTGCCAGCTCTTTTAGCTCTGGCGTGAAAACCCTGTCTTTTTGAAATACCAGGGCTTTCAATGCCAGCGTACCTGTATCCATACCTTCCAGATAAGGGAAAGTGATTTTTTCATCCAATCTCAATTCCTGGGCAGGCTGCATGTATACTCCATCAAAAGCAGTAAATTCACCAAGTCTTAGCGCGCCTTCTCCATATCTATATTCTGGATACAAATACACTTTGGTATCTTTATTGAGTAGACTTAGCGGTAAGGCTCCTCTGATGTTTACCCTGACTGAATCTTTGTGGAGAGATAAAATTTCAGGTCTTACTGAAATTCCATCCAATAACGATTCATATTTATTAATTTTGGGGCTACAAGAGAAAATGAATGTAAAGACAAAACAAAACAGAAGAATATACCCTTGATTTCTAAACATTTGAAGCACTTATAGTATTGTTGAAGATATTCGGAATATTTTATTACATTTAAGCAAAACCTAACCAACGATTATGAATCAACTCAAGTTATTTTTCGAAGAAAGAGCCTTTGGAGTCTGTTCCAAACTGGGGGAGAAATTCAATTTTCCTATTGACTCAATCCGCTTGTTTTTTATTTACAGTTCATTTATCACACTTGGCTCTCCCATCATCCTTTACGTGAGTATGGCTATGATGATGAAAGTTAGAAAATATCTCAGAAAGATGAACAATCCTGTACTATTTGACTAAAGCTCTGAGAATTTCCTCTTACCAAGCAAATAGTATTCCCAAAGAATTGACCTGATAGTTGGGAAAGACGATGGCACAGTATTGCCTTTATTTTCAACAAGTTGATTTTTTAAGCTCAAAAACTGTCCGTGTGCCCTTAATACTGCTACTGCATCTTTGAGCTGCCCTCTAAAAGCGAATACTAACGCCGCCAAAATATCCAAGCCAATTCTTTTAAGATAGGTTTTCCTAAATTCAACAGGGCTTTGATTTTTCTTCAGGGTCAAAAGACTGTTTCTGAAATTCAATAAAGTTTTGAAAGGATTGCTTCTTGAAAGTGTAGCCCCTCCCTGATGATAAACAGCTATATTATATATATACTGCAATTTCCAGCCATCATTCCTTAGCCTCCAACAAAAATCGATTTCTTCCATATGTGCAAAAAATAAGGGATCGAACCCTCCGTATTCATGAAACAGTTTTGCTTGCACTGCCATGCAGGCCCCTGAAGTCCAATCTACTGCTGCCACGTCGTTGTATTGACCTTGATCTTTTTCTATTTGGGTGAAAATCCTACCTCTGCAGTAAGGATACCCCAATGAGTCCAGGTATCCTCCAGCTGCACCGGCATGATCAAAGTAGTCTTGATGAATGGCCGAGAGAATTTTAGGTTGAACAGCAGCCGTTTCAGGATTTGTTTCCAGCCAATCAATCAGGTTAGCATCCCAATCAGCAGTAACTTCCACATCAGAATTCAATAATATATAATATTGATACTTACCTTCAATTTGCTTTAAAGCTTGGGTATATCCTCCGGCAAAACCATAGTTTTGGTCTAGAACTATAAGGGCTATATCAGGAAATTCATGTTTTAAAAATTCGATGGAATCATCAGCGCTATTGTTATCAGCCACAATTATCTCAAAGGTGGAATGTGCTACCACTGAGGGTAAAAACTTCTGCAAAGTGTTTATACCATTATAATTGAGTATAACTATGGCCGCTTTTCGCATCAAAACATATTTCCAAAATCCATCCCTGGGATGTTGGGCATCATGCCATCTGTAGCTGACTTCATTTCTTCTTTGATCTTGATATCAATCTCTTCCATGGCTTTATTTGTCGCAGCTACTATGAGATCACTCAACATATCTTTATCCGATTGATTGACCAAGGAATCATCCATTTGAATGGTAATTACTTTTCTGGCTCCATTTACCGTCACTTTTACCATTCCGGCTCCTGATTCGCCTTCTGCCCTGAGGTGAACTAATTTGGACTGGGCTTCTTTGATTTTAGCCTGCGCCTCTTTCACCTTATTCATAATACTCATCAAATCGAACATGTCTTTTGCTTTATTTCCGGCAAATATAACTTTTTCCTTTCAGTCTGCTTAATCCATTGGACACAAACCAACAAATAGTCCAACCGTTAATGGAAATTAAATTTCATAAATATAAATTATTTAGAATTTTAATAAATGAAATGAAACCTATTCCAAAATTAAACGATAGCATCTTTATAATAGCCAAACACTTTCAACCAAATTAATTATGAAGACCGTAGAAAAAATTGAGAAGGAGAAAATCACAGAACTGAAATTTTCAAAAAAAGAAGTTCTTGAAAATGAAGTAGAGAAGAAAAGGAGAAACTTTGAATTGATGCGGGCTCAAGCTTTGGGAAACCTCCTGAAAAACAAGGTGAATATCACATTCGAAACAGCGGATGAAAAAATATATCAAGTCAGTACAACTGTTTGGGCAGTAGGCGCAGAATACGTCAGCTTAAAACAAAACCTTTTTATTCCTGTCAATGCCATTTTGGAAGTAGATTGAACTGGAACCGACCACGCATAAAGCTTTTTGAAAGAACATTTCCAAAGTTTAAAACTTTGGAAATGTTTGCTTTTAACACGCTCTTAAAATAATCATTGTTTGACTTTTGATCAGATATATTCACTGAAGGTATTTTGCTTATAAGGATTGTTTCAATTTTTCCACTGCCGTACTTAAGTCCATCAGCTCCTGGATTCCTGTTTTTAAATCTTTAAGAGAAACCTTTCTTTCTGATATTTCATTATCCCCGAGTACAAGTACGAAAGGAATATCTTTTTTATCCGCATAGGTAATCTGTTTTTTCATTTTGGTCTGGTCAGGATATAACTCTGAAGAAATCCCCGCACCCCTTAATTTGCTCAAGACCATTAATCCATAAGCATAACCCTTTTCATCAAAGTAGCTGATCAGTACTTTTGTTCGATCCATATTACTTTCAGGAAAAAGTCCAAGCTCTTCCATGACATCATAAAGCCTATCCACGCCAAAGGAAAATCCAACACCCGAGACACCTTCAAGTCCAAAAACTCCCGTCAGGTTATCATATCTGCCCCCTCCACTCACAGAGCCAATGGACACATTATTTACTTTGACTTCGAAAATAGCTCCTGTATAATAAGATAACCCTCTGGCCAGGACTACATCAAAATCAATATTTGACTGATTTTCACCATATGTCTCAAGGAGTCCAAAAACCTCTTCCAATTCAGCGATTCCCTTCAGACCGGTCTCTGAACTTGCCAAAAAGCTTTTTAAAAACTCAAGCTTTGAAAGGTTGTTCTGATTCAGCTGGATAATTGGGCTAAGTTTTTCGATGGAGGCTGAGGAAAAACCTCTTTGAGATAATTCTTCCTGTACTTTTTCCCAACCTATTTTATCCAGTTTATCAATGGCAACACAAAGCTCACCTTCTCTTCCTGACTCCCCTATCACTTCAGATAGTCCCGTCAGTATTTTTCTATTGTTAAGTTTGATACTATAGTCCGTCAAACCCAATTTAGCAAATACCCTTTTGATCATCAGGATAATTTCCAACTCACAGATCAGGCTATCAGTCCCTACTACATCAGCATCGCATTGGTAAAATTCCCGGTAACGGCCTTTCTGAGGCCTGTCTGCGCGCCAAACAGGCTGAATCTGAAATCGTTTAAAAGGAAAGGTAATGTCATTTCTATTCATCACGACATACCTTGCAAACGGCACTGTAAGATCGTATCTCAACCCCTTTTCAGCAAGCAAGGGAAGCACTGCTGAGACTCCTTCCTGTAGGTGCTCCTCTTTTACATTCTTCAAAAAGTCTCCGCTATTCAGGATTTTATACAAAAGCTGATCCCCTTCATCTCCATATTTACCGGTTAGGGTACTTAGGTTTTCCATGGAAGGGGTTTCCAATTGTTGAAAGCCAAAAAGCTTGAAAGTATCCTTAATGGTATCCAGAATAAAGTTTCTTTTGGCCATTTGAGATGGACCGAAATCTCTTGTTCCTTTGGGTAAGCTTGGTTTTTGAATGGACATCTTTTGTTTTATTTTGCCCAAAGTTAAGTAAAATCAAAATTTTATTTTAATTTTGCACCTCATTTGAGACAACATAAACAGATAATACGATGGCTGTTACTACATTAAAAAGAAAATTGAAAAGAAAAAGACAAGCTCAAAATACAAGAGTTTTAAAAATCAAACAATTGAGTGCCAAGCCGGTAATCAAAAATGTTGATGTTGAAGAATTGAAGAAAAACTTCGACAAGTAAGATTTACTTTTTCTGTAAAAGAAATAATAAAGGCGGTCAATTTTGATCGCCTTTATTGTTTACTACATCGTTTTGATTTTTCCCAATAATACCAAAGTATATAATAGCTATTAGCTATACACCTGGATTCTTAAAATTGATACACCTCGAAAACAGCTATATCATCATGATCTGCATTCTCTCTTTGAATCGCCAAGCCATCCTTTGTCACAAAATACGCGCCATATTTGATCAAGTATTGGTCATAAGGGATAGCATATTCATCTTTAAATTTAAACGCTTTATCAAAAACCATTACTGAATAATTTCTTTTTAAATTCTCCAACCCTGTCTGAAAAATATCAATAACTCCATTGAATATTGGGTATCCCACAATTCTATAAAACTCCTCTTTATATGGATTGTAGAGTAAATTGACAAAAACGAAATTAGAGGTGTAATTTGAAGAGATATCCATCATTTCGCTGATGGAAGGTTTTTGTTTCAAATCATCTTGCGACAAACCTTTTTTCAAAATCATTCGGTTCTTTTTTTGTCCCTTTCCTTCCAAGTTGATTTTTTTCTCAAATTTCCAATTGCGATCATACTTATACACTGAATTCGAAGTTGGCCAATTCACATAATAGCACTGTCCAACTTGTTGGTAAGACCAATATAGATATTCGAAAATACCGTGAAACCCCTCCACATACTCATCTTCTATTGGGCATATCGGTTCAATAGTTTCATCATTCCAATTTTGAATACGGATTATGGACGAGGAACCTTTTTGCGCAATAAAATAATTGGCAATTTCCAAATGATTGCCTGAAACCACTAAATCTAAGTGTCCGGGAACAATATGTGGTTTACCAGGCACATCAGCACTTTTTAAATTTGTTTTGATCCTGATTTCTCCTTCGCTGTTGGTCAGGAAGAGTTCGTTAAATTCATTGATTAAAAAAATTGAATCTTCATTGAAAAAGGAATATCCTGAGATTTTCCTGTAATCAAGATTGGGATCATAGTATATAGAGTTTTCAAGATAACCTTCTTCCAAATTATAAAAATCCAATCTATTTAAACTGTAATTTAATGTAAGTAGCTTTTCTGTAGTGCCATCAAATACATATTGCGGATAAAGCATTTTATAAGAAGACAGTGAGTCAATATATAACTCATATGTAATAATGGGATTAGACAAATTTTTAAGATTTTCAAATTGAGCATTTTTCTTTTTGCAACCCCCGAAAAAACAAAACCCAGCTAAATAAATGATATATAAACAATTTTTCATGTTTAATTATAATTTAAATTTAACATAATTATAAAAGGAATAATTTCTCCTTATCAACTTAAACCGGTTTCAGTATTATTTCAATTATAAAAAAAAAAAATGACCACGCAAGAAAAATTACTAAAAATTAAATAATTACTTTTTTTCTACTTTGTTGTAGATTAAAGTCAATAATAAATTCTTATTAGCTAATTTTTTGAAATAACACCTCTCTTGCCCAATTCGACTACTTTCAAATTGGATGTTTTCCCATTTTCAATTTCAAAAAGCAACATAGTTCTCACCACATGAAATCCATGCTGACCGATAGCACCCGGATTCATATACAAGCAGTTTAATTCCCTGTCAAATTCAACCTTGCAGATATGAGAGTGTCCGCACACAAACAATTGTGGTTTTTCTGTTTTCAAAAGTACCTTAATTCCTTTTGCATATCGGGGTGGTTTTCCGCCGATATGGTTCATCAGTATTTTCATGCCTTCCAATTCAAAAATCAAGGTTTCCGGAAACCGTTCTTGGGCAGATTGATCATCAATATTGCCTGTAATGGCACGGATATTTTTACCTGAAGGCAAAGCACCTATGACTCCCAAATCACCAATATCCCCTGCATGCCAAATTTCATCCACTTCTTTGAGATGATTTATTGTGGCTTCATCAATGTATCCATGTGAATCAGAAATCAACGCTACTTTTACCATGCCTCAAAAGTAAATAAGATTTAAAGCCCTTCAAAAGTGTGGTTTTAAACTTTTCGGAAGGTAAGTAAAACCTTATTATTCAGGTCAAAAGGAATAAAAGTTCTGAAAAGTAATTGTGGTTATGTGCCTTTTTAAGTCAGAATTTTCTCTAAATCCCTTATTAAGCAAGTTAATCCAATTGTGAACCTTTTATCAGTACCTTTATCCGACACTCAAAATACATTGGAAAATAAGGCATGATATGCCAAAGCTTGTTTTGGATTTGAGGGATTAGTTCCTATTTTTACGAGCCAAAATATTGTCTATATAATGAGAGTTATCCAATTCAGAGAAGCTTTACGTGAGGCCATGTCAGAAGAAATGAGACGCGACAAAAATGTGTTTCTCATGGGCGAAGAGGTGGCAGAATATAATGGAGCCTATAAGGTTTCCCAAGGAATGTTGGACGAATTCGGTCCGGACAGGGTTTATGATACTCCTATTTCCGAGCTCGGTTTTGCTGGTTTGGGAGTAGGCGCAGCGATGAACGGTCTAAGACCACTTATCGAGTTTATGACCTTCAATTTTTCCCTGGTAGCCATAGACCAGATCATCAATTCGGCAGCCAAAATGCTAGCCATGTCGGGTGGGGCATATAATGTACCGATCGTATTCAGAGGTCCAACAGGTAATGCAGGCCAATTAGGGGCTACGCACTCTTCCAATTTTGAAAATTGGTTTGCCAATACACCGGGATTGAAAGTTGTTGTACCTTCAAATCCCTACGATGCCAAGGGCTTGTTGAAAGCATCTATTAGAGATGATGATCCAGTGATTTTTATGGAATCTGAGTTGATGTATTCTGATAAAGGTGAGGTCCCTGAAAGCGAATACCTACTTCCTATTGGTGTAGCTGACATCAAAAGAAAAGGAAAAGACGTCACCATTGTTTCTTTTGGAAAAATGATGAAAGTAGCCTTAGAAGCCGCAGAAGAACTGGCGAAAGACGGAGTAGAAGCAGAGGTTATCGATTTGAGAACCGTGAGACCAATTGACTACGCCGCTGTAGTAGAGTCAGTGAAAAAGACCAACAGGTGCGTGGTCGTGGAGGAAGCCAATCCACTTGCTGCGATTTCTTCCGAAATCACATACCACCTCCAAAGGTATGCATTTGACTATTTGGATGCCCCAGTAGTAAGGGTCAACTCTATGGATGTACCTTTGAGTTATGCTCCTACCTACATTGATGCTACCATACCAAATGTCAAGAGAACCTTGGATGCGGTAAAAGACGTGATGTATAAAAAGTAACCATAACAGATTAAATTTATACGGCCTTTGGAATTGCTTCCAAAGGCCTTTTTTATTTATTACTTTACACTCCTACACCTCTGCTGACTGGTTCAAGTCTTCAGCCCTGGTTCAAGTCTTCAGACTTGGGCCAACCCGCCCCAGTTTTCAAACTACATAATTTAGGTCAGAGCAAAACTCAAAGATATCTGTCAGTCTAGCTTAGTCCTCCTCCATTATCCTATTGTCAACTTGCCAAGCTAGCCGTATAGCTACTCTTTAGGCAGGCTATTTCAGCATGGCAAGTACTCAAAATCGCTGTAGACTAAGGGTATTTAAAACCAAAAAACCAGCATACCTGAGAATCCTTTTAAAAAACAACCACTGACCTTATACACCATCATAATCCTTCTTGACTCATTATTATTCATTCATTATTCGAAATTTTATTTATAAAATTGAATATCGAACAAAGAACATCGAATAATGAATGATGAACCAAAACGGTCAAGGTTATTTAGGGAAAGACAAACCCTCATCTCTCATCCTTTATCCTTCATCCTTTATCCTTCATCCTTCATCCTTCATCCTTCATCCTTTATCCTTTATCCTTTATTCCCTCATCCTTCATCCCTCATCCTTCATCCCTCATCCCTCATCCCTCATCCCTCATCCTTCATCCCTCATCCTTCATCCTTTATTCCCTCATCCTTCATCCCTCATCCTTTATTCATCTCCTATCCTTCCTAAAATCTGCTACACCAAAAAAAGACCACCCTGCTAAAACAAGGTGGCCAATCTATTTATCAACCAATCTAGTGTACTTTATTAATTATTGTTCATCATGGCACCCGAAGCGCCGCTATCACCTTCTTTGATATCGTCGTTGGTCACCCCTCTTTTTCTCCTTCTAGGTCCATCCATGCTCAACTTACCTATTCTGTAGTTGAAGTTGATCTTGAAGTTCATATTCCTCAAGGTATTGCTTCCTTGCTGCATGATCATTGGAGTATTCAATTCGTTTCTGATGACCATTTCTCTGGTTACAAAATTCTCAGCACCGAATCCGATACTACCTCTTTTTTCATTAAACTGTTTGTTCAAATTCAAGCTATACATTCCAAAACCACCAGCAAAGCCCTGCAATTGAACCTGTCTTCCTCTTGCAAAAGCAAATGATTGGATCTGCCAATTATTGGGCAAGGAATAATTGGCAAACAACCTACCACTGATTACAAAGCCTTGGTTGGAGGCTGCAAACATAGGATCATCAAGTCCGTTGGTCAAATCGGCAAAATAGCCATCAATACTTCCGTTTAGAGAAAACTTACCTGAAAGGTTAACATTTGAAAACACTGAAAACCCATAAGCTCTTTCAAAACCGATATTTTCATAAGTAGTGTAAATGATATCATCATCCATTACTGTTCTCACTGGTTGAATTGAACCTGTGGTGTTTCTGAAATAAGTGGTGAAGTTCAAGCTTGAGCCCTTGAAAAAAGTACTGTAAGACAATTCGTAATTATCTGTCAACTCCGGATCCAACAAGGGGTTGCCTTGTGTAATTTGCTGTGGGTTGGCTGCATTGATGTTCGGGTTCAGGAAGTTTAAGAATGGCCTTTGAACCCTTCTGTTATAGGCAGCTTTTACCATATTTCCCTTTTCAAGTTTCCTGCTCAGATTTACACTTGGAATCAATAAGCCATAGGAAGGAATATCCGCATCAATTTCTGAATTTCTAAAGTCCGCGTTGATGGTGGTATATTCATATCTCAGACCACCTTTGAAAGAATAGTGTTTCAAGAAGTTGGTCATGTAAGAAGCATAAGCCGCAGTCACATTCTGATCATAACTGAATTCGTTTGAAAGATTGATATCGTCTACTTTCTCAAATTCACCATCGGAACCCTGGGCAGTGAAATATGCAAAATCACTTTCTGCTCTTCTCAAGATATTTTTAGCACCGTATTCCAATATCTGAGTTTTACTGTCACCTATTGGCGTCACATAGTCCATTTGGACTGTGAATTCTTGATTTCTACCGAGGTTATTGTTTTTCACTCTGCTTAGGATATCATCGAAAGTCCCTGTATAAAGACTATTGATAAAATCATTGGTGAGGTTATTTTGACTGTACAAACCTGAAATACTGAATTCCTTGATCGGCTTTTCATAGGTTTTGGTATAGTTGTAATTGACATCCACATTATTGGAAAGATTTCTGACATTCACATCCCTAAGCAGCGTACTGACCAATTCCTCTTCCATAAAAGTCTCTGTCAAGAGACCATCCTGACGGTTTTGCATGTTTCTCAAACCAAAACTAACAGAGGTGGTCATGAAGTTGTATTTATTGATCTCATAATCCCAACCAAAGTTATATCTACCAAACATCATATTTGTTCTGGTATCAGCTGACTGCAAAATATTCAAGGTAGTCCCATCTGCATTGGTTACCATTTGATTGTTGTCGAAAGCACCTACAATATTGTACCCGGCTCTTCCAAACCCACCTAGAGTCCAACCCATTTTACCTCTTTTCAAGCTGGCGTTCAGACCAAGATTTGATCCCCTGATACCTGCACTGCTATTGATATTCAGAGTAGCACCCTGTAAGTTGTTTTTCTTGGTTACGATATTGATCACACCACCTGTGCCCTCTGCATCATACTTAGCAGAAGGAGAAGTGATCACTTCTATTGATTTGATCTCCTCGGCAGGAATCTGCTTCAAAGCTTCTGATACGTTAGATGCTACAATGGCTGATTGCTTGCCATTGATCAAAACCAAAATATTTGAACTTCCTCTCATAGAAACATTACCGTCCAAGTCCACTGATAACATAGGAACTCTCCTCATTACATCAGCAGCATCTCCACCAACAAGGGTGCGGTCGTTTTCTGCATTGTAAATAGTTCTGTCTACTTTTTCCTCGATCAAATCTCTCTGTCCCATCACTGTGACTTCTTCAAGTGCCACAGCATCTGTTTCCAAAGAAATATTTCCGAGATTAATGTTGGAATTGGAATCAGTGATATTGATAGTAGAGGAGGCAAATGGCTGAAAGCCCATGAAAGACACCTGAAGCTTGTATGTACCGTTCTTAAAATTTGAAATGACAAATTCACCATCAAAATCGGCAACTGCTCCCGCAATGCTTTTTTCAGTTTCAATATCTACCAAAGAAACGGCTGCATAAGGCACCGGTTCTCCAGAGCCACTTTCCATGACCTTTCCTGATATTTTATATACAGGTGCTTGTTCTTCCTCTGTCTGGGCATATGTGCTCCCCGAAACAGCCAAGAACAAAAAGGTAAATGACAATAATAGTTGGTAAAAGGTTTTCATGTTTTGTGTTTTTAAAATAATGTGATCAGTTGGTAGTAGGACAGTTTCCAGCAACAAAGGTTTCTATTCCCTGTATCAAAAAAAAAATACTAGACAGGGGTATACATTCAATCGACAAAAGGGTATTCTAAGCAGACGAAAAGACTACCCTATTTTGGAATCCGAATTTTATCTTAAAAACAGCCAATTTCATCTATGAAATCAGCATGCTGGCAGATATTTTTGGTCAATACGCAAAATTTTGTTTTAGTTTACCGAAATAATTCATATTATAATATCATGCAGGGAATCAGTATAAAGAAAAATATTTCAATTCTAACCCACCTATTGGGATGGGCGATTTTTGGCTCCTTGCTGTTCCTTTTGATTCCTTTATCCACTAGACTGGACTTTCCTTCTGAGTTCTGGACAAAACAAATAATGATGTTTGCCATCCTGGTAGCAGCATTCTATTTCAATTACTTTTATCTGATTCCCAAAACACTCTTTAAAAACAAAGTAGGCCTATTTCTTATCTTAAACCTGATTGGAGGAATTGCTTACATAGGACTTATAATACTCTTTGACAACTTGGTCAATATGCAGCAATTGATGCACGAGGTATTTCGTCCCGATACTGCTTATATCAAAAGACCCAGAAATCTAACCTTCGATTTTTATAATGTGCTTATTTTTTACATGGCTGTGGGTGTAAGCACCAGTGTAGCTACTGTCCAAAAATGGCAACAGGATGAAGAGGTCAGGTTTGAACTGGAAAAGGCAAAAACAAACTCTGAACTTTCCTATCTCAAAGCCCAGATCAACCCACATTTCTTTTTCAATACGCTTAACAACATCTATGCCTTGACCAACCTGGATGTAGAACAGGCCAAAACCGCTCTGCTAAAGCTCAGCCGAATGATGCGCTATGTTTTATACGAAACAGAAAAAAACCTAACTCTATTAAATAAGGAGCTTGAGTTTATCAAAGATTTTGTCGAATTGATGAAAATGAGATTATCAAGCAAGGTCAAACTTGACATTCAGCTGCCGGAAAATCTGGACGATTCCAATATTGCTCCTATGCTATTTTTACCTTTTATCGAAAACTGCTTCAAACACGGTATCAGCTCCCAAAACGAAAGCCATATAGCGATATACCTGCAAAAAGAAGGGAATGAAGTCACCCTAATTACTAGGAACAATATTTTCAAAGCAACTGAAAATACTCCTGAAGGACAATCCAGTGGTATAGGTTTGGCCAATACCAAAAGAAGACTTGAATTGCTTTATCCGGAAAGGCATTTTCTGAAAATTGAAGACAAAACCGACTCTAACGAATTCATTGTTAAACTTAAACTAAGGTTGAAATGAAAATCAAATGCATTGCAGTAGACGATGAGCCTTTGGCATTGGAATTGGTTTCCAAATTTGTGGAGCAAACTTCATTTTTAAGCTTAGAGGCAAAATTTGACAATGCCATACAAGCCTTAGGCTACCTCAATGACAATCAGATAGACCTGGTTTTTTTGGACATTCAGATGCCGGATCTTTCAGGAATGGAATTAGCTAGGATACTCGATGGTAAAAACCTAAGCAAAAAACCAAAAATAATTTTCACCACAGCCTATAATCAATTTGCGATAGAAGGATACAAAGTTGATGCTTTGGACTATTTACTCAAACCTTACAGTTATGAGGATTTTTTAAAAGCTTCTACCAAAGCATATCAGCATTATGAAAAACTGTCACAGGCCAACAATGAAAGCAATTCTCCCAACAAGACAGCAGATTATATTTTTTTGAAGGTTGAGTATCAACTCGTCAAAGTAATGCTTGACCAAATCACCCACGTAGAAGCCTATAAAGATTATGTGAAAGTATTTTTAAAAGGCAAACCAAACCCTCTCCTTTCTTTGACCAGCATGAAAAACATGGAAGAGCTTCTACCGGAAGGAACTTTTATGAGAGTTCACAGGTCTTACATTATCAATTTGGACCATATAGAATCCGTCGCCAGAAATGTAGTCAACATTGGCAATGTAAACATCACTGTCAGCGATATGTATAAGGATAAATTTATGGAATTTATAAACAAGTGGATTTGATTATTTCAAGCTCATTGAATTGATAGAATTTTCATAAATATTTTTATAAAAAAACAGCTTATTTATTCTATTTTCAAAACTTAATCATTAAATTTCAGTTATTTCTTTCGAACAAATACAGGCTAGAAACCGTATTGTCAAAGTAAATGGGTTAAGAAAAATCATTGATTCTTAGTGAAATTTAATGACTGAAAAGCAAAAATCATTTATGAAAATGGCCATAGATCTTTCAAGATCAGGCATGAATGAAGGCAAAGGAGGTCCTTTTGGCTGTGTTATTGTGAAAGATGAAAAAGTAATTGGCATAGGTTCAAATTCAGTATTGGCTACAAATGATCCCACTGCCCATGCTGAAGTTGTCGCAATACGGGATGCGTGCAAAAACCTCGGCCATTTCCAATTGGATGGATGTGAAGTATACACCTCCTGTGAACCCTGTCCAATGTGTCTGGGAGCTATTTATTGGGCAAGGCCAAGTAAAGTATTTTATGCCAACAATAAGGTAGATGCAGCAAAAGCAGGCTTTGATGATCAGTTCATTTATGAAGAGATAGAATTAGAAAATCAAAACAGAAGGATTCCCTTTCAAGAATTAATGAGAAATGAGGCCAAAGCTGTATTTGAAGAATGGATTGAAAAAGAAAATAAAACTTTATATTAAAATAAAACACCAACAATTATGAAAAAAATAAGTATGTTTTTGATAACTGTCGGAATGGCTTTTACAGTGGCATGTTCCGGTGGTAAATCCGAAGATGAGAGGTATGTTTACGAAGGTGACAAGATTGTAGATGAAGTCACAGGGGACGAATTCTACATGGAAGAAGATGATGTCATCACTGTAAAACACGCCGATGGTACAACCGAAAAACTGGCAATCGACGAAACCCCTTTTTATGAATCTGCACTTTCAGAAGAATATATTCAGAGCCTTGAAGCTCGTTATTTCGAAAGAAAAGAAAGTCTACTGGCAGAAAAGAAAGAGAAACTTAAAGAAGCAAGAAGGTCCCGATATGCGGAATTTTCTGATGATGAGTTATTGGAGCGTTTTAGACAAGCGCATAAAGATGGGCTTGACATGACCAGACAAATGGATATGATGGCCGAACTTGTTGAAAGAGATATTGTTTCAGATGAGGAAGCTCCGGATTTGCTGGAAATAGATCCAAAAATGATGGATTTAGAAATTGAACTGGAGGAGCCAATCGAAGAAGTAGAAAATTAATCATTTATCAATCTTATAAAATCAAGCCCCAAATCTCAGAGATTTGGGGCTTTTTTATGTGAGAAATATCACTGTTTCCCGCTCTAGACTGGGGTAGATTTACTTTCAAATAAACCATAAAGCCATGAGCCACTATGATGTAATGATAATCGGAGGCGGTACTGCAGGGATTACTGTTGCTGCCCAATTGAGAAGAAAAGATGAATCTCTCAAAATCGGATTGATTGAACCTTCAGAAAAGCACTACTACCAGCCAGCGTGGACTTTGGTAGGTGCAGGAACATTTGATTTCAAAAAAACCGAAAGGAACGAAAAAGACTACATTCCTGCCGGTGTGGATTGGATCAAAGACTTTGCAAAATCATTTAATCCAGAAGAAAACTCTGTCTCTACCAAGGGTGGATCTACATATACCTACAATTATCTAGTGGTAGCTCCAGGTCTCGTGGTAGACCTCAGTTTACTTCCTGGACTAAAGGAAGCAATGGAGACTGATTCCGTAGGAAGTATCTATACAGACCCTGAGGGATTCTGGAAAAAACTCCAAAATTTCAAAGGTGGAAATGCTGTATTTACACAAGCCAGTACTCCAATAAAATGCGGGGGGGCTCCACAAAAGATCATGTACCTATCCGAGCATTATTTTAGAAAAAAAGGTATTCGGGATAAAGTAAACGTGATTTTTGCTACTCCGGGTACTGTGATCTTTGGAGTTAAAGAAATAGCAAAAACTCTAAGCAAAATCATCATTGATAGGGATATCAATCTAAAGACTTATTATGCTCCAATCAAAATCGACGGAGTCAAAAAGGAAATAACATACCGCTTTACAAATAGTCATCTGCAAAACTGTGCCATGGTGGTAGACAATAAGCTTGGAGAAGATATTGTGGGAGAATCTGAAATTAAGATGAAATATGATTTACTGCACTTAGCTCCTCCCCAAAGAGCTCCTGACTTCATCATAGAATCACCTTTTTCTTACCAAGATGGTCCAAATAAAGGCTGGCTTGAGGTGGATCAGTTTACCCTTCAGCACAAAAGGTTTGAAAATGTTTTCGGATTAGGCGATGTAGTCGCCCTGCCTACCGCCAAAACAGGTGCAGCAGTAAGAAAACAAGCACCAGTGGTGGTGGACAATATCATTAAGCTTATCGAAAGTAAAACTCTTGGCAACAAGAAATATGAGGGATATTCCTCCTGCCCTCTGGTAACTGGCTATGGCAAAATGGTATTGGCTGAATTCAAATACAATAATGTAAGGGACAGTGATCCGATTATTTCAAAATTTGTAGACACCAACAAAGAACAGTATTCTATGTGGCTGCTTAAAAAATACGGACTTCCTTTTATGTATTGGAACCTAATGCTCAAAGGAAGGGCTTAACAATATGAAAAATAATAAGAAGCTGCCTCATCATTAGATCTCTTCAGGTTTATTGCCCAAGCAAAGCCTATTCTAAGGAACTAATCCCTACATGACTCTTAGTGGCTTAATGGATAAAAAGCCACTAAGTCTCTATGACATGAAGTTTTAAAATATAAACCCCATAAAATTTGGGCAATCCTTTGAAGCTTTGACTTTTAAGACAGCGTCTTTTATCTCAATAATTTTCACAAGTGGGACAACATACGAATGGCACTTTGGTCAGCGGAGATGTCCTTAAAATCCTAAAATGTCCTAAACCGGATGAGAGTGAGTCAGACGCTACACCTCCCTGGTTTCGCTCATTAATTTTTCTAAGTTTTTCATATTCAGACTTATCTATAAGAAGATTATTCAACCCTCTTCCAAAACTTCTGATATGATCTGCAAAGTTGGTGATGTTAACAAAAACCTCCACTGCCAATACACTCAGGGGGCTATCTTCAGGAAGACCCAAATCCTGCAACAAACCTGCAATCTCCAAACTTGAAAAAGCTGCAATTCCCACAGGATGCAAGCCTTTTTTCAAAGCCAATATAGATCCAAGTTCCATACTCTCAAGGTTTAGTTTCACACTCACAGGCTGCTGATTGAGATGCGTATCGGCATTCACGAAAGTAAACTTTCGAAGCTTTTCCTTTATGGAATCCAGTTCTTTGGCTTCCTCTTTTCTGAAATCATGACGCATAAGCCGTTCGGCTAAAAGTATATTCCTGTAATCTTTAGCATCTGCCTGCTTGACCTGGGTATACAACAATGCCCAAAGGCTTGTTCTGGGTGGATCAGCAGTCACATTTTTACCCTTAATTACAGCCTTTGCAAATGGGGCACTTACGTACAGGGAGTCCACATCTCTATTGACGCTGCATAGCAGAGAAGGAACAGGATGTTGTATCCCGGTAACTCTTATACTTTTTCCAAAACGTCCTTGTGCGGTTGACCAAAGGTTATCATCCTGATTGGCCCAGTGCGTGTGACCTACTCTAAATTCATAAGTAAAGAAACCGAATAGTTCGGGGCTTTCAGCATGTAAACCGGGAGGCAATGGAAGTATGTAATGTCTGTCACTATCGGTGGATTTGATCATGGGCTGCATCGCCGTAATGCCTGCAAGATCATCACTCTGCCCTGGTAGAACTATACGGGTATACTCGGGATCAAGTGGAATTTCAGGTTCTTCTTCGGATACAAATTGCTCTAGGGGGTTTGTGCTGATCAACTGATCAGGTGAAGTGACCAACACCCTACAAAAGTACGTATCATCCGGATTTTCTATAGCTTCTTCAAATTCCACCCAAAGATGCCTGCTTCTGACTTCTGTACTGCTATAGTCTTCGGCTCTCTCATAAGGAGAAAATGCCAAGCCCACAGATACAATTTTAGGTACTTGTGGTGGGATAAGGACCGTGGGAAGCTTTAGGTCCTCCACCATAACATCCTCGACTTCAGGATGTAAAGCCTTAGCATGAATTTTTATGGCATAATCAATCCAGATTTCATCAGGCAGTCGAGGGTTGGTGTTGCCTTTTCTCTTGAATGGTGATTTGGGCTCGATCGCATCAATAAAAATAATCCTTGTAAAATCTCTTCTTACGTTTCCGAATCTATCTTGCTGCAATGATTCAAAAGAAGCGGTTCGTACCATCTCTATATCCCCTATATTAGGTTCAATGATAGGTTGAGGATCTTGGCTCCCCCCATAGTTGAAATGAGCCATCAAAGCGTTTTTTAATTTCCTGCTTAAAAAATCAGCCCCTTGGCCTGATTCTTCAGCAGCCTCTAGTACATCCCTTCTAAACGCTGTGGATTTGCCTATGGTAAATGAAGTCAAATCTAATGCGTCCCAGGCCCAATCTCTATTAACTTGAAAGCTAAGACAGCCTAACCAATGGTCTTGTAATTCTGCTCTACTCGCAAAAGTCACACTACTCCCATCCGGAGCCAATGAATGCCGGATTCGACTGCTCACTCCGAAAACAATCCGCTCCCCTTTTGGTGCATAAACAGTCAAGCCTTTAGCCTGCAAACCCAAAGCACTTGCAAAGCGCTGCACTATATCAGGAATGGATTGAGTTCTGTTTTTGACCAAATGAAACTTTAAAATATCCTTGAGGCTCCCTTTCACTAAAGGAGTGTCGTTAGCCTTAAGGTGGAGTGCCTGCAAGACTGGTATGTTTTTATACGGAACCAATAAATCTGTCTCTGATGTGGATTCTTTGTAAAAAAGAAGCTGTTCAACTTTCCCATATCTACTATCTATGTCTCTATTGTTATCATTGAGAAAACCAAAATAACTGACATCATCTATTCCTCCCCCATCTGCCAATGCCCTCAGACTCACCCTAACCTTTCTGCTGCTTGGCAATACCAAGGCATCCATATTGTCCAGATCTTCTTGCTTAAGATCATCTCTTAAAAATGGATTTGCCTGCTCTTCAAGGTTGAGAACCGGTACATCTATAAATTGAACCGGGACTTCCATTTCCTCAAAAAAATCATCTGAAAAAGTACGGGTAGTTGTATAAAGGGTAAGGTAAGGCTCATCTCCATTTTCGCTCAAGGAATTATCCATTGACAAACTCTGAACCTCAACCCTGAACTCCACTCTATTGGCATCAGGATCCGGAATTCCAAGAACTAATTGATTATCCCCATTAAAATCTAAGTTCTTGAGCATTTCAACTGGATCCATTCCTCTCTGTTGATATTTTCCGGTAAATACCACCGCAGGATATTCCATCAAAGGCCGTGATATTCTTAAGACCTGATTATCGAGGAATTCAGTTTCTTCTATATTCGCAGCATTAAAAATCTGCGCTTTGAAGGTTGTTATGAGGTCCGGCTTGACTATTTTGAGGTTTGCCGGTCCCAAGTACCTTTTAAAAGAAACAGTTGTAGCCGGGGATGGGCTTGCTTGCAGTGGTTCATCTTCCAAAACCGGTCCACCTCCACTGATATCAGCCATTCTAACTCTAAACTGATAGGTTTTTCCATACCTTAGCTGTGTATTTACCTGAGGTGCTGCCAAGACATTATTCTTGATAGATCTGCTTTGACCATTTTCAGGGTCCATCCCTTCGGAGGCAATAAAGCCTTTGTTCAATTGGTCATTTTTATAAATTTCAAGGGCATCTGCATCTTCCACGACCATACTTTTGCCTACCCAATTGGCAAAATACATTGGCAACCAATATGGGTTTGGCTGCAAACTCCTCTTTTTAGAGGGAAATACTTGATATGGCAACTCCACGATTCCATCATCCAAATGGTCCGCTAGAGCAAGTACACCTTTATTTATATACGACCTGTTCAGGCTCTCCCATTGGCTCCCAAGCTCTTGTTCTCTAACATCAATTTTATACCCTATCACACCCAAAGGCACATCCACTCTTTTTCCATTACCTGGAATATCGGATTCATTTTCCACCAATTGCCGAATATACCAGATCAAAATCTGTTCATCATCCCATGCCAGCCTAATACCTGTTTCAAATTGAGGCAATATCCCATCTGAAGTTTCCTTCAGTAAATCTGTACTAACTGCCTGTCCCGCATGAACAATTTTTGCAAACCCGTCATCGTAGGTCATTGCCTCTCTGAAAAGCCTATCCCAAGGAGCTGGAGGTACAGCATCAAAGTCAGATTGATTGTTTTTCCGATATAGAACAGGGAATAATATGGGAGCAAAAACAGGTCTTTCGGAACCTGCTTCCAACTTTGGAATCCGGGCAGCGTAACGTTTGATAAGCGGACCATCCTCATGTTCCAATGTCGCATGTTGAACTTCCACCCAGCCTTCGTTGAGGATGTCCACATAGATATAGCCTCCTTTTTCAATTTCTTCCGAATCCAATGGTATCACTACCTCATAAATCATCCCGCAGGCTCTTGCCAATAAGGGCTGCTTCAAAATATGCGCAAAAACCTTCCCCCAGCTCAGGGTATCTTTGGGAATATAATTATCGATTACATCCGCCTCCTTTTTCATATCACAGGCATAACTGTCATCCGTGACAGCATTGGGATGGGCAGGGCGGGTAAAATTGAAACTTTTGCGATAAGACTCTGGTAAAAACTTTTTCACAGAAAAATTCACACCCACTACCTCTCCCAACCTGTCTGTATTGTCCGTAATCTTGTTTCTATCAAAAATATCGGCAATACCATTCAACATCAGCTCTTTTTTTTCTGCCGTTTTGACTGCAACCTCCAGCATTCTTGGTTTTCTCTCATCTGCTGAAGCATTTGCCAATGGAAAATCATCCAAACCTTTTACAATCCCAATTGAAAATTGAGGATTCAACGTGGAAAAAGGAGGAACTATCTGGGTCGGATTTTGCCCCACCTGAAATTCAGTAAATGGGTTATGATTTCTTGGAATCAAAACAATATTTACATGTAGCCCCTGCGAATCAAACCTTTGAGGGAAAACCATTGTGGTCAATGCTCTAAATTTTTCCATAGTATTGGTATTTAAAAATGAAATCAATCAGGCAATCTGCCTTTTTTCTTGCCAAGTCTCTTCGAAACTGATATCAATCACGAAGCAGATGCTGATTTCCAATCCAAAAGTCATGGACGCCACGCACTCGGTTCTATTTCCTGACCTCGAAACCCCTCCAGCTGCTTCAATATAAATGGTTACGGAGACCATCCCCATTGCCAGACTAATTCTTCCCTTGAACAAAAGAACTGCCAAGAGCTGGAATTTTTTACTACTTATATACAGGTCTGCACCGACTACGTAAGTTACGCTGACATTGCCTATGACCGGTAAACCTACCGTAATGGTTGCCCCAAAACCAAACTTCATCCTTACGTTTGGTCCTTCTCGGGTATCACAGGCCAGCTTAAGGTCCACTTTGCCAACTGCATAAATGGTCGCTGCGCCTATAGTTGCACACATGACTTCCAGACCTCCTTTAAATTGAATAAAGGCACCGGCTGTGGGAAGAAGTTGATTGCCATCTCCGGACACTTTTACAGCAGCGTTGAAATATACTCCAAGAGCCATAGAAGCTTCCAATCTCAATGGTGTAGCTGCGCTATTGTATGCATCTCCTGGCGGAAAATAGATCGTGGGCAGCTCTTTGCTGGCTTCAAACTTATACTCCCAAATCTCACCTGCATTACTCATGGCTATTTTCAGCCCCTTTTTCATAATATCACCATATTCTCCATTTCCCAACATGGCAAGAATCTGAAGGATCTCTACTACAGTTTTCAATTCTGGCCCCAACTCTAATTCCGGCACTTCTATCCCTTGGTTTGCCGAACCTAAGACATTCCCCTCATACCCAGGAACCTTTCCTTTGTAGGAATCAAAATTGCCTTTAATCGTGATCAACCTGTCAAAACCTGCCAAATCAACCACCATTGCCATGTCTTTAAGCCTACTTTTCCAACTATCAGAAGGATCTGGTGAACGGGAAAGGATGTCAAAATCCAACCTTGATTTATTTTCAGGCTTTCCTTGAGGAGTAGCTTTATAGTCAATGTAGATTTTCAGTACATTTTCCATATTCACCAATACTACGTCCTGCGATTGAGGCATATCAAATGAGACCGGTTGGCTATGAGTCGGATTTCTTTGCCCAGTCAATAATTTAAACCCCTGTTCTACTACTACTCCGGCACCTGCAGTAATTGGATCCAATTCCATCAGCTCCAAAACTTTAATGTTTCCATCTTCAAAGTTTACTTCATCAAATGCATTTAATTTAATACTGGGCTCTGAATGCTTATAAACATGAAACAATGGTACCGCTTCCCCAAAATTGCTGCTTGCATCGCCAATATTTGGAAAAATACTATTGGATCTCATCAAGCGATATGCATCCACGAAAAGAGGGGGTGTTTTGCTTAAAAGCTTTTTGGAATTGGGCATAAAAGACGGAGTGAGAAAAAGTGCTTTCTGAGTTGATGTGGATTGAAGAAACCCAAAATTGAGAGTGTCATCATTAGGAACACGATCTATTTCTGTGGGATTTGCCAACCTTATCAATTTATCCTGCTTTACGCTGGGATCAATCACCGAATTTTTGACCCATAATCCGGTTCTGATCACAGGTACCGGCTGATGAGCAGGAAGAGGAAAAACCTCTCCTGTACCCCTGTCATGCTGTACCATTGTCCAACTTCCATCTTTAGGTAAAAATACGCTACCTCGGGCTGACAATACAAAGACCGGTTGCCCTGAATTATTTACAGCATGGCTAAATGACACCCTGTTGATCCTCATTTGCTGACTGCTCTTGTTGAGGTCAATGGTACAGTCCACATCACCACCTATTTCACCATTTTGAAGATTCAAGAGGTTTACCAATTTGCCAGGTGTAAGAGGTACACCTGCTGGAGCAAGTTGTATGTAACCCAAAATCTTTTTTGAGGGAACCCTTCCATTTTTTTGTCCTTGCACCACATTTTCAATCTCAAAATCGGCATCAAACCAGACAGGGACACAATAAACCTTTTGGGTTTTAGGAACATCAAGTATTACTTTTTCACCGAAAATATTAATAAACTCATCTCCTACCTTATATTCATTTTTATCATCAAACTCGGGAAGAGTAGGGTCTTCCTTGATGTTTTTGACATCAAATAAGCCCGAAATTATTCCCGGATGAATGGCATAGGGGCTTTTCTCTGTCTTGAGATCTTTGTTTACTGTATAATTATAACCAAAATCAAAAAGCCCGTTGGATTCTGGCTGCCAACCACTATCTGTCCGGAACACAAAACCATTTGCTCCTCTTAGTATAGTGATGGTACGTACGACCCTTATCCCCCAAGGGTAAATCAAGCTTTTCACTTGAATGACTTCTTGGGCCGTTCTACCAAGCATGATTTGAAACTTTGCCTGTGAAGTTTGGGCAATGGCTGCAGACGGACTTTCCCAATCACTGAATGAACTTGCTCCATAACCCGTAAAATCCATTCGGGTAAGAGGGA
Organism: Indibacter alkaliphilus LW1; assembly: GCF_000295935.2. Taxonomy (GTDB): domain Bacteria; phylum Bacteroidota; class Bacteroidia; order Cytophagales; family Cyclobacteriaceae; genus Indibacter; species Indibacter alkaliphilus. Next base: position 127,488 of record NZ_ALWO02000040.1, read on the forward strand.
CTCCTCTCCCAGTAAGCTGATTTGGCTCTTCCTGATCTACAAAAAATTCATTGTTGAAAATATAAGAAACACTATGCCCCAAGGTACTTGTACCAGTTTGGTTTCCGACCATATCCAGTACATTGGACAGTTGCACAGTAGCCCCTGCAAACATTGGTTTGTCAGGTAATTGCACATCATTATTGGATACAGCTTCTTTTTTCCCATGATTACCCGCAATAGTTGCCAAATGAATTCCTCCTTTGATATTATTTGGGAATGCAGGTCTAATATTTAAAAAGGAGGGCTTGATTTCTTCTCTTGAATTGTCAAAACCTAAAAGTGAAAATGCTTTCAATCCAAATGGAAGAGTGAAATAAAATTCCAACCTGGTCTGATCCTTTTTAGAAAAATGCTCCTCTAAAAACTTGCTGAGCGGAATGGGTGCCAACTGCACCGGAAAGGGCCTGTTGTTGAAGATACGAGTAGGTCCACCATCATTCGGATAATAGTTGAATTTGCCGGGAGGATCTCCGGGCATGGTGAATTTATTCCCATGCTCATCTTCCACCTCGTCAGGAGGGCTAAGATTAAACAAAGGTTCCCAAGCCACCTGCGGTAAGGTGAAAATTCTGGCCATAGTGGCAGGAAGTTGAACCTGCATTCCTTCGATAATAAGGCCGGAATGATTGACTGCCTCGATATTATAATTCCCCTCAGCATCTGAAACTGCCACTCCTGCCACATGCCTTTGCCGGTCAAAATCAATACGGCTATAAATGCCCGCTCCTACGGAAACACCCAATTGATTGGCATTGCTACTAACGTCCAAGAGGGCAAAATAATCCAGTAGTTTTTGGCCAAACATTCCATTGTATTGGCTTTCATAATCAGGAAGGGGGCTTACTAGTTTTTTATCCGGATTTTTTTTGGTTCTGCCCCCAAAAGCTGTCGCAGTATTTCCCGAACTTGCAAATACAGGCTTGGTAGCCACAGGAGGAGCACTTTGGGAACTTGCAGTTGCTGATTTTAAGCTTTGAAGTTGGTTTGCATGGTGAAAACTGATTTTCAAGTCGTCCAACTCTCCCTCTGCTTGTGGCTTTTGGACGAGTTGACAAATCAACCAGTTCTGAATCCCTTCCACACCTTTCTGAATATTTACCCTTGTATCTCTTCTCCATTTGTAATTGATCAAATAAGGATCCGGAAGTGTAGGCATATACCCAAAAAGACCAAACTGTAAAAATGTATGGCTTTCTATGATTTTATTCCATTCTTGATTGACCTCTCCGAAAATAATACAAGCATTGACCGGAGACACAGAAAACAGTCCATTTTCCAAAGCAATGGCTTTAGTTTTGAAACTTGGAGTTCTCCTTTCTCCCTCCCCTTTGGAGCTGTCCCAAATTATATTCCCATCATAAAAGTAAACTGCATTTTTACCGACTGTAGCAATAGTGACAAATACAGAATCCTTGGTCAAAATTTCAAAAGCATGCCCATTTACCTGAACAGGCCTATCTATTTGAATATCTGCATTTACCTCAGTCATTGTCATCTCGATGCCCTCCGACAGTACATTGTAGACAAATGGGCTTTCATTCTTAAAAGCCAAATGAATGGAAGTGCCATGGGGATTGATGCTGTCCTTGTAATATTGTATATCCTGAAAGGTCCCATGCCAACTTGATTTGGTATCTGTGAGAGCGATTCTTCCCGGATCCAAAATAAACAGTGGAGAAACCAACTTCCCGTCATTTCCTCCTTGACCCAAACAGGAAAGGCTAAAACCTTCCATTGCCAAAACAGCCAATCCTCCCTCTCCAGATGCTTGCAAAGGCGCATTAATATCCAAGATAGCTGCAGGAACAGCCCACCAAGAAGCTTCTATCCCAGCTTTACCACTTAGTTTGCAATAGGGACTTTTTTGGCTTAAAATTTCCAACTCACTTTGATTACAGCGCATAGGAAACATCATCCTGTTTGTCCTCTGATGAAAAAATGGAACTCCAGAACCCAAGTATCCAAACTTCATGTCTACACCATACAATGTGGCCGAAGCATCGGAGAGATGGGTGATCTTGGCCAGCCCCGGACCTGTAAACTCAAAGTCAAATTTTTGAGGTAAAATTATATTCGTTGCTCTGGCATCCTCTCCCAAAGGACCATCACCAAGCGTAGAAACTTCTTGAGCTTTGAGCTCTAAAGAAATATTCACTTTTGATAAACTGGGGATAACTAATCTGTTGTTTACTACAGTTGGTTTGATACTGAGCCTAACCATACCTCCTTTTACAGCAAGTCCAATATACCTATTTGAAGGAAGACCTTGGGCAAAAAGGTCAACCCTGATCCAGACAGAACCTTCCACCAAGGAATATTCATCTCTGGCCAAATCCTTCAATTCATTGCCCTGCAAAACAAGCCTATTGGTTCTCCATCGACCTGTAAAAAGCAGCGCTGGTTGATTATTCCCTTGCTGGTACAAGGTAATCATCCGCTCTACCCTGTAGATATCGACAAATATCTCACGACCATCAATATGTGGAAGTGGCCCATAGGTGACCTCTGGCCTGGAGCCAGCTGCCCACTCAGGAACACTGTTAGGGATCTGCGTGCTCCGCACCGGAACTTCTCTCAGAAATACACGTGACTCAGATATGCTTTGCTCATTACCAACAGATCCTACAGCTTGCCTGACTGAAGCTCTTTTTTGTTCATCAATTTGATTTTTTTGAAACAAATCCATCCTGTCAATCACAAAGGACTGATTTCTGATTTGATTGAAATCTTGTTTTGATAAGGCAGAAACTGTAAGAGGTAAAGCAGCCTCCCAGTCTTCTCTTTGTTTTTTGGTAAATGTCTGAAGTTGTCCAAAAACAGTGGATAAAAGCTCCTGAATCTCTTGCAGTCTTTCCATGGCATAAAAGGTTAGTGTTAAAAACAATCTGCAACTTTCTTTATCCGCCAAAAAAATTACGCTTTCAACTTAAAAACACCATCCTCACCGCATAAGAACAAAAACCAAAAGAAGCATTAACTTATTGAAAGTTAGATTTTTATTTTTTCAATTGCAATGAATTTTTATTTTATTTATTCGAATAGTACAATTAAAAATATAATCATGAAACTAACTGTTTCAAGTGAATGAAGCAATCCTGCTGTATCACTTTAGAAAATGGATTGAAAAAATTCAGAGGCTTCTCGCTGATGTAAAACAATTACCACCTGTGTAGGCTCAAAATCATGTCAGATTAAAATCTTCATACTAATTTGATCAATCAGACATGAACTGAATTTAAAATCAAATTCCATTTACAAAATCAAACCTTAGGATTTTCACCCAATGAAAATTGAACACTTCAGAGCAAAGTTATTTCTATAAATTTATTTAAATAAATCAGGTTAAAACATGATATTATCCACTCCTCAGAAGAAACTCAAGGTAATCCAAAAGAGGCTGGATAATAAATTAATTTACGGTAATATTGAGCTTATCCAATTACCCTAGTAATGATTTTGAGAGTTATTATTTTCTCCATAGTTTTTTTACTTTGTTTTGAAAATGTTCAAAGCCAGACCTTGAAGGTTTTGGACAAGGAAAACAGTCTACCCATTGAATTTGTGGCTGTTTCCCAGTCCAAAAAAAACATCATTGAATTTACAGATGAGTCTGGCGAAGTGGATTTGGGTTCATTCTCCAAGTCCGAGAAAGTGGAAATACGGCTTTATGGCTACAAACCAAAGCTAAGGTCGTTTGCCGAACTTGAAGCCAAAGAATTTACAGTCTATCTAGAATCCAGTACCATAGCTTTGGAACAAGCAGTGGTGTCCGCTACCAAGTGGAGTCAATCAAGGCAGGAAATTCCGGCAAGAATCACTTCTATCTCCAAAGAAGAACGGGAATTACTCAACCCACAGACAGCCGCTGACCTGCTAGGAATATCCGGAGAGGTTTTTATCCAAAAAAGCCAACAAGGTGGGGGTAGTCCAATGATCAGAGGATTTTCAACCAACCGCTTGCTATATACAGTAGACGGAGTGAGGATGAACACAGCCATCTTTCGGAGTGGTAATCTGCACAATGTAATTTCACTTGATCCTTTTGCCACAGAAAGTACGGAGGTATTTTTCGGCCCTGGATCCATCATTTACGGTAGTGATGCCATAGGTGCTGTGATGAGCTTTCAGACTTTACAGGCTGAGCTTTCTAAAGAAGAAGATTTTTATATCAAAGGAAGTACAGCCTTAAGAACAAGTACTGCCAACAATGAAAAAACAGGCCACGCACATTTCAAATACGGCGGCAAAAAATGGGCTGCGGTCACCAGCATCAGTCGCAACGATTATGGAGACTTGAGAATGGGCAGTAGGGGGCCTGATATTTTTCTGAGGCCTAACTTGGTCGTCAGGGATGGAAATCAGGATGTTGTTGTAGAAAACCCTGATCCCCTGGTTCAGGTGCCGACCAGATATGATCAATTTAATGTGATGCAAAAGATCAGGTTTTCATCCAATAAAAAATGGGATTTCCAGTATGGGTTTCACTACTCAGCAAGCTCGGAATTTGATAGATACGACCGACTGCTTAGGGTTCGTCCAAATGGGCTACCAGCATCAGGGGAATGGAAATACGGTCCTCAATCCTGGATGATGAATCATTTGAAAATTTCCCATACAGCAGAAGAGGCCAGTCTTTACGATCAATTTACTTTGAGTCTTGCAGTGCAAAATTTTGAAGAAAGCAGGATAGATCGAAATTTCAACAACCCCAACAGGAGAACCCGTATAGAAGAGGTGGATGCCTACTCAGCAAACTTGGACTTTATGAAAGAGCTTCCTAATGACGCCAAGGTTTTTTATGGACTGGAATATATCTGGAATGAAGTACGCTCAACCGGAAAATCTGAAAATATCCTGACAGGCGATATGAGAAATACAGCGGCAAGATACCCTATGGCGAGCTGGAATTCTTATGCAGCTTATGCTACATATCAAAAGAAGCTCAGCCCTTCCTCTTTAATTCAGACTGGATTGAGGTACAGCAGGTTTGGAATAAGTGCTGACTTCAGTGCCAATCAGGAGTTTTACCCTTTACCATTTTCCCAAAGCAGTAATGAAGAAGGAGCCTTAACGGCAAGTGCAGGATGGGTATATACACCTATGGATACCTGGACTTTTCACCTCAATGCATCCACAGGATTCCGTGCACCAAATGTGGATGACATTGGAAAAGTCTTCGATTCTGAACCAGGCACAGTAATGATTCCCAACCCCAATCTCAAGGCAGAGTATGCATATAATCTGGAAATCAATGCTGGCAAAGTAATCAATGAAAACATTATGTTTGACTTGACAGCTTATTACACTTTATTGGAAAATGCACTTGTAAGGAGAGAAGCTACTTTAAATGGCCAGGACAGTATCATTTATGACGGGGAACTAAGCAGGGTATTGGCTTTGCAGAATGCTGCCTTTGTAAGGATTATTGGCCTTCAAGCTGCATTGGAAATCAAGCTTCCACAAAACCTGTCGCTATCTTCGAGAATCAATATACAAAAGGGGGTAGAAGAAATGGAAAACGGTATACAAAGTCCTTCCAGACATGCTCCTCCTACATTTGGAGTAACCCGATTGGAGTTCAAGAAAGATAAGTATAGAGCGCAACTTTACACCGAGTACGCAGGAGGTTTTTCATTTGACCAGCTACCTTTGGAAGAGAGGGGAAAACCTGAGTTATATGCAATCGATGAAAATGGCAACCCTTTCAGTCCCTCTTGGGCTACGGTCAACGCAAAGGGATTTTATCAATTACTCCAAAATGTATCACTAAGTGCCGGTGTGGAAAACATTAGCGATGTGAGGTTTAGAACCTACGGTTCGGGTATAGCAGCCCCCGGCAGAAATTTTATCATCTCCCTAATTGCCGGCTTTTAGAAAGATTCAAAAATATTGATGCTTGCTATCATTTTTTCTACAATATGATTCAATACATTGTAAGTGATCAGAAAAACAGAGATATTTCATGAATTTAAAGCCTGATTTAAAATTTCAAAATGAATCTTGGGAAGGTATCCGGAGTATTGAAATATAGCTAGTCTGATAATCTTTCTAGTAAGTATAAGATTCTTTTCGGGCATTCTTACCGAGCTTACTTAAGCTCAAATACCTGATTACTTAATAAATATGATCGAATCTATTGAAGTATGGGCCTATGAGCAAGGGCCGGTAAAATCTGCCTTAGTGGCGACTATTTTTACCTGGTTGATGACTGCAATGGGCGCTTCCATCGTTTTTTTCTTCAAGACTATCCGTCGCTCGGTATTTGACACTATGCTTGGTTTTACTGGAGGAGTGATGATTGCAGCCAGCTTCTGGTCTCTTTTGACACCAGCTTTGGAATATGCAAAGGAGATTCACCCTGGATTGCATTGGGCTCCTGTGGCTGGGGGATTTCTACTAGGAGGACTTTTCATATTCCTTTTAGATAGATTACTTCCTCATTTACATATCAACTTTTCCAAAAGTGAATCTGAAGGTATCCCTACCAATTGGCACAAATCTACCCTTTTGCTTTTAGCCATCACCTTACATAATATTCCTGAAGGTTTGGCCATTGGAATGTTGTTTGGAACTGCTGCCCTAAACCTGGATCAAGCGACCCTAACGGCAGCTATAGCATTGACTATAGGTATAGGAATCCAAAACCTCCCAGAGGGGATGGCTGTAGCAATGCCACTAAGAAGAAACGGAGCCAGTAGGACCAAGAGCTTCATGTTTGGCCAGCTTTCTGCAATGGTAGAACCTATCGCAGGGGTAGTTGGCGCATTGGCAGTAGTATATATGAAAAATATTTTACCCTATGCTCTGGCATTTTCGGCAGGAGCTATGATCTATGTAGTGGTAGAAGAGGTGATACCTGAAACTCAAAGAGATAAATACACAGATTTAGCTGTTCTCGGCTTTATGTTGGGCTTTACGATCATGATGATTTTGGATGTAGGAATTGGTTAGGATAAAAGTTTTTAATTTATGGAGTTGAATATTGTTTTTGGAACGTTGATTCTTGCTTTGGTTCTTTTTATCTGGGGAAAGTTCAGGCATGACGTGGTTGCTATATTTTGCTTATTAATTCTCACCATTACAGAAATAATACCCGTAGAAGAAGCATTTTTTGGATTCGCTCACCCTGCTGTCATCACAGTCGCTGTGATTTTGGTGGTAAGCGCAGGACTTCAAAACTCAGGGTTAATAGACCTGATTGGCCAATGGATAATCAAATTAGGAAATAACCTGACCTTACAGATAGCGGTCCTCTGTGTGACAGTTTGTATCGCTTCGGCTTTTATGAACAATGTGGGGGCCCTTGCTGTCATGATGCCTGTGGCACTACATTTAGCTAAAAAAAGCGGTAACTCACCTTCGTCACTTCTTATGCCCCTGGCCTTTGCCTCCTTACTAGGAGGAATGATTACGCTTATCGGTACTCCTCCAAATATTATTATTGCCAGCTTTAGAAATAAAGAAATGCAGGGTTCATTTTCGATGTTTGATTTTGCTCCTGTAGGCTTAGGCGTCTCCCTGGCAGGGCTACTTTTCATTATTTTCATTGGCTGGAGGCTAATTCCAAAAAGAATAAGTGGGAATAAAAAAGATGAGAGCTACTTCGACATAGAAGATTATATTACTGAAATCATAATAGAAAAAGATTCTGAATTAGAAGGGGAATCTCTATTAAAAATATTGGAAATCACTGATGGAGACATACAGGTATTGAGTGTAGTAAGGAGCAATTACCTGATGCATGCACCTGATATGAATATGGTATTGAGAGAAGGAGATATAATTTCCATTGAAAGTGATGGTGATGATTTAAAAACATTCCTTGAAAAAAGTAAATGCACACTTGTAGCAAACAAAGAAAGTGAAAAAGATAATAAGCCAGAAAAGGCCATAGGAAGTGAAGAAATTTCCATTGTCGAAGCTGTAGTAATGGCCGATGCTCCCATATCTAATCAAACAGCCGTCAGTCTTAGGATGCGAAATAGATTTGGGGTCAACTTACTCGCTGTATCGAGGCAAGAGAAAAAAATCAAGAAAAGGTTAGACCATGTCAAATTTAAGGTTGGGGACGTCTTATTATTACAAGGCAATGCCGAGAAAATGAATGAAAGCCTGCAATCTATGGGCTGTCTTCCATTGGCTGACAGAGGATTTTCTATAGGTAAGCCAAAAAGAATTGTATTTGCACTGAGCATATTCATCATTTCCATAGGGCTGATTATTACTGATTTACTTCCGGTTCAGATCAGCTTTACACTGGCAGCCTTTGCCATGGTTGTCACAAAAACTTTGGATCTCAAAGAACTATACCAAAAAATAGACTGGCCGGTCATCGTCTTACTCGGAGCCATGCTTCCATTAGGGACAGCACTGGAAAGCACAGGTGGGGCTAATTTTCTGGCTAATCTGATGTTGGAAATAGGAGCTGAGTTACCGCCTGAAGCTAGTCTGGGTTTATTTTTTGTGACTACCATGTTGCTTTCTAATGTGATCAACAATGCTGCCACAGCAGTTCTTATGGCTCCTATAGCCCTCAATATTGCCCAAGGTCTAGGTGTCTCCTCTGATCCTTTTTTGATGGCAATAGCAGTGGGAGCTTCATCAGCTTTTCTCACTCCCATTGGACATCAATCCAACACTTTGGTGATGGGGCCCGGGGGTTATGCATTCAAGGATTATTTCAAAATGGGACTCCCTATTTCCATTTTAATCACTATTGCTGCAATACCTTTGATTTTGTTTTTCTGGCCACTCTAATACAGCCAAATTAAAGGCTAACAGCATTATTCAATGGGTAGAAACAAATGAGTTTTAAAATCTATTGCAACTTAAGTCACATGCATTGAATTATTAAATGATGAAATTTGAATCAATAACAAAAACAAATTCATCATGGAAGAAGATGACTTTCAGATTTTTTCTTCTCCCAGAATTGGGTTAGGGTTTAGGTCTTCCCTCCTTTTCAGTCCATAGCCCTCTACGGCATATTTTCTAATATGATTTTCCATTTCTTCAATAGAGTCTGTGAGTAAAAACAAATCCAAGTCCTTTTTATCAATAGTACCATATTCTGCCAAATGCTGGATATAATCAAACAAGTGCTCATGGAAATCGCTGCACATCAAAACGACAGGAAATCTTCTCATTACTTTGGTCTGTATCAGGGTAAGTGCTTCAAAAAACTCATCTAAAGTACCAAAGCCTCCTGGCATGACCACAAAAGCATAACTATATTTGGATAGCAAAACCTTTCGGACAAAAAAGTATTTGAAATTCATCCACTTATCTAAGTAAGGGTTCGGATGTTGCTCAAAAGGTAAGATGATATTACACCCAATAGATTTACCTCCAAAGTTTTTTGCCCCACGATTGGCAGCTTCCATGATTCCCGGGCCTCCACCCGTCATTACTGCAAAGCCCATCTGACTTACCCGCTCTCCTACTTCTACCGCTAGCTGATAATATTTGTCCTTTTCCTCAAATCTTGCTGAGCCAAAAACGGTCACACATGGCCCTATAAAATGTAAGATCCTGAATCCTCTTATAAATTCAAGAACAACTTTGACGACAAATTTGAACTCCTTCCATCTTGTCTGTGGTCCGGCAAAAAATTCTTCTTCCTCAGGATTGACCAAGGGTTGAAACGATTTTGGCTTTTCTTTGAGCATAAGTTGTCATTTTGTTGAATTTCCAATTTAAGCAAAGTAAGATTAAAGCCAATTCACCTGATGGGAATTCATTCGCTCTTTTCTTCAACTAAAAAGAGAAATCCTCTTATCTTTAATATGCATATCCGCAATTAGACTACTAGCAAATTTAAATAAGGCCTGGATCAAACCGATACTAATATATACCTGCCTGCCGCAGGTAAGTTGGATACTCATTGATATCGGCTTAAAACCATAGGTTTATTCCACTATTTAGGTTCTACAGGCAAGAAAGCGGATAATCATGATCTTTAACACCTTTTAACCCCAAGCAAAATGAAAAGAAGACAGTTTTCCAAAATCACCGGCATTTCCGTTCTTGGTTTAAGCACCTCTCCCACCCTCCTTTGGTCTGCTCAAGAAAATAATTCACTGAGACTTGGCGGGCCGGTATTTGAAAAATATGATTCTCCTGATTCATGGATTCAAGCTTTGAAAAAATCAAATTACAGGGCTGCATATTGTCCGGTAGGTATTGATGCTTCAAGAGAAACGATCCAGGCTTATGAGGCTGCAGCAAAAGAAGCCAATATCATCATTGCAGAGGTAGGCGCTTGGTCCAATCCTATCAGCCCTGACAAGTCAACAGCTCAAGCTGCTTTTCAAAAATGTGTTGATTCCCTGCAGTTGGCTGAGGATATTGGTGCTAATTGCTGTGTAAATATTGCCGGAAGTAATAACAGGGAAAACTGGGCTGGGCCACACCCTGACAACTTTTCTGAAGATACCTTTGACCAAATTGTAGAAACAACAAGAAAAATCATAGATGAAGTGGATCCAAAAAGGACATTTTTCACCTTGGAGGCTATGCCCTGGATTTTCCCAGAAAACCCAGACTCTTACCTGAAGCTACTCAAGGCTATAGATAGGAAGGCATTTGGGGTCCATCTCGATCCCGTTAATATGATGGTAAGTCCTGCGGTATTTTACAAAAATAGTAACCTGATCAAAGAGTGTTTTGAGAAACTTGGCCCTCATATCAAAAGCTGTCATGCAAAAGACTTAATTTTGAAAGAACGAACCTACATGCCTCAATTTGAAGAGGTGATTCCCGGCAGAGGCATGATGGATTACAGGACATTTATGATTGAAATAAAAAAATCCCCACACATCCCTGTTATGATGGAACACCTTGAAACTGCGGAAGAATATCTTCAAGGAGCTAACTACATCAGGTCAAAAGCAAAAGAAGTGGGTCTGGTGGCCTAATCCTTAATAGTATAAAATCCACCCATCGATTTCGATACTGTTCTCAAATACTAAGTGAACACTCCCCAGCTTTTTCAATTTGTTTTTCTTGACCATCATAACCGAATTCTTAGGAGAATTTTTGATCAGCCAATCAGGTTCATCCTGAAGGTTGATCAGATTTGATTTCCATGCTATACCTTTTTCAAACTGTACCTCCCTGTTCAAACCTTCATCACCATCATAGAGAGAAATGATGTTTTTCTCGGTAAGAAATGACATGGATGGCATTCTTTTGTCATAAACAAGTATGTTTTCCGAACCCTGGATCTCCGCTTCAATAAATGCAGCAATACGTTTTTGGTCATTCATCAATCCTGGATTGCTTCCAAAGAAATAAGATGAGGAGGCAGTAACTCCCATTACAAATAGGTACGCAGTAAATACTGTTCTATCCACCACTTTCAGAGAAGTTGCCCTTAAGGAGACCAACAAAGAAGCCGTAATAACCAGGATAAAGAAAAATTTATAATTCAAAACAATATTGGAATCAATCAAGGGACTTATGGCCAGGCCTATTAGAATCAGAACATGAAACCCAAACTGAATCCTATCCCACTTCTTATGACTCTTTTCATCTAAACCCAGCCAAACTTTTGCCGCAGCTAAAGCGATTCCAGGATAGATCGGTAAAATGTATAGTATCAATTTAGACTTACTGATAGAAAAAAAGAGTAAGGGAACTATAATCCAAGCCATCAAAAACATTACTTGAGTATCCTTTGACTTCCATATTCTTTTGAAATTGAATCCAAGAATCAGAATCCACGGAAAGGCCGTACCAATTAGCAAGGCAGGATAAAACCATACTGGCTGACTCCTGCTAAAAGTATCTGTAGCAAAGCGCTGTACTGTATGTTTGAAAACAAAATAATCGAGAAATTGAGGGTCTTCCAGAAAAAGGAAAACAAACCAGCTCAAACCCAAAGTGAGAAAAATACCAAATCCTAAAATGTGAACAGACCAAGGACCTTGCTTTTCCTTCAGATAAAATTTACTGAACAAGGTCAGAATTACCGGAACTATCAATACCACCGGCCCCTTGGTGAGAAAACCCAAACCCAACATGAAGTAAGAAAGGAGTAAGAAGAAAGACTTGTAATTTTCAAGGTATTTTAACCAAAAGTAAACCGCCAACAAAACAAATACCACAAGGTAAGCGTCAGTGGTCAATGCTCTTCCGGCAATGATATAAGTTGGGAAAGCCGCAAAAATCATTGAACTGTAGAATGCTTTCTTATCGTCGCTGAAATAAACCAGCCCGATCCTGTAAACCAAAAACAGCATGGCCAACAATGCTACCTGAAGAAAAAACCTAGCAGACCAAGAAGAGACACCGAATATTTTGTAAGATACAGCAGTAATCCAATATGTCATGGGAGGCTTATGGTAATGATAAATACCCATCAGGGTCGGGTGAAGATAATCTCCGGATTCCACCATCTCTTTTCCAATCTGCGCATACCTTGCCTCGCTGCTTTCAGTCACAGTCCAATTATCCAGGTTGAAAAAGAGCACAATTGCTGTGAAAATCATCAAGGCTGGAAATCTGTAGGGTTTAAATTTTAAAAAAAGCGACTTAGACCTTCCGAAGCTTGTTTTGTGATGAAGATATAGGTTTCGTAAGTAAACAATCAACCCAAAACCCTGACCGATAAACAGTACAGCATCATTTCTCATGATTGCGTAACTGGCTATTAGCAATGCCCCTAAAGTACTGATGTACCAGAATGAAACTGGGAATACTGAATCTTTCAATTTTTCAGAATAAACCCACTGAACTACAAATCTGGAAGTAAAGATCAATTGCCCAAGTGTGCCCCAAGTGAGTAAAAAACCTTCAATTTCGGGATTATCTATAAGTCCGTTCCAGTCATAGTCCAAGCCGAAAATCAAAAATAAGAGAAGCAGAAATGGCAGTAAAAAAGCAAATAGCCTAATCATTTTTGGAATCTTGATCCATTCACCTTTTAGCTGGAGATTTCTGATATAAATCAGATAGCCTACAAGTTGACCTCCTACGATCACTATATCATTTCTAAAAAAGCCATAGGTGATCAGGAGAAATGATGCGATCAAACTCAATTGCCAGAAAAGCGTGGGAGAAACTACCTTGTTTGCCTTTTCAGACTTAACCAGTTGTACCAAAAACCTCGACGCGAAAAGGCCCTGCGCTATAAGACCTAGAGCCAATAAAACCTGACTGTTCATTTGTTGATGTTTGGTAGAAAAAGTTTGGATTCATTCACTTGGTACTTGATGTACCTTTTCTTCAACCTATGCACCAACAATGTATCCAAAAAAGGCTGTATCATTCTGTTAAAGGCATTGAACTTCGACACACCCTCCGTTCTTGCAAAATGCCTTACAGGAACAACCTTAACCTGACCTCCATAAATCTGTGTCAAAGCCGGGAAAAATCTATGAACCCCATTGAAAAAAGGAAGCCTTTGAGCAAATTCCCTATTGAATATTTTCAGTGGGCATCCTGTATCCTTCATGCCATCTTGGAGAAAACTATTTCTGAACCAGTTGGCAAAGCTGGAAGAGATCTTCTTTCCCAAGCCATCCTTCCTATCCTGTCTCTCCCCAGTCACAAGCTGGTATTCTTCCACAAAAGACTCAAACTTCAGAAAATCCTCCGGGCTTGTTTGCAGGTCTGCATCCATATACCCTACCCAGTTAGTTACAGCATGGTCAAATCCTGCCTTGATGGCTGTGCTTAGTCCCGCATTTTTTGCGAAAGACACAAATCCAAACCTGGAATCTTCCTCGCATACTTTTTTGATCAAAGCAAGACTCTTATCCTTGGAGCCGTCATTGACAAACAATCCAAATACAAGAAAAGCCGATTTTTCCATGTAGGAGGAAAGAGCTTCCTGAATTCTGGGAATATTTCCCTCTTCATTAAAAACCGGTATGATTACAGTGAGTGCCTTCATGCTGATCAAAAATTATCGCCAAATATACCTATTTTGAATAGAAAAATTAGTTATTGCAACGTTTTTACAGAATTATGAAATTTCCTTTGGTCTGGTTGGAATTTCAAGCTGAATTCAAAAAAAAATATATGAATCCTGAAATATCAAGCACTACGAGGTCCGTAAATCCATCAAAAATGTAAATTTTAAAAATACCGGTTAATTTTTGAACCTATTTTCATCAATTCTATGTGATTTTGTTAAAAACTGGTTTAAAAATAAGGCATAAAAAAAGGAGTCTTTGCAAAAGACTCCAAATGTGGGTTTATTTGTAACTGACTACAGCCATATAAAAATTGGTAATTTTCAAACTTTTAGCGTTTTTTCACTACCAAATTTTTCTAAACTTAAAAAAACCTATCGGAAAGTCCATAAAAACCATAAAATATTTTTTAACAATTTGATAAAGTAAAAATAATCCAAGGTCATGGATACTGATTTTGAAAAACTTTCGGTGTCATTCCAAACTCGTTTTTAAAGGCTCTGATAAAGTAGGTGGGGTTATTGAACCCGGACATGTAGCATACTTCCTGGATTTGTTTGGTGCCTAGTTTGAGGAAATTTTTCGCCAATTTTAAGCGCTCCTTCAGGATATACTCCATTGGACTTATACCGAGCTCGTTTTTGAAAGTCCTGGAAAAATGAGCCTTACTCATACAAGCTTTTGCACTGAGTTGGTCCAAAGTGAAATTTTCCCTGATGTTACTTTTGATATAATCTACCACATAAGCCAGTCTATTGGAAGAGGCCAATGATTGGTAAGTCTTCTCCAGCATATCTCTGGCTTGGGTTTGCGTAAGCCGAATTAACAACTCTTTCAAAGCAAATGAAGCTATGAGATCCTTTTCTTTGGATCTTTCTTTAACGCCGATTCTGATAAACCTGTTGATGATCTCCGAAAGGTCTTTTGTATTAATGAGGTGAAAGTTAGACAAATCGAGACCCCACTCTTTGGTCAGCTCCTTGTCAGGAAGCCTTTCATTGAGCAAATTAAAAGTATTCTCAATCATTTCTTTGGAAATGGACAAGGCAATGCACTGGGTAGGATTATCCATTTTTGCTTCAGGAAAATCTATACGCATCACTTCATTGGGCGGAACAATCACTGATTCACCGGGGAGATAGTCAAAACCTGGTTTTTCAAAAAGATGCATCACCTTTTTACCTTTCAGCATAGTGGTCAGGACAAGGTCTCCAAATACCAGATTTACATCTTTGGCCTCTTGGTGTGTTTCAAAAATATTCAGCTCACAGTCATGCAGGGTGTAGGTTGTTCTATTTTCAACCAGTGTTTTCAAATCCCTTTCATTTCTCCAAGGCACACAGGGGATATAGTTGGTTTTTAGCATGGTTGATTTTGGGTTATCCTTAAAATTATCAAATAAGACACATTAATCAAAACGGGTCGATAAGATGATAGGTTAGGTGGATTTTTCGAAAAATTATTGAAGTAAATTTGACTAAATCCAAAATAATCAAAAAAAATTATGACAACATTAACCTTATCTGAAGCGAAGCCTGTGGACAGGCCTAGAATCAAAGAAAAATATGATCATTTTATAGGAGGCAAATGGGTGGCTCCCGCATCAGGAGAGTATTTTGACAATATTTCTCCTATCGATGGTAAACCTTTTTCCAAAGCTGCAAGAGGTAACAAAGAAGATGTAGAGAAAGCTTTAGATGCAGCGCATGCTGCTTTTCCTTCTTGGTCTAAGACTTCTGCTGCCGAAAGATCACGCTTGTTAAATAAAATAGCGGACGTAATTGAAGAAAATCTGGAAATGCTCGCCCGTGTGGAAACAATTGACAACGGTAAAGCCCTTAGAGAAACCAGAGCAGCAGATTTACCTCTGTGCGTTGATCATTTCAGGTATTTTGCCGGGGTAATCCGAGCAGATGAAAGTACCATTTCTGAGCATGATGAGCATACTGTAAGTATTGCTCTATCCGAACCGCTTGGAGTCGTGGGACAGATCATACCATGGAATTTCCCGCTATTAATGGCTACCTGGAAAATTGCGCCGGCCTTAGCTGCGGGATGTTGCACAGTGGTAAAGCCCGCAGAGCAAACTCCAACAAGTATAATGGTATTGATGGAGTTGGTCGCTGACATTCTTCCTCCCGGGGTATTGAATGTAGTTACGGGATTTGGTCCTGAAGCCGGTAAACCTCTTGCTACATCTAAAAGAGTAACCAAAGTGGCCTTCACAGGAGAAACCACTACAGGTAGGTTGATCATGCAATACGCCTCTGAAAACCTTATACCTGTCACAATGGAACTAGGCGGGAAATCCCCTAATATTTTTATGAAGTCTGTCGCCGACGCTGATGATGAGTTTTTTGATAAAGCTGTCGAAGGCGCAGTGATGTTTGCCTTGAATCAGGGCGAGGTCTGTACATGCCCTTCTAGAATTTTAGTACATGAAGACATTTATGATAGATTCATGGAAAAAGTGGTGGAAAGAACCAAAGCTATCAAAATGGGTCATCCATTGGCAGAAGACACTATGATGGGTGCTCAGGCTTCCAATGATCAGTTTGAAAAAATTCTTTCCTATTTAGACATAGGAAAACAAGAAGGTGCTGAAGTATTGTGTGGAGGTGGAAAAGCCAGCCTTAATTCAGGATTGGAAACTGGCTATTATATACAGCCTACCATATTCAAAGGGCACAATAAAATGAGAGTTTTCCAAGAAGAAATCTTTGGACCGGTTACTTCTGTGACTACTTTCAAAACTACAGAAGAGGCCATAGAAATCGCCAATGACACCATGTATGGTTTGGGAGCAGGACTTTGGTCGCGAGATGCACATGAACTCTATCAGGTACCAAGAGCTATCAAAGCTGGCCGAGTCTGGGTGAATTGCTATCACGCTTACCCTGCTCACGCTCCATTCGGTGGATACAAAAAGTCAGGATTTGGCAGGGAAAATCATCTCATGATGCTCAACCATTACCGTCAAACCAAGAATATGCTGATTTCTTACAGCAAGAACAAGCTTGGTTTCTTTTAGTAGACATAAGATCTAAAGCAAAAGACTTAAGATAAGAGAACTCAAGGCAGAAGATGGAACTTCCATCTTTTGTCTTGATTCTTATTTTGCTGTTAAATTGAGTAGGCTTTATCTCTTGATTCTTATTTCTCGCTTATATTTTCTCATTTCTTCAAAAATTCCCATGACCGAAAGACAATACACTCCCAGAATCCTTATCACAGAAGCATCTATGGATGTCATTGACACCCTGAGGAAACGCTTTGGAACAGAATTAATGTTCCATCAAAGCGGTGGCTGTTGTGATGGATCTTCTCCTATGTGTTTTGAAAAAGGTGATTTTAAAGTTGGAGGAAGTGATGTATGGATGGGGAAGATTTATGGTTGTGATTTTTTTATGAATGAAGATCAATTTGAGTATTGGAAACACACCCAATTGACTTTAGATGTAACTCCGGGTAGAGGAAGCAGCTTTTCCTTAGAAATCCCAATGGGGGTTCGCTTTATGATCAGATCCCGAATGTTTACTATGGAGGAGCTTGAAAATCTTGTTCCCACCAAAACAGGCGAGGAGTATCTGGAAGAAGGATAATTTCAGATCGTCCATGCCGACGGCATTTCGGTTAACCTATTACTATTCTTTACCCGGCAATAAATTACCGGGCTATTACATCGGTCATGCCCATGGGCATTGACTAATAAAACCCGAACCCAAAAACAAAGTCTGCATAAAACTCAAACCAGTCCCATTGGGACGGACTATCTTATAACCAGAGGTTTCAACCTCTGGACCGGTCCATGCCCACCCCCCAAAAATCCCGTAGGGATGACCCATATCCTAATGTAAAATCGTCCATGCCGACGGCATTTCGGTTAACCTATTACTATTCTTTACCCGGCAATAAATTACCGGGCTATTACATCGGTCATGCCCATGGGCATTGACTAATAAAACCCGAACCCAAAAACAAAGTCTGCATAAAACTCAAACCAGTCCCATTGGGACGGACTATCTTATAACCAGAGGTTTCAACCTCTGGACCGGTCCATGCCCACCCCCCAAAAATCCCGTAGGGATGATTAAAATTATATCGGTTCATAAAAAAGGTACTTTTCATCATAATTAACCCCATACTTTTTTAACATCCCGACATACTCATCTTTGAAGGTTTCCTTTTGATGATGCCTTTCCTGATTTTTTATATATCTAAAAACCACATCAACTTGGCCATGGCTATAAGTAACAGACCCATATCCCTCTTGCCACTCAAACCTATTCTTTAAAAATCCTTTCTCATTTATCCATTTTGAAGATTTTGCCTTCACACTTTGCATAATTTCAGAAATAGAATGAACAGGTCTGAATCCGAATAAACAATGAACATGATCACTTACCCCATTAACAATCAATGTTTTGCAATTCACCTCATTGATAAGGTTACCTATCACTTCAAATAATTGAGATTTCCATTCCGGCTTAATTTGAGATTCACGGTATTTAACAGCAAAGACTGTCTGAACATACATTTGAAAATACGTGTTAGGCATAACTCTAAAATTTAAAATTCCATAAAAACTCCTTAAAATTTAAATAATAGAATCCCAACTTCAGAGATATGGTCAAAACTTATCCGTTTAATTTTCAGATCACTCATGCCGACGGCATTTTGGTTACCCTATTACCATTCTTTACCCGGCAATAGATTACCGGGCTATTACATCGGTCATGCCCATGAGCATTGACTAATAAAAC
>NZ_ALWO02000039.1 GCF_000295935.2 Indibacter alkaliphilus LW1
ATCGGTAAGATAAACCTCCAGCTATGCTGGATAACACGAAAGTGGTACCGGTTT
Organism: Indibacter alkaliphilus LW1; assembly: GCF_000295935.2. GTDB lineage: Bacteria > Bacteroidota > Bacteroidia > Cytophagales > Cyclobacteriaceae > Indibacter > Indibacter alkaliphilus. The sequence continues at coordinate 55 of NZ_ALWO02000039.1, forward strand.
TCCTTATCCTGAATTTATTATAAAAGACCAGTGCGTCACTGGTCTTAAAAATAATAAATTTTTTTGTAGAACTAATATTGAGATTGGAACGAAATATTTAGTCACAAAGACACTATAATAATATGAGCGAGCGAATATTTTATTAGTTAAATCGAGATACTTTACTCGTAAATATCCGATTTTATGTTTAGAGAATGCGACGCTAATTAGGAGCATTAAATAAACTACAGAAAATCGAAAGTACATTATATAATTCGATTTTCTGTATCTCTTTTTTTTCATTTCAACTGAAAAAAAGAGGTTACTATAATTAGTAACCTCAATGATGTACAGCGAATTTTTTTTGTGAATTTCTACCGATCTTTACAATCATCGTATGTTGGAACTCCGAATTCTCATGCAAGAATGATATATCCTTTCTTTTTATTACCTTTTTTAAAAAAAGAAAGGATTCATTAGTAAAGTAACCGATTTTTTCAAATCTATACGCAATACTTTACTAACGCACATTGTTATTTCTCGAACAGTATTATTAAGTTTATCTATTTTTCTTATCTTCTCTTCAGTAACTTATGGGTTTATACACAAACACAACTACGATACTAAAAGAGCTAATACTGTTTCAGATATTGATCAAGAATTAAAGTTTAGTCAAACAGGTGCAGAAGTAAAACTTAAAGAACAAAAACGATATGGTGATATGACAGTAATACCTTTAACTATTGTGATAAAGTTTGTTAAAAAAGGAGGGTTTTTTGATGCCATTTGGTTCTTTTGTAGCAATTTTATGTGCTTTATTTGTGATATTTTATTTACCTTATGCAGAGAAGAAAAAGAAAAAATAGACCACGCATTTATGCCGAGAAAATTTATTGTGCGTTGAGAAGAACCCTTAACTAAACTTGTAGACGAATGTCGGCATAGCGTGAGCTATTAAGCCGACCATTCGACAAGTTTTGGGATTGTTAAGGGTTCCGAGGCTCAACGTCAATAAAGCAATTTTATTTTTTGTAGAAGAAAACGAAAGGGGTTTTTCTATGAAATTT
>NZ_ALWO02000038.1 GCF_000295935.2 Indibacter alkaliphilus LW1
TCATATTGTTTCTGATGGGGGTAACAGGTCCGTTTTGGTCGTATCCCTGGTACAGAGAAGGACTTCAAAAAACTTTGGGAACCTACAAGCCAAGAGTAGGACAGGGACCTGGCCCCGGTAACCCATCCGCCGGTCAGGGAAGAAGAGGCCAACAGGCGCCTTCCACTGGAAAAGAATCAGAATTACCCCTGTCAATTTTTGAGTACATCAGCAGTGCCGATGCAGTGTTGGATTACCCTGGGAATTATAGGATATCCCTTCCACAAGGAGGAGGCAAAAACCTGAACATTCAAAAATCAAAAATTGGATTTTTTGCCCCTGCTGCTTCGGATAGAGTAGTCCTTGATATGGAAACAGCTGACCTAACAGAGAAGGATATTTTCAGAGAAAAGCCTTTCAATGTCAGGGTTTCAAGTTCCATAAAGGCCCTACATGTTGGAGATGTTTATGGACAGTTCAGTAAATTGCTATATTTTCTTTCCTGCCTGATTGCAACCAGTCTTCCCGTGACAGGAACACTGATCTGGATCAATAAGTTAAAAAAGAAAAGGGCCAGGAAAAAAGTCCGGCCTGTTTCCCAAATTAAAACCATGAAAATTTAATAGGAACCTATGTTATTACTTTTGTGGAGGGGAATTGTAAGTTTTGCCCGGTATTAACCCTCACACAAATAACTTAGAATTAGCCTTTTATTTAAATTAGTTCAAGGTAAAACCTTTTGTATATGCCAGAAAGAAATCAAACTTGAACAGGGTTCATGTATCTATATGCGATAACTTTGATAGCATGTCATAGCGTTCATTTTAACAGGAGCTGTTTCCCCTGATATTCCAGCTCTTTTAATTTCATCCCCGCAAGCAGCAATTGATCCGTTTCTATGCACTTCCTGATTTCTTCCATAAGCTTTAAGAGTGACTTTCCTTTATTGATCCGCTCAAAGGGAAAGGGATCCGGATTGGATGAAATGATGCTATCCAGCCTTTTATTGACCTGAATTTCTTTTTCAACCATTATGGTTAATATTTCGAAAATATCCATTGTTAATATTATTGACTTTTTTGTGTTGATATTTTAAACATTATTTTTTATCTAGGAAAGTAATCAGACAGAATTTTTTAAAATTTCAATTTTTTACTTCCGGCCTTTTGAAAGCCAAAAATAGGAGCCATGAAACCACACATGGCTGATGGGTTGACGGAAGGGACCAAGGTATTACGGCATAAACAGGAAGGGTTTTCTGAGGAGGATTTATTCCGTTCCACCTTGCATTCAGTGGTTTGCAGACTCCTGGGGAGGGGCTAAACAAAAGCTCCAGTGCAAGGAGTGAAAAGTCTGCAACACGATTATGGCTACTTCCAGAAACATCCTCAGAGAAGAAACTGAAATCCTTTACACCAAAGGAAGATCAGCCCTTTCCGATTACCACCTGATTGCTGCAATAGGAGGAATTACCTCAGCACAGGCAAAGGCAATACTGGCAGCTGAAAACTACAGTCTGGCTGCTTTGGCCAAATACACCCTGCATGACTGGATGAAGGTAGGAGGTATTGGTGAAGCCAAAGCAACGGCATTGGTACTGGCTTTTGAAATGGGAAGGAGAAGAATAAGGGAACCCGAACAGAAGAAAATAAAAATATGCTCCTCTGCGGATATCTATCAGATGATGAAAGCAGATCTGTTGGATGAGCTGGTAGAACATTTCTATGTCATCCTCCTTAATAGAAATAATCAGATCATGAGAAAAGTAAGGGTCAGCACAGGTGGAACAAGTGGTACCATCGCAGATCCCAAAGTGATCTTTAAACATGCTTTGGAAAACCAGAGCTGCTCGATGATCTTAGTCCACAACCATCCCTCAGGGAACTTGAAACCTTCAGAGCAGGACAAAAGACTGACCAGGAAACTCTCTGAGGCCGGGAAACACCTGGACATCATCGTGCTGGACCATATCATCTTTACTGACTATGCTTACTTCAGCTTTGCAGATGAAGGCATGATGTAGGCAGGAGAGGAGGGGGACCTCCTTTTTTTTGGCCAGACTCTAATGCGAAATGTTGTTTTTTGAACCCTAATTTATGGATAAGACTCGTCCACAATAATCACTTCGAAAATATTGAATTGAGGAAATAGCCATTTTGCAATTTCAATGGTTTGATGTATTTGTTAGGACAAAAATAATACTTACCGGTCGGTCTGTTTCTTTTTCCATAGGTTCATACATCTTTTCTACCAGCAGTCCAGAAGACTCAAATACTGCTATCCAATCTTCCAAAGTCCTGAAATACCAGGGATGCCCATTTTTAAAATTTCCTTTTAGTCCCTGCCAGGAATCCTCTACCCACTGGCTTTTGTAAGGGTGTCCCATCGCCAGCATCGATCTTGGATGTATTGTTTGTATAATTATCTTTCCTTCTTTACTAATCAATTTTACAACTGATTTAAGTAAATCAGAAACACCGTCTTTTTCATAAAGACAAAAGTTAAAAACCGATCCCTTAAATTGTTGGTTTTGAATCCGATCAAGTATCCTGGAAGGTGTTTTTTGGAATGCCCAGTCAACGATTTCCTGAAAGGTAGCTAATGCATAATTTTGGGTGTCTGACTTTTGCTTTGCTGCCTTAACCAGAGATTCTGTTCCATCAAGTCCGAAAACATTAAAATCTTCTTTCATTAAACTACTGCCCAGCCAGCCTTCTCCGCATCCAATATCCAAAACCGATTTTTGAATGTGATTATTGATGCAATCAATCAAAGCTGGATTGGTAAATTCCCTTGATGGAATTTTTGTTTGCTCAATGGTTTCAACCCATTGAGCTGCATTTTCCTGCCATGTACTTAATATCAGCTTTTCGAATTTCATTTTTTCATTGCGATAAATATTTTTGGTTTCTTTTATTTTTAAATTTTTATACCTGATCTGGTATAAATAATTAATTAAATTAATGTTTTATACCCTTTATGGTATACATTTTTTGTTTTATCCAATAAGTCTTAAACGATAAGCTAATGTTTTTACCATTATTGGAATTCTTGTCAGCATTTTATGAATTATAAAATTTTCACCTGAGGATTTTGAATACTTGCTTGGCCCTGTTGTTTTTCAAAATTACGAGTAAATCAGCCACACATTTCTGAGGATTTTTTCTGATGGGTTTCAAGGTAGACGGCATAAAGAGGAAGGGGTGACGAAGGAGGATTTATTCCGCTCCACCTTGCATTCAGTGTCAGATTTCTTCTATGCAGGGGATATACAAAAGCTCCGGATTAATAAGAAATTCACCTTTATGCCGCCCATATATAGTTTCCATACAGCGACTTTTGGGAATATGATCAAACTTTCAAAATGAATTATAATGATCTGGTTGGAATAATTGATGGATAACTTCGATAAAACCTAAGTCAGTAGACGATAGGAACTGCCAAGTTTCCCGATTCATCATGAAACTCTTGTTTAAAATATGTAAATTTCCTGTTCATTCCAGCAAACTTATTGTCCTATGAAAACTTTTCTTTTAGCATTTTTTGTATTAATCTCCTACTTAGCTTCCGCTCAATCCATAGGGGCCAATTGCAAAAAACTCCAAGCAGCCAACCAAGCTGTGCCAAGACATGAAAACTCCCTGGTGGAGTGTAATGGGAAATTCTACGCACTGGGTGGAAGAGGAGAAAGGCCTGTGGAAGCTTTTAACCCTGAAACAAATGAATGGACTATACTTGCAGATAGCCCAATGGAATTCCATCATTTTCAGGCTATCTCTTTCGAAAATGAGATATACGTTTTAGGTGCCTTTACAGGGCCATATCCACATGAAACCCCAATCCCGGAATTTTTGATTTTTAACACCAAAGACAATAGCTGGAGAAAGGGACCTAAAATCCCTGAAAGCAGACGTCGGGGATCTGCCGGGGTTTTTACCCGTGGAGATAAAATCTATATGGTCTGTGGCATCATTGATGGCCATTGGAATGGATTTGTTCCTTGGTTTGATGAATATGATACCAAAACAGGAGAGTGGAAAGTATTGCCTGATGCTCCACGCCCGAGAGATCATTTTTCAGCCTCATTGGTTGGGGATAGGGCCTACGTTGCCGGAGGAAGAACTTCTCATGCTGAAATCGGAAAAGTATTGGAGTTGACTATTCCTGAAGTGGATTATTTTGATTTCAATACCAATACCTGGTCAACAGTAAGTGCAGACCTGCCAACTCCAAGGGGAGGGACTTCAAGTATCGGAAATGAGCCATATCTTTTGGTTATGAATGGTGAAAGTGTTCAACAAGTTCAGGGACATTCTGAAGTTGAGGTTCTGGATACCAGAAATGAGACCTGGACCCGTTTGCCTGATCTCAACCAAGGTAGACATGGGACAGGAGTGGTATATTGGAAAGGCAAAGTCTATGTAGCCGCAGGAAGTGCCAACCGTGGAGGTGGACCTGAGTTGAATGATATTGAATGTCTGGAGTGGAACTAACTATAATTTTAACCGTCTTATCAACTAAATAACTGCAACATTAAAGAAACTAGGTTACTTATTAAGGTGAAGTAGTTTTTGGTTTTAACCTAAAACCAAGATGACCTCAATGCACTTTCCGATGAATTGGAAGAAAGAAAACCAGATTCCAGTGAAGCAATCTCTTTATAATTGGATAGTCTATAGCAATAGGCAGGATATCGAAAGGTTAAGCCTGGAGCATGATGGAAAACTAATCAATGCATGCTATGGGGATATGGATGGGTCTATCTTTATCTATGAAAAATAGTAAATACTGCTAGAAATGGAAATGCTTTAACCTTTACGATATCCTTTTATTCTTCTATTTTAATCTATTAAAACATTGCTACTTGTGCTTGATCATACAGTAGGAATTCAATTGGTTGATTTAAAGTTTATGAATTTTCACTTTGAATAGGTTCGATATTTTGTCCAAGGAGGCCATATTACAACACTTTAATTACGCCTTCTTTTCGGTTTACCTTTGTACAAAAATAAGATTAAGTGAATACGGAACCCTTATGGAGTCTTTCTATTATAAATAACAAATATTCAGATATTTACAGAGTATTTATCTGTCTCATGTATATTTAAATATGTCCAGTTTAATATAAAAAAAAATGGACAATTTTGAATTTGAACTGCAATTGCATGCAATATTTTTTATAGATATATATTTATAGTCCTTTTGTCCATTAAAATTAGGAGTAAATCAGCCACACATGACCGAGGATTTTTGCTGATGGGTTTCAAGGTAGGCGGCATAAACAGGAAGGGGAATACGGAGGATGATTTATTCCGCTCCACCTTGCATTCAGTGTCAGATTTCTCCTGTGAGGGGGCTAAACAAAAGCTCCAGCGCAAGGAGTGAAAAGTCTGCAACACGATTATGGCAAATCAAAAAATTTGCTCCGTGAAGAAACTGAAATCCTGTACACCAAAGGAAGGTCAGCCCTTCGGAACAGGACATAATACTGACCAAGAAACTCTCTGAGGCCGGGAAGCATTTGGACATCATCGGGCTGGACCATATCATCTTTACAGACTGTGCCTATTTCAGCTTTGCGGACGAAGGCATGATGTAATGGAAAGGGGAGGGGTGCCTCCTTTTTTTGCAGGATTTACCCAGGTTGACTAAATTGATCTGCAAAAGAAAACTATATAATCAGGTTTAAGTAGTAAAATAAACTAACATCTAAAAATGAAGTGATTTCTTCGGTTAATAGTTTTATGGAATACGAGATGACACTATGTTTCAAATAATGAGGGCCATTTTATTTCCTTATCGGTATAAACAATACTATATTTTAAAACTAAAACAGACACAAATTAGATTTATGCAATGATCACTTTAATGCCTTTTTCTTCCAGAGCTGCAATTTCCTTTCTCGGGGCTTTATCGTCAGTTATTAAATAATCAACCTGCTCAAATCCACAGATCCTTCCAAGACCCCTTCTGTTAAATTTTGTGTGGTCAGCTAAAATGACAACTGTTTGAGAAGCATCTATCATTTTCTGATTTAAACTTGCCTCAGAAAGGTTGGTGATGGTGAATCCAAAATCCAAATCTATCCCATCAACTCCCAAAAAAACTAGGCCACAAGAGATTCCTTCTAGAGTTTTTTCTGCAAAAACACCCGCAACAGAAGATGAGTTTGGACGTATCAGTCCACCTAACTGAAAAACCTCAACCTTTTGCTTATTGGACAATTCTATAGTGACTTTCGCAGCAGGAGTGATAACTGTTATGGGATGATTAGGCATTAGTTGCCTGCTGAATTCAAAAACGGTGGTACCTGACCCTATTATCAGTGAATCATGCTGACTTTTCACCAAAGTTGTGGCAGCTTTGGCTATTTTCTGCTTTTCCTCAGCATTGATAGAAGCTTTTTCATAGATGGATCTTTCAACCGTATAGGGAGTGTGAACGGATCCCCCACCACGGGTCCGATAAAGTAAGTTCATCTCCTCCAACGCCTTAAGATCTTTTCTAATGGTGACACTTGATACATTCATCTCTTGGCTAAGATCCAGAATGTTGACCTTTCCTTCTTCTTTGAGCTTTCTGAGTATAATCTGATGCCTTTCTGTTATTCCTATCATGTAAATCTAATTTTGAAACAAAAGTAAAGTAAGTAAAACTATTTTGAAAATACTGTTAAGATTTTGTTAATGATACTTTTTTTCATAAAACTAAAATAAAACTTAATTTGTTTTAATTTTGAGTATTGAAAAAATGCTATCATAGTTCGTTTATTTTAATAATGTAAAACTTTTATTTTGTAATATTTCGATTTAATAATTTTTGAATTTGTTTATAAAGATTATTGGATTGGTATTTGATCTTACTTTTTCTGAATGTTTCGGTTATTCTTACCACTTAAAGTAAAGTGTTTTCCCTTCTTCATATATTAACAAACATTTAAATTAAAGTTATTTTTTGTTTCGAAATGTTTTTTTAAGTTTACTTTATGTTAGTTTTGATTTCTTTGTAACTGTAATATCGGTAATAATTTTAAAGAATTAGTGAGAGGTTTAAAATGACATATGTACTTGAAATAAGTTGCGAGGTACAGGTTTTAAACAATATTTATAGAATTATTTAATCAATGATAGAGTTAGATTATTTAGTTGTTGTTGCGTATTTCATCGGGTTACTTTTTGTTGGTGTTTTGTTCTCCAGAATGAACACCAGTAAAGATATGTTTGCTGCGGGTGGCAAATCTCCATGGTGGCTTTCGGGATTATCGGCATTTATGACAACGTTTTCAGCCGGTACTTTTGTAGTCTGGGGAGGAATAGCCTACCAAAGTGGGCTTGTAAGTGTAAGCATTTTAATGGTTATTGGAGTGGCTGCACTAATAGCAGGCTGGTTATTTGCTGGGGTATGGAAATCCATTGGGTACGACTCTGCTTCTGCATTCATTCATGATCGGTTTGGAGAAGATTTGGTCCGACTTTACACTGTTTTACAAGGTTTGATTGGCCTATTCACCATGGGAGGTGCCGTATATGCCTTAGCCTTGGTTGTTACTACATTGATACCATTGCCTGATGGACATTTACTCCAAGACCCTTCTTCAGGGAATTTTTCTGTAGTCATTGCCTCGCTGATGTTATGTCTATTGGTAGTATTGATAACTTTTGGAGGTGGATTATGGGCTGTATTGATGACAGATGCCCTCCAATTTGTTATTCTCTGCATATCGGTAGTTTTGGTTGTTCCTTTACTTGTCCAAAAGGTAGGTGGGGTTGATGAATTGCTTCTTCAATTACCCGATGGACACATGAGTTTTACAGGTGGTGGATTTTCCTCGTATTTTCTTCTGGGCTGGATGATTGTATTTCTATTTAAGATTGGAGGGGAGTGGGCTTATGTACAGAGATTTGTTTGTGTGCCAACCGTAAAGGATGCCAGAAAGTCCACTTTTCTTTTTGGAGCCCTGTATTTACTGAGCCCGATTATTTGGATGCTTCCCCCTTTAATTTACCGTGTTATTGATGCCGAAGCTGATTATGAACAGGCTTATATTTTGGCTTGTAAAGCAGTGCTTCCAAGTGGAATGCTTGGTTTGATGGTTGCGGCTATGTGCTCAGCGACTGCGAGCATGGCTACGACCCAATTGAATGTATTTGCCGGAGCTTTTACCAATGAATTCTATAAAAGGATTTGGAGGCCACAAGCCGAAGAAAGAGAATTGGTTCTTGCTGGACGATTAATCACATTAATCCTAGGTTTGGTAATTACTGCGGGGGCTTTGGCTATCCCATACCTTGGGACATACACAGGGTATATCCTTTCCTCAGTGGCGATTTTGACGGGACCTTTGGTTCTCCCTACAATATGGGGGCTGTATTCCAAAAGAATAGGTCTTAAATATGCTTGGAATGTGTCAGTCTGGAGTTTGGTCATTGGAGTCATACTCAAAGTTCTAATATTAAATAATGGATTAGAGAATTTTGGAACATTAGGTCTGGATTTATCAATTTGGATCCTTGCTAATAAAGGTGTGGAGGATGTAATTATTGGGACTGTCATCCCTCTTGTTTTATTAGTTTATCTTGAAATTTCTTCAAAGAACATCGATCCGGGTTGGATAAAAGTCAAAGAAAAGGCAAAGAACCAAGTAACCGAAATCGAAAATCCATCCAAACTGCCTGCAATTATCTGTGCTTGGGCGGTTCTTGGGTCAGGAATCATGCTCTTTTTGATCGGATTGGTCGATGTTTCAGAAGGGGCTAGAGTATTGATTCTTATTTCCGGAATTTTTCTCTGCTTTTTAGGAGGGGGGATGATTATGATGTTTAAAAAACAGCCTGCAATAGAAAAGATAAAAGAATCTCAAAATAGAGCTTAGAAGATTGGGATACACTTATCGAACGCCCAAAAACGAATTCGCTAAAATTGGGAATTCCCTATAATCACAAAAAGAAAATGATAATCATATGAAGACACAAATTGTAAAGGAATCAAAAAATGGAATCAATACTCCTGTTAGAACATCAACCGATATTTTAATTGTTGGTGGTGGGCCTTCTGGAATCATTGCTGCATTGGCCGCCTCGGAAAGCGGTTACAAAGTCACTTTGGTCGAGAATCGAAGTTTTGTTGGAGGGAACATGACCATTGGGCTCCCTGTTTTGGGTTTTCTGGGGCAAAAAGGAAATCAAATCATTAATGGATTACCTCAAAAATTTATTGATAGATTGGCCGAACAGCAAGCGGCGAGTGAACATAGACCATGTCCGTTACATATGAGCATAACCTTGGTGGAGCCTGAAGCTGTCAAAAATGTTGCATTGGAGATGTTAGTAGAAAATAATGTTGAGGTTTTGCTACATATGATGTTCGTGGACTCCTTGGTTGAAAATGGCGTTGTTAAAGGGATTGTGGTTGAAAGTAAAGCGGGGAGAGAAGCAATTTTGGCCAAAAGGGTTGTTGACTGCAGTGGTGATGCGGATGTTGCTTTCAGAGCGGGAGTGCCATGTGAGAAGGGGAATGAAAATGGAGGGATGCAGCCTCCAACCTTGATGTTTTGCATGGGAGGGGTAGACACTGAAAAATTAAGAACGAGTATTGTAAATGAGCCAAGAACGTATTTGACAGATTTTATTCCTGCAAATTATTATGGTCAGAACCAACAATTTATAGTTGTTGGTCTTCGGGGTTTAATGGCTGAGGCCAAAGCTGCAGGGATGAGGTTATATACCGAAAGAACAATTATTATTTCGGGTTTAAGACAAGGGGAAGTCTGGATCAATATGTCAAGTGTTAAAGGAATTGATGGTACGGATCCTGAAAGTCTTTCACGAGGAGAAATTATCGGTAGAATCCAGGTAAAAGACATTATAAAATACTTACAGGAATATGTTCCTGGATTTGAAAATTCTTATTTCACCAAGATGGCTCCGTTTTTAGGAATTAGGGAAACAAGAAGGATTGTAGGTCAATATGTGATGACCAAAGAAGATGTATTGGGCTGTGCCAGGTTTAAAGACGCTGTAGCGGTTGCAAGTTATCCACTTGACCTTCATCACCCTGAAGATGGTGGATGTACACTCGAATGGTGTGGAGATTGTTATGATATTCCTTATAGATCTCTAATTCCAAATGAAATTGAAAATTTAATCGTTGCCGGAAGAGCAATCTCTACAACCCATGAAGCAATGTCTGCTATTAGAGTAATGGCACCTTGCATGGCGATGGGAGAAGCGGCAGGTCGGGCAGCCAGTCTTTCTTTGAGTCAGGATAAATTTCCTTCAATATTAGATGTAAGCGATTTGCAAAAAACGCTGCTGAAAGCAGGAGCTTTCTTAAATGAGCGTGAGGATGTTAATTAATAGAAAAGCTAGGTTTGGAAATAGAATTTCCCGCTTCTTGTTTTCGGGGATGCTCATGGGACTGTTATTTTTTTATAACATTTCCCATGGTCAAACAAATCATTTAAAGGTTCTAAGTTACAACGCCTTTTATGGTTTTGAGCAAGATAAAGATAAGTTTAATGCATTTAACCGACTGCTTGAGGATTTGGATCCTGATATCATTCTTTTCCAAGAGATGAATGGTTTTGATCAAAATAAATTGTCGCAGTTTGCAAATGGATATGGCCACAAGTATTCTGTAATTATGAATAAAGAATTCGGAGTGCCAAATACCCATCCTTTGGCAATTTCATCGAAATATCCGATTCTCAATGTTCAACGGGTTTTGGATGATATGTGGCATGGATACATTTATGCTACAATAAATGATGTCCATATCTTCAATTTGCATCTTGCCCCCTTTACAGTTTTGGACAGAAAAAAAGACATTGAGAAAGTCATTGCTCAAGCAAAACTCCTAGATGTTGACAAAGGGATAATTATTGCAGGAGACTTTAATGCGCTTTCTCCAATGGACACTCACGCATATGGAGAGGAATTGTTGGAATCAATGCGCAGTATTGAAGGTAGGTATGAAACCAAGAGTGGAACTGAAATTCTTAGATTTAGAGAGATTCATAGAAATAACTTAATTGATGATCAAATTGATTATTCAGTTATAGGCCATGTCTTAGATGCAGGTTATTCAGATGTAATCAAAAAAATCCATCCTGATTTTATCAACAGTGTTCCAACAGAAGGCCATAGGAAAAGAAATTCCAAGCTGAGGCGTATTGACTATATTTTTGTAAACCCGGTTTTAATTGACAATGTGATAAGGGCAGAAATTGTTAAAAATGAATTAACAGACCATTTATCAGATCACTATCCAGTATTTATAACCTTTAAATGAATGATTGAGATGAAAAGGATTTTGCTTTCTATATTTATTTTATTGGAATGTAGTCTAATCACTCCTTGCTTGACCTATGCTCAAGGGGAATACCAAAAGCCAACACTTGAAAATAGGGAATCATTTACTGTGATTATGTTACCCGATATTCAGAATTATGTCAAATGGGAGGCCAACCAGCCAATCCTTGACCTGATGTCCGCATGGATTGTTAACAACATTGATTCTCTGAATATCAAAATGGTCCTTTGTGTGGGTGATCTGGTTCAAAACAATGAAAAAATAATGAATGATTATGACGGAGACCAGACTACTGATCAACAATGGAAAGCGGCAGTAAGAGCTTTTGATCGGTTCAATGGGAAAGTGCCCTATGTAGCTGCCACTGGAAATCATGATTATAGTATCGATGAAAGGGGAAACCGTACTTCCAGATACAATGAGTTTTTCAATGTGGAACGAAATTTTTTAAACCAGAAATACCTCGCTCAACACACTAGAGATGAGCAGGGGCAACAAACACTTGCCAATTCCGCCTATGAACTTAGAAACCTTCATGGGAAGGATTACCTTTTTCTCACAATTGAATTTGCTCCCAGAGATACAGTTATAACTTGGGCCAAAAAAGTTGCGGCTATGAAAGAGTATGAGAATCATCGAATCATCCTTACTACCCACAGTTATCTTAGCCCTAAAGACAAAAGGGGAGAGGCTGAAATTAGCTGGCTTTATTGGGAGCCTTACCGAGTCAACAACATGATTCAGAAATCACCGAAAATAAAGCTGCCTTTATCCAATACTGGCAAACAAATCTGGGAAAAGCTTGTTCAACCAGCCTCTAACATCGAAATGGTGCTTAGTGGCCATTACGCCGGAGAAGGATACCGGATGGACAGAAATAATGAAGGAAAACCGGTCCATCAAATTCTTTTTGATGCTCAATCAATGGGCGGAGGTGGTCGTTCTGGCAATGGAGGAGATGGGTGGCTACGGATTTTGGAATTTTTCCCGGATAGTAAAACCGTTAAAGTCAGTACTTTTTCCCCACTATTTGGAATTTCGCCAACAACACAGAAATATGCCTGGAAAAGAGATGAAAGAAATGAATTCCTGATACGATTTGAATAAAATTGTAGATGGAGCTGAATAAATATCCAGAAATTTAAATAGTAAACACAACCGGGAAAGTGCTTATTTCCCGGTTTTTTTTGTGCGATTAATTTGAAATAAATTCTAAAACCTTTATTAATACCGGTTAATGTGTTTAAAAATTTGATTACTATATTCAATAAATTTATAAATTTGGTATGTTGACGTACATAATTTATCCATTTAGCACCTAACTAGTAATTTTTTTTGTTTAAAAAAGTAAATTAAATCTGATTTTTAGCTATTCTAAGCTCCTTATTTAGCCCCACAGTTAAGAGGTTTGCTCTCGCTAATATGGAATATTTTTAAATCTAAGTGATACTAGGTTTAAAAATATTTAGTTACGAATTATTTTTACTTTAATTTGATTAAAAAAACTTTATTAAATGTTTCAATATGTTTAATAAATTAACTTTTTGATAATAATTAAGTCAATTAAAGATAACAGTCTAGTGCTTTTTGTTTCTTTTATTAAGGTTTTGAAAAAATTTTATATGTTTTATTATGTATTTGTTAAATTTAGATAGATCGCTTTCTTTATATTTAAAAATATTATTTTTCGATTTCAAAAAGTTTCATTAAGTTTGTTTACGAAACAAATCGAAACCTGGTATCTTGAATTGAATTAGAATTCAGGGTTTTAATTTAGAAGAATGATCTACCAACAAACAAAAACAACAATTTATGAATCCAGATTTACAGGGGGAAAAATCAATCCCCGGAATTAATCACTTTGTCGTAAACCATTCCGTGAGATGGTTTGGTTTTGCGGTATTACTCTGGGCAGCAATCGGGGCTTCAGATGTATTTGCTTTACCTGGAATTTTGAATGAAAAAAGTAATTCCCTCCAAGCTGAAATCAATGTTTCGGGTGTGGTAACAGATGAAGCCGGAGAACCACTCCCCGGGGCTACGGTTTCTGTTGAAGGTACAAGCTTAGGTACCATAACAGATATTGACGGTCAGTATACGATTGAAGTACCTGATGATGCTGTTTTGGTAGTTTCTTTTATTGGCTTCGAGTCCAGGAGAATTCCGGTTAATGGAAGATCTATAATAGATGTTGGCCTTACTCCTGATACCTCTTCTTTGGAAGAAGTAGTAGTAGTCGGTTACGGTACTCAAAAGAGAGCAAACCTTACAGGCTCTGTTGCTGAAATCGAAACAGAAGATCTTGTGTCGAGACCTTTTTCTTCAACCGTGAATGCGCTACAGGGAGTTTCTCCAGGAGTTACTGTAACCACCGGTTCAGGTGCACCCGGAAGCCAGGGGACCATAAGGGTTAGAGGGATTGGAACATTAAACAATTCAAATCCTTTGGTGATCATTGACGGTGTTGAGGGTGATATGAATTCTATTGATCCAAGCTTGATCGAATCCATTAATGTGCTAAAAGATGCTGCCTCCTCTGCAATATACGGTTCAAGAGCAGCAAACGGAGTTATTCTTGTAACTACCAAAAGAGCAAAAAGTGGGGAATTCAGGGTTACCTATAATGCTTATACAGGATTTCAATCTCCTACAAATCTACCAAATAAAGTTGGTGCAATCGATCATATGGAAATGATTAACCTCGCTCATATCAACTCAGGGGCATCCCCATTGTTCGCTGATTCTTATATTCAGGAGTATAGTCAAAACATGCAGTCTGATCCCGATAATTACCCCAATACTGATTGGCAGAGGGGAATTCTAACTGGCTCAGGATTTATGCAAAACCATAATATTTCACTTAACGCAGGAACTGAAAAGGTAAGGTCACTAACTTCTGTCGGTTATCTTGAACAAAAAGGGTTAATAGAAATGTCGGGCTTTAAAAGGTATACTATTAGAAATAATCTGGATGTAAAATTCAATGAAAAACTCAGTTTAGCTGCTGATTTGCAAATGATAAACAGAAAAACAGTTTCACCAGGCGGGGGATTAAGTGAAGTGTTTTTGCAGATGAACAGGATTCCGGCAATCCAACCCGGTAGGTTCTCAAACGGATTGTACGGTGAAGGCTGGAACGGAAATAACCCCATGGCTTTTTCAACTGCACTTGGAGGATCACAGGAAGAAACCAGAATGAGTCTTTTGGGAAGATTTGTTCTTAACTACAAGCCTGTTAAATGGCTCAATGTTGAACTGCTGGCCCAACCAAGATATGAAGAGCTATATAATGACAATTTCAATAAGGCAATTACCACCTATCAGCCTGATGGAAGCCCTTTATTTACCAGACCCGAAAGATCAACATTGGCCATGAGAAGTGTCAGAAACACATTTGACAACTATTATGGATATATTACATCCCAACACGTTCTGAATGAACATGAGTTTAAACTTTTGGCCGGAGCTTCCCTGGAAACTTTCCATACCACAAATTTCAGGGCCTTTAGAGATGAATTTTTGTTCCCAGAATACAGGGTTTTAAATGCAGGTGCCCAGGACAGGAGAGAAGCATCCGGTTCTGCAGCAGAATGGGCATTACAATCATTTTTTGGAAGATTCAACTATGATTACGCATCCAAATATTTGATTGAAGTAAATGCAAGATATGATGGTTCATCAAGGTTTGCACCTGGTAGAAGATATGGTTTTTTTCCTTCTGTTTCAGGAGGTTGGAGGGTTTCAGGAGAACGTTTTATGGAAAGCGTCTCTGGAACAATCAACAATTTGATGGTTCGCGCTTCATGGGGAAGATTAGGGAATCAGAATATAGGCAATTATCCTTTTGCTTCTACCCTTGCCCTAGGATCCTACTCAATGGGTAATGAAATTGTACCAATTGCAGCATTGAATGAAATGAACAATGAAAATATTTCATGGGAAACCACTGAAATGACCAATATTGGATTGGACTTGATGTTGTTCAGAAACCTGACAGTTTCATTTGATATCTTTGATAAAACTACTTCCGATATATTATTGAACCTGGACATTCCCATGTCAATAGGACTGGCACCTCCTACCCAAAATGCAGGTACTGTTAGGAACAGAGGATGGGAGCTGGCAGTAGGTTACAATGGACAGGCGGGAGAGTTTAAATACGGGGTAAACTTTAACCTTTCAGATGTAAGAAATGAGGTTATTGATCTAAGGGGGGTCAGCCAATCCGGCTTATTGGTAAGCCGTGAAGGGTTTCCCATCAATTCCATTTTTGCCTTACAGGCTGACGGATATTTTCAGAATCAGGAAGAAATAGACAATCATGCGGCACAATTCGGCACTCTTGGTCCAGGGGACATCAGGTATGTAAATCAAAACCCTGAAGTAGATGATCTGATCAATGCAGATGATTACGTGATTATTGGAAGCACAATCCCTAGATATACCTATGGTTTGAACGTGAATTCTTCTTTTAGAAACTTTAGTATGAACCTCTTTATCCAAGGTGTTGGGAAAGCTGACGGATACCTTCATGGCCGTGCAATCCAGCCATTTTACAGTGGGGCTTCCGCTTTTGAAGTACATAAGGATTATTGGACACCGGAGAATCCAAATGCTACATTCCCCAGGCTTACCTGGGGTGATGCAGGAAATAATTACCAACATTCAAGTTTTTGGATGAGAGATGCCTCCTATCTGAGATTGAAAAACATTCAATTTGGATATAATCTTCCCAGGCAGTTCACTGAAAGGATGAAAATCGGAAGTGCCCGTTTCTATGTCAATGGACAAAATTTACTGACCATAGATAATTTCTGGCCCGGATATGATGTAGAAACTCCTGTTGGAACCGGGACAAATTATCCAATAGTAAAAATTTACACACTCGGAGTTGATGTGGTATTTTAAAAAAATCAAACAGTCATGAAAAATTATATTATTAGAATTTTACTTCTTTCCGGTCTTTTGCTTCACTTCAGCTGCGAAGACTATATTGAGAGACTTCCGTTGGACAGCCCTTCTTCAGCTTCCTTTTTCAACAACAGAACAGAAGTTGATATGGGATTATTTGGATGCTATGAAAGGATTGTCAACAGGATCGGGATAAAAGGGAACTTACCCTGGATTGTTTCTTTAGATTGTACAACAGATATAAACTGGAACAGGAGTGCCACCCAAGTCGCACAATTGGGTAATGGGACTGCTTCCAGCGAGAATCTTTCAGCAAGAAATGTCTGGAGAGACTTTTATGCGGTAATAGCCAGAACAAACTTCCTGTTGGACAACCTTGACAATGCCATTGAAACTGTTGATCCGGTTTATCTTGCCCAAGTAAGTGCGGAAGCCAGATTTCTGAGAGCTTACAGCTATTTCTACCTTTCAGAGTTCTTTGGAGGGGTGCCTTTAATTACCGCCAGTATTAAAATAGAAGAATCCCAGATGCCCAGAACGTCCAAATCTGAGATTGCCAATTGGATTATTGCTGAAATGGACGAAGTAGCTCCAGATCTTCCGATTAATTTTGACGGAAACATGACAGGTAGAGCAACAAGAGTTGCTGCCTACTTCTTGAAGGCTTATACTGCGCTGACAAATGAGCGTTGGCAGGTAGCAGCTCAGGCGGCTAAAACAGCGATAGATTTGGGATACTATGATTTGCATCCTGACTATGCTGAATTGTTTACTTATGATGGGGAAACAAGCAGAGAACGGATTTTTGCCATGCAATATATGGTTGGTCTGAATGTGCACCCCACTTTCAGGGAATTTGGTTCCAGGTTGGCGGCAGGTGTTTCCAATGAGAAGCCAACATTGGCATTTGTTGATTCCTATGAATGTATAGATGGCCTGCCAATTGATAAATCCCCCCTCTTTGACCCTTCCGATCCATTTACAAACAGGGATCCAAGACTGCACATGACTGTTGCTGTACCGGGAACAATTCACTTGGGATTTCAATTTGAAACACACCCAGACAGCCTTCAGGTCTGGAACTACAATACGAGTCCGCCGGCCAGAGTAAATAATACCGATGCAACAAATCCATTTGCGACCTTCACCAATTTTTTATGGAGAAAGTGGATGGATGAAAGGGATTTAGGAAAAACCCAGGAAAATGATGGTGACATCATTCTTATGCGCTTTGCAGAACTTCTATTAATCTATGCAGAGGCAAAAATAGAGCTGAATGAATTGGATGATTCTGTTTTTGATGCCTTAAACCGGGTAAGAAACAGGGTAGGGATGCCAGATGTTCCAAGGACAAGTAGCCAGAGCGAATTGAGGACAATTGTAAGGAGAGAAAGAAAAGTTGAACTGGCAATGGAAGGTAGAAGACTTATTGATATCAGAAGATGGAGGATCGCAGAAAAAGTGATGAATGGACCTAGATACGGTAACAGCAAAACTGAATTTCTCTCACAAGCTCCGGTTTTGGATGAAAACACAATACCGGACTATTCGGGAATTCCCAATGTTGGAATATTGAGGGTAGTTGAAACGATGGTGTTTGACCCAAATAAACATTATCTGTGGCCGATTCACCCTGTTGAACTTCAGACCAATACAGCTTTGGAACAAAATCCTGGATGGTAAAAATAAAACCTAGATTGATTGAGTAAAGTAGTGTGGAAGAGATGGGGTTTCTGAATCATATTAGAATTCTCACTCTCTTCCCATTGCTTATTTTCAATTTGGTCTAAATGCATTTACTGAACAAATCTTCTCCTAAGTAATATTCAGGTCATTCTTAATGCCAATTTAGAGTAATCAGACTCAAGTTGAATATTTATTATTAGAAAACTAAATAGATAAGCTATGTATACAAAAAATCCAAGAAGAATATTTTTAAAGAGTTTGGGCATTTTTTCGTCGATACCTTTTGCGTTTGGTAACAAGCTTTTTGCTTTCGAATCCAAATCTGTGGAAAATAATGAACATAAATTCATGAGCTGCAATATCCGGGTTGATTTGGAAGAAGATGAAGCTAAAGGGTTCGGATGGAAGGACAGAAAACAACTCTGCACTGAAATAATCAGAAGAAGGAAACCGGATATTATAGGGTTTCAGGAAGTTTTGGGTAATCAAAATGAGGACCTAAAAAATGCACTTTCTGAATATAAATCCTTTGGTTATGAGGGTCCTGAAATGGATTTCCATAGTTCAGGTTATCATGGGATTGCAAAAAATCCAATATTTTTTTTAAGAGACAGGTATGAGCTGATTGCTGCTGGAAAATACTGGTTATCTGAGACGCCATTGATAGGTGGAAGTATTTCATGGGATAGCGCCAGGGCAAGGAATGCAAATTGGGTCAGACTCAAGGACAGACATAATGGCCTGGAATTTAGAGTTGTCAATTTACATTTGGACCATGTTGCGCAAACTGCAAAAGAAAAACAAATCAGTCTTGTAATGGAAGAATCGAAGCAATACCCTAAATCTTTTCCACAAATTTTAATAGGTGACTTTAATGCCAGCATGGAAAATCAAGTGATCAAAATTGTAAAGAACAGTGGCTGGGTTGATTCTTATGCTTCAGTTCATGGAGAAAAGGAAGCCGGAATGACCGTACATTCTTTCCTCGGTGATAATTTCGAAGGCAAAGCAAATAGAAAGAAAATAGATTTTATTTTTTCCTGGGGCAAGTGGAAATCAATAGATTCAAAAATTATTAAAGATCACAAAAATGGAGTTTACCCGAGTGATCATTATTTTGTTGAAGCGGTACTTTCATACCCTTGAACTATTATATTTTTCTTTAAATAAGCAGATAAAACTTCCTTAAAATGGTAGACGGTTTTTAGCTAAATATGCCTTTTTAGCTTGGTATACCTGCAGGTTTAATAAAATTGGAACTTTTAGAAAATAAAGAAAAAAATGTTTCTAAATGTTTCAATAATATTTCGTTTAGTTTTTTTAAGTTTCAAAATATTTCTATATGTTTGTTTATAGGCTTGTTGTACAATAATACTTTACGTTAATGTTCAGTTTAAATCCCTTTTCAACCGAAAAAAAAAATAGTAACTCAATAGGGTTGCCTAAAGGGATGGCATTAGGGTATTTTGCTATACTTATATTCATGATGGGTGATGGGGTGGAGCAAGGTTGGTTGAGCCCATTTTTAAAAGATTCCGGAATGGAAATGGATTTTTCTGCAACATTATTTACAGTTTACGGAATCTCCATAGCCTTGTCTTCCTGGTTATCAGGTTTGTTTTCGGAAAGCCTTGGTACTAAACTGACAATGGTCCTTGGAACAATACTGTTTATTATAGGGACAGCGATTTTTGTAGGGTTTGGACTTCCCCATGAAAATTACATATTGATGCTTACAGGATATGCAATCAGAGGATTTGGTTATCCCCTGTTTGCCTATTCTTTTTTGATCTGGATTTCATATGTGTGCCCCAAACAACAACTTGGCAGGGCCATGGGTTGGTTTTGGTTTGTATTTACAGGAGGACTGAATGTTTTAGGAGCGTACTACAGTACTTGGTCTATTCCCATACTTGGATACTTTGGAACTCTATGGAGTTCTCTGTTTTGGGTTGTGTCTGGTACTCTGATTCTATTTTTTATAAAAGGGGATGACAATAGGAATACAGGTGATCCAAATCAAGTAAGACCTGACATGTTAGCATTGTTAAACAGCTTTAAGGTATTTCTAGGGAACAAGAAAATATTCATTGGAGGAATTGTACGGATGATCAATACAACTGCTCAATTCGCTTTTCCAGTGTTTTTACCCATTTATTTTGTTGAATTTGGTTTGTCATTGAATGACTGGCTCCAAATATGGGGAACCATTTTTCTGGTCAATATTCTTTTCAACCTGATTTTCGGTTTTGTCGGGGACAGATTTGGTTGGAAAAATACCGTTATTTGGTTCGGTGGTGTCGGATGCTTCCTAAGTACTTTGCTTTTTTGTTTTTCTCCATTTCTGTTTGGAGCTGATTTTTGGATTATACTCGCTTTTGGATCCCTTTGGGGTGCCTGCCTTGCGGGGTATGTGCCCCTTTCAGCATTGCTACCATCATTGGTAAATGAACAAAAAGGGTTAGCTGTTTCAGTTTTGAATTTGGGTGCTGGACTTTCGGTATTTATGGGGCCTGTTTTGGTTCGGTGTTTTTATAGTATGGTAGGACCTGAGGGAATGGTTTTAATATTGGCTTTCTTATATCTTCTGAGTGCATTCATGGCCAAATATTTAAGGATGGAGGAAACGCAGTCGAAAAAGAAAGGCAGAAGAGAAGTACTTCTTACCAAATAAAGTGATTAAAAAAAATCAAATTATTAATAAAAAAAGTAATAATAACAAAATAATATGATATGAAAATACTGGTTACAGCCCCATACAATAAGCAGGGATTGGATGAATTGTCTCAAAAGTTTGGAGAAGTAGTCTATAAACCATGGAAAAAGCATGGCAAAGCATACTCCGAAGGAGATCTGTTGAGGATACTGGAAGAAGAAAAGGCAGAAGGCCTTATTACCGAACATGATGAAGTCACCTCAAAAGTTATAGAAACTTTCAATGAATTGAAATTCATAGGTGTGTGCAGAGGTACACCTTCTAACGTTGCGGTCGAAACTGCCAAAAGATATGGAATACCTGTTTTAAATACACCTGCAAGAAACGCTCAGGCTGTTGCTGAACTTTTTGTTTCAAATGTCATCATGCTTCTCAGGAATACCATGGAATCAATCAAGTGGTTGGAAGCTAGAAAATGGGATTCCGGTTCACATACTTCTTATCTGCAGTTTAAGGGGAATGAACTTGCTGGTAAAAAAGTGGGTATGGTAGGTTTTGGTGCTGTCGGTCAGCATATAGCTAAAATTCTAAAAAACTTTCCTTGCGAAATATTATATTACGATCCCTATTTGGAGGGAGAATTCCCTTATACTAAATCAGAGTTGACCACAATTTTTAAAGATTGTCAAATCGTATCTGTTAACCTTCCTGCAACAAAGACCACAAAAAATTTTATTGATAAAAAACTCATTGACAAAATGAGTCCGGACGCAGTTCTTGTTAATATGTCAAGGGCAATGGTTGTAAACCGAAAAGATTTATTCAATGCTCTTAGTTCAAATAGGATACGGGGAGCAGTTATTGACGTTTTTGATCATGAGCCACCTGATGAAGCAGATTATAACCTTATTAACCTTGACAATGTACTGGCAACTCCCCATATAGCAGGGGCAACTCACGAGGTGGAAGATCATCATGTTACCATTATGAATATGGCGTTATCTGATTATTTTATTGAGCAAAACAACGAATTGATAAAATCCTGATTTTATGGCAAAGAAACCTGTTTACCTAATTATTGATGTAGGCACCGGTAATGTTAGGGTAGCCATCACTGAAACAGATGGCCATATTTTGTCTTTATCGAGACAAAATATGGACTATAATAGAGATTATGATTTCAGTAATGCCCTTTTCTTCGATCCTCAGGTCATATTGAATAAAATCTTCCTTGCCGTAAAAGAGGTATTGCTGCATGTAAATTCCGATGAATTCGAATTGCAAGCAATAACAGTTTCCAGTCAGAGGGAGGGGATTGTATTGTTGGATATGGATGGAATTGCTTTTGTGGGTTACCCAAACCATGATCACAGAGGACGTGCCTGGGAACAATCCATTGGAAACAAAGACCGTATTTATAAATTGACTGGAAGAAATCCTACTTCCTTATTCTCTGTTTTTAAATTGATAGGTACCAAAAAAAAGCAACCTAATGTATTCCAGAAAATCCATAAGGCTTTAAGTATCAGTGACTGGGTACAATACGAGTTGTCAGGAAAGATGGGATATGAACACTCTCAGGCTTCGGAAACCCTGCTATACGATGTTGCTAAAATGTCCTGGTCCAAAGAATTGGAAAAGATATTTGAAATTCCTCTTGAGTTCATGCCAGACCTACATAGCTCAGGGGATATTTTGGGCGTTGTTAAGCCAGAAATTGCCAAAAACTTGATGATAAGCCCTGAAGTCGTAATTATTGTGGGAGGTTCGGATACCCAGTTGGCAATTATGAGTACAAAGCCGGCTATCAAAGACATTATAATTGTTTCCGGCACTACCACTCCCTGTGTTAAGCTTGTCAGTGAATACTTATTGGATAAAAGTCAAAGAACCTGGACTGGGAGACATACAGTTGGAAAACAATTTGTTCTTGAAACGAATGCTGGTGTAACTGGCCTTAATATCCAAAAGTTAAAAGCATTACTTTACCCTTCAGAAGGCTATGAACAAATAGAACGAGAACTTCCCAATATAGATTCTAATGAGACACTTGCCAGTCTAGGCTCTACAATATCCGGGAAATCACCTTTGAATCTAGGAGGATTTTTCTTTGATGTTCCTATTGGTAATAACTTAGGGAGAGCTGAAATTTTTGATGCAGCATTATGGGATATTGCCTGTAGCATTTATGAAAATTACTGTATTTTAAATGAGTTGGAGCCAGACAATATGGATTATGTTTGGGGTTGTGGCGGAGGTTTCCAAAGCCCAAGACTTATAAATTACCTTAGTGGTTTACTTAAAAAGGAAATAAGGATTAGAAAGGGTTTTAACCAAGCTTCTGTATCAGGTGCTACGGTGGTATGCAATGAAACCCTTGGATTCGATTCAAAAGTACCTGATTTCTATACTATTAAATTTGATGGTAATTCTGAGGTGATAAACAGGCGATATACGCAATGGAAAAGCTTGAGGAAAGCGCTGCATAATTTTGAAACGGAAATTAATTCTTCTTATGAATAGGACATATTTTTTTGGGTTGGACGTTGGAACACAAGGTGTGCGAGGAATTTTAGTTGACAGCTTTGGGGAGGTAGTAGCCCAGTCCCAGAAGGAATTCCCTTTAAATGTTGAAATGCGTCAGGAGCAATCACCCTTGATGTGGTGGGATAAATGTGTCGAAGTCATTTCGAATGTTTTGAGAAGTAACAATGCCATTAAACCCGAATCAATTCTTGGAATAGCCGTAACTTCTACTTCAGGGACTGTAATTCCGTTGGACAGTGAAAATCGCCCAATTCACAATGCCTTGATGTACAGCGACAAAAGGGCCTCTGTAATAAGTGCAAAGGTGATTTCCATTGCTTCCAATGCTCTTGAGTCAGAGTTCATCGGATTCAATGAATCCAGTGGTTTGGCTAAAATTGTCTGGTTTGGACAGGCTTTTCCTGAAAAAGCTAAGAAAGTGAGGAAGTGGGTTCATGCCGCTGATTATATTTCAGGTAAACTAAGTGGAGTTTGGGGACTTACCGACTTTACGAATGCTTTAAAGTCAGGATATGATGTTCAACGTGGCTATTGGCCGGATTTTATTGAAGCTGGATTAGGTATTTCTAAGGAGATTTTACCAGAAGTTATTCCCTCCGGAAGTGTTATCGGTTATGTAAAGTCAGATGTCTCATCGGATACCGGTCTTTCAAGCCAAACAAAAGTGGTTGTTGGTATGACTGATGGATGTGCTTCTCAAATTGCTTCAGGTGCCCTAAAACCAGGTGATTGGAATACTACCATCGGTACCACAATGGTAATAAAAGGAGTGACAGAAAAAAGAGTAACTGATTCTGAAGGTCGGGTTTACAGCCATAGGCATCCTCAGGGCTTCTGGATGCCAGGAGGAGCAAGCAATATTGGATCTGATTGGGTAAAAGTTGATTTCAATGAAGGGCTTGAAAAATACGAAAAGGAGTCCGAAAAGCTTATTCCTACGGGTTTGTTGAGTTACCCTCTTATGGGCAAAGGTGAACGCTTCCCGTTCCTAAACAAGGAAGCGGTTGGTTTTAAACCGATGAACATCAATAAAAATTCACTTTTTAGTGCAAATATGGAGGGAGTGGCCTATCTGGAAAAGTATTCCTTCGCACTTATGAACAAGTTGTCAGGAGAAGAAATTAAGGCTGTTTTTACCGCAGGAGGAGGATCCAAAAACAAAGTGTGGGTACAAATTAGAAGTGATGTTTTGAACTTGCCTGTTATTCAAATGAAATATACAAGTGGAGCGTTTGGAGCAGCAGTATTGGCTTCTTCCCAAACCTATTATAAAAATCTAATCGAGGCAGGTTCAATGCTGATTCAACCTTCCAGGACTTACTACCCAAATACTCAAAGAGTGAGTGCATATGCGGATCATTATAAAGAATATGTAGCACTTTTGGTTAATAAAGGATATATAAAAACTTAAGATGAACAAACTAACAGTTTATTTAGTAAGGCATGGAGAAACTTCCTTTAACGCCGAAGGAAATAAGTATTGCGGTAGAACAGATGTAGCCTTGAATGAAGTAGGGAAAAAGCAGGCCGAGAATTTATGCTCGTATTTTAAGGATACCCATATTGATGTTGCTTTTAGTTCACCTTTGAAAAGGGCTAATTCTACAGCAAAAATTTTACTGCCAAATCAAGAAATATTCGTAGATAACAGACTAGTGGAGTTGGATTTTGGCAAATGGGAGGGAAAAACCAGAGAGGAATTTGTAATAGAGTCTCCGGAATTATGGGATAAGTGGAACTCTGATCCCTCCAATAATAGGGCAGGAGGGACCGGGGAAACTGCCAACGAAGCAGTAATGAGAATCAATGATTTCTTCAATGAGATTGAGGGGCAGTACCAACAAAAGAATATTTTAATGGTTGCCCACAATACAATCAACAGGTTTTTTCTTTGTAGCCAACTTGGGATGCCTTTTAGAAACTATCGTAAAATCTTTCAGGAAAATTGTGCCATCACCAAATTTGAAATAGACCAAAAAGAAGGTTTTATTCTTAAAAAATTAAACTGTAGGTCTTTTTAACAGGCTTAAGTATTCAATTGAAATTTAAAAGCACAACGTAAAGGGACTAAATGAGATGACGCATTCCCGATCCAGAGTTTTAACTCCTGAACATCACAAAAAATATACTTATGAAAATAATATACTACATCTCGGTTTTTTTAGTGATTTCAATCCAAGAAGTCTTATCACAAAGTATATATGTTCTTGAAATAGAATCACCAGAGGAATTGCACGAATTTTTCAACCCAGACCCGACCAATATTCCTGTTATTAGTGGACATAGAGGAGGAATAGTTGCTGGTTTTCCTGAAAACAGCATTGAAGCAATGGAAAATACCATTAAAAGGACTCATGCAATGTTTGAACTTGACCCAAGGATTACAAAAGACAGTGTCATTGTTTTGATGCATGATGAAACCCTTGATAGAACTACGAATTTCTCCGGAAAATTAATTGATTTTAATTTCTCTCAACTGAATAATTGCTATTTGGCAGATAAATATGGTGAGCAGACTTTATTTAAAATCCCAACACTTAAAGAAGTTATTGAATGGTCTAAAGGTAAAACCATCATTAATCTGGATAAGAAAAATGTACCTTTTAAAATGATTGCGGATTTAGTTATTGAACTGGATGCTACCAGCCATGTGATGTTGACAGTACACCATCCGGATGAGGCGAAATATTATCTTAGCAGGGATAAGCGGTTTATGTTTTCAGCTTTCATAAGGAATTTGAAGGAATTTAATAAATATGACCAAGCAGAAATTCCATGGGATCAAATGATTGCTTATGTTGGCCCCCTTTCAAAACCAGAAAACAAAGAGTTATACTCGAAACTACATCAAAAGAATGTTATGGTGATGGTTTCAGCAGCTTCATCTTATGATAAAGGGGAAAACAAAATTGACCGCTTTAATAATTATTGCAAGGTTTTCCAAGACGGAGCTGATATCCTTGAATCAGATTTACCCATTGATGTAGCTAAAGCAATCAATATTGTGGAAAACAAAGGTGCAAAAAACGCAAAATTTTTTTCTGAGATTAAACAATAAGCTTTTACTATCTGAATATAATGATTTGTTTTTTCCTACTAATGCCTCCCAAGTTATACCTGTCCCTGCTCACGTTTTTGATGTGATGACTTGGATTTTTCAAGGGGCTTAAACAGGAAGGGTTTTCTGAGTAGGATTTATTCCGTTCCCCCTTGCACTCAGAGCATGGACATGCAGACAGATGGTTCATCATTAGCCATCAAAAGCTCCAGCGCAAGGAGTGGAAAGTCTGCAACATCATTATGGTTACTTCCGAAAATCTTGGATTTGTTCTCCGTCTGCTGGATGGGGAGCAGATACAACAATGTCATGGTTCAGAAAAAGAATATGTCCTGATCAGCCTACATATCTGTAATGCATTTTTTACTGTTACACTCCAGTTTACAGATGATCTTGAAGCCTTTGAAGATGAAGAAAAAGAAGGTAATCTCATTTTAGAAAGGGAAGTACTTCTAGGTCTTTTGGAAACTATTGAGTTTAGCTCAAAAAGGAAAGGAGGTAGCCATGAATGAATATGTCATCAAACTTCAAAAGGTAAGTGATAATAAAATTATATGGCAGAAAGACCTGACTCTACCATTTCCAACTGTCTTTCTTTCTATTGCTGAATTTAGCCCCATTGAAAGGATGCAATGTTGAAAAAATGCTGCTTTGCCAAGGGTGCGTAAACCTGTCAGGAAAAACAGGGCATTCCAGAGGAAACCTTCCCGGTTTTTCCTGACAGCCCTTGTCCACAGCTTTACATTTTTTCCATTCTGCACCATTCAATGTTTAACCTAAATTCAGCAGCAATGAAAAAATTTGAAAAGAAATTCATCGGAAAAGGTACCAAAGTCAAAAGCCTTGAAATCATCCGCCTTACTATTTCTGAAGAAGCACTTAAAGAAGCTTTGGAAAATGAACTATCAGACTATAAAGGCAATAAGTATCTCGTAATAGAAGTAGCGTCACTTAAAGAAACCGACAAATATGGAAGGAGTCATACGGTTTATATCAATAAGAAATTAAAGGAGTAAACCTCGATTTCAAAATTAATTTAGCAATACCGCTATTTAAGCGGTATTGCTATTTTTCAATATTGTTCAGGGATTTTGTCTCAATGAAGGTTGGTTGTTTTCATAAAAATCAGTCCTCAGATTGACTAAAAGCCAAGGCTTTCAGCTCTTGTTGAGCTCTGGAGATTCCATAACGATTGGCAAGGTCACGCCATTTCTTTATGGAGGTTTTGACTGTATTTATTATTTGCTCAGCCTCCCTAGTATTCAATCTAAAGAACTCGTGAACCTCCATGGCCAGTCCAAGATCCAAGGAGTTATCATTTTCTGAAATATTGAGCTTCAGCCCTCTTCCGGTTTCTACAGGATTAATATCATATGCGGGGGAAAGAATCCACCCTTCAGGGGTCAGTAAGAAACCATGGTTTCTTAAGTGGTCATCCGTATTCGATACACATATGCTGAAAACGATTCTTCTCCAAAGTTCCCTGAGATCATCATTAACACGGGCACCATGTCTAATTATAAATTCAACAAGCTCCAGATAACTTACGCCTTCTCCAGCATCCTGTCCGTCATTATACCCAAGTTGTGTCATTGCCGATGAAAAATGAATGCGTTCCCCATTATTGGTTCGATCAAATCTTTTTGTTAAAAACGTGTGCCGATCACTGGAAAATTTTTGGGCTTGTGATTCCGCCATATTTATTCCGGCAGCTACTGCCATTTCGTAGGTTACCATTTCCCAGGCTCCTGTATCATCATTGTCATTTTTGCTGGGAAATTTTGCAATCCACAAATTTCCTTTGTGATCGGTTACACCGGCTTTTGGTCGCGCTCCTCCTAGAGAAGAGCCTGGAGCAACTAACATGTTTAACCAATTCAAATATTCAGGATCATCTACAACATTATCTTCCTCTAATCTCAAACTGATCTGTTCAAGTTCTCTTATAGAAGTCCATGGAGGACTTGCCAATCTCTCATTATTGCTTAGGAAAGGCCCCTTCCGATCTGTTTTAAATCTGAGTCCTCCCATTCTATGGCCATCATAAACTCCTAGCAGAAAGTCTGTTTCAAACAGCTTGTTCTCTTTTCTCGCATTTAGCCTGGCTTCCGCAGCCTCCCTTCTTCGCATCAAAATTCTTCCCCATCTATCGGGGGATGAGTCCAGAAACATCCCAAAATTGGGTTTGTCATCACTGGCCAAATATTGGGGACCATCATAATATTGTAGGTCAGGGTCAAGAATTAATGCAAAACCAGATTCCAACCATGTTTTATCATATTTAAAAGAAAACACCTCTTTACCTCTTAATTGCTCTGATATAAGAGTCCCCATTAACATTGGGTTACCGACTTGTTGCCAACCTGCATATACATGTATTTCTCTTGTTGCCACAGCTACTATTTTTTAGGTGCCCTTTCTTTTGTAATCAATCCTGCGTCTTGTAGCTTTCTTCCCAGCTCGTCATCTTTAGCCAATTTCAGGATATCCTTTTCAAGTCCCAAGACCTTGAGCACATTTAAATAATAGCCAATACTAACACTTGGTGAACCTTTTTCTATGCTATAAATTGTCCTCCTGCTTATGCCAGTCCTTTCTGCGAGCTGATCGGCACTTAACTTCCTACGAAGACGGGCAAGCCTGATTTGCTCACCTACTTGATCCATGAGTAAAGTTAATTTTGGTAATAATAATGGTTTGCTATTTCCCATAACTTGCAATTAAAGTGACAAATATACTATTATTTGAGAATTTAATTGCCAGTTATGAATAAATATTTAGGGATAATTATTGTATCGTCCTTCTCTTGTCCAAATATAACAGGCTCTTAAAATAACATTCCAGATTAACTTCTAGCTACCTCAGGATATTTTGAAGATATGAAAATTATAGAGCCCTTAGAAGAATAATGATCACTATACTCCTTCAATTTAAAAACTCCCAAATCCAATCATTGGCAAGGGCTTTCCAGTTTTTAACTGGCTTGCCTGTTTTGGTTTTCCAACCGATTTTTTCAAAGTGGGAGTAGAATTTCAAAGCTCTAGACGCAGTTAATCCTTTTTGGCAAAAGTATATTTTCACAAAGTGGAGATCAGGAGGGACACCCACTCCATAACCTTTCGATATTTGGTGTTTATATCCCATAGGTAAGCAATACGTTTGATCTATTTGAAATTTTTGTTTAAGCTGTTTACTGAATTTCCTTTTAGTATATCCTCTATTTCTCTTTGATCGTAATAAAGGACACCACCAATTTTCGTATAGGGTATGGTACCGTTTATTCTCAAGTTCTGTAAGGTCCCCGGTGAAATGCCCAACAGCTTCCTGACTTCATTTGATTTCAGCCATTTTTTTGTCAATTGTTTGTTTCCACTAATAGCTTTTATCAAATCCTTCAGGTCTTCCAATAAATCATTTTTGAACCTGGTGAGGTCTTCGGGAGTAATTATTTCAGCAGCCATATAATTGAGTTTTAAATGAGGTTCAATATATGTGGCCAAACTTTCACTAAATCACACTTTTTACCTGAGATGTGGAGTTTTTCTTACCCATTAGTAGGCTTTTTCTCAGACTTGGTTTTCAGGTTAAGGACTTCCTTCAGGATTTTCATGTCCTGGCTTACTTTCTGTTCCACCACTCTGGCATAAATTTGAGTAGTGGCTATCTTATTGTGGCCAAGCATTTTGCTTACCGTTTCAATAGGGACACCGTTAAGCAGTGTTATTGTCGTTGCAAAAGTATGTCTTGCCAAATGGAAAGTCAGGTTTTTTTTGATGCCGCAGACATCTGCAATCTCTTTAAGGTAACTGTTAAGTTTTTGGTTGCTGATGGACGGTAAGAGGCTGCCCTTTTCTATTGACCTTGGACTGTTTCGGTATTTTTCAATAATCTCATATGCTTTTGGCAGAACTGGAATCTTAACAGGAGTGTCAGTTTTCTGCCTACTGGTGGATATCCAGAATTCCCCATCCAATCCTTGCGAAAGATTCTCAGGGGTTAGATTCATAATGTCAATATATGCTAATCCGGTATAACAACTGAATACAAAAATATCTCTCACATAGCTTAATCTTTCCATTGAAAATCGCTTTTGCTCCATGACTTTGAGTTCATTTTCATCCAAATAACCTCGGTCAACTTTCTTGAATTTCAGTTTGAATCTTCTGAAAGGGTCTTTGTTAAGCCATTCCATTTTGACTGCAAAAGCAATCATTTTTTTAAGTCGCTCCAAATGTTTCATGGCGCCGTTGTTTGTAAGTCTTCTTTGGTGATCTGTAGGAACATGATTGAGTAGATACACCTCGAAGTCAATTATAAATTTGTACCTAAGTTCTGAAAGGTAAATTTCAGACCTCTTAAAGTTGCTTTCTATAAATTTGAGAATATACTTCTGTGTTGTATGATAGTTTTTCATTGTACCCCATGCAAGTTTATCTTTGAACTTTTCATTATGGTACTCCATTAATTTCTTGAGAGAATATTCCTTATCATCTATTCCCAAAAACATATCTTTTATCGCGTCAGCGGTTACCAACTTCTTTTGAATTTTTAATTTTTGGTAATTTTCTACCATTTGGGCCTTTATTGATTCTAAGTAATGGTTTAGGGATTTAATTTCTTCTCTTGTCCCTTTTGCCATACCTTTTTGATTGTTCCAATCATTCACATTGATCCATCTTTTTAGGGAAATCTCTTTCCTGTCCCCGTCAACTGTAATCCTGACAAAGATGGGGGCTTTATTGTTTTTAGCTTTGTTTAAACGCATAATGAACTGAATACCAAAGGTGTTTGTCGATCTCATAGCAATTTCATTTATAGGTTTTTAAATCATTTTATTCTAATTACCTTAAAATAGGTCACCAGAAAGCCCTAAAACTGAACCAAAATGAATCAAAACGAACCAAATTTTAATACATCTAATTAATTGGTATTCAATACGTTAAATGCTTTCTGGTGACCTAAATGTAGGTATAAAAAAAGGTCACCGTTTAGTTCTCATTTTTCTTGAAATTCTATGCTTTTCATTGATATGCAAAAAAAACGTAAAAGCCTGTAAATCATACGATTTACAGGCTTTTGATGGGGTTTGAAAACCCATTTTGTCGGGGTGACAGGATTTGAACCTGCGACCACACGCCCCCCAGACGTGTACGCTACCGGACTGCGCCACACCCCGTTTGATGCCCGAAATTAACAAGCCACTCCCAATTTTCAAAAATTCCTTTCTCTTTTGATTTTACTTGCCTGCATTTGTCTGGTTTTCAGACTGATTTTTCTTTTTTTGAAAAGAAGGTGAAATATTAAGAGAGCTGAGGTAACAATCTAGTAGTTGCCGGATATGCTATCGAACGACGGAAAATGGGCAACCACCGTCAGTTTGGGGTGAACACAACTTTTGGGAAACCTTTACTTCAGCCGCAGCTATTTTTTGCGGCATTTTTTATTGCTTTGATTTTAATCCTGATTTTCTTTCCTCGTAGACTTCCCCGGGAATCACAGCAGACGCCTTATTCCCAAAACTGTTTCTGATAAATGTCAAAATCTCTGCTATTTCTTCATCACTGAGGTGACTGTATGCAGGCATTTCCTGATGATAGCGCTCTCCATTTACAGTGATTGGTTCAGAGAGTCCATACAACATGACTCTGATCAATTTTCCTTTGTCTCCTATGACCCATTCCGTTTCTTCCAAAGGAGGGATCAGCCCTGCTGCTCCTTTGCCATAGGGGCCATGACAGGTCAGGCAATGCTGGGTGTAGAGTATTCCACCATTTTCCAATCCATCTGGTACTTCAAAATTCCAGTTTTCATCCTTTAGTGGTATCACCTCAGTTTCTCTTTCCAAAACAGGGAGGGAGGGATCGATCTGAGAGGGATCTGAGATTTTTCGGATTCTTAAAATGCGGTCCGGGCCATCTGGTAGGTTATCGTACATCCATGGCTGAAATCTAGGGTGCCAATCTCTATTACTTGTACCGAAAAAGATATCCCCATTTTTCGCCAGGGCTATATCCCGCAGTCTTCCAAAATGTTTTTGTAAGAATATTCCTTCATCTTTGATTTCTTTGCCATCCGCACTTAAATGTAAAACACGTAAAGATTGTCCTTTCAGGCTAACTAGTAGTAGGGTGTTTTCCCATTCAGGAATCATATTTTCTCCTAAATAGGCCATGCCAGCTGTAGCTATTGTAGGCGTCCAGGCAAAAAGAGGGTCAATGGTTTGATGCTTCGCTGCAAATATTTTTTCCTTTTCAGAATCTGCAAATCCATGAACATCTGGCCAACCATAGTTTCCGCCTTTGATCAGGAGATTAACTTCATCGTCATTCAAGGGGCCATGGTCAGAACCATATAGTTGCTGATTTGGGCCAAAAACAAGACCCTGGCTATTTCTGAGACCCATTGCCCAAACAGGGTTATTGGGATAAGGATTCTCAGGAGGAATACTTCCGTCTTGATTCAAACGCAGTATTTTCCCTCCTAAAAAATCTTTATTTTGAGTTAAATCTGTTTTGCCTACATCACCCAAAGAAAAGTAAAGTTTCTTATCCGGACCGATAAGCAATCTTGAACCATTGTGAAATGTTGCACCGGGAAGGCTATCCATGAGAATTTGTGGGTTTTTCAGTGAGTTACCTGAAATCTGATACTTAACAAGGCGGGAGTTGACTTCCTCTTCCATGCCTTCTTTGGGTACGGCAAAGGTATAATGGAGAAATGCGGATTTACTTTTGGGATCTATGGTCATGCCCAAGAGTCCATAGGATTTTTTGGAAAGTACGTCTGG
Source organism: Indibacter alkaliphilus LW1 (assembly GCF_000295935.2). Classification (GTDB taxonomy): domain Bacteria; phylum Bacteroidota; class Bacteroidia; order Cytophagales; family Cyclobacteriaceae; genus Indibacter; species Indibacter alkaliphilus. The sequence continues at coordinate 32,935 of NZ_ALWO02000038.1, forward strand.
CAATTCCAGCATCAGGACCTTTTCTTGAGTTTGTAGGTCTAACCGGTAGATTTTGCCACTTAGTTCAGTAAACCAAAGTTTGCCTTCTTCTGCCGTTTCAATGTCCCAAGGCACTTCCAAACCTCCTACAATTTCTGAAATTTCCAAAAGGGAATCATCCAGCTTCAGGTAGGCAAGGGCGGGAGTTTCGACTTCCTTTTCTTGGGGAAGGCTGCATGAAAGGCAACAGATCACTGAAATTATGGGCAGAAGTCTATTCATCACCCAAAGCCCATTTGATTCCGGCAAATAAATGCTTCCGGAAAAATACATTTTCATAATGTGCTGCTTCATGTCCCAAAGCAGTATAAAAAACCCTGGAATTGCCGAAGTGATGATACCAGGCAATAGGAGTGTAATTTCCAAAAACAGTCCCTGGATAAGTTGATTTTTCCGGATCCTCAATAGTCCTTAAATCAGCAGCTAATAAGATATTGATGGCCGGGTTGAGCTGATCAAAATAATAACATTCATCTTCCCAAGTCCAAACATCTTCCATAAAAGAAGTAGAAGGGTGTGAATGATCGATTACCTTGATTTCAAATTCCTGAAACTGGGGATGACTTTTGAATTTACCCCCTTGCATTTCCCAAAACCAAGGCCAATCCCGCTCTGACCCTGTACTGATATGTATACCGGTAAAAGCTCCTCCATTTTCAATAAAAGAGCGAAATGCATTTCTTTGTTCCGATGTATAAAAAGCCTCATTATTGGTGTTGTTGAAAATGATCAGGGAAATTTTTTCCAGATTCTCCTTATTAAAAAAGTCAGGTTCATCACTGAAAAGGATTTCATATCCATTTTCCTTTCCAAATGCTGCCAATGCCTTATTGCTGGCTTCAATATTGTCATGGACATAACCCTTTCCGTTGTGGGTATAAACCAGAACCCTCTGTGCCTGAAGGGTACTAACGCTTATCAGGAATGATAGAAAATAAATAGGAAACTTCATGAATAGAAAATTAAACTAAATCCTGAAGCTCCCCAAATATTTATTGATCAACGGTATGGTTAGTCGCTTTCCGTTATTTTAAAGTTTCTTTAGTTAGGTAGCTTTGACTTTTCAAAAAAGGCAAGATTTCCTTGATGGTCTCTACCTGATGAAAGTGATCATGTGTGATATGATGATCAATTTTTTCGTGTTCCCAGGTAATATGATAAGGGACGTACACGGCGTTTCCTCCAATTTGTAATACCGGCAAAATATCAGATTTCAGGGAGTTGCCTACCATCATAAATTCCTCAGGTGCACAATCCAAATGATTGATCAATTTTTGGAAATCCTCCTTGTTTTTATTGCTCATGATTTCTATGTGGTGAAAATACTTGGCAAGACCTGATTTAAGGAGTTTCCTCTCTTGGTCCAGCAAGTCGCCTTTGGTAGCCATCACCAGCCTGTAGTCTCCATTCAATGATTTCAGTGTGGATTCCACATCTTCCAAAAGTTCCACAGGTTTTCCAAGTATTTCCCGGCCTATCGCCAATGCACCTTCTACAAGCTTGAGATCCCCCTTGTTGTTGGTGATATTCATGATGGCTTCTATCATACTTAGGGTAAATCCTTTTACACCGTATCCATACAATGGAAGGTTGTTTACTTCAGTTTTATACAATTCTTGATAGGCATCTTCATAGGGTAAGTAGGCTTTCAAAAGTTCACAAAAACGCTCTTCTGCTTCTCTGAAATAAGGTTCATTCACCCAAAGCGTGTCATCAGCATCAAAAGCTATGGTTTTAATTTTTTTATTTGTTTATAATTGTCTTTTCAGTGGCCTTATAGAGTCTCGCAACTGTAGTCATCCCAGTGTGGGTCGCTTCCCTGTCCGGTATGCAGGCTCGTTTTCATCTGTTTGTATTTGATTTTGTATTCATCAGTCAAGGTGGTTTGTTTGAAGAAGCTTATGGTTTACTCTTGAGGTGTATGAATGGTTCAATTTTGGCTCAAAAATGAATTAATCTAAGTTCGGAAACAAGAGATTTTGACCTATAACCGGCTCTATCAAATATCCTTGGATAGCATCTCTGTTTTCAATCAGTATATCCCAAGGTTCCATCCTAGGCTCATCAGAAAGGTCAAAAGTACCATAGTGCATGGGGATAAAAAACCTTCCCCCCAGTGTATTGAATGCTTCAATGGCATAGGTTGGGCTGATATGTGCTTGATGCATAAACCACTCCGGTCGGAATGCTCCCACACCCATCAAACAATAATCCGGGGAACCAAGGGTGTTTTTAATATCTTCGAAGTGTGGCCCTTTTCCTGAATCCCCCATAAAATAGATGGACTTCTCTTCGGTTTGGATATAAAAGCCTCCCCAGAGGCTTTTGTTGTCATCCCATAGCCACCGTCTCGACCAATGTCTGGAAGGCACGAAAGTGATTTTGATGTCAGCATCTGGTTTGGTGTATTGTTGAAACCAACCTGCCTCTTCTATCTCCTGAGGGTTCGTCCAGGAAGTGATCACTTTTGACACTCCCAGGGCTGTAAGGATCTTTGCCTGGGGATGGTGCTCTGCCAGGAACTTCAGACTTGCTTTGTCACAATGATCCCTGTGGTTATGGGAGAGTAAAATATAATCCAAATGGGGCATTTCTTCGATTGGAAATGGTAGCGGACTATCTCTTTTGAGGAAGGTATTGTCCATCAAAATGGGGTCTGTCAAAAAAGTCTTTCCTTGTACTCTAAAAAGATATGTGGCATGACCCAACCATATCAAGTAATCCTCTTTTCCCTGAATTATGCTTGGATCGAAATTTACTGCCAGTTGCCTCGTTTCATTTTCTTTGGCTTCTTTGTATGGGTTTTTACTGGTCTGCCATTTAAGTAAATCCCCAAAGCTCGATTCAAATGGGTGAAATAAATTTACAAACCTGCCATTCTCATCCAAAGGGGTTCCTTTCCAGTCAAGGCTGGGGTTGACAGTTTTAAGTTCATGATTCTCTGTGTATTTTTTTTCTACTTTCTTTTTTGTATCAGCCATTATCCAAATCAAAAGGGGCAAAGTGAAAGCCAATAAGAAGGTGTATTTCAATTTCATCAGTCTTTTCTTTCTGTTTTAGTCTACAAGGAGTATCAGACTTTTGAAAGCAAGTATTGTCTGAGGTTTAACAATGGCTTCAGCCTTAATTAGAATCTAATTAACCCTAGAAATGGAAGAAGAGTTTATCAAGCACTTAAAAGGGTTTGAATTGCCTCAGAGGGAGTTTGGATTTCTTTTGCTTTTTCTTCGAGAATTTCCCTTTTCAATTCCAGTTCAAGTTCGTAGATCAGGCCGTTTACAAAAACCCATTCCATGCCCAATTCTGCATAAAAGTTTGCTGTTTTTCTTTTACCTGTTAATGTAATACCATAAGCTCTAAAAACTGATATTGCCTTTTTTAACTCTGCGATGTTTTTCATAGAAAAAGATAGATTGATTCAGACACATGACGACGGTTTTCCTTAAATTGTTGTGAATCCTAGTTTATATTAAGATTTATTAAGAAAGTCAGGAAAATCAGAAAGTTTCAGTGTGTGCCAAATCTTAAATAGGGCTTGCTTAAAGCAATCAATATTTGAGGGGACTGGAAGGTAAGGAAAAGTAAATGATGGAGCCTTTCTCTATCTGAGATTCAATCCAGATTTTCCCTCCCATTATTTCTACAAATTCTTTACATAAAATTAAGCCTAATCCACTGCTCGGCTCGCCCTCGGTACCGGGTCTTCCTGTCATTTTATCAAGTTGAAATAGTTGCTTGAGGTATTTGATATCCATACCGATGCCATTGTCTTTGACCATCACGATTATATCTTCGCCGCGGGAACCTGCAGAAATCAAGACTTTGCCATGAGGACGTGTGAATTTCAGTGCATTGGTGATTAAATTCCTAAGGACTGTATTGAGCATATCCTGATCAGCAAATACCTGGATTTCCACTTCAATGTCTGAATTCAGCTTGATTTTCTTTTGTTGGGCCATTTCTTGGAACAACTCCAGATTTTTGGAGACGAGGTCATTGAGATGTATGATTTCAGGATTAAAGTTGAGCCGCTTGGTCTGTGACAAGGACCACTGCATCAAGTTGCTCAAAAGTTCTAGGGCTTTTTTGGATGAGTTTTCTATCAATGAGGCTATTTTTTCTACTTCATCATAGTTTTTCTTTTTCACTTCTTCAATTAATATTTTACTTATACCGATTACATTGGCATAAGGCCCCCTCAGGTCATGAGCGATGATGGAGAAGAATTTGTCTTTCTCTGCGTTGATTTGTTCGAGTTCCTGGTTTTGTTGCAGGATCATCTCACTCTTACTATTCAGCTCTTGGAGTAGAAGTTTGTTTTTTTTGTTTCTTCTATTGAGCAGATAGATGAAAAAACTGAAACTGAGGATAATCAGAAAAGTAGAAATCCAAACAATCCAAAGCTGATTTCTTCTGTTTCGCAGGTCAATTTCGTTTTGGCCGAGCTGGTATTCGTATTCCTGAGTTCTGAGTTTGACCTCTAGTTCATCGGATGTGAAAACCTTTAGATTTTCTATCACTTCCAGCAAACTTATGTAAGCCATTTCAAAATTTCCCTGAGCAGCCTGAGCTTGATGAAGCATGTTATTACCCATGTATTCATAGGATTTGATATTTAGCTTTTTGGATTCTTCAATGGCCATTTTAGCATAATTTTCTGCAACCATGGGTTGATCTAGATAACTTGGTAAATGGAGCATCGAAAGATTGTACAAAACCAAAGGAAGGTCTTCCCTCAGGTCGAATAGCTCAATGACGTCAAGGATTTCTTCAAACTTTCCCACAGCTTGATCAAACTGGCCGATATAGGTGAAAAATGCAGCATGGAGGATCTCTGTAGAAATTACCAGGTCAAACCGGTCTTTTTTCAGAGCCATTTCGTTCGCCAAGTCTATGTATTTCATTAAAGAATCCTTCAAAACTTTCCATTTAGGATCATTTTCAAAAAGTAGGTAAGTCTCAGTATCTGGAGATTGAAACTCGCTTTTGATGCCCAGCCCTTCCCTTTCAAGAAATATTTCTTCAAAAATGACAGCGGCCATTCTGTTGTAAATCCTAGAAAGCATGACAGAGTCTTTTTTCACAAGAAAATAGTCCAGAGATTCCTGTAAATATTCCATGGATAAATCATAATTCCTTGCTGCCCTATATGTTTCTCCCAAAGAACGCTTTACAGTATAAATACCATCTTGGTCATTGATGCCTTGGTAGATAAGTATCGCTTCATTTAGTTTTTCTGAGGCTTTTAGGTGATCACCATAAGAGTTATAAGCCATGCCTATTTTCTCTAAAGCAATTGCTTTAGCAATGGGATTGTTTAGCGAATCAGATAAGGCTAAAGCCCTATCGCCAAGGGAAATGGTAATCGCTACATCCGTATTTTTATCCAAAAATTCAAATATTTTGTCTAATCTGGCCTGCCTGTCCGTGTTTGAGTTAATGAGGTGATTAAGGCTGTCTAATTTGGGGTCTGATTGAGCAAAAGCAAATATGCATGTCATCCATAATGACAAGAGAGCAAAAAAATAGCATTTCGCTTTTTTGCGGGATGGTTTAAATCCTCCTCTAAGCATGTTTTAAATTTTCATACCCAATCAAATATTTGCTTGAGTTTCTTGGATTCAAGATAGAGATTCTAAATTAAGAAATGCATGGGTATGGGAGTATTTTTTAATCCTTTTGGAAGGGACTGGAGTTAGATTCCTTGAGTTTATAATTTCTCATTTCTTTAAAATTACGCGTATCAATTATCCATTGTATTCCATCTTGGATAAATAGTTTTCAATTATGTTTATATTGAGACATTGAATTTATTTGAGAGAGCACCTGGGAAAATTCAAGTTGTTTTTTCCCCCTATTTAATTTTCTAAATTATCATTTTAACAAAAAATTAACCCTATTCATAAAAACCTAAAAACCTAAAAAACCATGAGAACCAGAAGAGAATTTATTCAACACCTGACAGTAGGAGCAGGTATTTTGCCTTTTGCTATGAGCACTGATGCTTTTGGAATGTCTTCACCCTCAGTTTACATTCCACAAGTTCAGGACGGTCCAGTGCTTAAAGTAGCCTTGATGGGACTTGGAAGCTATGCCGACCGTGTTGCCAAGGCCATGCAGGATTGCAAAAGGGCAAAAATCACAGGCTTAATTTCAGGTACACCATCCAAGCTCCAATCTTGGGGCGAAACATACAATGTGCCTGATGGAAGCAGGTATAACTACGAAAACTTTGATGCAATCAAAGATAATTCAGAGATAGATGCGGTTTATATCATTACTCCAAATGCCCTACACCATGAGCAGTGTCTTCGTGTAGCTGCTGCGGGGAAACACGTGATTTGTGAAAAACCCATGTCCATCAATGCCAAAGAAGGCAAAGAAATGGTAGATGCCTGTGCCAAAGCAGGAGTGAAATTGCTGATAGGTTACAGAATGCACTTCGAAGCCAATACTTTGAATGTGGTCAATATGCGAAAAAATGGTGACTTGGGAGATGTGAAGTTTTTTCAGGGACTCAGCGGATTTAAAATCGGTGATCCCACCCAATGGCGCCTTGACAAAGACTTAGCTGGAGGTGGAGCTATGATGGATATTGGAATTTATGCCATCAATGGCGCTAGATATATGGTAGGAGAGGAGCCTATCTGGGTGACTGCTCAAGAAGTCAAAACTGACCCCGTGAAATTCAAAGAAGGAGTGGACGAAACCATTACATTTCAGTTAGGATTTCCTAGTGGGGCCATTGCGTCCTGCCTGTCTACCTACAGCATGAATTACCTAGACAAGTTTTTTCTAAACGGAGATAAGGGTTTTGCAGAGATGCAACCTTCTACGGGATATGGCCCCATCAAAGCCTGGTCCCATAAAGGAGACATTACCTTGCCTCATGTTACCCATCAAACGACACAAATGGATCAAATGGCAGCAATCATCCATGATGACAGCAAACCACAAATCCCGGTTGATGGTGAAGAGGGCTTGAAGGATATGAAAATCATAGACGCCATCATGTTAGCTGTAAAATCAGGACAAAAAGTAAAGCTAGATCTTGCCTAACAATAATATAAAGTTTTAGAATATTGGTCTGGGTAGCAACTCAGACCAATTTTTTGATATGCTTTCAAGTCAAGGGGTTATTTCTGTCTTTACTTTCTATTTCATTGGCCTTGCTGACAATTTCTCTGATGATATTATCCAATTCAATGGCCGAATTGAGCACATGATCCAAAAACTCATGCTTTTCCTCATCGCTTAGGTTATTGTGTTTGATCAGGTCAATCAGGCCCATCATCCTCGCAAGTGGAGCCCTGACTATGTGCGACTGAATCCATGCGATTTCCTGTAGTCTCTGATTCTGTTCTTCAATTGCCTTCAGGTAGGTGATTTTCAGAGTAATGTCATTGGCTACAATCAATCTTGCTTTCCTACTTTCAAAGTCAATGATATTGGAATGTATTTCTACCGAGATGGGACTTCCATCTTTTTTAATGTGTTCATAGATACCCATGAAAACACTTTTGTGTTCTTTGTTCCCGGTCTTGGCAAGCGTTTCTTTGATTTGATTGGTTTCCTCAGGTCTTCGGATTTGAAAAATATCCATCTTTAAAAATTCCTCTTTGGAATAGCCATAAGTTTTTTCTGTAGCCTTATTGACCTTCAAGAACATGAAAGTTTCCTCATCGAAAACCCACATGGGCTGGGGACTAAGCTCAAATAGTTCTGCGTAACGTTTTTCAGATAAATGGATCCGCTTGAGGTTTTTGTGTCTTTCAATGTTATAAGTGATTGCTTTGTGTATAGTTGTCGGGTTGAGCTCGTCTTTCAACAAATAGTCAGAAACACCCAAAGCCAGACTTTTTAAAGCAAAATTTGCATCTGTATATCCTGTCAGAACGATGACGGGAATATCTCCTGCCATTTTTAGGATATCCTCAATCAGATTCTCTCCTTCCCGGTCAGGCAAGCTGAGGTCCAAGAGAAGGACATCCCAATCAGTTCGATTATCTTTAAATAGATTTTTGACTTCTTTAAAGCTTTGGCAATGCTTGATGTTTGGATCAAGTATCATTTCTTGCAGATAATCTTCTACAAGTAAAAAATCTCCCAGATTGTCTTCAATTACAAGGATTTGATACTTAAAAACATCTTTTTTCATTTTTTTTAAGCTTTTGGAAGGCTTGCTGTTTGAAGCCAGAAATCTTCTACGCTAGCCATTGCTTCCTGAAATTGGTCAACCTCTACGGGTTTGGTAATAAAGCTATTGGCATAGTTCCGATAGGATGTCATGATATCTTTTTTGGAAGAGGATGTGGTCAGCATCAAGATGGGGATATGTTTATATTTATCATCTGATTTTAATGTTTGAAGCACTTCATTTCCACTTCTTTTGGGTAAGTTGATGTCAAGCAGTATCAGATCCGGCTCTTCAGCGTCCTTGAACTGATTGTTTTTATATACAAAGTCCAAAGCTTCCTGACCATCCCTAGCAATGCTTAATTTACTGTAAATTTTTCTTTCATCCATTGCTTCTTTCGTAAGCAGGATGTCTCCCTCATTATCTTCAACCAGTAGGATATGTATTGGCCTTTTCATAAGTGTGTTAGCTTTTTTTACATTGATTTTGGTAAAGTAAAGTAGAAGGTGGACCCCAGTCCTGGCATGCTCTCCAGCCACACTTTACCTCCCAGATTGTCTACTATTTTTTTGACAATGGCCAAGCCCATACCTGTGCCTGAAAATTGATTATTGTGGTGCAGACGTTGAAATATAACAAATATTTTCTCAAAAAAATCAGACTCTATCCCTATTCCATTGTCTTGTATGGCTATTTCCCAACAATTATTTCTATCTACACACTTTACATTGATTTCAGGAGGAGTGTCGTTTTTCCTGTATTTCAGCCCATTACCAATGAGGTTTTGGAAGAGTTGTAGAATAGGTGTCTTGTATCCTTTTATTTTGGGAAGATCATGGGTTTTTATTTGTGCTTTTGACTCTTCAATGGTTTGTCTGTACAGCTGGCATACTTCTTCCACAATTTCATTTAAATCAATCTCGCTGAGTTCATCCTCATGTTTACCCACTCTTGAAAAATCCAGTAGGTCCAAAATGATGCTGCGCATTCTTCTGGCGCCATCGACTGCATAATGAATGTATTGTTTCCCTTTCTCATCCAGGATTCCTTCGTACCTTTTTTCGAGTTGGGTGAGGAAACTGGAAACCATTCTCAGCGGTTCCTGAAGGTCATGTGAAGCCACGTAGGCAAATTGCTCCAATTCTGAATTAGAAAGAGCCAGTTCTTTTGCATGATTTTCCAGCTGTTCGTTCAGTTGTACAAGAGAGTTTTCAAAATCCTTTCTTTGGGTGATATCCTGAATGGCACCAATTACCCGGAGGGCTTTGTTTTTTTTATCTCTGATGATCAAAGCTTTGTTGGAGACGAAAATATACTTGCCATCAGCTTTTAAAAACCTGTGCTCATAGCGCCAATTGGTCTGATCGCTTTTAAGGGCCTTTTCTGCACTTTTTAAGAGGTCATTGATTTCCGAGGGATGCAGTCTATGTTTTACTTGTTGCACTTGATTCATGTCTGCCAAATCTTCAATTTCTCCGAAAAGAGAAGCGAAATTTTCACCCCATAGTACTGCACCTGTCTTAACATCCCAATCCCAAATCACATCAGAGGTAGCTTGTGTGGCCAGCTTGAAGCGCTGATTGCTTTCCTGGATTTTCTTTTCAATCTTTTTTCTTTCAGTCACATCCTGCACTGTACCATACATTCTAATGACTTTGCCTTGCCTGTTTTTTTCACAATAGCCATATTCTTCCAAAATTCTTCTTTCTCCTGATGGAGTAATAATACCATATTCAATGTGGAATGGCTTTCCTTTTTCTTTGGCCTCTTGCCCAGTGGAGATATACATTTCTTTGTCTTCGGGTACTACCATGTGGAGAAAAGAGGTGAGCTTTTTGTCAAGCTTGTCTTTATCCACTCCATAGACATTGTAAAGGGCATCAGTCCAAGTCAAATCATCATTTTCAAAGTCATAATTCCAGCTGCCCATTTTGGCCAATTTTTGGGCATCAGCCATCAGTGCTTCCGAGGCTCTCACTTTTTCCTCAGCTTTTTTGATCTCTCGGGCATCCTTGGCTACACAAAACATCATTTGTATGTCATCCTCCCACCTGGCAGACCAGATAAAAGGGATTGATTCTCCATTTTTTCTTCTATACCTGTTCTCAAAATTAGTAAAGGCATTTCCTTTCATGATCATTTCAGCAGCTTCTTCGGTTTTGGTAATGTCTTCTTCTACCACAAAATTCATAAAGGCTTTGCCTTCCAGCTCCTCAGGTGAATATCCCAAAAGCAACTCACAAGCTTTACTTACTTTGATGAAATTACCCTGTGAATCAATGGTACAGATCATATCCATGGAGGAGTCCAGGATCTTTTTTAATTCTGCCTCACTTTTTTTAAGGGCTTCTTTAATCTTGATTTGTGGACTTATATCAATGTCAAAAAGAAAGAATTCTTTTTCCCCGACCGAGGTTTCGATAATAGTAATGTTGGATAAAACCGGTGTAATCTCTCCATTTTTGTGGATATAGTTGAATTCTTCTGCGGGTTGTGATTTTTTTGTCTTGATGAGCCGCCCCATGGCCTCCTCGAAAACCTGTCTCTTTTCCTTTGGAATAATGATGTCGAAAATATTTTTACCCAATACCTCTTCTTCAGAAAATCCATACAGCTTTTCACTGGCCTTGTTCCAAAACTTGATTTTCCCATCTTTATCAAAACCCTTAGCTGAGAGGTTATTGACGTTGTCAAATAAATTTTTGAAATCCTGCTCCCTTTTCTCTAAGGCTAGCTGGGAAAGCTTTTCTGTCGTGATGTCAAGTACTATGGTATTCCAGATTACAGAATCATCGTCCAGTTTCGAAGGTTTTCCGAATCCTCTATGCCATCTTAGCCCCAGTTTGGGATGCATAACCCTCCATTCAAAATTCCAGTTTGACAGAGATTTTGCGGAGGCCTGAATACTTTCTGATAAGCCTGTGGCATCTTCCTCTAAGACTTTTGACCAGATTTTGGAAGTATCATCCATAGCGGCCTGGGCTTCGAGTCCCCACAACTTTCTGGATCCCTCATTTAAGAAAAGAACCTTGTCCTTACCTTCAGGGTTGAGCTTATATTGAAAAATGGCTAAAGGGAGGTTTTCAGTAACTGCGTCTAGCTGTGTTTGTTGTTTTTTGAGTTCTGTGATGTTGAGCAGGGAAAGAGAAATGCCCCTAACTTTGCCTTCGGAAAACAATACAGGTGTGTAACTTGCTTTGAACCAATTATTTATGCCGTTTTTGTCTAAAAATATTTTTTCTGCCTGAAATTTTTCTCCCTTTAATGTTTGCTTAAAATTACTTATAAATTCCTCGACTTTTCCAGAAGGGAAATAGTCCACGATGGATTCTCCTGATTGGATTTGCTTTCCACTCAACTCTTCAAAAATCAGTTTTGCCTGATCATTGAACCTAATGATTCTGTAAGAGGGATCTACCAGGACAAATGCCTGCAGGTCATTGTTAAGCAGAGCAATGTTATTGGCCTCTGCTTCCTGTAGGTTCTTTTCTTTTTTCTCCAGCTCTTCGTAGGTAGACTTCAGCTCTGCATAAGTGATTTGGATTTCTTCATTGGTACTTTGAAGTTCTTCATTGCTGGTTTCCAATTCCTCATTGCTTGATTGCAGTTCTTCATTGGTACTCTGAAGCTCCTCATTGAGAGATTGTAATTCCTCGTTGCTGGTTTCAATTTCCTCTATGTAGGTCTGTAAATGTTCTTTGGTCGCTGCCAGTTCATTTTCCAACTCTTCGATTCTCTGATTGATGATGTCATCTTCCTTGACAGCCTGTCCTTTTGCCAAAAAGCCTTCTATATCCAGTTTTTCAAAAGTAACCAAATAGAGCTCTTCCATGGTGTTGGAAGAAATCAAAGGCTTGACATGCAGCCTAACATAATACGGCTGATCAAATAGGGTGAATTTTTTGATCGGACTCCTGACGACAATTCTGTCATTGATGGCTTTGTTGAGTACTGCCCTCAATTCAATCTGCAATTCTGGATTGATCATTTTGATCAGGTTGACCTGAATATTGCCTGAGCTCAGCCCCATAAATAACCTGACATCACCACCTACCTCCTGTATGTCAAAGCTCTCGTTGACGACCACATAGGGGTGTTCATAAGTCTTATACAAGGTCTCCTTGACCATTTCTGAAATGCTCAGTTCCTTGTTTTCTTTTTTGGGTTTTGCAGCAGGAAAGTTTTGGGATTGGGCTTTGAATGCAGAGAATTTGATGGTGTGGAGGTTTCCTCCTCTTTTTCTCCGGTAGATTTTATTTTTAGGGTCAATGCTGGTAAATAGATCATTGAATTGGCCCACAGTTTCTGATTTTCCTAAAAAGAGGTTACCGTCCTGATTCAGAGCATAATGAAAAATAGGGATTACTTGTTGCTGAAGGGCAGCATTGAAATAAATGAGGAGGTTTCTACAGGAGATCAGGTCCAGCTTGAGAAAGGGAGGGTTTTTGATCAGGTCATGCCGGGAAAACAAAACCAAAGACTGAAGGGATTTGATGATTTCGTATCCTTCTCCATTTCTGACAAAATACCTTTCGAGTATGTCCTCTGGGAGATTTTCCACCGTCTCTGCCGGATAAATTCCTTTTCTGGCAAAAGTGACAGCCCTATTATCTATGTCCGTGGCGAAAATTTGGATTTTATATTGATTCAGTCTGTTTTTGAGAATCTTTTGGAGTAAGATCGCTATAGAATAAGCTTCCTCTCCAGTAGAGCAGCCTGGTACCCAAATTCTGATGGCATCCTGTGGAGACTTTCCGGAAATTATTTTTTCCAAATGGGCTTCTAAGGCTTGAAAAGCATCTTTATCTCTAAAAAATTTGGTGACTCCTATCAGAATCATTTTAAACATTTCTTCAGCTTCTCTGGGATGAGTTTCCAAGACTTTGATATACTCATCCAGATTTTTGACCTGGAGATGATTCATTCTTTTCTCCAATCTCCTTCCGATCGTGGCTGACTTATAATTGGAGAAGTCAGTACCGGTATTCTTTCCGAGAATACCCATGATTTTGCCTATTGCAGTTAAGCTGTCCTGGTCAGGAGCTTTTTTCACAGAAAGAGAATCATTGAAGTAATCCAGAATCTCTTCGCCGATCCGTATAGGTGAAAGTACGGCATCGACCATTCCTGTTTCTATTGCTGCCAATGGCATCCCGTCATATTTGGCAGTGGCGGGTTCTTGGGCGATGATATATGCTCCTGAATTCTTTAGGCTTTTAACACCCGCTGCGCCATCGGATCCTGTTCCGGAAAGTATTATGCCCACTATATGATTGCACTCTACTTCAGCAAGTGACCTGAACAGCACATCTACGGATGGTTTTGGTCCATAAGAAAACTCCGGTTTCTGGAGCTGCATGCCAGTCTGGGTGAGCGTGATTTCGCTGTCAGGTGGGGTAATGTAAACCGTGAATGGTTGAGGGATTTTGCCATGCTCTGCTTCAGTCACAGAAAGTGAAGTGCCTTTACTGAGTAACTGAACCAACATACTTTTATGCGTGGGGCTAAGGTGCTGCGCAATGATGATGGCAGTATTTTCTAAAGGTGGTAAATGCGATAAAAATTCCTGAAGTGCTTCCAAACCTCCTGCTGATGCTCCAATTGCAATGATATTCAGTTTTCTAAAGTTTTTTAAAATAGGCTTGATCTCAGGTGGGTTCATGGTGAATGAGAAGTCTCATGATTTAGTATTGGGCAACTATAAAAGCTTCCTCGGCTTTATTTTATCCCAAATTAGCAATTCTTTTAAGAAATGAAATGATTGCCAAATATTATTACTTTGGTAAGGTGAAATAAAAAGTACTCCCCTTATTTTCCTCTGATTCAACCCATATTTTTCCTTTATTGTTTTGTAGTATTTTTTGAACAATGGATAATCCCAAGCCTGTTCCGGAGTACTCACTTTTATTGTGGAGCCTCTGGAAAAGTGCAAAAATCTTTTCATGAAAATCTGGGTGAATACCTATTCCATTATCCGAAACAGAAAATTGATAGGAGGATTCACTTTCAGTACAAGCAACATGAATCAGAGGAGGAGTATCTGTTTTGGAATATTTGAGGGCATTTCCGATTAAGTTTTGAAATATCTGAGCCATGGAAATCTTATACATGAATATTGTTGGTAAGCTGATATATTCAATTTTTGCTGATTTGGCATCTATTTCTGTTTGGTGATACTTTAATACTTCAGGTAAAAGCTCATTTAAATCAATCATTTCTTTTTCTACATCCGTTCTACCTTACCCTTGAAAACTCCAGTAAGTCCAAGATGATAGATTTCATTCTTTTAGCTCCGTCTACCGCAAAAAAGATATATTGATGGGCTTTTTCGTCAAGTTTACCGGAATATTTCCTTTCCAGTTGGGTAAGAAATGAAGTAATCATCCTCAAAGGTTCCTGAAGATCGTGCGATGCTGTGTAGGCAAAAGATTCCAATTCGTAATTCTTGGTTTCCAATGCTACAAGTGCTTCCTGCAATTCTGTTTTTTGGAAATCCAGTTCCTTGCTGATTTTCTTTTCCTGATTCAGGCTTTGTTCGATTCCATTGAAGACCAAAGGGATCATCGCAGAACACAAAAAACTTAAAAATACCAAATTGGAACTCAAGGCAATCCAGCGAGTGGAGTTATAGTTTAATTCTCCCCAATACAATATTTCCAAGGGGATCAATAAGGCAACAATAATACAGATGATCAAATTGATAATGGAGGGGACGAAGGCATTTTTGTTTTCGTAAATGATGGTACAGAAAAAACAAATTCCTAAAAGAAACAACAGACCAGGTCCCAAAGGACCGTAAAGAATCAAAAGGCTGATAGAGATGAAATAAATGCAGAAAACAAAAAGGAACTTTCTTACACTGAGCGAGAGATTTTTCATCAGACCAATCAAGGCTATGATCGAAAGTGAGAAGAGGTCAATTCCCATTAAAAGGTAATTCTGTTCTGCTATACTATAAATAAGAGCGGGGACAAGGGCGATAGTAGCAAATGGTAAAGTATAAATAATGGTATTGGTAAAAAGTAGGTTTTTCCAATAAGTTACACTTTTGTCCGGATTGCTTACATTGAAAATATTCCTTAATACTCTGTTTTTATAGGCTTTCCACAATGACATGTCTAAAATTTATTAAGTCCAAAGTTGTTGTAAATCTTAAAAATCCGAAATGATACGCTAAATATTTCTCTGAATATATAGAGAAGGATTCATTTTAAAAAGAAGGCCGGGTTAGTTCCGAATGCTTAATTCCTTTTTGAAGATAAAAAAAGTTCCGAATAAAGGTCCCAAGCCCAAAATGATGAGCAAAAATTCAGTTTGTACAAATGCATGTATAAAATTAAGCAACTGAATGCTTACAATTGTAATCCCAAACCCTACGCAGTTGACAATGGTCAGGGCTGTTCCTTTCTGGTGCTGTGGGACATTCTGGGCAACCAAAGTGGAAAACATGGGCGAATCTGCTGTCACCACCATTCCCCAGAAGAGCATAAAAATCAACAAAATGTATGGGTAGGGTTGAAGGAAGAAAATCGGGGAGATAAAGCAACAAATTCCTGAAAGACTCAGAGCTGTTCGTGAAATCAAAAGAGGCCTGATTGCGGAGGATAGCATTCCACCAAGCGCACAGCTTAAGCCTCCCACAGCGATAATCACAAAAGACCAAAAAGAAAGATCAAAGTTCATATCCTGCTTCAGTCCATAAGCTGAAAGGAAAACCGGGACAAATGCCCAAAATGCATAGAGCTCCCACATATGGCCAAAATACCCAAAAGCCGCCTGACGGAAGCTCTTGACCTTAAAAACCCTGAAAAACAGGATAAGGTCAATGGCTTGGCCTTTGCTTCGAAAGGGACCATTTGGTACCAAGGTCAACATCAAAAGTCCACCAAATACCGCGAGCCCAGATGTAAGCTGTACCACCAGTGTCCAGTCCATTTCCCCGATGTAAGAACGTATAAAATGGGGAAAGGCAGTTCCTAAAACCAATGCTCCTACCAATAAGCCTAATGATTTTCCAAGGCCTTTTTGGAAGTAATCTGCTGCGATTTTCATCCCAACGGGATAAATTCCTGCCAAGAAGAAACCTGTTGCAAACCTTGAAAGGAGAATAAATTCCGAAGAGAGTCCTTCAAAACCCAGAGTGAAATTGAAGGCAGCAGCCAGCAATGAACTTAAAAAGAAGACCAAAGATGGAGGGAATTTATCTGCTATAGTGAAAATGGCAAATATCAATGTACCGGCAATAAATCCAAACTGGACTGAGGAGGTCAGGTTTCCAAGGAATTTTTCATCCAGACTCATGGCTGCAGCCAAATCGGGAAGGATTGCATTACCGGCAAACCAAAGCGAGGTACATAAGAATTGGGAAAGCACAATGATGGGCAGTATTCTTTTCATTGAATCTTGGCTTTGCTACAAAGTTGTGAAAGTAGAGAAAATTTCAGGAATGTAGCTTTTCGAAAATCAATCTAAGGTGTTCTTCCTCCAAAGGCTTTGTGAAATAAAAATCAGCATTGTGTTTCTTTGCCATCAACTTGTCATTGTAGGAAGAGGAAGTTGTCAATATTGCTGTGGGAATAGTTCTCAGCTCAGGATCATTTTTAATGGTAGCAAGCACTTCCAAACCGCTTTTTTTAGGCATATTGATGTCCAAAAGTAACAAGTCCGGCTTGATGGAATGTTCATATTTGCCTTTGTGATACAAAAAATCAAGTGCAGCAGCACCGTCTTTGACTACACTGAGCGGACAGTTGGCCATATGGTCCTCTATTATTTCCGAAGTGAGCAATATATCTCCCTCATTATCTTCAGCTAATAGAATATGAAGGTTGATTTCTCCCATAATGAACTATTTGATCCCTCAATATCATAAATTCTTCGTTATTGTAAAAGAAAATTTGCTTCCATTTCGGACATCGGACTCCAGAATTATTTGTCCGCCCAGATTTTCCACACATTTTTTCACGATGGAAAGACCAATTCCGGATCCTTCATAATCACTTTTTGAATGGAGCTTCTGAAAAAGACCGAACACCTTTTCCTGAAATTCAGGGGCTATGCCAAGCCCGTTGTCAGCTACGGAAAATTCCCAAAATTCACCTTTATCCAGGTAGCTGATTTTGATGTTAGGCTTGATGTCTTTATGGGAATATTTGAGTGCGTTGCTTATCAAGTTTGTAAATATCTGGAAAATCGGGCTTTCAAAACTTTTAATTGTAGGTAGTTTTGGAATGCTGATTGAAGCGCCTTTTTGTTCTATGGTCTCACTGTAATAAAGCAGGACGCGGTCCAATAAGCCATTGAGCTCGATCTCCTTCAATTCCCCATCAAACCTTCCAACTCTGGAATATTCTAAGAGAGCGGCGATCATTTCCCTCATTCTTGTAGCACCGTCTATGGCATAAAAAATGAATTTTCTGCCCTTTTCATCCAAAACTGCCTGATAGTTTTTCTCAATTTGATGAAGAAAGCCTGTGATCATCCGAAGCGGTTCCTGAAGATCATGGGAAGCAGTATAAGCAAAAGACTCCAATTCAGAATTTTTAGCTTCAACATTTTCCAAGGCACTTTTCAGTTTATCATTTCTTTCGCTCAGTAGCCTTTTTAAATGCTGTTCGTTTTTGATAGATTTTTCAAGTAAATCAAAAACTTTCGGAAACAAGGCGGAAGCAAAGAAACCCAAAAAAACAAGGTTTGAGCTTACTGCAACGAGTTGTGGGATATTATGAGATTCCTGATCTTTCCAGAGCATGATGTCCATTGGGATCAACAAAGCAAGAAGAATGCACAGTACCAAATTGGCGAAGGCAGGGTGAAATGCATATCTGACCGGGAAAAGTATGGTGCTGAAAAAACTGGCTGCAAGCATGTATAAAAATCCTGGTCCAGAAAGCCCAATCAAAAATAACAAGGTGAAGCCGATGAAATAAAAGCAAACGATAAATAACCATTTTCTGATCCATAACTTCAATGATGGCCAAAACCCAGCGATCAAAAGAGAAAACACGGCCAAAGTATCTACAAGTACTACGCTGGGGTACTTTTCCTTGATGGCAAATAGAACTCCGGGTGTATAGGCAATCAAGGATAAGGGTATGATAAAAATCAGCATATAGTAAAACAGAATGGTTCTCCATTCCATGGATGACTCAAAGCTGACATCTTTTAGGCCTAGATTTTTTCTGATTTGATCTGTATAGCTTTTCCAAATTTTCATTTTGGGGTTTTGGGTAAAGTAAAATAAAACGCAGTCCCTTCTCCATATTTGGAGTCAACCCAAATTTTTCCATTCAGTGTTTCAATGATTTTCTTGACTAAGCTTAATCCCATACCCGTACCTTGATATTTTTCCTTCCCATGAAGTCTATGGAATATAATGAATATTCTGTCATAATACTCTTTTTCTATTCCAATTCCGTTGTCTTTGATGCAGAACTCCCAATGATCTTCTTTCTCCTCCGTTGTAATTTTCAGTAGAAGTGGGATATCGTCTTTTGAGTATTTGAAAGCATTGTTGATCAAGTTATGAAAAACCTGAAAGATTGGTGTTTTAGGTCCTTTTATTTTGGGCAGGTCAGCTATTGAAATCTCGGCTGATGTATCCTCTATACTTTTTCTGTGTACCATAAATACCTCTTCCACCAATGCATTGAGGTCGATCTCCTGGTGGTCATCATCATGCTTTCCAACTCTGGAATAATCCAAAAGATCCAATATGATCTGTCTCATCCTTTTGGAGCCATCCACGGCAAAATGGATATACTGCTTGGCTTTATCATCCAAGACGTGTTTGTATTTCTTTTCAAGCTGGCCCAGAAAGCTACTGACCATCCGAAGTGGTTCCTGCAGATCGTGTGATGCAATGTAGGCAAATTGCTCCAGTTCAGCATTCGAAATTTCCAGTTCCTTGGCTTGCTTCTGAAGGCTTTTGTTTAGTTTCTGGAGAGAGTTTTCGTAGTCTTTTCTTTGACTGATGTCCGAGATTGCTCCAACCATTCTGATGGCTATACCATTTTCATTTCTTACGATAAGTCCTCGATCTTCCACAACGGCATAATTGCCATCTGCCTTTTGGTACTTATATTCCGTTTTCCAGAATTCCACTTCGGGGTCTTCAAGGCTCAGCTGAAGACTTTCATGTACATTTTTACGGTAATTAGGATGTATTTTATCCAACCAACCGTTAAGTCCTTCACCTCCATTCTGACCGGGTAAATTGTATCCGAAGAGAGTTTGATATCCTTGGGTCCAATAGAGTTTGTTTTCTATCAGGTCATAATCCCAAATAGCATCCTGAGTAGCAAGAGAAGCTTTTTCGAAGCGCTCATTTGACCTTTTCAATTCCAATTCGGTATTTTTCCTTTCAGAAATATCCTGAAAGCTACCTGAGAGCTTTACTACTTTTCCGCCAATTTTTTCAGCTTTGCCTATGACACGAACCCATTTTTCATTGCCTTTATAGGTAATGATGGTTAATTCCAGGTCAAATGGAGTTCCTTTAGAAATGCATGCTTCAATAGCTTTTTGGATCTGTTCTCTGGAAAAGCCTTCTTTATAGAATTTATAACCTGTTTCAATGTCCGGGATAAAATCGCTTGGGACTTCATGGAGACTTCGGGTGATTTTTGACCAGTAAACGGAGTTGTTTTCAAGGTTTAATTCCCAGCCTCCCAACTGAGCAAGCTGATTTGCATTCTCCAATAAAATGTTGAGTTTGATTCTGTCAGTCACATCTCTGCCAAAGGCATAAACAAAGCTTTCTTCTCCAAATGGCTCTGAAGACTTCCATGAAATCCATTTATAATCTCCTGAGATTGTTCTATACCGATTGATGAAGTTTTCTGCTTTTCTTAGACCTGATACAGTCTCTCTATATTCTTTATTTGTACTCCTTAAATCATCAGGGTGAAGAAAATCCACAAATGGACGGGTTGTCAGTTCCTCTGCTGTATATCCCAGTAATTTTGTGAAGGCAGGATTTACTTTTCTGAACTTTCCGTTTTTATCTGCCACGGCCAATAAATCCGGGGCATTTTCAAAAAATTGGTTGAGTTCTTCCTCTTGCTGTTTCTTTTTTATTTCTGCTCCCAAAAATTCTTCCAAGGGCTTCAGGTAGAGTTTGTAATAGATTTTCTGCTGCTCCGGATTTTTATTTCCAAGCAACAAAACTCCTACCACTTCAACATTGTAAAACAAGGGAATACAGATCGCGGAAATCAATTTTAAATGCTCGTTTCCAAAAGTCCGGACAAATAATTCCGGCTGTTCTTCAATATTCCATGAAATGGCAATTTGTGATTTCCACACTTTTCCGGGTATCCCTTCACCCGGTTCAAATTTATTTCTGGATTTTTCTGATATATAGAATTTTCTGGTCTCTTCGGAATTCTCCAGGTATTGATAGAGACGTATGTACTTTTTATGGGAAGGGACCATCCACACCTCTGCCAGTTCAGCCTCATATACCTCAGCCAAATACGTTAAAGTTTCCTTTAAGGCTGAAGTGGTTTTGTCATTTTTTTTAAAGATTATGCCAATATCAGAAAGCAGTTTGTTTCGCATGATTTCCTGCTTTTGGTGTGAAATATCCCTCAGAGAACCTATCATCCGTTTGGGTTTTCCTGATTCATCCCTAAGCAGGTAGGCAACTTCTTCGACATAAAGGTAATCCCCTTTTGAGTCTTTAAATCTGAATTCGTTTATCCATTGAAACAGCTCTTTATCTGCCAGAAATTGATCCCAACGGTTCTTTTCTTTAGCAGCATCTATAGGGTGAATAAAGGATATCCAATCCTCCAGCCTGAATCTTTTGAGTTGAAAATCATGGCCAAAAACACGGGTGAAGCTTTCACTCCATTCAAATTCATCCTTGACTATATCCCAATCGAAAATGGCATCATTACTTGCTTTTTGAACATAATGGAAGAGCTCGTTTCCGGCTTCCAGTTTTTTCTGAATATTGACCAAATCAGTAATATCGGTACTGTTGATCAATGCACCTTGAATGGCAGGGTCATCTATCAGGTAATTGGCTGTACTCTGCACCCATCGCCAGCCAAACTCTTTGTGTTTGACACGATAAGGGTGTGTAGTGACGCGTTGCTTAGATAGTAAGCTTTGAAATTTGAATTTGATTTCTTCCAAATCATCCGGATGAATCAATTCAAATGCGGAGGTGTCCAACAATTCTTGCTCAGTATATCCCAAGTATTGTAAATGGTTGGGGCTGGTGAACTTGTACTTGCCCTGAGCATCCAGAATAGCAATCAGATCTGAGCCTTCCCTGACCAATGTATGCAGCTTTCTTTCGCTTTCCTCCAACTTGAGTTTGGATTGCTTTTCGGAAGTGATGTCTTTTGCTGAAATAAAAACGCCAAGAATTTTCCCTTTTTCGTTTTTTGCAGGTTTGTGTGTGAATTCATAGACGGATTTTCTTCCTTTGCCTCTTTGCAGTTCAAATTCCACAGTAATGCTTTCCCCTTGCAATACCTGTTTGTGAATGTCCACTAAACTTTGTTTTTCTTCTTCTGTGGCATAGTCCAAGAGACTGTCAAATTTCTCCACTTTCTTCCCATACAGTTCTGTGCTTTTATCTGCAAATTTTTTATTGAATGAGATGATTTTCAAGGACTCGTCAGTAAGGATAAAGGCTTCATCTGTATTGTTGAGCATCATGTTGATCTCAAACAAACTCTCTTTTTGTATGCTGATGTCAATGCCTATTCCGTAAAGACATGGTTCATTTTGGAAAAAGGCATAGGAAGCTTTAAATAAAAAAGTTGTCAAATTATTGGCTTTATTCTTAATGTTAGCCTCCACACTTGCACTGCCTGTTTCAAATGCTTCTTTGATTTTCTGTTGTATCATTTCTCTTTCCGCATCAGGGAAAAAATCAACCGGATGCATTTCAGAAATTTCTTTATCCGTGTATTGGGTAACTTCTTTTACTGCTTTATTCCAAAGGAGCATCTTTCCCTCTTTGTTGAATAAGAAGAAAATCCCCTGTAGGTTTTCAATCAATTGTTGGCTGAATGCTATATCTATCTTGTGTGATTCAGGAAGCTTTATTTTCCCTTGTGTAAGTTTTTTCAGAAATGAGGGGATTTCATCGAGCTCTAATACTGCATCTGAGAGTCCTTTTCCAATGATCAATTCCGGACTATGGGGAATGGTACTGGTTTCAGGTTCCTGAACTAGAATGTATGCAGACTTTTCTTTAAGAGCGGTGATTGTAGGGACAATGTTGCTGCTATTTCCTGATAAGATAATTCCAATAATATGGAAAGGGGCATCAAGTCCCAAATGTGTTTTTGTTTCTAAAAGGAGCTCAGTAAGGCTGTTTTTATTTTTGGTTTTGATGTATGAATCAGTTGCAAAATAAATTTTGCCTTCACAGATGGAGTCGTTTTCCCTATACTCTACCAATTGAAGTGAGCTTTTGGATTCTAAAGCTTCTGAAAGATTTTTACTAGAACTTTCCTGCAATGGCATATCCAGAAAAATATATTTATTGGAATGCTTTTTCAGTGAAAGAATAAATTTCTGAAGACTGTCAATATCTTCCGGGGATGAGAAAATGATGGTGAGAAATTTCGGAATGTCGCTCCATCTTATCATAGTGGGGGCTTTGCTTTGGGTTTTTGTATTACCTAATTTATGAAAACATTCATTTTATTTCATTTTTTGATCAATTGATTTTCGAATTAAAGCTTTTTATTTTTTAAGGTATTTATCATTCAGTCCTTTACCTTCAAGAATCATGGGTTTGATTTTTTCCAATCTTGCCTCTTGTGTAGCTTCTCTTTTGGCTGAATTGATATGTTCAAGGTACTCTTTTTGTTTGTAGTTGCTGAGTGATTCAAAGGCAGTTTTTAATTCGGGGTTTGACTCTAAGGCTTCTGCCAAGAGTCCGGATATTTCCTGTTCGCCTGACCTTTGGGGAATCCACCTTTTCCCTTCTTTTTCATTTTGGATAGCTTCATTTACATAGCTAAGGATCAGCTTTTCGTTTATTTCTTCCTTTGATGTAAAACGCCATTGACGTAAGGCTTTGGTTTTGTTTTCCTGAGCATTGATGAATACCTTTTCAGGGTCAGACATAAAAACTCCATTATAAAACCAAATGCCTACGTAATTTTTGAATCCGCAAATACCGACTACATTTTGTCCATTATAGGTGTAAACATCTATGCCCCATTTGATACTGTGTTCCATCTCAGTAGATGTCATTATTGAGTTCAATAAGGCTATTTCTTCTTTCCATGCAGTGTTTTCTTTCATAGTGTGCGGCTTTATAATTTAGGGAAGTTACAAAATTTCCTGCTTTTGAAACCAGGCACAAAAAAGCAGATTAATCCAAGCCTTTCTTGTAAGCCTCAGGACGCATTTGGTGATAAGGGAATTTTTGTTGGTATGCATTGGCTACCTGAAGTAACTTTTCCTCCTGAAAGTAGTTGCCGATCAGGGTGATGCTGGTTGGATGACCATCAGCATCTTGACCATTGGGTATAGCAAGTGCAGGGTGGCCTGTCAGATTGGTAATCAACATTTGTCGTCCTCCAAAAGTGGGTGAAATAACCACATCGAAATGCTTGAGCACTTGATGCGTTGCTTCTATCAATTGCCTGCGGTGGCGATTAGCTTGTAGGTATTCAACTGCGGGAATAAACCTGGCCTGTCTGAGTGAATTGGCTCTTGAGCCTTTGTGTTGTTCTACCATTTCTCTGTGAGAATCTTTGGTGACAAGCTCATCAAAAAAGGCTCCCGATTCCGCTCTGAGTATGATGTCAAATACTTCGAAAGGGTGGTGGTCAGGTAGTGATACTATTTCAGGATTTATTCCAAGGCTTTTCAGTTCCTCCAAGGCTCTGAAGTTGTGCTGGTTATTTTGAGAACTGTCTTTGCTAAACTGTCCATAGAGATATCCTATTTTAAGTGATTGTAAGTCAGCTGCTTTGTTGAATTCAAAAGAGGCATCTCTAGAACTTCGGTCAGTAGGATCCCAACCTCTGATATGGTCAAATACAATGGCACAGTCTTCAGCACTTCTACAAATAGGACCGACTTTGTCCATACTCCAGGAAAGTACCATAAATCCATGCTTGCTTACAGCCCCATAGGTCGGTCGAAGTCCGGTTACTCCTGTTCTGGTAGAAGGAGAAATGATAGAACCCAGAGTTTCTGTTCCTATGGCAAAAGCAACCAAACCAGCTGATGTGGCTGATCCTGAACCAGCTGATGATCCTGTGGCTCCTTGATTGAGATCCCAAGGATTTTTGGTTTTTCCGCCAAACCAAACATCTCCTCTTGCCAAGCTTCCCGAAACCAGCTTTCCTAAAAGTACTGCGCCATGGTCTTCCAGTTTTTGGACAACACTGGCCTTTTGGTCTATCACTTGGTATTTGTATGGTTCGGCTCCCCAAGTAGTGGGATAGCCTGGTACAGATGCGAGGTCTTTGACTCCATAGGGAATGCCGTGAAGGATTCCCTTGTAATTACCTGCTGCAATTTCTTCATCGGCTTTTTTTGCCTGAGACAAGGCAAGTTCCTCTGTTACGGTGATAAAAGAAAGCAAATTGGAATCAAAGGCTTTGATTCTATTGAGGTAGATGTTTGTAAGTTGGGTAGCGCTAAGTTTTTTAGAAGATAGGAGAGCAGCCAATTCCGGAATGGTCATAAAAGCAATGTCCTCTTCGTTTTCTGGCAGGGAGACATGAGCTGGTATTTCCCAATGATTGAGTCCGTTGTAAGATGGGATTTCGAGCTCTGAGGGGAATGGATCAAAAACCATAGCTGGTTCTACCTCATTTTTAAGTTGAAATCCTCTCATGCTTTCATATCCCCTTCTGTTACTTTCGAGGTAGTTCAACATGGTATCGATTTCAGCTCTTTCAAAATGAAGTTGAAAAAGCCTCGCTGCTGCCCTTACATCGGCTCTTTTGATAACCTTGCCGGTGTTGGCAATTCCAAAACCTAAAAGGAATCCTGCAAAAAGTAATAACCATCCATATTTTTTCATTTAAGAAAAGTATAAAAAAAGACTGAAAAGCTTATTTAAAAAATCATTCTTGGAAGCTTTTCAGGCTGAATGGTTAAAATAATTAGTTTCAAGGCCTATAATTTAACCCTTGAAGCCCATTTTCTTGTGTGTTCCATCGCAATAAGGTTTATTTTCGGAGCTCCCACAACGACAAAATGCAGTAGTTTTGAATTTCTTCTCAGTAGTTCCATCTGCATATTTAACTTCGATATTTCCATAAACCATCAATGGACCATTGGGCATGACTTCGGCCATTTGTTCTTTTTTTTCAGATTCAACTTGTGGTTTATCTTCCCCTTCTTCCATATAAAAGCCCAAGGCTCCTGAAGGACATTGCTTGACCTGATAAACAAGGTCTTCAGTACTTGCTCCTTCTATATTGATCCAAGGTTTTTCTTCGGGTCTAAAAACCTTAGGAAGTCCTTTGACACAAATCCCGGAATGAATACATTTTTCCGGTTGCCAGACTATGGTAACTTCTCCGTTCGAATATTCTTTCTTTTTCATCTTTGGTTGGGTTTGTTTTATGTAAATTGGTCAGTACAGGGCTTTTAAGCCCTGTACCACCATTTTATAAATATTTGCTTTTGATGACCATGAGTTTTTCACGGGTCATTTCATGCATGGAGTAGGGGATACCTCCAAGTCCTTCTCCTGAAGCATCCCGGCCTCCAAAGGGCATCCAGTCCACTCTGAAAGCAGTATGCTCGTTGACCATGACAGCAGTGGCATTGAGTTTTTGTACAGTATCCAGGGCTATATCCAAATCCTTGGTGAACACTGCCGCTTGGAAATGATACTCAAGGCTGTTGGCTAACTTGATCGCTTCCTCCCTGTCCGAATAACTGTAAATGCACACTACCGGACCGAAGATTTCTTCTTGGGAAACTTTGCTTTGATGATCTGGATTCCATAGTACTGTAGGAGCATAGCAGGTTTCGGAGATTCGCTTTCCACCACACAGGATTTCTGCTCCTTCTTTCTCGGCCTCAGTAACCCATTTCTCCACCCGGTCTACTTCTTTGGGTAAAATCAAGGGTCCGACTTCTGTTTCTTTATCCAAAGGATCTCCGACTTTCAGTTTTTTTGCTTTTTCTGCAATGGTGTCTGCAACTTTTTTGGCAATGGATTCATGGACAAAAATTTTCTGGACCGAAACACAAACCTGGCCAGCATGATAAAAACCGCCTTTCACCAAACCTGGGATCATTTCTTCTAGGTCAGCGTCAGGCTCGACGATTACAGGAGCGGCACCACCATGCTCCAGTGCACATCGTGTACCGGGAGCCAGCTGGGACTTAAGCCACCAGCCTACTTTTGCGGAGCCAATAAAGGAAAGGTAATTGACATGCTTATCAGTGACAAGCTTTTCAGCCCCATCATTGTCGACCAAGATCATCTGAATCCATCCATCCGGTACACCGGCTTCTTTGAAAATATCCATCAATGCCTTGCAGGAAAGTGGCGTGGTGGAGGCTGGTTTGACAATTACCGGACATCCGGCAGCAAATGCTGTGATCGTTTGGTGTATGATCAAATTGACTGGATGGTTGAATGCAGAGACAGAAACTACCACACCAATGGGCTCGCGGGTAGTGAAAGCAATTCTACCGACTGAAGCTTCTGTCAGGCCCATGGGGATCTGCTCACCGGCCAAGCCTGCTATTTCTTCAGCTGCGATTTTGACGCCATTGATAGCCCTGAGAACTTCCACTTTTGAATCTTGGTAGGGTTTTCCACCTTCGCCTGCTGCTATTTTGGTCAAGTCTTCAATCCTTTCCTGCATCAGGTTCCTGATTTTTTCCAAGATTGCGATTTTTTTTGTGAGAAGGAATCCAACTGGATCTATCCAAAAATAAACCGTAAGCTGTTTTCAATGCTTTTTCTACTTCATTTTCACCCATCAAAGGCAATTCTTCGATCAGGTTTTGGTCGTATGGAGAAAGTACTTTTAAAGTTTTCTTATTGCTCATAATTTTTCTGCTTTTTCTTTTAACATAACATTTAAAATAGGGTGGTTCAAAGAATAATCCACAGGAAGGTCTATTAAATGAACCGCAGGCTTTGCGATACACTTGTCCAAAATTTCCCTGAAATCAGCATCACTTTCAGGTCTATGCCCCATTGCTCCGTAGCTTTCGGCATATTTGACAAAGTCAGGGTTTTTATAATCCAATCCAAAATCATCAAATCCCATGTCTTCTTGCTTCCATTTGATCATGCCATAAGCATTGTCATTGAGTATGATCACAGTGAGATGTAGCCCCAGCCTTACCGCAGTTTCGACTTCCTGGGAATTCATCATAAATCCCCCATCTCCGCAAACAGCCAAAACGTTTCGCTTTGGATAGAGCATTTTAGCCATCATGGCCGAAGGTAATCCAGCTCCCATAGAAGCAAGTGCATTGTCCAGGAGCAAGGTGTTTGGCTGATAGCAGGTATAGTTTCGGGCAAACCAAAGTTTATAGATACCATTGTCTAAGGTAATAATATCTTCTGAGGCCAGTTTGCCTCTAAGAAGATTGACCAATCTCTGCGGCAACATGGGGAATCTTTCGTCATGAAAATATTTGGATAAGTGCCCGGCCACTTCCTCCCTGACTTTTTTGAAGAAGGAAAAATCCCAAGAGTCTTGCGTTTGGATTCCTTCAGCGAGTTTGTTCACCGAACTGGTAATGTCTCCTACCACATTGAGCTGGGGAAAATAAACAGGATCAACCTCGGCAGGTGAGAAGTTGACATGAATTACCTGCTTTTCATTTTTTTTCATGAAAAAAGGAGGTTTTTCAATGACGTCGTGGCCAACATTGATGATGAGGTCAGCAGCATCAATCGCAGCGTGTACAAAATCATTGCTCGAAAGTGCTGCGGTTCCTAAATATTGGGGATGTCTTTCGTCAATGACTCCTTTTCCCATCTGGGTTGTAAAGAAAAAAATACCCGTTTTGTCTACGAATTTCCCCAAAGCATCGCAGGTTACTTTTCGGTTGGCCCCTGCTCCGATCAATAAAAGCGGGAGTTTTGCAGCATGTATCATTTCCACTGCTTTTGTTACAGCTTGGTCATCAGGTTTCGGAATGATATGTCCTACCACATCAAAAACTGAATCTTCACAAGTTTCTTGGGCAATATCTTCAGGAAACTCAAGGTGCACGGCTCCCGGTTTTTCCTCAATGGCAATCCTGAATGCCTCTCTTACCTGAGAGGCAATATTGTTAGAGTTGACGATCTGCTTGGTGTACTTAGTGACAGGCTTCATCATATCCACCACATCAATGATCTGAAAGCGGGCCTGTTTGCTTTTTTTGATTGGTTTCTGACCAGTAATCATCATCATGGGCATTCCTCCCAACTGGGCATAAGCTGCTGGAGTGACCAAATTGGTAGCCCCCGGCCCTAGTGTGGCCAGGCAAACTCCCGGCTTCCCAGTGAGTCTTCCATAAGTAGCTGCCATAAATCCGGCTCCTTGTTCATGCCGCGTAATGATGAGCTTGATGGAGGAATTTTTTAAGGATTGAAGCAAATCAAGATTTTCTTCACCGGGTACGCCAAAAATGTATTCTACGCCTTCGTTTTCCAAGGCTTTCACAAAAAGGTCTGATGCTTTCATAAAGTAAAATTAAAATTTAAAGATTTATCAATTCATTGAGAAGGCTGGGCAGTGACAATTAGTCCAATACCTGTACCATCTTTTACTCCAGGCTTTATGGAGTTACTCCATATATCAACAAGATTAAAAACAGTTTGGCCTATTTCTTGGCATAAATTACGAAAACTTATCAAGGAGTACGCTATAAGATTAGATGATGAATTTATATTTTCCTTTATAAAAAGAAGCTATTAATCAGCGTTTTCTTCAAACTTACTCCTTGAATAGGTTTATTTTATCTTGAAAAGTTTCTAACTTGTAAAGGCAGTATTAGTTTTATTTTCCACTTTAAACCAAAACAACATGCTCTCATTTGTGATCACAGCTTTAGTTATTGCCTTATTGGCAGCTATTTTAGGTTTCACCGGAATCGCTAAAGGTATAGCAGCCATTGCCAAATTTGTCTTCTATATATTTTTAGTTGTCTTTCTGATTACTTTAATCATTGGCCTGGTAAGCGGATTTTAGAAGAAAAATAACTGACAAAAAAAGCCGGAAATCCCGGCTTTTTTTATTTTCAATGATCAGTTTTTTTTATAAAGAAAAATATTGAATCAAGCGACATGATTATTTAATGTTCCGATTTCAGCTATGGTAATCTGAATCAGGTCGCCCGACTGTAGGCTAAAAGTATCATCAGGAACCAGGCATGTTCCGGTCATCAGGTAAACTCCCTGGGGGAAGCTCATTTCGCGGTACAGGAAAGACTTGAGTTCTTCGTGTCCTCTTTTCATCTGGTTGATGGAAATCTCACCTCCAAAAACTTCAGTTCCGTTCCGTTCGATCCGCATAATTATTTTAGCGTCCGGGTCAATGGGCTTTTCAGGTACCCAAAGGCAAGGTCCTATGGCTGCGGATTTGTCATAGCATTTGGCTTGTGGCAGGTAAAGCGGATTTTCGCCTTCGATATCTCTAGAGCTCATATCATTGCCAATAGTATAGCCAGCTATTTTTCCTGAGGCATTGACAAATAAAGTTAATTCAGGCTCAGGAACATTCCACATGGAATCTTTTCGGATTTTGACTTCCCCGTCAGGCTTTGCCACTCTGTAGTGGGTGGATTTGAAAAACAATTCTGGCCTTTCTGCTTCATACACTTTGGAATAGAAAACATCTGCACCACTTTCTTTGGACTCTTCCATTCTAGCCTCTCTGCTACGGTAATAAGTTACCCCAGCCGCCCAGATCTCCTGAGTGCCAATTGGGGCGTCAAGATGATTAGGTGTCCAGTTTAATTCTGTCCAAGGCTGGATTTCTTCCTGGAGCTTTTGGTATAGATTTTCCTGGTTGACAAGGCTGTCCCAGTTTTTGGATTGGGCAAGATGAAACTTCCCCTCTGACTCAATGATGATGTCTTTTCCTGATTTGTAAATTTTCATAGTAAAAGGTTAAAATAGGTTCAGTTTTGAAAATAGGATTTTTTGCTCAGAATATCTTAGCAAAATCTATAAATGGTGTTGTTTAAAGGTGAAGGATGACCTTTAGGGTTTCATTGTTTTTTTTAAGAAGGAAAGTGCTGCTTAAATTGCCAAAGTAGTATTAATCATATGGCAAGATAAAGTAGTACGTTAAACTTTGGGAATATTAAGTAAATACAGTAAACAAAAAACATCCATTTGGGGACCTGAAATTTCAAGATAGTTTTAGCTTTTCTATCAAGAGAATGATTTTTTCAATTTTTTTTGATTCCAATTGGAAATGTAGTATTTCCTGAAGCTCATGATCTTTTGTTTCTTGTGGGAGTTGTTGAAATTTTTCCCAAGCCAGAGGCTCTTCTCTGATGCATGCCAAAATATTGCTTTCTGTAAAAACCTCTTCTCTTTCCTCTGCATCAACTTCTGTAAGAAGAAGCTTAACAGAGTCTCCAGCTTCTTTGGATATTATTTTTCTGATTTTAGCATTGACAGGAAGAAACAAGTTTCCATTTCCATACGGCATTAAAGTAACGCCAACCAAATCATGATTGTCAATTTTACCATTGACTTTCATCATTCCGAAATAGGCTTTTGGTTTTTCTAGCTCATAGAGCACTATATAAGTCCAACCACCTTTTTGGGGGAATTTTTCTAATTCAAAGTAGCCTTCTATCAACACCTTGGATTTCATAGCAACTAAATTCAAACCTAATCCTAATTCCTCATATTTGGACCGAACAAAACCTGGCAGGTTTGACCAATTTTACTAATTTGACAAAGTTGGGTCCAATTATCAAGTTAGTGAATTCAGTCTGAATTATTTATTTTGTTTTGCAAAATGAACATAAAAGGTATGGCTGAGTCAGAGAATCATATTCGCCGAGTTCCTAAATGGCTGAAAAATGTGCAACGCAATTCATGGGAGCCTGAAATTTTGCTTTCAGGATTGGTATTGATCGGTCTATTTCAGCTTCCTGCAAGGATCAGGGATTTTTCCATTTTTTTTGCTGCAGAAGTATCGGTGAATTCTTGGGCAGGTTTGTTTTTCGCTTTGCAATTGGCTGTCTACTTTTTAATTGCGGGTTTGTCTATTCATCTCTTTTTGCGAAGTGTATGGGTGGGTTTTATCGGGCTGAGTTATACTTTCCCCAAAGGAATTCAATCCCAAAAACTCAAATATAAGAGCAAGTTCCGAAGCAGAATTGAAAATATCCCCGCTTTGGAGCTTCAGATCATTAAGCTTGAAAAGGTCTGCAGCAGTATTTTTGCGATTTGCTTTTTCCTTATGATGGTAATCATTGGCATGGTCTGGGCTGTTTTGGTTTTTATTTTGTTTATATATGGGCTTGGTTGGATGATAGAGTATTTGACTGGATGGGATTTTATCAATTGGTTTAACCCTTATTTTGATTTATTCCTGTCCTGGGTAGTGATTATTTTTTCTATAGATTTTCTTGGCTTGGGAGTATTTAGAAGAAGTAAATATTTCGCCAAAGTATTTTATCCTTTTCATCGGTTAATCGGATGGATGACTTTGTCAAGGATTTATCGTCCCGTGTATTATTTATTTGCCAGTAATGTCCCCAAAGGCTATGTTGTAAGCTTTTTGTTTTTGTTTCTTTTTTCCACCATAATAGGTCAAAAAATCCTTGAAAAGAGACCTGAGCAGAGTTTTTTCAGCAAGATATTCTTTTTTGAAAATGAGGCTGGGTTATATCTTTTTCCAGGCTATTATGCGGATAGAAATGAAGCTTTTGAGTCACAGATTCTGGAAATTCCTAACCCTATTCTTAAAGGGAGATTTTTGGAATTGACTTTGAAAAACAGGGTGAGCTATGATAGACTTATCTTCGACAATTGTGGTGTGAAGTTGGAAGATATGGATGCCTACAAAAAGCTGGAATGTGTGAATGATTTTTTTGAGGTAATAGTAGATGGGAAATCCATTTTGAATATGGATTGGATGTTTTACTTTCGTCCCGAAGATAGCCGTAAAGCATTTATCACTTACATTGATACGGAAGGCTTAGATATGGGTAAGCATTCCCTTTCTGTGAGATTAAATACCGAGGGAGGGCAAGTTTTGGGAACTGTGATATTCTACAAAGAATAAGAAAGATTGATGATAGACTTATTATTTAGCAGGATAAAAAAACACCTGTTTTTTTTAACCCTTTTCTTACTTAATTCCCAAGTCCTCTCAGCACAGAAGGATGGGCCGGGATTTGCAGATCTGGTACCTTTTGTCACTACACCTATGAAAGTGGTAGATGCTATGATGGATTTGGCAGAAATTAATGAAGGGGATATTCTTTATGATCTGGGTTCTGGTGACGGTAGAATCCCAATAGAAGCATCACTGAGATACGGGATCAAGTCAGTAGGGGTGGAGATTGATGCAGAATTGGTAAAAGAGGCAAAAAGTAATGCAGAGGATAAAGGAGTGCAGGATTTGGTCTCTTTTGTTCAGGGGGATTTATTTGAACTTGATTTTTCAGATGCAACAGTTTTGATTTTGTATTTATTTCCAGATATCAATCTTAAGCTTAGACCAAAAATCTGGGAATTGCCCAGTGGGACTAGGGTGATTTCACACCGTTTCGACATGGGAGATTGGAGGCCAGAGAAGACCAAAATAATCACCCTTGAAGATGGAAAAGAACATGTGCTTTATTTTTGGAAAGTGCCTTGAGACACAGTCTTTCGAAATTCACCATTCGATGTTCGGTGTTCGATATTCAAAATTCCGAATAATGAATATTGAATCAAGAAGTTCTAGAAGAGAGAAAGATAGAAAAGGTATTTGAAGACCCAAGGGCCTCGTAAATCGTAAATCGTCTATCAATGTCATTTAGTTTAGGGTAACTTTTCCAAAGTTCAAATTTGTAAGCAATGTTTGTTTTTACTTTTAATCCAGCTTTGGAAAAGTTTAAATTCAAATTGTAGTCTTATCTAAACGACATTGAATCGTCTATCGTAATCGAAACTTGTCAGTTCAATCAAACCTTTCCGCATAGCCGCTTTTTCTTAGAAGTCTTCTATAACTGTTGGTTTTGACGATTTTGTGAAGGGCTTTTTCTTTATTTTCTGCCTGTTCATAATATGCTTCGCAGATTCTATAACCAATAAAATAACCCAAATCAGCGGGCCTGTTGCTGCTCTTTTCACCATTGTAAAGCCATTTTGAAAAATCCTTTCCATACATTTCCTCAGAAAATTCCTTCCATAATTCCTCTTCGTTGGCCAGCCCGTAGGGATGAATGGACTCATTGATATTGAGACCTGTGATTTTTTCAGATACAAAATCCGCAGCTCCTTCTTTGATTGTCATAGTCAACAACCTGTTTCTTTCCATTGCCCATAGGTATCCAAGGCCAAAGCGCTGTTGGGTATGTACCATTTCATGAGCGGTAAATTCAAGAATTTTAGGCTCTTTGGGGAGTACTGATCTGTGCCACTCGGTGAGTTGGGACTTGTCAATGGTACTGTCAGACGTAACCATTTCTGTCCCGATCAGCAGCCAATTATCCCGTACAGTTCCTCCTGAGGTTAGCTGACCTATCGCAAAACAAATAAAGGGAGGGCGGAAATTTCTCAATGACTGATCATACAAGTCCATCTGGGAAGCTATGTCGGCTTTGTATTCCTGAATCAAGTATGTATTTGGTCTTATTCCTTTCCAATAAGCAGGAGCCTTTTTGATTTGATACAAAAGCGAATTGGCAGTAATATTTCTGACTTTGATGAATTTTTTCAAGCCTATGGAAGCTTTATCCAAATATCCTTGCTGTATAATGCGAATACTGTCTGGTAGGTTATTGGCATAGCTAAGCATGTCAAAGGCTTCCCAAAAACGATTGATGTCTGAATTAATGATAATTGGTGTATCGTTTTGGGAATACACCTGCGAAATTGGCAACAACAAAAAAAACAAAATTGCCCCCAGCATTTTCAGGCTCTTTGCCTGTATAAAGACTGGGGGCAATGGCATTGAGGTTTTCAATTCTTTTCAGTTAAAAAGAAAACTGTTTGGATGATTCCAATCGGACTATTGATTTTTTTTAAAAACCTGATCGATAAACAACATGTGAAAAGGCAAGGCTTCTGTCCAATATTGCCAGGTATGTGCTCCTGGTCTTTCTGTGTATTCGTGGTCTACATTTAGATCTAAAAGTAGCTGGTGGATCTGTCTATTTGTGGCGATAAGAAAATCATCCACTCCACAGTCAATCAAGAGTGCCGTTCCATTTTCCTTCATTTTACCTACCAGGCCTACCGCAGTATATTCTGTAAATGGTGCGTCGTAATTGATGTCACCCAATGCGAGTTTTTGTCCTTCTTTAATTCTGTTTTTGAAGCTTTCGTCCACCTTCCACATGCGGTAATCTATATTCATCACCCCACTCATACTTCCTGCAGCTATGAATAATTCAGGATGTTTTGCAGCAATCATCATGGCACCATGTCCTCCCATAGAGAGACCTGTAATTGCTCGGCCTTCTCTTTTGTTCATTGTATTGTAATTTTCATCTATAAAGGGAATCAACTCTTTGGTGAAATAGGTTTCGTACCTTACTGTGTCCAGTAGTGGACTGTCGTAATAATAGGAGGAAGGACCAACACCTGGAGTGACTATCAATATATTGTATTGATCCGCTAATTTCTGAAGTAATCCAGGTTCTGTAACTTTGTCATGCCAGTCAGAAAAGCTTCCTGAGCCTCCATGTAAGACATATACAGATCGGAAGGCATCTGCATCTTCTGAATATTTTTCAGGCTTTACTATAGCCGCTTTAAGGTTTTTGTCCATAGCTTTGGAATAAACCTCAATCGTATCTACTTGGGCAGAGCTGCTAAAATAAATGCAAACAATGAAGAATAAACTTGATAGAAATGATTTCATAGTGTTAGGTTTTAATAGGTTTTGGTTTGATGCAAACAAAGTATTTATTGAGGCCTTACTTTTCTGACCTCCGGTTTTGAATAAGGGAGCTTTTAAGGTTTTAGCTGATAATTTTTGAATATAAGTTTATTCTCTCAAAATGAGAATTGTCTTACTGTATGAATGGTAATACTTGATGATGAATTTTACAATTGTGAAAGGAGTTGCTGAATTTCCAATTGTATTTTGGGTAATTGTTATAAATTGTCCTCTAAATTAATTCACCCTTAAAAATAGCATTTCCGGCATGTATAGACTGCTTTTGATTGCCTTGTTACTTGGTTTAGTGATTTTCCAGATTCAAGGTGAAAAAATACCTCTGAATGATGGTGCTGGAATAGTAGGGGTGGAGTTAAGGACTGTCTCGGAAGGATTTTTGGAGCATTTTGACGATGAAGGCTATGAGGCATTTTTGGTTCAGAGAATTTTGCCCTTTGCTTTACTGAACATGACCTTTGAGCTTTTTGGGTTTGATATGGACCCAGAGAGCTTCCTTCATGGTATTTTGATATTTAATTTTCTGGCCTTACTTCTGGGGATTTATTGGTACCTGAGAATTGTAAAAAAACTACGCTCTTCTGCCAAGATGGAAGTTTTGGGTTTTGTCCTGATGTTTGGATCTTTTTTGGTATTGAAAATATCTTGGTATGAACCTTTTAGTCCTGCTTTATTCGCCTATATTGTGGGAATTGGTCAAGTGAATTATTTTATTCGTTATGAAAAAACCAAGCTTTTTTTGGTTTCCTTATTGGGAGGGTTTGTCTGGCCAACACTATTTCCTGTAGGTATGATTTTGATTTTTATGCCCAATGATAAACTTGTGTTTAAAGAATCGGAAAGGAATTTCCGGGTAAAATACATTTTACCCGGATTAGTATTAACAGCTGCGATGGCTTTGTTTGCTGTTTTATTTCCGGAAAGAGTTTTTGAAGGGGCGAATCTCTTTGAATGGCTGATAAGTCTGATAGCATTATTTATTGTAATCACATTAGGAGTGAATCACTCGGGTATAGATTGGGGGAAATCCCTCAAACTGGCCCAGAAAAAATTTAAGGCAGAAAGACTTACCTACCTGATCTTGAGTATAGGGTCTTATTTTTTGGTTATTGCCCTACTTGCAGTTGGTAAACCTTCTCTTTCAATCAAAGATTTTGTTTTTGGAATTCTGGCTTATCCGGTTTTCAAGCCATTACTGTTTTTGATCAGCCATTTTTCATTTTTTGGGATTTTGATCCCTTTGTCTATTATCTTTTTTTCAAGAATTTCCAGAGAGGCGGGAAAGATGGGTTTGGGCTTTTCCTTTTTGTTTATTTTGATGATGCTGTTTTCACTGTACGGAGAAGCCATTTGGTTGGCAGGTTTTGCTCCTTTTATGGTACTTTTGATATTGAAAGGGCTTAGAAGATATACATTGGTTGCAAAGGATATTTGGTTAATTGGTTTTTTGAATCTAATGCTTTCCAGATTTTGGTACAAAATCAATGTGGAGGGTCTTAGTGAATCGCTTTCTTCCCAGCCGAACAGTTTTCCTGCCCAAAGGTATTTCCAACACTTTGGTTTAACCCAAAGTATGCCCGCCTACATTATTTTCTTATTGGTATTGGTAATGATGTTACTGATAATTTATTATGGTAAAAAAAGGTACGCTAAAGCTCCGGATAATATATGAGAGCGGATGAATATGACTTGAAATCAACCTATTTAGTACATTTAATATTGGTGTTGATTTTAATATTTTTACCATATTTATGGCATGGCGAGGGTGTTAAGTTGATTGTTCAGGACAATCTGGATTCCAACGTATCTTGGTACACTTCTTTGAAACAGCAAGGAAAAATTTATGCGCCACCTTGGACAAAGGTGGATGGTATGGTGATATCGACCCCTCGTTTTTCTTACCCTTCAGGTTTAAACATAGAATTATCACTTTATTCTATATTTTCTCCTTTTGTAGCTTTTGCTTTGAATAAAGCATTAATCGTGATTTTTGCATTTTTTTCCATGCGATTCTTGTTGCATACCCTTGAAGGGAGGAATGGCCCAAACAGTCAACAAATCATTTGGTGGAGCTTAGTTTGGATGAGTTTGGCTTTTTATCCCCATCGGGGAGTAAGTATAGCCGGACTGCCTATGGTATTTGCATTAATTCATCAAATTAGGCTAGGAGAATTCAGAGGGAGACATATTTTTTTGATTGTAATCTATGCTTTCTATTCCATGTTCTTATTGGCTGTTATGTATATCTGGCTTGTTTTTGCCTTTTGGGTTATTTTTTGGATGATACGAGACCGAAAACTACATGGAAGACTTTGGTTTTTTATGTTTTTTTGGGTTTTGCTATATGCTATCCAAGACTACCATTATATATACTATTATTTCTTTCAGAATGATTTTGTAAGTCATCGATCTGAGATGAATTACAGTCAAGGTTTATGGAACGAACTTAATATTTGGAGCCTTGTGAAAATGGGAGATCACCTTGGAGCTCTTTATCCACATTTCATGATTTTCTTGCTATTCGGAATGCTGATTGCCCATTTCAAAAAGAAAAGGGTTTCACCTTATGTTCTGACTTTTGTTTTCACCTTTTTAAGTCTTGTAATATTGGTCTGGGCTGTGTCTAATTTGGTAGGGATGGATTGGATCGGTAGGCAAATCCCAGTTTTGAAATCTATTAACCTTATGAGGTTCAATCATATATTTCCATTTCTTATCATGGGGATTTTAGGAGTGATTTTCACCCGAATGAGATTACATTACTTGAAGATTATGTCAATAACCATAATAGCGGTGAATATTTTAGTATATCATTATGAATGGAGATATTGGTTGGGTAATCAAACAGGTTTCATAGAATTTAGAGCTCCAAGTTATCAGGAATACTATGCTAAAGAGCAATATGATGAGATAAAGGAATTTATAGGCAAGGATTATCCATTCAAATTAATAGGTCATATCAATCTGCCGCCAGCGGTTTCAATTTATCATGGATTCCGATCAGTTGATGGTTATCTTCAGAACTATGATGTTGCCCATAAGCATAAAGTAGGAGAAGTGATCGAAAATGAGATTAAAAGGGATGAATTTCTTTATAGTCATTTTTTTGACTGGGGGAATAAATGTTATCTGCTAAACACTACCTATCCGGATAATTACACGGCTTATAAGTGGCAAAAATTTGAAGCTATTGAAAAGTTGGAATTTGATTTCATTAAATTGAAGAATGATCTTGGAGTAAGCCTGATATTTTCTGCTATTCCGGTGGATGTAACTCAACTTCAGATGTTGAGGAAGTTCGAGCATTCTAATTCAGCCTGGGATATTTATGTATATGAAATTGATACTTAGGTATTGCAAAAAAGTTTCGGACTTACTTATAACAAAATCAGTCCAATCCCAAACAATAAAACCCACAACAAAGTAGAAATGGCCATTTTTTTCAGAAAGGGATCTAAGTCCATGGCTTCTGTTTTCCGCTGTATATTCATCCCAATAAATAGCATAAATGGTAAAATCAGCCAAGCTAACATAACGCCCCATTGTTCTGCTTGCACTGCAAAAATCGGCAACAAAATATTTCCTGACAAAATTAAGAACCAATTGTAGCTGACCGCTGCTTTCCTTCCTATGCGAACGGGAATAGATCTTTTTCCTGCCTTGATGTCAGATTTGATGTCTCGGATATTGTTGATGTTGAGC
This sequence comes from Indibacter alkaliphilus LW1, assembly GCF_000295935.2. Lineage (GTDB taxonomy): Bacteria > Bacteroidota > Bacteroidia > Cytophagales > Cyclobacteriaceae > Indibacter > Indibacter alkaliphilus. The sequence goes on from NZ_ALWO02000038.1 coordinate 71,854, forward strand.
ACAGCAGTACTGAATGCTCCCAAGGAAACAGCAGGCAATATCACTGACCAGTTAAAGTCCAAGCTGTGTAAAAAGTAAGTGCCGATCACACCAAGCAATCCAAAAAAAATGAAAACGGAAATATCTCCCAAGCCAACATAGCCATAAGGGTTACTTCCGGAGGTATAGGTGATTGCGGCGTATATAGCCAAGAGTCCAAACCCTAGGAAAAGAAGGAATAATTTCCAATCGCCCAAGGCTAGATAAAGTAATAAAATTCCTGAAAAAAAAGACAATGCTGCCAAGATGATCATGGCTCTTTTCATTTCCGCTAGACTGATAATGCCGGATTGTACAGCCCTGATTGGGCCCTGCCTTTCCTGACTGTCTGCTCCATGTACACTGTCTCCATAATCATTGGCAAGATTTGATAAAACCTGAAGAAAAACAGTGGTCAATGCAGCCAAAACAAAAATGTCCCATCTAAAACTTTGATGAAATGCAGCTAAAAAAGAACCCATCAAAATGCTTGATAGGGCTAGGGGCAAGGTTCTCAGTCTGATAGCATGTAGCCATGCCTGTTTTTTATTGATCAGTGTTACTTCCACGAGCGGATTTTTCTGTAAATCTAATAAAAAGACCTGTTTCCAAAAGTGAAAACAGGCCTTTAATGGAAATGCTATTTGGTTTAAGCTGAAATCAAGGATACGATTTCATCAGAAGTTGGATTGACTGATGAAGAAAAAAACTTCAATAGTTTGCCATCTTCGTCAATCAGGTATTTGCAAAAATTCCAAGTTGGTTCCTTGTCATTCCAGCCATTCATGTCCTTGTCTGATAGCCATCTGTAAAGAGGATGTTTATCAGCTCCTTTAACAGATATTTTGTCCATCATTTTGAAAGTGACTCCGTAGTTTTCCGAACAGAATTGTTTGATCTCCTCATTGCTTCCAGGTTCCTGTCCTCCAAAATTATTAGCTGGAAAACCTATGATGGTAATTTTATCACCATGTTTTTCATGTAGCTCCTGAAGGTCTGCATATTGTGGGGTATAACCGCATTTTGAAGCAACATTGACCAATAAAAGCTTTTGACCTTTAAATTGGGAAAAGTCGATTTCATTGCCATCAATATCATTCAATTTGAAATCATAAAGAGATTGTTCCATAAGCTCAGTTATTTGGTTTGGTGAATTGACAGTATCATTATCTCTTTGTACGCTTGAAGTACAAGCGATAGAGATTAAAGTCAAGAATATCAGGATTTTTTTCATTTGTTTTTGGCGTTTTGAGTGTTGGTTCAAATCAATATGGTAAAACTTGCTGTAATCAATCGGGATTTTATTAGCGCAAAATTTCCAGGTTTTTACATTCTGTCCGGCACATTTATTCCTAATAACCTCATGCCTGTCTTGATTGTTTTTGCTGTTAGATAAGAAAGTGCAATTCTAAAAGACTGTACTTTTTGATCACTTTCATTGAAGATAGGCAATTCTGCATAGAACCTATTGTATTCTTTTGCCAGGTCAAACATATACTGAGCGATGACTGCAGGTGAAAATTCATCAGCAGCCAATTTTAATTTTTTCTCGAAATCATTGAGCATTACGATAAGATCTCTCTCGGCAGGATCTAATTGCTCCAACCCCTCAAACCCTGAAGTACTGTAATCCACGCCGATTTGAGATGCTTTCCTAAGGATAGAAGCTATTCTGGCATGGGAATATTGGATGAAAGGTCCTGTATTTCCCTGGAACTCTATGGATTCCTGAGGGTTGAAAAGCATTCGCTTTTTGGGATCTACTTTCAATAAGAAATATTTCAGCGCACCCAAACCTAGGGTTTCATATAGTGCGTTGGCTTCTTCAATGGAAAAACCATCTATTTTCCCAAGTTCTTTGGTATGGCTTTCCGCAGTGTCAATCATTTCTTGGATCAAGTCATCAGCATCTACCACGGTGCCTTCACGGGATTTCATCTTACCGGTAGGTAGGTCAACCATCCCGTATGACAAGTGGTAAAGTCCATCTCCATAAGGCCTGCCCAATTTTCTCATGATTTTAAACAGCACATCGAAATGATAATCCTGTTCGTTGCCAACCACATAGACTGATTTGTTGATTTTAAAATCATTGTATTTCAAATCTGCTGTACCCATGTCTTGGGTGATATAAACAGAAGTACCATCTCCTCTAAGCACAAGCTTTTCGTCCAATCCTTCTTCGCTGAGATCTACCCAGACTGAGCCGTTTTCTTTTTTGAAAAAGACCCCTTTTTCCAAGCCTTCCTCGACTATGTTTTTCCCTAAAAGGTAAGTGTCTGATTCATAGTAGAACTTATCGAAGTCAACTCCCATCTTTTTGTAGGTGACATCAAATCCTTCATAAACCCAGGAATTCATTTTCTTCCACAAGGCAACCACATCTTTGTCTTCGGCTTCCCAAAGACGAAGCATTTCCTGAGCTTCTAAGATCAAAGGTGCATTTTTCTTCGCTTCTTCCTCTGTCTGACCTTCAGCCTGAAGTTCGGCAATCTGTTTTTTGTATGCTTTGTCAAAAATCACATAATACTTCCCAGCCAAGTGATCCCCTTTTAATCCACTGGAATCGGGTGTTTCATCGTTTCCAAAATGCTTGTAGGCTACCATGGATTTACAGATGTGGATTCCCCTGTCATTGACCAAATTTGCTTTGATAACTTCGTAGCCATTGGCTTCAAGAATCTGAGAGACAGCAAATCCAAGAAAGTTGTTTCGCAAATGGCCCAAGTGTAATGGTTTGTTGGTATTCGGGCTGCTGTATTCAACCATTACTTTTTGACCATTGGAGGGGAGCTGGCCGAGTTTTTCATTGAGGTACAATTGCTGGAATACATTCATCCAGGAAGATTCATTGACAGAAAGATTCAAAAATCCTTTGACTACATTGAATGATTTCACTTCATCACAATGAGCGACAAGGTATTCCCCAAGCTTATTCCCAGATGCTTCGGGGTTAAGTTTTGTGAATTTGAGAAAAGGGAATACCACAAATGTAAAAGTACCCTCAAATTCCTTACGGGTTGGCTGCAAAGCCAAATCCTGGGATTGTACCTGGTGGTCAAAAAGTTCTGCAAATGCCCTTTCTAGGGTGTTTAATATTTTATCCTGAAGTTCCATTGAATATTTATAGATTTGAATGCGTCATTAAAATTAGAAATTATCCACCAGTGATTTGGTGGTGGCTTCAAGAATGTCAAATGCGTTTTCAGCCATGAGGTTTTCACTGTCTAAGGTTGGGTTCACTTCTACGATTTCCCAACAGCATACCCGTTTATCTTTGATCAGCTCTTCGTTCAATTGCAGAGCCTCTTCTACTGTAAGTCCATCAGGAACTGGAGTTCCTGTTCCCAAAGAAATTGATGAATCCAGGCTATCCACATCAAAGGAAATGTAAATCTGATCGCATTCCTTTAAGATTTCCAAAGACTCTTTTGCGATGCTTGCTACTCCCTTTTCTCTTACCTCCGAGGTTTTGAAGTTTTTTATATGATGTTTTTTTATCAAATAATCCTCGGGTTCTTCAGTGTCTCTGACTGATATAAAAACAATATCCTCCGGTTTTATTTTGGGGAAATCACCACCGATCTTTTTGATTTTCTCCCAGTATTGAAGTGTTTCCTCCATAGGTTCATTGACCTGGCAGTCTAGATTATCTGTCTGAATACACATAGCCAAAGGCATTCCGTGCATATTTCCGGAAGGAGTCGTGTAAGGAGTATGCATGTCTGCGTGAGCATCAATCCAGATTACCCCTAGTCTTTTTTCAGGGTGGGCAGCCTTGATTCCCATGATGGTTCCTGCGGCAGTCGAATGATCACCTGCCAAAACAATGGGGAATTTTTTGTCCATGCGAAGTGCTTCTATGGTATGGCATACATTGTTCAGGACCTGATAAACGCCGTCAATATATTTGGCATTGGGGTGTTTGTTTCCTTTCCAAAGGAAGTTGTTGGCATCAGGGACATTGATCGGATCGAACCTTGTAAAAAAATCAGATGTCTTATCCAAACTGGCTATTTTTAAAGCATCAATTCCCAAGCTAGCCCCTCTTGTGCCGGCAGCTATCTCTGATCTTACTTCTACCAATTTTATATCTCTCATGTTTATTGATTTGGGTCTATATGGAAGTCTCAATTTAAAATTATCCGCGCAAAAGTAGCCATTCGCCAAGGAAGAACCAAGGAAATCCATTCCCCGAAACAATACTTTGCCTTTTGAAAAATAATTGTAAAAATTGATTTCTGGAGGTTTGATATTGATGATTCTACTTCTTTAATTACAGTAGGAATTCCAACCTGTTAACCTGATCCATCATGCTAGACTCCAAACTCCCCCATGTAGGTACTACAATTTTCACAACCATGTCAAAGATGGCTGCTGATTACAATGCAATCAACCTATCGCAAGGATATCCTGGATTTGATTGTTATCCCTATTTGCAGGATTTGGTGAGTAAGTATATGAATACAGGACACAACCAATATGCACCCATGAGTGGTGTTCCGGCTTTGAAGCAGAGGATAGCTGACAAAACTTTGTCTGTATACGATGTGGAATTTGATGCTGAATCTGAAGTTACTGTAGTTTCGGGAGCGACTGAGGCAATTTTTGCTGCTGTAACGGCCGTAGTCAGGCAAGGGGACGAGGTGATTTTGTTGGAGCCGGCGTATGATTGTTATGAACCTGCCGTCCGGCTGAACGGAGGTGTTCCTGTCTATGTCTCCCTCAATCTCCCCGATTTTTCGGTCAATTGGGAAAAAGTAAAGGCTGCTATTACACCCAAGACCCGCTTGATCATGGTCAATACGCCACATAACCCCTGTGGCTACGTATGGACTCAGGAGGATCTCAATTCCCTGGCAGAACTAATTGCTGATAAGGATATATTTATAGTCAGTGATGAAGTGTATGAGCACATTGTTTTTGAAGGTAAAAAACACTTGCCTCTTTTTTCACACCCTGCTTTGAAAGAAAGGACATTCTCCTGTGGTTCTTTTGGCAAGACATTCCATATTACGGGCTGGAAAATTGGTTTTTGTCTAGCCCCTGAAAGATTAAGCGAGGAATTTAGGAAAATTCATCAGTTTGTGACATTCAGTACGGTGACCCCCATGCAGTATGCTTTAGCAGATTTTATGGAAGATCCATCCAGGTACCTATATCTTCCACAGCTGTATCAAAGAAAAAGGGACTTGTTTTGTGAGGGTTTGAAGGATACTGGATTTGAGTTTAGGCCTGCTGAGGGGAGCTTTTTCCAATGTGTATCCTATGGTCACCTTTCAGATGAACCGGATTTTGACCTTGCTGTAAGAATGACCAAAGAAATTGGTGTAGCGAGTATTCCAACTTCTGTGTTTTATCATGACAAAAAAGATCATAAAATTCTGAGATTTTGCTTTGCAAAGGAAGATGAGGAGTTGGAAAGAGCACTGGAAATGCTTCAAAAAGGGATTTTTTGAAATATTATTTCAGATTTGTAATCAATATAGCTATGCTATGTCCAGGAAGTAGGTAATGTTCATTTGAAATAGGCTTTCCCTCAGACCAGTAGCAAATGTCTTCCGGACTCTCTTTAGAGGTATCAAGCCATCTTTTCCATTGTACTTTCTTTCCATCAATGATTTGAGGCAGTTCAAAATCCAATTCCTTATTGTAAGCATTGACCATATAATGCATGGCTACCTTCCTGCTGATGGAAGTAATGGTCATGGCAATGCTATGTGAGTTGACAGACCAGTCAGGTTTATCCAGTCGGACTCCATGCCAAGTGATCAATGCTTGGGATAAAAAATCCGGCAAACTCATGTTGAAACTAGGTTGGGCATTTTCCCTTCGGAGTTTTTTCTGGATGAGAATTTTTAGGAAGCGGAAGATGTCTGAATTTTTTTCTTTAAGACTCCAATCTATCCAGGTAAGTTCATTGTCCTGGCAGTAAGCATTGTTGTTGCCGTTTTGGCTATGGCAGATTTCATCGCCCATCAGTAGCATGGGAGCTCCCAGAGATAACATATTGACAGCAAGGAAATTTTTGATCTGTCTTTTTCTCAGTTTATTGATTTCAGGATCATCCGTAGGCCCTTCCACTCCAAAGTTCCAACTGAGATTATCATTATGGCCGTCCCTGTTTCCTTCCTTATTGGCAGCGTTATGTTTTTTATTGTACGAGACCAGATCCATCAACGTAAATCCGTCGTGACAGGTAACAAAGTTGATGCTTTGCTCGGCCTCTCTGTTGTTTGCGGCGTAAAGGTCAGGACTTCCGATAATTCTGGTTACAAAACTGCTGACTTTCCCCTTGTCTCCTCTCAAAAAGCTTCTGATATCATCGCGGAACCTCCCGTTCCATTCTTTCCAGGAATCCCCTACAAAATTCCCTACCTGATATAACCCTGCTGCATCCCAAGCCTCAGCAATGAGCTTGGTGCCTGCAAGAATTGGGTCTGATTCTATATCCCATAAAATCGGAGGGTTTTCCAAAGGCTCTCCTTTTTCATTTCTGGAGAGAATAGATGCCAAATCAAACCTGAATCCATCTACGTGCATGTCTCTGACCCAAAAATGTAGACTTGACAGGATCATTCTTCGCACAATGGACTGATTGGCATTCAGTGTATTGCCCGTACCGGAGTAGTTTTTGTATTTGGAATTATCATTTTCTTCCAATAAGTAATAGATGCTATTGTCTATACCTCTAAAAGAATAGGTAGGTCCGTCTGCTTTGTTTTCTCCCGAATGGTTGTAAACCACATCTAAAATCACCTCTATACCGGCTTGATGTAAGGCCTTGACCATGTCTCTGAATTCATCCAATACAGCGAGGGAATTGGGGCTGGTACTATAACTCTGGTGTGGAGCGAAAAACGATATAGGGCTGTACCCCCAATAATTGGTAAGCCCTTCCGGTGCATCCTGCTTGTCAAACTGAAAGACGGGTAATAGCTCAACAGCAGTGATTCCCAATTCCTGTAAGTAGGGGATTTTTTCAACCAGACCTAAAAAGGTACCCCTTTTGTCTTCACTCACTCCCGATGAGGAGTGTTTTGTAAAACCTCCTACATGAAGTTCATAGATCACGGTTCTTGAAAAAGGCGTCCGTGGATGAGAATCTCCTTCCCAATCGTAATCTGAAAGATCTGCGATGACGTTTTTCAAGGAAGGCAGTCCTCCTTCTCCCAATTTTGAAAGTGCTTTTCTTGAGAATTTCTTAGGGAAAACAACAGCTTTTGCATAAGGATCTAAGATTACTTTGGATGCGTCAAACCTGTGGCCGTTTTGAGGCTCATGAGGTCCATGAATTCTATATGCATAGATCAAACCTTCATAAGCTCCTTCAAGAAAGACATGCCAATAATGATACGTTTTGTTGATCGTAGGATCCAAAGTAATTACCTGTTCCGGGTAGATATCATTTACATGCTGAAAAATCAGGAGCTCGACCAGAGTAGCATTTTTGGAAAAAATACAGAAGTTGACACCATTTTCTTGTACACTGGGCCCAATGGGGAAACTTTGTCCGGGTAAAATTTGAAAGGGTTGAATCAGATTTTGGCTTGATGCTTTATTCATTATTGGTTTATCCTGCTTTTTGGGAAATACTTCCGATCTGCAAATAAGCTTATTTTTGAGGATAACTCAGGATATTCAGGATAGTTTATATGTTGATCAGCAGTTAAGATAAAGAGGTGTTGTCTTTAAAATTGCATGGAAGAAACGCTTATTTTCTCTCTCGTAAGTAGGTCAGCAATGTAGGTCAGCAATTTGAAAGAAAATCTGACAGTTTATTCTATTTGCTTTTTCTTGGGGAAGTGCCTCAATTTTAAGTTGAATTGGGGAGGAGTTAGAAATAGAATAAGTTTCGGTTTTTTAGAAAAAATTTCCCCTGAAATTCTGAAAGAAATTCTTTTTTTATTTAAAATCAGAATAAATATTCAGTGGCAGGGTTAGAAAATTGTATTGTCACTTTCCTGTCAGCTTAATATTGTATAATTTTGTAATGGATTTTTCTCTTAGTAGTTAGGTCTTGCAATGATTTTTCGCCCTTTAGTAGTTGCATTAACTTGCTTAGCTCCATTGAATATTGAAATAATAGAGAAAAGAATATATAAAAAATTATATGAGTCAAGAATCTGAAAATCAAGAACCTATTAACAATCAAGTAAACAAAATTCTTGTCGTATCCTATGCTGGATCTGAGAAGTTGGTGAAAAAACTGGCTGATGGAAAAGATGATGTTGAGCTATTTGCTTTAGAACAAAGATCCCCTGACGGGACATTCAATTTTGCAGTCCTAAAACCTGCGATAGACTATGCGAAAGAAAAAGGCTTCCATCTGATCATTGCCGTTGATCAGGAATCCAGCAGGTTATCCATTGTAGTACAAAAAGGAGTGGGGGGAGCATTTATGGTCCTCAATTCCCATCAAACGGCCGCTATTCTTCTTCAATACTGGATACAATCAGGTTTGTATGAAGATATGAAATTGCTGAAATCAATTTTACTTTCCGACTTATTGGACAATGTGGCCAAAAAACACAGGATTGAGCCAATAGATCAGGTTATTCCCGCTAATGAATTGCAGTCAGCAATGCAGAAAGTATTGACTGAAAATGAATCAAGTCCTGTCGTTGCTTTTAATATAGATCAGCAGGTCATGCATTCCAATCTTGATTTTGAGGAGATTGTTGCTCAGCTTATCAAATTGGAATCAGAGATGAGAACTAAAGAAAAAACGATCTATAATTTTTTGTTGGATATCTATTTCTACAATGGCTTTTTCAAAGAAAAGACTGTGACGATTGATCTGAGTATACAGGCGCATCAAGGACAGGTTTCAAAGTTTATGACAGAAGTAAGCAGAAGACCCAAATTTCTGGAAGAAATATTCTCAGTCAGTTCAGTTACAGATTTCAAAAAGGGCATCAAAAAGAATATTCTGACCGATAGGGTTTATGATTATCCTATATCAGGAGAAAATATCCTGAAAATCGAAACAGTTGAGGGCGTAAGTATTACTTTGGTGCCCGTCGATGATAAGTTGACATATTACATCTCAGTAAGGGAGTCAGTCAATACGCCAGAGCGATTCGAATCAGCCAATAAGGCATTGGATAAAGAAATCTTCAAGCTTGTTTCGTTTTTGAACAAGCAGATCTGATAGGATCGCTCATAAACTGAGACAGAACTCTAAAAAAATGCAAAAACAAATAATGCCGCTGGTTTAAGACAAATCAGTGGCTATTTTTTTCTTGTATAATACAATGGGGATTCATCTTAGAAGCCCCTACCTAAAAAGCTTGAATTATAGATTTCTTCCAAGAAGAGCCAATTTTCTTTCCTGAAATTCAAAAGAAAAAATCACAAGAAGTAATGACACAGATGTTTTACCGCCTGTTTAAACCCACGCAGGCAAATCTGAAAGATGAAGTATTGTCGGGCCTGACTGTAGCCTTGGCCTTGGTGCCTGAAGCAGTCGCATTTTCCCTGATTGCGGGAGTCAGCCCTTTGATTGGGCTTTATACAGCATTTATTATTGGTTTGATCACGTCGATTCTTGGAGGAAGGCCTGGGATGATTTCGGGAGCTACAGGTGCAATTGCTGTAGTTGTTGTGGCTTTGGTAGCTACACATGGAGTGGAATATCTTTTTGCTGCGGTAGTCTTGATGGGTCTAATTCAGGTATTGGTAGGTGTACTAAAGCTTGGTAAATTGATCCGATTGGTTCCTCATCCTGTGATGTTCGGCTTTGTGAATGGGCTGGCTATAGTGATTGCGATGGCCCAATTTGATCAATTCAAATTCACTACGGCTGAAGGTGCAGTAGAATGGATGACAGGTAGCCCACTTTACATCATGCTCGGCCTGGTGGCTTTGACCATGGTTATTATCAAGTTCTTGCCAAAGCTGACCACGGCGGTTCCATCTGCCTTGGTAGCGATTTTGACAATCTCATTGATTGTGATTTTCGGTGGGGTAGACACAAGGACTGTTGGGGACTTAGCTTCCATCAGTGGAGGGCTGCCTGAGTTTCATTTGCCTGTTGTACCGTTGAACTGGGAGACATTGACGATCATCCTTCCTTATTCAGCAATTATGGCAGGGGTAGGCTTGATTGAGAGTTTACTTACATTGACTCTAATTGATGAAATTACCGAAACCCGGGGACATGGCAACAAAGAATGTGTAGCACAAGGTGTAGCAAATCTAACGACCGGATTCTTCGGTGGCATGGGAGGCTGTGCGATGATAGGTCAATCCTTAATCAACGTCAACGCGGGCGGTAGAAATAGAATCTCCGGTATTGTGGCCTCTGTTGGTCTTTTGGTTTTTATCCTTTTTCTTTCCACTTACATAGAAATGGTGCCTATGGCAGCTTTGGTTGGTTTGATGTTTATGGTGGCTATAGGAACTTTTGAGTGGGCTTCTTTAAAGGTTTTTAGAAAAGTACCTTTCCATGACGTATTGGTGATGGTTGTCGTTACTTTGGTGACTGTTTTCTTGCACAATTTGGCGCTGGCAGTACTGATAGGAGTAATCATATCAGCTTTGGTATTTGCCTGGCAGAATGCCAAAATGATCCGTACCAGAAAGCGTATTGATGAAAAAGGAGTAAAACATTATGAAGTATATGGCCCCTTGTTTTTTGCTTCTGCTTTGACTTTTGGACAAAAATTTGATCCAACAGGTGATCCCGATGAGATTGTGATAGATTTTGCAGAAAGCAGGATTGTGGATCATTCCGGGATTGATGCCATTCATAAGGTTACGGAGCGATATGAAAAATTAGGGAAGACAGTCTATATCCGACATCTCAATACTTCAAGTAAAGTCCTGCTTTCTAAGGCTGAAAAAATCATCAATGTCAATTATACCGATGATGATCCGAGTTTTAAGATAGTTGTCGAAAATGAAAAGAACATAAAAGCATAGATCCAAAATTCAAAAAAGCCACTGAGTATAAATTTCAGTGGCTTTTTTTAGCTGTACCTAGGGCTTGCTGAAAAACCGAAACTAGAGAATAAATTCTTTTAATTTTTGTTTTCCACCTCCAATTCCCTAAACTTTTTAGCAGCTCTTACAAAATCATTTCCGGTAGGTTCTTGGAATACTTCCAAATCAAAATACCTCACAGAGGCCAGAATATGATCAAATATGTCGGACTGTATAGCCTCATATTCCAGCCAGGAAGTAGTGTTGGTAAAGCAATATATTTCCATTGGGATTCCATCGTCTCCTACAGGCATCTGCCGGACCATGATGGTCATGTCCTGTCTGATATTTGGGTGATTTTTAAGGTAGGCATCCAGATAGAACCTAAAAACCCCAATATTGGTCATCCTTCTTCCATTGATCAGTACATTTTCATCAAGGCCCAGAGCCTTGTTATGATTTTCTATTTCTTTTTGTCTCTGTTCTATAAAGTCTTTCAGGAAGTGAATTTTCTTATAGGATTCTCTTTTGTCAGGATCAACAAACTTTACTGTCTGACTATTGATGTAAATGGATCTTTTGATTCTTCTACCCCCGCTTTCTACCATTCCACGCCAGTTTCTGAAACTGTTTGTTATAAAATAATAAGTTGGTATTGTGGTGATGGTTTTATCAAAATTCTGGACTTTCACAGTATTTAGATTCATGGCAATCACATCACCATCGGCATTGAAATTGGGCATTTCTACCCAGTCGCCCACGCGCACCATGTCATTGGAGGACATCTGCACACTCGCAACAAGTCCCAGTATGGTATCTTTAAATACCAACATCAAAATGGCAGTCATAGCACCAAAGGCACTCAAGAAGTAAATGGGTGATTTGCCCAAAATAATTGAAAGAACCAAGATACCTGTGGTAATGTAGAGGATGATCCTGATCAGCTGAAAATAGCTCGTCAAGGGCTTGTCCTGGAAAGCCTCCTTCTTAGAAAGGCCAAATTCAAGCACCTTCAAAAATGCCATTACTAATAACAAGCCCACAATTGTCAGGTAAGCATCTGTCATTTTGATCACAAAGGGCATCAAAAACTCAAAATCTTTGAAAATACTTTGCGTCAATTCCCGGATAATAATGGCCGGCAATAAATGGGCAACATGATTGAAGACTTGATGATCTGCCAATACATCATCCCATGAAATAGGGGACTTTCTGAAGGCTTTGTAGATATAGTGAATTACGATCTTTTTGGCAATGAAATAGACTATGGAGGCAAACAGCAAGGTGCCTGTCAAAAGGATCAAAAGCCGAAGATAAATAGCAGTTTCGTGCGCTACTCCCGAGTCTATCAACATGGCTTCTACCCAGTCTTCCAATAAGTCCATCAGGTAATAGTGATTTTGCTCTTCCATTTGCTTTGTGGGTAAATGTTTTTCAATTTCAGCCTGCAAATATCGGATTATTTATTCCTCTAGCCAAAAGAAGTAAGTTTATAACCTTTTCATTGACCTCTTACAGAAGTTCTTTTCCATTTAAAAATTTTCATTTATTTACCCTATAAAAATTATAGGGTAATTAGGAAAATAAGAAATCCTGTTTTATTTTTGAGATCTGAAGTTGATTGTGTAAAGGAATATATCCTCAATCAAAGTTTATAATTCATTAAATTAGCTTATTCATGGTCCATGCATCCCAAATTAATTCGATTCAGTCTCAAAAGGATTTTGCTTTCCATAAAATCTCAAAATCTGAAAAAAGCCCGACGGGGAATACAAAAGATCTGATTCAGGCTTTGCAAGAAGGCTCCTTGTTTAAAGTTAGGAGTCAGGCTGGTTTTGATTTTCCGAATTTCCCTGAAACCAACAAGAAATTCAGGGTGCTTTATATGGAGCTGAACCATGATTTTCAGGATGTTCAGGCCATATTGAATGGATTTTTAGCTTTGGGTCAACCTCAGGGGGTGATTTTGGAATTTGATAAAACCCAAAACAACTACAGTTTGAAATATTACTTGCAGGATGCATCTTCCGTCATGAACTATCTTGATAATCTCACATTATTTATCAATGAGGAGGTCAGGTTTAAGAAGATTTTGAAAAGAATTCTTGAAAACAATAAACGAACTAAAATTGAGGAGAGGCTATTGATAAATGAGTTGATTGCATAGGCTTACAGTACATCTGGTACTTAGGGCTTAATTGCTTTTTGGAACCCGAATATTAATTTGGCTTTACTAAAAACGAGGAATTTTTCCCAAATTTTTCATTTTCTTTAGTTTGGTAAATCAACGCCTATGTCAATTAATTTTATATTCTTAGAAATAACTTACAGATATGGGCGAATCTAAAGATTGAGAGACTAAGCTTTTATGTTTTTTTAATTGATTTATAATAGGAATAATAATTGTTTGATTTTAATTGATTTTGGATCCAAAGAACAAAGAAATTACAATCGGTTCTTGGATGTTCAATTTTTTACAAGTTAAATATCGTCAAATTCTATGAATAGAGGTAAAAGAATTCAGTTAAGAAGTAAAGTTGTGTTGGGATTTGTCTTAGCCTCATTTTTGGTGATTTCTGTGTCAGTCATCACTTTTTTCAGTATTAGAAATCTATTGGATACAGTTGAAAACTTATCGGAACCAAACGAAAAGCTGAGACAGCTAAATGGATTGGTCGCTGATATTTATTTATTGGATGTTTCCAAAACAGAAAGAACCTCCGACAAGGATTCAGTGCTGGAAGAAACCCTTGAAAGGATCAAAAACCGGCTGGAATGGTTTAAATCTAATACTGAGGATGAAGCTGAGATGGAAAGCTTTGAAAACATAAGTATGAATATCTCTGAGCTGATGGTAGTGTATGCTGGATTGGAAGAGGTTCGGTATAATCTCACTAGTCGTACTTTTAGTGAAGAGGCTTTGAAGAACATCGAAAGGAGTATAAAAAGGCAACAGGAACAGAGTGAAATGGAGTTTTTGGGTAGGGTAAGGCAAAGAGACTTTTTATCTGAGATTTCTGGGCTGGGAAAAGAATCCTCAAAGCCTATAGGAGATAGACAGGAATCCGTCAGAAGATATGAAGATGAATTATTAGAGATTTTTAAAGATTACGAAGAGGAGCAGCTTAAACTCGACTCAGCTGAAACAAAGCCCTCTTACACAGAGACAACATTAGAAGCGCTACGCTCTTTTATGGCTGAAATGTATCAGGATGAACAAAAGCTTCAACAGGAGTTTGTCTTTCTAGAGACTAAACTGATTGATAAAAACAAGGAAGTGTTTTCAGAAGTACAGGGTTTGATTTCCAGTATGCAAAGAGAGCTTTTGGTTGAATACAGGGCAAAAAACCAATCTGCATATGACCTTACATATACCGTTTCTATCATTTTATCCATCTTGGTGTTCTTGGGAATAGTTGGATCATTAGGGTTTATCTACAGCATCCTCAATGAGGTCAAAAAAGCAAATACCTACCGTAGGCAATTGGAAGAAGCCAAGATCCAATCCGAAAATTTGGCCAAAGCGAAGCAGGACTTTTTGGCCAATATGAGCCATGAGATCAGGAATCCTTTGCATGCTATACAGGGCTACCAGCAGGCAATACAAAAATCAAAATTGAACAAACAGCAGGAAGAGTTTATCAAAATGATAGGATTCGCATCCGAGACTCTATTGGGAATTGTCAATGACATTTTAGATTTTTCAAAACTTGAAGCAGGTAAAATTGAAATTGAGAAGAACCCATTTGATCCCAATGCTCTTTTTATGTCGATTAAAAATTTCTTTTCATTCAAAGCAGAGGAGAAGGATCTATATTTTGAATGGGATATTCAAACTCCTACAAATAAATGGTTTTTGGGAGACTCTTTAAGAATCAACCAAATACTCAACAACCTTATCAGCAACTCTATTAAATTTACACGGAAGGGAGGGGTGTCGGTCAAAATCAATTATACAAATAATCAGGAACTTTTGATCCGGGTAAAGGATACAGGAATGGGGATGACTGATAAAGTCAAGGAAAACATATTCAGAGAATTCGACCAAGGAGATACTTCTATTACCAGACAGTTTGGAGGGACTGGTCTTGGTCTAACTATAGTAAATCGCTTGGTAGAGCTACATGGAGGGAAAATAAATGTAAAAAGCGAAGTGGACAAGGGTACCATCATTGAGATTTTGATACCTATGGAGACTACTGAGCCCTTAAAAAAAGCTCTACTCGAAGAAGATTTCAAAAATTATGATATCAGTGGTCTTCGTTTTCTTGTGGTGGATGATGATAAGATCGGGCTCAAATTAATTCGATTGTTGTTAGAAGCAAAAGGCGCTAAAGTGGAAACCTATCAGGGAGGGCTCCAATTTAAAGATGAATTCAAGTACGAAAATGAGTATGATTTGGTAATCCTTGACATACAAATGCCAGAAGTCAGCGGGATTGATGTTTTGAAAATGTTGAGAGGCCACCAGAAATATACTCAACTTCAAGCTGTAGCGGTCACTGCAAATGTTTTTGCGGATGAGAAAAATAAACTTAAGGATTCAGGTTTTAATGGTTTGATCCTTAAGCCTTTTAAAGAATATCAGTTTGTTCAGAAAATAGGCGAAATCTTGAACTTATCAATAATCGAATCCAGTAAAATCTCACTTGACTATCAGGAAGAAAAGCATAATGCGATTGCTTATGATCTAGAGGATCTGAAAAAATTCTGTATGGGTGATGAAGAAATGCTTCAAGAGGTAATTGTTGACATAGTACAGACAACCAGGTCAGATTTAACAAAGCTTTCAGAAGCCCTATCAAGCAATGATTTCAAAGTCATGCGGGAAATAACACATCAACTTTCAAGCAGACTTAGACAAATTAAGCTAACTGTAGGAGATAAGGCAAAAGATATTGAAGTAAAGCTTAAGAATGGAAAAACTGAAGGTATAAAGTCATCTGTTGAAGACCTTATCATTGAAATTACTGCAAGCATGGAAGTTCTCGAAAATGATTTTGAAATTTCGCAAAAGGCATAATCATTCAATTCCGTATTTATCCAACTTATTGTACAATGTTTTTCTGTCAATTCCCAGTATCCTTGCTGCCTGACTTTTATTTTGGTTGCAAGACTTAAGTGCATTGATGATGTTTTCCTTTTCCTTATCCTCCATAAGGTTTCTATAGGTCTTTCCAGAGTCTAGGTTTCCCTCTTTTAGTTCAGACTTAAGTTCGAAAGGTAATTGGTCCGGAGTAATGATTTCTTCTTTACAAAGTAAAACAGCCCTTCTGATGATATTCTTGAGTTCTCTCAAATTGCCTGGCCAGTAATATTTGTGAAAAATTCCCCAAACTTCCTCGGAAATACCTTTGATATTTTTGTGTAGTCTCTGATTGCTGGAATCAATAAATGAATTGGCGAATGTTCTAAGGTCTTCCTGCCGTTCTCTCAATGGTAATATATGTAGGGAAAATTCATTTAACCTATGGTAAAGGTCTTCACGGAAAGTGGAATTGGGGTCACCTGATTTGAGTTTTTCATTTGTTGGATATTTCGGTCTGACCAT
>NZ_ALWO02000037.1 GCF_000295935.2 Indibacter alkaliphilus LW1
TGATCCGTTGTGAATTGCTTTCAAATTGATATCTTCCCAAGGGAATCACAGCGCTGACGATGTTATCTACAATGACCAATTGGTTGTGAATTGCTTTCAAATTGATATCTTCCCAAGGGAATCACAGCCTGTTAGTGATATTCCTACATTACCACTAAGTTGTGAATTGCTTTCAAATTGATATCTTCCCAAGGGAATCACAGCATCGCCTGTGTCACCATCACCCCAGGGCACGTTGTGAATTGCTTTCAAATTGATATCTTCCCAAGGGAATCACAGCAGTCCTTTATGGCCTGTTCGACAATTCGATGTTGTGAATTGCTTTCAAAATTGATATCTTCCCAAGGGAATCACAGCGGATTTCCTTTTGCATTGGAAATACCTGGTGTTGTGAATTGCTTTCAAATTGATATCTTCCCAAGGGAATCACAGCAAGAAGAATACATCAATGCCGAGCTGGACAGTTGTGAATTGCTTTCAAATTGATATCTTCCCAAGGGAATCACAGCACGTTGGAGTGATAACACTAAAATTATATTGTTGTGAATTGCTTTCAAATTGATATCTTCCCAAGGGAATCACAGCCATAAGCTTAAAGACAGGCAGGAAGCGGAGGTTGTGAATTGCTTTCAAATTGATATCTTCCCAAGGGAATCACAGCTGACGGGGTGGATTATGACCCCTCCAAGATGTTGTGAATTGCTTTCAAATTGATATCTTCCCAAGGGAATCACAGCCCAACAAGCTCAGAGAAGCAGGGAAGTTCCGTTGTGAATTGCTTTCAAATTGATATCTTCCCAAGGGAATCACAGCACTGAAATAGACATCCTCATCACGGATGCGGTTGTGAATTGCTTTCAAATTGATATCTTCCCAAGGGAATCACAGCATACCCCACCTTAAGTGGCTGGTATGCTGTTTTTTATGATTGAAATTAGAAAATAAAAATATTGCTTTTAAAATGCGAAATTGAGTCAGACCTGACAGGTTTTGAAAACCTGTCAGGTCTAAATACTTTCAAAACAACTCCAACTGTTGTGAAGGAGGTTCTGTCTCCTGCTTACTTGTTCCAAAAAATACCTCCATCATTCCAAACTGTTTATCGGTTATGGACATGATTCCAACCTTCCCCTTAGGAGGAAGGTTCTTTTTAGTACGCTTAATATGAACATCTGCGTTTTCTCTACTTGCGCAAAACCGCATATAGATGGAAAACTGAAACATGGCAAAACCATCATCCAATAGTTTTTTACGGAAAGAAGTGGCTATTTTCCTATCCTTTCGGGTTTCAGTGGGCAAATCAAAAAAGACTAGCACCCACAAACTCCTATATTGATTAAGTCTTGAAAAATATTTTTCATCCATATTCAGGGTAAATGATTTTTCGACTGATTCCGGAAAAACACTCAAACAAGGAGGAAGTCGTCCTTGATGCCGCTACCATCAACGGACTTTTTTGACCATCTATCTTCACATCCAAAGCAGGGATACTTAACAGTTCCTTCTTCAGTTCGGTAGTCAACTCTGAATATTCATCCTGAGTCTCTACGATATGGGATACCACCAAATCCACATAAGGCCTGTATGGTTCCATGATATCATCTGCCAAGCAGTATGCATTGTATTTGTTTCGGTGCCAAATCCCCACTCCAGGAAGCATCCCTGAAGAAACCAAGGCCCTTGCTATCACCGCTCTTAAAATGGCGTAGCCATAATTCAATAAATTATTTGGGGGAATACCCAGCTGACCTCTATTGAAATCAGGAATGTCAAACAATTTCTGCCAATAAATCGCCGCTGCCTGAGCTTCATGATTACCGGAATCTCCGGAACTAACATTTTTATATAGATACTCCATCCGTTTGGACTCCTTCCCTTTTTCATGTAAAAGCGCATATTGATTTTTAATTTTTGCGGATACGGTCTGTTGCCAAAGATTTTTTTTGAGAGGCTGAGAAGCTTCCAATTGATAACGGACCCGCTCTGTTTGCTCTGAATGCCCCTGCATCGGTAACAGTAGACCTTCCGGCAGGTGTTGGGCATTGCAAGAGACAACTGCTACTTTTCTATCGGTAAGTTTGGCTAATAAACCATTCGTGATAGTTATTTGCTGATTTTCCAGTACAATCATCCCCAAGTCTTCAATAGGAACTGTCCTATCAACCTTATCCGCTTCAGGAAAACTGATATGCAGCTGCTCGTTTTTGGTGCTGAGGTAGGCAGGGTTACCGAAGAAGAGGGTTCTTTTGATCATGTTTTAAAATTTAAAGACTTGGCAATTTTCAAGACCTCAAGACCTGAAAGGTTTCTAAAACCTGTCAGGTCTAACCTTGTCTACTCCAAATCCTTATTCATCAATAATTCTTTTTTCACTTCCATCATATTTCTCACATGCTCCCAGCTGTCAAAGAAATTGTTAAAATAGGCTCTGTCCAGATTTGAAGGCTTGTTGAGATTCTGATAGGCATGCCAACTAGACCACTTCCAATCTCGATGATCTTTGACAAAGCCATGCTTCACGGGGTTGAGGTGGATATATAGGAAATTTTCTTGCCATTGGCGTTCGTCTAGGATTGGGGTTCTTTTGAAAGCTCGAATAAATAAATTTCCTTTTCTATCAAACCGCTTATTGATTGCCTTTGTATAAGAATTGAAAAAATTTGTAAAACCTTTAATTGCTGGATTTTTGGATGGATGCTGGATCAGACCTGTCAGGTTTTGAAAACCTGACAGGTCTGAAGTCTGCTTCACCCCCACCAACAAATGAAAATGATTCGGCATCAAGCAATAGGCATAAGTATCTACCACCCCACTTAAATATTTTGAATATTGCTGCAGGAAAAACCTATAGTTCTCTTCTTCACGAAATATATTCTCCATTCCATTGGCGTGATTGTAGATATGATAGGATTGCCCTAGCTCCATACATTTAATTTTTGAACGAGTAATTTAAAAGATAGCTTGTCCAAAGTTTTAGAACTTTGGAAAAGTTGAAAAAAGAACCTATAATTCTCTTCTTCACGAAAGATATTCTCCATTCCGTTGGCGTGATTAAAGATAGGGTAGGATTGGCCTAGCTCCATAAGTTTAATTTTTTAACGACTAGTTTAAAGGAGAACTTTTCCAAAGTTTTAGAACTTTGGAAAAGTTGAAAAATGAACCTATAACTCTCCTCTTCTCGAAAGATATTCTCCATTCGGTTGGCGTGATTGAAGATATGATAGGATTGACCTAGCTCCATTTTTTAATACTCTCCAACTTGAATAATCTGTCCTAAATGGTTTAATCTAACTTTTTTTATTCCATTTAAATATTGAAGACTTTTCAATTGTTTATAAGCAACATCTTTAAGCTCTTTTACATCATTAAGTACAGTTTCAAGGTGATGCCGAAATACATAATCTCTAACTGCTGAGTTTCCATACATAACTTTAGAAAACTTTTGAGCTCTATAAAGATTTGGACTAATCAAATCATAATTTTTAGGATCCAATAAATCAAAATCATTAGGATTAAAATCTTGGGATGGAAAAACAAAAAACTCGTTTTGTTTAATTGAATACAAAAAATTCCAACCTTCTTCATGCCTATACTTAATTATTGATTCCCCTTGATTTCTTCTAATTACGGCTTCATAAAAATTAACTACTTCATCTTGTAAATTCCCATCTTCATCCTCGTAAATTGCTACATGATGATTATTACCTGTACTGACAAAATCAACTGGTATTTCATTTCCTTCCTCATCTAAAATTTTTTCTCCGAAATGATCTTTCTTCACATGAAGTGATTCTACATTGCTAACACCTGAAATCTTGACTCTTTTTATAGGAATACCTTTCTCCTTGTTTAGCCAGATAGGATTTTCTTCAAGATTTGAAAATGCAAGCTTAGCATTACCTCCAAACTCTTCCAATCGGCTTTCTAATATTCTTTTTATACCAACATCAATAACTTTATCCACCTTCAAATCCGGATCAATATTTTTTCTGATGGTGTAATTTTGCTCGAGCACAACAGTTTTAACTTTTTCAGATAGCTTGATATTTTTCCCCAGATCCAAATAAATTGGCATTTTATTCAAGGAATTTTTTCCGGTAAAAGCTTTTTTTGGGTCATTCCCATTTTCAGCTAGCCTTTTCAAAAGGGCTTCCCTTTCTTCTTTCTTGGCAACAGTATTAATTTTCTGAGCATCAAAAGAAGCACCAATTTTTTCAAATTTTGTACTGTAGTGAAAGGACTTCCCGTAAACTGTTTCCTTATGTAGTTGACCTCTTGGTGTTAATGCAGTCTGTTCATTAAAACCTGCTTTCTTCTTGGTTTTATTCTTATTAATTGTAACAACTTTATTTTTTGCCTTGTAAGATACCAAGATCTTTGAAAGGTGCTTTTTTGCCTCAGCCCGAATATTTTCTATTGGAGGAATAAAACAAAGTTTTCCATTTTCTCTTTTAAGATACTTTTGTTCTATTGCGAAAATCTCTGTGCCTTTTTTGTTACCTATCGCTTTAGCATTCAAATTATTGAGATATTGAATGTATGCTGGTTTTGTTAAAGCAACCGTTAGTGCATCCATCGCATGGTGGCGGTGATCATTCCTTTTATTCCAATCTTTAATTTTATTTAATCTTTCACCATGTTTCCCTTCAATTGTATAGGTCAAACCTAACTTATCATACTTTTCCCAATTCAGCTCTTTCATGATCTCTACCAATCCCCAATCTTCCCTTAGTTTATCGGTAATAGTTCCTGTAGTAACTGAAACTCTCATTGTTATCTCAAAGAGTATTTCCTTCGCCTTTTTACTGATATAGCGGGTTTCTTGAAGCTGTCTAGCAATAAAATCCTCTGGGATTTTATCATTGGCCATCAAAAGCTTTTGAATTTTGGCCTTACTCAATTTCCCATAAAGTGATTTCACCCGAGATTGATATTGCTCAAATTCATCAGCAGAAAGTTTATTTTGAAGAAAACTAAATGCCGTAACATTTGCTTTATCAATATTTAGCTGCCTTTCACAAATAGTTTTGTTAGAAAAAGAGTCATCAAATAATCTTGCCTTAGGAATAATATGCTCAATATCATATTCCTTGGAAAAAAGCTTACTTGCCTCAATTGGTTTACCAGTATAAAGAGATATCCCATCTGTTTCAAGCCAAAGCTTGTAGCGTAACAAATCGTTTTTAGTAACTCTTTTCAGCCCAAACTCTTTTTTGAGTATTTCTCTATATTTTTCATGGTCTCGAGTTGCTGATGCAATATTGGAAGTCATATTTTTCCGTTGCTCAGCATTTGCCTTTAGCTCGCGAGCCATTTCAACTCTTATTTCATCTGGCCTACCTAGATTTGGATCTTTTAAAATGGCATTTACCACATTTATCATCTGATTAAGAATCTTCTCTACGACAGGATTTCTTAAAGAATTCTTTTTTAATAATTCCAACTCTGCTCTCAACTCCCTCTTTTCATTTTCATCTTTTGTAAATGAAGAAGAATGATTATATCCTGCATAGGTACAAGCCTTGTCGTAAATAAGCCCAGATTGAAGATGTGGTAATATTTTTTTTATTGCCCTACTACTTAAGGAAGCGTGATCATCTTGAAGACTAATACTTGCCAAAATTTTTGCATGTTCAGGTTTGAAACCAAACTTTCTGATCAAATTTTGCTTTAATTTCTGATCATCCTCAGAGCTATATAATAAATGCCAAAATTGAATGTAGGACTGCTTTTCATATTCTGCCCCCTCGATATCACTATTTACTTGAAGTAATTCTGTATCTATGCCAATTCTCAAAAAAGCTTCAGAAAACTGATCCAAAATATCATCAGCTTTTAAATTACCCAAATCTATTGGCTCACCATCTTCTAATTCAATGATTTTTGCAAACGCCTCAAAAAAAGCATGATTAGTACGATTACCTTCTATTTTTGTAAAATTGAATTCCCAATCGCTAGGTTTTAAACCTAATACTTTCAAAGCATCCTTTACACTTAATTCCTTTTTGAAAGCTAATTCATTTGCTAGAGCAGTTTTATCCTCTAATGCTAATTCACATTTCTCATTTAGGTTATCTTTTTTTATCAAAGTTAAATTATTGAGATTTTGCCATATCCTAAACTCCTGAAAGATAGGATGTGATTTAGGTACAACTTTATGGTGTTCTTCAAACTCACAATTGCTAATCAAGTGCTTTTGAGATTTAAGTCGGCGCTGAAAGAAAATAGTAACATCCCTAACCTCCTGTTTTAATTCATCATTTAATTGAGGATAAAAACTTGACTGTACACTCCAAATTTTTTCGAATTCATCCAAATAATCCTGTCTATAAAATACCTGTCCTTTCAATCTTGTATGGGGATTCTTTTTGACTTGCTGATACAGATATTGACCAACAGTTAAATTTTTGAAGTATAACTCCTTACTTCTATCACTAATAGCACCTAAATAGCCACTGGAATTGGATATTTGAGAATTAATTTGGGAAAGAATTAATGCGATTTCCGAAAGATCTATTTTAAAGTTTACTGCTTCAGCTCTCCATTTATATTCTTGTAATCTTCTTTCTTCCCGTTTTCCTTTATTTTCGGCTAATTGAACTCCTCGTTTATTGAAATATTGCTTTGTAGGAGTACTAGCTTTTCCCATCCAATCTTCAACAAAAGATGTATTCAAAATATCTGGATAGAATTCAGATTGGTAATTCACAATTTTCTTAAATTCTTCCTGAAGGTCAGATCTATAAAAATCAGGGACATTTTTTCTACCATTTTTCAAAGCTTCATAGACCCACTGTCCAGGTGTTAGATCATTTTCATATAACTCCTTAGCTATACCCATGCTATCAATAGCCGTTCCTTCATCCTCTTCGGACATTGCCTTTCTACTGCTTTTATAGCCTCTTTTTTTATTGATTTGCAATAGGACTTTCACAAAATCATCGAGCTCTATTTTTTCTTTCGCTGCTTTATCTCTCAACTTCAATGTTGAAAAAGTAGAAGATGGACCGTCCTCAGCATATTGGAAGTTTGAAGGAATTAAATTCTTTTCTTTAAAGGTTTCAAGAAGTGCATTTCTCCTTTGCTTGAATCGTTGTAAGTTTCTTCTGGCTCCTCTTTTAAGAGTCCTATCTGCATTAATTGATATAGTATTCCCCTTAGCAAAGTCATTTTCTTCATCAGAACTGAGAGGTACTATCCTTACTCCCATATCAACAATTTCACTTCCAACCACATCTTTTTCAGGTTCTTTGATAAAAGCCCAACCAATTGAAGTAGTCCCCAAATCCAATCCCAAAATCTTTTTCATATTTTTATAAAAGTTTAAAGTTTAAAATCTATATTAGCGTCATCAATTTGAAGCAATTCACAATAAGGATTATTCCGTTGTGAAAACATTTAAGAGGGCCCCGATGGATTTGATCTTTCGGGGTCGTCTTTTTCTCCCCTACCCTAAGAAATCCCATTATACCCCTATTTATTTACTTAAAAAATCCCCTGTACAGGGGATTTTTATCGATTGACATACGCTGTCACATTTTTTTAATAAATTCACCCAAAATCCCATTTTATGAAAAATCTCTTTTTGATCATCGCTTTTTGCACGCTTATACCATTGTATAGTCCTGCTCAGGACAAAATCCCTGTAGGACTCATCGAAACACCCTTGGGGAAAATCTTTATTGAGTTTTCAGACCTGACGCCAAATCACCAGGAAAGCTTTGTCCAATTGGCTGAAGCCGGTTATTGGGATTCTTTGACTTTCAACAGGGTCATCCCTGATTTTGTGGCACAGGGTGGCTGCCCGGATACTCCCGAAGGATTCAATGATCCCGAATATCTCTTAGAACCGGAATTTCACCCCACACTCACTCATGTTTATGGAGCTGTTGGGGCAGGTAGGGATGATAATGTTGACAAGCTCTCTGCTAGATGCCAATTCTATATCGTCCAAAACAAAAACGGACTTCATCGGCTCGATGGAGACTACACTGTTTTCGGTCATGTGATCCAAGGAATGGAAATTGTAGATCAGATTGTTCAAGTTCCCAAAACAGAGCAAAACCAACCTTTAATAGCGATAACCTTAGACATCAAAATAACCTACATGACGTCGCAGGAAATTATTGATTTAAAGAAAGGAAATACATGATATTTATTTGACAACTTTTCATTTAATTTCATTAGTTTGTCAGCCAGAGTTCTTTTACGATGAGCGAGCCAAAGAAAATTTACAATGAGGAGGAGCGGTTAAAAAACCTTTATTCCTACCGGATTTTAGATACAGACGGAGAAAGCGACTTCGACTTCATCACAGCTATGGCTGCTCAGATCTGCGGAACCAAATACGCTACAGTGACATTGGTAGACAAAGAGCGACAGTGGTTTAAGTCTGCTTATGGTCTGACTGTCAAAGAAACCCCTATCTCGCACTCGGTCTGCGCCCTTGCCATCCAATCTCCGGATGATTTTTATGAAGTTCAAGACAGTGCTACCGATCCCAACATGTCTTCCCATCCTGCCTGGACCGAACTGGGCATCAAATACTACGCTTCTTATCCGCTTATTTCCGAAGATGGCTATGCATTGGGAACCCTTTGTGTGGCTGATGATGAACAAAAGACGCTTTCTGAAGAACAGAAAAAAACCCTAAGAGCATTGAGTACCCAAGTCATGAGGCTTTTGGAACTCAGAAAAAGAAATTCCGAACTCAAAAGAAACCAAGCATACTATAAATCTCTTTTGGAAAACACCCATGGAAGCCCCTATAGATGTAAAAATGACCCAAATCAAACTTTTGTTTTCCTGACTGATGGATTTGAAAAAATAACAGGCTATTCACTAAAAGATTTTTTGGATAACCCTAACCAATCATTTATCAACCTTATTCATAAAGAAGACCTGGAAAAGGTGCTGAGCGTAAAAGAAAAAGCGATCAAGGAAAAAAAACCTTGGCAGCTTCAATACAGAATAGTCCACAGCTCAGGGTTAATTAAATGGATAGATGAAAGGGGAAAAGTATTCCTGGACCAAGTAGCTCAGGAATACTACCTGGACGGTATTCTTTTGGATATATCAGCTACTAAAAATGAAGAGGTACTTTTCAGAAATATCTTTGACAACTCACAAGGTCTGATCTGTATACATGATTTTAATGGAAAAATTCTAAAGATCAATGAGGCTGCATCGAATTCTCTTGGATATGAATTAGATGAGGTGATCGGTAAAAACCTCCGGCAGTTTATCAATGACTACGATCAGTTTATGATTGACCTTTACTTTGAGGAAATGAAAAAAGTAGGTCGGCATAAGGGAATCCTTCGCCTGAAATCCAAAAACGGCATCAACAAGTACTGGGCTTATGACAATTCTGTAGCAGATTTTGGAGGCATCAGGGATATCATTGTAACCAATTCAGTAGATATTACAGAGAGTATAAAAGTAGAAAAAGCACTCAAAGCTACCGAAGAACGCCTTCAAATGATAGCCGAAACCGTGGATGACGCCTATTATGTCTATGATGTATTGAAGAACAAATACGAATATTTAAGCCCTAACAGCGAGAAAATCCTAGGTGTTGGTATGGATTTTTTCCAAAGTGGCAAGAGCTTTACCGATACCTATGTCCTTGAGGAGGACCGTTCGATCTGCCGCGAAGGCACTGATAAGCTCCACAATGGAGAAGCATACAACATTGAGTTCAGAGTGAACATCGACAATCAGATCCGCTGGCTCAATGAAAAGGCTTTTCCTGTATCCAATCAAAAAAAACAGGAAAAAAAAGTAGCCGGAAGAGTTTCGGACATCACAGCGAGAAAGGAAATCCAATTAGAATTGGAAAAAACCAAAGAAATATTGGAGCAAGCCAGTAGAACCGCTTCTGTAGGTGCTTGGGAAGTAGATCTTTTGGACAAAAAAGTCAATTGGTCCAATGTAATGAAGGAAATTCATGGTGTGAATCCGGATTTTGAGCTTTCTGTGGAAAACAGCCTTCAGTTTTTCAAAAAAGGATTCAACAGAAACAAAGTAAGAGAGGGCTTCGACCAATTAATCAAGAAGGGAAAAAGTTTAGATCAGGAATTGATCATCATTGATGCCCAAGGTCGGGAGAAATGGGTGAGATTGATTGCAAAAGGAGAATACAAGATGGGACAATGCATCCGTCTTTATGGTACGATGCAGGACATCAATGACATCAGGAAAAAAACTTCAGAATTGGTTAAAACCAAACAACAACTTGAAAGCATACTTTCAGAAATGGAAGATGTGGTTTGGGCTGTTAAATTACCAACAAAACGGGTTCTTTTTGTCACACCATCCATCAAGGATTTTTTTGGTCTTGAACCGGATGAAGGTATGGAGAATGCTGATTTCTGGTTAAAATTTATTCACCCAGAAGACGTAACTGTTGTCGAAGAGGTCAGGAAGCAAGTAGATGATCTCAAATCCTTTGAAAAGGAATTCAGAATTATAAAAACAGACGGGAGCACCCGATGGGTATATACTTTGGGCAAAATCATATTTGATGACCATGATGCCCCAGTAAGGCTTGATATCAAAATGACAGATATCACCAAAGACAAACAGTTTGAAAGTCAACTGATTGCGGAGACCGAGAGGGCCAATGCTGCCAGCAAATCAAAATCTGAATTTCTTGCCAATATGAGCCATGAAATCAGAACTCCCCTCAATGGTGTCATAGGCTTTACGGATATTTTGCTCAAGACAGAGCTAAGTCATATACAGAAGCAATATGCAGAAAATGCAAATACGGCAGGAAAATCCCTTTTGAACCTGATCAATGACATCCTGGATTTCTCCAAGATTGAGGCTGGTAAACTGGATTTGGAACTGATTGAAACAGATCTCCACCAGCTTCTGTATGAGACCATGGATATTATCAAATATCCTGCAGGACAAAAAAATCTGGAAGTGATCTTGGATATCAATCCAAATATCCCAGAATCAGTCCTGTTAGATCCTTTTAGACTCAGACAGATTCTGATCAATCTGCTCAACAATGCCATAAAATTCACAGAAAAAGGCCATGTTATTCTTAAGGTAGATTTTCAAACCAAGGAAAATCAGGAAATAGACTTAACCTTCTCAGTTATTGATACAGGAATAGGCATAACAGAATCCCAGCAGAAAAAATTATTCAAAGCTTTTTCCCAGGCAGACAATTCTACCACAAGGAAATTCGGAGGTACGGGACTTGGCCTTACCATTTCCAATTTGCTTGCCGAAAAAATGGGAGGCAAAATTCAGATTGAAAGTAAAGAAGGCAAAGGTTCTACCTTCTTCTTCCAAATAAATTCAAAAATATTAATTCCGACCAATAAACCTCTTGAACCAAGTCTTCCATTTAGTAAAGTGCTTGTCCTAGATGACAACAGAAACGTTGCTGAAGTTCTTGCTTCGCAGTTTTCTCTCTGGCAGGTTAAAACTTATCTGGCCTCAAACGGCCTGGAAGCCTTCAAAATATTAAAGGAACATTCTGATATTGAAATGGCCCTGATAGATTATCACATGCCTTATGTCAATGGCCTTGATGTGACCGGAAAAATCAGAAATGATTTGGGGCTCAGCGAAGAAAAACTGCCGGTATTTTTGATGAGTTATTATTCAGATGAAAAGGAACTTGCAGACCGATTAAAACCACTGGGAATCAAACAGACCCTCATCAAGCCGTTGAAATTAAAGCAAGTCTTCAGTATTCTTCAAAGCTACCGAGAGACAGAGAAAAATACTCCTGTCCC
This sequence comes from Indibacter alkaliphilus LW1, assembly GCF_000295935.2. Lineage (GTDB taxonomy): Bacteria > Bacteroidota > Bacteroidia > Cytophagales > Cyclobacteriaceae > Indibacter > Indibacter alkaliphilus. The sequence goes on from NZ_ALWO02000037.1 coordinate 11,760, forward strand.
ATCTCAGCCATCAAATAGAACAGATTCTAAGATTGAAGGAGAATTCACCATTCTGGTGGCAGAGGATATCAGCATGAATATGCTGCTATTGAAAACCTTATTGAACAATATTCTAAACAAGGTTAAAGTCATTGAATGCAGCAATGGAAAAATAGCCCTTGAGAAATATAAGGAAAACAAAGTTGACCTGATCTTTATGGACGTTCAGATGCCAGAAATGGATGGGCTGACGGCAACTCAGAAAATACGAAATTACGAAGCTGAAAACAACATAAAAACTCCCATTGTGGCACTTACTGCAGGTGCTCTGAGTGAGGAAAGGGAAAAATGTTTTAAGGCTGGAATGGATGACTTTCTGACCAAACCTATACAGCCAAATTCCCTCAAAGCAGTCTTGGAAAAACACCTGAATTGTTTGGAAAATACTGCTGAAAATCTAGATGCCCTGGAAAGCAAGGGTAAAGGATTGATCAGCTTCAATAAAGGAAAGCTCCTTAAGCTTATTGACAACAATATCCCTTTACTCAAAGAGCTTCTAATTACTTCCAAAGACCTCTCTTCGAAAGTATATGAAAATATAGATCATCTTAAGCAATCGAGGCTGGACGAAATTCAAGCGAACGCACATTATATCCGAGGGGCTTCCCAATCTATGGGCTTTGACATATTGGCCGAAATTACAGGAGATTTGGAAATGAGAGCTAAAGAAGCTGATCTGGAAAGCTTGAATGCTTTGGTTGCAGAAGTGAAGGAAGAATGGGATAAGCTGGCAATAATCATTGAAAATGAAATCAGTATCATCAATAGCTGAAAAAACATATGAGCAAATCAGATAAGCCACTTAAGATTTTGGTAGTAGGATGTGGAAACATGGGAGCCTCTCATGCTGCTGCCTACCACTCCATGAAAGAGTTTGAAATCTGTGGTCTTGTAGCACGAGGAAACAGCAAGGTAGAGCTCAATCTAAAACTAGGCGCTTCTTATCCTTTGTTTGCTGATTATGAAGAAGCATTGAAAACCACCAAGCCGGATGCAGTTTGCATATCTACTTATCCGGATACCCATGAGCCTTACGCCTTGAAGGCCTTAAAAGCAGGCTGCCATGTATTTATTGAAAAACCATTGGCAGATACAGTCTCAGGCTCTGAAAAAATTGTGGAAGCAGCCAAGAAGACCGGTAAAAAAGTAGTGGTCGGATATATTCTAAGACATCACCCTTCTTGGGAGAAGTTTATTTTTGAAGCCCAAAAACTTGGGAAACCCTTGGTGATGCGCATGAACCTCAATCAGCAGAGCAAAGGCTACATGTGGAACGTGCATAAAAACCTCATGCAAAGTCTCAGTCCAATAGTGGATTGTGGCGTGCATTATATTGACGTAATGTGTCAGATGACCCGTTCGAAGCCCCTTACGGTTTCAGCTATAGGCGCAAGATTGACGGATGAGATTGCCTCTGACAATTACAACTACGGTCAATTGCAGATTCGCTTTGAGGATGGATCGGTTGGCTGGTATGAAGCCGGCTGGGGACCCATGATCAGTGACAATGCATTTTTTATCAAGGATGTTTTTGGTCCAAAAGGTGCAGTTTCCATCGTAGCCAAAAATGCCGGAGGTATGGGCAAATCAGATGATGTGGATTCACATACAAAGACCGAAAGTATCAAAATACACCATGCAGCGATTGATTCAGAAAATCAATTCCTGAAAAAAGACGAATGGATTGATATGAAAGATGAACCTGACCATCAGGAACTATGCAACAGGGAACAAGAATATTTCCTAAAGGCTATTCAGGAAAACATTGATTTGACTGACCACTTAAGTGATGCAGTCAACAGCCTGAAAATTGCTTTTGCTTGTGATGAATCAGTAAAAACAGGGAATATTGTGAAGTTATGACTTTCTAAAATTATCTATTAGAAATTTTCCAGTTTGAGAAAAAAAATAATGTTTTGATTTAACAGTTATTATTTGGCTTTGTATAATTAGTTTCCTTATTTTTAGTTAAAGTAAGAATTTTAGGAAGAATTCACCACAGTAATCCTCACATTCTCTACACAACATGCTATCCGAAAACTCAAAATATAAGGCCATATTTGATGTTGCCCCTATTCCAATTTGGGAAGAAGATTTTTCGGAAATCAAAAATTACCTTGATGAGTTGGACTTGATGGGGAAGTCTGAAAATTCAGTAAGAAATAAACTTTTGAAATCCCCGGAAATTATAAATGCCTGCATCAGTAAATTGCGCATTCTCAATTTCAATCTAGCCTGCTTAGAATTACATAAAGCTAATAGTAAGCAAGAACTTTTAGAAAGTTTTCATAAGCTTATCCTTCCCGAAACCGGTGCTGCTTTTTTGGAACAAATAGTGGGCATCACGCAGGGAAAGCATTCCATGGAAATGGAGTCCAAAATGATGTCAATGGACGGCAGTGTCAGGGAAATTTACGTAAGGTGGAAAGTTGTACCAGGTTTTGAGGACAGTTTGAAAGAAGTTTTGGTAACCACAGAGGACATTTCATCCACCAAATCCCAAATCGAAAAGCAAAAAGAAACGGAACAAAAACTTAATGATGCTCAGAAGATAGCCAAAGTAGGCTATTTCGAATTTGATCCTGCCACAGAGGAGTTATTTTGGTCTGAAGAAGTATATCATATTTGGGAGATGGATCCTGAAAAAAGTAAGCCAGGTAAGATCAAACTTTGGCAAAGTATCCATCCGGACGACCGCAAAAACTTCCAATTGGTATTAAAAAAAGCTTTGTCAGGTGAAATCAATGCTGATTTCAAATACCGTATCATCACCTCAGAAGGAAATACCAAATGGATTAAGGAAAAAGGTTCTCTAAAATATGATCAGCATAGTAAAACTGAAAAATACAAAGGGACCATACAGGATGTCACAGAAGAGGAGGTTTTAAGGCAAGGACTCAAAGAATTGCTCAAGCGGTACCACTTGGTCAGCAAAGCCACTTCTGAAATCATTTACGATTGGGACTTGGTCAATGGATCCATTTTTTGGGGTGAAGGGCTTCGCTCCCAATTTGGCTATCATATTTCAAGCAGTTCGGTCAATTTAGATGATTTCGGAGGGTTTATACACCCTGAAGATGAGAGCTTTGTTAGAGAAAGCATGAATAATTTTTTCAAATCCAAGGATGAGTTTTGGCAGGGGGAATACAGGTTCAAAAAGTCCGATGGCAGCTATGCTACTGTCATTGATAAAGGCTACGGAGTAAGAAACTCCAAAGGTAAAATAGAAAGAATGGTCGGTGCGCTCCAGGATATTACAGAAATCAAAAAAACCACAGAAGACCTCAAACAAAGAAATCATTTTATTCAAACCACGATTGACAACCTCCCGATTGGCATCGCTGTCAATTCTATTGATTCAGGCCAAGTCACTTTGATGAATAAAAAATTTGCCGAGATTTACGGTTGGCCTATGGAAGATCTGAATAATATTCCATCTTTTTTTGAAAAAGTATATCCTGACCCTGTTTATAGAAAGCAGCTCCAGGAAAGAATCCTTGCAGATGTTGAAAGTGGAATTCCTGAAAAGATGAATTGGTCAGGTATAGAAATCACCACTAAAGAGGGGAAAAAGAAAATAGTCACTGCTAAAAACATCCCGGTTTATGACCAGGGACTGATGATCTCAACAGTAATTGATGAAACCGAAAAATACAAAGCAGAAAAAGAACTGGAAAAAATCAATGAGCGCTTTTTGTATGCTACCCATGCGGTATCCGATGCTATCTGGGACTGGAATTTGGAATCTGAAACCATTTTTTGGGGAAATGGCTACAAAACTTTGTTTGGGTACCCTCTTGAAACCAATTACGTGACACAAGACGCCTGGGAACATGCCATTCATCCGGAGGATAGAATTGCAATTGTAAAAAGCATAACAGCAGCAAGAAAAGATAAAAGTGTTTCAAAATGGGAAGGGGAATACCGGTTTAAAAAATACTGTGGTGAGTATGCTTTCGTCAAAGAAAAAACAATCATTCTGAGAAATGATAAAGGCAAACCAGTCAGAATGGTGGGAGCACTGCAGGACATCAGTGAGCAGAAGAGAACAGAGGAACTTATTGCCCAAGAAAGAAATCTCCTGAGAACCCTCATAGACAACATCCCCGATTACATCTATGTAAAGGACAAAGATTTCAAGCACCTGATCAACAACAAAGCAAATGTTCAATTGATCGGAAAAGAGCAAGAGTCAGAAACAATAGGCAAAACCGTCTTCGATTTATTTCCAAGTGATTTTGCAGAACTTTTCCATGCTGATGACCTGAAGGTCATGAAGCATAAAGAACCGGTCCTTAACAGAGAAGAGCCTATAATCGATGGTCATGGGCAGGTAAGAATCCTGAGCACTTCAAAGCTTCCATTGAAAGATCCTGAGGGTAAGGTTTTCGGGCTGGTCGGCATTTCCAGAGACATTACAGAAAATAAGGATTATGAAAAGTCCCTACTTTATAAAACCAAACTTTTGGAAACAATTACCTCGGTAGTCAAGCTTTTGCTTTTCAATCAGGACTGGTTAAAAGCTTTGGAGGAATGTTTGGAATTGATTGGGAAAGCTATAGGCGCAGACAGGGTCTATTTCTTTAAGAACTACACAGATGCTGAATCCGGAAAATTGATGACCCGACAGCTTGTTGAATGGAATGATCCAGAGGTAAGTTCAGAATTGGAAAATCCCGATTATCAAAAATTATCCCTTGATGATTTTCCTGAATTTTTGACTAAAGCCTATAAGAAAGAGCCTTTTGTAACTAACTCAAAAAATACTTCAGGACCTCTTCTGAAAATACTTTCAGAACAAAATATCAAATCGATTATTCAATTTCCCATTTTTATCCGAAAAGATTTTTTTGGATACATCGGTTTTGATTATTGCAAACAAGAAAGATTTTGGTCAGATGAAGAGATTTCATTCCTGAAAACCCTCACTTCCAATATAGAAGTGGCTATAGAAAGAGCGCAGAACTTGGAGTCTTTAAAAGCATTGAATGAAAAGCTGCAACAAAGCAATCATGAACTGGGAATGTCAAACAAAGAACTGGAACAGTTTGCCTATGTCGCCTCACATGATCTACAGGAGCCCTTGCGGATGATTACGAGCTTCCTTTCCATGATAGAAAGAAAATATGCTGAGCAACTCGATGACAAGGGAGTACAATATATCCGGTTTGCAGTTGAGGGCGCTATGAGAATGAAATCAATCATTCTGGATCTATTGGAGTATTCCAGGGTAGGCAGGATTCACATCCCCAGCGAGTCAATCAATTTGAATTTGCTTTTGGAAGAAATCACTTCTCTTTTCCAAACTAATATTGAAGAAAACAAGGCAAAGCTAATTTGGTCTAGCCTTCCTACGATCAAATCACAAAGACCGAATATCAGGCAGGTTCTTCAAAATTTAATTTCTAATGCGCTCAAATACAAGAGTGAGGATAGAGATCCTATAGTAGAAATCAAAACCTATGAAGAAGGAGATATCTGGCATTTTGAAGTCGCTGACAACGGGCTTGGAATTGCTGAAGAGTATCACAAGAAAATTTTCATTATCTTTCAAAGGTTGCATGGGAAGGAAAAATATTCAGGCACTGGAATAGGACTGGCTATTTGTAAAAAAATCATTGAAAACCTGGGTGGAAAGATTTGGGTAGAATCGAGTCCTGATCAAGGAAGTATATTCCATTTCACAGTACCGAAAAAGCACAAAAATTAATTTATGCGCAGCAAGTATTTGAAGTTCTTCTATAAAAAGCCTCTTTTTACAGGACTTTTCACTTTTGCAATATCCTTTTTAATCACACAGTTTCTTACCTATAAGGAAGTCGAGTTGTACCGGTCTTATGAAGAAAACTCAACCATAGAACAAGCCAATTTAATTGAAAAAAGAATTTCAAACGGACTTTCTGCAGCTATCACAGCCGCCAGGACATTGGAATTTATAGAAAGCCGATATGGGACTGAAAATGAATTTGAAGAAGTAGCAAAAAAAATACTAGCGGATAATCCTAACTTAGATGTGATCCAATTATTGAAAGGAGGAGAAATCATCCAAGTCTATCCGCTGGAAGGAAATGAACCTGTATTGGGTTATGATATCCTGGAAGACCCCACAAGAAGTCAAGAAGCAATCAAAGCCAGAGATAACAAAGACATCTTTTTCGCTGGGCCTTTTGAGCTCAAGCAGGGTGGCGTAGGCATAGTGGGCAGGTTACCCATTTTTAAAGACAATGAATTCTGGGGATTTTCAGCGGTGATTATTTATTTGGAAACTTTCAAAGAAATTATCGATTCAAGTATTGGTAATCAGGATCAATTTTATGTACAACTTTCTAAAGTAAACCCCTACACAAATTCTACCGAATACTTTTTACTTCAGGAAGATGAAGCGCAATTTACAGGATTTAGGGAAGATATTTTTATTGACTGGGGAGAATGGTCACTGACAGTTATTCTAAGAAAAAGTGAGGCTTTGAGTAAAGTTTATCTGGCATTTACCCTGAGGTTTATCTTCTCTTTAATCTTGGGAGTGGTGGCATGGTTTCTTGCCAAGCAACCTGCTATGCTGGAGGAAAAAGTACTGCAGCAATCCCAAAGGCTAGCTTTATCGAATGAACGTTTCAAATACGCCACAAGAGCTACTTCTGATGCCATTTGGGATTGGGACTTCAAGTCAGGTGAAGTTTACAGGTCCAAAAACTTTGAGAAACTTTTTGGTTTTAAGCGGGCCACCCTCAACAGCAGCACTGACTTCTGGGACAGCAGAATTCATCCTGATGACATTGATAGAGTACAGCGTAATTTAAAAGAAAACATTGCCTCGGAGCGAACCTACTGGGAACAGGAATTCAGATTTAAAAAAAGCGATGGTAACTATGCTTATGTCATTGACAAGGGGATTATTTTAAGGGATGATAAAGGGAAACCCCTGAGAATTATTGGGGCCACCCAGGATATCAGTAAAATAAAAGCTTCGGAAAACTCTCTAAAAGAAATCAGTGAGCAATTAAAAGAAAGAGCTAAAGAATTAGAGTTGTCAAATGAGGAGCTGGAGAAATTCGCCTACAATGTTTCCCATGACCTGCAGGAGCCTTTGAGAATGATCTCGAGCTTTATCAAATTGTTGGACAAAAAATACGGCCATCTCTTGGATGAGAAAGGCAAGCAATATATCCACTTTGCCAGTGAAGGGGCTATTACCATGAGACAGATTATTTTGGATCTTTTGGACTACAGCATGGCCGGTAATGTAGGACAAAAGGAAAAAGTATGCCTACATGAAGTAATAGAGGATGTCAAATTACTCCATAGAAACTCGATCCAGCAAAAAAATGCCAAATTGATCTATGACCAACTACCGGAAATCGTAGCCTCCAAAGCCACAATCAGGCAATTATTTCTAAACATCATCGATAATGCGCTAAAATATAGCAGTGAAAAAAGAGAACCGCTCATCGAAATCAAAGTCAAAGAAAGCCCTGAATTTTGGCATTTTGAAATAGCTGACAATGGTATAGGAATAGCCCCTGAATTTCACCACCAAGTTTTCAATATTTTTCAAAGGTTACATACAGACGACATTTACAAAGGAACGGGAGTAGGACTTGCTATTGCTAAAAAAATAATTGAAACCCATGAAGGCAAAATCTGGGTAGAATCCGAATTAGATAAAGGAACAAGTTTTATGTTCACTATCAAAAAGTTTGACCTCGAACAAAAAAGTACTGCATAATTAAAAAAATTATTATGTATCTTTTGAATCAGTAATACTAATCACCCAACAAGTATTCAACTGTTTAATCGTATTATTATGAAAAAAGATCAAATCAAAATTCTATTGGTCGAAGACAATGAGGGTGATATTGTTCTGACTCAGGAAGCCTTCGAAATGGCAAATATCCAAAGTGAAATTGCAGTAGTCAGGGATGGTGAACAAGCAATTTCTTATCTCACAAAGTCTGGGGCTTTTCAGGATGCCACAGAGCCGGATCTGATATTGTTGGACATCAACCTGCCCAGGAAAAACGGACAGGAAGTTCTTCATTTCATCAAAACAGATCCCAAATTCAAGCATATCCCTGTAATTATGCTGACCACATCCTCTTCAGAGAAAGATATCAATGAAGCCTATAAAAATCAGGCAAGCTGCTATATCATCAAACCTGTAGAGGTAGATGCTTTCCTAAACATAATTGTAGAGATTGAAAATTTCTGGGGTAAAATTGTAGAATTGCCCAGAAACAAATTTGTATTATGATCAAAGACAGCCAAACCTACTCAATCCTTATTATAGAGGATAACCCCGGAGACAAGCTTCTTGTAGAAACTTATCTGGAAGAATCTGTACTGATCCCCAGGATCACAGGAGTAGGTAGCTATAGAGAAGCAAGGGATTTAATCAAGGAAAATAAAAATTTCGATATCATTTTGCTTGATCTTTCTTTGCCCGATATGCGAGGTGAAGAATTGATCAATGCCGTCATGGAGCTTGCCGGAAATATCCCCGTCGTTGTTTTGACAGGCTATTCAGACGTAGAGTTCAGTAGAAAGTCAGTAAAGCTGGGGGTAGCGGATTACCTGCTCAAAGATGAACTGACGGCCTCAACCCTCTACAAAAGTGTCATCTACAGCATTGAAAGGAAAAGAATATTCAATGAGCTGGAAGAATCACAAAAACGTTACAAAGACCTTTTCCAGCTTAGCCCTATTCCGAATTGGGTCTATGATCTGGATACATGGGAGTTTTTAGATGTCAATGAAGCTGCCATTTCAGCTTATGGCTATTCCCATAATGAATTCTTGAAAATGAAAGTGCACGATCTGATTCCTGAAGAAGATCTTAGCGACACGCAAAAGCATTTTGAAGAGACATTGCAAAATGTCCCAAAGTTCTCAGGAGAATTCAGGCACATTAAAAAAAATCGGGATATTATAGCTGTAGAAACCAGTTCTACTTTTCTGCTATACAATGGCAAACCAGCAAGAATGATGCTTGCCAATGATATCACGTTTAAAAAGAAATACATAGAGGCTATCGAAATCCAAAATAAGAAACTCAAAGAAATTGCCTGGATCCAATCACATGTAGTAAGAGCACCTTTGGCAAGACTGATGGGATTGGTAAATCTGCTTTCAGAAGAAGAAATTGAAACTGACGAAAGAAAAACCTATTCCAAGCTGGTAATGGATTCAGCTACAGAACTTGACAAAATCATCAGAGATATTACTGAGAAAACAGAACAAATTAACATAAATAAAATCAAATGAAGCCTGACATAATCATAATAGATGACGAAGAAATCGTTTTGATGCTTATTAAGAGGTTGGTGGTAAAAGCCGGACTTCATAATTCTCCGCAACTTTTTTCCAACGGCATGGACGGTCTCAATTACCTTCAATCCCAAAATGGAAGAAAATCACCCATACTTATATTTTTGGATATCAATATGCCAGGTTTTGATGGATGGGAGTTTTTGGAACTCCTTCAAACATTCTCTCTTGACTTTCCTACTAAAGTAGTGATCATTACTTCTTCCGTAAACCAATCTGACAAAGTAAAATCCAAAACTTATGAGTCTGTAATAGGCTACATTGAAAAACCGGTCACAGAAGACATGATGAAAGGTGTTGCACAACTGGACGGCCTCTCCAAGTATTTCGAATAAGGCTTGTAATCCAAAGAATTCCCAGAAAATAATTTGATATTACTTTTTTTAATTGGCCGGGATAAATTCAGGACTGTTCACTTGGGCAGGGACTCTGTTGTCGAAAGGCTCAGAAGAAGATTGAGGAATTGGCGGATTGGCAAACAAAACTTTTTTTCCTTCCCTTACAGCGTTGGCATTTAAAATTCGAATACTCAGTATTGGTAAAGACGAACTGCTTGCATCAAGCCTATCTCTGGCGTCTAAGATCTCAAAAGCAATCAAGCCCAAGTTATCCCCTTTCAGATTCCCTTCAATTGGAGAATAATTGATGCTGATATCACTGTCATATACCAAAGCCAAAACCTTTTTTCCGATAAGCATTTTCAAACCTGTAGCTCTTAAAGGAATAACATTTGGAATCTCATCCAATAAAACCTCTCTGTCATCATCAATATTTGGGGAACCTAAGCCAGGCCCCGGAGCCAACAAATTCTCAATACCATTCCCGGTAGGCCCTGCATTGATCCAGGTGTTAGGCGCTTTGGTCAAAGCAAACCAGGCTTCATCTCCCACCTGTCCACTGTAAAGGTCGATTGTTTGACCAACATTATCTGCAAAAAATCTTAACTGTTGCCGCAAGCCTACACTTGCGAGGTCATCGTTCACATCAGTCTCAGAAAAATCATTAGGTCCCAAACCATTGTCAATACTATCTTCATCAATTAACAAAAAAACTGCTTCATCTCCAGGATCTGTGAGGTCACTGTCATCATTAAGTCCTGACATACAGCTCCCTATCAAGACAAAAATCAGCAATCCGTATACACTTAATCTTTTACTTTTCATGGTTCTATTGTATTAACTGAAAAACAGGGAGTTGTCCCTAACCAATTAATATGCCAAAACCATTAACCTAAGAAATTATTTATGAACCTGATGCTTCGAAAGAAACTGACTGGGAGATAATCCCATCATACTTTTGAATTGCCTATTGAAATTTGACAAATTGTTAAAGCCTGACTCATAGCCCACTTCTGAAATATTGAGCCTTTCTTCCAAGAGTAGTTTACAAGCAAACCCAATCCTGATTTCATTCAAAAATTTTGAGTAATTCTTCTTGGTGTGCTTTTTGAAAAATCTGCAAAAGGCTGTAGGATTTAAATTCGCTACATCCGCTACCTGATCCAAGGTGATATTTTTTCGGAAATTGTTGAAAGTGTAAGCATAGACTTTATCTATTCTAAGATCACCGGTTTTCTCAGCTGGATTTGAAAAGCCCTTTGTGCTCAGAAGCTCAAATTCCCTTTGAACAGCTAAATACTGGAGCAATTCCAAGAAAAATATGAGTCTCTGGAAACCATCTGTCTGATGGATTTGGAGCATCATCTCCTTGACTTTGGATGCTACTTCCTCAGTGAATACCATCCCCTGTCCTGCTGTTTCGAGCAAGTGTTGGATTTGGAGCATTTCTGTCATTTCCAAAAACTCCCTTCCTCCAAAATCTTTTCTAAAATGAAGTGTGATAGCCTCTGCTTTTAAATCAGAATCCTTTTCAAAGTATTCAGGATCGTTCTGCCACATATGCGGTAGCCCCTCCCCTATCAAGACCAACTCCCCAGCTTCAAAAGGTCGAATGCTATCTCCTATGAATCTTGTACCGGTAGATTTCAGAATGTATACAAGTTCAAGTTCGGTATGATAATGCCATACATTGAGAAAATGAGGATATTCATGAATCGCCGAATTGAAGGATTTGTCAAATGGATTTCTTCTTTCAAGTAGTTTTGCTTTCATGCCATAAATTTTACCCAATTTTCTTAAAAAAAGAATTATTTAGCTAATATTATATGCAACAAGTATAAACCTGTTGTAGGAAGCTCAGTACATTTTAGGCAATTTGCATTTGAAGATTCAATGTCGTTTAGATAAGACTAAAAGTTGAATTTAAATTTTTCCAAAGTTGGATTAAAAGTAAAAACAAACATTATTTACAAACCTGAACTTTGGAAAAGTTACCCTTAACTAAACGACATTGCTTGAAGATTTACAAGCTTGAAGAAAATCAGAATACACAGACAAAAAAATGCTTAACATGATTTTCCGCTTTCTTACAAGTAGATCTTCATCATAGAGTAAACCTTCGGTTTTAAGTCAATCCCGATAAACCGGGACAAGTTATCAATGAATAACTTGTCCGCATAGGGGGATCCAACTTTCCTGCGGCAGGCAGACATCTATTAATTGCGGTTGATTCAAGACCAAAATTAAATAAGTTGCAGGGTCAATTACGGATATAAAAATTGCTTAAACTTCTTAATTGAAAAAGTCAAAAATATAAATGAAAACAATTGTCGTTACCGGGGGTGCCAGTGGAATAGGCTTGGCCATTACGGAGAGATTTGCAAAAGATGGACATGATGTAATCTTTCTGGATTATCATCAAGAAAATGGAAAGCTCCTTGAACAGAAGCTTCAAAAACTTGGCCTCAGCACTCAGTTCATTCACGTCAATGTATCAGATAAAAAAGAAGTCGAAAAAGCTTTTTCACTCATTCCCAACACTTTGGATGTTTTAGTCAACAATGCTGGTATTTCACATATTGGAAACCTGGAAAGCACATCTGAGCAAGACTTTGATTCAGTGTTTCAAGTCAATGTGAAGGGAGTATTTTTATGCGCTCAGGCTTCTATTCCAAAATTAAAAGCTAATGGAGGAGGAAGTATTATCAATATGTGTTCGGTCGCTGCTACAATGGGATTGGCAGACCGATTTGCCTATTCCATGACCAAAGGCGCAGTACTTTCCATGACCTTATCCATAGCCAAAGACTATGTACAGGATCAGATAAGATGCAATTGCATCTCACCGGGAAGAGTTCATACACCCTTTGTAGATGGTTTTTTAGCAAAAAACTATCCGGGGCAGGAAAAAGAAATGTTTGAAAAACTAGCGGCCACCCAACCCATAGGAAGAATGGGTAGACCTGATGAAATAGCCGGATTGGTAAGTTACCTTGCTTCCGATGAAGCCTCTTTTATAACAGGAAGTAATTTCCCTATCGATGGGGGATTTCTGGGACTGAAAGCTTAAAAAAGGAGGAAGGATGAAGGAAGAAGGATGAGGGAGGAGAAATCTGATCAAATCATACTTCCTTTACCTGCTGAACAGGCTTTGCATCAAAATCTTAAATCTAAATTCTATAATCTAAAATCTTAAATCTTAAATCTTAAATAACCACTATGAAACTCATTCGATTTGGAGAAGCTGGAAAGGAAAAACCAGGAATAGAACATGAAAATAAATGGTTGGACTGCTCCACTTTTGGTGAAGATTGGTCTGAAACATTTTTTGAAAATGAGGGCTTAAAAAGGCTGGACAATTGGCTCAAAAAAAACCTTGATTTACTTCCTGAAATCAACAAAGCAACAAGGCTTGGACCGCCGATACAGAGGCCTTCAAAAATCATCTGCGTAGGACTGAATTATTCACTTCACGCCAAAGAAAGTGGCATGGAGGTCCCGGAGGTGCCCATACTCTTCATGAAAGCTACATCCAGTATTTCAGGACCAAATGATCCTATAATCATTCCAAGAAACTCAGAAAAAACCGACTGGGAAGTAGAATTAGCAGTAATTATCGGTAAAAAAGCAAGTTATGTATCCAAGGCTGATGCTATGAACTATGTAGCAGGATATTGTCTTCACAATGATGTCAGTGAAAGGGATTTTCAATTGAACCATGGCGGACAGTGGGTCAAAGGAAAAAGTGCGGACAATTTTGCTCCACTTGGCCCCTACTTGGTCACCAAAGATGAAATCAGCAACCCTCACAACCTGAAACTTTGGCTGAGTGTAAACGGAGAAATGCTTCAAAATAGTGTCACCTCCGATCTTGTATTTGACATTCCAACTTTAGTATCCTATATCAGCCAATACATGAGCTTATTACCCGGAGATATTATTTCTACCGGCACACCTTCTGGAGTTGGGTTGGGATTAAAGCCTCCAAGATACCTCAAGCCTGGAGATGTGGTGGAATTGGGTATTGAAGGTTTGGGACAGGCGAAGCAAGTAGCTGAAAATGCCAAATAAAACCTATTTACCATTATAATAAATCATGAGAATTGACGCACATCAGCATTTTTGGAAATTTGACCCAATAAGAGATTCTTGGATAGGTGATTCGATGAAAGCCATTCAAAAGGATTTTTTACCCAAGGATCTCAAACCTGAACTGGACAAAAGATGGCTGGATGGATGCATTGCAGTGCAGGCCGATGAATCATTACAGGAGACTGAGTTTCTGCTTCAAATGGCCAAAGAAAATCCTTGGATAGAAGGTGTGGTGGGTTGGATAAATCTTGAAGGAAAAGATCTTGATGTACAGCTGGAAAAGTACTCGGAAGAAAATAAACTGGTGGGATTTAGAAAAATCCTTCAAAGCCTCCCTCCAATAGCCTTGGAAAATCCTGGATTTTTGAAAGGAATAAGTAAACTTTCAAAATTTGATTTCACCTATGATATCCTGATTTTCCCAAACCATCTAGACCAAGCCTTCCAATTAGCCAAAAAATATCCCGACCAAAGGTTCATCATAGATCATCTGGCAAAGCCGGAGATAAAAAATGCTGAATTTGGAAATTGGTCAAGAAAAATCTCCTTATTTTCAGATTTGGAAAATGTCTACTGCAAGGTTTCAGGTATGGTAACAGAGGCCGATTGGCAAGAATGGAAGACAAGCCATTTTCACCCCTACCTGGAAAAAGTAACAGAGACTTTCGGAACCAAAAGACTTGTATTTGGTTCTGATTGGCCTGTNTGCCTTGTTGCTGCCAGTTACACAGAAGTCTATGACATAGCCTCTGTGTTTTTCAGCTCATTTTCCAAAACAGAACAGAATGATATTTTTGGAGAAAATGCTTGTAGATTTTATGGGCTCAAAGGGTAAAAAAAGATGAACTTAAACTTAAAAGATAAGGTCTACCTCATCTCAGGGGGAGCTAAGGGTATAGGAGAAGCAATCAGTAGGATACTGGCAGAGGAAGGTGCTATCCCAGTGCTCATCGACCCTTCATTAGAAGAAGGAAAAAAAATCATCAAGGATATAGAAGATAATGGCGGGAAAGCAGCTCAATATGCTCACCGTCTAAGCCAAACAAAAGATGCTCAGAATGCTGTGGAATTTGTAATCGAAAAATTTGGACGGATAGACGGGGTGGTCAATAATGCCGGTGCAAATGATAGCGTAGGTCTGGAAAAAGGAAGCCCGGAATCTTTCCGATCCTCGGTAGAAAAAAACCTTGGCCATTACTATGATTTGGTACATTTTGCACTTCCATATCTCAAAAATAGCCGTGGTGCTATTGTCAATATCAGCAGCAAAACAGCCATCACTGGTCAAGGAAATACAAGTGGCTACACTGCGGCCAAAGGAGCGCAGCTTTCTCTGACCAGAGAATGGGCCGTGGAACTTCTTCCCTATGGAATCAGAGTAAATGCAGTCATTCCAGCTGAAGTCATGACTCCACTTTACAAAACCTGGCTGGACACATTTGAAAACCCCAACGAAAAAAGGTCTGAAATTGAGAAAAGAATTCCACTGGAAAACAGGATGACCAAGCCTCAGGAAATTGCTGATATGGTCGTTTTTCTACTTTCTCCAAGATCCTCGCATACCACAGGGCAACTTATTTTTGTGGATGGGGGCTATACCCATCTTGATAGAGCCATAGGAACTTAAATTCCATCTAAATACAAAACCTATCCCTTTCAAAAATGAAACGCATTGCTGAATCAAATTGAGAAAAAATGACAAACTCCCCAGTAGTTCCAAAAAATCTGCTTTTGCCTTTCATTTTGATTACTTCTTTGTTTGCACTTTGGGGTTTTGCCAATGACATCACCAACCCCATGGTTGCAGCATTTAAGCGTGTTCTCGAATTGAATAATGTTCGGGCTTCTTGGGTTCAATTGGCGTTTTACGGGGGGTATTTCACAATGGCCTTGCCTGCTGCCATTTTTATAAAAAAATACTCTTACAAAACCGGAGTCTTGATTGGGCTTTCTCTTTATGCTTTTGGGGCACTGCTTTTTTATCCTGCAGCCGCCTGGGAAAGTTATGGTTTTTTCCTCACTGCATTGTATATCCTGACTTTTGGTCTGGCTTTTCTTGAAACTACCGCCAACCCCTATGTCTTGGCAATGGGGCCAGAGGAAACTGCTACGCAGCGCCTGAATTTTGCCCAGGCTTTCAACCCAATGGGGGCACTGGCTGGATTGTTTGTCGCCAAAGAATTTA
Organism: Indibacter alkaliphilus LW1; assembly: GCF_000295935.2. Lineage (GTDB taxonomy): Bacteria > Bacteroidota > Bacteroidia > Cytophagales > Cyclobacteriaceae > Indibacter > Indibacter alkaliphilus. The sequence goes on from NZ_ALWO02000037.1 coordinate 27,738, forward strand.
TCCTGAACGCGCTCCAGTCAAATAATGTAGACCTAGAAGGGAATCTCATTTTCCCTAGTTTGGATGAAAGTGCGAAAGCAATGATCAGAACCAATGACCTGATGGTCATAAGGAATCCATACGTAATTTTAGGTTTGGTAGTGATAGCTCTTGCTGTATTGATTGCTACGGTCAAAATGCCCGAAAATTTATCAAAAGATAAAAAGCTGGACTTCTATCCTTCCATGAAAAGGCTTTTCAGCAATCCCAAGTTCAGGGAGGGGGTCATCGCACAGATGTTTTATGTAGGCGCCCAGATTATGGTATGGACCTATATTTATCAATATGCCGAAGTGCTGGGTATCGACAATGCCACTGCAGTGAACTATGCCTATACTGCACTCATCTTGTTTTTGGTCGGAAGATGGGTTTGTACATACCTGATGCGCTTTATCAATTCCGCAAAACTGCTTTTGATTTTTTCGGTTAGCGCTGCGATGCTTACAATTGGAACAATTTTTCTGACAGGTATGGCCGGACTTTATTGCCTGGTAGGCATCTCCTTTACCATGTCATTGATGTTTCCTACCATTTATGGGATAGCTTTGGAGGGACTGGGGGAAGACGCCAAGTATGGAGCAGCATTCTTAGTTATGGCCATTGTCGGCGGTGCAGTCATGCCAACCCTTCAAGGAGTGATTTTAGATTTAGGAGGTCCAAATTACGACGACATCCAAATCTTGGGAGTACCGGAAGTCAACTTTTCATTTATTCTACCCTTGATCTGTTTTGCTGTAGTAGGAGTTTTTGCCTATAGAAGGGCGTAACCAAAGAAATGTTAAAAGCCCTATTTTTGAACTTAAAATAATGCAATTCAGTCCTTTCTCTATTGGTGAAAAATACAAAAAGTCTAAACTCAGGTGAATTTAGGTTAATCCTCCTTTCGTTCAACAAGCAAAATTTTGAAACCACTTTTTCTCTTGTCAAACTAAAAAAAATGAATAATAAATTCTAATAAAAAAAAGGTTTGGAATATGATTTAATTGAAGCTATTTTTCCGTTTATACAAGCGATTTAGGATTCCTATTTGGTATTTTATACCAGATAAACCTAAAACCTTGAGGGTAAAATCCGGATATTTATTATCTTGATATTACACATTCTAATTCACACTGAAGGACAGGACATTGAACTTGGGGCTAAATAAAATCATCTGTTTGATTATTATATCTTTCCTGACCTTCAGCAGATCATTGGAAGCAAAACCCTTTGAAGCTGAGTTTGAGGAAAACATTAAAAAACTCAAAAACAGAAATGAGCATGTTGTAGAGTTATGGGACAATACAAGAGGATTGCCCCAAAATGCTATCTACGCCATGAATTTTGATCATGCGGGATTTTTGTGGATGGCCACTGAGGAAGGCCTTGCCCGACATGATGGTTTGGAAATCAAAGTATTTGATAAAGGAGGTTATAATCGAATGCTTGATCAGACCTACTATTCATTTTTTAAAGGTAAAAGCGGAATTTGGGCCTCATCAGACAGGAGCATCGCTTTACTCGATAAAACAATCACAAAGGTAATTGACTGCAATCACATCGCTGATAATTCGTGGATCATGACCCTTTCAGAAGATGACAATGGCTACCTATGGATAGGTACACAAGATGGCAATGTACATCTCTGGAAAAACGACACTTTCAGCCTTTTACCCAATTGGAAACCAGAGCAGGGAACCGAAACACAAAGCCTTTTCCACAAGGGAGATGGCATTATGCTGATAGGCACCAATAATGGTCTCTATGAGTACAATTACCAAAAGAACACCCACAGACTCCTGACAGAAAGGAATATTGTAGCAAGGAAAGTACAGGTAGAAGGTGGTCGCATTTATATAGCCGTTCCGGAAAAGGGTGTTTATCGAGTTGAGGAGGATATGAAATTGGTAGAGTTGGTTTCATTTGAGAAAATCAAAGATGTCGGATTTCATACTATTACTAAAGATAAGTACAACAATTTATGGGCAGGCTCAACAGAAAATGGACTTATTCGCATTCATAGTGGGGGAATTGAGCGTTTTTATTTCGATGAAATAAAAAACTATACGATCCGGAATATTCAATATGATGGAGAGAATCTATACTTGGGAACACATGGGCGTGGATTGGTAATTGTAAAGCCAGCTAAAGTTCAAAAAATCAACCATCAGGAATTGAGGGAGAAAAATGTAAAAGCACTTTTCCAAGACAGCAATGACAACTACTGGATAGGTACCAAGTCTGAGGGAGTTTACAAAATTGAAAATGGAGCTATCAAATCCTTCAATACAAGTAATGGACTACTTCTGAACTGGGTCAATACCATAGGGGAAGATAAGAACAATATCTATGTAGGATCTACAGCTGGGATTTCCATAATCGATAAAAAAACTGAAAAAATCATCGGGTCGATTACCGAAAAGACAGGATTAAAGAGTAATTATGTTTATGTAGTATTTGAGGACTCAAAAGAAACTTTGTGGATTCTGACCCGATATGGAGGCTTACACTATAGGGAAAAAGGAGGCGAGCTCAAAAGAGTATCTTTACCGGATAAATTCAGAAATACTAATTTCAATACAATCAAAGAACTTCAGAATGGTGAACTGATGATTGGTTCTATGAATTATGGTGCGTTTCGAATTGCAGATCATGAATTCAAGGAAAATATTGACTTACCGCTAAAACCTGGGGAAAATGTAATTTATGCCATCCATCAAGATAGTTCAGGTGATTTATGGTTTGGAACACATGGTGGGATTGTACTTTACAAAGATGGGAAATTCAGTCGCTTAACAAGGGAAAATGGGTTAAGCTCAGTTTCAGTTTTCAGCATAACGCATGATGGTAAAAGAGGGATTTGGATCAGCAATAATTTTGGGGTTCAATATTTCCCGGAAAAAGAATTGGAAAAATTTAAAACCTCTGAATCTGAAAGCTTTCATGCAGCCTCTGTAGTCTACAATAAAAGTCATGGAATGCCCAATTCAGAAACAAACGGGTTGATTTTTCCTGCAGCCTTCAAAGATAACACAGGGAAAATCTGGATTCCAACAGTGGAAGGTGTCGGAATTATCAATCCCATGAATATGGAACTGAAAGACAACTCTGCCAACTTCAAGTGGGATGAGTTGCTCTTGGGAGGAGAAAAAATCTCTATAGAAAATGAAGGGCTTCTAATTCCTGCTGGCACCTCAAGTTTTCAGGTATCCTTTTCAAACATTGATTTTACCAATCCGTCTGAATTCACTTTGTACCAAAGAATCCCAAGTAAAAATGAACAATGGATACCGATCCGGGAACAGAGATCTATCATCTTCAGCGGGTTGAGACCTGGGAATTATGAACTTCAGGTAAGGGTCATGAGAAATGGGCAACTGGACGGCATTCATACCCTCCCAATGGAAGTCAAAGCTTTTTTCTTTGAAATGATATGGTTTAGATTAATAGTAGTTTCTTTGGCATGTATTTTGGCATATTTCATTGTAACCTACATCGCTAAGGTCAAAGTCAATAATACTTTAGAAAAATTGGTTCAGGAAAGAACTTTGGAACTCAGTAGCACAAACGACCTTTTGAAAGAGGCTTTGACAAAAATTGAATCCCAAAACTACAGTCTCAAAGAAATCACATGGCAGCAATCCCACCTGGTCAGAGCCCCTCTGACCAAAGCATTGGGACTTACACATCTTCTCATCAATTACCCCAAGTATAAGGAGGTGGGTAAGAGTAAAGATCAAGTAAAAAAAGAAATACTAGAAACATTGGAGCAGTTGGACAAAATTGTGCGCGAAACACACAAAAGGTCTGAGAGTTTGGTTAATAACAAATGAGTACAAAAACGAAAATACTGATAATTGATGATGATCCTGGGGTAATATTTTTACATAAAATTATTATCAGGGAATCCGGGCTTTGCAAGGAGCCGGCAAGTTTTGAAGAGGCCAAAGAGGCCCTTAATTATATTTTATCTGAATCCGGGAGTGATACCAGATTTTTGCTCTTTTTGGATATCAATATGCCATATATGAATGGTTGGGAATTTTTGGAAAAACTCAGTCCTAAAGTAAACCCAGATCATGTAAAGGTTATCATGGTAACCTCTTCTCTTTCCCATGCAGATAGAGAAAAAGCAAGGTCTTACAAGTTGGTCTATGATTTTCTTGAAAAGCCCTTAGTGGATAGCCAATGCAAACAAATCCATCAAAAACTCAATGGTTGGATCAATGACTACGTAAAATAATGGTCAAAAAAAGCCGTCACTTCTAAAGAAGTGACGGCTTTTTTATGTTGATCAGAAATGCACCTACTGCACTTCCTTCATCAGCTCTTCGACTGCTTTTTCCAATTGCTGATCTACGCCTTTATCAATTTTTCCCGGCATGTTTTTCACCTGGAATTGAGGCTTGGTTTCATTGTTTTCCATCCAGTTTCCTGCTTTATCTTTGGCAGAAATAGGTACTATTCCCCATCGGCCTCCATTGGGCAACATTTCCCAGCCGGCAAAAGAACAGGTTCCAGGAGTTGGCATTCCCACGGTTTTTCCGATTTTAAGATCTGTATAACCACAAGCAAAACAATGCCCATCAGAATAATTTGCTTCATTAAACATTGCCAGTGTAGGCTTGGTCCATCTGAATGTAGGCTCATAGCCTACATCTCTGTCCTCAGTAGCGTAGGTAATGAATTTTTCACCTGTGAAAAACATCGCTAAATCAGCTACCAAGTCTCCTCCTCCATTAAACCTGGTATCAACAATGACACCTTCCCTGTCGTGGTATTTACCCATCATTTCTTCATAGGTCGTTCTATATGGCCCATCAGACATTCCGGGGATATGGACATATCCAAGTTTCCCACCACTTAGTCTGTCTACCTCCGCCTGATTGCGTTTCACCCATCTTTTATACAGTAATCTATTTTCTTCTGCCAAAGTAATTGGCTTTACAGTGACTTGCTTTCTGGCATTGTTATTCGGATCTATCAACTCCAAAAGTGTGAACTTATCTGCCTTTCTGTTTAAATACCAGGCCAGGTCTTTATCAGTGCCAATTAACTCTCCATCAATTTTCTCGATAACCATTCCTGCCTGAACCTCCAAGCCAGATTTATCCAGAGGCCCATCTTTGATGATTTCTTTTATTTTAATTCCATTTTCTTTGTGTCCATAATCCATAAAAACCCCCAAAGATGCCGTAGCATCGGATTGTGGAATAGACCTATTATAACTCGCTCCTGCATGAGACACATTCAATTCTCCTATCATCTCAGAAGCCATTTCAGAAAACTCATATCCGTTTCCAATATAAGGTAGATATTTCCTGTATTGCTCGGTCAGCTCATCCCAATCGACCCCATGCATATCTGAAGTATAAAAAGCTCCTTTTGTTCTGATCTTGATATGTTCAAACATTTGCTCAAACTCAGCTTCTTTATCCAAGGTCATCTCGCCGGCAATTTTGATCTGTTCCCGCTTACTACCACTGTCTGTAATTTTGGAGATATTTCCCCCTGAAAGCAGATATAGGTTTTTCATCTCCTTATCCCAAGTTAGGCTTCCATAGCTGGCGTCCAGCTTCAACTCCATCTTGGTTTCCTTGGTCCGTAGGTTGGTACTCCAGAGGTTCATGCCCTTTTCAAAGCGTGCAAGGTAGAGTAACTTCTCACCTTCTTTATCCAAAACGGCATCTCCCAATTGGGCAGAATGAATAGTTAATTTAGACTTCCTCTCCCTTAAATCTTCCCAGTCTATCTTTAAGTTATCTACTTTTTTTGAATCGTCCCCCTTCTTATCTTCTTTTTTATCCTCATCCTTTTTACCTGCCTTTTCCACTTCCTTCATCAAGTCAAAATCTTCCTTGCTTAAATTGAATTTATCATAAGCTTCCTTGGTAAAGAATAATGTAAAAACATCATTTTGGGATCCACCGCTTGTGGCAAAACTCTTCAATCCATCTCTGTTGGAAAACCAGATCATTTGTTTTCCTTCATTTACCCATTTTGGATTGCTATCTCCATATCCACTTTGGGTGAGGTTAAGCATTTCTTTTTTACCTGTTGCATCCAATAAAACCACTTCTCCATTAGCCATGGTAGGTCTAAAAGATGCAAGTAGCCATTTGCTATCTGGGCTCCATTCGAAATACTGATCTCCGTCTCTCATGTGGAAAAGATGTTCAGGAGTCATCAAAGTAGTAGTTTCTTTGCTAGAAAGGTCCAACACTTTAAGTGTTCTTCGATCTTCAATATAGGCCAGTTTTTTTCCGTCAGGGGATATTTTTGGCAAATAGCAATCTACTTCTTTACTGACAAGTACCTCTTCTTTTAGCAAAGTGCTGGCAAAAAAGAAAGGTTCTTCAGCGTCTCTCACCTTACTTACTTTAAAAATCTTCCACCTACCATCTCTTTCTGAAGCATATATGATGGATTTACCGTCAGGTGCAAATTCCACAAAACTTTCCTGGTTGGGTGTGTTGGTCACTCTTTTGGTGATAGCCCCGTCCACGGATGTTACAAAAACTTCCCCTCGGGCTATGAATGCTATTTCCTTTCCGTCTGGTGAAACTGACATTTCCCTGACCCCGCCGTTGATGCTGATATAACTGTCCGGATTGGCAGAAGCTTGGGTTCTGATGGAAACTTCCAGCTTTTGGGGGGACTCACCATCTCTCAAAGTATAAAGTTCACCATCATAGGAGAAACTCATTAATCCATCATTAGCTATACTCAGAAATCTTACTGGAAAATTCTCCAATGAAGTGATCGCTGCTTTTTGTTTGGGATTATCCATTGCCATTTTAAAGACATTGAAGCTTCCTTCGGCTTCACTCAAGTAGTAAACCGTATTTCCATCTGAGGAAAAAACAGGATTTCTATCCTCACCCTCAAAATCAGTGAGCATTTGGTGCGATTCGGTCTCAGCATCATAAACCCATATATCCCGGGTGATGGCTGAAGTATGTTTCTTTCTCCAAATATTTTCTCCACCTTTTTTATCATGATAAATCATTTTGCTGCCATCAGAATTTACCTGAACATATTCTGCAGGGATAGTCCAGACTTGGTCAACCCTTCCTCCTTTTGCAGGAACCTGATACAGCTCTGGCTGTGATGCAGTTGGATATTGCCTATGCTCGGCAAGATCTTGTCTTACACCTCCAAAAATGACAGCTTGGTCATCTGATGAAAAAGAATAAGGCATTTCATCATTTGAATGGAAAGTCAAGCGACTGGCCATTCCTCCTCCGGAGTCCATGACGAAAACATCAAAATTACCATAGCGGTCAGATGCAAAAGCAATTTTACTCCCATCCTTGCTCCAGACAGGCATGAAGTCATGTGCATCGTGAAATGTCAGTTGGGTAGCATTCCCTCCCTTACTGGAAACTGTGTATAGATCACCCTTAAATGTAAATGCTATGGTAGTCCCGTCAGGGGAAATAGCCGGATAACGAAGCCACTTAGGGTTTTCCTGAGCATATGAGGAAAACACCAAAAAGACCAGCATTATGGCCATCATCATTTTCAAATTCTGCATAAAATAATTGTTGTTTTGCCTTAAAAATAGATAAAAGCTCAAGAACTAGCTCCATAATTTTTCAAGAAGGTGAAAAATGGATATAGATGCTGTTTTTTAGGTTTCAAAAACCTTTCAAACTTATGGGAAAAGAAACTCTGGATATCATATAAAAAAGGATGATTAAAATCATAAAGCTCTTAAAGAAAATTAAGTAGCTTGAGATTTGAAATAAAATTGATTCTAATCTAAAAATATCAACCTATGAAAATCCTTGTACCCACAGACTTCAGCGACAATGCCAATAATGCATTGACATTTGCAGTTGAATTGGCAAAAATAGAAAAGGCAGAAATCACATTGTTTTACGCCTTCTATGCAGTATATGATTTTGCTGCACAGGCAACAGAGATAATTAGCAATATTGAGCGGGATGCTAAAGATCAAATGAAGCAGATTTCTGAAAAACTCAAGAAACAAGGATTAAAAATTGACTATAAAATCATGCAGGGCAGTATCGCTACTGCAGTCACTGCTTTTGCTTACAGGGAAGATTATGATTTAATAGTCATGGGTACCCAGGGTGCCAGTGGAATCAAGAAAGCTCTGATTGGGTCAAATACCGGACATGTTGTCAAAGACGCCCGGACTTCTATCTTGGTAGTGCCCCAAGATGCTGATCTTCCTTCTAAGAAAAAAATATGTGTCGCCCTGGAGCTTTTGGACGAAAAGGAATCACAATTCAAGAAGCTGATCAATTTGACTTCTAAATTTGACCTACCTTATGATTTTTTTCACGTTTGCAATGCCCAAAGTTTTGAGAAAAAAATTGAGCTAAAAGGTCTGGAATCTTACTTCAAAGAAACATATCCGGAAATCCATGCGGATTTTACAATGTTGGAATCTAAAGAAACAGAAATTGGAATTCAAAAATACCTGGAAGAAAACCCTAACTCAATATTGGTCACTTTTTCCAAAGACAAGTCATTTTTTGAATATTTATTCAACAAAAGCACCAGTCTGAAAATGGCTTACCATACACATGTTCCAATGTTGGTGATCAAATAGTCATAAATCCATTTACTGAATTCTCAAGTTTGGAAAATATAGTACAACAAGAATATGATTTTTGATGTATTTCAAGAAAACTTTTACTTAATTTGATACCAGTCATTATCTATTAAACTCAAAAAGTTTATGCTTCCTATCAGTTCAACTATTAAAAAAGGCCTCATTCTTTCCTATTTCCTCTTAATCTGCTCTCTTCTTTTTGCACAAGAAAACTCATCTTTACTTTGGAAGGTATCAGGAAACGGGACCGTGCATGAATCTTACCTATTCGGAACCATTCATCTTATTTGTAAAGACCAGTTTATGATGGATGAAATCACCCTCAAGGCCCTGGAAGATAGCGATAAACTATTCATGGAAATTGACATGTCTGACCCTGGAATTATGGGTAAAATGAACCAAATATCCTTCAATAAAGACATGGAAAACATCAAAGCGCATATTCCAGAAGAAGAACATGCCACAGTTGATGCGTTTTTTAAGGAAAGTTTTGGTGCGGGACTAGATCAATTGGGAGCAATGAAGCCCTTTATTCTCAGTTCCATGGTATTGATGAAAGTGATTTCTTGCCCGAATGTACAGAGCTATGAACAGTTTTTCTTAGGAAAAGCACAGGAAAAACAGATTCCTATAAAAGGATTGGAAACAATTGAGTTTCAGGCAAGTCTTTTCGATGAAATTCCTTTGGAAGAACAAATCGATGAGTTGGTTAAAGTGATTTTGGATACTGAAAAAGGCAATCAGGAATTTCAGGAATTAGTAGATGTTTACTTAAGTAAAGACATTGAATACATTCACGATCAAATCATAATATCGGATATGTTTGCAAATCACGCTGAATCACTCTTATACAACAGAAATAAAGCTTGGATTCCCATCATTGAAGAGGCTATCAAAGAAGCTTCTGCCTTCGTTGCGGTAGGTGCAGGCCATTTAGGGTCTGAAAATGGACTTGTTCAATTACTCAGAAAGCAAGGTTATACTGTGGAGCCTGTGTTGAAGTAATGGTGAGGCATGGCATACGATATTCTTTTGTAGCTATAAAAACTTTTCCAAAGGTGGTTGAAAAGTCAAGACCGACACTGTGTACAAAACTGAACTGTCGAAAAGATAGATAGACCAAATAGCTTTGACTTAAATATCCCATTTCTCCTTCCATAAAGTGATTGGATTTAAATTTCTGATAATAAGAACCTTATCTTCCCATCAAAATTCTTAGGGTAGAAATGTTCTCCAATACTTTTTTAACCAAATTTCAATTGAACCTCCTCACAGTCCTATTATCAAAATACTTTACCTAATTTAAGCCTTTGAAAACAATTTAAATTGAATGGGGAGTACAAAAACTGTTACAGCAGAAATTATTGCCATAGGAGATGAATTGCTTTATGGGCAAATAGTAGACACCAATAGCCACTGGATCAGTCAGGAACTGGATAAAATAGGTGTCAAAGTAGTCAGAAGGTCAACCGTCGGGGACAATAGAGATGCTATTCTGGAGGCTTTTAGGAGTGCTGAAAAGCGGGCAGAAATCATCCTAATGACAGGAGGTTTAGGACCTACCAATGACGACCTTACCAAGCCTCTTTTGGCTGAATATTTCCAATGTGCAGTGGAATTAGTTCCAGAGGCTCTTGAAGCAGTCAGAACATTTTTTGAAAAGAGAGGTAGAGAACTGACCGAGCTGAACAGACTTCAGGCGCACCTACCTACCAAATGCACATACGTTCCAAATGAATTGGGAACAGCCCCTGGGATGTGGTTTGAAGAAAACGGTTGTGTTTGGATGTCTATGCCAGGAGTACCACATGAAATGAAGAGATTGATGGAAGCTTTTGTCATACCCAAAATCAAAGAAATTTATCCCCTACCCAATATTTACCATAAAGTGATCAAAACCGTGGGAATTGGAGAAAGTTGGTTAGCTGATCTGCTAAAAGACTGGGAACAAAATCTTCCTGAACACATCAAATTAGCCTACCTGCCATCACTGGGGCAGGTCAAGCTTAGGCTTACAGCTTTTGGGGAAAGGATGGAAGAACTTCAAAATGATGTGGAAGAGCAGATCCTTTTGGCCAAAAAGATCATTGGAAAATATATTTACGGATACAATAAGGAATCGCTCGAAGAGGCTATTGGAAGACTCCTGATACAGGCCGAAAAGAAAGTAGCATTTGCAGAAAGCTGCACGGGTGGTTATATTTCACATCTGGTTACCAGTATCCCGGGAAGTAGTAAGTATTTTCAGGGAGGCTTGATTCCCTACCACAACAAATTCAAAAACAAACTACTTGAGGTAGAGAAAACTGTACTTTCTGAAAAAGGAGCCGTCAGCGAAGAGACGGTGATTCAGATGGCTGAAAATATCAAAAACTTGTTTGATGCTGATTTTGGCTTGGCAAGTTCCGGCATTGCGGGACCAGGAGGAGGTTGGGCTGAAAAACCAGTGGGGACAGTTTGGATAGCTTGCGCCTGGGAGGATAGGACTATCACCAAAAAGCTTCAATTAACCCAAGACAGGATGCTCAATATTCAATTGACAGCAGTGGCTGTGCTCAATATGCTCCGCACTGCAATTTCAGGAAAAACAGAATAAAAATTTTCCAAATCAATTTTGTATTAGAAAAAATAAAATTTAATTTTAAAAGTCAGAAATAAACCCAATTAAATAATAAAATTATGGCGACTGTAGAAATGCTGATGCCCAAAATGGGTGAAAGTATCATAGAAGGAACAGTACTCACTTGGCTCAAAAACGAAGGTGATACCATTGAACAAGATGAATCTGTATTGGAAGTAGCTACTGATAAAGTAGATACAGAAGTTCCTGCTACCCATGGTGGAGTATTAAAGAAGATTTTGGCCAAAGAAGGTGAAGTGGTAGCAGTAGGTGCACCAATAGCTCTTATTGAAGTGGAGGGAGAAGAAAATGCTCCTGCTGAGGCCGGCACAGAAGAAAAGAAAGAGGCTAGCCCAAAAGAGGAGTTAATAGCAGCTGCACCATCCCAGACGGAGGCTTTACTGAAGGATACTTCTTCTGGTAAAAATGCTCAAGAGGATGACAGGTTTTACTCGCCATTGGTTTTGAGTATTGCCAAAACTGAGAACATCAGCAAAGATGAACTTGCTACAATACCAGGAACAGGTAAAGAAGGAAGAGTCACCAAGATTGATATGCTGACATATCTGAAAAACAGAGATCAGCAAAAACCAGCTGTTCAAAGCAGTACCTCTGTCAAGGACACTCCGGCACCAAAAGTGGAAATCACTTATTCCGGCCAGGATGAAATCATCGAAATGGATAGAATGAGAAAAATGATTTCTCAAAGGATGATCGATTCCAAGAGAATTTCAGCTCATGTCACTTCATTTGTTGAGGCAGATGTGACCAATATTGTCTTGTGGAGAAATAAAGTAAAAGAAGCTTATAAGAAAAAAGAAGGTGAGCCCATTACATTCACACCTTTCTTCATTCAAGCTGTAGCCCGTGCCATCAAGGATTTCCCGATGATCAATGTATCCGTAGATGGAGACAAAATCATCAAAAGAAAAGATGTCAATGTAGGTATGGCGGTAGCTCTGCCATCAGGTAACCTGATTGTACCTGTTATCAAAAATGCAGATCAACTTAATCTGACAGGACTTTCCAAAAAGATAAATGATCTGGCAAATAGGGCCAGAAACAACAAACTGAGTCCGGATGAGCTTAGTGGAGGCACTTATACGGTTTCCAATGTAGGTTCATTTGGAAATGTAATGGGTACCCCAATCATCATGCAGCCTCAGGTGGCCATATTAGCTGTAGGCGCTATCCAGAAAAAACCAGCAGTAGTTGAAACTCCTACAGGTGACGTGATCGCCATCAGACACAAAATGTTCCTTTCTCACTCTTATGACCACAGAGTAGTTGATGGTTCATTGGGAGGCATGTTTGTCAAAAGAGTAGCGGATTACTTGGAGGCTTTTGATTTGAATACCGAAATCTAAAAAAATATAAGGAGGCTAGGCCTCCTTTTTTTTATGCTCAAATTTCTCTCTGATCAATCTGGCTAAATCCTGAATTCCAATCGGCTTGGTCAGGTATTCGTTCATACCAGATTCCAGAGCATTCTGGACATCTTCCTTAAAGGCATTGGCAGAAAGACCGATTATCTCTGATGTGGAAGCATGGTTCATTTTTCTTATTTGCCTGGTTGCTTCCAGCCCATTCATTTTTGGCATCTGAATATCCATCAAAATCAGGTCATAAGTTTTGGTCTTGACCTTTTCGACTGCCTCAACCCCATTTCTTGCCACATCCAATTTATACCCTAGCTGCTCCATAGTCATACGCATAAAAGTAAGATTAATGTCATTATCTTCTACCAAAAGAATATCCAATGGAATCTGGTTTGCCATATTTTCATAAGACAACTCATTTCCCTTGTTTGAACGAACCTCATGTACTTCAGGCTTATCGGCATTTTTCTTAACTGTTCCAAAAACACTAAATGTAAATACAGAACCAATACCCAGCTCACTTTCAATATTCAAATCTCCTCCCATCAATTCAATAAGTTTCTTTGAAATAGCCAATCCAAGTCCTGTTCCGGGGTATTCTCTGGTATTACTTCCATCCACCTGTACAAATGGCTGGGTAAGAGAGCTGATTTTTTCTTTTGGTATACCCAATCCTGAGTCTTGGATAGAAAACTCCAAGATGACATTATCATTCATAAAATACTCAGCAGTAACTTCCACTTTAACTTTGCCGCCATCGGGAGTAAATTTCAGTGCATTGCCGACAATGTTGTAAATTACCTGAGCAATTTTATCTTTATCCAACTGCACAAAATCAGGAATGTCCTCATCCAGCTTGCAGGAAAAGTTTATATTTTTCTCCTTAATCAAGCCCTCAAATAACCTGAAAGTGCTTTTAATTTCTTTCGGAAAATTGAAGACGGAAAGATTGAGATCCATCATGCCTGATTCTATTTTGGAATAATCCAAAATATCATTGACAATGGATATGAGAGATTTCCCTGAATCTTTGATTACCTGTATATATTCAAGTTGCTTCCTGTTGAGCTGGGTGTTTTCCAATAGACCTAAAATCCCCAGCAAACCATTCATTGGGGTTCTGATTTCATGGCTCATATTGGCCAGAAACTCCGACTTCGCTCTGTTCGCTTGCTCTGCAGCTTCCTTTGCCTCCTGAAGCCCTTTTTCCCAAAGTTTCTGACCTGTAATTTCCCTTGCCATAGAGATAACACGTTGGTCGTCCAGCTTAAAGAGTCTCGTCTCAAAAATACGCTTGCCTAAAGGCAGCATGATTTCAAATTCCAAAGTCTGTCCTTTGCCTGTATGAATGACCTTATCAAAAGCACTGACCAGCTGGGATTTTACAGGTTCCGGCATGATATCCCTAAAATTCTTCCCTTGAGTGCTTTCTGGCGGCATCATCAGTAAGCTTCTGTCCTGTACATAATAGTCTAAAAAAACACCTTCGTTGTTATAAATGAAAATCAGGTCCGGAAGACTATTCAATACAGCCCTTAGCCTGTTTTCACTCCTCTTTAATTCCTGCTCTGCTTCATACCTATCCTGTATATCAGTACAGATTCCTACATTTCCTTGAAAGGTACCATTTGAATCATAAATGAATTTTTCAAAAATCTTAACCCTTACCCATTCTCCAGATTTTTTCTTGAAATTAAATTCGGTAGCCAAAACCTCCTTTTGTTCATTCAGCACATCCTTAATCTCCTTAAGAAGCGTGTACCTATCTTCAACCTTCATATAAGACTTGAAGTTTTCAAGAAACTCTTCAGTTTCATAACCTAAAACATCCTTCACCTCTCTGCCTACAGAAGTCATGTTACCATCTGCATTCTGAAAGTAAATAAAGCCTTTGGACTCTTGAAGCAAGAGGGTTTGTCTTCTGAAAAGCTCTTCGATTTCTTCCGATGATTCCGCAAGTTTGGTATTAGCCAATTGGACATTATTGATAAACTTATATAAAAAAATTATCACGGCCATCAGCAAAACTGCCAAGCCAAGCAATAAATAAAAATAGGTATTGTAAATATCAAACCCTATGTTGCTGATATCCTGAGCAAAAATAACTGCAAATTTTTTATCAAATGGGTTGAGCGAAAAAGGGTAATAATGTACGGTTGCTTTAATTGGTTTTTCTTCTTGATTCAGCCCATTTACTTTTCCGGAGACATATCCTTTAAGGCCTTCGGAAATATCGGTCGCAATAGTCTGGTTTATGGAGCCATTGATATCCAAGTTTTGCCTTTCATAAGTATCTTCAAAAACGATATACTCACCATTGATCCAGATTATTTTTTCACCTGTAGAACCAAGGTAATAATTACTCAACTGCGCTCTGAAGTATCTATTGAAATTAACCTTTACATGGATACTTACCCCTTTGGTAGCATTGACAAGATTGATGCTGTTGTCACTGATTTTGGGAAGGGACTCTACTGAATTATAGCTGCTTCTTATAAAGTTGTTTTGTCTGTCAAAATGAAAAGAAACATGGTGTCTGGGAAAAGATACAATGATGCTGTCCAGAACTTCCCTATGGTTATTAAAAATCCTTCTAGCACGTTTTTCAAATGCCAATTGCTCATTTCCTGTACGGTCGTATGTCCAAGGCTCCAGGTTGTTGACAAAAAACAACATGTCCTCATACATGCTTTCAAAGTTTCTTTGTAAGTCCTTTCCAGCAATTTCCACCTGTTTATTGAGATTGGTCTGTCTTGAGCTAATTTGACTTTCCCGAAGGGCCGAAAAAAAACTAAAACCCAAAACCAAAACAAGAAGCACCAAAGAAATCCCAACAGCCACAATCCAGCCAGATGCCTCTACCTTGAGTTTGGGATTATCTTTCTTTATTTGTTTCATTCAAATACAATATCTAAAACAAACCAGTCCATTCTGTCCATTTTGACAACTGATATGGCAACTGATTCCTGTCCGTCTTTCAGAAAAAAGGACTCCTCACCCGAGAGGATGACTTTTGAGGCAAGTTTCCTTACTTCTTTACTTTTACTTCGGAAAAGATTGAAATCTTCCATCCTGAAGTTGTCCGCTTTGATGGTCTGATTATAGGTAAAGTTTTTCAAGGGAGGTAGGGATAATGCCTCAATTCCTTTGGATTTCCCTGCCACCACAGTACCTGCTCCATCTATAATCACCAAGTTCCTACTGGTATTATTAAGGTAAAATTCAATCAAGTCATTGACTGTGATATCAAAACCCAAAACCATTTTAAGGTCTTCTTCTACATAGACTGGGTGTATCAATGACGCAACCCAACCTTTGCCCACTGGATCAATATAAATATCCTTTACCCAGACAGTTTTTTTCTCCGGATTGTAATCCAAATCTGCCTCATAGTAAAAATTAAAAGAGGGAATATGCAAATCAGGCTCTAACATGGTATTTGCATCGTATGGAGGATAAAGTCTGTTGATTTGGAGCTTACTGTTGAAATAAACCTGTGACAACACTTCATATTTTTCAAAAAGTTCCTTGAAATGATGGTCAATTGGATTGGTCAGGTATAGCAAATCCATTACCTCATCCATATTTTGAGCTTTCGAGGAAATATAGATGGTCGACAGATTAGGGTCTTCATTGGGAATGGCATTGGCTATTCCACCTTGAAACTTATACCTACCTCTATCGGCTACTGCTAAAATGCTGTCTTTTTTTTCAAAATAGCCTTGGAGTATATCTCCCAGGTTTTTGATTTCATTTTCAAGATTCCCAAGATCATAATCCAATAGCCTTGTGAAGGTAACCAGCTCTAGATTATTTGGTGGTGTATTCTCCTTTTCCCTCTGACTACAAGAGGATAGGATTACAAAAAAAAGCAGAAAAAAAAGCCTATGAACGCCCATAAAACTTTAGGTATTTTTCTAAAGCTAAATATTTTCCAACTGTTTTCGCAAGCTTTCTCCCATTTCTTTGAATAAGCTCTCTACCTTTTCAAAAAATTCCCCTTCACAAAAAGCATCAATGTCCTGCTCTTCCAAAATTTCCGTTTCCGGAACTTTGTAGGTCTGCTCTAAAGGGCCAATTTCAAATTTGAGCAGATATTTATTGTTCCAAGAATAAACCGAAACCCTTATTTCTTCTTTTGTAAATTCTTTGACTACTCTCATGCCGGCAATCTGATTTCAGAACTGTAGGTGATTTCAGATTTGATTGAAGAAGCTACTGAACAGTACTTATCTACTGATAATGCAACTACTTTAGCAAACTCCTCCTCCTTAGCATCGGGAGAAACCAAAACGAAATGCAAGTGGATAGATTTATAAAAGGCCGGAATTCCGTCATTTCTGTCTCCCTCCACCTCTATAAAAAAGTCTACTATCGTTTTTCTCTTTTTTTTCATCATCAGTACGGCATCTACAGCAGAACAGCCACCCAAAGCTGATAGCAATAGATCCATAGGAGACTGTGCTTTTTTGGCCGGAGCATCATACATATCCATTTGAACTGTATTTCCCTGAAGGTTGCTGGCCTCATACTCATAGTCAGCATTCATGCGTACGGTTACATTTCTCTTGCTCATCTTATGATTTTTTTTGATGTCTTTCGATTAATACATTGATCACTTCATCTAGTTCATAGCCTTTGGCTTCCAACAGAACCAAATAATGGAAAAGTAAATCTGCAGCTTCACCCATAAACAGGTCTTTATTATCATCTTTGGCTTCAATCACGATTTCAACAGCCTCCTCTCCTACTTTTTGAGCTACTTTATTGATCCCTTTGGCGAATAAAGAAGCCGTATATGAGGTGTCATTGGGATTGTTTTTCCTATCCTTGATAATGGCTCGCAACTCATCTATAAATAATGTTTTGCTTTTGTTCTCTTCAAAAAAACAAGTGTCAGCTCCCGTATGACACACCGGTCCAATGGGATTTGCTTTGATCAATAAAGTATCATGGTCGCAATCTACCTTTATCGAAGTCATTTCAAGAAAATTTCCCGAGGTCTCACCTTTGGTCCACAATCTCTGCTTTGTCCTACTGAAAAACGTCACCTTTTTGGTGCTGATCGTCTTGTCCAAAGCCTCTTGATTCATATATCCCAACATCAAAACTTTATTGGTGTTTTGATCTTGAATGATGGCTGGTACAAGTCCGTTTACTTTTTGAAAATCTATTTTTAACGAATCCATAGTCGTTTGATGCTTATGCAAATAAAGTTAAAGTCTGGTTGGAATACCTTCATCTTGAAGGTACTGTTTTAATTGCGGAACAGGAATTTCCTTGAAATGAAATATTGAGGCTGCGAGTGCAGCGTCTGCTTTACCGAAAGTAAATACATCTTTGAAGTGGGGCATAGTACCTGCTCCCCCCGATGCAATCACCGGAATGCTCAGCATGGAAGAAAGTTCGGCAGTAATTTCATTGGCAAAGCCAGACTTTGTCCCATCGTGATCCATGGAAGTCAAAAGAATCTCTCCAGCACCTCGCTCATTCACCTCTTTGGCCCAAGCTTGGGTTTTGAGCAAAGTAGGCTTCCTCCCCCCATGGGTATGTACGAAGTCTATACCGTCTACATTTCGGGTGTCTATTGCTACCACGATACACTGACTTCCGAATTCAGCGGCCATTTCATCTATTAGCTTTGGGTTTTTGACGGCGGCTGAATTGATAGATATCTTGTCAGCGCCTGCACCGAGTAAAATCTTGACATCTTCCACTGTAGAAATACCTCCACCCACAGTAAAAGGAATATTGATGGCCTTGGCCACTTTGGTGACCAATTCAGCCAATGTCTTTCGCTTATCTACAGTGGCAGTTATATCCAAAAATACCAATTCATCTGCCCCTTCATCAGAATAGATTTTGGCTAGTTCCACAGGATCTCCTGCATCTCTTAATTGCACAAAATTGACTCCTTTGACCGTCCGGCCATCTTTGATGTCTAAGCAGGGAATAATTCTTTTAGTCAGCATGGTAGTGATAGTATTGGAAAACTGTAAAATTTAAAGGTTGGAAGATTGGATGTCGGATGTTAGGAGGCTGAAAGTATGGATGATTGGTTGCACCTCAATTCTGTTTTCTTGTTTCGGACTTCTCGTCTCTCGCATCTCGCCTCTCAAAACGCAGCCATCTCATCCAGCGTAATCCTACCTTCATAGTAAGCTTTTCCTACAATGGTTCCGTATACGCCTGTTTTTTGCAACTCCTCCAAATCTTTTACCTGTGCCACTCCTCCACTGGCAATAAGCTTAATACTTGGAATTTCCTGTAGAATCTCTTTGTAAAGTGCTGTTGAAGGACCTTGCAACAATCCATCCTTGGCCACATCTGTACAGATGACATAAGAAATCCCCTTTGCATGATAATCTTTGATGAAATCTATCAAGTCTACTGAGGTGGTCTCTTCCCAACCAGAAATTGCAATTTTTCTGTCTTTTGCATCAGCACCTAAAATGATTTTATCCCCTCCGTATTTTGCAATCCAAGACTCGAACATTCCCGGATTTTTCACAGCAATACTTCCTCCGGTCAACTGATGGGCCCCCAGTTCAAAAGCAAGGGCAACATCTTCATCAGACTGCACCCCACCACCAAAATCAACCTGCAACGAAGTGCCTGATGTTATACTTTGGAGCACATGTTGATTGATAATTTTTTTTGCCTTGGCACCATCCAAATCTACTAAATGCAACCTTTTTATGCCTGCATCCTCGAAACGTTTGGCCATTTCCAATGGACTGTCATGGTATTCTTTTTTCTGCCCATAGTCACCTTGGGTCAGTCTTACACATTTACCGGCGATAATGTCTATTGCAGGAATGATATACATGGGAGATTGTTGATTTTAGATTGTAGATTCAATGTCGTTTAATTAAGATAACTTTTCCAAAGTTCAGTTTTGTAAATTGTATTTGCATTTACTTTTAATCAAACTTTGGAAAAGTTTAAATTCAAATGGTAGTCTTATCCAAAACGACATAGATTATAGAATTTAGATTTTGGGTAATGGTGAGTATGGATGATAGATAAAATTGAACGGAATTCTCATCTCTCGCTACTTTACACTTCTTACCTCGTACAGACTATAAGCTCAGGAAGTTCTTCAAAATCCTTTCTCCTACCAAGCCACTTTTTTCGGGATGAGCCTGCATGGCGTAGAAGTTATCTTTATGCATCAAAGCAGAAAAGGGTAAGATATAATCTGTTTTGGCTATTGTATGATCTCCTACTTCACAATAGAAACTATGCACATAATAGACAAAAGCTGCTTCATCCAAGCCTTCAAGTAAGGGGGATTTCAGATTTTGAAGATTATTCCAACCAATATGAGGAACCTTAAAATCAAATGGGTTTTCTGGAACAAACTTTTTTACCAAAACAGGAAATATCCCAAGGCAGGGAGTATCCCCCTCCTCTGAATGTTCACAAAGCAACTGCTGCCCCAAGCAAACCCCAAAGAAATCCTGCTTGAGTTCAGGAATCAATCGGTCCAATTTTTTTTCTTTGAGGTATTTCATTGCGGTACTGGCTTCTCCCTGTCCCGGAAAAATGACTTTATCAGCATTACTGATATTTTCCAGATCATCGGTCAATTCAGCCTCCACTCCCAAACGCTCCAAAGCATAGAGAACAGACTGCACATTACCCGCATTGTATTTAATTACTGCTACTTTCATAAGAAATCAAAAAGACAGGTAAAGATTAATATGATCACTTACCTGTCTTTTTATTAAATTTTAAGAGAGAACAAATTTAAAAATAAATTCATCCTCTCAGCTTTTATTCTAAAGTTCTTCCACCCTTTTTAATTGATTGACTGAATGACCTGATCAATAATATCAAATTATTCTGCCTTCACATACTTCCTCCAATTATGCTGCTCTTTAAATCCCAAAACATCCTTGATTTTACGATTTGAAAAAAGAGCTTCATGTTCTTCCAAATCTCTTGTTAAAGGTACACCTGGGAAAAACCTTTCCGCAAGTTCAAGACTTGGAATGATTGCGCCATTATGGTCATTGCCTGCATTGAAAACTTGGTATCCCAAGCCATCTTTTTGTAGACATAGATCCACTATCTGTCCCAAGTCCCGTGCATCGATATAACAAAAGGCATTTCTTCGGCGCACTTCAGGATTTTTAAAATAATGAGGGAAGAGCTTTTCATACTCATGCGGCTCAATCACATTCCCAATCCGAAGCGCGTAAATATCGAAACCCGAGCGTCTTTGAAAACTACGCGCTGTTTTTTCATTGACTACTTTGGACAATCCATAGCTGTCCATAGGGTCTACATCGTAGTCTTCCTCCAAAGGCAGAGATTGGGGATCTGTCCGTCCATCCGAAAAACAAATCCCGTAAGTAGTCTCTGAAGAAGCAATAATGATTTTTTTGATCCCAAGCTTAACTGCCGCTTCGATCACATTGTAAGTACCCACCGTATTGACCCGAAAAGTCTCATTGTCCGGATTGATCAGAATCCGTGGAACTGCTGCAAAATGCACCACCGCATCAAATTTTGGAACGCCGTCTCCTGCCTCCAATTCATCTAAGCCAGCATAAGCACTCATGGCATTAAACATCTGACCGGAATCAGTGATATCAGCGATAAGATTGTCCACTCCGGGAAGATCTAAAGGCTTCAAATCGACATTCAAAACCCTGTGCCCTTGATCAAGAAGGTAAGAAATGGCATGTTTCCCTGCTTTTCCTGATCCTCCAGTAAAGAATACTCTCATTTTTTTGGTGTTTATAAATTTTTCGCTTCCTCTGCAACCATCTCTTCCAATATCTCTTCTATCTCGGGCAGAGATTGATAAAGCTGTTCGTAACTTTCAATGACGAAATACTTATCTTGAAATTTATCTTTCCAGTAAGGTGTGTTGAGGATTTTTCTCACATCATACTCAAAGTGTTTAGGTTCATCAGATAGACTAAACTTGGTCTCCCCAGCCGAACTCAAAATCCCTGCTCCATAAATTCTCAATTCTCCATTTTCACGGATCAGTCCAAACTCAATGGTAAACCAATAGATCCTAGATAGCAATTCAATTGCCCATTTGTTTTCAATATGCTTCAAGGCTATGCCGCTTAGCTTTTCCAAAAAATCAACATAAGGTTGATTGGTCAGCAAGGGCATATGAGCAAATGCATCATGAAACATATCCGGCTCCTCTAAGTAATCCAACTGTTCCATTTTTCTCAACCAGGTAGAGGAACAGAATCTCTTATTGTTCATCAAACCAAAGAAAAGATCATCATCTATCAAACCCGGTACAACATGAATCTTCCAACCAGTGCTTTTGGCCAGTCTCTTATTGACATCATCAAAATCAGCAATTTTATCCGCAGAAAACCCGATTTCCTTGATTCCTTCCAAATAAGCAATAGAAGCTGCTTTGGGAAGGTTGACAATCTGTCTTTCGTAGAGAATTTTCCAGACTTTGAAGTCCTCCTCTGTGTAGGCATTATAGTCCTGCTCTAGGTTTTGTAATCTTGGGTCAGAAAAGACCCAGTCTTTGGGTTTATTCATCATTCTATATTTGGGTTATAAAGTTTATTCGCTTCTGGTTATTTGATTTCGGACTTTGGGCCTTTTATTCTACTTCAATTCTACCTTTATGTTAACTGATTTTGGTAGAATATCAACCTAATTACCAAAACTAATAAAATCGCATGGTTTTTTCCATGAAATTCTTTGAGCGGGTTTACACCAAGTCAAATGATTTTCTCATTTCAAAGGTCCTTCTGATCCAATCTGCAAGCATGCCACTTTGCGTAAAGTCCAAAGTCTGCTGTCCATCAGAATATGCTTTTTCAGGGATTTCATGAGTTTCGTAAATGATCCCATCCGCTCCTGCCATTACTCCTGCCAAGGCCATTTGGGTTACATATTCCCGCAAACCTATACCATGTGAAGGATCCACGATGACCGGCAGATGTGATTTTGCCTTTAAAATAGGGACTGCATTCAGGTCAAGCGTATTTCTACTTGCTCTTTCGTAAGTTCTGATACCTCTTTCACAGAGAATCAGTTTCTCATTGCCTCCAGAGAAGACGTATTCAGCAGATTGCAGAAGCTCCTCTATGGTTCCGGAAATCCCCCTTTTGATCATCACTGCTTTATCTACTTTTCCAAGCTCATCCAACAAATTGAAATTTTGAGTATTTCTTGCTCCCACTTGATAGATATCCACGTAAGGATACATCTCTTCGATCTGTGATACTTGCATGACTTCTGTGACAATTTTGATTCCAGCCTCCTGCGCCAACTCATACCATAATTTCAAGCCGTCCAATCCCAATCCCCTAAAGGCATAAGGGCTCGATCTAGGTTTAAAAACCCCACCGCGCATCATTTTGATGTTATTTTCCTTCAGGTGATTGATGACTTTTCGAATCTGCTCTTCAGACTCGATCGAGCAAGGACCTGCAATGACAGCCATATCACCATCTTTGATACAGACTCCATCACCGAGATCTATTGTGGTAGGCGCTACTTTCCATTTCTTGGATACAAGCTTGTATTCATCCGAAACAATATGAATGTCCTGAATACCTTCCTTCTGTCCTATTTTTCTGATGTCAAAATCTTTTTTCCCGATCCCGATCAGATAATCGCCCAATTGGGTCTTTACCTCGGTGATTTTGTAACCTGCTTGCTGTACTTCTGCAATCAATGCTTCCTTCTGATTGGCATTGATATCACTTTTCAACTGGATGATCATATTCTTATTTGATAACAGACTGAATATACTCCTTGATATCAGTCTCTAAGTTTTTACTTTCTTTTAAAACTTTAATAAATGCACTGCCAATGATAGCTCCATTACTGAAAGATGAAGCCGTATGGAATGTGTCGGCATCAGAAATTCCAAAACCTATCAAGCGTGGATTCTTTAGATTCATGTCCTTCACCCTTTTAAAATACGCTTTTTGTTCGTCTGAAATACCGGATTTGGCTCCGGTGATACTATGAGAGGATACCATATAGATAAAACCATCACTGTGCTCATCTATTTCCCTGATCCTCTTTTCGCTGGTCTGGGGAGAAATCAAAAAGGTATTGCTCAGTCCATACTGCTCAAAAAGCTCCTTAAATTCTTCCAGGTACTGATGCATGGGAAGATCCGGTAAAATCAGCCCATCTATTCCCAATTCCTGACACTTTTTGCAGAACTCCTCCATTCCATATTGTATAATTGGATTCAAATAGCCCATTAGGACCACAGGCAGATTTACTTTTTCTCGGAAGCCTTCCAGTTGTGCAAACAACTTCTTGAGGCTCATCCCATTTTCCAGGGCGATGAGATTGCTATCTTGAATGGTAGGGCCATCAGCTATGGGGTCGGAATATGGTACGCCTATCTCAATAATATCTGCCCCTGCAGCTTCAATGGCTTCCATAATAGGTACAGTATTCTCCAATTTTGGGAACCCTGCGGTAAAATAAATGGACAGTACCCGCTCTTGTTTATTTTTAAATAATGTATGTATTCGGTTCATATGCTAGACAAAAGATGTAAGACTGACATCTTCTTATTTTATTTGACACTTTATTTAATTTATCCAAACAGGATTATTTTATCTTCCGTGACTGCGGCATTTTTTGCGCATGGGATGCGACGCATCAAGATTTAAGTAATTCAGAAATTTTGATAGATCCATGGCTATCAATATTCTGCAGGCAGCTACTCTAATTTCCTCTTCAATCTGCTTTTCGCTTTCCTTTCATCCCTCATCTGGGAAATGATTCTGCCCTGGCTTACACTCACTTCACACTTCCTCTTGTTTCTTGATTCTTTGTTCTTGTTTCTTATTTCTTACTTCTCGCATCTCGCATCTCCTTTTCATCCTTCATCCTTCATCCTTCATCCCTCATCCTTCATCCCTCATCCTTCCTCCCCCATCCTTCATCCTTCATCCTTCAATACCCTCCCCACTTAATGTAAGTATCCAAATCCTTGTCTCCTCTGCCGGAAAGGTTGATGACGATAATATCATCTCTTTTGTATTCGATCATATTAAGTGCATGGATGGCATGAGAAGTTTCTATAGCCGGAATAATCCCTTCCAAGCGACTCAATTCAACACCTGCTTTCATAGCGTCTTCATCCTCGACTGCTACAAACTCCCCTCTGCCAATATCGTATAAGTGCGCATGCACAGGACCTATCCCAGGATAATCCAAGCCCGCAGAAATAGAGTGAGGCTCGACTACCTGCCCATCTTCTGTCTGCATCAAGAGTGTTTTGCTACCATGCAGAATCCCCATGGTTCCTAAGACTGTAGTAGCAGCTGATTTTCCTGAGCTGATTCCCAGTCCGGCTGCCTCAGCTGCAATTAATCTCACCTCCGGCACATTGTAATAGTGGTAAAATGCTCCTGCGGCATTGCTTCCTCCACCAACACAAGCTATGACCAAGTCTGGATTTTCCCTTCCTTCCTTTTCTTTCAGTTGAGTTTTAATCTCTTCGGAAATTACAGACTGGAATTTAGCTACCATTTCCGGGTAAGGATGAGGTCCTACCACTGAGCCTATGATATAATGCGTATCCACTGGGTTGTTGATCCATTGACGCATGGCTTCATTGGTGGCATCCTTAAGGGTTTTACTTCCTGATGTGGCAGGTACTACTTTGGCACCAAGGATTTTCATCCGTTCTACATTGGGTCGCTGACGTTGAATGTCCAATTCACCCATATAAACCGTGCAGTCCATCCCCATCAAGGCGCAGACAGTCGCTGTGGCCACGCCATGTTGACCTGCACCTGTCTCAGCAATAATCCTCTTTTTACCCAACTTTTTGGCAAGGATAATCTGTCCCACAGTATTGTTGACCTTATGTGCTCCTGTATGACAAAGGTCTTCCCTTTTGAGGTATATTTTCGCACCGTATTTATCAGAGAGCCTTGAGGCCAGATAAAGTGGCGTAGGTCTACCTACAAAGTCCCTCAGCAAGGAATTGAATTCCGTTTTAAACTCCTCCGTTGAAATGATCTGCTCGTAATTTTCTTTGAGCTCCTCAATATTGGGATGCAACATTTCAGGGATATAAGCCCCTCCAAACTTCCCGTAAAATCCTTTTTCGTCTACTCTGATCATATTTTTATACTTAAAATGGGTATAAAATCTTTAATTCTCTATTAACCTCTTATTATTCTTAACCTTACACCTGACCTCCTCCCAACATATCGCCGAAGGCATATATCAATTTATATCAACTGTATATCTATTTAATCATCCCCTTAAACCCCCTTACCAACTCTACATCCTTCAAGCCGGGAGCAATTTCAAATCCTGAATTGATATCCACACCAGCCAATTGCGGCAGACTTTCTTTTATCTCCAGAATTTTGCCAACATGACCTGGGCCGATCCCTCCACTCAACAAAAAGGGTTTGTCAAATGGGTAATCTTTCAACAATTGCCAATTGAAGGTTTTTCCTGAACCTCCATGTGCTTTGGTTAAGGTGTCGAAAAGGACATAATCAATATTAGGCAGGAATGCTTCCATCTGGACCCAGTCAATATGTTCTCCAACAGAAAAAACCTTAAAAACCTCCATTCCTGTCTCATCTTTAATAATCTTGGCCTCTTCTGCTGATTCTTTTCCGTGAAGCTGAATGGTGGAAAGGCCATAATCCTCGATTGCCCTTTTGATTTTTGCCATATTTTCATTGACAAAAACCCCCACTTTTTTGATATCTATTTGTCTGATTTGTTGCGATGCTTGCTGACCCGCATACCTCGGCGAAGGCGGGTATAAAATTACTCCCATCCAATCAGGTCGAACTGACTCTACCAGCTCCTGGCAATTTTCAGCTTCACGCATTCCACAGACCTTCAGTTTCATGATCAGGCTTTTGCTGAAAGTTTTGACAATTCTTTTCTAAATGCATTCATAAAATTCAGTGCTGCTTGGTGTGGTCTGCTGGATTTCATGAAGTTTTCTCCAATCAAAAACCCTTCAAAACCCGCTTCCTTTAATCCAATTAAAGTTTCTGGCTTTGATAAGCCTGATTCAGAGATTTTCACAAAGTCATTGGGTATCTTATCGACCAAGTCATAAGAAGTGTCTACAGATACTTCGAAGGTTTTTAAACTTCTGTTGTTGACTCCTACCAGATCAAGATGCCCGTTTAGGCTTTTCTCCAACTCGCTCAAGTCATGGACTTCCATCAGTACTTCCATTCCCAGTTCCTGGGCAAAGGCTGCCAACTCATTTAGCCTCTTGGGTTCCAGTGCTGCAGCTATCAATAATATACAGTCTGCTCCTATGGATTTGGCTTCAATAATCTGGTATTCATCAATGATAAAATCCTTCCTCAATATCGGGCAGAAATTATACTTGCGGGCAATAATAAGGTCCTCATTTTTCCCTCCGAAAAATTCCTTATCTGTCAGGATGGAAAGTGCGGAAGCACCGGCCTGCATATAACCTATGCTTACTGTCTCCACCGATGCATTGCCATTGATAGGTCCTTTGGATGGCGATTGTTTTTTGAATTCGGCAATGATTCCGGTTTTGTCTTCCCGCTGAATGTACTTTTTCATGGACACGGTCTTGGAATCGAAATAAATGCTCTTTTCCAACATTTTGACAGGCACCAAACTGCTTTTTTCTGCAACTTCTTTGTGCTTATGCGCTATGATTTTTTCTAAAATATTCATGTCTTAATTACTGATTGAAATGCTTGTTTTTGGATTTACTAGAGCTTTAAAAACCTTCAATGCTTTACCTCCTAGGAGTGATTCTTCTGATTTGGAGAGTGCTGTCTCAAAAGTAAGGTTTGGATCAGCAGTGATCAAGGCTGCTGCGGCATTGGCCAAGACCACATCGTTTTGCGATTTTGAACCCTTTCCCTTGAGAATGGTCTCAAAAATAGCCGCTGATTCTTCCACTGTATCCCCTCCTTTGATTTGTTCTGCTTTGATTTTTTTCAAACCTATCTGTTCCGGACTGTACAATTTTTCCCCTGAATTGGAAATCATTTTGAAATCACCGGTGAGTGAAATTTCGTCATATCCGTCCAAAGCATGTAAAATGCTAAATTGACCATCATGCTCTTGGTAAAGGTAGGCGTACAGCCTTGCCAATTCCAAACTGAATACACCAACCAACTGTTTTTTCGGGAAGCTTGGATTAACCATCGGCCCTAACATGTTGAAGAATGTTTTCACCCCCAACTCTTTTCTTATCGGCGCTACATTTTTCATAGCCGGGTGAAATAAGGGTGCATGAAGAAAACAGATCCCGGCTTCATCCAGGGACTTTTTGATTTTATCCAAATCATTGGTAAACTCATACCCAAAGCTTTGGAGCAGGTTAGATGAACCGCAAATGGAGGATACGCCTGTATTACCATGCTTGGCAACGGGCTGGCCGGCTCCTGCTACTATAAATGAAGAAAGTGTGGAAATATTGAAAGTATCTTTTCCATCCCCTCCCGTACCACAAAGATCCATGGCGTCATATTCTGCTATGTCCACCGGTACGCAAAGCTCCAGCATCGCCTCCCTAAATCCTCCCAATTCCTCTACCGTGATACTCCTCATCAGATAAACTGTCAAAAAGGAAGCAATTTGGCTTGAATTGTAAGCACCTGTTGCAATATTTTTTAAGACCTCCTTGGCCTGTTCTTTACTGAGTTTTTTATGTTCTATTAAGTGGTTAAGTATGTCTTTCATCTTATTGGTATGATTGTAAAATTGAAAAATTCAAAGATTTTACAGGAGCTATAGTCACTTTCTTATTTCTCAATTGGTTTATTAAATATTTACTTCTTAGTCGTATCTCGGCATGATATATTGCTACATACTGAATCTGGTTATAACTTTTTTAATGTTTTTAATATCGTCCATGCCTTCGGCATTTAAGAAACTACTCTTCATCTTTCCACCCGGCAGTAAATTACCGGGTAATTATTTCGGCCATCCCTTACGGGATTATTAAACTTAACATCAAGTCTATCAATTCTCGCTTCTTATTTCCTCATATTCTCGGGACAAGCTTCGTTTCTTGTTTCTTGTTTCTCTCTTCTCGCATCTCCCCTCTCACCTCAGCCAATTCCGCATCATATCCACTCCAAATTCTGTCAACACCGATTCAGGATGGAATTGCAGACCCCGGACCTGATGCCTTTTATGTCTTACACCCATAATCTGGCCATCGGGTGTGCGCGCAATGACCTCAAGATCTGGACTGAGTGTTTTTTCATTGATTACCCATGAATGGTACCTCCCTATTTTAAATGAACCGGGCAAACCCTCAAAGAGTAAATCCTTTTCTACGGTAACTTCTGAGGCCAGGCCATGGACTACCTCAGAAAGGTTGATCAATGAACCATCAAAAGCCTCACCAATGGCTTGATGGCCTAGGCAGATGCCCAGGATATCCTTTTCCTCAGCATATCGCTTCAGCAATTCAGGCATAATTCCGGCCTCTTGCGGGACTCCTGGGCCGGGAGAAAGTAATATTTTATCATATTGTGAAACTTCATTCAACCTGATTTTATCATTTCTATAAATATCCATTTGATTTCCATAGCCCAGTTGCCTGATGATATAAACCAGATTATATGTAAAGGAATCGTAATTGTCTAGAACGAGAATGCGCATTTTTTTAATTGGAAGATTGGGAAATTATAAGATTGGAAGATTAGAAGATTAGAAGATTGGAAGATTGGAAGATTGGAAGATTGCATATGCCATTTAAGGTTTTTTCAGATTTGATTTTTTTTGGTTTTCGAAGTCTTGGAGGTATTTCATAAAGCCTTTGATTTCTTTTGAGACAATTTCCAGTTTAAATACCCTCCGCTGTTTTCAAGGCTACCCGCAAAGCTTCAAGCTTATTGGCTACTTCCTGTAATTCGGACTGAATAGAAGATTTTGCCACCACACCTGCCCCGGCCTGAAAACGGAGTTCGT
The DNA here is from genome assembly GCF_000295935.2 of Indibacter alkaliphilus LW1. Classification (GTDB taxonomy): domain Bacteria; phylum Bacteroidota; class Bacteroidia; order Cytophagales; family Cyclobacteriaceae; genus Indibacter; species Indibacter alkaliphilus. The sequence continues at coordinate 57,271 of NZ_ALWO02000037.1, forward strand.
TATTTTCAGAGACAAATGATCTGATCAGAATGGCATGATTGAAATCCCCATTGAAACCAAGATACCCGATAGCTCCACCGTAGAATTTTCTCGATGTATTTTCCAATGAATCAATCAACTGCATGGCTTTGTATTTTGGGGCTCCGGATAGTGTTCCTGCAGGAAAGGTATCAGCCACCAATTGAAGTGGGTTCGCTTCCTTAGGTAAAATTCCCGTCACTTTAGACACCAAATGAATGACATGCGAGTAATATTGAATCTCTTTAAAAACTTCTACATCCACTTTTTCAGATGATCTGCTCAGGTCATTCCTCGCCAAATCTACTAACATCACATGCTCAGAATTTTCCTTGGGATCATCGTATAATTTTCTCGCCAAATTCGCATCGGCCTGATCATTTCCAGTTCTTTTGAAAGTACCTGCAATTGGATAAATGGTAGCTTTGTTGTTTTTGACAACGATCTGGGCTTCAGGAGAACTACCAAAAACCTTGAATGACCCATAGTCAAAATAGAAAAGGTAAGGTGATGGATTAACCGAACGCAGCGCCCGGTACACGTTGAATTCATCTCCCTTAAATTTTGTAGTAAACCTTCTGGAAATTACTATCTGGAAAACATCTCCTTTGAAGCAATGGTCCTGACCCTTTTTCAAAATATCCAAAAACTCCTCATCGGTGTAATTGGAGTACTCTTCCCCTACTAGCTTAAAATTGTATGCAGGTATGTTTTTATTATTGAGCAGCATCTGAAGCTGTCCCAGCTCTGAATTCTTTTCATAACCCTGAACCTGATGTTCGAAGAGGTACAGTTCATTTTTGAAATGATCCACCACGATGACATTTTGGTACACGGCATAGTGAAGCATAGGGACTGTGTCGGCTTGGGTTTGTTGGAGGTCTATGTCCTCAAAAAATCCCACAGAATCATATTGCATATAACCAAAAAGGCCGTTATTGATAAATTTGAATGGATTCTTTTCTTCCTCAAATTTGCCTGAAAATGCTCTCAAGGCATCAATCAACTTATTTTCTTCCCCTATGGAATAGCTTAAAATCTGATTGCCGGGCAACTCTTCTTTGACTTTCCCATCGCTGAAACTAAAAGAAGCCAAGGGATTGAAACAGATGTAAGAAAAGCTATTTTCCTGTCCATGGTAATCCGAACTTTCGAGCAAAATGGGATTTGAAAAACGGTCTCTCACCTGAAGGTAGATACTCACCGGAGTGATAGTATCTGCCAGTAGTTTTTTGTGAGATGAATTGAGTTTAAATTTTTCCATGATTTTAGGTTAAAACGAAAAGAGGCTTGCCGGAAAAACCAGCAAGCCTCTTAGATATGTTTTTACAAATATTAGGCAATAGCTATTGGTTCTTCCGTTTTAGAAGTCAAATGCCACCACCAATATGTTGATTGAATTGTTTTCATTTTTGCAATGCGACAAAGTTAAAAATGCATTCTATTTAACAAAACATATTTTTAAAAAATAATTTCACAATGAAGGACTTTCTTAAGGTAAATAAGAAAATCAGGGGTTCAAATTCTAAATAAGAGGTTTTAGCTCTGCAATGACTTACATTTTTACGAATAAGTACTTACTTTTAAAAAAAAGAAATTATGAGTGGTATAGCCAAATACTATAAACAAGTTTTCGAAGACTATCAGGTTCTCGTCAAAGTCAACGCAGATGGCCTTACAGGAACAGAACTGATTATTCATCCCGATGGGAAAGTAGAAAAAACAGAAATGGATTTTGATGATGAGATTTTTGATGATTTGGAAGTGGATGGATTTCAAACCTGTAGCCCCTTGGAGTTCAACCTACATTTGGCAAAAACCTCAAAATGATTCATCTCTTTAAAATCACTTCCAAAATCAAGCAAATGTAAACTTACTTTTATCTCCTTAAGCTATGGTTTGCAGTAGGGCATATTTTTCAATTTTGGATTATTCTTTACCATTATCACTGAAAACTCAGTAACTGCCTTTCACCTTTTATTTTTTTAAAAAGCCTTATAAAAAAGGACCAGCATCAAAATCAAATACCTCAATTCGAATTGTATGCTTTCACAAAAGATCCTTTGGTTGCGGGTTTTTAAAAATTTGGATTTTGATGAATCCTAAGGATTTCATCAGATTAAAGAAGTGGACGGAACAATTTTGGTACAATCTTCAAATTCCCCTATAAAAATACCTTCATTTTTAAAAAGTTTTTGATAGTTTAGGACTTTGAGTGATTTTCTGAAATAAAATTTCCCACCTATTTCCATATCATGATTATTGGAATTCTAAAAGAACCTCAAGGGGAAGCCAGGGTTTCCATGCTCCCCGAGGCTGTTAAAACATTATTGTCCTGGAATACCGAAGTCTGGGTAGAAAGTACTGCCGGCGATTCTGCTTATGCTTCAGACAGCACTTACGAGTCGGCTGGAGCCAAAATCAAAAACCGCCAAGACCTACTTAGCCAATCAGATATTCTTATAGGAATACAGGCAATCCCTACAGATGAGATTGGCACTATGAAAGCTGAGGCTGTTTGGTTTGGACAGCTCAATGCCCTTTACAGCCCCGAATTGACCAAGTATCTTATTGAGCATAAGAGAACAGCTTTCAGTATGGAACTCGTACCCAGAACTACCCGAGCTCAATCCATGGATGTGCTTTCCTCAATGGCAACCGTCAGTGGCTACAAAGCCGTGCTGATGGCAGCAGGCCTGCTACCTAGATTTTTCCCGATGTTTATGACAGCTGCCGGGAGTATCACGCCCGCTAGAGTTTTGATATTGGGTGCAGGCGTGGCAGGTTTGCAGGCAATTGCCTCTGCAAGAAGACTTGGTGCTTCTGTTTTTGCATTTGATGTCAGACAGGCTGCCAAAGAAGAAGTCCTTTCCTTAGGGGCCAAATTTGTAGACGTAGAAGGTGCCAAGGAGGATAAAGGGGCCGGTGGATATGCGGTAGAGCAGTCTGAAGACTTCCTGCAACGTCAAAAAGATACCATCCACGAACACGCTATGAAGGCTGATGTGATCATTACTACAGCTCAGATTCCTGGCCGGAAAGCTCCCTTATTGGTTGAAGAACGGACAGTGAAATCCATGAAACCAGGTTCAGTGATCATTGACTTAGCAGCTTCTTCAGGAGGAAACTGCGCACTTTCCCAGCCGGATCAAACTGTAGAAGTCAATGGTGTCCGGATAGTTGGTGTGGGCAATTTAGCGGCTGAAATGCCGCAGGATGCCAGTAAAATGTACGGGAAAAATTACCTGAACTTCCTCAAACTGATCATCAAGGATGGAGCCTTGGACCTGAATTTTGACGATGACATTGTCAAAGGCACCTGTGTTTGTCATGCCGGGGAGCCTATAAGTGAAAGAATCATTCAAATGCAAAACGCTTAAACATGGAACAGTTACTCAACTATATTGGGGCCAATATGGAAATGGTCTATTTTCTGATTTTAGCCATACTCTTGGGTGTGGAAGTGATTTCAAACGTACCCGCAATTCTTCATACCCCATTGATGTCAGGTGCCAATGCCATACACGGGGTAGTTGTAGTCGGTGCAATTATCGTCATGCTTCAGGCCTCGCCAGAAAATTACCTGGCTCTTACAGTAGGATTTTTAGCTGTTGTAGTAGGTATGTTGAATGTCATCGGTGGATTTGTGGTGACCGACAGGATGTTGGAAATGTTCAAGAAAAAACCTAAGAAGTCATGATCAATCTGAACATATTGGAAATAAGCTACTTGATAGCTTCCTTAACCTTCATCATAGGTCTCAAAATGCTCAGTCACCCTGACACAGCACGAAAAGGTAACCTTTGGGCTGCTGCAGGTATGGGTTTAGCCATTTTGACAACCCTTACTTTGTATCAGGATTTTGATTCGGCCAAAGGATTGAACTACGTATTGATATTTGTTGGACTGTTGGTAGGTACAGTAATAGGTACCATCATGGCCAAAAAAGTCCAAATGACAGCTATGCCGCAGATGGTTTCATTTTTTAACGGTATGGGTGGAGCCTGTGCAGCATTGATTGCGATTATTGAATTTCAGCACCACCAACATAGCCAAATTACAGGTTTTGACGGGGAGCTTTTGGTCATGTTGCTGGGCCTATTGATCGGATCTGTTTCATTCTCGGGTTCCATGATTGCCTATGGTAAATTAGAGGGCAAGATCAAAGACAAAGTCCTCCCTATGAATCAGGTAATCAATATGGTCTTATTGGCTGCTATCATAGGATTGATAGGATATCAGATGTTTGCCGGTTCTGACCCAGTGCTCTTCTTCATTTTGCTTGGAATTGCTTTGGTATACGGAGTACTTTTTGTCATGCCGATTGGCGGGGCAGACATGCCTGTTGTGATTTCCTTGCTCAATTCATTTACAGGAATGGCAGCTGCCTTTGGTGGATTCTTATATGACAATAAAGCCATGCTCACAGGTGGTATTTTGGTAGGTTCTGCTGGGACTATCTTAACCATCCTGATGTGTAAGGCTATGAACAGGTCCTTGACAAATGTGCTGCTTGGAGCATTTGGTGCAGGAGCTGCGGGATCTGCTAAAAAAGGAGATTCTGATCAGACAGTAAGGGAAATTTCAATTTCTGATACTGCTGTTTTACTGGCTTATTCTCAGAATGTAGTGATCGTACCCGGATACGGATTGGCAGTAGCCCAAGCACAGCATATCTGCCATGAACTTGAAAAACTCCTGGAAGAAAAAGGTGTGGAAGTAAGCTATGCCATACATCCAGTTGCAGGAAGAATGCCAGGACACATGAATGTGCTATTGGCAGAAGCAGATGTACCCTACGAAAGACTACAGGAGATGGAAGAAATCAACCCAAAGCTCGCAAGTACAGATGTAGTGGTAGTCATCGGCGCAAATGATGTAGTCAATCCTGCGGCTAAAAATGATCCTGCTTCACCGATTTTTGGCATGCCTATCCTGGAAGTGGACCAGGCCAAAAATGTAATCATCATGAAAAGAGGAATGAGCTCCGGCTATGCGGGAATAGAAAACGAACTGTTTTTCTTCCCAAAAACCAGAATGCTTTTCGGTGATGCAAAAGCCTCTCTACAAAAATTGGCAGCTGAAGTGAAAGAAGTTTAAAAAGAGAACTTGAAATATCATTTACGGTAAATAAGTTCAAATACCGTTTAGTTCAGGATAACTTTTCCAAAGTTTTGATTTATAAAAGATATTTGTTTTTACTTAAATCCAACTTTGGAAAAGTTTAATTTCACAATTGAGCTTTGCGCTTAAACCTTTTTAAGCTTCAATGGATAGAAAATAAGTCTAAAGCGCCCATTACCTCAGTCCAAACTCATACACAATTTCATGTTTATATTTTTCTCCTGGATCCAATCGGGCTGAAGGAAAAGAAGATTCATTGGGAGAGTTTGGGAAAAACTGCGGTTCTAGACAAAATCCATAATTTTTGGAATAGACCACTCCTCCTGTTTCTTGTTTTCCATCTAGGAAATTTCCCGTGTACAATTGAACACCCGGTTTGGTAGAATAAACAAGCATCAATCTTCCTGTGCCTTCATGATAGACTTCAGCCATTTTGTGAAGCTCTCCATCGTGCACCTGAGATACTACAAAATTGTGGTCATAACCAGCACCGGTTTCTTCAATATCCTCTCCTATTTTCTTGGCCGATCTAAAATCAAATGCAGTACCTTCAACGGACTTGATTTCTCCGGTTGGAATTAAACCTTCGCCTACAGGTGTATAAGAATCAGCAAACAATTTCAACTCGTGGTTCAAAATATTTTCCTCCATATTGCTGAGGTTGAAATAACCATGATGTGTCAAGTTTACAAATGTAGGCTTATCTGTTTCCGCCTCAAAAAGGATTTTGAGCCTATTATCTTTTTCCAAAATAAAATCCACAGTAGTCTGTAAAGTACCGGGATACCCTGCTTCTCCATCTTCACTGACATACCGCATCCTGATTCCAATAGAATTTTCCAAGCCCTGAATTACTTCTGAATCCCAAAACTGTCTGTTGAAGCCCTTTTTACCTCCATGCAAATGGTTTTCTCCATTATTAGTTTCCAGTTGATATAATTCACCATCTAGTTCGAAAGTACCCTTTGCTATTCTATTGGCATATCGGCCTGCCGTTGCACCAAAAAAATAACTATCATTGATAAAATCTTCCACTTTTTCATAAGTAAGCAAGACATTTTGGGAATTGCCATCCCTGTCCGGGACCAGTATTTTGGATAGGGTCGCTCCATAATTGGTCAGCTCTACTTCCATGCCCTTGCTATTTTTGAGTGTATAGGCAAAGGCATCCTGTCCCCCCATATTTATTTTTCGCACCTCTATATCAAAGGTGATGGTCTCACTAGATGATTCCTCTTTTGGAGATTGACATGCGATCACCGAAAAAAGGATAAATACTGAAAATAAGGTCTTTAAACTTCTCATAATTGCTGGATTTGGTAGGTAAAATAAGACTAAATACTCAGAATTTCGGCCAATTATAGGATCAAATGCTCATTTAATTTTCTGATGGCTTCATTTTTGGCATAGGCCAGTCAAAAATTTACCAACTAATTATGAGAAAGTTCATCTTATTTTCTATCGCAGCAGCTACTTTAACAGTATCCTGTGTTTCTAAAAAGAAATACACTGAGCTGCAGAATGATTTGTTTAAAACGGAGGCCCATTTGGCTGAAACCCGTAGTGAAAAAGAAGCTGTAGAAGCTGAGAAAAAAATCCTTGAAGACAAGGTAGGCCGTATCGAGGCCAGGGTCGCGGAGTACAATGCACGCATCAATTCCCTGAAAGAAGACAACGATGCCAAATTTGATCTTTCAGGAAAAACTCCAATGTCCAATGTAACCCGTGAAAAGCTAAATGCAACTTTGGCCAAAGTGGATCAGGAAAAACTATCCAATGCCAAAACCATGGAAGATTCTGTCAATTTAGCGGTATCCTACAATCTGAAAAAGTCAATTTCTGACGGTTCTATGGAACAGGATGATGACATTCAGATTGACATTGACAAAACTGTGGTAATGATCACTGTTTCTGACCGATTGCTTTTCAATACCGGAAGCTACATGGTCAACAGAAATGCTGAAAGCCTTTTGGAAAGACTTGCAGAGGTGATCAATGCTGAACCATCCGTAGAAGTGATGATTGAGGGACATACGGATCCAAGAAGCATCAATACCGGTGTATTGCAGGACAATTGGGATTTGAGTGTAAAAAGAGCCACTTCTATCGTAAGGGTATTGCAAAACAAATATCAGGTAGCTCCTGAAAAACTGATTGCAGCAGGTAGATCTTCTTATATCCCCGTAGTGGATAATGACAGCCCTGAAAATATGGCTAAAAACAGAAGAACTAGAATTGTGATCATTCCGGACTTGGATAAGTTTTTTGCAATGATTGAATAGAATTCAAGTTTAGCTGATTGATTTTTTAAACTACATAAGCCTCTCCCGACTCTCAGGAGAGGCTTTTCCTTTTATTTATTCCCTTTGGGATTCTCCGAGACATATTCTTCAAAAGGATATTCTCTTGGCAATACATCAACTCCTGTAGTTACCTTTATGGGTGCCTGACCAGGATAAGTAATTTCCACAAAATACCCGGTAAATCCTTTTTCCGGTGCTTTCATTTCTACTTCGTATCTTCCACTTTCATTGATAATGATTTCACTTGATGTCCACTGTGGACCGAATCTGTCAATCATAAAATTACGTTCCTCCGGATTAGTTGCCTGCCATAACTTGATGGATGCAGGCTTCTGATTGGGATCAGTGGTCACAATAATATTATCTCCTTCAATTTTCCAATCGTATTTTGGCCTAGGGTTTTCATTTAAAACAGATGCATAGAAAGCAATCAAATTGGGCAGTGCATCAGACTTTGAAAGATCATGACCATGATTGGGCACATACTGCACGTGCTTCTCACCTTTTAAATCATCCCAATAAAATTTCCAGCTATCGGGTTGGAAAAACTCATCACCAGCAGCATTGATCAACAGTTTAGGAATATCCTTGTATTCATCCAGAAAAGAATACGGTTCTACCAACTCGTTTAACCTCTTATATTCCTTGCTCCCTTGCCATTCCATGATTTCCTCTCGCACATAATCTCCAACGGCAGGCGCCCAATACCCATAGTTTTTCCAGTGGTGTTTGAAAGACTCCTCCACATTCAACAAATCGATGACAACAGGTGCCATTGCCACTACCCTATCATCCACTGCTGAAATGGTCCAGGTAGTCCAGCCTCTTTTGGAGGCCCCTGCCACCATATAATTCACGACTTCTTTTTCATGCTCATTAAAAGCCACTTCAGTAACCACGTCCATGGCAAGCTTAACGGCTTTAGTCATTGGAAAGCGGGAAAGCCAGATAGCATCCTCATCCTTGGCCCCTCCTTCCATAAACTTCCTCCAGCCATAGGCGATGATGGCATCTTCATACCTTTCTCCAAAAGTATCATTGGCAAAAACCAAAGGCTGAAATGGAATATTATGGACCGTAGCCACCACCGAGTTGGTTTGGCTTGCGGCCTCCAGTATCAGTGGATCAGGCTTTTCAGGCATTTTTGTACCTTGACTTCCTCCTCCTATCCACATCATTCCTGTTGTATGTGGAGTCTCCTTTGGGATGACCATAGATACCCAATGCCACCACTCAGTCTGATCTACCAACACGGATGTCAGCCAGTTTTGCGATACCATCCTGACCACCGTGTAATGATAGTCTCCCATATCCTCTTTGAGAACTATTTCATAGCTGAAGTCAGGATCTTCAGCATGCACATAATTCCATAAAGGATGGACAGAGGCTTCTACTGTATCAGTTACCTCTACATCTCCTTTTGGAGCACAATTCCAGAACAGTATCATACTGGACAGCATTAATATGCCGTAAAAATTCAAAGAAAGTCTCTTGTTTTTCATAAGATTAATTTTGGGTTAAAATGCGATGTCGTTTAGTTTAGGGTAACTTTTCCAAAGTTCAGATTTGGAAACAATGTTTGTTTTTACTTTTAACCCAACTTTGGAAAAGTTTAAATTCAACTTGTAGTCTTACCTAAACGACATTGCGTTAAGATGTTAATTTAAACAATCATTTTGAAAACTACATGCATAAAAAAAAAGCGACCACTTACATGGCCGCTTTCAAAATGCGCTGATTGATCTAATTATTTATAAAGTTGATTGAAAAGGAGTTTAAAGGTATTGTGTGCCTGTGCCCTGAAAGTGATTTCCGGACCGAAAGCATAAAGTTTCCCTTTTCCTATTGGTGCTTCAAAAGCGACCACACCATTTTTCAGGTATGACTCACCCCAAGCCCAACCGGATACCAATGGAGATTCTGTACCAAACCAAGCAAGAGGTTTAACTCCATTCATCATGGCATCAGGCGCTAAGGTAAATACAGGTGAATTATTGAAAACCATATTGGCTGATTCACCCATGCCCCAATTGGCAGCATGGTTGGTATCAAGATTTGCTTTAAGAATACTTCCAGGAATGTAGTATTTATCTCCACCAAGCGGCTTTTCTGTTCCATTAGGCAGCTTTTCTACCAAGGCATTGCCTACGGGCAATCCAAGGTCAAAAGCCAATGAAGTACTTGCTCCGACAGCTACTACATTTCCACCGGCCTCCATAAACTTCTTCAATTCAGGAACTGACTTTTCTTTGGTCAGACTACCCATAAGTTTGTGAAATTCCTGTGGAATATCTTCTTCTTTGGGCATACCTCCCCAGCTTCTTACCGTACCCGGTGCACCCGGTCCAATGAAAAGAATAACATCATATTTAGCATTCAGATTTCCAGCATCGATATCTTTGGGATAAATCACCTGGAATGGGAATTGATACTGCTCAAGCATCCATCTAACCCAACCTGATGGCATAGAACCTCCATAATGATCAAACAATGCCACTCTGGCCGGCTTCACACTTACAGCTCCAGAAGGTCTTGAAGAAGCAACCATTTTTACACCATATTCTTTCGCCGCTTTTTCGATAGTAGCTTTATTTCCAGTGACAAAAAAGCTTCCTGCCGGTAATCCAGAGGTAGCTGATGTAGTCCTGGATACATTTGCCCCTGCTTTCAAAAGCTCATTGACAGCGATAAAGGAGTTATTTCCCCTTACATCAATCAACACTCCGGATCCACTTGGAACCGTGGCAGGCTCAAAAGCCAAAACTTCTCCATAAGGCAAGGCTTCAAAAGGTCCGTCAAACTCATCCAAAATCCTATCAAACTCAACTCCCATTTGAAAAGCCAGTGTCCAACCTGCTGCATCGTATGGCCTTTTTGGAGGACCTCCCGGGAACTCAAAATCATTAGGGTGATCCTGCGGCTCAAACATATCCAACAGGTGAGGCCTAAATGCCTGTGCTGATTTGAAAACCAAAGAACCTTTAGGGTACTGCTTTCCATTCACTGTAAAATCCGCGTTGGCTTTATGAACCTGAATACCTGATTTGATCAAGGCATTGGCAAAACGTATGGCAGTCTGAAAATCGGCCTGATCTGAAGGAACTACAAAGCCCCTTGGATCTCTCAAGTCAGGATCTTCAAATACTTTTCCAAAATACTCAACCGGAAGGCCGCTTCGCATTCCATAATATGCCATTTCAGGATCATCAGCTTCTCTTTCTTTTTTGGCTTTGTCAAATGCTTCCTGTACTGCCGCTGACCTTTTCGGGTATTTGGTCCAATGATCCATATTTCCCCTGTCAATACTGTTTTTACCCATTGTGAAGATATTGAGTAAAAGTGCATCAGCATTTCTGCTTGCAAAATCCAAAACCGCCCAATTCATGGAAACAGAATAATCTATCGATTGTCTAAAATGCCACTTTTGCGGCTCTATAGGAAATGGTGTAGCATGGGTAGGTATCAATCTTTCCGGTACCAAAGGAATCTCAGAAGGTGTAGGACCTCCGGTGGTTTCTGTCAAAATCCCGATCATATTGTGAAAATACGGAGTGGTTCTCAGGCCGCCATTCCACCAAGAAGAGAATACAGAACCGCCCAAACGGGTATATCCTGGCTTACCTTCAAAATTCAACCTGTTGATCATCGCTGCTCCTACCCCATCCAGACTTGTCATAATCAATGGGTCAAAAACATGGTTGAAAGGATCCCTGTAAGGAGGCCCTGCCACCACTGTACCTGCAGGAGAAGTTTGATGATGGTTAAAGATGATCTGAGGCAACCATTCCACATACTGCTGTAATGAAATATTGGTTGACTCATCCATATTGTTCATAAAGAAATCTCTGTTGTTGTCATGTCCTACATATTTGTGATACATGTAAGGAGTTCTCATGTCCCTTTTGGTAACATCCTCCCGGCTCATATACCAGTCGGTTACGATCTCCTGTCCATCTGGATTGGTCTGTACCATCAGAATAATCAAGTCATCCAAAAACCTGAGGATTTCGGGGTCTTGGCTGGTAGCAAGCTCATAAAGAGTTGGGATCAATTGATGGGAAGCTACAGTCTCTGTGGAGTGAAGACCACCGTCAATCCAGACTACTGCTTTTCCCTCTGCTGCCAAAGACTTGGCTTCATCTGATGAAACCTCAGCCCTTCCAAGCTTCTGAGAGATTTCCTTGTATTTATCAAGGTTTTTGTGGTTTTCAGGAGAAGTGATGATCATCATCGGCATTTGCCTGCCTTCTGCTGTAGAACCTATTTCAACAAATTTTACTCTGTCGGAATTTTCAGCAACTTTCCGAAAATAGGCATCAGTAGAAGTATAGGTTGCCAACATGTAATCATCACCAATATCAAATCCAAAATGTTCTTTGGGTGTGGGGACTTTTTGGGCAATCGCATTTCCAAAAATCAGAAACAATGCGCAGACCCATAAGAAGTAAGATTTTCTCATGTGAATTCAGTTTAGTGAATTCTAAAATACGTCTATGAAAATTACCAAACAAAATTCTCCATGCAATCGGAATAAATTCAGTTTGATTGGTAGGATTGATCAAGCCAAATAAATTCTCTTCCGCTTAAGGAATAATTAAAGTATATTCAATGATGGAAGTGAACACCTTACAATTAATTCAGTTTTAACCCCGTACTTAAAAAAAACTCCCATGCATAAAATTTTCATCTCAATCAGTCTTATCCTTACCGGCATGTTTGCCTTTTGGATCAATGGTTCAGAAAGATCAGAACCCAATAATGAAATTACCATCTGCCATACAGGCCCTTCAGAAATGATCGCCTTTTTGGATGATCCTGCCTTTGTAGCCTTCCACCCATCTCCTGTGCCTTTCGATTTTGAGGGTTTGGGAGAGATGGTTTCATTTCCTGCTTCCGACGGTAAAGATGCCAGTGGCTACCTGATCAAAGCCAAAGAGGATTCAGACCAATGGCTATTTGTATATCAGGAATGGTGGGGGCTCAATGACAATATCAAAGAAGAATCTGACAGGTTTTACAATGATCTTGGTGGCAAAGTGAACGTTTTGGCTTTGGATATGTACGATGGAAATGTCACCTCCAACCCTCAGGAAGCCGGTAACTTTATGCGCTCCACCAATGAAGAAAGGTTGGAGGCCATAGTGATGGCAGGAAAGCAGTATGCAGGCTCTGATGCCAAAATCGCCAATGTAGGCTGGTGCTTCGGCGGAGCTTGGTCGCTGAAATCTGCTTTGTTGCTTGGAGATCAAAATATAGGTTCAATTATTTACTATGGAATGCCTGTCAGAGAAGTGGAAAGATTAAAAACCTTAAATTCTGATGTATTGGGACTTTTTGCTACCGAGCAAAACATCTCCAAGGAAGTAATTGAAGAGTTTGCTTCTGCCATGGATCAGGCTGGTAAAGACCTGGAATACAAGATTTTTGATGCCGTCCATGGATTTGCCAATCCCTCCAACCCAAGACATGACGAAGAGGCTACCAAAGAGGCCTATTTGATGGCACTGTCGTACTTACAGGATAAGTTTAATTGAAAAAATATATTGAAGACAAGGTGAATTCAGGATAGAATAGCTTAATCAAATTGCTGTTTTGATACTAATGGATATTTGATATTCATGGATATTTTTTCCAAAATGATCTTCTATTTTGATTCAAATGTTTTCCTGCGAAGGTAAATCAGGAATCGTAAATAAAACCATGTCCTCCTCTTGAGGACATGGTTTTTTTTATGACATAGGCTGTCCGGTAATTATTGCTCTGACTAAAGATTTGTTGGAATTAAGCAATTAAAAACCCATTTTGAGGAGCATTTTCTAAATTGTTCTTTCAGCATGCAGATCCACAAATTTCTTAAGCCGAGGCAGGCTTTAAATAAGGCATTTTTAAAAGTTAAGCCTTTAAAGAAGCAGATCGACCAATTGATTTATGAACTTTATGGGTTGACTGAGGAGGAGATAAGGATAGTGGAAGGGGGTGAAGGGTGAGCCAGCCAAAAAAGCATCATTATGTGCCACAGTGTTATCTAAAGAATTTTCGATCTGAGAATGGTGGACCTCTGTTTACTTTAAATATTGAGCATTTAAAAAAAGGTTATAACACTAAGATTAAGTCTCAGCATCCAGGGGCAATTTGCTATATAAATAATTATTACTCAATTAAGGACAAATTAATTTTGAGTGGAGAATTAAAAGCGATTGACTTTGTAGAAAATATAGTAAATCATTACTACGAGAATAGATATCAATCAGTTTTTGAAAAACTTATTAACAACCAATCAATCTCTTTTGAAGACGCGATGTTTGTCTCCGATTTTTTAGTGCATTTAAAAATTAGAAACCCATATCAAATAGGATTGAATGAAAATCTTAAAATCGAAAAAATCATCCAAATTGCTAAAGAAAGATATTCTTCCTTGAAAAATGAAGCTATAAAATGGGGGTATTCATCAGTTTTTTTCGATTCGATTTATGGAAACGAAATTATTAAACTTATAAACAAGGAGTCTTTGACAAAAGATTTTCAACTTGAAAGTCTGGTACAAAAATTTACCAATCCTGAAAAAAAACTAGCACTATTTAGAGAAGCGATTCTATTATGTCAATGGACTTTAATCGAAAGCAAGAATGACCAAGAATTATTTATCACGACTGATAATCCAGGGGTTGCAATTGACACTTTTGGAAAAATCCATAACACAAAATTTACAAATGGATTTAATTTCTATTTTCCCATTTCACCAAATCATACACTTGAAATATCAGATTCAAAAAAAGATCATCTAAGAACCAATAAAAAAGAAATCAAAGGAAAAAGTATTAACTCAAAATTAGTTATGGGCTTAAACCATTTGTATACAAAAGTTTCAACACGATATCTAATTGCGAATAACGCACGAACTTTGCAAAATTTTATAGATCTATGAAAGCCAACGAACTGCAAATCATCAATTTTTTACAGATATTAAGAGTACAGTTTGTTGTGACTTTGATTTAGCAGGGTTTTATCTGCTTTTCGAAATGAAATTAGCTGATGAGTCTAAGGTATCTAGATTAAAAAATATTAGTAGTTTAAAAGACAAACATTTGCATTTAGTTAGTCTTTTGTAAATTGAAATTTATTTGGGCAAAAAATGATACGAGCATCACTTAACCCACACGTTTATTTAAATCATGCAAAATCCACTTTGTTGGTAGCAGGAGAAAATTTAAGAATCTTCTTTGAAGTAGCGAATCAGTCTGATTTGATTGAAGAAAATCGCTTAAAACAATTAGGTTTTTTTCGATCAACTTTATTACATTATGCTATAACAATAGAACTTTTATTAAAGGATTTAGCTCTTAATTATGAGAAACCAAATATTGAATCTGGAAAAATTAAAACATTTGATGACTTCCTAAAGAATTTAAAAAATGGGAAGAAAGGTGGTAATGGACATGATTTTAAAACTATAATTAAAAAGTATAATCTAAATTTTGAACAAAAGGAATTAGCATTGATTAATTCCCTTCAAGAATTTGCTATTTGGGCAGGTCGATTTCCATATCCTAAAAACAATGATCAAATTGAAAAATTAGAAAATGTTAATGGGGTTTCAGGACCATCTTTATCGAATGAAACAGATGAAATTGTTAAAAAGATTCTTGAAAGAGTAAATATCGCTTTACAATAATTTAAGCTCTATGAAATGGGATAAAATCATCACCACTACCCAAGAATATGAAAAAGCGCTAAAAAGACTCTCTTCAATATTTGATGTCAATCCAGATAGTCCTGAAGGCATGGAGGCAGAGCTATTGGTGACGCTGATAGACAAGTATGAAAAAGAGCACTACCCTATCGCTTTGCCTGAGCCTATTACGGCCATCAAAGAAGCCATGGAAATGAAAGGGCTAAAAGATAAAGACTTGATACCTGCCATTGGTAGCAAGACTACCGTAAGCCTTGTACTCAACCGTAAGCGGGCTTTGATTATAGATATGATCAGAAACCTTCACGATCTTTTAGGTTTGCCTGTTGAGGTTCTCATTCAGCCTTATGAACTCAATAGCAGTCAGAAAATCATAAGTTGATAATAATGAATAAGCTAAAGATTGATTAGACCATTGATAGAGGCGAAGATGACAAATTATGGGGATCAGTGTGTCACAACGGTAACTTGATCAGTGACTATGATGATAGCATTGCCGAACTTGAGGTCAAGTTTAAAATCCTGTTGGAAGATTTTGAAAAGGTAGAGTGGTTGAGGAATGAGTTAATAAAAGGTGAGGAAAGTGGTTTATCCAATAAGACTATGAGCGAAATTTTAGAAGAAGCAAAAAGACGTGCTAAATTGGCTAAATGAATTACACCCTTACCCGCCAAGCTGAAGAAGACTACATCCCTTAACTTTCTAAGCATTTCGATAATAAAAAAGAGAAACCAACTCAAGTCAGTTTCTCCTTTTTAAATTTTATGAATTGAAAAAAATATCCAGTATTTTTTTCGGTCCAATATCCAATAATTTCTTCTGAGATAAGCTCTAGGCCATCCATCCTCTCTAAAGTCCTAGAAAAATGTCCAGGAATTCGATTGCTCATTATCAGAAATTCAACCTGCCTGACAAACCAAAAGTGGCCGGCTCTCCCAAATGTGCTGCGCCAAAATTATAGGCATAGGCCACATAGCGGGTATTGGTGATGTTTCTCATCCAAAATCCCAATTCTACATTTTTTACATTCAGCCCTATCCTTGCATTTACCAACTGATAAGGATCCTGGCTCAAAGTATTGGGAAGGTCAAAGAAGGTCTCTCCTATGTACTGCCACTCTGCCCTGAGCAAAAGTGAAATCTCCTTTTCGGAATTCAATACCTTTTGGTACTGTGCCAAAGCCAACGAGGTGAAATTTGGGGTAAACAGCTGCCTGTTTCCGCTATAATCTACATTTCCTTCTCCCGCTGCCAGGTCTAAAGTGGTAAATCTGGCATCAGTGATACCTGCATTCCAACCGAGTGTGAAGTTATTGCCGATCAAAGCTGTCAGTTCAGACTCCAAACCTTTACTGGTCAGTTGACCTTCATTTCGGGTAATTACAATGGCATCTGGCAAGACCAATTGAGGCACCTGAATATTGTCCACTGTCGTGAAAAATGCACTTACATTCCAACGAAGGGTGTTATCGAGAAAGTCATTTTTCATACCTACTTCAAAATTATTGCTGAACTCCGGATCAAATGGCTGCAATGGAGACTCTGAAGGATTAGAACTAATAGGAGTCAGGCCTCCGGCACGGAATCCCCTTGCAAATGAAGCAAATAACATTTGCTCTTGATTGAGTCTATAAGACATGATGGCTTTTGGAGAAAAAGCACTGAAATTAGCAGAAGCACTGATCTCAGGCTGAACAACGATTGGATCCGGCATTCCCTGGGCTTGAAATTCACCAAAACCTCTCAATTCTCTTCTTTCCACATCATACCTCATTCCCAGATTGACATCAAACCTATCTGTCAGTTGGTAAGTAGCACTTCCAAACCATGCAAAGCCTCTGTTATTGCCAATATTGGTCAGAATAGAACTTGCATTTACCGGAGCTCCAAAAAGTG
Organism: Indibacter alkaliphilus LW1; assembly: GCF_000295935.2. Lineage (GTDB taxonomy): Bacteria > Bacteroidota > Bacteroidia > Cytophagales > Cyclobacteriaceae > Indibacter > Indibacter alkaliphilus. Next base: position 74,301 of record NZ_ALWO02000037.1, read on the forward strand.
CCCCGTCTGCACCGAAATTAGTGGCCTGCTTGACAGGTTCATCCTGAATAAAACCAAAGACTCCTGTCAACCAAGAAAACTTCGACTCAGGGTTTTTGACAGAAGAAATTTTCATTTCCTGAGTCCATACACTTACCCGGTTCCATTCTCTGCCATAGTCATTGAATATCGTAACAATATCCAAAGGAGAAAAGTCACCGTCCAAATCCCCCTCATAAATCCTGTAATTTTCCTGATAAGCCGTCTGTGAACTGAAATTGATTTTTTCACCTGTATAATCCACACTCAAAGAAGCATTGAAAACATCATCTCTCATCCTGGCAGGACTGTCCTGATTCAAAACAAATGGGTTATCTAATGCTTGTGAGATAGATCCTGCCAAAGGAAAAGCTCCTTGATTCCTGTTGTTGTTATTTTTGACATTCAGGGACATAGACCATTTGTTACTGGCCAAGTACCTTAAATTGTAATTTCCCAAAAAAGTATTTCTTCTATCGAAGCTACCTCCTGTAAACTCATTGGTGAAAAAACCTCCATGGGTCTCGTACAAGCCGGAAACCCCAAGAAAAAGCTTATCCTTGATCAAAGGAGTCTGCACGCCAACAGAATATCTTCCCAATTTGTAATTGCCAAAGTCAAAACCAAAAAAGCCTTTGGTTTCATTGCTTGGTTTTTTGGTGATGATATTGATTACTCCTCCCATTGCATTTCTTCCATATAAGGTTCCCTGAGGGCCGCGGAGCACTTCAATTCTTTCTACATCCAAAAGCGGATTGATATATGTATCCAAGTCAAACTGGATCACTCCATCAATATAGGTGGCTACAGCAGGATCATAAGACGTGGTGGCAATCCCACGGATGCTGTTAACTGTTCTACCGTCTCCTGAATGTGCTGCATAAAAATTCGGAAACAAAGCAGAAAGGTCTCGGTTATTCCACAATCTGAATTGTCTGATTTCTTTTTCTGTCAAAGAAGAAATGGAAACAGGGACTTCCTGTTGATTTTCTTCTTGCTTTTGAGCTGTCACGGTGACTTCGTCAAGCTGTCTTTCCTGTGTTTGGGCTGTGACATGTCCTGCTGCCGCACAAATTACAGCTGCCAAAAGACTGATCTTAAACTTCATGTAATCTTTGTTTAATAGGTAGGGGTTATTTTGCGTATTCTGAGCCCGAAATTATACAAAAAAACCATTTCCTCATTCAGGAAATGGTTTATCTGGTCAGAACTTTGATGATTGGTTATTTTTGGGCAAAATACACTGTGTTCAAAAGAAATGAATTCCAAATGTCAACTCCTGTTTCGGTTCTGAAAATCAGGTAAAGGTCATCAGGATTTTCTGTTTGACGCAATGCAATTTCCACATCAAACCATTTTCCCTTATGGTTTTTTGGACGGAGATCATTACTCAGGACCTCACTTTTGCCTAAAAGCTCGCCTGACTCTCCCCCACTCCTGACTTCTATCCAACCGCTTTTTCTGTTGGGGTCTATGGATAAAACCAATTTATGGATATCCTTCAGGTCAATATTTTCAAACATGATGAATGAATTGTCTTCTGTGAATTTTACCAACCTTGAATTTTGATGGTTTGCCTTCGCCGCACCTTGGAATTCGTCTGCATTCGCTGCAGGCATCAGTGGATTCCTCAAAACCAGTTGCTGCCTCCTAAATATTGGATCAATTTCATTGGCGCCTTTATCCCTGTAACTGGCAGTGAATATGTAAGTACCGTTGGTCTCCTGCTTACTGTGCGCATCAAAATCCAATTTCCCCTTCAAGGGCATGCTTTTTCCCTTCTTCCCTTGCGCATTGGGGGATAGAGAAAGAACATAATCAACCATTTGAACTATAACTCCTTCCTCCAAATGTGCATGGGCAGGCATCAAACGCTCTCCCCAAACTCCAGACCCACCATTTATAATTTTTTCCTTCAGGTAAACGGATGCATCTGCTCTATCCTCATACATTTTCGCCACCTCCTTATAACTCGGTCCTACTGAGGCTTCACTTACAGCATGACAGGCCTTGCAGCCGCTTTTTGCAGTAAGATTCATCCCAATGACCTGTACTGGGTCTTCTTGCTGATGTCCCATAGAAGCTTCTACCCTATCAAAGCCCTCTGGAAGATACATAAAGTTCACCTGGACATTTTCCTCTTCTATCCCTTCACCCAAAATACCATCCTCCTTATCCTGAACGGACACTTCATAGGATACTTGAGCATTGTCCCAATAAAAACTTCTGTTTTCAGGCCATTCAATTGCTACCTGTGGCGGCTCATTTCCTACCCTAATTTCAATGCTTGCGCTAGCCTCCAACCCTTCCAGGTCTCTTACTTTCAATGTGGCCTGATAGGTCCCTGGCTTTTCGTAAGTAAATAAAGGGTTTTCTTCAGCGCTGGTCATTGAACCATCTCCAGAAAAATCCCACTCATAAGTCAAGACATCATTTTCATCGAAATCAAAGCTTTCGCTTGCTGAAAACTGCACATTCATGGGTGCCGCTCCCTGCGTTTTATCCGCTTTTGCTTTGGCTATTGGTTTTCGGTTACCTGCACTGAACTCTATTTTATAAATGCCTGAATCATCATTTTGGGCACTCCAATACGTCCCATACTCCAAAATATAAAGTGAGCCGTCAGGACCAAACTGCATGTCCATGGGTTTGTCAAAAACCGTGGACGGCATAAATTCCTCCATGGAAACCAAGTTATGGTTTTCATCCATAGTCACCGTAAAAATCCAATTCCTCATCCAGTCATAGATAAAAAGCTTTCCTTCATAGTACCGGGGAAACTTTACTTCTGTTTTTGGGAAAAGGTCAGGGTAATAAACCGGTCCTGCCATGGCATTTCTACCCCCTTCCCTAAGCTGGGGAAAGGTATCAGAAGCAGCATAGGGATACCAAATAAACGCTGGCTGTGCAGGCGGCAATTCATTCAGTCCGGTATTGTTGGGAGAATAGTTGACGGGCTTTTTTGCATCATATTCATAATTACTCTCCTGCTTTTCAAAATCATAGTGCCAATAAGGCCTGTTATCGGCAATCAGATAAGGCCATCCAAAAAATCCCGGTCCTTTGGCCTGGTTGATTTCATCGTAGCCCCTAGGCCCTCTCCCCAAGCTGTCCTGGTGGGCATCTGGCCCCACCTCTCCCCAGTACAGGTTGCCATTCATGGGGTCAACAGAAATCCGGAACGGGTTTCTATTTCCCATCACATAAATCTCCGGTCTGGTTTTGGGAGTGCCCTCCGGAAATAAATTTCCTTTGGGAATGGTATAAGTCCCATCAGCCTGTGGGGTAATTCTTAAAATAGCTCCCCGGAGATCATTGGAATTTGCAGAGCTTCTTTGTGCATCAACATTTTCTGGCCTACCAGCCCTTTCATCGATAGGGTTGTAATTGTCAGATTCAAAAGGTGTACTGTCATCACCCAATGACAGGTAAAGGTTGCCTTCACTGTCAAATTCAATGGAGCCTCCACTATGGCAACAACCTCTGAATTGCGGAATTTCCAACATGACCTTTTCAGATTCCATATCCACCTGGTCATTGAGCAAAGTAAATCTTGAAAGCCTGTTGATGTGATTGTCTCCCACAGGTGAATAGTAAAGGTAGATCCACTGATTTTTTTCAAAGTCAGGATCCTTTGCCAATCCAAGCAGACCATCCTCACTTTCGTAAAAAACATCTATAAAACCAATATCTTTAGCTGTGCCCGTCTCGGGTTCATACATCCTGATTTTCCCTTTTCTCTCGATAAACAATACCCTTCCGTCAGCCAGGACTTCTAGTTCCATGGGTTCGTCAAGCTTTTCGATCAGGGTAATTTTGGTAAATCGGGTTTCTTCAGGTTTTTCCGTTACAAACCTTTCGGGCTCTTGACAGGCCCAAAAAAGCAGGGCAATCAAAACACCGGAGAAGGCATTAGATTTAGAGGTATTCATTCAATAGGTTATTTTGGCTGGATCAAGGTAAAAAATAAAGTGGCACCAAAACAAAAAAATCCCCTGTTGGACAGGGGATTTGATTAACGGAAAAATAATTTCTTTAAAATTTAAATGATAAGCCGAGCAAGAGTTGCTGAAAACGAAAGTCTCCAGTACCGGTAAAAACATCATCAATCATTACTGTTTGCCCCTGCATTACTCTTTCATATCTGAGGTCAAGTCCTACACTGTTGAAGTTGAGGCCAATCCCAAACTGATATCCGGCATTGTATTTTTCATAGTCAAAATCCCTTAATCCATCCTGCAGGTAGTAATGGAATGATGGACCTGCAAAGACAGAAACTACAGACCCCAGCAAGTTCAAGCCTACCAAAACCGGTGCATCCAATCTTTCAGTTGTCAATTGGACATTATTCACTTCGGATTTCAAATTGGTATACCCCAACTCCGGCCTGAGGTATAAAGGACCCAGGTTGAGTTTACCAAATACACCCACATTGTAGCCCAGGTTATTCCAAGGATTGCCCCATATTGCTTCTGCGTCTTTGAAATACTGGCCGTTGGAATTGTAATTCATTCCTCCTTTGACACCAAAACCAGAGCCCATCTGCGCATTTACGGTATCAAAACAAAATAACATTCCCACAATTAGGAACATGGATTTAATTGCTGTCTTCATAGTTGGTCAATTTGATATGTTAAAGAAATATTTATTGTACTATCATGAAACATAAAAAGAGACTATCAAGGATAGAGTCGTTTCCTAAACAAGCTCATCTCTTTTGGAGTTTATTAACGTATATGAGACGAAAACCAAATCAAATTATTATAACTATTGGTTTGTTCACACTCGAAATTGCTCAGCTCTTTAAAAATCAATTATCTAAAATCATGCCTCAAATACGGAAGTATTTTCAGACTAGTAATACATTTATGAAAACAACAGAAAAAATCCTCTTAATGGTATTAATTCAGGTTTTTAGCCTGGGTTTGGTTTCTTGTTCCAATGCAGAAAATGGTCAAGTATCAACTGAACAAGAAGTAGATTTGGAAAATTATCCCGGTAAAAAAGTCCTGGCAACATTTGCCGGCGGCTGTTTTTGGTGCATAGAAGCCCCATTTGAAGGGATCCCAGGAATACTTTCTGTTGTCTCTGGATATTCTGGGGGAAAAGAAAAAAACCCAAACTACTCCGATGTTTCTTCCGGAAAGACAAGTCACAGAGAAGCAGTACAGGTAACTTTCGACCCTGATGTCATCAGCTACACTGAAATCATGGATATCTTTTGGCAGCAGTTTGACCCCACGGATGAGGGGGGCTCCTTTTATGATAGGGGGTTCCAGTACAGTTCTGCGGTCTTTTACCACGATAAAAGCCAAAAAGAAGTCGCCGAAAATTCAATCAAGAGATTGGAAGCAGCAGGGATTTTTGACAAACCTATAGTGACTCCTGTCATCAAATACAGCAATTTCTATCCAGCAGAAGATTATCACCAAGACTATTACAAGAAAAACCCCGAGGAATATTATGCTTATCGGGAAGGATCCGGTAGAGACGCATTTATAGCCAAGCATTGGCCAAGTAATCTGTCTGAAAAATATAAGAAACCTTCAGATGCTGAATTGAAAAAAAGGCTGACTACCCTGCAGTACAATGTGACCATGCATGAAGAAACAGAACGGGCATTTGATAATGCATACAACGGTAATAAGGAAGAGGGAATTTATGTCTGCATAGTTTCAGGAGCTCCCTTATTCAGCTCTAAAGACAAATATGAATCTTACTCCGGCTGGCCAAGTTTCACCAAGCCTATAGATGCAAGATTGCTGGACAAACCTATAGATTCATCATATGGGATGACCAGAGTAGAAGTCAGAAGTAGACTAGGCGATTCTCATGTAGGCCATGTATTCAATGATGGCCCAAATCCTACAAACCTCCGATATTGCATGAATTCTGCAGCCATGAAGTTTATCAATAAAAATGATATGGAAGCAGAAGGTTATGGGGATTGGCTTTGGGTGTTAGAAGATTGAAGAAGATATATATGAATTATGTATATCCGTAATTAGACCAGTAAGCAATTTAATCAGGCACCTGGATCAATCCGATACTAATAGATATTAGATACTCATTGATATAAACCTAAATTCATAGGTTTATTCTATTTTAAAGATTCTATTGGTAAGATAGCGGAATAAATATTATGGATTCCAAACCCTCCTCGGCGGACTGCTTATTCTTAGATATTGGAATTGCCATCTTTACCAAGCTTAAAAAATAGTGAAAAACCTGTCAGGTTTTAGCCTCTGTATTAGGTCTAATGCGGACGCTTTAGGTAATTAAACCTATCAGGTTTCGTATTTACTTTTAAAACCAACAAATTTCATTTCACCCAATAATGCGGCGAAAAGTCAGGTTGATTCTTCCGCTGCTTATTTTTTTTCTCTTGGGAAGCTGATGCTCCCAGTGATGCTGACTACTTCCCTGCATCAGGAGAAGAGAACCGTCTTTCAGGTGCACATTGACCTTTACATTTTTTTGCTTATAATGCCTCATCTGAAATTCCCTTTCAGCCCCAAAACTTACTGAAGCAATCACGGGATTGATTCCAAGCTCCTTTTCGTTGTCCCGGTGCCAACCCATACTGTCATCGCCATTGCGATAATAATTTAAAAGGACATGGGTAAAGTGAGTTCCTGCCTGAACTTCCACTCTTTCTTTGATCTCTTGGAGTTTTCCCGTCCAAGGGTAGGCTTCCATCTGAATCCCTGAGTATCCATAAGGTATCTCCGGATCCCCATACAAAGCTGTCAGTCTTGGCTGCATCACCTTTTTTCCAAAAATCCATATTGGTTCCTGTTTCCATTGGATCTCATTTTTAAGCAATTCAAAAAATTTCATCCCTGGACTTTCTCCAAAAAAGTCTGGATAATAGAACACTTCTCCATCGAAAGGAAGTAGATTTTGATCGGAGGAAATAGGAAAAAGGTTCATAATGGCAAAACCAGATTCAAGCAGGCAAAGTTTACAAATAAACAAGCAAGCTATTGGAATATTCACCACATTATGTCAAATTCAAGCACTTTAATTTTTAAAATACACTTATGAACAAATATGTAAAAATCGGATTGGCTATTGTGGTCTTATTCTTGGCAGGATTCGTTTACTGGAATTACTTTTTTGTATTCAGTGAAGGAGTCAAAGGAGGCAGCCTAAATTATTTCGAAAAGAAGGGATTTGTATTTAAGACCTATGAAGGAAGATTGGTACAGGATGGCTTTCAAAGCCCGCAAGCAGGAGCACTTCAAAGCAATGAATTTCGTTTCAGCGCTGTGGGATCCGATGTAGCCCAGCAACTTGAAAGAGCAAGCGGCAAGTTCGTGGAGTTGAGGTACAAAGAATACCTTGGGAAGTTGCCCTGGAGAGGAGCCAGCAAATATGTGGTGTATGAAGTAGTAGAAATAAACGATTCCTCACCCGCTCGAAACAATGAGATTCCAGCTGGGACGAATTAAATTTAAAAAGGCAACCATGATTGGTTGCCTTTTTAATTATCAAAATAATTCGCTTTCTCAATAATAGACCCTTAAAAGGGGAATTACCTATGATTTCTAACCAATCCCGATAAACCGGGACAAGTTATCATTAAATAACTTGTCCGCCGAGGCGGATCCAACTTGCCTGCGGCAGGCAGGTATCTATTAATATCATGGTTATTCAAGCCCCACTTTAAATTGGTTACTTGCATGATTGCGGATATACATATGAATTATTAACGTTTTGCCCAGTAGTCCACTACTAAAACTTTGTCCAAATATGGCCCTAAAATGGCGCCAAAGGCCTTATGATCTGGATGAGGCAGATAAGCATCTCTATCCTCCTCTGAGGCAAATGTTAAAAAGAAACAATGCGTAAAACCTTGGTCCAAGCCTTCGGGACTGTTGTTGATCCCCCACTCTATAGCTTTGATTTCATCTATTTTTTCGGGCAGTTCCATAAAAGCATCCACCACTTTCTGAACATCAGCTTCTGAAGCTTCATCTTTAAATTTAAAAAGCACCACGTGCCTCAGGGCATCATCCATTTTTATGATTTTTTTCTCGATGATTTTTTCTTCTTTTTTTTCTGTGGCTTGGGGCTGACAAGACATAACTGCCAACAATAAACCTGCACAAATAGCTGTTTTCTTCATGATTAAGTTTGATAGGTTATGTTGGCAATTTGCAAAAATATCAGAAGAGGAAATGACCGCTCGTACAATTTTCAATGCTTTTTAGGTGAAATTTGCGAAATTATTAAGTTGAATTTATATCCAAAAATCATTTCAATATGACATTCAGGCCATATCTCAAATCAATAAGCCTCTTCTTCATTCTATTACTATTTAGCTTTTTACCACAGCCCCAGGTTTTTTCACAAGAGTCTCAATTGACTGGTCTGATGGACAAAGTGGAAGTTATCAGAGATCAAAACGGCATCAACCATATCTACGCTCAAAATGAACACGACCTCTTTTTCAGCCAAGGATACTTGGCAGCCAAAGACCGGCTATTTCAGTTTGAAATTTGGAGGAGGAGAGCAACCGGTACTTTGGCTGAAATTCTCGGTCCCAAAGCTATAGAAAGGGATAAGGGAGCCAGGCTTTTTAAGTTTCGTGGCTCCAAAGAAGCCGAGTTAAGCCACTATCATCCACAAGGGGAGTTAATTGTGGATGCTTTTGTCAAGGGCATCAATACCTACATTATGGAAGTCAGAGAAAACCCGGATCTACTTCCTTTTGAATTCAGGGCTTTGGATATTTTACCTGAATATTGGACTTGGGAAGTTGTAATTTCCAGACATCAAGGTCTCTTGGAAAATGTACAGGATGAACTGAAATACGCAAGGGTTGTCAGTCAGATTGGACCTGAACTTGCAAAAAAGCTCTATTTTTTCCATCCTGGCGAACCAAACCTGAATTTACCTGAAGGAATACCACATGAATTGCTTTTTAAGGATGTACTCAGGCCTTATGATGCTTTCAGGAAGGCTCTTACATTTGAAAGGGAGGATTTGCAAGTAGCTTATAGGAATTCTTTGATAGAATCCCTTGCTGAAAATCAAAGTATTATAGAAGAAGAACAGCTGTACCTGGAGTATGAAAAATTTGATATAGGCAGCAACAACTGGGTGATTTCGGGAGAAAAATCCAAAAGTGGATTTCCCATCATGGCGAATGATCCACATAGACTGCACGCAGTGCCTTCTCTCAGGTATTGGGTCCACCTCAATGCACCTGGATGGAATGTAATTGGTGGTGGGGAACCGGTAATACCGGCGGTATCTATTGGGCATAATGGCTTTGGTGCTTGGGGCCTTACTATTTTCGAAACAGACAATGAGGATATGCGGGTATATGATATCCGCCCGGACAATCCTCATCAGTATTTCTACAAAGGCCAGTGGCATGAAATGGAAAAAATACAGGATACGATCAGCGTAAAAGGAATGCCGGATGAAATCGTAAACCACTTTTACACAGTGCATGGGCCGGTCACATTTATTGACGAAGACCTGAACAAGGCTGTCGCTGTAGAATGTGCATGGTTGGAGCCTGGTGGGGCACCTTATCTGGCCAGTCTGAGAATGGACCAAAGCCAAAGCTGGGAGGAGTTTAGAGAAGCCTGTGCTTACAACCATATTCCAGCGGAAAATATGGTATGGGCAGACAAAGATGGTAACATTGGCTGGCAGGCAACAGGCATTACACCTTTGAGGAAAAACCACTCAGGACTTCTTCCCTCATTAGGTGATGGAAGTATGGATTGGGAGGGATATCTACCTATCAAAGAAAGACCAAATGCCTTCAATCCAGCTTCAGGTATTATTGCTACAGCAAACGAAAATGTCACCCCTGCGGACTACCCCATTCGGGATGCTATAGGGTTTGAATGGGCCGATGCATTTAGAGGTGAAAGGGTGAGAGAAGTCTTGAGCCAAAACAAAAAGTTTTCTCTTGATGAAATGGGTGAGCTTCAAAATGATTACCATGCGATACCGGCGCGTTTGATGGTACCTCATTTATTGGACTTGAATTTTGAAGAAAAAATAGTGGCAGAAGCTCAAAAATTACTTGTCAACTGGGAGTATGAACTTGATCCTGAAAGTATCCCAGCTGCCATCTATGTGATGTGGGAAAGGAAATTAAGAGACAATTTCAAAAATGCTTTGGTGCCTGAAAAAGTACATTCAGACTTTGGTGCTCTTCGGATGACCCGGGTAATTCAATGGAGTGAAAATCCTGAATTGATTTTTGAGCTTGATGCAGAAAATCAAAAAAATGAAATTTTAAAACAAAGCTTTATAGAGGCGATTTCAGAACTCAAAATTATACTTGGGCCAAACATGGACAACTGGCAATATGGACAAGAAAATTTCAAGCACGCCCACCATAGGCACATGTTGAGCGCAGTGTTTTCCAAAGAATGGAAAGAGAAAATAGATGTTGGACCTGTGCCAAGAGGTGGGTACAGCTTTACACCTGCTGCCAATGCCTATGGGAATAACAATACTTCCGGAGCCTCATTCCGAATTATAGTGGATACAGGAGATTGGGAAAAAACTAAAGGAATCAATACTCCTGGACAATCCGGAAATCCTGAGAGTCCTTTTTACTCCAATTTATTTGAACAATGGGCCGAAGACAATTTCTTTACTGTTCCTTATTCCAAAGAAAACGTTTTGAAAAATGCATTTGAAAACCAAACCTTTACACCAAAACAATAAGCTTTTAATAGACTTCAAAATCGTATAGTATAAAACAGAAAAATCCACCTCGAGGTGGATTTTTCTTTGTATTCAAGCAGCGGTCTATTGCAATCCAAATGGCCAACGCATCACTCCACCTGAAAGGTTATAGGTCTGGTCAAAGCCCATCTCAGCCATGATTTCACAGGCTTGGCCACTTCTGTTTCCGCTTCTGCAGTAGATATAATATTTTTTATCCTTAGGCAGGTTCATCAATTGAGCCTGAAACCCCCGGCCCATGATATCAATATTTCTTGCACCTTTTATCTTGCCTGACTGGAACTCTCCTGATGACCTGACATCTATCAGCACGGCGTCTTTGGCAGTCATGCCACTTTTAAATTCATCAGCGTTTAAATCTGTATATTTTTTTGGTTTTGTTCTAAAGAAATCAAACATGGATATTTCGTTTTGTTTTATACAAAGATAGGCTCAATCTCAGCCCTGATTCGTAACCAATATCACATATGAGGGAAGCAGGTAAATCAAGAGAATAAAACAGCTGCAAACCAATAATATATATTATTGATTTGCAGCTGTTTTAGCATATTTACCCAAAGCCTTTAAGATGACTATCCTTATGAAAAGAACTGCGGGAATACCGTGGAAGAAAAAGTCAAACCAATCCATAGCCTGCATGCCTTTAGCACCTCCTAAAATCCACCTTACTTTTCCAAATAAATGTGGCTCAGGAAAGAATGGAGCCAAAGCCAAAAGCAACCATAGAAAATGAATAAATTTCCAATTAGAGCGTATCCGTTTCATTGACTTTCACTTGTTGTTCAAAAGGGGCTTTAGGAAAACCCTCTTTCCCATTTTCGTTCTTTTTTACTTTCAGGAATGGATAACTGACCTGTTGCCAAAAGGTCTTGGGAAAATCTTCTACCCCATCAAAACCCAAAGGCTCGTCTCTTCCTTCATGTGGGATATAATCAGTACCAAAGAGGTAATCCCAGACACTCAAGGTGATTCCGTAATTGACCCCATATTTTCTATCCTCAGGAAGTGCCTTTACATGATGCCAAAGGTGCATGATAGGATTATTCAAAATATATTTAAATGGGCCATAAGTTATTCTAAGGTTAGCGTGGTTGAGATGGCCAATAGTAGTCGCAAATATGTGTACAATGAAGAAGTCCTCCAGCCCAAAGCCTATCATCGCCAGTGGAATATATTGCACTGATTTGTAGATAATTGTTTCCATCCAGTGAAAACGCAAGTGAGCCGCAAAACCCATCTGTTCTACAGAATGATGAACCTTATGGAACTCCCACAGTGCGGGAACTCTATGCAGCATCCTGTGCACATTCCATTGAATAAAGTCTGCCGAGAGGAAAAGAAGCAGAAACTGTCCCCACCTCGGCCATGCCTCTATGTGAATTGCCACCATATTCTCTATTCCAAAAAGCGCCAGAAAATCATTGAAAGCCTCTACGGCCACATTGGATATGGCATTGTAGGCTATAAGCGAAAAAAGAAAATAATTGAAAAACATGTAGAATCCATCCAGCCAAAAGTCTTTTCTGAAAATAGGTTGGTCCTTCCTCCAAGGAATGATAATTTCCAACAACCAAACAGCAACGGACATGCCCAATAGCCACCAGAAATAATTGGTCCAGGAAGGATAAAACATCTCATTGACCAGGTAATCGAAATACCCGTAATAAGAGTCCATTACTATTTTAATATACTTTTCGAAATCCATAAGCTCAATTTAAATAAAGAAAAGGGACAATTAACACAATTGCCCCATTTCGGTACTCCCATAAACCACAACTAAATGCCATCTGTTTCCGGACGACATGTTTTCATAATCAAGAACCCATTCTCATGAATTCAACTCAACCTATTTTTATTAGCCATGGAATTCAAGGATATTCCTTGCTATGGCTGTAATTCTTTTCAGATGGCTCCTTTTCGGTATTCAAAACCGATCTATTACCCTTAATGATTCAAAAGTATAAAGAAGTTAAGGGCGAAATTGTGACCAAAGTTACATTAGTAAAAATCAGCTGAATCCTAATTTAGGGTGTATCAAAATCTAGCCAAAGCTGCTTCCCGAAGTGTACCCTTTCTTCCTCCACATTCAAATTGGAAAGGCCAATGCCAAATAACCTCACAGGAGAAACCAAAGCTTCTTGTCTCAACAATTCCAAAACCGTTTCCCAGATTTTGCCTTCTTCAGGATATTGTTCAAAGGTTCTGCTTCTGGTCTGAATGTTGAAATCATGGTATTTGATTTTTAACGTTACCGTCCTGCCCTTGATTCCGGACTTTTCCACTCTCCTTTTGAGTTCTTCGAATATTTCAGAAAGAGCAGCCAGCCATTCTACCTCTGACTTCAAATCTGTTGAAAAGGTATTTTCTGCACTGAGTGACTTTCTTATCCTGTTGGGTTGCACTTCTGAGAGATGAATTCCCCTCACGATGTTATAAAAATGCAGACCTGACTTCCCAAAACGCTTGGTTAGAAATTGGAGTGAAAACTGTTTGAGGTCATAACCATTGTGAATTCCCAAGGATTTCATTTTTTCCGATGTGACCTTACCTATTCCAAAAAACTTTTCTATTGGTAGTTTTTCCAAAAAAGATTCAGCATCCTGGGGAAGGATCACTGCTTGACCATTGGGTTTGTTAATATCTGAAGCCGTTTTGGCCAAAAATTTATTGTAAGAAATCCCTGCTGACGCATTGAGCCCTATTTCTTCTTTGATTCTTGCTCTGATCTCTTTTGCAATCAAAGTGGCTGAGGGATTACCAACCTTATTTTCAGTCACATCCAAGAATGCCTCATCCAATGAAAGCGGCTCTACCAAGTCTGTATAAGCGTAAAAAATCTCCCGGATCCGGGTGGAGATCTCCTTATACCTATCAAATCGGGGTTTGACAAAAATCAAATGGGGACATTTGAGCGCAGCCATTTTACCGGACATAGCCGACCGGACGCCATATTTTCTCGCTTCATAAGACGCCGCAGCCACTACTCCCCTTTCTCTGTTACCACCTACTGCAAGCGGTCTCCCTTTTAGGTCAGGATTATCCATTTGTTCTACAGAGGCATAAAATGCATCCATATCCACATGAATAATTTTTCTGACCTTTTCCATTTATCAACCTTCCAAAATTTGCAGGATTGCAGAAGCCTTGAGCAGACATTCGGCATATTCGTATTCTGGATCTGCATCAAAAGTAATGGCAGAACCTACAGCAAAGTATCCTTTGCTTTTTTCTTTGTCAAAAAGGACACTTCTGATAATTACATTCAGATCAAAATCTCCATTCTCTTGAAAAAAACCAAAACAACCTGAAAACCATCCTCTCTTGAAATTCTCAAAATCATCTATCAACTCCATGCATTTGACTTTAGGGGCTCCTGTCATGCTGCCCATTGGGAAAGTAGCATGGATAATTTCTTTTAGCCCGAGTCCTTCTTTCAAGTCTGAAGAGACCGTTGAAATCATTTGATGAACTCTTGGGAATGAATAAATACCAAAGAGTTCATCAACTTCTACAGAGCCGGTTTTTGAAATTTTTGACAAATCATTTCTCATCAAGTCCACGATCATCAGATTTTCGGCCCTTTCTTTTTCTGAATTGAGGAGTTGTTCTTTCATCACATCATCTTCCTGCTTATGGGTTCCTCTTTTAATGGTTCCCTTGATGGGTTGGGCGATCATCTTTGAATTTTTTCTTTTGAGAAATCTCTCCGGGGAAGCAGCCAACAGGTATTTGCTTTTGGATTTAAAAACTCCAGAAAATGGCATCGGAGATATTTGCATCAAATCTTCATATGCCAGGATAGGATCCCAATCCCCTTCAAAACTAAAGCCCATACAATAATTCAACTCATACATATCTCCCTCTCGGATATGGTTCTGAATATTTTTGACCTTTTGAATATAATCTTCAAGGGTAGTCAGACGCTTGGTTCTGACTCTTGGATTTTGCCTGCTTGAGGGAATAAACTTTTGGAATGAAATAACAAAATCCTCAGCATTAGCACCCTTAAAAACCAAAAAATCCTTTTCAATTTGGATACTTAGCTCTGGTTGAAAAAAAACGGTCTCTTCAAGTGCTATGACTTCAGAGTTTATACTTTGTAGATTTTCAACCTTGTTTTTATAGTCATAGCTAATTATTCCAGCCAAGTCTGATTTCCGATAAAGAAGGTCTGCCTTTTGAAGATCTATACATGTGCTTGATGCATGCGCTTGGTTTGGAAATGTTCCTTGAGGGTATTCAAATCCATTTCCTTCCTGAAAAATAAAAAAAGGGAAGTTGAAATCTAACCATTGCATAAGCTGCTTCCGGAATTTTTCAGGCTTTAGGATTTTTATTGTAGAAGTATGCAACATGACGTAAAAATAAGATAAAGGCATAAAAAAAGAGGAAACCATCAGATTTCCTCTTTGTCTTACTAAAATATAATTGGCTTAGTTAGCTTTTATATCAAAACCTACACTTACAGTATTGTAAATAAATTGATCTTTAGCTTTGTCAGTTGCACTGCTTTCATCACCATACATCAATCCCCAGTTAGTTCTGTCAATATTGAAACCTGCTTTTGCAGAAACAACTCCATCGGCAATACTTACTACTGCTGGAAACTTAATGTTTTTGGTAGTACCTCTCATGGTTAGATTTCCTGAAATCCAGTGAGTAGGATTACCTTCGATCAATTCAGAGTCTTTCTTTGGAGTGTTGTCAGTTTCAAACTCTTCGTTATCTTCAATGGTGTCAGCAGAAAAAGGCTCTACTTTAGTCAATTCAAACTGGGCCTGAGGATGGTTCTCTGCATCAAAGAAATCATCAGACTGCAGGTGACCCCATAGTTTGCCGTAATTTTCATTGCTCTCTTCCATGTCCTGGATTTTCAAACCGGTAATGTCAAAAACAAATTTTGCTCCCGTTAGAGACTCTCCGTCGACCATCACTTCGCCTTCAATCACTGGAATGTATCCATAATGCTGACCGGATGGCTTGTAACCTCTCCAATCGATTTTGCTTGTAGAAGCATCGATACTTAGGGTAGTTCCTGATCCAGCTGCTACTTCTTCAGCCTCACCTGTCTCTACTGTGTTTCCTCCAGGTCCACATGCTACGATCATAAATGCTGATGCCAAGATCAAACCTGATTTTTGTAATAGTTTCATAAATTGAATTGTTTTGTTTCGGTATTAAATGTATATACACGAAAACCAATTAGTTTTAAAAAAGTTCAAGATTGCCTGAAAAAAAATATCTTTGATTTATAAAAACCCTCAAAAAACGTCAAACAAGGAAGAAATGGCCCTGATAAAAAGTGTGCGTGGATTCACTCCACAATTTGGAAATAAGTGCTGGTTTGCTGAGAATGCAACTTTGGTAGGTGATATAATTATGGGTGACAACTGCACCGTCTGGTTTAATGCTGTCATTAGAGGAGATGTCCACGAAATCAGAATTGGAAATGACACGAATATTCAGGACGGAGTAGTTATTCACGGAACTTACAATCAATCGGGGACTTACATAGGAAATAGAGTTTCCATCGCCCATAATGCCGTAGTCCATGGCTGCACCATTCATGACAATGTATTGGTTGGTATGGGCGCAATCATTATGGACAAGGCTGTAGTTCATTCTGGAGCGGTAATAGCCGCAGGAGCAGTAGTATTGGCTGGTACGGTGGTAGAGGCCAATAGCATTTATGCCGGAATGCCAGCGAAGAAAGTGAAAGAAACGGGACCTGAAATGCTGGAAGTCATCAGGCGGACAGCTGATAATTACCCCAAATACGCATCTTGGTTCGAGTAAGATTTCAAGCACCTAATAATTATACTTGCCCTAATCGGTAAAAAGCCCTGTATTTTTGAATTCAGGCATTAAAAAAATCGAAAAACATTTGGCCATAGCTTCTCTTTTTAAAATACCATAATTTACAGAAAGATAATAAAAGTGTAAAGCGGCTGATTTTCAAGCACCTCTTCTTAAAAAAGCCTTCAAAAACTGAGTTAGTCTCTTTTCTCATCAGATCAACTTTTGTATTCAAGCAACATTATATTTATCTTGAAAGGAATAAAACATGTTTTTATTTGCTCCCAGCACAAAATTATTAAAAATTGATTATTTTAAATTTTAGTCAAAAATCAAAATTACTTGAATAATTTCGGATTATTTAAAAACTAAAATTTTGAATAAAAAAACATTTTCAACATCCTTTTGCATATCAGCAAAAGGCAGTTATTTTTAATCAACCTAGAACTTAGTGTTTTATGAAAGAAGAATATTTTAAATGGCATTCTCAATTTGTCAATAGGGAGGTTCAGATGCTGGTTTTTGGGCATGCTGGCTATCCTGTGGTTTTATTCCCCACATCCATGGGTTCATTCCATGAAAACAGAGATATGGGCCTTCTTGAATCAGCCAAATGGTATATTGATCAGGGTTTGATTCAGATTTTCTGCCCGGACAGCAGTGATAGACAAAGCTTCTATAACAAACACGTACATCCTCACCAAAGAATCCAAAATCATGTGGCCTACGATAAGATGATCTGCCATGATATCGTAGAAAGAGTAAGGCTAAATACCGGTGTGGGCAAAGTGGTAGTGGCAGGATGTAGCTTCGGAGGCTACCATGCAGCAAATTTTGCTTTTAGACATCCAGGATACGTCAGCCATATGTTTTCCATGTCCGGGGCTTTTGAAATCAGAAACTTTATGGATGGCTATGTCCATGATGACATTTTCTTCAACTCCCCTCTTGAGTACCTTCCAGGCCTTCAGGACCAAGAACTCTGGAAAATGGACATTGTACTGGGCACATCCAACTGGGACATTTGCTTTGATGCCAACATCAAGCTTTCGGATGTCCTGGAAGGTAAAGGAGTAAGACATTGGCTGGATGTCAGAAAAGACAGGCAACACGACTGGCCGGTTTGGAAAGAGATGTTTCCTCATTATTTATCAAGAATCAAATTCAATTAATCTAATACCACGCGTTTATGAAAAAGATAGGAATCCTATTTGGCATGGAAGACACTTTTCCCCATGCATTTATCGAAAGAGTCAACGAAAAGAAAGAAAAAGGCATCATCGCTGAAGCTGTAACTATAGATAAAGTCGTTCAAAACCGATTAACAGAATATGCTGTCATCATAGACAGAATTTCGCAGGATGTACCCTTCTATAGAGCCTACCTCAAGAACGCAGCTTTGACAGGTACCGCAGTCATCAACAATCCATTTTGGTGGTCAGCAGATGATAAGTTTTTCAACAACTGCCTGGCAGATCAGCTAGGCGTACCCCTTCCAAACACTGTTCTGCTTCCCTCCGCAGAGCATCCTACTGACACTACAGCCAAATCATTCAGAAACTTAAAAATGCCATTGGATTGGGAGGCTATTTTTGACTATATAGGATTTCCTGCCTACATGAAACCTTATGCTGGAGGTGGATGGAAAAATGTGTACCGCCTTGAAAACAAAGAAGAGTTTTTCGCCAAACACAGGGAAACAGGACAATTGGTAATGCTCCTTCAGGAAGAAATTGTCTTTACAGAATACTTTAGGGTGTATTGCTTGGGCGGTAAGGCTGTTCGCATCATGCAATATGAACCGAGAAATCCTCACCATCTCAGGTATGTCATCGATGGCCCACCGGCATCCAAGAAGTTGTTGAAAACAGTAAAAGACTACACACTCAAATTGTGCCAAGGTCTTGGCTATGATTTCAACACAGTGGAATTTGCGGTGAGAGATGGAGTGCCTTATGCTATAGATTTTGGAAATCCAGCTCCGGATGCAGACATCAATTCTGTAGGTCAGGCCAATTTTGATTGGGTTGTAGAGGAAGCTGCAAAAATGGCAATCACATACGCCAAGGCTCAAAAACCCGGCAAAGTCAATCTTACCTGGGGCACATTTATGAAAGATGCTGTCAGCATGGCCAAACGATTTTAATCATGAAAAAACTACCCGTTTTCACACTTGGGGTTGAAGAAGAATACCAGATTATAGATCCTGAAACACGGGATCTACGCTCTCATATGTCCAAAATCGTGGACGGTGCCAAGATTATCCTTCGCGAACAGGTAAAGGCCGAAATGCACCAATCGGTGGTTGAGGTCGGGACAAATATCTGTCAAAACGTATCGGATGCCAGAAAAGAAGTTTCTTTTTTAAGAAACAAAATTGTCGATTTGGCCTCAGAACAAAACCTCATTGTAGGTGCCTCAGGAACTCACCCATTTTCAAAATGGCAGGAGCAGCCTATCACGGATGATCCCAGATATGATGTGATCGTAAAGGAACTTCAGGATACTGCACGCTCAAATCTGATTTTTGGATTGCATGTTCATGTGGGAATAGAAAACAGAGAGGTAGCCTTGCATATCATGAATCAGGCCTGCTATTTTCTTCCTCATATTTATGCATTATCCACCAACTCCCCCTTTTGGGAAGGAAGGGACACAGGTTTCAAGGCATACAGGGCACACATATTTGCAAAATTTCCAAGAACAGGTTTACCGGAGTATTTTGATTCGGTACAATCTTATGACAATTTTCTCGAAACTCTTGTCAAGACCAATTGCATAGATAATCCAAAGAAAATCTGGTGGGATCTCAGGATGCATCCTTTTTTCAGTACAATTGAATTCAGAATCTGCGATATGTGCCTGACCGTAGATGAAACCATGTGTTTGGTAGCATTGATTCAGGCAGTGGTAGCAAAGCTATACAAAATGCACATGATGAACACGAGCTTCAATGTGTATAGAATTGCACTTATCAGAGAAAATAAATTCAGAGCGGCAAGGTATGGAACCGAAGGTCTGATGATAGATTTTGGTCAGAAAAAAGAAGTGGAATACAAAGCACTCATGATGGAATTGCTCGAGTTTGTAGATGATGTGGTAGATGAATTGGGCAGCAGGGAAGATATCAATTACATCCACAAAATCCTTTCTGAAGGTACTGGTGCCGACAAACAGAAAAAGGTTTTTGAAGAAACAGAAGACTTGGTCAAAGTTGTTGATTTCATCACAGGGGAATTTACCAAAGGGGTTTAGGTATTGAGAAAAACGGATTAAATCCTTTGTATTCAATATTTTGAAACTTTCTGAACGGGCAATCCCAAAGATGCATTAACTTGCGCCCTCATTTATCAAAAATATCATGCAGGAGAAAATTAAAGTGGCCATTCTGGACATGTATGACGGGGAGCCCAATCAGGGTATGCGATGTATCCATGATATTATCAATAGGTTTTCAGAAGATCTGACTTTCAAAGTTTATGATGTAAGAGGAAAAGCTGAATTGCCTGATCCGGACCAATACAATCTCTATGTCGCTACAGGAGGTCCAGGAAATCCATTAGAAGGAGATGGTAATTGGGAAGTGAAGTTTGGACAATTCTTAGAGCAAATCTGGTCCTGGAATAAGGAAAATACAAGAAAAAAACATATCCTCTTCATCTGTCATTCTTTCCAGATGGCTGTCAAGCATTTTGGTCTTGCCGAAATCACCAAAAGAAAATCCACCTCATTTGGAGTGATGACCATACACAAAACAGTCGATGGTTTTAATGATCCTCTTTTTGAGGCCTTGGACAATCCATTTTGGGCCGTGGACTCACGCGATTACCAAGTGGTCAAACCACATGCTAAAAAATTCAAGGCCATGGGAGCCAAAATCATAGCCCTCGAAAAAATCAGAAGCCATGTAGAATATGAAAGAGCCATCATGGCAGTCAGGTTTTCAGAAGAGTTGGTTGGTACACAGTTCCATCCTGAGGCAGATCCGGTAAGCTTTCTCAACCACCTCAAAAAACAAGAGGTCAGGGAAAAATTGATTGCACTCAAAGGAAAAACAAAATACAGAACTATGCTGGAAAGATTGGTGGATGAAAACACCATTTACAAAACCAATGAAACCCTGATACCCAATTTTCTTAAACAGTCCATAGAAAAAATAAGGCTGGAAAACAGCATTTTAATCTAAAAACTTATGATTTCAGCACATAGAAAACGGTTCAATTCAGAGTTTACAGAAGCCAAATACAAAGCATTTTTAGATGCTATAGCTTCTGATTTTGATTATCGCCCCACATTCAGAATTGCTGAAACGCCGTTTTTTATACCCAAGGAACTCAAAGAACAAATTCTTGAAGGCAGCAAGCAGGTCATTGATTTCATCAAAAGAGAAGACTTCAAAGAAATCACCCAAAAGTCTCTATTAATTAATTCCAATGTCCCTAATGAAGACAAACATACCCAGTTCCTTGCCATTGACTTTGGGGTATGCGAGGAGAATGGAAAAATAATCCCAAAACTTATTGAAGTACAGGGCTTTCCTTCCATTTTCAACTTCCAGTTTAATCTGTTCAAAAAACTAAAGGCTAGCTATCCTTTTTTGGATCAGCTAAGCCCCTATTTGGAAGGGCTAGATGAGCAAGGGTATTACAAAAAGTTCGAAGAAACTGTATTAAAAGGCTTCAATCCCGAAGAAGTCATACTCTTAGAGATAGAACCTGAAAAGCAAAACACCAAAATAGACTTCTACTACTGCAATAAAGACTTTAACATTCCCATTTGTTGCGTCACTGAAGTCACCAAAAAAGGAAATCAGCTTTATTATAACAATCCAGAAGGAAAAGAAATCAGAATCAGGAGAATTTACAACAGAGTGATTTTTGATGAACTCGAACTCCGAAAAGACCTGAAAATGAATTTTAGCTTTATGGATGATTTGGATGTGGAATGGGCAGGCCACCCGAACTGGTTTTTTAGGATTTCGAAATTTATTTTGCCTTACTTGCATGGACCCTATTTTATAGAAAGTAAGCTACTTAGCGAATTGAATGAAATTCCAGCTGACTTGGAGAATTATGTACTCAAGCCTTTGTTTTCATTCTCGGGTAGCGGCGTAATATTTCATGTCAAAAAAGAGGATATTGAAAATGTGAAAGAAAAAGACCTCTACATTTTGCAAAGAAAAGTGAACTACGCACCTGTAGTCGATGCGATTGAAGGCAAAGTAAAAGCCGAAGTGCGGATTCTTGCAGTATGGCCTGAAGGAGACGATTCCCCTACCCTGATGGGCAATCTGGTGAGGTTGAGCAGGGGAGAAATGATCGGCGTAAAATTCAACAAAGACAAGGATTGGGTCGGAGGTACGCTAGGCCTTTTTGAAAAATCATAAAAAAAAGACCGCCCTGTTAAGTAGCGGTCTTATATGCGGTATATAATTATCTGTTCCTATTTTCTCGTTCCCTTTCGTCTTGAGGAGTCATCCATGCAGGCCTTGCTTCTATCTCCTCTAGCTTGACAAGCTTTCCATCCTCGAAAGTAGCCAAAACATAAAATCTTTCCCCTCTGTCAACCCTGTAAACGGTTTTGCCATTATCCAAAGTATTGATGACGGCATCTCTATTCTGTCTCAAAAACCTTCTTTCTGTCATCCCTTTTTCAAATTCCGGTCTTGGCAGAAAAATCCCGCAAGAACCCAACATCATTAAAGTTGCTATAAAAACAATTCCTCTTTTCATAATTTTATTTTTTATAATGCATTAAAAGATACAAAAACTTTGCCATAATATTTGTAATTGAGGCTTAGACAATTAGCCATTTACCCTCTTGAATATAGCCTTTCCGATTTGGAAGATGAGGATTTTGCTTTACCTTTGTGATCTAGCGGCACGACCAGCTCCTGCTGAATCCCCCAGGTCCGGAAGGAAGCAAGGGTAGGCGGTTGTAGCGGTGCGATGCCGCTTCTTTTTTGATCTAAATAACTAACTGATTAGTGATTTTTGTAATTGATTTTAACTTTTTTTTAACTTTTTCACGCAAACCAAACTAATGATAAGTTTTTAAGGCTAAGAACAGCTTTTTCAGAATGAATATTTCCAATCTTTCGAATAGCAATCTTCCAAATCCCCTTTATTCAATTAACTTTGCTTGCAACATCAACAAAAACCTATAACATGAAATTCTTTATCGACACAGCCAATCTGGATGACATCAAAGAAGCTTACGACCTAGGCGTCCTGGACGGCGTCACTACAAACCCATCATTAATGGCCAAAGAAGGCATCAGTGGTGATGAAAAAGTGAAGGCACACTACAAGGCAATCTGTGATATTGTAGACGACAATGTCAGTGCTGAGGTAATTGCGACAGACTTTGAAGGAATGATCAAAGAAGGGAAAGAACTTGCCAAAATTGACAACAAAATCGTAGTCAAAGTACCCATGATCAAAGACGGGGTAAAGGCAATCAAATATTTCCATTCTGAAGGGATCAGAACCAATTGTACATTGATTTTTTCCGCAGGACAGGCAATTCTTGCAGCCAAAGCAGGTGCAACTTATGTATCTCCTTTTATAGGAAGGTTGGACGACATTTCTTACGATGGACTGGAACTGATAGAGCAGATCGTTCATATTTACAATACCTATGGGTACGCAACACAAGTATTGGCAGCTTCTGTAAGACACTCTATGCACTTGATCAAATGTGCGGAAATAGGTGCTGATGTAGCTACTTGTCCACTTAAAGTAATCACAGGATTGTTGAAACACCCTTTGACAGACTCTGGCCTGGCCCAGTTTTTAGCTGACCATGCTAAGGCTGCAGGAAAATAATTTAAATTCCGGGAAGGTGATCTATCAAAAAACCAACCCGGAATTTCTTTTTCTTAAAACAAAATCTCCCCAAATAGGGTAATACCTCAGATAAATAACCGTTAAGATTTTTTACCATGTACATTATCAAAGTCAAGGGCAAGGCAAAAATTCCTGATTACATTCAGATCAGAGATCTTAATTTTGTTTTGGTAGCTTATTTCAGAGCTGACAGGCCAATGAAAAATCTTGAGAAATTTGGATTGGAAGGAAAAGAAAAAGAATTGGAGGAATTGATCAACCAACTGCCCTTTGGAAAACTCCAAAAGCTGGAATTATAATTATGGATTTCGAAAGTCAGGCAATAATCAAAGTAGAAAACGGAAACATCTTTCAAGGGATGGATGCCATCCTTCAAGATGTCAATTTCACTATAGAACAAGATGAGTTTGTCTTCCTTATCGGCCGTACCGGTAGTGGAAAAAGCTCTCTGCTCAAAACCTTGTATGCTGATTTGCCCCTCAAAATGGGCAAGGCTGAGATCGTAGGGTTTTCCCTGGAAAAAATCAAAAACAAGGAGGTCCCATTTCTTAGAAGAAAGCTGGGAATAGTTTTTCAGGATTTTCAGTTGTTTCCGGACAGAACAGTCGCTGAAAATTTATTTTTCGTCATGAAAGCTACAGGCTGGAAAGACAAATCAAAAATGAACAATAGGATGATTGAGGTACTGCTCAAAGTGGGTTTGGGAGACGCCTCTACCAAAATGCCACATCAACTTTCCGGCGGAGAGCAACAAAGAGTCGTGATAGCTCGGGCTTTGATCAACAATCCATCTATCCTTTTAGCCGATGAGCCTACTGGAAATCTTGATCCGGATGTTGCTGATGGGATATTCAGACTATTTCAGGAAATCAACAAAGAAGGTACTGCTATCTTGATGGCCACTCATAACCATGATTTATTGCGAAAATATCCCTACAGAGTCCTCAAGTGTGAAAAAGGAAAATTACTTGATAGCAAAACCGCAGACATTAGCATCAACACCTCTTTTTAAAGTAGGTGTTTTTTTACTTTTTTACCTAAATTGAAAGCCCTAAAAGCACCTGAACATTGGACCAGCTTTTTGGTTTTATTTGAACTTAAGGAATCGAATATAAAAACTTACAATAGATTGTTTTTAATTACCATCCTCATCTTATTCGCTGCATCTTGTCAGGAAAAGGAGGATCCAATAGAAAATGACAGGAGAAATTCTACGAATGGGAAAATCAATACATGGATTCAAAATTTGATGGATCAGGGCTATTATTGGTTAGAAGACATGAATAATCCCATAGCCATAGATTCCGATCCTGAAGAATACTTTGAGGCCTTACTTTTCAGACCTACGGATAGGTATTCAGAAATTTATCCCAATTACCAAGAAATTGCAAATAGTCTACAGGGCATCAGAAGAGAAGCCGGATACGAATATTTACTGGCAAGAGAGAGTTCAACCAATGAAAATGTTTTGGCTTTCGTAGCCTATATTAAAGCAGGAAGCCCCGCAGAAGATGCAGGATTGCGAAGAGGGGACATTATCACCCAGATCAATGGCATTTCCCTAAACCTAAGTAACTTTCAGAACTTATTGAGAAGTACAAGGGACAATCATAGTTTGAATTTTCTCAGATTCAATGAATCTGAGGACAGCTATGAACCACAAGAAGAAATCAATTTACAGACAGTACAACTCTCAGAAAACCCTAACTTTTTGGATACTCTTTTTACAATCGACAATCACAAAATAGGTTATGTAGTCTATCACTTTTTTGCTTCTGGGATTTCCGGGCAAGCTGATCGCTATGACAGACAAATGGATGAGATTTTTGCCAGATTCAAATCTGAAGGAATCAACAATCTCATTCTCGATTTCAGATACAACGGCGGAGGTTCACTCAACAGTACACTGAATCTTGCATCCCTCATAGCTCCCAATGTAAGCACAGATGATGTCTTTCTCGAACAAAAGTACAACAGCTTTCTTACCCAATTTGAAGAGTTTCAAGATGATAAGTTGGAGTTTTTATCTAAAAATGAAAACCTTGGCCCTATTCTGAACGGAAACAGGGTTTATATCCTAACAAGTAGAAGAACTGCATCAGCCAGCGAAATGATCATCAATGGACTTAAACCCTATATGGATGTCAAACTGATTGGCTCCACTACAGAAGGTAAAAATGTAGGTTCGGCCCTCCTTCAGGAAGAAGACAATCCGGATAACGATTACGGGATGATGCCAATCATCACAATGCTCTTTAACAGCAATGGTCAATCAGACTTTATCAATGGTTTTGACCCCGACATTGAAGGTATTGAACTGACCCAAAGATTCCTTGCTCCGCTTGGAGACATCAATGAATATTTACTAAGCTTGGCCATTCAGGACATTACAGGGACAGCTTCAGCTTCTGAAAGGAGATCCAGAATAGATAGAGTTCCTCTTGGAGACTCATTCGAGAAAAAAATCCATTCAGGAAAAACTATTCATGAAGGGTTCAAATTACCTGTAAAATAGCAAGTTCTTTATTTACAGTTTTTGAAATTTCCTACAATCGATTCATAGCCGACAGGTAAAAGACAGGTTGTTCCCTAGCTATTAAGCTGCTACTTTCATTTCACCTATGAATTGCTATAACTAGTAGCCAACCTTTTCTCCAGCATCATAAAGGAAACTTTGCAAGCAAAAAGCGTAAATAAATTCCCCAATTTCACAATGACGCTTCCCGACGGGAGCCACCTCAGCGTTTAAACCATTATTTGAAGAGTGCTCCAAGGAAAATTCATCTTTGACATAAGAATCCCTGTCATTTTGTCTGTATTTTCTTAATTTCGCATCTCGAATTACATCATACATGGAAAATATCATCAAAGACATAGACATTATCGCGCCTGATCAAGCACAAGCTTGTGATTTCAAGACCACTGTGGAGGAGGATACCGGTAAATCCAAAAAACTTTACATAGAGTCTTATGGGTGTCAAATGAATTTCTCAGACTCTGAGATTGTAGCCTCCATCATGAAAGACAATGGTTTTGACACCACATCGGACTATGAGCAGGCAGACGTTATTTTTTTAAATACCTGCTCAATCCGGGAGAAAGCAGAGCTGACAGTGCGCAAAAGACTTTCCCAATTCAATGCCATTAAAAAACATAAACCTGAGATGACTATTGGCGTCTTGGGCTGTATGGCTGAGCGCTTGAAAGACAAACTGTTGGAAGAGGAAAAAATTGTTGATGTAGTCGTGGGACCGGATGCATACAGGGATCTTCCAAATTTGGTTTCTTCAGCAGAAGATGGACAAAAAGGTGTCAATACCTTCCTGTCAAGAGAAGAGACCTATGCAGACATTGCACCTGTAAGGTTAAATTCGAATGGAATAAGCGCATTTATCTCTATCATGAGGGGATGTGACAATATGTGTTCATTCTGTGTAGTTCCTTTTACCAGAGGAAGGGAAAGAAGTAGGGATCCACATTCCATTGTCAAAGAAGCGCAGGATTTATTTGAAAAAGGATACAAAGAAGTCACGCTTCTCGGACAAAACGTAGACTCCTACAAATGGTCACCCGAAGAAAACAACAAAGCGAGGCTAAATAAAAAAGAAGAGGAAGTAAGTACAGTAGTCAACTTTGCAAATCTTTTGGAAATGGTAGCCAAAGTATCTCCTCAGCTAAGAGTGAGATTTTCGACCTCTCACCCAAAAGACATAACAGACGAGGTGCTTTATACCATGAAAGCATACGATAATATCTGCAAATACATCCACCTGCCCGTTCAAAGCGGTAATTCAAGAGTATTGGAACTTATGAACAGGACTTACGATAGGGAATGGTATTTGAACCGTGTGCAGGCCATCAGGGAAATACTGGGAGAGGAATGCGGTATTTCTTCTGATATGATTGCAGGATTTTGCACAGAAACAGAAGAAGAACATCAGGACACACTGACTATCATGGATATAGTGAAGTATGATTTTTCATACATGTTCTATTATTCCGAAAGACCCGGAACTTTGGCTGCTAAAAAATTTGAAGATGATATCCCATTAGAAACCAAAAAAAGAAGGTTGGCTGAAATCATAGAAAAGCAAGCAGCGATTTCTCTTGAAAGAAATAAAATGGATATTGGGAAGGTTCAGGAAATCCTTGTTGAAGGGACTTCCAAACGTTCAGAGGAACAATTGAAGGGGAGGAATTCGGCCAACAAAGTGGTAATCATTCCCAATACGGGAATCCAACCCGGCACATACGTAAAAGTAAAAATCACAGACTGCTCTTCTGCAACACTTTTCGGGGAGTTGGTTTCTTAATAGGCAAAATGAACATGTTTTCAGATTCTGAATTATTGAGTATCAAACAGCGATTTGGCATTATCGGGAACAGTCCCTTGCTCAATCATGCCATTTCGGTTGCCATGCAGGCTGCCCCAACTGAGATGACCGTTTTGATTACCGGTGAAAGCGGTAGTGGTAAGGAGTCTTTTTCAAAGATCATTCATTCTATCAGCCCTAGAAAGCATGGTAAATTCATAGCTATCAATTGTGGTGCCATTCCCGAAGGAACCATAGATTCTGAGCTTTTTGGACATGAAAAAGGTTCTTTTACAGGGGCGCATGAAGCCAGAAAAGGATACTTTGAGGTCACAGATGGAGGTTCTATCTTTCTGGATGAGATCGGCGAGATGCCATTGGGAACACAAGCAAGGCTCCTTAGAGTCCTGGAAAATGGTGAGTTTATCAAAGTGGGTTCATCAAAAGTTCAGAAAACCAATGTTCGTGTAATTGCGGCCACCAATGTCAATTTGATCAAAGCAGTAGAAAAAGGGAAGTTTAGAGAAGACCTTTATTATAGATTAAATACCGTTCCAATTTACGTCCCACCACTTAGGGAAAGAGGGGATGATGTAGTGTTGTTGTTTAGAAAATTCACCTCTGATTTTTCTGAAAAATATGCTGTCAAGCCAATTTCCTTGGATGAAGAGGCGAGAAAATTATTGATGAGATTCCCTTTTCCTGGCAATATCAGGCAGTTGAAAAATATAGCAGAGCAAATCTCACTTTTGGAACAGGAAAGGGAAATAGATGCCGCTACTCTGGCAAGATACCTTCCTACAGGACAGTCACGATTGCCAGCGGTTTTCACCGGAGGCTCCAATAGAGAAGAAGGTCCTGATTTTTCAGAAAGAGAAATTTTGTACAAAGTGCTCTTTGATATGAAAAAAGACATGAACGAGCTCAAAAAGCTTGTTTTGGAATCCTATCAGTCCGGCGGTTTGAATTCTACAATTATCAACAAACACCAAAATCTATTTGAAGATCTGGAAAGCCCAGTTTCTTTCGAAGAAAAAGCCCAACAGGAAGCCCCCTCTTCACACATGCCTATTGTCCTGGATTCACAAAAAAGCAAGGAAGATTCCGATGACTATGATGATGACATTGAGGACATAATCCATGAGGAAGATGACAACTCACTTTCATTGGAGAAAAAGGAAAAAGAAATGATCATCAGGGCATTGCGCAAGCATAACAACAAAAGAAAATATGCTGCCAGTGACCTCGGAATTTCAGAAAGAACGTTATATAGAAAAATCAAACAGTATGACATTGATTAAGCGGTTCATAAGGGTAAGTTTCTTTCTATTCACAGGGTTGTTGATGTATGCCTGTTCGGTCAGCTATAGTTTTACTGGAACAAATATCAACTACGACATTATCAAAACTTTTTCTGTAGAAAACTTTTTCAATGATTCCGGTGGAGGCCCTGCAAATATGGAGCAACTCTTCACAGAATCACTGAAAGATTTTTACCAAAGAAATACACAACTTGAGCTGGTGCGGCTTAACGGTGACCTTCAGTTTTCAGGTGCTATCAATCGATACACGATCAACCCTCAGGCTACTGTATCTACTCAGGACCCCAACTTACCTGACAGGGCCGGACAAATGCGACTAACGATAGGTGTAGAAGTAGATTATGTCAATACTGTGGAAGAAGAATATAGCTTGAAGCGGACCTTTTCATTTTTCAAAGATTATGATCCAAGAACTACTTCAATCTTACAGGTAGAAAGTCAACTAATTGAAGAAATATTTGAAAGTATCATTCAGGATATCTTTACTGCTACCGTAGCCAACTGGTAAAATTTTGTAAATTGGAAAGTCAATAAACTACAAGAAAGTGAACCCTCTTCAGCTTTTAGAATCAATCCAGAAAATCAAACATCCCAGCAAGGATGATTTGGTCAGGTTAATCAAACTTCATAAGGCCTTTCCTTATTTTCAGATTCCTAAAGTACTCTTGGCCAAATATGAAAAAGACAAGGCCCATGATGAATCAGAGGATATGCTTCACTTTGCTGCAATCACGAGTCCTGACAGGACTTGGCTCAAACAATTGCTGGAAAATGATGAAAAGCTTGACAACATCATCCTAAGCTTTAATCCGAGCCTGAAAAAAGCTATTGAGGACAAAGGACCTCAAAACCCTGATAACCTGATTGATGATTTGGATGGAGAATTGGTCCCTTCACCACCAAAAAAATCCGACCCGAAAGAAAGAACCATGCTACTCAAGAAGCTGGGTGAGGAATTAGTACAGGGTAAATCTCCTGATCATCAGAAACCAGGAGCAAAACCGGAAGAAAAGAAGGGAGCTCCAGCTAATGCTGAAATAGTAGCTAAAGCCCAAGATTCAACCGAAAAAGTTGAAAAAGCCACTCCCGAAGGAAAAACAGAACCCAAAAAGCGGAAAAAGCAAAGAGGAGATGAACTGATAGAGTCTATCAAAAAAAGAGAAAAGAAAGAAATCCACGATGAAAAGAAGAAGGAACAGATAGACATCATCAAGGCTTTTAGTAAGAGAGAAATCAAACTTGCCACCCTCAAGGAAATAGAAACACAATCAAAACAGGATGATTTGAGTGCAAAAAGCACCAAGCTCAACCCTACTTTGGTTTCAGAGTCTTATGCCAAGCTCCTGTTAAAGCAAGGTAAAAAACAAAAGGCTAAGGAAATTTATAAGAAATTGATGGTGAAGTTTCCAGATAAAAACACTTATTTTGCAGACCTAATTAAAGACTTGGAAGAAAATAAATCATAATATGTTTACCCTACTTATCAGTATTATCATCATTCTCGCTGTACTCTTAGTATTAGTTATCTTGGCTCAGGATTCCAAAGGTGGCGTTGGAGCTGCATTTGGTGGAAGCGCTTCCCAAATCATGGGAGTTACAAAAACCGGAAACATCCTAGAGAAAGCAACATGGGTGCTTTCTATTGCCATTTTGGTTCTTTCCTTGAGTTCAGCAGCTTTTTACAGCACTGAGAGCAGTTCTGACTTCAGATCGCCTAATGTTGAGAATGCCAGAAGACAAGTCGTTTCTCCATCCTTTGGTGAAGGAGAAGGTCTACTTCCTTCCAATACAGAAGAGCAAAGCGTGGAAACCCCGATAGATACCACCGAAGAAGAAGAAGGGTCTGAAGATTAATCGATGATTATACAATATCAAACAAAAAAGCCTGGCTGAGCCGGGCTTTTTTTATTTCCACAAACGTTAGAAATTTTTTGAAATTCAATATCAATTAATTTCCCCTCAATATTTCAAACCTATTTCTATCATATTTCTATTGTATTTCTATTGTATTTCTATTGTATTTCAACTATATCTCAATTATAAAATCAATCCACCATCTTCAACAACAATCTTTTGGAAATAGGTAAAAAGCTTTCTTGAACCGGAATCTGCTGCAAACTATGTATGCGGTAAGTAGCAGGATTAGGAAGCTCTTTATAAGACTTGATCAGATCCAATTTGATCTGTTCAAATGTATTGGTGATAGATCTCCTCACCTTATCCACGAGCTGCATCATGATACCTTTGAATTTATCTATACTGTTTTGGAATAAGTTGACTTTGTAGCGGTACACATAAATTTCATTTGACTTTTCAAAAGTAAGAAAAGCATATCCTTCATTTTGATAAATGGGAGAAAGGCCAACAGGCTCGATGGACATATCCTTTTCCAAAAACTCATAGATTCCCTTTCCTTCTTCAATAGCTTTCTGAAATTGTGGCAATGAATACTGTACTATTTCCTCCAATTGTTCCATCAATTCATCATCAACAATCAATGGTTTATATTTAAGTTTCATTTGTTTCAAGTCAGGCCCTTCAAGCAATTTTGGAAAAGCCAATTTGAGTTGATTTTTGTTTTCTGAGAAGCTTTTCAACTTTGTGTAATGTCTGATCAACTCCGCCAATGGAGGGTAAAGCTTGACTTCCTGAAACTGGGAATCCACATGTTGCAAATAGGCCAAAAGGAGGTATTTTTTATATTCAAAATCAATCCATCCTTCAGTGATCCAATTGTCTGATAATGTTTTCATAGGTATTCAATTTGTCAAAAATTTACTAAAAACTGACAAAAGATAAAATAGCCTTTGAAATTTTGACAGGCAATAAGATTGTGCTCGGCTTATTATGACAAGCTATCATGTGATTTTCCGCCTTTATGTCAGTTTGGACCAAGAATCCCCAATTGGCATAAGAAATGATAATTGGGCAATGTAAGATTTTGTAACTAACCTTTAAAAGTTAAATAACTATGTCAAAAGTAAACATCCAACCTCTTGCAGACAGAGTTCTGGTAGAACCTGCTGCAGCTGAAGAGAAAACTGCCTCTGGTCTTTACATTCCAGACACTGCTAAAGAAAAGCCTCAGAAAGGCACAGTAGTCGCAGTGGGTAACGGTAAAAAAGATGAACCATTGACTGTAAAAGTAGGTGACACGGTACTTTATGGCAAGTACGCAGGTACAGAGCTATCCGTGGAAGGTCAGGACTATCTCATCATGAGAGAAGCTGACATATTTGCAATTCTGTAAACATCTATTTCAAACAATCAAAAACCTAAAAAAACAAAAAAATGGCTAAACAATTATTTTTCGATACCGACGCAAGAGACAGACTGAAGAAAGGTGTAGATGCTCTTGCAGACGCAGTGAAAGTAACATTAGGTCCTAAGGGAAGAAATGTAATCATTGACAAAAAATTTGGCGCTCCTACCATTACTAAAGATGGTGTATCTGTAGCTAAAGAAATCGAATTGGAAGAACCAATCGAAAATATGGGTGCTCAGTTGGTGAAGGAAGTAGCTTCCAAAACTGCTGACAATGCAGGTGACGGAACTACTACTGCTACTGTACTTACTCAGGCTATTTTCAATGCCGGAATTAAAAACGTAGCAGCAGGTGCCAATCCAATGGATTTGAAAAGAGGTATTGACAAAGCCGTTACTGCTGTAGTAGCTGAGCTGAAAGCTAACTCTAAGCCTATTTCGACTTCTAAAGAAATTCAACAAGTAGCCACTGTATCCGCCAACAATGACGAGGAAATCGGTAAAATGATTGCCGACGCTATGGACAAAGTAGGCAAAGACGGTGTCATCACTGTAGAAGAAGCTAAAGGTACCGAAACTGAAGTAAGAACTGTAGAAGGTATGCAGTTTGACAGAGGTTACCTTTCTCCATACTTTGTTACCAATACAGAGAAAATGGAAGCAGAATTGGAGAATCCTTACATTTTGATCTACGACAAGAAGATTTCTTCAATGAAAGAACTACTTCCTGTATTGGAGCCGGTAGCACAATCAGGCCGACCATTGTTGATCATCGCTGAAGATGTAGATGGTGAAGCTCTAGCTACATTGGTAGTTAACAAAATCCGAGGTGCACTGAAAGTAGCTGCTGTAAAAGCGCCAGGATTCGGCGATAGAAGAAAAGCTATGTTGGAAGACATTGCTATATTGACAGGTGGCACAGTGATCTCTGAAGAGAGAGGCTATAAGCTTGAAAATGCTACCATCGAATACTTAGGAACTGCTGAGAAAGTAAACATTGACAAAGACAACACTACTGTAGTCAATGGAGCAGGTGAATCAAGTGCGATTCAGTCCAGAATCAACGAAATCAAAGCTCAGATTGAAAAAACTACATCTGACTACGATAAAGAAAAACTTCAGGAAAGATTGGCCAAACTATCAGGTGGTGTTGCCATCCTATACATCGGTGCGGCTACTGAAGTTGAAATGAAAGAGAAAAAAGACAGAGTGGATGATGCTTTGCATGCAACCAGAGCTGCTGTACAAGAAGGTGTAGTAGTAGGTGGTGGTGTTGCCTTGGTGAGAACTTCCTCTGCTTTGGATTCGCTCAAAGGTGAAAACGAAGACCAAGATACAGGTATCAATATCGTCAGAATCGCTATTGAGTCTCCTTTGAGGACCATTGTGGAAAATGCCGGTGGTGAAGGATCAGTAATCATCAATAAAATCAAAGAAAACTCAGGAAACTATGGATATAACGCCAGAACTGACAAGTTTGAAGACCTTTTTGAGGTAGGTGTTATTGACCCAACTAAAGTGACCAGATTGGCTTTGGAAAATGCAGCATCTATCGCAGCACTTCTTTTGACTACCGAATGTGTGGTAGCTGACATCAAAGAAGATGCACCTGCAATGCCTCCAATGGGCGGCGGCGGAATGGGTGGAATGATGTAATATCACATCCTGCACAAAAAATAAATTAAAAGGAAGCTCAATGAGCTTCCTTTTTACTATTTAAAGATTTTTAGGACAGAGATTTAAACTCATTTATTTCCAATCTAAAATTCGAAATAAAAATAAAACATCTAGAATTTAACCAGATGATTTTTATATTTGACAAGCACATTAGTTTAGAAAATTCTTAAGTTCAATTTTGTAACTGCATGCAACCCTACAAATCAGTCATTTTGGTCGATGATGATCCTATCAATAACCTTATCAATAAAAGATTGATCACCAAATTATCCATCTCGGAAAAGGTCGAGGAATTTTTAGAAGCTGAAAAAGCACTGCAAAAATTGAGGTCATTGGATCCAAACGAACAGACATTGATATTGCTCGACATCAACATGCCCGTAATGAATGGCTGGGATTTTTTGAACGTTTATTTAAAAGAGTTTCCTGACAGAAAAGATCAAATTTTTATGCTTTCCAGTTCAATTGACCTTCAGGACAGACAAAAAGCAATGGAGTTTAGCGTGGTCAAAGGATTCGTAGAAAAACCACTTACTCCGGACAAAATGAAAAACATAGTGTAATGGAATCCAATCCCCATATAGAACCAAAATTGAGCCTGGAACTATATGTCTACAGTGAAAACTCTCTTGAAAAGCATCATATAACAGCAAGCAAGCAAATCCAATCTTTTCTAAGTTCCCAAGATAAATTCTGGCTTAATATCATTGGCATTCATGATGACGTTTTGCTAAAGGAAATAGCGGAAATTTTTGAAATACACCCACTTGCCTTAGAAGATATCAAAAACAACCAACAAAGACCCAAATTAGAAGAGTTTGACAACCAAGTTTTGTTGATTTCTAAAATGTTGTATTCCAAAGGCAATATTTCCAAAATCCATACAGAACAAGTCAGCATCTTAATTGCGAAAAACTACATCATCACTTTTCAGGAAGAGGATTTTGACCTGTTTGATGGTATTAGAACGAGACTTGAAAATCCTTTGGGTAAAATGAGAAAAATGGGTCCGGATTATTTGGCTTATACTTTATTGGATGCAATCATTGATGAGTACTTTATCTTACTGGAAAAGTTGTATGACAAGACCGAGGAACTGGAAGATCTGATCATGTCCAATCACCACAAATCTCTTTTGGCCACCATCTACCGACACAGAAAATCTATGCAGGAAATTAAAAAAGTAGTATGGCCTACCCGAGAAGTACTTTCTACCTGGAAAAAATCAGAAAGTCCAATACTGAGAAAAAAGACCCTCCCCTATCTCAATAATATTTATGAGCACGCTGTTGAAATCATCGAAAATCTGGAGATGCAGCGGGAATCCATCACTACATTGGTGGAAATCTATATGACCAATATTAGCCTCAAACAAAATGAGGTAATGAAAACACTCACGATCATAGCTACTATTTTTATACCCCTGACATTTATCGCAGGAGTCTACGGCATGAATTTCGAATATATGCCTGAGCTTGAATGGAAATATGCCTACCTGAGCATCTG
Source organism: Indibacter alkaliphilus LW1 (assembly GCF_000295935.2). Taxonomy (GTDB): domain Bacteria; phylum Bacteroidota; class Bacteroidia; order Cytophagales; family Cyclobacteriaceae; genus Indibacter; species Indibacter alkaliphilus. The sequence goes on from NZ_ALWO02000037.1 coordinate 109,770, forward strand.
GATTTTCTTTGTGTTGACCACTGCCGGAATGGTGTATTATTTCAAGAAAAAAAAATGGTTTTGATTAAGGAGCCGCATTCAATCCCGCAAGCAATTTGGCATTCAACTGGGAAATAACCTCTTTTTGATTCTCTCTTTTTGTACCAGCTGCAGCCTTATATGCTGCCATAAGTTCAGGGTGGCCATGAAGCAATTCCTTCATATACAGATCGTCCAACATCCTGACCATCCCGCTTCTGGAATCCAGCACGTAAAAATTGATTCTCAAAGAAGCCAAAGCTCCGATCATTCCAAAAGCTACAGCGGCCATGGGGTCGCCAATTTGATCTTCAAAAAGTAAAAATGGTCCTACCAATTGGGATTTTACATAATAATAATTGCCATAAGAATAATTAGAAGCATTGAGATAAAATGCATCTCCGTCTGAAAATCCAAATAGTCCTTTAATTTTCTTTTTGGTTTGACTGTCTCTTGCTTGATATCGGGGAAAATTCCCCCTTACATTTTTCCCTTTAATTATGAAATCACCCGAAACTTGGAAAATATTAGCCCAATCAGCAAAGGTTTGGTAGGTGCTTTTTCTCATGTAGGGCTGAAAATCCAAAATGGAAAAACTTGAAATATCCAGTAAAATCTCTATCGGCTTATTATTCGATTCCGAAAATTGGTTGATGCAATCTTTCAACGCAAAAAAAAGGTTCTCACCATGCTTTCCGGTTACATCGAGACCGTTTACTTCTCTCTTGGATTCAAATTTCCCAAGAGAATACATTTTCCCGTTTTCTTCTAATAAAAATTCTACTCCAACTTCTGCATAGCCAATCTCTTTGGCTGCTAAAGTCCTTTCTGAAACCTGGAAATGATCAATTTTCAGAATCAGATCGCTTACCTCTGTATAAGTGCTGACATTTTGCTGAAGAAAATTCAACAAATAAACATCCATTGCACCGGGCAAAACAGCATAGGTAGGCATATTGCTCAAACCCTTTTTCACAGTTCCAATACTGCCTTTCACCGGTCAGCGTTTTAACCTCGACAAGGTTAAAACGCTGACCTGATATTGAAATCCCATAATTTGGAATTTCCACAACATGTGGATGTTTATTTTGTGCCAATAGCCCTGTAGAAAAGGCCAAAAGTAGTCCTAAGATGATGGTGCTTTTCATGAAGTTTTAAATTATTGGGCGAAATATCAGAATTAAGTAGTTCAAAACAACTATTTCTTAATTATTTATTTTTCAAAGAATTTACAATCATAAAAACCATTTATTTTAAAATTAAAATCTTAAATAACATAAAATAACAAATTTTATGTTAAAAACATAAAAATCATCAACAAGTATTTCCCTCCAATCAATTATTCCTTACTTTAAATGGTTTTTCAGCAACATATCTCTTATTTTTATGCCAAATATTCAATTAACAAACCCGTATTTTGAAAAATTGTGTAATCAAAATAGGCTCTAACGTCCTTATCCATGAAAATGGACAACCCAATCTACAAAGGATGGAAAGCCTCAGCCGACAGGTGGCTTCCTTATTCCGGAATGGATCAAAAATCATTTTGATTTCTTCGGGTGCAGTAGCATTTGGCAAAGGAGAACAGGCCTTGTCTGAGAAGCTCGATCCTGTATTAAAAAAACAGATTTGGGCGGCTACAGGACAAGTGGAACTTATCAAAACATACAAGGATTTTTTTGGAAAACTAGGAATTCCTGTAGCGCAGATTTTGGTTACCAAAGAGGACTTTAGAGACAGGAAGCATTTCCTCAATATGAAAAACTGTATTCAGGGATTGCTACGTCAAGGCATTCTTCCTATCATCAATGAAAATGATACCGTCGCCATCTCCGAACTCATGTTTACCGACAATGACGAGTTGGCCTCCCTGACAGCAGCCATGATCAATGCAGATAGCCTAATCTTATTGACCAATGTGGATGGTGTATACGATGGACCACCTTCCCATCCCGATGCTAAACTGATTCCAGTGATACATTCCGCCAATTTTGAGAATGAAATCCAAATCAGTCCAGTTAAATCTTCATTTGGGAGAGGAGGCATGCTTACCAAACTCAATATGGCCAAAAAATCAGCTGATTTGGGCATCAGGGTGTTGATTGCCAATGGAACAAAAGAGAACATTTTGACTGAGCTGGCCTCAGGAACTGCAAAACATACTGTATTCGAGCCCTTAGCTAAGAAGCAAAGCCCCAAAAAGTGGCTGGCTCATGGAGAGCAGTATTTCAAAGGAGAAATTACCGTTAATGCGGGTGCCAGAGAAGCATTGTTTTCTGAAAAAATCACTTCCATTTTACCCATCGGAATCACCGGTACCACCGGTAGTTTTTCCAAAGGGGATATCATCAGTGTTTTGGATCAGGAAGGGCAAAAACTTGGACTGGGCAGGGCAGAATACAGTGACCTCCACCTCAAAGAAAGAATTGGGGTAAAAAACCAAAAACCATTTATTCATTACGACTACCTTTATTTGTTTTAGCATGCCTGATTTCCAAACCCTATTTCAACAAGTCAAGAAATGCTCCACATCACTGGCATTGCTTAAGGAGGAAACTACCGCAAAAATCCTCAGTGACCTGATAAGCAATATTGAATTTGAAACCCAGACCATTCTTGAAGCCAATCAAAAAGACCTGGATAAAATGGATAAGTCAGACCCTAGGTATGACAGGCTTTTACTTTCTGAAAAAAGGCTTCAGGCAATTATTTCCGAAATCTTACAGGTGCAGGAGCTACCCTCCCCCCTTCATAAAGTATTAGAGGAAAGGACTTTAGAAAATGGACTGTATTTGACCAAACAGACTGTACCATTAGGAGTGCTGGGAATAATCTATGAAGCGAGACCGAATGTCACTTTCGATGTATTCTGCCTTGCATTAAAGTCCGGAAATGGCCTTGTGCTAAAAGGTGGGTCAGATGCACATCACTCCAATCTCGCTATCATGGAACTGATCCATAAGGCATTGGAAAAAAACGGGGTCGATAAAGGATCCTTTCAGCTTTTACCTCCGGACAGAAATGCTACCAAAGCCCTGTTGGAAGCCGTGGGCTGGGTGGATATCATCATTCCCCGCGGAAGTCAGGGATTGATTGACTTTGTAAGGGAAAATGCCAAAGTGCCGGTCATTGAAACAGGTGCCGGTATTGTTCACACCTACGTAGACGCTACTGCTGATTTGGAAAAAGCAAAAAACATCATTTTCAATGCCAAAACAAGAAGACCTAGTGTCTGCAATTCACTGGACTGTTTGATCATTCATCGGGACAAATTAAATGACCTCCCAGCCATTATCGAAAAACTTATTGAGGCGCAAGTAGAAATCTTTGCCGATGAAAAATCCTTCGAGATTCTCCAAGGTCTAGAAAATGTTCAACCTGCTACCGAAGCACATTTTGGCACTGAGTTCCTTTCTTTGAAAATGGCCATCAAAACTGTCAAAGGATTGGATGAGGCTCTTGAGCACATTTCCCGTTTTTCTTCCAAACACTCGGAGGCCATCATCGCAGAAGACCCGGAGATTCTGGAATCATTCCTGAACCGCGTAGACGCGGCAGCGGTCTATGCCAATGCCTCAACCGCTTTTACGGATGGCAATCAGTTTGGACTTGGAGCTGAGATAGGCATTTCAACCCAAAAACTCCATGCCAGAGGCCCTATGGCCCTTTCTGAACTTTGCTCTTACAAATGGATAATCAAAGGTAAGGGGCAGATAAGGAATTAAAAAGAAAGTCCAAAGGACATATATGGCCAAGGAATGACACTAATCCCACTCCTTCCACCCAATCCCACATATGGAGATAAGCCTACTCGAAAATTAAACCCTCCATCGATGGGCTGTCTTCTGTACCCTATGTTCAGCAAAGGGGCTTGCATTAAGCCAAATCTTGAACTGGGCTCAAATTCTTCCAAGCTGACTTCCATATTGGGGTTGTGTTGGAATGTCTCTACATAAGCAAGGGACAATCCTGCTCCAACTTCCAAGTATTTGCCATTGTTACCAACAAGCCAGTTGGCCAATAGAGGAATGCTCAAAAACCTATCGCTGCTCCACTGAAAATAACCTAACCCGGCCCTTATGCCGAAACCTTGAGGATTGTCGCTAAATCTACGGTCAAAATTTAGAGACATCAACCCTCCAGAACCTAAACCCTCAGCAAAAAGCGTGTTTTTCCTAAAAATTTCCTGAGCTTGAATTTCATAGCTGATTCCCAAAAGAACCAATACGCTACACAAAAGGACTATTTTTTTCATAGGGCAGAATTATTTGCTACTAAAGATACTAAAGATTCCAACTATATTATTATTATTATTTTTTTGCATATCCGCTTTATAATCAGTAAGCTCTGGAAAAATATTTTTAAAATCGTCCACATTAACCTTTAACAACCTCCTCTTCAACAGTTAATCAATTCTACAATTAAACAATTCAACTCTTCACTATCCACTTTTTTCTCCTGCAGATTGCGGTGATTTCCACAAATTTTCGACTAAAGTCGAAGGTGGATGTTCCCCATGGACCAGACCGCCGGCTAAAGCACGGCGGAAATTAGTCTGCAATGTTCTTAGCATTTACCCTTTTCATTCCCCAACTCATCAGTTCAACAATTCATCAATTCCACAATTAAACACTTCAACCTTTCATCCTTCATCCTTTCCCTTACTCTCTGATTTTAAGTGCAAAAGGTATTAATTTTTCCAAGGGAACTGAGTCCAATGTTTTTTCATGAGTTGCTTCCAAAAGGACCTTAGGAGCAACCCCTGCATGATATGCTTCTATCCACCTACTCACACATAGACACCATTTATCCCCTGCTTTTAATCCTGGAAAATACCAATCTGGCCTGGGCGTAATAAGGTCATTCCCCCTGCTTTTGCTGAATTCCAAAAACTCATCGGTCATTTCGGCGCATACTGTATGGGTGCCCTGATCATCTTCACCTGTTTCACAACACCCATTCCTGTAATACCCTGTCATAGGTGCCGTACTACAAACCATTATTGGTTCACCAAAAACATTTAATGCCATACCCTGCTGAATTTAATTGATATGTAAAGTATACATTTATTTCGCATGAGGAAATGAGCGAAGGTTAATTTTATTTACGAATAACGAATTCCGAATTACGCCGCTTTTCCCAGTTCATCGATTCAACAGTTAATCTATTAATCAGTTCAACAATTCAACGGTTAATCAATTCAACAGCTCAACCTATTATACAACCTTTGGTAGACTTAAGCACTTGTTAACAATTCCCTAAAGTTTATTTTACATAAAATATAAGATTTCAGCATACCTTTTAGGCTTAAATATAAATTTCATCTCATGCATAAATTTTAGGGAGTAGAAATACCTGTATGAGGGAAAAGTATAGAAAATAAAATGTAATATGATGAAAAGAAGAGATTTCTTTAAAAACGGACTGTTGACCACATTAGGGTTAGGCGTAATGGGATCTAGGCCGGTCCTCGCCAAACCTTCCATGTATAGGGGAGAAAAAGCCAAAAATATCATTTTTTTGGTTTCAGATGGAATGAGTACTGGAACACTCAATATGGCTGACATCCTGATGCGGCACAAAATGGGAAAAGCATCCAAATGGATCTCACTTTACGAATCCAATACTGTCAGACGTTCTTTGATGGATACTGCCTCCGCGAATTCGTTTGTTACAGACTCCGCAGCGGCCGGTTCAGCTTGGGGAGGTGGGCATAGGGTAAATAATGGTGCACTCAACATTGGTCCTAATGGGGAAGAACACGAGCCTATTTTACAAAAATTCAAAAGCGAAGGAAAAGCAGTAGGATGTGTTACCTCTGTACAAATCACTCATGCCACTCCTGCTTCATTTTGTGTCAATCAAAATAGCAGAAGTGCTATGCCTGCAATCGCTGAGGATTACTTGAAGTTGAATTTTGATGTCATGATGGGCGGTGGTAGAGAATTTTTCGATCCGGAAAAAAGAGTAGATGGCAAAAATCTCTTTGGAGACTTTAATAAAAATGGAGTCCAAGTGGTAAAAACAAAAGAGGAAATGCTGAGTGCCGGCCTTGACAAACCTATTTTGGGTCTCTTTTCAGAAGATGGTCTTCCCTATGCTGTGGACCGGGAAAACAATGAAGAACTAAAAAAGACAGTTCCTAGCTTGGCAGAAATGACCAAAAAAGCTATAGCAGCTTTGAATCAAAACGAAAATGGTTTTGTCATGCAAGTAGAGGGCGGTAAGGTAGATTGGGCAGCACATGGTAATGATGCCGCAGCCTTATTGTATGATCAGGTTGATTTTGATGAGGCTGTTGGTGTGGCCATGGATTTCGCCATGAAAGACAAAAACACACTTGTAATCATCACTACAGATCACGGAAACTCAAACCCAGGCTTGTTCAATCCTGGACCTAAGAATGTGAAATTCGAGTCCAACTATGAAACAAAGGCATCTAATCAATGGATTCTCAATCAAATCAAGCCGGATTCATCCCCTTCTCAGATCATAGATATGATAGACCATTATCAAAAGGTAACTCTGAAAAATGAAGAGGTTGAACAATTGCTGTCAGGCTTTCAGCTCGGCTCCGATGGGCTTTATAATCCGGGGAACCTTCCCTTTGCCCTGTATGCAAAAATCTTATCAAATCATAATGCAATAAGCTGGGCACACACCAACCATTCGGGGGATTATGTAGAATTGGCCATGTATGGTCCGGGGAGTGAAAATTTATCAGGCATGGTCAAAAACTATGAATTACATAATTTTATGCTGGAAGCAGCTGGAGTAGAAAGGAAACGTTTTGCTTAAAACTTTTTTCTAATGGTAGGTCAAGGTTTAAATCAGTTTTAACCCTTGACCTACTTTATCTTTAATTGCCTTTTGGTTCAAAACAATCCACTTCAACAGAAAATTTTTTAATAAAATCAAGCTTTTGCTAACTTGTAGAGCCGGGCGATGAATTTTGACAATACGAGGATAAAGTAAAATGTTGAAGATGCTGTGTATCAAAAAGACGATAATTATTAGATGTAGCCTGGCTGTTTCTGTTTTTTTATGTCAGCTTTCAATCTTGGTGTTGGTCGCTTGTTATACTAATCCTGAATTTGATGATCCACTTTGTGGCAATATCCAGCGTTCCAAAATTCAAGATATCAAACAAGTCTTTTTTAACCCGTTCACGAATGGGCGCTTTGCAATGGAAGAGGATACTGTCAATATAGAGGCCTTCAGATACAATTTTGAACTTGAATTTGAAGCCATTCAATCTGCCCTGATTTATTTCCCTGGATTTAGTTTTGCCTTGGATTGTGAACCTAAATTCAACGTAGAAAACATTTCCAATATCAGCATTATCCTTAGGGAGAATTATGATGATTTTCCAGCAGGAACAGATATTTCCTACCTGTTTCTTTTACCAGATGGTTCTCAGTTGAGCCGTTTTAGAGATTTTTCAGCTATGCAGAAATTCTTCAGCCTCAAGTTGGACTATATCCCGGAAAAATCAGAAAGTCTTGAAACTACTTTAATCATCTTTCTGAGATCAGGTGACCAAATCAGAAAAGCATCAACTTCACCGGTCTTATCCAAGTAAAAAGATCAGTTTAAAGCTTTATCAGCCGCATCCGGATCATATTTTAGCTTGCCCAGTCCATACAAGTATAGAACCTTGGAATACCTGAGCATCAGGGGAACAAGGAGGATATTGGCTACTAAGACTGTCCACACATAAACCATAACCTCCGGGTCATCAAAAAAATACGATAATATGATAAAAACATTTACAACAAGAGCAACTGAAAATGCATAACTGATATACATCGCTCCATAAAAGAAATCAGGTTCCGGAGTAATGGTGGCATCGCAAATAGGACATTTGCCATGAATATCTGACAATTTGCGGTAGCTGAATACCGATGTAGGAAATAAATCACCTTCTCGGCATCTGGGGCACTTCGCCTGAAGCATTGCCATACTTAAACTTCTGTTTCTCATTTTCTAAATTTTACATTACCGGCCAGCATCAAGTCCAAAGATCTCTGGAAGATAAGATACGCGAACATAAGCATTTTTAATTTGCGTCCACCTTATTGGACTCTAATCCCATATCATAGTTTTCAAACCACTAAATTACTGAATAGATCATAGATTAGCGTGACAAGTGTCACAATTAAAAAACCATTAGAATAATAGATAAGTTGGCTTGACCGCATGATTTTTGCTATTTTTGTAATATGCTTCAAAGGTTGAAAGAAAATATTCTTTGTAAATTCATAGTTTACCTGCTATTGGTAAACTTTATCAACCTGTCTGCAAACTTTTACCATGCCTCTGTAATTGACTCTCCACTTTTAGAACATCATGACCCAATAGATTCCTTGGCAGAGCTAGTCCTGGAATATGTATTTGAAATGGATGACGAAACAATTCCTGACACAGAAATCCCGCATGAAAAGAAAAAATTCTCAGATATTAAACTTCATTTAGAGAAATCCGGCAATCTGCTTGACCGGGTTTACGGTGATATTAAAAGCATTAAAGGAGATTACTACTTTGAGGTTTTTGAATCTATCCCCACTGAGAAAGACTCCCCCCCTCCCCGGTTGGTTTAATTTTTATCTATAATCAGAATTCGGTTTTAACGGAATTCTATACTTCATATTCCTCAACTGAGAGGGATAAAATTATTTATATCAAAAATCCAAAACCAATGAAAAATACAATCCTCTTGGGGCTGGTTTTCTTTTGGGGACCATTTATCGTAAATGCCCAAGATAAAATCCAGTCTGAGGAAACAGAAATAAAAAATGACAGCCTTGATCAAAAAGGGCTGATAGAAGAATTGAAATACATCAAACAGCCAGGCTTAGCCAATGCTGCATCAAAAATTTATTCAGCAGATAGAAGGTATTCTATCAGTGGTTTTACGGAAATCAATTCAGTTACATACTTGGGAGAAAAAAACCGGGGAGATGACATAGAATTGTACTATACCAATCTTTATAGACTTGGGTTCTATTTCGGTTATAAGATAACTGATAAGTTCATTTTCAACTCTGAAATCCAAGCCGAATTGCTACATGATGGCTTTAGGGAAGTGGGGACTGAACTTAATTTCGAATGGATGTTCGATTATCTCTTTCACCCAAGTTTCAATGTAAGGGTAGGTAATTATCCTGTTCCTGTAGGTTACACCAATATCAATGAGGAACCCATTGCCTTCTATTCTGTAAATAGGCCTGAAGTGGAAAGAATTATCCTTCCCACACAGTGGCTGGAAACCGGTGTGATGTTCTATGGTAATTTCCTTGACAATCAATTCGAGTACAACCTTGGCCTTACCAAAGGGCTTGATGCGACAAGCATGGTAGAAGGCACTTGGATAAGAAGGGGTAGGTTTCATGGATTGGAAATACCGAAGGCTTGGGCAGGAAATGGTAAACTTGAATACGTAGGAAATGATGCAGTCAAACTTGGCTTATCCGGATACTTTGGTAATGCCAGCCGCGGAAATGAAACTCCTACAGGTGAAACCTTTTCTCCAAATGTTTCGCTTTACTCCCTGTTTGCAGGGTATGAATGGGGAGATTTCTCTGTTTTCGGATTGGCAATGAAAGGATCTACTTCGCAGACGGACAGGATATTTCAGTTTGATAACCAAGTAATTGGCGAAGAGACTTTCGGATATTACGGAGAATTCCGTTGGGACCTTTGGTCAGCTTTTGACACTATAAAAGACTGGAAGTTACCACTATGGATCCGGTACGAAAGGTTGGATACACATGCCGCTGTAGCAAGTAGTTTTGAGAATAGAGTCTTCGACCGTCAAAACCTGGAGATTATCAGTATAGGTGCCAATCTGCGTCCAAAAAGAAATTTGGTTTTTAAGGCCAATTATCAATTCAGGGAGAATCTTTCAGAAAGCATTATCCCTGAAGCCAATAGATTGGAACTAGGGATTGGGCTGATTTTCTAGATAAAATCAGCCCCTCTGAAAAAAGAGGCAGGCATAAAAAATTGATTGTAATCAGTATTTTATTTAGCCTAGAATTTATCAATTTTGCGCGATTATTTAAAAAAATAAAAATGAAGAAGTTTCTGATTGCAATGCTTGTCTTTTTAGCATTTTCGAAATTGAATGCTCAGGATTCGGATAGCTTGAGAATGGAAAGGCTACAGCTTGATAGCCTTTTCATTTCTGAAGTAGAGGAACCAAAAGATGGAAAGCTTAAGCCTAAAGTATTACATGCCGAGCCTTTATACATTGACTTGATAAGGGATTTGGGAGCAAGAAAGGGAGAAAAAGAATGGAACGTTGGGCTTGGAATGTTCAACAAGAGGGACTTCAATAAGTATGAAGCTTTGGTAGAGTATGAGTGGGCCCCCATTGATCGCTTAGGTTTTGAAATAGAAGTGCCCGTAACCATCTTTACAGCCGGTGAAGAATCAGCAACAGATATTACAAGGCCTGCAAATAGAATCGAGTCTTTAAAATTAGCTACACAATGGTCCTTTTTCGTGTCAGAGAAAGCCAAAACTACTTTGGCCTTGGGCTATATCCATGAATTTGAATTTGTGGATCTCAATCAACTTGGAAGAACCGATATTTTCCAAGGGAATATTTACAATCCATTTTTTATCGCCGCCAAGCGATGGGGCTTAAATTACCACACACTTGTTTACACTGGTCCTAGGATTGTCAAGGAATTTGATATGAAAAGGGAGTTCGCCTACGAAATTCACACCAACTTCCATTACATGATCACAGGTACCAGGAACTTTATAGGGGTAGAATTCAATAAGGAAATTCATGAAGGTAAACTTGAAGCAGTCATGCGCCCTCAAATGCGGGTCGGCCTAGCTGAAAATCTCATGGTGGGAATTGTAACCGGGATTCCTTTGAGAAAACCGGGTGAAAATCTCAGCTCATTTGTGAGAATTATCTACGAGCCAGGCTTTAGGACCTTTCACTGATGATATTTCTTAAAAACTCACCTATTCTGTTTCTTGGATCGAGTACTTCGAATATGTAGTTCCTTAGGGCAGCAATGAGGACATAGAGAAGCATTGGGATTGGCATGGATAGCCATTTGAAGTGCTTCTTTCCCACTATTAAAAGCACCTAGATACTCTCTTTGCTCAGAGTTGGGTAAATGTGGGCAATCCCTATGATGGATTTCAAACTGAGAGGCAGAATTTGCTTTTGTAGAGAGGTAATAGAACTTCATTCCTTTTATTTTAATTCTATCAAAAATACCTAGTCTCATAGTAGAAAAAAATACCCTTTACTGGGTATTTTTTTTTCTAGTTTAAGGAAAAAATTTAATGTTTTATAAAAATAAAACAAAATAAAACTCAACCTCCCCCTCTTCTGATTTCTGATTGCCTCATTGGCATGGCGTCTATCGTTTTAAAAATGTATTCCCAATCAATCTTTTCTTCTTTTCTTACTTTTGCCCCACCGTCCAATCCTATCAAAACCCAGGAATCCAGCTTTGAACCCATTTTGTACCTGATTTTCAATTTGTCGAGATAAGCTTGGGAAAATTCCATTTCAGAATTAGAAAAAGCAGTATCAGAAATTACGAAGTACTTGATTTTTCGCTCTTCTATTTCATTGCTAATGCTGTCATCAGGAAAAGTCCATGAGCTAGTATCATGAGGAAAATAAAGCACTACCCTATTTTTCCACCTTAAATCTTCAAGGGTTTTTGGCTTATCCTGGACTTGTAATATTATGAAGAGCAAGAATAAAAACATCGGATTCATAGCATGTAAACCAAATAAGACCCAAGTAAGTTTGATGAAACGCCAAAGGATTTACGAAGGACGATTGACGAGGCTTTTCCAAGTTAGAGACGTTGTTTTGTAAGTTAACACTGAATATGTAAGATATCAGTGCAAGGGGGACCTTCTAAACTCCCGGAAGTCCCACCTTTAACTTTTAACAAATTAACCTTTAACATTCTGATTTCGGTTGATCAATTAAACTTTACACAATAAACCCATTCATCAATTCGCTTTTCTCAATTCGATCACTGTAATCTCAGGCCAGATTCCTACCCTTCCCGAAAATGCATGAAAACCAAAACCCCTGTTCACATATAAAAATCTGCCTTTTTCCTCTGCCAAGCCGGCCCAATTAGGATAGCGGTACTGCACCGGACTCCATCGGACCAATGGGGTTTCAATCCCAAATTGCATCCCATGTGTATGACCAGAAAGCGTGAGGTGAACAGGATTCTGATTCTTCTTCACTTCTTCATCCCAATGGGAAGGGTCATGGGAGAGCAACACCTTAAACCCGTCTTCAGGCGTACCTTCCATTGCTTTGGACAAATCCCCTTTTTTGACAAAGCCAACACCCCAATTTTCTACTCCTATCAGTGTGATTTCCTGTCCGTCCTTTTCTATCCTGACATGCTCATCCAAAAGCAAGCGAAAACCCATTTCAGCATGCTTGGCTTTCAGGTTTTCAAGATTTTGCTCTTTATCACTTTTGCTGGGCCAACTGATATAGTCTCCGTAGTCGTGATTGCCAAGAATAGAGAATTGACCATACTTACCTTTTATCTCGGCAAATTGCTCCAAAAATGGATCTATTTCCTCTGCTTTATGATTGACAAGGTCTCCGGTGAACACCACCAAGTCGGAGTTCTGCCTTACAGCAAGATCCACTCCCTTTCGTACACCTTCCTTGTCCCTCAAACTCCCCGAATGTATGTCCGACAATTGGGTAATGGTAAATCCATCAAATGCATCAGGTAGATTTTCGAAATAAATCACTTCTTTGTGCACTTTGAAGTTGTATTTACCATAGGTGGTTCCATATATAAAACTGAAGAAAGGAAAAGCTGCAATTGCTATTGCCAAGGTACTCACATAGGCATTTCTTGTTGGGAAGGTAAAATCTTTGGATCCATTGGCTACCAAACTGAATCCTGCCTGAAGATTTCTGAATATATCCTCTCCGAACAAAATCAGTACAATTACCAATTGGGTCACCAAAACAGTAAGAAACACATTCAAGGCGGTCTGTCTGGTAGCGCTGATCTCTCCTGCTGAAAATATGCCGATAAAAGTAAGTATTACCCAAAGAGAAATCCCACTGAAAATCAACCAATAACCCACATTGATACTGTTGCGGATTTTGTCACTATCTAGGTTTGAGGTCAGGGTTTTGACTGCCTGAAACACATACCAATTCAGGAAAGTGGTAAACAATAATACAGATGCAAGAAAAATAAGACTTCCGAGGTTGTTCATAAGCTTTGAGTAATCACCTTGTCATATACAGTAATTCCTGACTTTTGGTTCTGGAATAGCATTTATATTTAAAACCAAAGTGAATTGATTATCTAACCTTCCGATTAAACACTTTAAATAAGATTAGAAATTCAACTTAGAGCTTTTGAGTTGGGCTTTTAATATCCCAATATCAATTTAGTATCCATCAATATCAAAAAGATTCAACGTCTTACTTCTTTTGCCGGTAACTTTCAATTTTTACAAATAAAATTTAAACTTCCTGAATCCTCACCTCCGTAAAAAACTCAGACTTAGCCGTACCCCCATACGTACCTGCAATGGGTAAAGTATTGGTAGGATGAAAACTGCTGGCCAATGGAATGTAATTGTGATCTGCAAAAAGTCCCAGACTGGGGTCAATACCAATCCATCCGGCCCCGGGCAAGTAAACTTCTACCCAACCGTGCAGCTCATGACCTTCTTCCAATTCAGGATTGAAAGCATAGCCACTTACAAACCTCGTCGCCAAGCCAATACCCCTCAACATCTGCATCAACATCCAGGATAAATCCCTACAAGACCCTGCCCTGCTGCTAAAAGTATCCATGGGTTCAAGCAATCCCGGTTCGTACCTCAGATCATGTGACCAATCTTGGTGAATAACTGTCAACAGTGCTACCAAAAATGAAACGATATCCATATTCTCGGACATCAGCTTCTTGGCATAATTCCTCAACTCAGGAAAACCATCAGTCTTTTGGTAAATTTTCAAAAATTCAGCTGTACTGCCTTTGTATTCAAATTTATCAAAAGGGTATTCATGTGGGGAAATGATAAACCCATAAGGATTAAAGTCAAAAGTCTCCAATTGAAAACGGAGGTCAACTTCCAGGATATCGGATTCGTTTTGAAACCAAACCTGAAAAAAAGGATTCCCCTCCGCATTGATTCTTTGACTTTTCCCACTGGGTTCGGGCCGGACGATCCATTCTGCATCCAAAATCCGAAAATAAGTCCGCTGCTGAGGAATTAAAAACAGATGATGCGGATTGAGCGGGACTTTTTCTTCGTAAGTATAGCGGGTCAAGTGTGACACTGACAACTTCATATTTGTACACCTTCCGGCATTTGCTCATCTGAAAAAGCTTTTTGTAATATCTCAGCAGGCAATTCTTTTACGGCTTCTTTAAGCCTTTCATTCCAGAAAACAGAAATATGCTCCAATTCCTTCTGGTCAAATCTTCGCTCTACTATATGATAGGCGTCATTTTTCAATACTATAGTATCAATGGGATAATCCACATCATTGGCCGAAATCCTAGTAGCATCAAATGCTAAAAATGCACACTTCAGCGCATAATCAAGTGATTCATCATAGCTCAAAGAACGCCTGAGTACCGGACTTCCCGAGCCTGAATTTCCTATAATTACAAATGGGGTTCCCCTCCTGATTTCTATCCAATTCCCTTGTGGGTATAGCAAGTACAGCTTAGGGGTTTTGTCATTTTCCAATTGCCCTCCAATGATAGAAAAAAGGTTAAAAGACAGTCCTGCTTCTTCCAAGTACTGCTTATCTTCTTTGGCTACCCTTTTGATTTGATTGCCAAATTCATTGACAGCCTTATAAAGCTTGTCGAATTCAGAATCCTGATCCTCTATTACTTCTGAAAAATAAGTGATGGCCTTATCCCTTACGGATCTGAGTCCCGAGGTCATGATAAAAAAGGAGTGTTTTTCCCTGTTGACGGTATATACTTTTTTGGATGTGGTAGTCTCAGTACCTGAAGTAATCCGGGTATCTGACAAGCCGATCAGGCCGTGTTTGGTTTTAATTCCTAAGCAGAAGGTCATTCTTGAGTTTGGTTTTGAGAAATAAAGTTATCCTTTATCTGAAAGAAATTGTCATTGATACAGTTTGAAATTGTATTTATTTTCAATTGAAGGTCATCCAGATATTCGTGAAGCCCTTCGGAAATGATCTCATTGACATCATCAAATTCCAATTTTGCACGCAAAGCTCCTATGGCTCTTTGAGCACTGTTCATCTTTCCATCTCCATTTCCGGAAATTTTATTCAGGCAAATCTCAGCTTCTGAAAGACAATAAAAGACAGATCTTGGAAAGTATTTATTCAACAAAAGTAAGCTGACTACTTTTGCAGGTTCGATATTACCATAAAGTCTCCTGTAGGTATTAAAAGCTGTAACAGACTTGAGCAAAGCTGTCCAATGTAGAAAGTCCAAAGGCGTACCTACCATAGAAGGCGAGGGTAAGAGAATATGATATTTGACATCCACTATCCTGCTGGTTTTGTCCGCCCTCTCAAGATAAAGACCCAGTTGCCGGAAATACCAGCCTTCAGTTCTGGCTACCGTGCTTTC
The DNA here is from genome assembly GCF_000295935.2 of Indibacter alkaliphilus LW1. Lineage (GTDB taxonomy): Bacteria > Bacteroidota > Bacteroidia > Cytophagales > Cyclobacteriaceae > Indibacter > Indibacter alkaliphilus. The sequence goes on from NZ_ALWO02000037.1 coordinate 125,405, forward strand.
TCCAAGTCCATACAGCAACAAAACCTGATTTTTGACATATTCAAAAAACTGATGAGGATCCTCTTTAAGCCAAGATTTTTTGGTTGCCCTTTTCTGGACAAAATGGTAAAGCTCGTTGAGTTTTTCCCAAGTTTCCTTTGTGAGATTTTCCCTGATCACCCGGGCATTTTCTCTTGCCATTGAAATTGAAGAAATGATTGAGTTTGGGTTGTCTGTATCAAATGTCAAAAAATAGATGACATCTTTTCTTTCGAAACCTTGGTACTTGGACTTATACAATTCCTGATCACCCGTGGCATACACCAAAGGTTCCCATTGTTCTTTCAGGTCAGGAGGTAAATCCAACATCAGGTTGAAATTTACATCTATAAATCTGGCATAGTTCTCAGCCCTTTCCAGGTACCTTCCCAGCCAATATATCGAATTCGCTACTCGACTTAGCATATGTATATTATTGTTTTTCCTTAATTAAAATTTATTATCTCCTTTCTTATTCTGCCCTTTAAGGTCATACTGAGATATTTGTAGATATTAAATTGATATTCTTGGATATTATATTTCTACTGAATTTCCACAATATCCCGAATCGTTTCATTCTCGGGATCTCCGCTAAAGTTCCGATTTCTATCATATTCCCCAGTATCCATCAACATCCTATAGCAACACCTATTTCCATTTATTTCAATATATTTCTACCATATTTCAATCAATAACTTGTCTGTGGAGGCGGATCCAATATCAATTAATATCCACAAGTATCCATTAATATCAATCTGTATTCCCTATTTCAATATATTTCGCGAAGCATATTTCAATTTATATCTATCAATATCCATCCCTTATTTATAAAGCACCCAAGTATCCTTACTCCCCCCACCTTGTGAACTGTTCACCACCAAAGACCCCTTTTTCAAAGCTACACGGGTCAAAGCCCCCGGTATGACATTGATATCATCTCCGTATAAAATGTATGGTCTCAGATCCACATGCCTCCCCTCCAGGCCCTCATCTGTCAGCGTAGGAACAGTTGAAAGTGAAAGTGTTGGTTGCGCAATGTAATTATTAGGATTATTCTTAATCAGATTCCGGAATTTGGCATGTTCCTCCACTGTGGCTTTAGGCCCTATCATCATTCCATATCCGCCTGCCGCATTCGTCTCCTTGATGACTAATTCTTCGATATTCTCAAGGACATATTCTCTGTCCTTTTCTTCCCTGCAAAGGTATGTCGGGACATTGTTCAGAATCGGTTTTTCATTCAAGTAATATTCAATGATTCTGGGAACATAAGCATATACAGCCTTGTCATCGGCTACACCTGTTCCAGGTGCATTGGCAATGGCAATATTCCCTGCTTTATATGCTTCAAAAAGGCCTGGAATACCCAACATGGATTCTGGATTGAAAACTTCGGGATCCATAAAGGTGTCATCGATCCTCCTATACAACACATCGATTTGCTCTAAACCTTTGGTCGTCTGCATGTAGACATTTTTGTCCTTGACAATCAGGTCAATACCGGAAACCAGCTCTACCCCCATCTGAAGAGCAAGGTAAGAATGTTCAAAATAGGCTGAATTGTAAATTCCTGGAGTAAGTACACCTATCACCGGATTTTCTTTATCTGACAGGAACTGCAACATTTTAAGCAGCTTGACAGGATAATCAGATACAGGCATTACACCCAGTTTATTGATCAATTCGGGGTAGGCTCTCTTGATGATCTCCCTACTTTCCAGCATATAGGATACACCTGAAGGACACCTCAGGTTGTCTTCAAGAATGTAATATTCCCCACTTTTGTCTCTCACCAAATCAGTTCCTGTGATATGGCACCAGATTCCTTTAGGCGGCTTAAGGCCAATACAAGGCTCTAAATAATCCTGACTTTTTAAAATAAGCTCTTCTGGAACGACTTTGTCTTTGAGGATTTTCCTTTCATTATAAATATCATCCAGAAAAAGATTCAAAGCCTTAATTCTTTGTTTCAATCCCGCCTCCAAGTGCTTCCACTCTTCGTGTGGAATAATACGGGGTACAATGTCCAAATGAAGAATTTTCTCTGTACCCTGATTGTCATGATACACATTAAAAGTCATCCCCATAGCTACCTGCGTCTTATTTGCAGAAAACTGTAACTGGGACATCTTTTTAGAACTTTTTTTTTTGATTTGTTGAAGAAATTCAGAATAATGGGCTCGACAATGACCCTCCTCGGTGAACATTTCATCAAAATTCTCACCGACATGGTAATTTTCTGTATTCATAGATTAAAAATTATGCTTGTTTTAAGGTTTCCTCTTAAGATACTGATTTTGATGGACAATCAGAAAGCATCGCTTTAAAAAATCCCAAACAAAACTATATTTATTTTTATATCAAATTAAAATCTTCCTTAATACTTGATATACTCCCTTTTATTTTATGGGCATTGGAGTTTTAATTTTTCGTAGTTTCAAGAGTTTTAAGATAAAAATTTTTCAACTTTAGAATGTTATTTAGAAAATGTTTATTTAAGTTTATTTAAATATTAAAATTAAAAATATGAGTAAAAATTTAGTTATTTCCCTTTTACTTTTCCACTGTTTATCTCCGATCTACGGCCAATCTTGCGGAAATGACGGTTTTTGGAAAATCGGAACAACTTTTGGCACTAAACGGCTATCAAGTAACTGTGGAGATTTTAACTGTCACGGCTTTGCCGCTGCATATTGGGAAAGTGGGTTGAATAATTCATTCCCAGCGTGGAATTCCGCGGTTCCAGGAAATGTAACAGTTACTACTCCTTTTCGATTATCGACTGGCGGTCCATCTGAAAACTATTTTCAAAATTCCTCAAAATATGTTCAAATCTGTAATCAAAGCCTAACGAATGTGGACGTGGTAAGTCAAAACTTCGGGACTTCTATTGGTAAACATTCACTTGTAAGAGATAAATCAACTAGCTCTTTTGGCCTGAAATTTATTTCTAAATATGGGTCAGAAAGCCCTGTAATCGGTCATGAATTTGAAGCCACTTGGTATGAGTTAAATAATGCAGTTAAAATTGAGCCTGACAAATTTTATGCTTATGTTGGGAAACTGCCACCCAATTTAATCCTGCCACAAAACCAAACAAATGCATTTTTCAATGCAACAAGGGAGTTATGTATCTTTTAAAATATTTGCCAGAAACAGCGTAAATGATACCTTGGCTATACGAAATGTTACGTATTATAATTATGGGAATTTCATGGTTTATCCAAATCCAAGTATTTCGGAGTTCAATGTTAAAACTGAATACAAAGGGAAAATGGATATTAATTTCATTTCATTGGATACTGAATATAAGAAATTAATCACTTCAATTTCAAGTGAAGAAAAAGTCAATATTGAAAATATCCCAAAGGGTAATTATTGGATTATCATTACTATCGAAGGGGATACTGTTTATAAAACTAGATGGGTAAAAAATGAATAAGTCGATCTTATTAGTTCCAATCTTTATGTCTGTAAGCTTATTTAGTTTAGGTCAGAATAAATTCATGGAAAATTTTGAAATCGGTTTTTCAGGTGGTGCAGCTATTCCTTTAGGGAATTTCAGATCTGTGAACATTGAAAATTCGCTGGACAGAAGTTCTTTGGATCAAGATTCAGAAAGGTTTCGTGGATTTCCAAAAGATAAAGGAGGGCAGGCAATATTTGGCTATGCCTTTGGCTCTCACTTAAGGTATAAAATCAATTCCTCCTTTTTCGTCAGCCTTAACTTTTTGCGTACTAATAATTCAATAGATATTAGTCCCCAACAAAGATTTTATGATGACAATTTTCGGTATCAGATAGATTTTGAAGGAAATGAATCAGAAATCCTTGGAATGCTAATGAGCGATGATTACCGGGCTGATTTATTTTTTCTTAGTTTGGGCTATACCTTTAAGGTGAAAATCTTTGACCTATCTTTTTCAGGGTTAATAGGCCAAAATTCGCTTCATTTTCCTTTTTATTCTTGGAATTACCAGTTCTCGGAAACAGGTTCTATCCTTTTCAGACCCGCGGATTTCGCAGAAATCCCTAAACCCACAAAACTGAATAATCTTCTCTATGGCTTAGAAGTAAAGGCATCATACCCCCTTGTAAATAAAATCAATTCATTTGTGTTACTTTCATACCTCCGATCAGACCATCCGCATGAATACTGGACCTTGGCAAGAGGGGCCTCCTACGCTTATTTTATTGAGGACAGGATTGATTTCAGGATTTTTTTAGCGAGCGTTGGAGTTTCATTGAGTCTGTAATTTAAACAGGCAGGAAACACAATTTTTCCTACCTGTTTAAAAAAGAATTCAAATCGTTTAGTTTAAGAAATGGTAGAACCATCAGACGTAGCTTCATGAGGCTGTAGCAATTTCAGGCTACCATCTTTATCCTCTGCCATCAAGATCATGCCTTCTGAATCTATACCCATCATCTTCCTTGGGGCAAGATTGATCAACATTACAACTTGTTTGCCTATCAAATCTTCAGGCTTGAAAAATTCAGCTACACCGGAAAGCACTGTTCTTTTTCCCAAACCTGTTTCCACAGTAAGTTTTAGTAATTTTTTGGACTTTGGCATGGCTTCAGCAGTCAAGACTTTGACTACTCTCATGTCCAGTTTCACAAAATCATCAAAAGTGATGATCTCTTTCATAGGCGCTGCTTTGGCGTTTGCCAATTCATTTTGTTTTTTCGATTCCAATAATTTATTCACTTGTGCTTCCACCACGTTGTCTTCTATTTTTTCAAACAAAAGTGCAGCAGGATTGATTTTCACTCCTGACTGAAGAATATCTATCCTTCCGGCATCAGCCCATTTCAAATCTTCCAAGCTGAACATCTCGAATATTTTCTGAGAAGTGAATGGTAAAAATGGCTCTCCTACCACTGCAAGATTAGCAGCGATGTTCAAAGCGATATTGAGAATGGTCCCGGTTCTTTCTTTATCCGTTTTGATGCTTTTCCAAGGCTCAGTATCGGCCAGGTACTTATTGCCTGTCCTGGCAAAATCCATCACAAAAGATAAAGCTTCTCTAAACCTGTACCTTTCAATCGAAGCCGCTATTTTTTCAGGAAAGGCCTTGATTTCTTCCAATACATCTTTGTCAATCCCATGAAGATCTCCTACAGCAGGCACATTTCCATCAAAAAACTTATGGGTCAAGACCACAGCCCTATTGATAAAATTACCGTATATCGCGACCAGTTCGGCATTATTTCTTGATTGAAAATCCTTCCAGGTAAAATCATTGTCTTTGGTTTCCGGAGCATTGGCTGTCAGGACATACCTCAATACATCCTGCTTGCCGGGAAACTCCTCCAAATACTCATGCAACCAAACGGCCCAGTTACGGGAAGTAGAAATTTTATCCCCTTCAAGGTTAAGAAATTCATTGGCCGGCACATTGTCAGGCAATACAAAATCTCCATGTGTTTTCAGAATGGCCGGAAATATAATGCAATGAAAAACTATATTGTCCTTACCTATAAAGTGTACCAGCTTGGTATCTTTATCTTTCCAATAAGGCTCCCAAGCTATTCCCTTTTCTGCTGCCCATTCTTTGGTAGAGGATATGTATCCAATCGGCGCATCAAACCACACATATAGCACTTTGCCCTCTCCGCCTTCTACAGGAACAGGTATTCCCCAATCCAAATCCCTGGTCATGGACCTTGCCTGCAAGCCATCTCCGGCCTCCAGCCAGGACCTGCACTGTCCAAGCACATTATTCTTCCAGTCATTTCCATGCTCTGTAAGGATCCAGTTTTTCAGAAAATCGGTATATCTGGCCAGGTCTAAAAACCAGTGCTTGGTTTCTTTCAGCACAGGAGTATTTCCCGAAAGTTTGGAAATGGGGTTGATCAGGTCGGTGGGACTTAGTGAAGAGCCACATTTCTCACATTGGTCACCATAAGCGCCTTCATGACCGCATTTGGGGCATGTTCCTTCTATGTATCTGTCTGCCAAAAACTGCCCTGCCTCCTCGTCAAAATATTGCTCTGTGGTCTGCTCTAAAAACTCACCTTTCCCGTATAAATCCTTAAAAAATTCTGAGGCGGTTTCATGATGGATCTGCGCAGAGGTTCTGGAATAATGGTCAAAGCTGATTCCGAACTCGGCAAAACTCTTCTTCATTATTTCATGATACCTGTTCACTACTTCCTGAGGAGTGATCCCCTCTTTCTTGGCTTTTATGGTGATGGCCACGCCATGCTCATCAGAACCACAGACATAGGCCACATCTCTACCCATGGATCTGAGGTATCTCACATAAATGTCTGAAGGAATATAACAGCCTGCAAGATGCCCAATATGTAAGGGGCCATTAGCATAGGGAAGTGCTGAAGTAACAGTATATCTTTTGAAGGATTTATTTTTCATGTGTTTATAATTGTTTTTTTAATGACTACATGGAAACTCGCAATCGCAATAGCTATCAGGGTCATCCCTCCGTAGGTCGGCTCCGTCATGCTCGATTTCATGTATTAAAAACTCTTAAATATCAGTATAGTTGGATGATGTAAAATCTTATGTTTGTTGATATTCTTCTTTGGCTTCATCAGTCAAAATCCCCTGGTAAATGATCTGAATGGCCTGGTCATATATCTCGGAGGTTTTTAGCCCCATACTTTCTCTCATTTCTTTTGGAAATTGTGAAAGGAATTTGGGATCAATCAGACTTTGGATAGCAGAAGCATACATAAAAACTACCAAGCTGATGTTGACATGGCTAGCGACGTATCCTTTTTCCATTCCTTCCTGAATGAGTTTTTGAAAACGCAGATAGGCTGATTCTCTGATGTAATCCTGTAGTTCTTTCCAGATTTCGGGAGCATGATCACGAAGATCCTCCAAGAGATCAGGATTGATCGGGGCCAGGTCCGTCGCCACTACTGTCAACAATGACTTCAATTTAGCTGCAAAAGGAATATATTTATTATCCAAGAGTGTCTGAACCTTTATTGCCAAACTTGTTTTAAGCCTATCAAAAGTAGCTGAAAGCAATTCCATTTTACCTGGAAAATACTTGTAAAGGGTTTTCTTGCTCATGGCAAGCTCTTGGGCAATGTCATCCATCGTGGTATTCTTGTATCCCTGTTTGAGGAAAAGAGAATAAGCCACTTCAAGGATTTTGTTTTCTATATCTGCTTTTTTACTCATAATTGCTGAATGGGAGGCAAATATAATTAATCCCAATTACAAACTGACCAAAGCATTAAAATGACTTCCAATAGAATCTTTCCTTTGTGTTTGTTTGTACAAAGCTTAATTTTGAACAATAGCCTCTAAGAATATCACGAAATTTTATGACCGCAGAACAGGCCCAAGCCAGGATACAGGAACTTACCCGAGAGATCAACTACCACAACCACCTTTATTATCAGGAGGATAAGACTGAAATATCAGACTTTGATTTTGATAAGCTGTTAGAAGAATTGATTAGATTAGAAAGTGAGTTTCCTCAATTTTTACTGCCCGACAGCCCCAGTCAAAGGGTTGGAGGCACCATCACCAAGGAGTTTGAAACGGCGCAGCATGAATACCGCATGCTTTCTTTGGGGAACACTTATTCCGAAGAGGAGCTTTTGGCTTTTGATGAAAGAGTAGCAAAAGGACTTGAACACAGGAATTATGAGTATTTCTGTGAAATGAAATTTGATGGTGTCGCAATCAGTTTGGTCTATGAGAATGGACGCCTGGTACGTGCTGTTACACGTGGGGATGGAACCAAAGGAGATGTAGTCACTGAAAACATCAAAACAATCCGAAATATCCCTCTTCATATTTCAGGAGAAAATATTCCTGAGAAGTTTGAGGTTCGGGGTGAGATTTTTCTACCTAGAAAGGAATTTGATAAAATCAATGCGGAAAGAGAAGCCAATGGGGAAGCATTGCTCGCAAACCCCAGAAACGCTGCATCGGGAACCGTCAAAATGCAGGATAGCAGCATAGTCGCCAAGAGAAGGTTGAATTGTTATTTTTATCAGCTTTTGGGTGATGATATAGGTGTAAGCACTCATCAGGAAGCCATCAAGCTCATAGAAAATTGGGGATTTAATGTTTCCCAAACCTATGCAAAATGCAGGACCATTAAGGAAGTTCTTGCTTACATAGACTACTGGAGAGAAAAGCGTTTTGAACTCCCTTTGGATACTGATGGTGTTGTGTTGAAGCTCAATGATTATGATCAAAGAGAAGAGCTAGGTTTTACTGCGAAAATACCCCGATGGGCAATCGCCTATAAATATAAAGCCGAAAGTGCAGAAAGCAGACTGCTTTCTATCACTTATCAGGTAGGAAGAACAGGGGCCATTACTCCGGTAGCCAACCTTTCTCCTGTGCACCTTGCCGGCACTACCGTAAAGAGGGCATCTCTTCACAATGCAAATGAAATCCTACGTCTGGATTTACATGAAGGAGATGCAGTACTGGTAGAAAAAGGAGGTGAAATTATACCCAAAATCACAGCAGTAGTGGAAGCTAGCCGACCTCCTGCCGCAAAACCCATTCAGTATATTGACCATTGTCCTGAATGTGGTACCGCTCTTGAAAGAAAAGAGGGAGAAGCCAAGCACTTTTGCCCAAATACCAAATCATGCCCACCGCAGGTACTTGGAAAAATCGAACATTTCCTACACAAAAGAGCCATGGACATTGACTCGCTCGGCACTGAAAGGATTAGAACCCTGATAGATCAGGGCTATATCAAAGACCCTTCGGATTTATATGATCTGCAATCCAAAGCGGATGAACTGCTTGGCTTGGAGATGAGCCAAGATCAATATCAGAAAAGTGATGATGGCATTTTATATATCTCACTGACCAAGGCTTTATTTGCATTGACTGAACAAATTGCACTAAGTGCCATCAGTAAGTTTTTGGAGCAAAATACAGACCTCCCTTTGGAAGATGTTTTGGTGCAATTTCAAAGCTTTATCAGAAAAATCAATAAAAAGACTGCTCAAAACATAGGAAGTGTCCAAAGATTGATTGACAGCCTTAAGGCAACAAACTTTCCGAAAATGGAAGAGTACATCCCCGTCCCTGTTGTCTTGCATCAATTGATCGGTAATTATGTGGACCTGGATAAGATAGCGAAAGCCTCACTTCAGGAGAATACAGTTCACCGCATTATGCTCAAACTAAACCTCCCTATAAGCGGAGAGTTAGAAGACAGAATCAAAAAACTCAAAGCAAATACCTTTCAGGAAGGCGTCATCTCCAATATGATGGAAGGCATTAAAAGCTCAAAAGAACAACCCTTCGAAAAAGTCCTTTTCGCATTGGGCATTAGAAACATCGGAGAAAATACAGCCCAGATACTTGCCCGCCACTTCAAAAGTTTGGAAAATCTTAAAAACGCAAATGGTGAACAGCTACTTGAAGTTAATGGTGTAGGTGACACGTTGGTAACCAGCATTTTTGAGTATTTTGCAGATGAGGACAACTTGAGAATGATAGAAAAGCTGAAATCCCATGGATTGAATTTTGAAATATTAGAAGAAGAGAAAGCACTACAGTCAAATGTGCTTGAAGACATGAAAATCCTCGCATCAGGAAAACTCAACAATTTTAAGCGTGATGAAATCATAGATATTGTAGAAGCTAATGGTGGACAATATGTCAAATCTGTTTCAAAAGCACTTACCTTTATTATTGAGGGAGAGGATATGGGACCTAGCAAAAAAGAGAAAGCTGAGAAACTTGGAGTAAAATTGATTTCAGAAGAAGAATTTATGCAAATGATAAGCAAAAACCAGAAATAATGAAGTGGTTAAAAGACAAGCTTATTGAATGGCAGTTGGAAAAATTGTTAAAATCCTTACCCAAAAGAGAAGTCAGAATTCCTGACCAGTTCAGATGCATTGGTATTTTAGCAAATTCAGAAGAGGATTTTTTGGTTACTAAAGAGCTGCTGCGTGATCTCTGGGGCTATAAGGTGCGCATTATCGGGCTTTTCTATTCAGAAGAAGAGTCCAGAATATTGGAAGCTGTTTCCTACAAAAATTTCACTTGGTTTGCTTTACCATCGGATTACTTTAATGAGTTTCTTTTAGAGAAAATGGATTTTATTCTCATTCCTTCTTTAAAGCTTAATCCATATTTACGTTATTTGCTGCTCCAAAATCAGACTGGTTTTACAGTAGGCCTTTATTCAGAAGAAAATAAGCCCTACCTAGACCTGATGATGAATGGTCAAAGTGATGACCTCAAAACCAACGTACATCACCTCATCGAATACCTAAAAAAAATCAAAGAAGCATGAATAGATTAAAAGGCACGGGCGTAGCCCTCATCACCCCTTTCCATGAAGACCTTACCGTAGATTTCGAAGGCCTAAAAAAGGTGATCGATCATGTCGCTGAAGGTGGTGCTGATTACTTGGTCGTATTAGGAACTACCGGAGAAAGTGCTACCATGAGCAAAGCTGAAAAGAAAACAGTTCTTGAGGCAGCTCTGAAATATAACAAAGGAAGATTGCCAATTGTATACGGAATAGGAGGTAATAATACCCAAGCAGTCTTGGAAGAAATTTCTGATACGGACTTTAGTGGAATTGACGCCATTCTTTCTGTGAGTCCTTATTACAACAAGCCTAGTCAGGCCGGCATTATTGCCCATTATACAGCTGTAGCAGACACTTCACCGGTCCCTGTAATCCTTTATAATGTACCTGGAAGAACCATGTCCAATGTTTCTTATCAAACTACACTCACTTTGGCAAAGCACGCCAATATCATAGGTATGAAAGAAGCAAGTGGTGACTTGTCCCAATGTATGAGAATTGCAGCCAAAATGCCTGAAGATTTTCTGCTGATATCAGGGGATGATATACTTACCCCATCCATGAAAGCAATTGGAGGCTCCGGAGTGATTTCGGTCTTGGCCAATGCCTACCCTACAATTTTTAAGTCCATTTGCCATGGAAATGCAGATGAGTCAAGAGAAGCTGCTTTCAAATTACTGGATATCAACCCTTACATGTATGAAGAAAGTAATCCGGTAGGATTGAAATGCCTGATGAATTTCATGGGGCTTTGTGGAGATGCGGTAAGACTACCTTTGATGAAAGCTTCCCCGCGATTGAAAGAAAATATCAAAGCTAATATGATAAAGTAAAGAACCTTTTCTCCATTAGTCTTTAACTTTAGGATTGGAGGTTTTTTATCTTTTTTTTAGTAGAATAAACTATGCAACAAGCAATTACCCTTTTAACACTCAATGAACTGATTCGGGATACGCTGGACACTCATATGGAGCCAGGGTATTGGGTGATTGCGGAAATAGCAGAATTGAAACATGCCACCCAAGGTCACGCTTATCTGGATCTTGTAGAAAAAAACGGCAATAAGATTTCTGCAAAAATGAGGGCCAATATCTGGGCTTACACTTACAGATCCATTTCGGGTAAGTTCCAAAATACAACCGGCCAATCCCTGAAATCAGGTATGAAAGTATTGGCTTTGGTGGCAGTGACTTTCCATGAACTGTATGGTTTTAGCCTAAATATCAAGGACATTGACCCTAATTTCACACTTGGGGAAAGGGCTAGACTTAGGCAAGAGGTCATAGACAGATTGACCCAAGAGGGCCATATGGAAACCAATAAAAGGTGTAAGCTTCCTGCAGTTCCACAAAAAATAGCAATTATCAGTTCTGCAACAGCTGCCGGATACGGGGATTTTATCAATCAAATCGACAAAAATAGATTTGGATACAGCATTCATAGAAAATTCTACCAAGCCACCATGCAGGGAAGCGATGCTGTCCCCTCAATTATCCAGGCATTTGATCAGATTCAAAACGATCAAATAAAAGAAAAATTTGATGGGGTCGTACTGATACGAGGGGGTGGAGCACAATTGGATTTGGATTGCTTTGATGACTATGAATTGGCCTTAAGTATTGCCAATTGCAACTTGCCAGTTCTGACAGGAATTGGACATGAAAGGGATGAAACCATTGCGGACTTAGTAGCCCATACGAGACTGAAAACACCCACCGCTGTGGCTGAGTTTATCCTCTCTGGCTTTCAGGAATTTGAGGAAAACTTGTTGTATGAAATGAAATTGATAGAACGTCATGCCCAGGCAATCTGCTCAAGTGAAAGTAAAAGTATCCAGGATCTTGAGGGAAAATTAAGAAATGTTTACAAAAATCAAATTCAACAGGGACATGAAAGCTTAAAATATAAAAAGGAGCAAATTCTTTCCTTCGTTAGGTATAGGGTATCAATTGAAAATATGAAATTAAATAATTTTCAAAAAGATATCCGGACTCTAAGCCAAAACAAGATTCAGCAAGCAAAAAACCAGTTACTTCAATTTGACAAGGAAATTAAAGTACTGAATCCGCAGACCTTTTTTGAAAAAGGCTATACAAGAACTGAGCTAAATGGGGTTCCTATCCATCTAGCTAATCCAAAAGAAGGGGATCAATTAGAGTCTTACACACAGAAGACAAAAATTTCAAGTATTATCAAAAAAATTGAAGACCATGAGTGATCAAATAAAAAGTTACGATGCAGCCATCAGCCGGATTGAAGAAATAGTCGCTTTATTGGAAAGTGGAGAAAAAGGTATGGATGAGCTTTCTGAACTGGTAAAAGAAGCTTCCAATCTGGTCAATCAGTGTAAAGAGAAGTTAAGGTCTACGGAAGAAGAAATCAATCAGGCGCTGAATAATAATTAGAATATTTCACAATAATCTATAAAATTGTCAAAGTTCACCATAATAATGAACTAAAGTACATTTTTATGTTTTATTTATCTGAAAAAGTAATTTTGGCACTTTTGTAGCGGTGCTAGGTGTATAACACATTTGGAGAAATGCAGAAATTAAAAATCACCCTTGTATCATTCTTTATTCTATTGGCTGGTTCGGTACAAGCCCAAAATTTTTACAAAGAAAAAATTCCAAAAACAGAAGTTTTATCCATTGGAATAGGTCCTTCCTTTATTTATGCAGACAATGGAGGAACATACAGAAATTTCAATTTCCCTTGGAATCCTGCAGCTTCCATCTCCTACACCAAGAGGTTTCACCCTCATTGGGGATTGAAAGCCACAGGAGGAGTACAGTGGATAGAAAGCGGCAATAGAAATCCTGCCCAAAGGGTACAGGACCATTGGAACCTGTATGGCAGTGCTTTCCAGTTTAATGGTGAGGCTTTCCACGCAGATGTGATGCCTATTTTCTACCTTTTCCCATTTATCAATCACATGAACAGGTCATGGGTCAATTTATATGCAGGATTGGGACTTGGAATCATTCATGTAGAAAGACAGGAAGCTTTTTCATTGGAACCTGACGCCCAATTTAGAAGAGCAAATATCACGACCGGATATGTTCCATTCAGGGCCGGTATTAGCTTTAGATTGGGAGACTTGTCCGACATTGCATTGGAAGGAACTATGTTGTTTACCTTTTCGGACAACTTAGATGGTAATGAAAACTTCAACAGGTTCGGAGACCATTTGGCTCAGGCACAGATCGTATATAAAAGATTTTTAGCCAAAAGGAAAAAGTAAACTTTTAACCAATCACCTCCAAATACTTCCTTGGAATATTGACCATCACATTTTGATGGATACCGGGTACACGGATGATGAAATAGTCTTTATTGCCTTTGTTGACACATTCACCTTCCATACCTTCCAAAGGACCTCCTAATATCTTAACAATTTCACCTTTTTCAATTTCGGAATTATCTGTTTCTACAGCTACTCCAGTTTCCAAAATCCGCTGAATGGTATCGATTTCCTCCTGCCTGACAGTGGCATGTTCTCCGGCAAAATGTACAAACTTGACTGCTCCAGGGACCTGCAAAGCTTCCCATAAATTTACTTTTGATGTTTTTACAAATAGGTAGCCATTAAATAAAGCTTTCTGTACTTTCTTTTTTCTATCCGACCACTGTCTTAATTCTTCTACCATCGGCAGGTACACCTCAAGGCCTTTTTCTCTCAAACGTTGCGCTACCTTCTTCTCTGCCCTAGAGGTAGTGTACATAACAAACCAATGTAATTCACTCATAATACCTTAGCAATTAAAATTCGAAATTACTAAATTATAAGCTTCTCTAAGGAAAAAAACTCAGCGAATTTAAATTCTTGGAACAACAAAAAACCCTTGAGGTAGAGCCTCAAGGGTTTATACATTTAAAAACCACCAACCTTTATTTAATCATGCTATTTCAATCTACGAATCAACATGTTTAATTTATCTGCCAATAAATACATGACAGGTACAATCACTAACGTAAGGAATGTCGCAAAGGTTAACCCAAATATTACAGTCCAGGCCATGGGCCCCCAAAACTCCGCATTGTCCCCACCGACGAAGAACTGAGGATCAAAGGAACTTAACAAAGTTCCGAAGTTGATATTCATCCCTATCGCCAATGGAATCAATCCCAGAACTGTGGTAATCGCCGTCAGCAATACCGGTCTCAACCTCGTCTTACCTCCTAAGATGATACTGTCCAGCAATTCATTGTACGGCAGGTATTCATCTTCAGGAGTATTGAGTTCTTCCCGTCTTCTCTCTCTGACCAAATTGGTATAATCGATCAATACGATGGCATTATTCACTACCACCCCTGCGAGGGAAATAATTCCGATCCCGGTCATAATGACTACAAAGTCCATGTTGAAAATCAAAAGGCCAAGGAATACGCCAATAGTACTCAGAACCACCGAAGCCATGATGATAAAAGGCGTGGTCACGGAGTTGAACTGAGCTACGATGATCAGAAATATTACGGAGACAGCTATAAACAATGCCCTCATCAGGAATGCAGTTGATTTTTCCTGCTCTTCCTGCTCTCCGGTAAACTTAACCGTGATGCCATCACTTTCCTCAAACTCAGACACTAAAGCTTTCAGCTGATCATTTATCTCAGTAGGGTTATAGCCATCTGTCACATTTGAAAACACGGTGATTACCTTATCCAAATCCTTCCTTTTGACAGATCCATAGGTAGAACCATATTCCAAATCAGCTACGGCAGAGATAGGAACTTCCTTTTTGTTGCCAAACTTGTCTCTGAAATTGATTTTTTTATTGATCAAAGAAGTAATGTCATATCGGTATTCATCCTTAAGTCTAAGCTGAATGGGGTAATCATCTTCTCCCTCTTTAAACTTGGATACTTCAAGGCCAAACAAAGCAGTTCTAAGCTCATTGGCAATGGTAGAAGTAGACAAACCAAAACGTCTTGCAGTTTCTCTGTTAATCTTCAACACCACCTCAGGGCTCCCCAATTCCAGGTCTGATTTCAGTTCCTCGATACCAGGTACATTGGCATTGGCAAGATACTCTCTAAGCCTATTGGTGTAGGTAATCAATTCCTCAAAATTTTCCCCGCTCACCTCAATATTGACAGCCTTTCCTACTGGAGGGCCATTTGTCTGTTTGTCCACAGTGGCCAGTACTCCTGGGTACTTCTCAACCAATTCACGGATTTCTTCCATGATTTTATTGGTGTTGATCCCCTGTCTAAATTGATATTCCAAGAAACTGATCGTCACTTTAGCTTTATGCGGAGTAGGTGTATTGCCCATACTTGACATCTGATCTCCGGTACCCTCTCCTACTTGCGTGATCACCGCCTCGATGATGTCTTCATAAGGCCTCAATACATCTGCGAGGTCATTTTCCATCTGCTTCATAAAAGCATTGGTAGCTTCCGTATCTGTACCGATTGGGTTTTCTATGAAAATATTGACAAGCGCAGGTTGGTTATCCGGAAAGAAAAGCACTTTTGGTGACCTAATTCCCAATAAAACCACACTCAAAACCAAAAGAAGTACAGTGCCTCCGAAAAAGAAGTATGGTTTTTTACCTATTAAAGCAAACTTCAAAGTCTTCTCGTACAACTCTTCCAGCCTTACCAAGAACACATTTTGAAACCACCTGATGGCTTTACGCATCACCAGGACATTGAATGCTGTAAGCAGAGATGCCAAGGCAAAGAGATTACCAAAAGTAATGGATCCTGCCAGATAGGAAATCCCGGCCATCACCATCAGAATGATGGCAATCATGAGAGGCTTTTTCTTAGGTCTTTCTTTTTCTACATCCTGTAACTTCATGAATAGTGATGTCAAAACAGGATTGACTACCAAGGCTACAAACAATGAGGAAGAAAGTACGATAATCAAGGTGATGGGAAGGTATTTCATAAACTCCCCGATAAGATCATCCCAGAAAGCCAGTGGCATAAATGCCGCCAATGTAGTGGCTGTAGAAGTAATGATAGGCCAAGCTACTTCTCCTACACCCTCTTTGGCTGCTCTTATCGGTGACTTGCCCTCCTGCATCAAACGGTAAATGTTCTCCACCACCACAATACCGTTGTCCACCAACATTCCCAAGGCCAAGATCAAGGCAAAAAGTACCATCAGGTTTAGCGTAATGCCAAGAGCATTGAGCACCAAGAAGGAGATGAACATAGAAAGTGGAATCGCAATACCCACAAATAGTGCATTCCTGAATCCGAGGAAAAACATCAATACCAATACCACCAGAATCACCCCGAAAATGATGGAGTTCTCCAGGTCATTCACCTGAGAACGGGTTTGCTTGGATTGGTCATTGGTAATGGAAATCTCCAAATCCTCGGGAAAACGGTTTGCTTTGGCTTCATCAATGATGACTTTGATTTTATCAGCAGCATCAAGCAGGTTTTCTCCACTTCTTTTTACCACATTGACGGTTACTACAGGTAATTTATTGCTTCTGGCATAACTGGTTCTTTCCTTGTAGGTATCTGACACTTCAGCCACATCAGAGAGGTAAACAATTTTGTTTTCCTCTGTCTTGATGATGATGTCATTGAGCTCGTCAGGATGATCAAATTCACCAGTAATTCTCAAGGACCTTCTAAACTCACCCGAAAGAAGGTTACCTCCTGAAATAGTAACATTTTCCTGTGAAACAGCATCCGAAATATCACTGAAGGCTACTCCCAGCGCTTCCATTTTGTAAATGTCTGCGTCTATCCGGATTTCTCTTTCCACTGTACCTCTCAGCTCAGCTTTGGATACTTCAGGAAGCTTTTCAATTTCATCCTCCAGGTATTCACCGAATTTCTTCAGTTCCTGCTCTGAATAATTTCCGGAAATATTGACATTCATGATCGGGAAATCAGAAGTATTGATTTCCAGGACGTCCGGATCCCGGTCTAAGTCTGTGGGTAATTCACTTTTCGATTTGTCTACTGCATCTTTGACATCCTGCAATGCTTTGGTGATTTCTACTCCTGGATTGAATTCAATGACAACAGAGGAAAAATCCTGTACCGAGGTGGATTTGATGCTTTTGACATTATTGATCGACTTCAACTCCTTTTCTATAGGTCTGGTAATAAGGTTTTCCATATCTACCGGAGAGTTGCCGGGATATGAGGTACCTACATACACAGTAGGAATGACGATTTCCGGGAAACTCTCTTTGGGCATGGTCCTGTAGGCCAACATCCCCAAGACTGAGATGATGAGTACCAAGATCACTACCGAGGTCTGGTTATTGACTGATAAAGAACTCAGTCCAAACTCCCGTATGACTCCTTTTTTATTTTCCTGTATCTGACTCATATTTATTGCTGTGCAATGTTCACATTAAATCCATCACCTACTTCTCTGAAACCTTTGTCTACCAATACTTCATTTCCGGATAGCCCATCTTTGATTTCAGTGATATCCCTGTAGGTCCTGCCTCTTTCTACATAACGCTTCACACTGTGTCCATCCTCTACGACAAAGACATAATCACCTCTTGTATCCTGCAAAATCAGGTAATTGGGGACAGTGACTGCATTTTCACTTTCGTAATCTTTTATCCTCAAAACCGATATCATGTTAGGTTTTACATTCGCCATTCTAGGCAGGAAAACCTCGACTTTAAAAGTCCTATTATTGGGATTGATGATGGCACCTACCGCAGACACTTTGGTCCTCAAGGTTTCATTGATGGAAGGGAAAGTGATTTCAACAGAATCTCCCCTGCTGACCACCCCTATATACCGTTCAGAGACATCTGCTTCTATAAACAGGTCACTGTCTCCTACAAACTGAAACATCGGAGTGCCGGGCTGAACCAACTCTCCCAATCGGATAAGTACAGTCTCCACTGTTCCGCTAAATGGTGCGCGGATAACTGTTCTTGACTCTTGGGTTTTCAGTCCAGCAAGATTTTTCTCCAAGGTTTCTTTTCTGTTTTTGGCTTCCAAAAACTGCAGCTCAGTACCTATCTGTTGATTCCAAAGCCTTTCTTGTTTTTCAAAAATGGTAGATGCCAGTTCAAGTTGCTTTTCCACTTCCTCAATGTTTCGCTGAATGGATTCCGCGTCTATTCTCGCCAAAGGCTGTCCAGCCTTTACCTGCATTCCTTCCACTGCCATTACTTCCTGTACCCTTCCTGATACCTCTCCGCTGATACTTACATTCTTTTTGGAAAGCACCGATCCTGTCACTTCCACAAAGTGATCAAACTGCCCCAGCTTTGCTTCTTTGGTAGTAATCAAAATTGATTTTCTGTTTTCTCTGGCAAAATCCGGATCCATCTCCGCGATATTCTTTTCGAGTTCTTCTATGGATACTCTCAAAGCAGCGGCTTCCTTCTTTTTGGATTCCAGTTCTTCTTTTTTGGCAGCAAGCTCATCTTTTTGCCCACAAGATGCCACCAACAAAATCAGGGCGGCTGTCAACAATTGAAAATAAGTTTTCATATATAGTCTATGTAAATTCTAAGTTGATTGATTAAAGGATACCCAATGCTTTTTCCAGTTCCACTTTGGCGATCAAAGCATCATACAGGGCAGAGAAGTAATTGGTTTCTGCTTCTTTGAGGGCAGAATCTGCTTCTACCACCTCAAGGTTGGAACCAACACCTTCCTGATACTTGATTTTGGTCATTTCGAATACTTCCAGGGCTAAGTCCATGTTTTCTTGCTGAACAACTAGAGCAGAAATACTATTTTTTAAATTTGCTTTTGCTTGAAATTTTTCAACTTCAATACTTTGATCTAGGAAAAATGATTGATTTTCCAGCTGCTTTATTTGTACTCTATTCTGCTGGATTCTTGCACTTTTTGCAAGTCCATCAAAAATTGGAATGGATAATGAACCACCAATAAAAGCACCTGTAAACCAACGATTTGCATCCATAATATCACCAAGACGCTCACTAGCTGCATTTCTCTGATAGGTAGCAAAAGCGGATAATCTTGGAATATATTGGACTAAATTATTTTTCAAGTCTAACTTGACTAAATCCAAATTTGTATTGAGTTGATCAATTTCAACCCTTCGACTTCCATCCATGATTAACAGATCTTCAACTTCAAGCCTGTCATTAAGATCTTCCAAAGTTTCGGTCAGATATACTTCTTGGTTACTAGGTAATCCAATTTGAAGTTTGAAAAGCTCAACACTGATCATAGTGGCTGCAATCACTTTATCCAACTCTGTTTTTAAATTATTCCTTTGGACTTTTACCCGGGAAACATCTAGCTTCTCAACAAAACCAGCTTCGTAGAGTGCCTCGGTCTCACCCAAAAGCATTTCAATTCTTTCCAAGTTTGCATCAATCAATTGTCTTCGTTGTTCGTTTACTAAGACCGAAAAATAAGCCTTCTTAACTGCTTCCTTGACATCGACTTCTGTCTTAAGTCTATCGTACTCTGTCAACATTTTGTAAGTTTTGGCGGCTTGAAGGCCTACAAAGTATGACCCATCAAAAATCATTTGGTTAGCCTGTACAGCTACTGCTGAACTTAGAGGCACTCCAAATCTTAGAGGTAATACATCCAGCTCTACGGATGGATCAGCAAAGGGACCTTCATTTGGAACAAAGACTACGGGAATCGCCGCATTGTAGGTTAAGTCCACACTTCCATTAATCTGAGGAAGACCTTCAGAACGCCTTTCCTTGATTGTTGCCTTGGCTATAAGTGTTTCCAATTGCGCGTTTTTTGCATCCACATTATTTTCCAATGCATAGCGAAGGCTTTCTTCTAGAGACAGTTCCACTACTTGTTGTGCATGGATAGTAAAGACTACAAAAACCGCAAGCAGGACTGCTAAAACACCTGATTTCTGTTTAATTGTGGTTTTCATGTTGTGCTGTGTTTTTTTGGTTTAGGTATGCTTCTTTTCCTTTTTCAGTAAAAATTCCATAAAGAAAATGCTCAAAGATCTCCAGCTGCAAATCGACAATATTGTACTTGGCCGGGGGAAACTTAATCGGATCAAAACTTAACATCATTTGTTCCAATCTCATCAGTCCCAAAATTTCACTGTTAATTTCTGGTCGGAAAAAACCTTGTTTTTTCCCTTCTTCCAACAACTCGATGATTTCCTGAAGAACAAAATCGCGCTTAAAATTTTCAAACAACTGCCAGCTTTGAGGGAAATACCGCTGGATTTCATTTAAAACCATGGGGTTCAGATTGGCAAATCGCTCTCTCATGTACCGGGAGAGCTGCACCAAGTGCTCAATCACTCCGATTTTGCTCTGAGGAAAACGCTCAATGTGGCATTTGTCTCCCTGAATGGCTTTTTCAAAAGTTTCATACACCAACTGGTTCTTATCCGAAAATTCCTGATAAATGGTCTTTTTTGATACTCCTGCCTGCCTGGCAATGTCATCCATGGTAACCGACCTTACCCCAAAGCGCATAAATTGCTCTGTCGCTGTTTCTATAATTTTCTCCCTGGTCTCCAATTCATCTATAATTTGGATGCAAAACTCAGGAAACTTTTCAAAAGTTCAAAGTTTCCTGAGTTTTTTAAGAAATTTTTTTAATCATTAATTCACTTCAATCAAACTAAATACCGAACCAGTGTCCGATTTCGTCCAAATCAGAATTTTATTTGTTCAATACCGAACAGCCTCAAAGATAATTGGACATCCAAAAGAATTTGTAAGATTAAAAACCATAGCTTTGTAATTAGGACAAAGCCATTTCAATCAATATGGAATTTTTGGAAACTGGATTAGGTAGGTTGGCTTATGAAAGGCATGGATCAGGGCCTGAAGTCTTTCTGTTTTTTCATGGTTTTGGTCAAAACAGGAAAATCTACTATCCCTATTTATCTTTCAGGAAAGAAAATCAAAGCTTCCTGTTTATTGATATTTTTTATCATGGTGAAAGCAGCTGGAATTCCGTTTCCAACAAGTTGACCAAAGAAGAATGGAGACTGATAATAGCCCATCTGATGGCCAAAGAATCATTCAAAGAGTTTCACTTGGTCGGCTTTTCTATGGGAGGCAAATTCAGCCTGATCTGTATGGAGCTTTTTCCCAATTATGTCAAATCTCTTTTACTCATGGCTCCAGATGGGATCAAAACCGGGTTTTGGTACAATATGGCCACTTTCCCCGGAATGCTTAACAGGCTTTTCAAACATGTGGTATTTCATCCGGAAAGATTTTTCAAGACCATTGATTTGCTTTACAAGCTCGGCCTTTTACAAAACAGCTTGGTCAAATTTGTAAAATCCCAAATGCAGACCCGCACAAAAAGGGCCCAGGTCTACTTCACCTGGAATGTGTTCAAGCCTTTACAGCCGGATTTAGGTCAAATAATCAAAATGATACGCCTTCACGAACAGCCTGTAGTATTGGTGACCGGGAAATTTGACCAAATGGTGACTTCTGAAAATCTAAAAAGGTTCAGCTCAAAGATCCCCCAACTCCAAAATATAGAATTGGAAAGTGGGCATAACACACTTGTAGAAGATACCCTTGCCTATTTGCAAAAATCAGAGAACATAGGATTTTTTAATTTGAATATGTAAATTAACTGAAGATCAACCCACTACATTATGAAATTCCTTAAAATTACCGGGATAGTCATCGCACTTCTTGTCGCTATCCCATTTATCCTTGCTTTGTTTGTGCCCAGAGATTATTCAGTAGTAAGGGAAGTAAACATAGAAAGGCCTCATCAGGAGGTATATGACTACACCAAATTGCTGAAAAACCAGGATCAATACAGCAAATGGCAACTGATGGATCCCAATATGCAAAAAGAGTACAGAGGCACTGATGGAAAAGTCGGATTTGTGTCTTTTTGGAAAAGTGACAATCCAGAAGTAGGATCAGGTGAACAGGAGATTTTGGCAATAAAAGATGGAGAAAGAATTGATTATGCACTTAGATTTTTTGAACCCTTTCAATCAGAAGATAAAGCCTATATGGAATTTGAAAAGATAGAATCAAACAAGACCAAGGTTCGATGGGGGTTTGATGGACATATGGCTTACCCTATGAATGCCATGCTATTCGTCATGGATATGGAAACAATGCTCGGGGATGATTTTGAGGTAGGACTCAGAAACCTTAAGGAAATTTTAGAAAAGAAATAAAAAACCAGCAGGAAATCTTCTGCTGGTTTTTCTGATCAAATCATGATGTGATCTTTAAATCTTCTCTATCTGAATTTACGAAATACGATTTACGAGGCTTCTTCAATTATCAAACCCTTTCTCATTTTTTCTTACGTCTTGTGTCTCAAATCTCACATCTCGTCTCTCGCTTTTCATCTCATTTTCTATTGTTAATACCTTGATTCAGACCTTCGAGGTTTTAAAAACCTCAAAGGTCACAGACACCAATCTTTTGTCTTGTGTCTAGTATCTAGTGTCTCATTTCTCTCGTCTCATCAAAACATCGGAAATTCCTTTTCCAGTCCTTCAAACTGATCTATCATCTCCCATTTTGGGCTGTAATAGTTGCTCATCATTCTTGCAGAAGTACTGCCTGAAGTGATTACATTCAATGCAGCGGCTAACCTTGCTTCATTGACATCACCCCAGTTCTTTGTCAGGTCATCACCTACCAAAGCGTCAGGTTTAAATCCCTCGAAGAAATCTGCCTCCCCCCTTACATTGGCAAGGGAGAAAGTTACAGGAACTACTTCAACATTATTTTCTACCAAAGTTCTACTGAAAGAAGATAGAGGAAACTGGCCAACCGGTTTGCCATAAGTATTGTCACCAATGATAGTTACATCCAAATAGGGTTTGAGACTATTGATGATCAATTCTGAAGCAGATGCAGATCCACGTGCAGTGATGAATACCACTTTATCCAGTGATAGGCTTCCTTCCTTGTTGAAATTAACGGTTCTGTTATTGGTAGACTGCTTTCTATTATGCCTGTAGACAAAAGCTGTTCTGTCATCAGCACTGGCAGGGATTATGTAGTTCATGACTTGTCTTGCCACATCAACAGAACCTCCCCCGTTGTACCTGAGGTCAATAATCAACTCGTCTATCCCTTCGGAAATAAAGTAATTGAATGAATTTTCCACTTCCAAACTTTTGGTGGGAGAAACGTTGGGGCTTGCCCTGAAACTCTCATAAACCCAATACCCTATTTTTTTCCCTTGAATTTCATAAACATTTTCGAATGCCACCGAATTGGCTGAAAATGCTTCTTTGGTTATGGTTCTGGTGGTTTCTGTCCCGTCAGGTAATTTAAATTTAAATGTATTTGAAATACCTATCTGGTTAGGTCCGGTATCAATACTGTAAGAGCCAGAGGAATTTCTGAATTCAGCAATCGCTTTGCCATTGATTTCAAGTATTTGCCATCCTCTTTGCCAGCCATCTTGGCCTGCAGGACCTGTTTTGAGAACAGAGGCAATGAAGAGCCTTTCATTTTGGTCCATTGCCATTCTAAATCCATGTACACCACTGACCTGACCTGTAAAAGCCGCTCTGAATGCTTCTTGTGTAGTGATGTATGTCCAGCCCTGTCTGTCTAGAGGTGTAAACCTCAATTGCTCCAAAAACTCCTGGTTGCTCATCGTGCCGCCAAAACTGACGTCTTTCGGCATTTCATCATTCCAATAATACCAATCATTCATCACATCAAAAATAGCCTTATGGACTACATTTTCAACTTTTGTAGGATCGACATTATCATCGTCAGGATTACAGGCAACCAACAAAAGCACTAAGGCTATCATCAGTCCCCATGGTTTAATTTTCAGGGTACTCATGGATAAATATTCGTTAATTTCTACTATAAACGTATTGAACCTGACTTTCAGTTCATATCAGAAAGTCATAAACTTTCACCGCAGACCATTTTGTTGAGTTTCTTTCTATAAACTTTAAGTGGTCAGGGTCAACTTGATACGCACTCTGATCTTCAAGACTGTCAAAGAAAAGAGTACAAGCTACCTGATAGCTGCTATCAACTACATCTCTTGCTTCTGTGGGCGCTGGAGTACCTATATAGAATTTATCTACTGTTTTGCATTTACCAAGGGTCGAAGCCTCTTTGATAAAATTCTGAACATCTACTCCTTCATTCAACCAAAAGTAAACTTGGTGAATCATTTTTTGTTTGTTGCTTTTTTGTGCCATTAGGTTAATAGGTAAAGTTGCTGCCACTCCTGCGACAGACATGGTTTGAATAAATTTTCTTCTTGATTTCATAGTGCTATCATTAAAGGCTTTAAATATAAAAATTTAAATTGCTTCCTGAAATTTTACTTAGCTACATAAACAATGAAATATAGAAAGTTTGGAAAAACAGGTTGGGATGTGTCCGAGGTTGCTTTGGGAACATGGCAAGTTGGAGGTGGTTGGGGTGGATCTTTTGACCACAAAGCTGCATCCCAGATCATTCACACGGCTTTGGACAGTGGTGTCAATTTTATAGATCAGCAGATGTCTATGATGCAGGGCTCAGTGAGGCAGCTGTTGGAAAAGTAGTCAAAGAAAGATCTGAAAAAATGGCAAAAGTAAAGGCTGTTTACGACAAATATTTCAGAACCGAAATCCACCCGCAGTGGTAAATCTGTTTTTACATCAGCAAAAATAAGCATTAATGGAACTTGCTTCGAAAGTGAGGAAACGTGTTCTGATCATCACCTACTACTGGCCGCCCTCGGCAGGTTCCGGTGTACAGCGATGGCTGAAATTTGCAAAATACCTTCCCGGATTTGGTTGGGAGCCTGTGATTTTCACCCCCGAAAATCCTGATTTTGATCTTCAGGATCAGAGTTTGGAACAAGAAGTCGGTCCAGAAATAGAAGTTCTGAAATTTCCCATTTGGGAACCTTATGGGGTTTTCAGGTCTCTGAAAGGAGATAAAAAAAGCCAGCCTTCAAAAATTCTTGAAAAGGAAAACCCAACATTAACAGACAAATTAGGGCTATGGGCCAGAGCCAATCTGCTTGTGCCGGATCCTAGGGTATTTTGGGTGAAACCGGCAGTCAATTTTCTGAAAGATTTAATTGACAAAAACCAGTTCCATTGCATCATTACCACAGGGCCGCCTCATAGCATGCACCTGATTGGTCTCAAGCTAAAGAAACTAACAGGTATTCCCTGGTTTGCCGATTTCAGAGATCCTTGGAGCAAATGGGAGTTTCTTGACACCCTCCCGATGACAGATTTTGTCAGAAAAAAACACGAGCAATTGGAATTGAATGTATTAAAGGAAGCAGATGAAATATTGACCATCTCCCCTACTTTCCAAAATGAGTTCATCCAGATACACAATCGGAAGATCCAATTGCTGACCAATGGCTTTGACTCTTCGGATTTTCCTGTTGATTTTTTCAAAAATCAGGATTTGAAAAGTGATGCACTGGAGATCCTTTACACAGGTGTCATTGATTCCATACGGAACCCAAGCCCATTTCTTCAGGCATTGAAACAATGCTTTGAAACATCAACTGATGAGGTAAAATTGCGTTTTGTGGGTAAGGTTTCCAATGAGGTAGTCAAATACGTAGAATCTGACTCCTGGCTCAGTAAACATGTAATTTTTGAAGGCTATGTCAATCACAAAGAAGTCTTTGACTTTTATAAGCGATCACACCTGCTTTTGCTGATTTTGACAGATAGCAAAAACGCCAAAGGTAACATTCCCGGAAAATTATTTGAATATATGGCAACAGGTAGACCCATTATTGGCTTAGGAGATCCTACGGGGGACAGTGCGGAAATTCTGCAAAAAGCAGGTTCAGGCAGAGTATTTAAGCACCATGATTCAAAGGGAATCCGGGAATTTTTGGAGGAATTCAGATCCAAAAGTTCATTCGAACGATCTGATAAAATCAATTCCTACTCCAGAAAAAATCTCACAGCTGTTTTGGCAAAACTTCTTGATAATTATGAACATCCCATTTCTTGATCTTCAAAGAATCCCTGTAGATGTAAAAATAAAGCTGGAGAATAAATTCAGCTCCATGCTCCACACCGGGTTTTTTTCGGGAGGAAAAGAAGTAGAAAATTTTGAAAAAAAGATGGCCCAAAGGTTAAACTGTTCTGATTTCCTTGCCTGTTCCAATGGAACAGATGCATTGGAAATAGCCTTAAGACTTTTGCAGATCGGGCCTGGTGATAAGGTTGCAGTTCCTGCATTGACCTGGGTCTCTACAGCCGAAGTAGTCAAAATATTAGGCGCTGATATAGTTTTTGTCGATACGGACCCAGATGGCCTAATGGATTTAGAAAAGCTTCAAAAGGCCACTTCAGACCGATTAAAAGCTGTAATCCCAGTCCATCTTTACGGGCAAATGGTAGATATGGAAAAGCTATGTTCATGGGCCAATAAAAACTCTGTCAAGGTTATTGAGGACAATGCCCAAGGATTCGGTTCTACTCTGTACGGAAAAGCTGCCGGCGCTTGGGGAGATGTTGGCTGTTTTAGTTTTTACCCTACCAAAAATCTTGGGGCCTTGGGTGAGGCAGGAGGTTTGGTCCTAAAAGATCAAAATCTGCTGGAGCAGGCAAAGAGAATGATCAATCATGGCCAAAGTTCAAGAGATGTGCATGAAATCATTGGTAAAAATGCCAGAATCGACAGTTTACAGGCGGCATTTTTAAATATATTTCTAGACCATTTTGATCATTGGCAAAATTTGCGAAAAAACTATGCCCTAATCTATTTGGATAAATTATCAGGTCTTAGCGACTTGGCCTTGCCCAGTACTTACCATGAAAGAAGTCATAATCTTCATCTCTTCACCATTCAAACTTCGGAAAGAGACAAACTCAAATCTTTGCTAAAACAAAAAGGGATAGGAACCGCAGTTCACTATCCCAATATTATTCCGGAAATGGATCCTTATAAAGATAATGGAGATTACCCCGTTGCCAAAAGGATCAGTCAGCAAACGCTTTCACTTCCCTTGAATCCATTTTTAGATGAAAAAGAAGTAGTCTTTGTGGCCAATACAATCCGGCAGTTTTTCAATTACTAGAAAACCTCTTTAGCAATTTTGTAAGTGGCATCAGCTTTACTCATGGTATAATAATGCAATACAGGAGCTCCATTCGCAATCAACTCCTTGCTCTGCTGAATGGCCCACTCTATTCCCACTTGCTTGACATCTGCATTGTTCTTACACTTTTCCAGTTCATCCAACAAAGGGTCTGGCAGATCCAGGAAAAACGTTCTCGGAAGCATGGTAATCTGGCCTAAAGTGGTGATGGGCTTCAAGCCTGGGATAATAGGCACATTGATTCCTGCATCTCTTACTTTCTTGACAAAATCAAAATATTTCTCATTATCAAAGAACATCTGTGTTACGATATATTCCGCACCCGCATCAATTTTTTCTTTCAAAAATTTCAGGTCGAACCTCATGCTTGGTGCCTCAAAATGCTTTTCCGGATAACCTGCCACGCCTACACAAAAGTCTGTATGGAAACTTGCCTCTGTTTCTTCATGAAGGTATTTCCCATTGTTCATACCCACTATTTGCTTAACCAAACCGGTTGTAAACTCATGTCCATTTGGTTCAGGTACAAACTTCCCTTCGTTTTTTGGAGCATCTCCCCTCAAAGCCAAGACATTCTGAACGCCGATAAAATTTAGGTCAATGAGCGCATTTTCAGTCTCTTCTTTTGAAAATCCTCCACATAGTAAATGAGGAACAGCCTCTACCTGAAACCTGTTCATGATAGCAGCGCATATCCCTACAGTACCAGGACGCTTTTTGGTACTGACTTTTTCCAAAAGCCCATTGGGATGTTTTTTATAAATAAATTCCTCCCTGTGGTAAGTCACATCGACAAAGGGTGGTTCAAATTCCATCAAAGGTGAAATACCTTCCAAAAGATCATTCAAACTTTGTCCTTTAAGCGGAGGAAGGATTTCAAAGGAAAACAGGGGTTTTTTGGCCTGTTGAATATATTCTGTGATTTTCATGTTTAATTTTCTTGAACTTCTAAAGTTGGATTATATGCAAGGTTTGGAGAAAGCCATCTTTCTGCCTGAGCCATTGAAACTCCCTTTCTTCTGGCATAATCTTTTACCTGATCCTCTCCTATTTTTCCCAGCCCAAAGTATTTGCTTTCAGGATGCGCAAAATAAAACCCGCTTACAGAGGAGGTAGGGTACATGGCAAAGCTATCTGTCAAAGTAATGCCTGTATGGCTTTCAACCTGTAACAGTTCAAACAAAGTTTTCTTTTCAGAATGCTCAGGACAAGCAGGGTAACCTGGTGCAGGTCTGATTCCAGTATATGCTTCACGGATCAAATCATCATTTTCAAGATTTTCCTCCTTGGAGTAAGCCCAAATTTCCTTTCTGACCAATTCGTGGAGGTATTCAGCTCCTGCCTCAGCCAATCGGTCTGCCAATGCTTTGAGCATTATATCCTGGTAATCATCAAAAGTCTCCTGAAATTCCTTGAGTTTTTCCTCAATTCCCCAGCCTGCTGTGACCGCAAAGCCACCCATATAATCTATCTGGTTCGGGTGAAGATAATCAACCAATGAGCGGTTGGGCACACCCTTTCCTTTTTTCCCCTGCTGACGAAGAAAATGAAAAGAAAATTCTGTGGAATTGTTTTCCAAGTCCAACACTTCCACATCTTCCCCATTTCTTTGAACCGGAAATAATCCCACAATGGCTTTGGCTTGAAGCCAGTTTTCAGCAATGATTTTATCCAGCATTTGGTTGGCTTCCGCATAAAGGCGCTTAGCCTCCTGACCTACTACTGGGTCTTCCATAATTTTGGGATACTTACCGCTAAGCATCCAAGTACTGAAAAAAGGAGTCCAGTCAATGTACTTTCGGAGAATTGAAAGGTCCAGTTCCTCAATGCTTGTCAATCCCAGCTTTTCGGGTTGGATCGGCTTGTAATTTTCCCAGTCTATATAAACTGGGTTGGATTTGGCCTCCTCAAAAGTTGCCATCAATTTCACCTGTTGTTTGGCTTCATGTTCAACCCTCAATTGTAAATAGGTTTCCTTGATTCGCTTGTGGTAAGCAGCCTTGGTTTCTTCACTGATGGATTCGCCCGCAATGGGCACTGACTTCGAAGCATCGGTTACATGGATAACCGTTCCTGAATATACCGGGTCTATTTTTACAGCTGTATGGATTCTTGAAGTGGTTGCCCCTCCTATTAAAAGAGGGATTTTTAAACCTTGTCTTTCCATTTCTGAAGCTACATAGACCATCTCATCCAGGGAGGGAGTAATCAAGCCACTGAGTCCGATGATATCGACCTTATTTTTGACCGCCTCATCAATAATAGTCTGTGCATCTACCATAACTCCTAGGTCAATAATCTGATAGCTGTTGCAGGCCAAAACCACCCCAACTATATTTTTCCCTATATCATGCACATCCCCTTTTACAGTTGCCAAAAGAATTTTTTTGATGCTGCTTTGTTCCGCATTGAAATCCAAGTCTCCTGCTTTGGGCATAAAAGGTTCCAGATAAGCCACGGCCTTTTTCATGACCCTTGCTGATTTCACTACCTGTGGAAGAAACATTTTCCCTTCTCCAAAAAGATCACCAACTACATTCATCCCATCCATCAAAGGCCCTTCAATCACTTTCAATGGACTTTTGTAGGATATTCTGGCGGCTTCGGTATCTTCTATGATGTAGTCAATGATACCTTTGACTAAGGCATGCTCAATCCGCTTTTCCACAGGATCTTCCCTCCAAGCTTCTGAGGCAACTTCCTTTTTTCCAGTTTGCTTTACAGTTTCTGCAAAATCTAAAAGTGCTTCTGTAGCATTTTCATTCCTGTCAAAAAACACATCCTCCACTTTCTCCAAAAGGTCTTTGGGAATGTCATCGTATATTTCAAGCATGGTAGGATTGACTATTCCCAAATCCATTCCATGCTTGATTGCATGGTACAAAAATGCTGCATGCATCGCCTCCCTAACTGTATTATTGCCACGAAAAGAAAAACTCACATTACTGACTCCTCCGCTGACTTTAGCCCCCGGAAGGTTTTGTTTGATCCATTGGGTAGCATGAAAAAAGTCAAGTGCATTTTTCCTATGTTCTTCCATCCCTGTAGCGACGGGAAAAATATTAGGGTCAAAGATGATGTCTTGGGGATTAAATTTTACCTGATTGACCAAAATATCGTAGGAACGCTTACAGATATCCACTCTTCTTTGGTAAGTGTCCGCCTGACCGTTTTCATCAAATGCCATTACAACCACGGCAGCTCCAAATTTCTTGATGGTTTTGGCCTGAAATATGAATTCATCCTCTCCGTTTTTCAAGCTGATGGAGTTCACTATTCCTTTTCCCTGTACACACTTCAAGCCTGCCAATATGATTTCCCAACGGGAGCTGTCTATCATGATCGGGATCCTGCTGATTTCCGGTTCTGATGCAATCAAATTAAGAAATTTGGTCATGGCTGCCACCCCATCCAACATACCTTCATCCATACAGACATCCAGTATCTGAGCGCCTCCCCTCACCTGATCCAATGCCACTTCCAATGCTTCATCATATTGACCATTGAGAATCAACCGGGCAAATTTCTTTGATCCTGTGACATTGGTCCTCTCACCTACATTGACAAAATTGATTTCCGGTGTAAAAACCAATGGCTCCAAACCGGATAGTTTCAAGGTGTTATGTTTTTGGATATTACTCATCTATTGTACTTTCAATTTCTACTTTTCTAGGACTGTATTTTTCAGCAACTTCAGCTATTGCCGAAATATGCTCCGGTGTAGTCCCACAGCATCCCCCTAAAATATTTACATAGCCTTCTTTCAAAAACTCTTCTATTTGCCTGGACATCTCTTCTGCCCCCTGGTCGTATTGTCCAAATTCATTGGGAAGTCCGGCATTGGGATAAGCTGAAACCAGAAATGGAGCATTTTCTGCCAAAACTTTCAGGTAAGGTCTCAATTCTTTTGCTCCCAAGGCGCAATTCAATCCTATACTATACAATGGCACATGGGACACTGAAATCAAAAAAGCCTCAGTAGTCTGCCCGGAGAGCGTTCTCCCTGATGCATCTGTGATAGTTCCTGAAATCATCACAGGAATCCCTCCATCTTCTGGACTTAAAGGAATTCCTTTTTCTTCAAAAACTTCCTGAATAGCAAAAAGTGCGGCTTTGGCATTCAGGGTGTCAAATATGGTCTCAACCAAAAGAATATCCGCCCCCCCCTCAAGCAAGCCCTTAACCTGTTCCTGATAGGCTTCAGACAATTGGTCAAAGGTAATTGCTCTATAGCCAGGATCGTTCACATCTGGAGAGATGGATGCTGTTCTGTTTGTAGGCCCTAAAGCACCTGCTACAAATCTGGGCTTCTTGGGGTTTTTGGCTGTAAACTCTGCTGCTACCGTTCTGGCAATTTTTGCTGAATGAAAATTGATATCATAGGCCAAATGAGAAAGACCATAGTCTTCCTGAGCGATAGAAGTTCCACTGAAGGTGTTGGTTTCTATGATATCCGCACCTGCTTCCAAATAAGCGGCATGAATATCTCTGATGATTTCAGGTCTGGAAAGGGAAAGCAGGTCATTGTTTCCTTTCAGTGCTTTGGGGTGATTTTTCAGTGCATCTGTACGAAAATCTTCTTCGGTAAGCTTATACCTCTGAATCATGGTACCCATCGCCCCGTCAAGGATGAGAATTTTTTGCTTGGAAATATGTAATAATTGCTCGCTTCTGTTCATCTGATGAAATATTAAAAAGCTTATGCGAGAAACTGGTCGAAAAAGGAAAACTCTTTCGCTCATCTTTTTCCGGCTTTTCCGGAATGGGAGTTAGCACCTTGATCTCAGGTTGCTAAGACTTCACAGGGCCCTTCCCTCAGTCTTTCTCGATAAGCAGCTTCAAATGTAAGGTATTGATGGGGATTTTGTAAACTTTTTCCAAAAATCTTCAGAAATTACTGACAGATTACCATTTTTCAAGGCTTTATATTAAGGATTTTCTATTTACACATTCAATTGTTTGATTTCATAAATACCTACACTACTTTAAGAATCATTTCAAAAAAAACACTCAAATCACATGAAAAAAATTATCCCATCTTTAGGCTTGTTGCTTTGCCTGGCCTGCAACACAGGCTCATCCCAAATAGAAAATAAAATAAAATCTGATTCTTGGGATGCTGAAAAAAAACTGACTGAACTGAACATTGAGCTTCCCAGCCCCAGTTCTCCCGCTGCGAATTATGTCAATGCCGTTCAATCAGGGAATCTTTTGTTTCTGGCGGGGAAAGGCCCCGGGCAGCAGGACGGTTCATACATTACCGGAAAAGTAGGAAAAGAGCTGACTGTGGAAGAAGGCAGAGATGCAGCACGCCTTGTCGGACTGGCCCAATTGGCTGTTTTAAAAGCAGAACTAGGAGATCTGAATAGAGTCAAGAGAATCGTAAAAGTCTTGGGAATGGTCAATTGTGAGGCTGATTTTATAGAGCAGCCTCAGGTCATCAATGGATTTTCGGACCTGATGGTAGAGGTTTTTGGTGAAAAAGGAAAACATGCCAGATCCGCTGTCGGGATGAATGCACTTCCTATGGACATTGCCGTGGAAATAGAGCTGATTGTAGAAATAGAGGAAGAATAAACTAGGGCCTGATTCCTACACTGAATTGCAAATAGGGATTGGCCATATATTTGAACATTGGCAAGTCGAAAAACCTGTAGGAAGTCAAAGGAAGTTCATACCCACCATGCACTGCAAAAATCAAATCATAGAAATTCCCACGGTTGGTAGGCAAGGCATAACTGATGAACAATTCAGGTTTGCCCATCAATCCAGCTGACCTTACATAACCATCAAAATCAGGCTCTTCAAATAAGCGTGGAAAGTCAGGTTTGCTCGTAGAATACAGCGTGTATCTCAAATTTCCAAAACCCAAACCTCCCATTGCTCCTATCTCCAGATTTCGGAGGTCAAACAATACCTTACCAAGGTTTCCGTAGACGCGGACGCTATTAAGGTTGTGCTTCATGCGCTCGTTGGCCTGTCCATCCAGCCCGAGATTATAAATATCCACACCGTATAGGGTGCTTCTATTAAAGCCTAAGATTTTCAGCCCCCAATTATTTGGCCTTCCAGAGAAAGGTTGCAAGCCATTTTCAACCAGATTGTCATTCAAAGCATCCGGTGTTGTAAAATTCAGACCATAAATCAAATGAGCTCCAATGGAAGCATCTCTATAAAAGAAGTTATGATCCGGCAAAGTGATTCCAGCACCGACTCTAATAAATGCCCCGGCTTGGGTTGCTCCAAAGTTGATCCCGTTCAGTTCCCATGAATCCTCAAAAGGACTAAATGCATATCCAAACCTTGCCAATATTTCTAAGGATTCATCTCTTCCCGGAATTGGTAAATCGTAGCTGGTTTGAAAACCGATTTCAGTGAGAAACCCGGTCATATTAAGTGAGCTTTTTTGAATGTTTCCATCCCTTAGGATGTAACCGCTTTCAGGATTTTGTAAAAACTGATCAATTGTATTGGCATTATTCTCTCTAAGCATTTGAAAATTCAGGGAACCTGCTCCAATGGCCATGTAATGAATCAGCTGAAAAGGACCTTCTTCTGTAAATGAAAATCCAACATTTAACAAAAACCTTGTCGTGCGATAATCAATTTCGTAATCATTAAATAAAGAAGTAGGCCCAGAATTTTGCAGTACCTCCAAACCCAATACAAAGTCATTAAACCTTGTTTGATAGCCAAAACCGAAATTCCCATAACTCTTTCGCATTGGACTCAACCCTTTGTTTTCTAGCATTTGGTTGAATTCACGGACATTGGCACCTGTTCTACCGTAGTTCAGGTACATAGAAGACCTAGTCGCTCTTTCGAGCTGGGCAGACAAAGTCTGAAAAGTCATCAAGAAAATAAGAATCAGTACCGGGGTTTTCATAGTCTGCATTGCGGACTCAAAAATAAGGCTAAACCTTATATTGTAAGACGGTTTTTTGAAAATTATAATTTAAGGTGCTTGATGATTTTGGAATAGAGGTTATCCGGATTAAATGGTTTGGAAATAAAATCATCCATTCCCACCTCTTCCAGTTGATCCTTGACATCTATCAGAGAAGATGCTGTAAGGGCAATTACAGGAGTAGATTTTTTCTTAGGTTCATTTGAATTCCTAATGTGCTCTGCCACCTCAAAACCATCTACATGCGGCATCTGTAAGTCAAGCAGAACCAGGTGAAACTGTCCTCTGTCAAATTCCGAAATGGCCTGAAGTCCATCTTCGGCAATGACAATTTCTCCAACTCCCCACTTTTTTAGGAATTTTTTGATCATAATTTGATTGACCAAATTATCCTCAGCAACTAGGATACTTGCTCTTTCAAGATTTTTGCTCAAACCATTTCCAGGCTTGAGAACCTCAGATCTATTATGATCTATTTTATCAAAATCAATTGCAAAAGTAAAAATACTCCCGCCACCTTCTCTCTTTAAGGCATAGATTTCCGAATCAAAAAGATTGACTAAACGCTTGACTATAGCAAGCCCCAAGCCTGTGCCCCCAAATTTCCGGGTTGTTTCTGCACTGGCTTGCGTAAAAGCCTCAAAGATAGAGTCCAATTTTTCTTTCGGAATGCCTATCCCTGTATCTTCAAACTTAAAATTCAACTTAATCTTTTTTGAAGAATCTTCAAGCAATTCTACCCCAATTCTTACAAAACCCTTCTCTGTAAATTTAACAGCATTGGAAATCAGGTTATTGATCACTTGCCCCAGGCGGACAGGATCTCCAAGAATTTTATCAGGTATCCGCTCATCATAGACAAATTGAATATCAAGGGACTTTTCTCTGGCCTGATACGAATAAGAGTGAATAATTCTATTTACAACGGTTTTGAGCTCAAAAGCGACACTTTCCAACTCCACTTTACCGGAATCAATCTTGGTATAGTCGAGAATATCATTGATCAATCCCAGTAAATTTTCTGCAGAAAACTGAAGGGTCTTGAGGTTTTCCATTTGATCAGGTCGGGGGTTTTCCTCAAGAAGCAAATGTGACATCCCGATCACAGCATTCATCGGAGTTCTGATCTCATGACTCATGATGGATAAAAACTGGGACTTCACCATAGAAGCCTGCTCTGCCTTTTCCTTGGCAAGCAAGAGCTCTTTTTGAGCCCTTCTCAACTTGGTAATATCTCTAGCAATCCCGTTGTAGTAAACCTCCCCCTCTTCCGACCGGATCAATCTGCCATTGGAGCTGAAAACCCTGCTTTCACCATCTTTTCGTCTAAGCTTAAATTCCAAGTATTGGTTTTCTTCCAGAAATTTAATCTTGTCTCTTTCAAACTCGGCAAGAGCCTTCGAATCGTCATGAAACACAAACTCCTGCAAATTGCGCTGGATTACTTCTTCTACTTCATAGCCTAAAAACTGCTTTACATTGGGAGAGACATAAGTAAACTCCAAATCAAGATTCATAGAGTAAATGATTTCCGTGGACTCTTCTACCAATTTTCTGTATTTCTCCTCGTTCTTTTTTAGGTTTACTTTTGCTTCATATTCTTCATTGATATCCCTTAGTATTCCGAGTGCGTACTCCACCTCTCCCCCATAAAAAATAGGGCGAATTGTCATTTCGTAGACCCTCCTTTTGTAAACCATGTTTTTTTGGACGATCTCCTTCAAAAGTAAAGCCCTGGTCACTGCAGGTTGGATTTCTTTAAGATTGGTTTTATGAACTTCTTTTAAGGTCTTTCCTTCAAAATCCTTAGAAGTCATACCCCAAGCAGAAAGTGTGGTACCTTCAGCTACAATATATTTCAAATCCCTGTCAATCAGAAAAACAGAAGTCAGAGGGATATTGGAGGCCAGTACCCTGTACCTATTTTGGCTACGTATGATTTCTTCTCTCGTTCTCTTTCTTTCAGTAACATCCTGGATCAAACCTTCGTGAAGCAGAATATTACCACTTTCATCCAAAATTTCGCTGGACTTATCCTCAACCCACCTGTAGGTACCATCTTTTTTCTTCAATCTGTACTCACCCGAATAAGCGGGAATCCCTTCTTTCTTCCTATTGCTGAAATGCTCCTCTATCAAATCCTCCGCATCATCAGGGTGTATCAAATCCATAATGCTAGTTCCCTTTTGGGTAAGTTCATCCGCATCATAGCCAAACTGCCTGATATTTTCAGAAACATAAACGAACTTGAAATTGTCGTTGGGATCAACTGTAAACAAAACAGCTGGGCTATTTTCAACCACCATTTTAGCCCGCTTAGCCAATGCTTCTTGTCTATGCAGAAAAGAGAGGTTCCGGATTACAAAGGAATAACCAATCTTAATTTGCTCATCATTCATAAAAGCCTGTACCGACACCTCATATGGCTGTACCAGGCCATCCCTTGATTTTAGGTTAAGCTCTTTTTTGTAAACTTTGGTAAGTTTCAGTTTTTCAAGTGATTTTTTGACATTGACATTTTCAGAGCTCAAAAACTCAAATAGGTCAAATATCTTCCCATTGAAGAATTCGGTATTTTTGATTTTACATTCATTTTTAGCAGCCCTGTTCATATACAGGATATTCCAATTGTTGTCCGTTACAAAAATCGGATCATCTACCTGGGCCAAAATCTGAGACTGTAATTTTAGATAATTCTCCGCATCCCGCTTGTGCGTAATGTCAGAACAATATCCATAGACTTCCAGTTTACCGAGGGAATCAGATTCTTTGACATGTATGCTATAATCAATATGCTTTTCCTTCCCCTCAGCAGTGACTATACTAAACTCTCCGGATGTGGTAGTTTTTTTGGCTTTCGCAAGTTTGGCATTTTGCAAAATCTCCTGTATGTGATCATCTTTGAGCCTTTTCAGTAATTCTTTTGGGTTGGCTGAACTCTCTCCTTCATTTATATCAAAAATCTTATTGAATCCTTTGGAGAAATAAATCCTGTTTTTGGATTCACTTAAACGCCATGAACCTGACTTGGCCAGTATTTCCGTACTTTCCAAAAGACGCTCATTTCTTTCCAGGCTTTTACGGATGGCCCTGTTGATAAGGCTACCTGCATAAATATCTCCCAATTGACGAAGAACATACTCATCCTTTTCAAACCAGTCTCTTTTTTGTTTGACTGCATCCAGCCCAAAGAATCCTATCAGTCTGTTTTCAGAAAAAATAGGAATCAGAATAACGGATTTGATACCTTGTTGTTGGTAGACTTCCTTTTCCAGAGAAAAGCGCTCTTCCATCAAATCCACGTCAGGTATAATGAGGATTTCTCCCTTTCTCAACTCCTGCATGGTCATCGCATCCTCATCTATGGGGATGGTCTTTACATAGGGCATTTGTGGATCTATTCCATCGTTGGTCCACTCATAAGCATATTCTAAGATCTGAAGATCGTCATGGACAAGAAAAAGATAGGCCCTGTCAGCTTTCTCAAAATCCCCCAGCATTTTTAAGGAGAGATTGAAAATCGCATCTAACCTATGAATGTCTGCATTGACAAACCTTGCGGAGATTTGATTAATGAGGATTTCAAGCTCATACCTTTTCTGAAGGGATTTTTTAGCCAAGTAATAGTCAGTCACTTCCCTGGCACTGATCAGATACCCTTCTATACTTGGTTCATTGACCAGGTTTTTGGCATAGCTTTCTAAAAAAATCCGATTTCCATCTGCCTTGGTGATCCAAAGGTCGATCTGAACTTCATCCTCCGCTTGTTTGAGCGATTCAAAATCCCCATTGACAAACTCAATTACGCCTTCAGCAATAAAATCCTCCAGGGATTTGCCTATCACACGTTCAGGCTTGGTTCCCAACTTGTCAATTGCTGCTGAACTTACGGATTTAAAAACCCCCTCTTCATCAATGATCACCAGAATATCATGGCTATTGCGCATAATGGTCTTGACAAATCCCAATTCCTGTTGGGATTCCAGCATCAGAGACTGCTGGGCATTGGTCCCCATGAAAGCACTTAGAGAAATTTGCTGCTTACCTTTAGCCAGGCAATACCTGATATCCGTATTGGAGGAGAGATTGACAAAAGACCAATGAAACTTCTGTAAAATCCCATCTTTATTTTTGAGTGTTCTCAGAAAATCCAACTTGGGCATTTCCCCCGAAAGAAAAAACCTGTACAATTCATTCTGGCTTGCACCACTGTTAACAAATTCCTGCCACCTATTGAATCCAAAGAAAAAATTGTCCAACCAGTATTTATTTACAAAAACTATCTGATCTTCACCAAAAACCATCATAGGTTCTTGTACTTCATCAAAAAAACTGAAAACAGAAATGTCTAATTTCTCAAAATAAGCCATGCAGTCCTGTAAAACTAAGTGGGGATTAAAATAATTATGGTTTTATTTAAGGGTTAAGTTGGTTTAGCAATCTAAAAATATTCATTGGATTTCCATAATACTAAAATAAATTAAAATGTTAAGAACAAAGCTGACACTACTCGTATTGTCATTGTTTTTCAGCCAGGCAATATTGGCTCAAAAACCTGACCGGGTCAATATCACTGATCTGACCAAAATTGTAAGCACCACCTCACATGAGATACTTCCCGATGGGAGGCAAGCAGTATTTGTAAAAAACAATATTGACGAAAAAGGCAATGAAGATTACAGCTACAAATCCCAACTTTGGATAGTGGATCTTGTGGCACCCTATGAAATGAGGGCTTTGACTTCTTCGGAATACAACATTTCCTCATTTTCGATCTCACCAGAAGGAAATAAAATAGCATTTGTTAGGCCTAAGGACGGCAAGGCACAAATCTGGATCCTTCCTCTTCGTGGCGGTGAAAGCCAAGTAGTCACTGAGGAGAAAAACGGCGCATCAAACCCGGTTTGGTCGCCAGACGGTAAAAAAATCCTATTTTCAAGCAGCCATCCTATTTGGCAGCTAGATGGAGAACCTACCTGGGAAGTACAAAGACCCGGCAGGTCACACAATGATGAACCTAACTACAAAGCAATCAATGCCGGTTCAGCGAAAGAAGAGGTAAAACCAAACCCGGACGGAAGTATTGAGGAGTTGAGGGCTTACTTAGCAAAAAACAATGCCAAAGGTGACCCAAAAGTTATTGATAGATTAAACTTTCTTGGAGAAAGAGACCTTAATCCAGAACTGAGTTTTGCTCATTTGAACATCCTTGATTTGGAATCCGGCAAAACGGAGAGAATTACAGATGGTTTTCAAAGCTATTTTGGAGGAAGCTGGTCTCCTGATGGAAACTACATTTTGGCTTCCAGTCTGTTGAATGAAGAACATCCAGACCTTACTCGCTTAACAGAGATCTGGAAAATAAACCTATCTGACAAATCCACGGAGATATTTTTTGCGCTTGAGGACCATAGTGTGGGGGCTCCTGTTTTTTCACCAGACGGGAAATGGATACTCTTCAGAGGTATGAACATGGATGAACCTTCCTATAATATGTCTATGCTTGGAGCCATAAAGCCTGATGGAAGCGGTTTCAAATGGCTTACTGAGCCATTAGATAGAAGCATTGGTTCAGGAAAATGGGGAACCAACAGCCAAGATATATTCTTTACAGGCTCTAATGAAGGTGGTGTTTCCCTATGGAAAGTCAATGTAAACTCAGGTAAAACCGATCCTATTATCACAGGACCTAAGGGAGTAACAAGCTTCGATATCAAAGGACAAAACTTAATATATGCCCTTACTCAAATAGAGAATCCTTCTGAAGTATACCTAGCTGACTTATCCAACAAAAATCCAAAGCAGCTTACCAGATTCAATGAATCTTGGCTTGCGGGAAAAAAAATATCAAAGCCTACTGCTCATAAGCTTCAGACAGAGGATGGGTTTACAGTCGATTACTGGGTAATGGAACCGATAGATAAAAAAGAAGGTGTAAAATATCCGACTATATTAAATATGCATGGAGGGCCCTCGGCCATGTGGGGACCTGGCGAAGCGTCCATGTGGCATGAATTTCAGGTAATGGCAGCCAAAGGTTACGGCGTAGTCTATGCCAACCCTAGAGGCAGTGGAGGTTACGGTAAAACCTTCCAAAAAGGCAATTTCCAGAACTGGGGGGATGGTCCAGCTGCTGATGTCTTAGGCTCTTTGGATGCTGCCATGGCTCAGTATAATTGGATAGATGGAGAAAATTTAGCACTAACAGGCGGCTCTTATGCAGGTTACCTGACCGCTTGGATAGTTGGACACGACCACAGGTTCAAGGCAGCATTTTCACAAAGAGGTGTTTACGAACTGACATTCTTCTTAGGAGAAGGCAATGCCTGGAGATTGGTACCCAATCATTTTGGCTATCCCTGGGAGGAAGGAGTAAAAGAAATCCTGGATTACAATAGTCCTCAAACCTATGTTCAAAATATCCAAACCCCACTTTTGATCAAACATGGTGACCAAGACCTTAGAACAGGAGTAAGACAATCAGAGCTGCTCTACAAAAGCCTGAAAATACTTGGCAAGCCTGTAGAGTATGTCAGGTATCCAGAAGAAGGTCATGAACTTTCAAGATCAGGAGCCGTGCATAGAAGGATAGATAGAATGGCAAGAATCATTGAATTCTTTGAAAGATATGTTGAACACCCTAACCAATAATTATGAATTGTAAAAATGCTTTAAGAGGACTGCTTTGTTTGTTTTTCCTCTTAATGGTTTCGATACCTGAAAACTTCGCACAGGACAAAAAAGCGATTTCCTGGAAAGATGTTCCTTCTTGGAAATCTATTTCACCAGGTTCTGTACAATACTCTCCAGATGGACAATGGATAGCCTATGGAATGGTCCCGGTAGAGGGAGACGGTGAAGTAATCATCCAGCATACTTCAGACCCAAGTAAGAAAAAAGTGTTCCCCGTAGGATCGTCGAGTAACCCGACTATTTCATTTTCTGAAAACGGAAGATGGGTTGCATTTAAGGAATATCCCAAAGAAAAAGACAGGAAAGCTGCTTCAAAAAATGGAGGAAAAAGTTTAAAAGAAAAACTAATTCTCTTGGACCTACAGAGTGAATTCAAAAAAACTGAATACGATAATATCGCTTCGTTTGCTTTCAATGGCACATCTTCCAGTCATTTGGCCATTAACTTGAGTAAGGAAGGTGCAAATGGTGATGCCAAAGGAGCTGACCTTTTGATCATCGACCTATCTGACATGAAGCCCCACAATATTGGGAATGTTCTGGAATTTGCCTTCAATAAAAAAGGAGATTACCTGGCTTACACCATTGACGCTGCAAACAAAAGCGGAAATGGAGTGCACCTGTACCAGCCTACACAGAGAATCACAAGGATCCTGGAGTCTGACAAGGCAACTTACCGCTCCATCAAATGGACTGAAAAAGGTGATGCCTTTGCTTTGCTTAAAATGATGGAAGACAAAGCCTACAAGCAGGATCAAGGAAAGGTAATCGGAGTAAAAAATCTCCCGAACCCTGAATTGGTACTTTATGATCCAAAAGCAGATTCTTCTGCTTTCCCAAAAGATTTTACAATCAGTCCAAACCGTCAGCCTATGTGGTCGGAAGATCTGACCAGATTGTTCTATGGCATCCATCCATTGGTAGCTGCCAAAAAGGATGAAAAAAATGAGGAAAAGAAAGAGGAGGAGGAAAAAAAGGAAATTTCTGAAGAAGAAAAGTTGGAGAGAATAAAGTCTGATTCCACGATCAAGTCACTCTCTGATCTTCAATCAGCCATTGCCAAACTGGACAGTACTAAAAAGAAAAGTACTGATAATAAAAATGATGCTACCAAGCCCGATATGACGATCTGGCACTGGAAAGACAGCAGGTTGCAATCCAGGCAGCAAGTCCTGGAAAACCAGGATAAAAACTACAGTTTCTGGGCCATGTATGATGTTGCCAAAGCACAGCATATCAGCCTGCAGGACAGCAGTATGAAAGAGCTGAGTATACTCCCAAAGCAAAAGTATGCTCTTGGTTCTGACATCAAAACATACGAACTGGATATCAACTTGGATGGTCAAAACTATCTGGATTTCTACGTGGTGGATCTCAGCAATGGAGAAAGAAAAGAGCTTTTCAAAAAATTCTATCAGCCTAACTACAATTCCAGGCCCCGTGCCTCTGAAGACGGCACCAAGTTACTGTATGCAGAGGATGGGCATTTCTATATTTATGACCTGAGGACAGGACAAAAAACAAATATCACAGCAAATATTCCTACCTCGTTTGTCAATGAAGAAGATGATAGAAATGTAGAAAAACCTATGAATGCTCCTTTGGGTTGGAGTTCTGATAGCAAATATGTCCTGCTCAGAGACAATTGGGATATCTGGCAGGTACCTGTAGTCGGCAAAGGTACGGCAGTTAACCTTACCCAAAATGGCAAAAAGGATAAAATCCGCTACCAATCCAGATACTCGCTTGATCCGGAGGAAAAAGGTATAGACCTAGGCAAAGCAGTTTATATTCGCATGTATGGTGAAAACACCAAAAAAAGTGGGATAGCTATATTAAAGCCTTCAAAATCAGGTCTAAATGCAGGTGCAGAGGTTTTGATTTGGAAAGACATGAATGTAGGGAGACTCTCCAAAGCTAAGAATGCAGACACTTACTTTATCACCATGGAGAATTTCAGCACCCCCACAGATTATTTTGTAACCAATGCAAATTTGGATTCTCCTAAAAAACTGACCGCAAATGCACCTGAGTCAGATAAATATGCTTGGTCTCCTGGAGTGAGATTGGTGGATTATGTATCTGACAAAGGCGACAGCTTGCAGGCCGCTCTCTTCCTACCTGCAGGATATGAGGAAGGAAAGAAGTACCCTACACTTGTTTATTATTATGAAAAACTATCCCAGACACTTCACAATTATTCCAACCCGGGATTCTCGGGTACAGGTTGGAACCCGGGGGTTTACACCAGTAATGGATATGCTGTTTTGATTCCGGATATCGTCTATACCTTGGATGATCCTGGTATGTCTGCAGTATGGTGTGTGCTTCCAGCTGTCAAAGAAGCTTTAAAAACCGGAGTGATAGACGAGGGAAAAATGGGACTTCATGGACATTCGTGGGGTGGATACCAGACTTCCTT
The DNA here is from genome assembly GCF_000295935.2 of Indibacter alkaliphilus LW1. Taxonomy (GTDB): domain Bacteria; phylum Bacteroidota; class Bacteroidia; order Cytophagales; family Cyclobacteriaceae; genus Indibacter; species Indibacter alkaliphilus. Next base: position 168,702 of record NZ_ALWO02000037.1, read on the forward strand.
CTTGATTACCCAAACAGACATGTTCAAGGCAGCAGCAGCAGGTGCTCCATTAACCAATATGGTCTCCATGTATGACCTGATTTATTGGAATACAGGTGGAGGTAACATGGCCATTTTTGAAGCTTCTCAGGGAAGATTCAGGGGTGGACCTTGGGAAAACTGGGATTCCTATCTTCGAAACTCACCTGTGTACCATGTGAAAAATGTACAGACTCCGCTCTTGATGTTACACAATGACAAAGACGGCGCAGTGGATTTTACGCAGGGTATTGAGTATTACAATGCACTGAGAAGACTCAAAAAACCTGTAATCATGGTACAATACAAAGGTGAAAACCATGGTCTAGGGAAATTGGAAAATAGGAAAGATTACAGTGTAAGGATGATGGAGTTTTTTGATCACCACCTCAAAGGAAACGAAGCTCCAAGGTGGATTTCCGATGGTATTGAAAGGCTTAAATTAGAGACACACTTGGAAAAAAGAGCTTTCTAAAACTCTTTCAAAACCATGCTAATACAACTAATTTAATTAAAAATTAAATTATTTCGATATATAATCAATAAAAATACCCAAAACTGGGTATTTTTTTCACCAATTAAATTCATTATAATTGATGATCTTTTTGGGTTAACTCAAAAAGGTGTTTAAGTTCAAAAAGGGTTATCCCCGAAAAAACAAAAGCCTCTGTATGTTACAGGGGCTTTTTTTTGGAGTGGTGGAGCCATCTAGAATGAAAACATGGGAAAGATCAGGGAAAGTTGTCCCACTCAACATTTTTTGCTTTCCAGCCGCCACTTTTGATAAAAATCATGGGTAGCAAACAGATAAAAAAGCCTCTGTCAAAAACAGAGGTCTTTTTACAATTACCGAAAACAAAATCTTTCTTTCAGATTATATCCACCCTCCACCAAGGGCCAAGTAAAGTCTGACATTTGTTTGAAGCTGAGACTTTTTGAGCTCTATCAATTCGATTTCTGACTGCAAAGCCCTGCTTTGCGCGTTGAGTACTTCCAGGTAATCCGCATAACCAACTCTAAACATGATATTGGAATTATCCACAGATCTTTTCTGCACCTCGACCTCGTAAGATTTGAGCTGCAATTGCTCATCATATGTCCTAAACTCATTGATCAAATTCAGAATTTCGAGATAGCTTTTGAAAACAGTTTGTTCGTATTCCAAAATGGCTATTTTCTGAGAAGCTTTAGCAGTTTCCATTTCCATTCTGATCTTGTTCCTATTAAAAACCGGTGCTGTCAACCCTGCCCCTAGTTGATAAACCATGGATGCAGGGCTGAAGAACAATTTTCCAAAATCAAAAGCATTAAAGCCTGCCATTCCACCTAAATTTATACTGGGGAAAAAAGCCGCCCTGGCAGCGTTCAAATCTGCCTTGGATGCTATAAGTTCTCTTTCGGCCATTCGGATATCAGGCCTCATCCGGAGAAGGTCAGCAGGTACTCCAAAAGCTACCAACTCAGTATTTTCAAAAGCAGTATCCAGTACAGTCCTTTCATGCTCCATCACATAGCCGCCCAACAAGCGCGTGAGCTGAAGTTCCGTGGTTCTCATTTCCCTTTGTCTTTCAATCAATAAGGCTTTGGAATTGAGCATCAATGCCTCAAATTGATCTACAGCCAATTGGTTTTCTTTACCAGACTCCTTCAGGTCTTTAGATAAATTCACCGCTTTTTCCTGCAGCTCTATATTTGAGGTTAAAATCCTAAGCTCCTCATCCAAAGCCACAAGCTGGTAATAATGCAAAACAACCTCTCCTATCAACCAGGTTTTGACATGATTGGCCATTTCTTCAGAGGCTAAATACCTTTCAAATGCAGCCCTTTTTCTGTTTTTTAATTTTCCCCAAACATCAATTTCCCAATTGAATTGGGCACCGAGAATAAAATCTCTGTAAGGATCAGGTATCAACTTGTCTTCTGGTACGGTAGGGGAAAGATTGGAATCAGTATTCCCTACTCCATCCATGGTATACTCTCCAAATCTCCTCGACATTGCACCTGCAATACCATTGATTTCAGGTAGTAAACTTCCCCTTGCTATACCTAAGTTTGCCCGTGCAATTCTGATTTTTTCCAGAGTTTTCAGGTTATCCTGGTTATTTTCTAAAGCTACCCTGATCAAAGATTTTAAGTTTGGATCTTCAAAGTAGTTCTCCCAATTGATCATGGCTACATTTAGACTTGACTCTGCTTCAAGGGATTCATTTAGGTAATTTCCCGGAAGGTCTTCCAAATGCGGTGTGGACACTTCAGCTACCTTGCAGGATGCAAACAAATGAACCAACACCAATGCAATACCTAATTTTGATTGAAATAATGTTTTCATGATGCTGTAACTGGTTTTGATTTCTCGACTGATTTTTCTTTAATCTTGGATCCAATGGTTTCAAATACCACAAACAATCCAGGGATCAAAAACACCCCTATTAAAGTCCCTATCAACATTCCCCCAGCGGCGGCAGTACCTATGGTCCTATTCCCTATCGCTCCTGCACCACTAGCGATTGTCAAAGGAATCAAGCCAGAAATAAACGCAAAAGAAGTCATCAAAATAGGTCTAAGCCTTTCCACTCCCCCATTGACGGCTGACTTCAAAATTGAGTAACCCCTTTTCCTATTTTGTAAAGCAATCTCAATGATCAGGATGGCATTTTTTCCCAATAGTCCAATGAGCATGACCAAGGACACCTGAGCATAAATATTATTTTCCAATCCGGTAATTTTGAGAAATAGAAAAGAACCGAAAATCCCTGCCGGTAGGGATAGTATTACTGGTAGGGGAAGGAAATAACTTTCATACTGAGCAGCCAAAAGTAGATAAACGAAAACCAAACATATCAGGAAGATGTAAACTGCCTGATTTCCTGAAGCAATCTGCTCTCTGGTAATTCCAGACCAATCTATATCATATCCTCTCGGGAGAGTTTTCAAGGCCACATCCTCCACGGCTTTAATTGCATCACCCGAGGAATAGCCTTCAGCAGCATCACCATTGACCATTGCCGAGGTAAACATGTTGTATCTGGTAATTTGCTCAGGACCATAAACCCTTTCCATGCTGAGAAAATTGGAATACGGTACCATTTGTCCCCTGGAGTTTTTGGTGTACATATTCAGAATGGATTCTGGCGACGTCCTGAATTCAGGAGATGCTTGTATCATGATTTTATACATCTGCCCATACCTGATAAAATTACTGGAATAGTAACTTCCTACGTAGCTCTGAAGGGTTTCCATCGCATCCACCACAGACACCCCAAGTTTTGCTGCCTTGTCGTGGTCTACGAGCAATTGATATTGGGGAAAATTGGCTTCAAAACTGGTAAATACCTCTTTCAGCTCCGGTCTGTTATTGAGCTCTTCCACAAAAGACTGGGATATTTCAGCAGTTTTTTCAAGGGAACCACCTGTTTTGTCCTGAAGTCTCAGTTCAAATCCTGATGCATTTCCAAAGCCTGGAACCGGAGGGGGAGCAAAAAACTGAATTTCAGCTCCTTTGATATGTGCAACTCTTTTCTGGTAATCTCCGATCAATTGATTTACGCTTCTGTCCCTATCTCCCCAATCTACCAAATTGACCATCCCCATTCCATAGGAAGCTCCGGCAGTTTCTGTTAGCAAACTATAACCTGCAAGTGTGGAAATTGTCTCCACCTCCTCCAAAGGTAGAAGGCTGGCCTGAACCTGATCCATGATTTCTGAAGTCCTTTCCACAGTGGCACCGGGAGGGGTAGTCACGTTTACATAAATCATCCCTTGGTCTTCATTTGGAATAAAACCAGTGGGAACTACGGCCATACCCCCATAAGTCAAGACCAAAAACAAAAACAAAACTCCAAGAGTAACAGTCCTTCTGTGGGCAATAAGGTTTAATATATTTGAATATTTGCGTGAAAGGAGATCATATTTTTGGTTGAATTGATAAAAGAACTTCTGGAGCAAGCCTTTCTTGGGGTTATGTTCTACATCTGATGGCTTCAGCAACATGGCACATAATGCAGGTGATAAGGTCAATGCATTGATTCCTGAGATCACGATAGCGATGGCCAATGTCAATGAAAACTGCCTGTAAAAGATCCCCACAGGACCGGACAAAAAGCTCACCGGTACAAACACAGCTGACATCACCAAGGTAATTGCTACTATGGCCCCGCCAATTTCTTTCATGGCGGCAATGGTCGCATCCATGGCGTTCATCTTGAGTTCATGCATTTTCACATGGACTGCTTCCACTACCACTATGGCATTGTCCACCACAATCCCAATGGCCAATACCAAGGCAAACAAGGTCAATAGGTTGATAGAAAATCCAAACAGTTGCATAAAGAAGAAAGTCCCAATTAAGGATACCGGTACTGCTATCGCAGGAATAAGGGTTGACCTGAAGTCCTGCAAGAAAATAAACACTACAAGTGATACTAATAAGAAGGCTTCAATCAAGGTTTTGATTACCTCAAAAATCGAAGCATCCAAAAACCTGGAAACATCATAGGAAACATTGTACTCCAATCCAGGGGGAAATGAACTTTCCTGAAGCTCTTCCATTTTGTCCTTTATATTCTGGATGACCTCTTTGGCATTTGAGCCAGGCCTTTGCTTGATCATTATGGATGCTGAAGGCCTTCCATCAGTCATGGAAACCATATTGTAATCCTGAGAATCAAACTGAACTTCAGCAACATCTTTAAGTTTGAGCAGTGAACCATCAGGAAGTGACTTCAGCGTGATATTTTCAATATCTTCTTCTTGGTTGAACTTCCCCGTGTATTTGAGGACATACTGAAGGGCCTGTGGATCCCTATCAGAGGAAATTCCTGATTTCCCAGGTGCGGCTTCCACATTTTGATTTCGAATGGCCTCTGTCACATCCTGAGGGGTCAATCCATAAGCCACCAACCTGTCCGGGTTGAGCCATACTCTCATTGCGTAATCCCGGGAACCCATGATTTGGGCGAAGCCCACCCCATCAATCCTTTTCAGCTCAGGCAGTATATTGATATCAGCAAAGTTGAAAACAAATTTTTCGTCTTGAGTACTGTCTGAAGTCATCAGATTGAGGTACAAAAGCATAGAGTTAACCTCCTTCTCTGTCTGTACGCCAGCCCGGATTACTTCCTCCGGCAATTCATCCAAAACAGTAGCCACACGGTTTTGAACATTTACAGCCGCTTGATCGGGATCAGTTCCTACTTCAAAAACAATGTTGATCAGTGATATTCCATCATTTGTATTAACTGAAGTCATGTAACTCATCCCCGGCACTCCATTGATGGCCCTTTCCAGAGGTGTGGCAACAGCCTTGGCCAAAACCTCTGCATTGGCTCCGGTATATTTGGCTGTTACCGTAACTGCCGGCGGTACAATTTCAGGGAATTGGGTGATTGGCAGAGAAGTCAATGACAAAAGCCCTAATAAGGTGATGAAAACCGAAATCACTGTGGAAAGTATCGGCCTTTTGATAAATAGTTCTAGCATCTTATGGGAAGTTTAAGCTTTGAACAATGTATCGTACACCTCATTTTCAGGAGTCAGTTCAGGAGAGATTTCCATCCCGTCTTTGACTTGCTGAATACCTTCATAAATGATCCTGTCTCCTTCCTCAAAACCATCCGTAATGTAGAATAGACCAAATCGCTGCAAAGGCTTGAAGCTTCTGACCCTTACTTTATTTTCCTTATCTACCAAGTACACATAGCTGTAATCCTGGATTTCAAAAGTTGCTTTTTGAGGAATGAGAAATATGCCCTCCAATTTATCCTCCATCTGCACTTTTCCACTCGCACCATGTTTGATCAATTGATCAGGATTTGGAAACCTAACCCTCAAAGCAATTGAACCTGTTCCTCTTTCAAAATCTGCTTCCATGGTCTCAAAAACTCCTTTATGGGGATAAACTTCTCCATCCGAAAGAATCAGGGAAATTTCTTCACTGATAGAATCAGTACCAACCTTATCTCTCATGTATTGCAGGTACTCATTTTCATTGATCTTGTAATAAGCAAACACCTCTGAGATGTCGGTAATGTTGGTTAATAAATCACCAGCAGTAACCAAACTTCCGGTCTTAAACGGAATCCTATCCACAATCCCGTCAAATGGTGCCTTAATAGTGGTATAGGAAAGGCCGGTCCTGGCATTTTTCAACATGGATTCAGCCTCGGCGATAGCTGACTCAGCTACTGCTTTTCGGGATTTTGCCAATTCCAACTCAGAGCTTGAGATGATATTTTTTTCCACCAAAACTTTGAGTCTGTCAACCTCCAGTTGTGCTCCTTTGGCTTCCGCTTTTGCCTGCAGCAATTTGGCATTTGCTGAGTTGACTATCTCATTAAATTCATTTGAGCTCAGCTGGAAAAGGTTTTGTCCTTTTCGGACAAATTGACCTTCATCCACAAAAATTCTATCGACAAAGCCTTCTACTTTGGCCCTGACTTCTACAAATTGGACTGCCTGAATATCACATACATAAGTTTTGGGGACATTCACTTCCATTGGTTTTAGCTCCATGATGGGAACTAAAACGGGTTGTGTACTTTGGTTTTTGCCAGTTCCGCTACTACAAGAAAATAACGTAGACAATAAGACATATAATAATATGTTCATCGTAAAAGCCAAGACAGGGTAAAACCTATCAAAGCTCACTTTGAAGTAATAATTGTTCATAAAATAAGAGATTTAAATACCTTTTGATGAAAGGCTACTTTGGGTTTTAAAGAGTCTTATGATTAAAAAAGAGCACTCAGGGTGCGTTCATACTGATAGACTTCCCTACCAGAATCTCTAAACTGGAAAATAATTCTACGGGTATGTATGAAAGAATTTGAGATGGCTTGACCTCAAGTCTTGTGATACTTAGGAAAAAATCATAAATCCTGAATAATTCAATACGCTGAACTTTGGAAGCAGGTGTAGTTGATGGCCTGGAGATAGAAGTAGGGAAATCCACATAATCAAAATCAGCCTCATCAAAAAAATGACCTTGATATTCTATTTTTTCTTCAACCTCAAACCCGTCGAAAACAGCTAACACTACGAAAAACAAAGACAGCAAACAGGCTAAAAACCTGAATTGGCAGGAAAATGCATATCGTAGTTTTTGAATCATCGCACAAAATTAACTTTTTTCTCGATATTCAATACCCTGTTCAAAAAGATTGCCAATTAAATAAGATTACCCTGTCTGCAATTCTTTCAACTGAATAAGATTTTAGACATTTGTATCATGAATAAAAAAGATTTACGGATTGTTTACATGGGTACCCCTGAATTTGCGGTGCCTTCATTGGAAATATTGGTAGAAAATGGCTGGAATGTAGTGGCAGTAATCACGGCTCCTGACAGACCTAAAGGAAGAGGTCAAAAAATGATCCCTTCACCTGTCAAAGAAGCTGCATTGGAGCACCAGATTCCGGTGTTGCAGCCAAGTAACCTGAAATCACCGGAATTTTTGGAAGAGCTTCAATCTTACCGTGCGGATATTCAAGTGGTAGTTGCATTCAGAATGCTCCCGGAAGCTGTCTGGAATATGCCTCCACAGGGCACATTCAACCTGCACGCTTCCCTCCTGCCTGATTACAGAGGTGCTGCACCGATCAATTGGGCCATCATCAACGGTGAAAAAGAAACTGGCGTGACCACATTTTTTCTCAAACATGAAATAGATACAGGAAGTGTTATTTTTCAAGAAAAAGAACCCATTCATCAGGAGGATAACGTGGGATCACTCTACGAAAGACTGATGGAACGTGGGTCAAAACTTGTCTTGAAAACCATAGAAGCAGTGGCGCAAGGTACAGTAACCACCACGGTTCAGGATGAAAGCAAATTCAAACATCATGCTCCCAAGATCTTTAAAGAGACCTGCCAAATCAACTGGGAAAAACCTGCAATTGACATTCAGAATTTGGTCCGGGGGCTTTCCCCTTATCCTGCTGCTTGGACGGTGTTGGAAGGAAAAACCTGTAAAGTGTTCCAAACGGAAATATTAGATGAAAATGATCCACATTTAAAACCAGGAGAATTTGAGAGCGACAATAGGTCATATCTGAAATTTCAAACAGGATCAGGGAAAATTTCAATTTTGGAACTGCAATTGGAAGGCAAGAAAAGAATGAAGCTAGAAGACTTCCTCAGAGGGTATCAACTGAAAAAAGGATAGTCTTTTTCATTACCGACCAATACTCTTTCAAAGCATGATTTTAATCACTCAGCAAAAAGCTTAACAAAAGAGTATTGGTCAATCCACCCAATTTTTCCTAACTTGTTAAACAAATAATATCGAGCACCTTATGAAAAAATTATGCACGCTTTTATTGGGTATTTTTCTAGTGAATCCCTTTTTCGCTGAAGCCCAAATTATGAATAGACTGAGAAATGCTGCTGAGCGAGGCGTTAGTAGAGCCATAGAAAAAACGGTAGAGAACGAAGCTGAGAAATTGGCTCAAAGACAACTTCAAAAAGCTTTTGCAGGCCTTTATGGCGAAGACGGAATGCCCGGAGTAGACTGGGATAAAGTACTGAGCGGGATCAGTTCAGATGTAGAGGTGGCTGATCAATATGACTTTACAGGCTATACCGTATTGGAAATCACTGGCAAAGACAGCAAAGGAAAGGATATGGATCCCATGAAAATGAAAGCTTTCCTGTCAGAAGATGTTCAGGTCATGGGTATGGAAGTGGATATGGACCAGGGCAAAAAGAAAAAAGAAGATGGAACTGCCATTATGATTTATGATTTTTCCCGGAATGCTTCCATCATTCTGATGGAAAGTGAAGGAGAAAAGCAACGCATGGCCTATGGCATTGATCTGGTCAAAATATCAGAAGGGATTGAAGTGGATGAAGAAGATATGCCAGAAGAAGACTTCACATTTACCAAAACAGGAAATACCAAAACCATCAATGGCTATGCATGTGAAGAATTTGTCATGGATTCTGAAGATGCCAAAGCAAGTTACTGGATAACCCAGCAACCTATCAAAGGGAATAATACTTTCTGGGGCAATGAAAACCCATTCCTTACTTCAAAAATGAAAAGTAAAAACCAATCTTACTTCAGTGACCTACCTAAGGGAAACTTGATGGAAATGTATTATGAAAGTAAGGTTGATAAAAGTATTGTAGACATGAAAGTCATTGAAATCAATGACAATCAAAAACAGGTATTCAAAATGAGTGATTACCCGAGTGTGTTTGCAGGTATGCAGGCAGCTAATGATTGAACTTAAACAAGTTTTTACTTATCCCGAGCAGGAAACACCCTGTTCGGGATTTTTTTTGTCAATCTACAGATAGTAGTATTATATTGTAGATCTAAATCTGAATATTTTGAAAATATCCATCATTGTAGCAAAAGCCAACAACAATGCCATAGGCAAGAACAATCAGTTGATTTGGAAACTATCCTCTGATCTGAAACTATTCAAAAAGATCACTTCTGGTCATTACATTATCATGGGCAGAAAAACCTATGAATCAGTCGGGAAACCCCTACCCAATAGAACATCTATAGTAATCACCAGAAATCCGGAGTTCCAACTCCCTGATGGGCATATAGTCTGTCACTCCCTTCAGGAGGCCATTCAATTGTGCATTGGAAAACATTTGAATCAGGTTTTTATCATTGGAGGAGCTGAAATCTACAAACAGGGTCTTGAATTGAGTGATGAATTATTGGTGACAGAGGTAAATGCTAGCCCTGAGGCCGATGTATTTTTCCCTCCTATTGATCCTTCCAAATGGAAAAAGGTATCTTCAGAATCTTATAGAAAAGATGATAAAAATGAATTTGACTTTGACTTTGTGACTTACAAAAGGATAAAAAAATGAGCCGGAAAATTGTATGGATCACAGGAGCGACATCGGGTATAGGGGAAGCCTTAGCCAAACTTTACCTTTCAAAAGGTCATCAAATTATCGTTTCTGCAAGAAAAGTAGAGCTCTTGGAAAAAATCAAAACTGAAAGTAGGTCTCCTAAGGATGTTTTTGTTTTGCCATTGGATTTGAACGATTCAAACGGGATGAAAGAAAAAGTGAAGGCAGCTACCCAGGCCTTTGGAAGGGTTGATATACTCATCAACAATGGTGGTATCAGTCAAAGGTCACTTGCTGCGGAAACCAGTTTGGAAGTAGATAGAAAAATAATGGAAGTGAATTTTTTTGGAACTGTGGCACTCAGCAAAGCCCTACTTCCTCATTTTATCGACAAGAAATCCGGGCATTTTGGAGTAGTCAGCAGTTTGGTTGGGAAATTTGGCTCACCTTACCGAACAGCTTATGCCGCCAGCAAACATGCATTGCATGGATTCTTTGACTCACTTAGGGCTGAGCATTTTAAAGACAATATAGGTGTAACCATGATCTGTCCAGGTTTTATCAAAACCAATGTTTCTATTAATGCTTTAACAGGCAATGGCAGTCCGCTCAAAGAAATGGATGATGCCCAAGCCAAAGGGATGTCTGCTGAGGATTGTGCATGGCAGATTTACAAAGCCATTGAGTCTAAAAAAGAAGAGGTTTTGATTGGCGGTAAAGAAAAATATGCTGTTTACCTTAAGAGACTATTCCCTTCTGTATTTTCCAGAATACTTCGAAAAGCAAAAGTGAGGTAGATGATCTTTAAATTGGATTTACGATTTACGAGGCTTTTTCTGATTTCAAACTGCTTCAAGTTACTTGTTTCAAATTTACTTTCTGACCTCCAAGGTTTTTAAAACCTCAGAGGTACATATCTCATTAAGTTATCTTTAATTGTTTCCTTGTCTCGGTATTTGCTTCTCCTATCTCGATTCTATCATCTAATCTCTCGCTTCTTCTACCTTCCCAGACCTACAAGCCTAAAAGGCAACATCAGCAGATTCCTTATAAAGGAAAAAGAAATATCAATTGCAAAGCCCAAAAGTCTGAACGGTAACAACAGCAACCAAACAATTGGATAAAGTATTAGGGCAAGAACTGCCAATGGCCAGCAAAGAACCGCCAATATCAACCAGAGTAAGAATGTCAACATATTGGATTTTTATTCAGTCAACACAAATTTGAGACCAGCCATGCCAAATCTGCCCTCAATAAAGGAGAACGGGATTTTACAAAAACACTCCTCTGTCCCTTGTCCAAATACGAAACAGAATTTGTTCGAAACTGAACAATAAAAAGCTTCCTCTTTATACTTTGAAATATTCCCCTTCGGATAAATATTGATTGATAGTCTTGCCTATATTCCTATTTTAGCAAATCAATCAAGACACCCAATATATGCTTAGAAATTGCTTTCAACTGCTGGTATTTTTCTTCTACCTAGTTCCGGCCATAGCACAGGAAAACCTGGACAGGTGGAAATCCCATGCCCAAAACACCGAAATCATCAGAGATGAATATGGTGTCCCTCACATTTATGGCAAAACCGATGCTGACGCAGTCTTTGGTATGATTTACGCCCAGTGCGAGGATGACTTCAACCGCGTGGAATCCAATTACATTTTTGCCTTGGGGAGAAAAGCGGAAGTGGAAGGTATTCAAGAACTCTATGCCGACCTCAGGATGAAGCTCTACATAGATGAGGAAGTACTTAAGCAAGAATACAAGGAATCTCCGAATTGGCTTAAATCCTTGATGGATGCTTGGGCTGACGGGATCAATTATTTTCTACATTCCCATCCGGAAATCAAACCTAAGTTACTGACCAAATTCGAGCCTTGGATGGCATTGGCCTTCTCTGAGGGCAGCATAGGCGGAGATATTGAAACCATTTCGGTCAATGAGCTAAAAAGTTTCTATGACAAAGATTTCCACGCTGGTTTGGTATATCAGGAGCGGGATTGGGATGAGGAACCCAGAGGATCAAATGGCTTTGCCATAGCTCCAAAGCTCTCTCAAACTGGCAATGCCCTTTTATTTATAAATCCGCATACATCCTTCTATTTCAGGCCGGAAGTTCATATGGTTTCCGAAGAAGGGTTAAATGCTTATGGAGCGGTTACTTGGGGACAGTTTTTTATTTATCAAGGATTCAACGAATACAACGGATGGATGCATACTTCCAGCAGGGCCGATGCCATTGATCATTTTGCGCTGACTGTTGAAAAAAGAAACGGGAAATACCATTACAAATTTGGAGAGGAATGGAGACCACTTACCGAAAAGAAAATCCTTACCAAATACAAAGAAGGTGATCAGTTAATCGAAAGAGAATTTACGGCGTTTTATAGCCATCACGGCCCGGTCATTCGCGAAGAAGACGGCAAGTGGGTCGCCATCTCCTTGATGGTAGAGAGGCAAAAGGCTCTTACCCAATCCTACATCCGAACCAAAACAAAAACACACGAGGAATTCAAGGCCACCATGAACCTAAAGACCAACTCTTCCAACAACACGGTGTATGCCGATAAAGATGGGAACATTGTGTATTACCATGGGAACTTCATTCCGAGAAGAAACCCGGATTTTGATTGGAGAAATGTGGTGGATGGCTCCAATCCGGAGACTGACTGGCAGGGACTTCACGAAGTGGATGAGATGATCTATATTGAAAATCCTGAAAACGGTTGGATACAAAATTGTAATTCCACTCCCTTTACCGCGGCAGGTCCATACAGTCCAAAGCAAGAAGATTATCCTGGCTATATGGCTTGGGACCTCGAAAATGCCCGCGGGATCAATGCTGTAAGGATCATGAAAAACAAGGACAATTACACCATGGAATCCCTAACCAAAGAGCTTGGCTACGAACCTACCCTGATGGCTTTTGATCCACTGATTCCTGCCCTTGTAAAAGCTTATGAAGCATTACCGGCCGATCACTCCCAAAAGAATTCCCTTTCGGATCCAATCAAAGTTTTAAAAGACTGGGATTTGAAAACAGGTGTTTCTTCTGTGGGTACCTCCATTGCTGTTTTTTGGGGAAATCAACTATTGGCAGAAGTAAGAAATATGGACAGGCCTTGGGATGCCTATATTTTTGATTATATCGCTGAAAAAATGGAAGGTCCGGCCATGCTTGATGCCTTAGAAAGAGCGGTAGACAAGCTCATGGAAGATTTTGGTACCTGGAACAGGCCTTGGGGAGAAATCAACAGGTTCCAAAGGGTCACCAACGAAATTCAGGGAAAATTTTACGATGATCTGCCAAGTTTACCTATTGGATATAACTCTTCCCTTTGGGGCTCATTGGCAGCTTACGGAAGCAGGTCGTATCCAAATACCAAAAAGTGGTATGGCAATGTAGGCAACAGTTTTGTGGCCGTAGTGGAGTTCGGTGATAAAGTTAAGGCAAAGAGTCTGCTTGCCGGAGGGCAAAGCGGAAACCCATTTTCACATCATTTCGTCGATCAGGCAGAGATTTATGCTGCTGGAGAATTTAAGGATGTACACTACTACAGAGCAGATGTAGAAGCCAATGCCAGAAAGAAATATAGACCTGGTCAGTAAATAATTTTATCAAACACAAATCAATGGCAGCCAAACGGTTGCCATTTTTGTTTTTCCCTGATGATCAAGGGTTTTTCATTTATGATATTTCGCTATTGCATACATTTTTATATAAATTGAAAAAAAATCCAATCCAAATGAAAGTCACATTTAGCACTTTGACCCTTCAAGAGGAAGCGGTCAAAACCCAGAGCAACAGCGCCACTTCAATCAGACAGATTCCTACCTATGTGTATGCTTCTGTCTTTTCCTCCCTTTGTATCGTTATTGGATTGATCTGGGACATTTCCTGGCACATGAGTGTGGGGCGTGACACCTTGTTTTCTCCACCGCATATTGCGATTTATGTGGGAGCAGTAATTGCCGGTGTCTTCTCAGGAATCAAAGTCCTCAAAACGAGTTTTTGGGGAACAACTGCTGAAAAATCAAAAGCAATCAAGTTTTGGGGAATATTTCATGGTTCTTTAGGTGCTATGTTTTGTATCTGGGGAGCCTTTGCCATGCTGACCTCAGCACCTTTTGATGATTGGTGGCACAATACTTATGGACTGGATGTACAGATCCTCTCACCTCCGCATGTGCTATTGGGATTGGGAATGATCATGATCCAATTTGGTGCAATGATTTCCGTTACTGCACTTCAGAACAGACTCCAAAAGAACATCACAGAAAACACCTATGGCCAATTGCAGTGGATGTATGCCCTGACTGCGGGGATTCTTCTGGCCATGGTTTATGTGTTGGTTTCCCAGTATTTCTGGCCGTTTTTGATGCATGGAGCATTGATGTACCAGATTGCGGCCTTGACTTTTCCTCTGTTTATGATTTCAGTGACTTTTGCGGCACCATACAAATGGGCATGTACAAAAATGGCACTGGCTTACACCTTGATTATGGCTGCAATGGTATGGATTCTGCCCCTTTTTCCTGCAGAACCAAGGTTAAGCCCTGTTTACAACCACATAACTACCTTACAGGCTTATCATTTCCCGATTCTTTTGATTGTGCCTGCTGTAGCAATTGACCTTATTATGGCCAGATTCAAGCACATAAATAAATGGTTGCTTTCATGCCTATTAGCTGTGGCGTTTTTGGGAACTTTTGTTCCGGCCCAATGGTACTTTGCTGAGTTCTTACATACAGAAGCTGCCCGCGGTTGGTTTTTTGGCAGGTCCTCCTGGTCTTATATGAGTTCTCCTGATTATGCCTACAGGTATGCTTTTGTTCCCAGCAGTGTAGATACTGGATGGGCATTGGTCAAGGGCCTATTGATTGCCTTACCTATAGCGTGGATTACATCAAGGATTGGGCTTTCATGGGGAAATTGGATGAAACAGGTGAAAAGATGATAAAGCATAAAAATTTGGTTTTCCTAGCGCTGCTGGGGATTTGGTACCTGAGCATGGGGCATGTGGGTAGTCCCGGGGTGATTTTTGAAGGTATGATGGGTAATTACAGGGTCTTGGCCAATGTAGACCCACCTGAAGTCATTCCAGGAACAGCCATGGTATCGGTCATTCTTCCTGAAAATCCGGATGGGGTAATATTAGAAGCAAGGCCAGTGTATTGGTCTGCCGGATTGATGGGAACGCCCACAGCAGATGCTTTGATATCGGTGCCCGATGAACCGGGGAAATATGAAGGGGAGATGTGGTTTATGCAAAGTGGTACTTCTAGCGTGCAGATTTTGCTTACCAAAGATGGGGAGACTTACGAAGCGGTAGTGCCCATCATGGCCATGCCTACAGCTCAAAATGAAATGCCTAAGGAACTCGGGATTGCCTTATCTGTTTTGGGGGGGTTCCTTGTTATCCTTTTGGTGACCATTTTTTCTTCAGCAATGGGTGACAGCATCCGCAATCCCGGTGAAGAAAGAAGCCCCAAAGGTCAAAGGAAAAGAATCATCGGTACAGCAATTGGGGCTGTTGTAGTTGGTTTGGTTCTTTGGGGTGGTAAATCCTGGTGGGATGCAGAGGCAAGGCAATACAATGAGACATTGTACCAGCCTTTTTCTGCTGAAAGCAAATTTATTGAAAGAGATGGTGGTAATTACCTGCGCTTAAAAGTGGACTCTACGGAACTGAAGTATGGTCAAATTACCCGCAAACTGAGCTATATGGTTCCAGACCACGGTAAACTCATGCATTTATTTTTGATCAAAAAAAATGAATTGGATGTATTTGCACATTTGCACCCAAAAAGATTGGATACATTAAATTATGAAGTCCAATTACCTCCTTTGCCTGCTGGTGATTACCACGTTTTTGCAGATATTACAAGGTACACTGGATTCTCTGAAACCATAGTTTCCGAACTTTCAGTACCGGAATCTGCTAATTTTCAATTGGCTTCTAATAGGGAATTCAGATTGGGGAGAGATGATACTTTTACATTTTCAAATCCCATAGGAAATAAACCACTGGTTTTGGATGGTGACATCATGGTATGTGGTAAGCCAGGCCTGATGACTGATCTTCCTGGAGGATATTCTGCCATGTGGGAGACAGAGACAGGCAAGTTTGAAGCAGGACGGCTGTACAGTCTGGATTTTGCCCTATTCGATCCTGATGGAGAACCTGCACAGCTGGAACCCTATCTGGGCATGATGGGTCATGCAGTTGTGTTGAAGCATGATGGATCGGTTTACATACACTTGCATCCCACTGGAACTTATTCCATGGGCTCTCAGCAAATGCTTTTGGAAAGGTTTGAATCAGGATATGTTGGATTTAATAACCTACCCAAAAATTTGAGTTTTATGGACAGTGTAGATCAGGTGCTCTCATTTTTGGATGAATTGCCGGATGAGGAAAGAGACAGCCTGCTCATGGGAGATATGGTACACCTGCCCTATCTTGAGGATCCCGAACACGAGGACCATAGTATGGTTAGATTCCCATATGCATTTCCACAACCAGGTGATTACAGGGTGTGGATTCAGGTGAAAATTGATGGAGAAATCGTCAATGGAGCTTTTGATGTGGAAGTAATCTGAAAAATCGGTGATCAACTTATGGCCACCTGTTGGGTACTGTGTGCTTTTTTAAGATCCGGGAAGCTTCTTGTTTCACTTCAGGGAGTTTCTGCGCTGCCCAGATTTTGTCTCTGGCATATTTTCCGGAAGCTTCCACGTCGATAATGGGCAAAGGATAGCCCTCTCCTAGCCTAACACCATATAATGACTGTTCAATTCCTGTCAGTTTCCAAGGCTCATGAATCAAAGCATTGGGAATGCTTGTCAATTCAGGTACCCATTTCCTGATAAAAACACCCTCAGGATCGTGATCTAATGATTGTTTGATCGGATTGTAGATCCTTACGGTGTTGATACCTGTTACTCCAGCCTGCATCTGTAGCTGTGGATAGTGAATTCCCGGCTCAAAATCCAAAAACTGCCTGGCTAAGTGAGCTGAGCCTACCTTCCACTCCTGGAATAGGTGATGGGTAAGAAAGGAAACCAACATGGCACGCATCCTAAAATTCAAATACCCCGTCTCTACCAAACAACGCATACAGGCATCAACCAAAGGAACGCCGGTTTCACCCTTCTTCCAAGCTTGCAATTTGACCTCATCCAGTGGCTTTTCCATAATTTCGAACCCCTTGTTGAGGTGCCTAAATTCCATTTCAGGTTCCATTTCAAATTTTTGTATAAAATGACAATGCCAACGCAGACGGGATTGGAAATTGGTAAAATTACGAACTTGGAAATTTTCCTTTTTTCTCTTTTCGGCCGCTTGATATACTTGCTTAATGGACAGATTTCCCCAGGCCAAATAAGGTGACAAACGGCTACAGCCTTTCCTGCTTAGTTCTGGTTTACTGATATGTCTATTATAGTTCCCGACTCTTTCTTTAATGAATGAATTCAGGTATTTTCTGGCAAATGTCTCTCCTCCGGCCTGCATGGATGGGTTCGGTGTTTTCCAAGAAAGAGGAATTTTTTCTACTCCGGAACTACCCATTAATTCCTGGGATAAGGTGAAGAACCTACCCATTTTCAGATCAGGATTTTGCTGTGGTGAGAACATCATCGCGTACCATTCCTTTGACCAGTTTCTTCTATCCTTTCTGCCCCTTCTGACTCCCTGCTGTTTGAATTCTGACCATATGATTTTTTTCTCTTTAAAAAAGGAAGCCATCCTCAGGTCCCTTTCATAAGTAATTCCTATGCCTGTTTCCTGATGTGAAAAAACTTCATGCACCTGATAGAACTTCAATAAAAGTGTGAAGACTTCCTCCACCTCTTTAAAAAAAACATGCACCTTGGTCTCATAGTCCTGAAGTTTTGCATTCATATCCTCCAAGCTTTGTAAGACAAACCTCCAGTGCCTTGCATCACTCTGGGCAGCGGAAACCAAGGAAGGTTCAAAACAAAAGATCAAAATCAAGGGTAACCCTGCCTCAGTCCCCTTTTGCAAAGCTTCATGATCCTGCAACCTCAAGTCTCTCTTGAACCAAATGACATTTATTTTTTCCATTCATTTGTAAACAATGCCAATTCCACAAAGTTTTAGCACCATGGACAAATCAAAAAATCTTTCAGTTGAAGAAGTTGACAGGATAATCGAAATGGCATGGGAAGACCGTACAACTTTCGATGCTATAGAGCAGCAATTTGGACTAAGTGAAAAAGAAGTCATTCAATTGATGCGAAGAGAAATGAAAGAAAGCTCTTTTAGAATGTGGAGGAAAAGGGTTCAGGGCAGAAGCACCAAACACGCCGCCAAGTCACCAGGAGACATGCTCACCTTCAAATCACGCATGCAAAAAGGGATAGCTCTGAATAAAATCAGTAAGAGAAAAGGGTAAGGAAGCATACAATATTTTTTGATCCGAATAATCAGATAAATAAAACTTAGCTTAATAGCAGCCCGTGAAGCTTTAGAAACGAAAGTTTATCCCAATATCCTCTTTGAAAAACGATTTTTTGATTTTTTCTACTTGGCTTTTGACCATTCAACCGTTCGCCCAATGAGAGATACTCCTACATAGCCTCTTACTTCCAAGGTTTGGGCATCTTTTTTCTTTAAAGTACAGGAGTAGTTCTTCCCGTTCCTTGGGTCATAAATAGTACCATCTTCCCATTTTCCATCATTAAATTTAAAGTCTTCCAGCAGTTTCATTCCCAAAATCGGCCTGGCTCTTTTACTTTTATCTGAATTGTTTTCATCTAATATTGGCTTCCCATCAATCTCCGGTTCCTCCATCCAGATGATTCTACCATGGTATTTATCCTGAATTTTGAATATCTCAATTTTGGCGTCCTTTTCAGTAGTGTACCATTCTCCTAAAATATCGTCAGGACTTTGAGCTAAGACTCCAGATAATCCACTGAAGGTAAAAACTAAGCATAATGTCAATAAATAATTGTTCATAGTAAAATTAAAATTTTGAAATCGATGATATGTAATACTTTTACAAATCTAAATCGGATTGGTTCGTTAAAAGGTTTAGTTTTTAAACTGAAAAAGTAAGAAAGGGTTATTGGAAGTGGTATTTAAAAAAGGACATTTGATAAATTGGAAGGAACAGAAAATCTTAATGCTGCCCGAAAAATTAATTTTTTTACCTCATACCCAATCCTTGTTAATTGCCGACCCTCACTTTGGCAAAGCTGCACATTTCAGAAAATCAGGGGTACCCATTCCTGAAAATGTTCATACCGGAGATTATCTTCAATTGCAGAGAATTTTGGATGAATTGAAGCCAAAAGAAGTGTTTTTTCTAGGAGACCTGTTCCATAGTGATTGGAATACTGCATGGAATGATTTGGAAGTTTTTCTGGAATTCTTTCCAAAAACTATCTTTCATCTGATCAAGGGCAATCATGATATACTACCGGCTTTGATCTATCGTTCGGAATTATGGAATGTACATGAATCATCCTATCAATTGGGTAAGCTTTTACTTACACATGAGCCTCAGGAATTAATTCCAGAAAACACCCTGAACATCTGTGGCCATATCCACCCAGGGGTTTCACTTCGGGGAAAAGGAAGACAAAGTCTGAGTTTACCCTGCTTTTTTCTAAGTGGTAATATTCTGATCATGCCTGCTTTCGGAAGATTTACAGGCTTGGCAAAAATGAAAGGCAAGGAAGGTGATGTAGCTTATGTCACTGTTGATAAAAAAGTAATTCCAGTTGATTTCAGAAAATAAGATTGGTTTACAAAGCCAAGCTGTTTAATTTTGGCAGAATTCATTAGGAATATGAGGGTAAATCCAAGAAAAAAAACCAGATTAGGAAGGTTTAAATTTGTTTCAGTTTTGTTCAGTACCACGCTATCCCTTTTTATAGTGGGCCTTTTTGGAGTTATTGTCATTCAGGCCAAAACACTGACAAGTATTATCCGAGAGAATATTGAGATACAGGTTTTTCTAAACAAAAATCTTGATGAGACCGGTATTGCCAAAATTGGAAAAACCTTAGAATCCAAAGCATATGTTTTACAGAAAGAAGGTAGCGCAGCTTTAACCTTCATTTCCAAAGAGGACGCTGCTGCATCCTTTCTGGAAGACACGGGAGAAGATTTCTCCAAATTTCTCGATGACAACCCTTTGAGAGACAGCTACACACTGGCTATTTCGGAAGAGTTTCAGACAGCTGAACAAATAGAAGAAATCGTTGAGGAAATCCAATTACTGGATGGAGTCTTTGAGGTAACTTATATGGCTGACCTGGTAGAATCCATCAATCAAAACCTTACTAAGGTAGCCTTGGTCATGGGTGGATTCATTTTGATTCTTGGTTTTACTGTAGTCATGTTGATCAACAACACAATCAAGCTTGCACTGTTTTCCCAGAGATTTCTTATCAGAAGCATGCAATTGGTTGGAGCTACTAGAGGATTTATCCGAAAGCCTTTTCTCTCCAGAGCTTTAGGTTTCGGGATTTTGGCAGGACTTATAGCCTCAGCCTTATTATTCGGAATTATAGAATATACCAAAGCAAATATTGACGGTTTTGCCATGCTACAGGATTATGATTTGCTGTACTACCTTTTTGGAGCTTTGGTATTAATCGGTGCCACTCTGTCTGTTTTCAGTACCTTGCAGGCAGTCAATAAATATTTAAACATGTCATTGGACGAACTATACTAATCATGCCAAATTCACATTTTGCATTTACCAAAAAAAACTACATCCTCATGCTCATTGGATTGGGTATGATCATCATTGGATTTACCATAATCGGCTTGGATAAAGAACCCCATGGTTTTGGGTTTTTAGGTCTAATTCTTGGACCTGTAATAACCCTTTCAGGATTCTTGTTTCAGTTTTATGCTATTTTTCACAAATCCGGGAAATAACAAACATGGAAATAATAGATGCAATCATCCTTGGAATTATTCAAGGATTGACTGAGTTTTTACCGGTTTCATCAAGTGGACATTTAGAACTGGGTTCAGCCATATTGGGAGATCAGAAGATTCCTGAAGAAAGTCTAATGTTTACTGTAGTACTTCATTTTGCTACTGCTTTAGCGACTTTATTGGTTTTCAGAAAAGACATTGTGGTGTTGCTGGAAGGACTTTTTAAATTCAAATGGAACGAAGAGACACAATTTGTAGCCAAAATTGTTTTGTCTATGATTCCAGCTGTAATCGTTGGCTTGTTTTTCGAAGAACAGCTAGAACAATTTTTCGGAGGACAGATTGTCTTTGTGGGATTTATGCTATTGGTTACTGCTTTGTTACTTTTTTTGGCTGATAAAGCAAAAAATACTGAAAAACCTGTAAGCTTTCCAAACGCTGTATTGGTTGGTCTTGCCCAAGCGGTCGCCATGCTTCCGGGAATCTCAAGATCCGGTGCTACCATCTCCGCGTCTGTATTGTTAGGTATAGACAAAACCAAGGCTGCCCGCTTTTCTTTTTTGATGGTGGTCCCTCTCATATTTGGAAAAATAGCCAAGGATATTCTGGACGGTGCCTTGACTTACAATAGTGAAAGTTTTGGTTACCTGTCTGTTGGTTTTGTTGCAGCATTCATTTCAGGGTATTTTGCTTGCACCTGGATGATTGCTTTGGTAAGGAAAAGTAAGCTAACTTATTTTGCTATCTATTGTAGTATTGTGGGTTTGATAGCCATATTCGCAGGATTATATTTATAAAATGCAGCAAGAACCTTACGGTGAAGTATTTCTGATCAACAAACCTTTGGAATGGACTTCATTTGATGTAGTCAAGAAGGTCAGAAATGCCTTGAGAATCAAAAAAGTTGGTCATGCTGGCACTTTGGACCCTTTGGCTACCGGCCTGCTGATAGTCTGTGCCGGAAGAAAAACCAAATCCATTGAGTCCTACATGGGGCAGGAAAAGGAGTATACAGGGGTTTTTGTGATCGGGAAAACTACCGAGAGCTTTGATCTTGAGCATCCCGTCATTGAAGTTGCAGATGCGTCGGCTATCACTTTGGATCAGGTAAAAGCTGCCGCCGCAGAATTAACAGGTGACATTTTACAGATTCCCCCCATGCATTCCGCTATCAAAGTAGACGGAAAAAGGGTGTATGAAGCAGCACGCAAAGGCCATGAGGTTAAAATGGATCCCAGGCCAGTAAGCGTTTCCACTTTTGAAATCACCAAATTTGAAAACCCAGAGGTACATTTTAGGATTATTTGTTCTAAAGGAACATACATCAGAAGTTTGGCAAGAGACTTAGGTGACATTCTTGGAGTAGGTGCCTACATGTCTGCTTTGTGCAGAACACGCATTGGTGAGCATTCTTTAGAGCAAGCCGAAGAGCTGGATTTGCTGATACAAAAAATCAAAGAAAGACGGGATGAAAATATATGAAGGAACAGATCATTTTGAACCGGTAAAAAACCCGGTTGTAACAAGTGGAACATTTGATGGTGTTCACCTTGGGCATCAAAAAATCCTTCAAAGAATCCGGAATATTGCAGATGAAGTCGGTGGAGAGACGGTAATGATCACTTTTTGGCCACATCCCCGAATGGTCCTTTACCCAAACGAGCATAAGCTTAAACTGCTCAGCACTTTTGAAGAGAAAGCCAAACTGCTCAGAGAGTTTGGTATTGATCATTTGCTGACTATTCCATTTACTAAAGATTTTTCCAAATTGAGCTCGGAAGAGTTTATTCAAAAAATCATTATTGATAAAATCCAAACCCGTAAATTGGTAATAGGCTATGACCATAGGTTTGGGAAAAACAGAGAGGGTAGTTTTGAGTATCTGAAAGCTAATATTGATAAGTTTAGGTTTGAACTCGAAGAAATATCCAGAGAAGACGTGGACCATGTTGGTGTATCCAGCACCAAAATCCGAAAAGCATTGGAAGAAGGCAACGTCAGTACTGCCAATGAATATTTGGGCAGAGACTATGAGCTCAATGGAATCATCATCAAAGGTCAGCAGCTGGGAAGATCCATCGGCTTTCCTACAGCCAATATCCATGTTCCCCATGATTATAAGCTTATCCCATGCGATGGGGCCTACGCCGTCAAGGTAGAAGTGGATGAAGGAAGCTTTGGAGGAATGCTTAACATTGGTATGCGACCGACCGTAAATGGAGAGAGTCAGAGTATCGAAGTTCACCTCTTCGATTTTGAAGGAGATTTATATGACAAGAGAATTTGTGTACATTTTAAATCCTATCTTAGACCTGAGGTCAAGTTTTCCGGGATTGATGCCTTGAAAGAACAATTGAGCAGAGATAAAGAAGATGCGAAGCGCATTTTAAGTCAATTATAAACCCAAAAAACAATTTATATGATCAATAAAACTGTAGCAAATGCCCAAGAAGCAGTGGCTGATGTATTTTCAGATGCTGTGTTGATGTTTGGAGGATTCGGTCTTTCCGGTATTCCTGAAAATAGCATTAAGGCACTTCTTGAAATGGATCTAAGCGGGTTAACTTGTATTTCAAATAATGCCGGTGTGGATGATTTTGGAATAGGTTTGATGCTCCAAAAAAAAATGGTCAAAAAAATGATCTCATCCTATGTGGGAGAAAATGCTGAATTTGAAAGGCAATTATTGAGCGGGGAATTGGAGGTGGAATTAATTCCGCAGGGGACTTTAGCTGAAAGAGTACGGGCAGGAGGAGCTGGCATCCCTGCATTTTTTACTCCTGCTGGCGTAGGAACAGAAGTAGCCGAAGGAAAGGAAATAAGAGAATTTGAAGGAAAGCTTTACTTATTAGAAAGGTGGTTGAAGGCTGATTTTGCTTTTGTCAAAGCATGGAAAGGAGACACTTCAGGGAATTTGATTTTTAAGGGAACTGCAAGGAATTTCAATCCTATGATGGCAGCTGCCGGTAAAATCACCATTGCAGAAGTAGAAGAATTGGTTCCTGCCGGTGAATTGGACCCGAATAGCATTCATACACCTGGAATTTATGTCCAGAGGATTTTTCAGGGCGTTGATTACGAAAAAAGGATAGAACAAAGGACCGTTTCTAAGAAATGACATATACTTAGTGATATATAGTAGAAATATACTTCGTGAAATAAAATTGAAATATGCCTTCGGCGATATAGATTACTAAATCAGGCCGGATTAGGGGAATATGCCTCTACTAGAAAAAAGTTGAGGTAGAGATATGTAAAGGAAATATACTTCGTGAAATAAACGGATATATGCTACGCGATATAAAGTTGAAATATGCCTTCGGCGATATAGATATCTAGATCAGGCGGGATTAGGAGAAATAAGCCTTGATTTCACATCCTTCTATCAATTGTATTTCTATTGTATTTCAACCTTATTTCTACTTTATTTCAATCGTATTTCTACTGTATCCCGAATCGCTTCGCTCTCGGGACTTCCGCTAAAGCGCCAGTTTCAACCTTATTTCAATCTTCTTTCCACTGTATTTCAAGCATAATTACCTAAACTAACATCACAACCCAAAACAACTTAAAGACATGTTAAATAAAGATCAAATAGCCCAAAGAATAGCCAAAGAGGTCCAGAATGGACAGTATATAAATTTAGGGATCGGTATTCCCACATTAGTGGCCAATTATATTCCTGACAACCTCGAAGTGGTCCTTCAATCCGAAAACGGGCTTTTAGGTATAGGCCCCTTTCCTACCGAAGACAAAATTGACCCAGACTTAATCAATGCAGGTAAACAAACCATAACCATGACTAAGGGGTCTGTGCTCTTTAACTCCGCAGAATCTTTTGCCATGATAAGAGGCGGACATGTCCATTTGACCATTTTGGGGGCCATGGAAGTTTCTGAAACAGGTGACATAGCCAACTGGAAAATCCCAGGAAAAATGGTTAAGGGAATGGGCGGAGCCATGGATCTGGTAGCATCAGCAGAAAACATCATCGTGGCCATGCAACATTGCAGCAGAGATGGAAAGTCAAAGCTTTTACAAAAATGTACTTTACCGATTACAGGTATCAGATGTGTAAAAAAAATAGTCACTGACCTTGCTGTATTGGATGTATTACCCGAGGGAGGTTTTCAACTTTTGGAAAGAGCTCCAGGGGTGAGCGTCGAAGAAATCAGGGAGAAAACTGAAGGTAAATTAATAATTAGAGGCGAAATCCCGGAAATGAGATTTGATTGAAAAAAGGCTGGTTTGGCCCAGCCTTTTTCTACTTGTATTCCATATAATTGGCCGTTTGCTTTTTAGGTTCTTCGCCGAAAATTTTTTCTACTACATAAAGGGAAAGATCAATACCTGCTGCCACTCCTGCGGCTGTCATAACCTTACCATTATCAACAAAACGTTTGTTTTTCATTGCTATGGCTTTGGGAGAAATTTTCAGAATATCATCGAAAACAGATTGATGGGTGGTAA
The DNA here is from genome assembly GCF_000295935.2 of Indibacter alkaliphilus LW1. Taxonomy (GTDB): domain Bacteria; phylum Bacteroidota; class Bacteroidia; order Cytophagales; family Cyclobacteriaceae; genus Indibacter; species Indibacter alkaliphilus. The sequence continues at coordinate 193,934 of NZ_ALWO02000037.1, forward strand.
AAGGTTTCCCGTCCAAATACCCCAATCTGGCCAATATTCTCGCACCACTGCAGACCGACATGGTTACCTGAGAGTTCATTGTTATTTTTTTGACCCAATCCAAGACTTCCTCATCCTTTGCAATGATTTTACTTCCATCACCTCCTGGTAAAACCAGAATATCTGCTTGCTGAACTTCTTCCAAGCCACAGTCAGGAGTGACTCTCAGACCATTTTTTGCAATGATCCCTTGCCCTGATTTCGTTACGGTTTTTACTTCAAGTTTTCGGTAATCCGATAGTTGAGCTGTCACTGAAAACACCTCAAAAGGGCCTGCAAAATCCAAGACTTCAACATCATCAAACAAGAGAATAATAACTCTAAGCTTTTTTTCTGACATGGTTTTTGTAATTATTACTCCTAAATTTAAACATACTCCAAATATGCAACACTATCTTTTTAAATATCTCTCTGTGGGAAAAGCTATACATGTAGAAAATATCAACTTTTAAGATTAATTTAAAAACAACTTTTAGCAGAAAATGGAATTTGACGACAACCTGATCTATGCATTTATTCTTACCACGCTGGCTGGCCTTTCCACTGGAATAGGTGGGTTGGCTGCCTTTAGCAAGCATGCCAGAAAAAGTAAATACCTTGCTTTTGGGCTTGGTCTGGCTGCTGGTGCCATGATATACATTTCATTCGTTGAGCTGATTTTTGGAGCATTGGAAACCTTCAAGGGCAATTATGAGGAGGAATCAGAAGCTTACTTGAGAGTGACCCTCTATTTTATCGGAGGCTTGGTCATCATAGGTTTTTTGGGGGTTATCATTTCTTGGATTGCTGACCGGTTCAATATTTCCAAGGAAAACCTTGCCGAAATCGGAACAAAAAAACTTGACAGCGACAAATCCAAAAGCCTATATAAAACCGGAATCATCACAGCTTTTGCTTTGGCTGTACATAATCTCCCAGAAGGCTTGGTCACTTTTTTGACCACTATACAAGATATCAATTTAGGTATAGGTATATCAATAGCCATTGCTATACACAACATCCCGGAAGGCTTGGCTGTAGCGCTTCCCATTTATTATGCAACAAAAAGTAAAAAGAAAGCACTCTTGATTACTTTGGCAGCAGGACTTTCTGAACCTATCGGTGCAGGAATTGCCTACTTCCTGTTTTTCGAAAATGCTGATCCTGAAGTTTTTGACGTAGTCAATGTTTTTGTGGCCAGTATTATGGTGTATGTGGCATTCTTTGAGCTACTGCCCCAAGCATACAAAACCGGCCACCAATCCCACAGTAAATGGGGACTCATAGCCGGTTTCGGAATTATGGGAATAAGTATTGCTTTGTTGGCTTAGGTTTTTAGGAATTTTCTCCTACCCACCTATAAGCATTTACAAAAGCTTCCACCCATGGGCTGATTTCTTCATTGGCCCTTTCTGCTGGATAATGAGGCCAGTTCCATGGCTTCAATGACCTTTCAATGTGGGGCATGATGGCTAAATGTCTGCCATCTGATGATGCAATTCCAGCTACTGAATGATCCGATCCATTTGGATTACCTGGATAGCCTTGATAGGAATAAGTCATCCCAATGTGATAAGCACTTTTCTCTTTAGGCAAGGAAAACTTTCCTTCTCCATGTGCCACCCAAACGCCAAGTCTTTGGCCGGATAAGCTACCGAACATCACCGTTTCGTTTTCAGGTATATCTACATTGACAAATGCAGACTCAAACTTGTGACTCTCATTGTGCAGCATCTTGGGCTTTTGGTCATGATCCGGAGTTACAAGTCCCAATTCAACCATCAGCTGACAACCATTACAAACACCTAGACTGAGGGTATCCTTTCTGGCGTAAAAATTATCCAAAGCCTGTTTGGCCTTTTCATTGTAAAGAAAAGCACCAGCCCATCCTTTGGCAGACCCTAAAACATCCGAATTGGAAAAACCTCCTACAAATACAATCATCTGCACATCTTCTAGATTTTCTCTACCCGAAATCAGGTCTGTCATGTGGATGTCTTTGACATCAAAGCCTGCCAACCAAAGTGAATAGGCCATTTCCCTATCCCCATTGACACCTTTTTCACGGATAATGGCTGCCTTTTTCCCAGATGGTTCTTTTCTGAACGGATTCAATCCAAAACTATCAAAGCTTCCTTTCCAGTCTGCCGCGAAATTATAATGAAGCTTTTGGTTTTTATAATTGGTGAATCTTTCCAAAGCCAGTTTCTCCCCACTTTGCTTTTTATCCAATAAATAGGAAGATTTGAACCATACATCTCTTAATTCAGCCACATCCAAAATCAATCCTGCTTGATCAATAGAAACTTTTGCATCCAATGTCACATCTGCTATCGATGCGTAACTGATGCCATAATTGGCCAATACTGCCCTGGTACGCTCAGGATTTTCTACCTGTATCAATACCCCTGGATTTTCTGCAAATAAAGCCTTGGTAATATCCCTCTCATCAAGCCTGTCCAATTTAATCTTTAGTCCCACTTCTGAATTTGGGAAAGACATTTCCAATAGGGCCGTGATCATCCCACCGGAAGAAATATCATGTCCCGCCAAAATCTCCCCTTTTTCAATCAGCTTTTGAATTACCATAAAAGCTTGGGAGAAGTAATGCGAATCTTTGATATCCGGAACTTCATTTCCTATTTTATTCAGGGATTGCGCAAAGCTAGATCCCCCCAATTTAAAAGCATCTTTGGAAAAGTCAATGTAATAGATTTTGGAACCTTCAATAGGTTTGATATCGGGAGATATTACTGCGGTCGGGGCTGAACACTCCCCTACTGTTGAAATAATCACTGTACCTGGAGAGTACACTGTTTTTCCTCCAGGATATTTTTGTGTCATTGAAAGAGAATCTTTGCCCGTAGGGATATTAATTCCCAACTCAATGGCAAATTCTGAAACTGCTTCTACTGCTCTGTAAAGCCTGTCATTTTCTCCAGAATTTTTCGCAGGCCACATCCAGTTGGCACTCAGTGAAACTCCAGCCAAACCATCTGTAATTGGTGCCCAGACCAAATTGGTAAGTGCTTCTGCTATTGCTAACCTTGAACCTGCCTCGGGATCGGCTAAGGCGGCTACTGGGGCATGACCTATGGAAGTAGCTATACCCTTCTCGCCGGTAAAATCCAGAGCCATGACAGCGACATTGTTCAAGGGCAATTGAATTTCTCCGGTTGTCTGTTGCTTGGCCACACGTCCTGTCACTGACCTATCCACTTTATTGGTCAGCCAATCTTTACATGCCACTGCTTCCAACTGAAGTACCTCTTCAATGTATGATTTGATTTGTTCAGGCGAATACTCAGGTTCCGAAAAATTGACTTTCGCTGGACTATCCTCCAAAATGGTCTTAGGGCTGCTACCAAACATATATGCAAGATTCCAGTCCACAGGCTTCTCACCCGTCTTGGCATTTTCAAACTTGAAATGCATATCCCCACTCGTTTCACCAACTACATAAAATGGAGCTCTTTCCCTTTCGGAGATTTTTTGCAGCGTTGCTACATCCTTTTCAGAAACAACTAGACCCATTCTTTCCTGTGACTCGTTTCCAATAATTTCCTTAGCAGAAAGTGTAGGGTCGCCAACAGGCAATTTGTCCAGATGAATTGTTCCACCGGTAACTTCCACCAGTTCAGAGAGGCAGTTTAAATGTCCACCAGCGCCATGGTCGTGAATAGAAATGATCGGATTCTCTTTACTTTCAGCCATAGCACGGATCACATTGGCAACCCGCTTTTGCATCTCTGGATTGGACCTCTGAATAGCATTTAATTCGATGGCATTGCTGAATTCGCCTGTATTGACCGAGGAAACGGCTCCTCCTCCCATTCCTATCCTGTAATTATCACCGCCCATGACGATAATTTTATCACCTTTTCCAGGTTCATTCTTTTTGGCATATTCTTTCCTGGTGAAGCCAACACCTCCTGCCAACATGATTACTTTGTCAAAACCATGGGCTTTTCCATCTTCCTCATGCTCAAAAGTCAATAATGAACCACAGATCAATGGCTGACCAAATTTGTTTCCGAAATCACTTGCTCCGTTGGAAGCTTTGATCAGAATATCCATTGGAGTCTGATAAAGCCACTTCCTTTCCTCCAAAGCCTTTTCCCAACTTCTTCCCTTCTCAGATCTTGGGTAAGATGTCATGTATACGGCAGTACCGGCAAGAGGAATGGATGCAGTACCACCTGCTAATCTATCTCTGATTTCACCACCTGAGCCTGTAGCAGCTCCATTAAAAGGCTCAACTGTGGTCGGAAAATTGTGCGTTTCTGCCTTTAGAGATATTACAGTATTGATATCCTCTGTTTCAAAAAAATCTGCTTTGTCCTGTGTTTTGGGAGCAAATTGTTGTGCTTTTGGCCCTTCAACAAATGCAACGTTGTCTTTATAAGCTGAAACAATCTTATTGGGGTGTTTCTTTGAAGTTTCTTTGATCAATTGGAAAAGGGTCATCTCCTTTTCAACCCCATCAATTACAAAGTTACCATTGAAAATCTTGTGTCTACAATGCTCTGAGTTCACTTGACTGAAACCAAAAACCTCGGAATCTGTCAAAGGCCTTCCCAGCTGTTTGCTCACATCCTCAAGGTAACTCACCTCTTCTTCACTTAATGCCAGACCCTCTTTTTGATTATATGAACTGATATCTTCTACTGGAACGATTGATTCGGGCTGAAGGTTAATATCAAAAATATCCTGAGTCAAACCATCGTATTCCTTTTGAAGCATGGGGTCAATGCTGTCCTTGTCCGAAATCGGGTAATATTCTTCTATTCTGATAATTCCTGAAATCCCCATATTCAGGGTGATTTCCACGGCATTGGTAGACCAAGGAGTAATCATTTCCTTTCTCGGTCCTGCAAACTTTCCTTTTATCTGCTCTTCGTCAAGAGATTTGGCTCCTCCGAAGAGCCAGGTAAGTTTGTCTAAATCTTGGGTATTTAATTGGTTTTTGACCTGAACTGCATAAATCAGGTCCTTGGGGGATTGGAAAAAGAGGATCATGTGCTGTTTTTTGAAGCCTTTTTGAGAAGCAGCAAAGGTAACCATTTGGTGGAAAAGATTAAAGAAATAGGACTAAACTGTGAGACTGAAGTCAGAATTGTTTTGAGCGGTAATAATCCCCGAAAACCTAGCAGCAAAACTGTATGATGTCCAAAGCGCTAAGAAACTTCCCTCTGAGGTTTAAAATTGAGATTCCTTCAGTCTTTTCCAGACATATTCAAAGTCCTTAAAAATTCTATCCGCATGGTGGGCTACCAAAGAAGGGGAGCTGTTTTGATCCAGCTTTCTTCCCAAAAAATGCTGCATTCTATCCTTATAGGGCAAAATGGTATCCTCAATCCAATGAGCGGTTTTATATCTTGGATTGATGTTGATATAACCAGCAGCCAGACCTGAAGGAATAAGCAAATGAGAACCATGAACACCAATTATCAAATGAGTCTCAGAATAAACCCTATTTCTTTCCTTTTCATTTTCAGAAATAATTTCTTCTATTCTTTGATCATCTATGTACTTGGGAAACCTTCTTGTCTTCCCCAGTCCAGATACATAGATTTCAACTTCAGGAATGGACTTTTTCAATAATTTAGAACAACGCATCACCAACTGCTTTTGCCTCCACAGAAATACAGGCTTGAACTGATTCAATAATTTAAATTTTTTAGCAAACAGAAATAAAAACTCCAAAAAAGGGGAATTAAGCCAAAACCTATCCTCTCTCAGCACAAAGCCTATCTTTGGTTTCATTTCCAAGAATTGTCCCAAAGGAAAACTTTGGGATTTCAATAACTTCTCCATTGGAACTTCCAAATGATTCAAATGCATGAATGCCGGATGGATCAAAACTTCCTCATATTCTAAAAACAATTTGGAAAGCTCCCGATGTAAACCTGATACACCTTTTCTTATTTGCGATACAGCAATCGGAACAGTCCAGATTTCTGAAACATTTTCAGGGACCAACCAAGCACATTGGCTTGGTATGATAACCACGACTCCGTAACCGGCTACATCAAAACAGGCATTCCAAAGTTTGGTAAAGACATGTCCGAAGCAATCATCCAGGCAATTCAAAAGAATAATTTTCTTAGCTTCCGATTTCTTTTCTACTTGGACTTTTATTGCCTTATTTTCGGGAGACTTTAGTCCTTGAATCAGGGGTGCAACCAACCATTCTTTAACCCCAACATCACCGATTATTTCAAAGCTTTCCTTTTTGACCACTACCTGCGAATCTATGGTATGACCTATGGGCAAGGTTTCCCAGAATTCAAGACCACAATGACCACAGGATAAATCTCTTAGCACATGTATTCCCTGAAAAAAGTATGCATTTGAAATCACTTCAAATTCCCCACATTGGGGACATTGGCTCTTTTGCTGCACGTATGGTTTGAGGGAGATGAAATTCATTCTGTAGTTTTTCTGTTCTAATATCAACTTTTTTATCTAAAGCAAAAACCCAAACCGCATAATTTGGAATCTCCTAAAAATCAGAGATTACGATGACTACAATCCAAAAGCTGCCTTTCATGAATCTTCTTCCTTTTTAATAAATTAAGCCCATAATTCAGCTATTTGGTGGATTTTTTGTATTTTCCAGCATTCACTAAATCCAGAAAAAATGAAAACGATCCTCGTACCTTATGACTTTTCAAAAGAGGCAGAATATGCATTTAAATTTGCCCAAGAATTAGCCAAAAATACAACCAAGAAACTTAAGCTTTTTCATGTTATAGAATTGCCGGGCCCTCAAAGCTTTAGCAGTATGGGTGAAGCTGGAGCTTTTAACAATGATGCCCAGCAGATATTTATGGTGGAACTTGTAGAAAAGCGTAAAAAGCAAATGGCTGACTTAAACGCCAAATTCAAAGATTCACCTTTCACCTTTGAATCCAAAATTGTTTTTGGCAATCCATTTGCCGGAATTTCAAAAGAAATTGCAGATGCTGATGCGGACCTGGTAGTCATGGGAAGCAAAGGTTCTTCCGGGCTGGAGGAAGTTCTTATCGGAAGCAACACCGAGAAAGTGGTGAGAAATGCCACTTGTCCTGTAATCACTGTCAAAAATGAGATTCACCCTAAAGACATCAAAAAAGTTGTGTTTGCAAGTGATTTTGACAGTGTTCCGGATAAAGTGGTCGACAAACTGAAAAAAGCCTCAATAGTAATAGATGCAGAGCTACATCTGGTTAAAATCAACACACCAAGCATGTTTGAAAACACCAGAACTTCCAAGCAAAAAATCAAAGATTTTGTAGATAAACATGGCTTAAAGGTAGCCTCTATGGATGTGTACAATAGCTCTTCGGAAGAAGAAGGCATTATTGAATATGCAGACGACATCAATGCAGATATGATTGCAATGGCCACACATGGCAGGACAGGATTCCTTCACCTCTTAAGTGGCAGCATTGCAGAGGATGTAGTAAATGCAGCAAAAAGACCCGTGTGGACCATGAAATCCAAATAAAACATGGGTAGAAAAAAAAATAATGACTGGAAAAAAAGAGATGGAGTAGTTTTTTCTACCAGTGACAATTTTGATTTTGATTCTGGGGATGAGGAATCCATAGAAACTTTGCCTCCACAGCAGCAAAACCTTAAGGTAATGTTGGATAAGAAGTCCAGAGGTGGGAAACAAGTAACCCTAATTGAGGGATTCGTAGGAGGTGAGGAAGACCTAAAAACTTTAGGAAAAATGCTCAAAAGCAAATGTGGTGTTGGTGGCTCAGCTAAAGACGGAGAAATCCTGATTCAAGGTGATCACAGGGATAAAGTTTTAGAGATTCTTCTCAAAGAAGGATATAAGGCAAAAAAATCAGGAGGTTAAAACTAGAATGCACCAAGCTTTATTCAGTTTGGTGTTCTTTTATATCACATGTGGAATAGACTATCTTATTTTGCAGAACTGGTTTTTTTGATTCCATTTTTACCCCTTCTACATTTTGAGGGAAAAAGACTTCGGAAAAAAATCAAAAGATTAAAACCATATTCTGAATATCTACAATTTGGACCCAAGAGCAAGAACCCCATTCTGATCATTGGTGAATCAACTGCCGCTGGTGTAGGAGCCTCTTCAGCTGAAAAGACCATAGCCAAACAAATATTCGAACTAAGTGACAAATCCGCAGAAGTTCTGAATCTTGGGAAAAATGGTCTTTTGGCAAAAGGGCTAAATGGACTGTTGAGACACGGCTTGGACAAATCCGGTTGGAAGGCACAAAGAACTATAATCCTGATAGGAGCCAATGATTGCTTTAAGTTTACTCCACCCTGGAAGTTTTTTCAGGAATTAAGCACTTTTACAAACCTCCTTCAAAAGCAAAATGGAACGAAGGATATCATCATTCCCAGTATTCCCCCAGTCAACAGATTCCCTACCATCCCTTTTGTATTGAAGATCTTTTTAGGTTGGCATAGAAGCTTATTAATGAATGAGTTGAGAAAATTGGACAAACAAAATGAAAATGTAAAGCTCCTGGATTTTGGTGTTGATTATACTCAGGAATTTTTTGCTGAAGACGGAATACATCCATCAGACTTAGGTTATGAAATAATGGCGAAAAGAATTGTAGATAACTCGGATATTTTGGATGAGCTTTTGCCAAAATAAAGTGACTCCCAAAGGGAGCCACTTATTAAGCCTAAAAAATGAACCACAAACTAAACTGTTATCTCAAATTTTAGGGTAGTTAAATAATGTTGGTTTTGGAAATATGTACGAAAGGAATAATGTATCTGGATCACTGTACTTCTACATTTCATGTTTTATTTATGTTTGAAGTCTAATGAGTAAGACTTTAGCAAGCGCAAAAACCCTGTCTATCATAGGGCATCCACTGATCTTGGGAAACCTCTATGTGATCATCATGAGCTTTCAGAAAATGCCAAGTAAGCAAGCCTTATGGGTCAGTGGAATGACCTTATTATTAGTTACCCTACCGATCATTTTTCACAATTTGAGAAAAACAAAATCAGGGGCATACAGCAATTTTGATGTATCAGACCAAGCCCAAAGAAAATCATTTTATCCCTTTGCTATAGGATTGTTTGTCCTCTTGAACCTACTTTTTTTCTTATTGGACCTCCCTAGGGCCGTGATTTACCACACTCTCAATTTCCTGGTTTTCCTGATCATCATGGCATTAGTGAATTTCAGAATCAAAGCATCTCTTCATGCAGGAATCGCATTCTATATTTCCGTTTCACTCTGGGAAGTTCATTTGATTTTAGGTTCAATACTCTTGTTTTTAGCTCTTGGAATCGCCTGGTCAAGACTGTTCACAGGCAGACATAGTCTGAATGAACTGATTATTGGAAGCATGTTAGGAATCATTTCAGGATTATTTGGAGTTTTTCTGATTATATAGATGAAAAAATCATATTCTGCCATTCAAAGGAAATATTATATCAGTCATCAAAACCTTTAGCTTTCAATTGCATTGGAAATTGGATTACTCTTTAGATTTAGGTAATTTTTAAAACTTAGTATACCTTTTTCACAAAATCAATCCAATAAAACGCGTAATTATTTGAACTATGAAATACAGCCAAATCAAAGAGACCTGTCTCTACATTTCTGATCTTGATTTAGCAGAAGAGTTTTATCACCATATTTTGGAAATGCCTGTTATTTCTAAAGTAGATGGAAGGCATATTTTCTTTAGGTGTGGCTCTTCTGTCTTGCTTTGCTTTCTACCCGAAGCTACACAACATGAAGAAAAGCTTCCCCCTCACTTTGCAAGAGGCAAGCAGCACATTGCTTTTGAGGTCAGCAAAAGGGATTATCTCAAGGCAAAATCTGAATTACTTCAAAAAGGGATCACAATCACCCATGAACAGGAATGGGCTAAAGGTCAAAAAAGCGCTTATTTTGAAGACCCCTTTGGTCACGTTTTGGAAATTGTACCCTATGGAATTTGGGAGAAATAATGCATACATGCTTCTTTATCATCAATAATCCCTTTAAAAAGACTACCTTTGTCTTAGTTTTTGCATAATGCACAAGGCCGGTTGTAGGCCCAAAGATCATCACAATAGGCTTCAGAAGTACATACAACGACTTTTAGCCAGTTTAATTCGCCCAAATGGCATTCAATAATTTACCACTCATAGAGCCCATCCTTAAGGCTGTTGCCCAAGAAGGATACACTACTCCTACCCCAATTCAGCAAAAAGCCATCCCGCTTGTACTCGATGGAAATGACCTATTAGGTTGTGCCCAGACCGGTACAGGCAAGACAGCTGCTTTTTCTATTCCCATTATCCAGCTGCTCAGCACACAAAAGCAAAGCAGACCAGGTATCAAGGCACTTATCCTGACACCCACTCGGGAACTGGCTATTCAAATCAACGAAAGCCTGGCCTCCTATGGCAAGTTTACCAAAATCAGGCATACTGTTATTTTTGGGGGTGTTTCACAGCTTCATCAAACTAATGCACTCAAGCGAGGAGTTGACATTCTTGTAGCTACCCCGGGAAGACTTCTGGATTTGATCAATCAAAAGTATATTGACCTGAGACATTTGGAAATCTTTGTTCTGGATGAGGCAGATAGAATGTTGGATATGGGTTTTATCCACGATGTCAAAAAACTGATCAATATCATTCCCACTAAGCGGCAGACGCTGTTTTTCTCCGCGACCATGCCTTCGGAAATTCAGAAATTGGCCGATACTTTATTAAAGAACCCGAAATATGTAGAAGTAACGCCCCCATCCTCCACTGTGGAGAAGATTACTCAAAAATTATATTTCACCAATAAAAATGACAAGGCCAAGCTTCTGATACACCTTTTGGAAAAAGAAAACATCGGCTCAGCTTTGGTATTTGGAAGAACCAAACATGGTTCTGACAAGGTGGTCAAGCTCTTACAGAGGGAAGGAATCAAAGCAGCTGCTATCCATGGCAATAAAAGCCAAAATGCCCGACAGAATGCTTTGAATGATTTTAAAAATGGAAAAATCCGTATTTTGGTAGCCACTGATATCGCTGCAAGAGGCATAGATATAGATGAATTGGCCACTGTGTTCAACTATGATTTGCCAAATATTCCGGAAACATACGTTCACAGGATAGGCCGTACCGGTAGAGCCGGGAATTCAGGTGTTGCCATTTCATTTGCAGATCAGGATACGATGAAGGAATATAGAGATATTGAAAAACTTATTGGGATCAAAATACCTGTCATCGATGAGCATCCTTATCAAATGAGTGGTAATCCTACGGTAGAAAAGAAGGAACAAAAAAATAATAAAAGGTCCTTTTCCAGAAAAAGACGCTAATCATACTTTGTTTATTTATGGGTAAAATTTATACTCATAGATTTTTTTCACCATTAGAGCTTTGAGTTTGATCAATTCAGTCAGAAAACCGGCAGCTCTTAGATCTCATTCTTCAAACTGTCTAGTTTGAATTAATATCAAAAAAAAACCGATGAAAAATCATCGGTTTTTTTATTTTTTGAATTAAGTTCAAGAGGGCTTTACGGTTTAGATCCTTTCCTCTATCCATTCCAAAATATCCTTCATGATAGTGTCTCTCTCAGGCTCGTTGACTAGCTCATGATAAAGCTCCGGGTATCTGTGAAAAGTTTTATCTTCAGATGGGATATTCCTAAAAAACTCCTCTGTTCCTTTAGGATTGGTAAGTTTATCAGCTGTTCCATGTAATAAGAGTACCGGCCAATCAAATTCGTTTGAATTGAATTTGATAAAATCGATCATGCGCAGAATTTGGTAGCCAGTTCTGGCAGGTATAGATTCTGAATAGACCAAAGGATCTTTATTGTAATTTTCAACTACTTGCTTATCCCTGGAGATTTTTGTTGAATCCAGTTTGAGAACTTTCAACTTGGGAGTCAAAAAACTCAATACTGATGAGACTTTAATCAAAAAGTCAGAAACATTTTCATCAGGTTTGAGAGCAGGGGCAGACAAAATCACACCCTCGGCCTGACTCTTATATTCCAACATATAGGAAGCTACTAAAGCTCCTCCCATACTGTGTCCGAAAATAAATGCTGGAACAGAAGGGAAATAGTTTTTTACTTTTTCGAAGAGGGAATCAATATCTTTCAAGTAGTCCAAATAGTCTCCGAAATAAGCAGTGGGTTTGGGTAAAGATGATTGCCCGTGCCCCCTCCCATCAAAAGTAAAAACGGCTATATCATTCCTCACAAGAAGGTCTGCCAAATGGCCATATCTACTACTGTGTTCACCCAGCCCATGGACTAATAGAATTGAAGCTTTGGCCCTTTCTGGCATCCAAGCTTGTAGAAAGAGTTTCAGTCCATCATGAGTGTTATACTCTGTTTCTAAATGTGGCATACTGTGAAATTGAAAAGTAAATAATCTTATCAAAAACCAATTTAGCTTTTATTCCTGAAGGGAAGTAAAAGACTGGAAAATAAATGAAAACCAGAAAATAATAAAGGTGAGTTTTTTAAAAACCCACCCTATAATTTACTTGATTTAAATCATGGTATCCATTTGATTCCCTTAAAATTAGGCTTTCGCTTCTCAAGAAAAGCATTCCTACCTTCTTTGGCTTCTTCAGTCATGTAAGCAAGCCTGGTCGCTTCGCCTGCAAAGACCTGTTGTCCTACCATTCCATCATCTGTAAGGTTCATGGCAAACTTCAGCATTTTGATGGATGTTGGAGATTTTTCCAGAATTTCCTGAGCCCATTGGTAGGCAGTACCTTCTAGCTCATCATGGGGAATTACAGCATTGACCATGCCCATATCCGCTGCATCCTGAGCTGAATAATTCCTTCCCAAAAAGAAAATTTCCCTAGCCTTTTTCTGACCCACCATTTTGGCAAGATAAGCTGATCCATACCCTCCATCAAAGCTCGTCACATCAGCGTCAGTCTGTTTGAAAATGGCATGTTCCTTACTGGCCAAAGTCAGATCACAGACTACATGCAGACTGTGACCTCCACCCACAGCCCACCCAGGAACTACAGCAATTACGACCTTTGGCATAAACCGGATCAAGCGCTGCACTTCCAATATATTCAAGCGGTGCATTCCGTCCTCTCCGACGTAGCCTTGATGTCCACGAGCTTTCTGATCTCCGCCGGAACAAAATGAATAAACCCCATCTTTGGGAGAAGGGCCTTCAGCAGAAAGAAGAATGACCCCAATAGATGTATCTTCTTGCGCATCGTAAAAAGCATCATATAATTCACTGGTGGTTTTGGGTCTGAAAGCATTCCTTACCTCAGGCCTGTTAAATGCTATCCTAGCTACACCGTTGCATTTTTTATAGGTAATGTCCTGATATTCCTTTGCGGTTTTCCAGTCTATAGTCATATTTATTCGTTTTATTTTTACGCAAGATAACAGCCTTGCAGGAAATTTGTTGAATTTTGGAGCTATACTGAATTGAGAATGGGAAAATTCATTTTAGAGAATCGGGAATATTCTTTTGAGGAGATCAAAAATGGAAACTGGAAGGAAAGTGATCATTACTTCCATCAAACATTTACTTTTTGCCAACAGTGGCTCAAAGGAAAAGAAACCTTTTCTATAGCAACCTCCGGATCCACTGGAGTACCCAAAAGTATTTCTATCCATAGGTCACAAATGAAGGCCTCTGCAGAAACAACTGGAAAATATTTCAAAATTGAACATGATTCAAAGTTACTATGCTGCCTGAATACTTGGATGATCGCAGGAAAAATGATGCTAGTCCGGGGAATGGAATGGAATGCTACAGTCTATCTGGTAAAAGCCAATTCTGACCCCTTACATGATGATTTTCTGAAATTTCCTCTGGACTTTGTCGCCATGGTTCCACTCCAGGTTCGGGCTTCTCTCGATAAAGTAGAAGGCCAAGTTAAATTAAAACAAATCAAAACTTTAATTATAGGCGGTGCACCGATCAACCAAAAATTAAAGGATGATATAAAATCAAGCAATCTAAATGCTTTCCAGACCTATGGAATGACAGAAACCGTTTCGCATATTGCCTTAGCAGATTTAAGAAATGAAGATCTGATCTACATAACTCTCCCCGAAGTACAAATAGGCCTGGACAAAGAAAATAAGCTCTGGATCAAAGCTCCAATGTCTGCTAATCAAGTGGTGCAGACAAATGACCTTGTTGAGATATTGAACAAAAGTCAATTTAAATGGCTGGGAAGAGCGGACTTTGTTATCAATTCAGCAGGAGTAAAAGTATACCCCGAGCAGGTCGAGGAAAAAATACAAGAGCCTATTCAAAAACAATTTGGTGACACAAACTTTTTTATAGCAGGAATTCCTGACGAAAAATTTGGGCAGAAAGTAAGCTTGCTTCTAGAAATAGCAGAACCTGAAAATTTCGATCCTGAATCGTTCAATCAGGAGTTGAGAAAATATATCAACAGGTTCCATGTGCCTAGAAAGTATTTCTTTCTGAAAGATTTTATTTACACCAAATCAGGTAAAATCAACCGTCCCGAGACATTAAATAAAATACTATGAAAATCATTCTTTTGTTTTTGGCCATGCTCTTTATTATAGATTTTGACCAAGATTCAACCGATCTGACCATTACAGTTTCCGGTCTGAAAAATGAAAGTGGAGTAGTCCGTGTTTTGCTTTTCAAAGGAGAAGATGGGTTTCCAAGCAAAGTCGATAAGGCTTTCAAAAATGCATCTGTTTCCATTAAGGGAGACAAAGCCAGCATTGTTTTCAAAGATATACCAGAAGGTACCTATGCTTTTTCAGTTTTTCATGACAGTCTTAACACTGGCAAGCTCCGCACCAATGCGCTAGGCATTCCTAAAGATGCCTATGGTTTTTCAAACAACGCCTCTGGTACATTTGGACCTCCCAGTTATAAAGACGCTTCATTTAAAGTAACCGCTGATCAAAATAAAGTAAGCATAAATCTCCGCTAAACTTAATTTGGCGGAAAATTAGCTTATGATTTTACTAGATTATCCTTATACCTCTGATTTTCTAAAGAAAACAATCCTTGATCAGCAATTAGAGATCATTGCTACACCTCATGCGAGAGAAATTATGGGGGAAGTTCAGGCTAATTGGATTTCTGAAGCAGATGCTGCCATGAGAATCCAAATCAACCCCCTGACAAAAATTTACACCAATTCAGAAAACTCCATTGCCTGGATTCAAAAAAATACCAAAGGAACAGGCTTACCCGAAAAAGTTGAATTATTCAAAAACAAATACCTGTTCAGAGCATTGATTCAGGAAGGTTATCCAGATTACTTTTTTGCAAAAGCCAGTTTGGAAGAACTTGAAAATCTGGAGCTGGCAGATTTAGAATTTCCCTTCATTATCAAGCCAATTGTCGGGTTTTTCAGTATAGGAGTTTACAGGGTTTCCGAGCCATCTGAATGGAAATCTACAGTTGCCAAAATCAAATCAGAAATTCGGAAAACGCAGGAACTCTACCCAAGAGAAGTTGTAGACAATACGCAGTTTATACTTGAATCCTACATTGAAGGGGAGGAATATGCCTTTGATTGTTATTTTGATGAATATGGAAAACCTGTCTTGTTGAATGTACTTCATCATGTATTCAAGTCCTCTGAAGACGTAAGTGACAGACTTTATTCCAGTTCTGAAGAAATCATTGTTTCCTTGAAAAACTCCGTATTTGAATTCCTAGACTTGGTTGCTTCCAAGGTAGAATTGAGAAATTTCCCTTTACATATAGAATTTCGGATGACAGATCAAGGCAAACTGATTCCAATTGAAGTCAACCCCATGAGGTTTGGTGGTTGGTGTACTACAGCAGATTTGACCTGGTTTTCCTATGGGATCAATTCTTATTTACATTATTTCAAATCTCTAAAACCAGATTGGGAAAAAATATTCGCTACCAGAAAAGATAAAAAATACAGCCTGATCCTTCTGGACAATCAATCCGGAATAGACTTTGAGCATATTGAATCTTTTGACTTTGAGAAATTAGCCGCTGAATTTGAAAATCCTCTGCATATAAGAAAAGTAAATATGGAAAAGTACGGGGTCTTTGGTTTTCTTTTCACAGAAACAAGCAAGGGAAACGAAGGAGAGCTACATAAGGTGCTACGGTCAGACCTCAAAGAATACATCATCCAAAAGCATGAATTTTCTAAAAATTAAATCAGCTTCTAAACAAAATCAGGTCTAATCCCTATCTGTATTCTTGTTTCCTCGAGAATAGAACTAATTTTGTGCATTGAGAGATTGCTGTCCAAACTGAAAACAAGCATGCATTTAAAAACAGAAGATCTTACGAGAATAGAAATTGAATATGATTCAGGCATCATTCCTCCTCCCTATAGTCACATATTCAAGTTGAAAATTGGTTTGGGCAAAAATTTTCTGAATACACACCTTGACTTACATTACACTGATCGGGAAGATTTATCAGAAGAGGAGATTTTTGAAGAAGGCTTCAGTTTGAATGATGATTATCAGTTTCAGGGTGAGGTGCCCAAAGTCTGGGAAAGTCCGTTGAAAGAATTGTATGCGAACTCCAAATGGTCAAATAGTAAATCCAATGATCAGGGTGGAGTCAGCATAATTGCCAAAGATACCCATGGGAAAATAGTCCGCTCAGTACCTCTCAATCAGCAGGACTGGCAGTTTTTTGCCCAGGATTATATTCAGGCCATTTATGAACTCAACAAAAAGGAAGCTCCACTTCGAATCAATTATTTGATCAATGATGAAAAAAACAGCAAAGAGATCAGTTTGACTGTGAAATTTTCAATCAGAAAGGTTGAGGTGCTGGTGAACAACAAAGCTCAGGAAATGAGATGGGAAGATGCAAAAAAACTTCTTGCCAACATTTTTTTACCGGATTATGATTATGATCAAGCAAGCGAACAAAAACCAAAGCAAAAAGGAGAATTCATTGACTGTGGAGATGGCTATTGGCACAATATGAAAAAAGGAGTCTTCAACATAGATGACTCCTTTGATGCGGTATCGCGGATTATTGCGGGTTTTAGAAACCTGGGCTGATGGATGGGAATTCATCCTTGTAAAAATCCCTAACAAAAGCCAATAATTGATTTTCGGTCAATCTATCACTTTTTTGGATTGAGAGCCATTTTTTATCAAATGACTTTATTTCTCTCAACCGGTTACGGATTTGTTCTTTGGCTGTTCCAGGTCCAAAAAGCAAGATATCCTCATAAGGATGAAGTTTATTTTCCAGGATTTTGAAATATTCTTTCAATTCATTTTGGCTGACATTATGCTTTTTGTATTCATTATTGGAAGTGTGGTTGTTATTGCTGGTGAACCGGGTACTGTCGTTTCCTTCACCTGCTTCTCTTTTGAGAGCTTCCACCGGCGACTCAACGGTTTCGATCAATTTGACATGCCCTTCATCGTATCCAATGATATGGGCTTTGTTATGGTCTATCCAAAGTCCGATTTGTTTGAACGCTTTTTCACTCATGTTTTTTGGGTTATTGGTTAATTTAAGTTTCCACCCTGTACAGCAAACAAGGAATCCTTAAGATACTTTATTTTTACAAAATGTACCATCACCTATGCTCTTTAAATTTCTATGAAAAGCATTTACCTTGCAGGCTTATTTACAAATGGCAATCATGAATGAATCAGGTGGTACAAGAATTAATAAATTTTTGAGTGAAGTAGGCTATTGCTCGAGAAGGGAAGCAGACAGACTGATAGAAAAAGGCAAAGTCACCATCAATGGGAAGGTGCCAGAAATGGGAACCAAAATTCAGGAAGGCGATGAAGTCAGGGTAAATGGAAAATTGATCACAGAACCCAAAGAAGACCATGTTTACATCGCTTTCAATAAGCCTGTAGGCATAGTATGCACCACAGATACCAAAGCTGAAAAAGACAATATCATCGACTATATCAATCATCCTAAACGGATATTTCATATAGGCAGACTGGATAAGCCCAGTGAAGGCTTGATTCTTTTGACCAGCGATGGGGATATAGTCAACAAAATTCTCCGGTCCAAAAACAACCATGAGAAGGAATACATTGTCACAGTAGACAAGCCGATCTCAGCAGAGTTTATCAGGAAAATGAGTGATGGAGTACCCATTCTAGGAACAGTTACGGAAAAATGTCAAGTTACACAGATCAATCGATTCAAATTCAAAATCGTCTTGACTCAAGGTCTGAACAGACAAATCCGCAGAATGTGTGATTACTTGGGGTACAAAGTAACAAAGCTTAAACGGGTGCGCATTATGAATATACATCTTGACATTCCTTTGGGTAAGTGGAGGGATTTAAGTCCAAAAGAAATGGCGGAAATCAATTACCTAATAAAAGACTCATCTAAGACCTTTGACTAGTTATTATTCAAACTAATTTTACATACTTTTAAATATATAAATAAAAATCAGGTTATTTTTTTAACTATAAAATCACTTTTTTACATACTTTTAAAGAATTATGGTTTATTTTTAAGCCTATATAAACTATTATTCAAACCTATGAAAAATCTAAACAGAAGAAATTGGCTAAAAACCAGTCTATTTGGGCTAGCCGGATTAAGTGCTATGCCTGAAGTTCTTGCCAATAGCAAAAATCCAACTAGTCCGAAGGCATTCAATTACTCAAGCAGCTTGCGCGAAATCCCATTGACTTTCGATGCTAACGTGCCCATGAAGGCCCGCTTATTGGCCAATGAAAACCCATTTGGTCCTTCCGCAAGTACCATTAAAGCGATATCTTCCTCTATTTCTGAGGGAAATAGGTATGGGCATTCTGATGCCCAATATCTGATCAAAATGATCGCAGAAAAAGAAGGTGTAAGTCCTGATCATATCATGTTGGGCCCTGGATCCACGGATTTGCTCGAAAAAACAGCAATTGCTTTGTGCAGATTCGGTGGAAATGTTATTTCGGCAGATCCCTCCTATTTATCTCTTGTCAATACAGCACAAGCTGTTGGCGCTTCTTGGAAGTCTATTCCACTGACCCAAGACCACGGACATGACCTTGAGGCCATTTCACAATCCATAGATGAAGAAACCAAGCTTGTTTACGTTTGCAATCCCAACAACCCGATGGGATCTATTACCGATTTTGAAAAAGTAAAATCTTTCTGTAAAAAAACTTCCTCTAAAAGTCCGATTTTCATCGATGAGGCTTACTTGGACTTTTTGGAAAATTCCCAAGAGAAAAGTGCAGTAAATCTGGTGGCTGAAGGTTATGATGTAATTGTTGCCAGGACATTTTCCAAAATACATGGAATGGCAGGTTTAAGAGTTGGATATATAGTAGCCACTCCAGAAAGGATAAAGTCAGTAACAGATATGGTCCGCAGTACAATGGGGCTATGCATCACCTCTCTTAAGGGGGCAATAGCCAGCTTTCAGGATGAAGCCTTTTTAACAGAATGCAGAAAACTTAATGCAGAGTCAAGGGATTTTACCTCCCAAAGTATCAAATCATTTGGTTATGCTGAAATACCCTCCCATACGAATTTCATGATTTTTCCCATTCGTTCAGAAGCCAAAACATTTGCGCAATCCATGATCAACCAAGGTGTAGGCATTAGAATGTATGCCATTGATGAAAAACCTTGGTGCAGAGTAAGCATGGGTACTATGGAGGAGATGAATTATTTTATTGAGGCGCTAAAGGTCAGCGAAGGCTGATACCACTACCCAAAATAGCCTTTTGAACCTTTCTTAAATAGTAAACTTAATTTCACTGATGAATCCTGCAGTTCAAAAGACACTTTCCCTTATCATTATTCTGACCATTGGGTTTTTACTCAGAAATAAATTTGACCAGGCAGCCAAGCAAAATGGTCTTAAAACCATTATTCTTACTGTCGCTCTACCTGCAATTATTTTTGTGGCCTTACTCAAGGCAGAAGTAAATTCAGACCTTCTAGCCTTGCCAGTTTTGGCATTGGCCTTTAATTTTCTGCTCTTTTTCCTTCTGAAACCCCTACTGCCCTTCTATGGCATAGAAAAAAATTCTGCTTCGTACAGAACCTATCTTTTGCTATTTCCCTCATTAGCACCGGGCCTATCATGTTTCCCATTTTTGATAGAATATTTGGGCGACGATGCATTGGCTTGGGGCGCATTGGCTGATATTGGGAACAAGTTTTTTGTTCTGATATTCGCATACTTGGTCGCGTTCAATTGGTTTTTGATCAATTATCCCAACAAAAGCAATGGAAATGGACATAAAATAAAATCACTGTTTTTAAGTCTGATCAATGAACCAATCAATATT
Organism: Indibacter alkaliphilus LW1; assembly: GCF_000295935.2. Lineage (GTDB taxonomy): Bacteria > Bacteroidota > Bacteroidia > Cytophagales > Cyclobacteriaceae > Indibacter > Indibacter alkaliphilus. The sequence goes on from NZ_ALWO02000037.1 coordinate 214,179, forward strand.
GTAATTGTGATTGCTTTGGCGCTCTTAGGACTGGGAATACACATGAATAACCTACCGGTTTTTCTATCTTCAGCTATTTCAAATCTCAGCAATCTGATGACGCCGTTAGTTTTGCTTTATATTGGAATAGCAGTAGTTTTTAACTGGAAACAAATTCAAAAGATCACAGGACTACTTCTGCTTCGATCAGGTCTCACCTTTGTGCTTTCAGGAGCTGTAATTCTCTTCGCTCCATCACTATCCTACATGGCTGTTTTGGTCATTATTGTTTTTCCACAAAGTGCGATTAGCTTTTGGCCTTTTGCGCACATGTCTGCCATCACTGCAATGGAGCAAAAAATCGAAAAAAGAGACAAAAAAACATTCGATCTGGAATTGGCTGTCAATATCCTTGCTGTTTCCCTTCCTTTTTCGACAGCAGTCATGTTGATTGTTTTCTCATTTGGACAGACCTTTACTTCCCCATCATTTGTGATTTCTTTAGGGATTGCTCTGGTATGCCTGGGATCTGCCAAGGCCATTTTAAACTGGATGGGACATGTAGAGGCAAAACCCGAATTGAAGAAAAACTAAACTATCTCATCCTTGTAATCTCTGCTTTGAGCTCAAGGATCATCTGGGAAATATCATCTAAACTTACAGGTTTGGATTTGTCTTTAGGATTTGGGAAATCTGTACTGATAAAAGCACGGGCTTCCCAGATCTCAAGGACATCCTCACCTTTGACTTCATAAGGTTTGTAATGCTCGTTATCTGAAACCAAAAAAAGTTTTCCATTTTCTTCCAGATAATTAAATACTCTTTTGTAAACCACTCCTTCTGTCGAAGTTACCAAAACATAAGTCTGCCCACTTCTTATGTCCCTCAATTGCTCCACATAAGATCCAATAACAATGGTACCCGGCACCAAAGGCAACATGCTATCACCACTTAATTCGAAAGCCCTATAGGTATTGTTTTTGGAAAGGTTTGGCAAATGAAATTGGGGCAAAGATTCCATATACTCTGGATCTGCAAAACCGTTAAGATATCCCGCAGATGCTTTTTGGGGAACCATGGTAATATTTTCCCTATCAGAATCATCCACTGCTATGGTCAATATTCTGATTTCCTTTTGAAAATGGGCTTTCCTTCCATTATGCTGTATATCATGATGCAGCAATTCATCCAAACTCACTCCAAATGTATTGGTAATCACCTCCAAAGCCCAAAGCTTTGGCTCTGACCTCCCATCTTCGTAGGCAGAAATCATACTTCTCTGAACCCCGAGCTTGGCAGCCAGTTCGGCTTGTGTAATACCGGATTCTGATCTGAGATATTTAAGATTTTTGGCTAATAGCATAAGGAATTGATTTTAGGCCGAGTATAAATAAAAATTATGGTCCTCTTTCACTGGGTTTTGTAAAGAAAGAGGATTGTTTGAAGTCATCATCTTTCTTCGGATAATTCTTTCCTGAATTTCGGAAATGATTTCTCCTACAGGTTTGGGTTCATTGGTCAAAAGGTAACCATACATAGGCTTCCGCTCATCCTCAATATAAAACTTAACCTGACAGTTGCCACTTGGAAGTTCCTTTTGGGTAATGCTGATGTTTGCTTCTGTTTCCATGAGTATTTGATTTAAAGAATGATAACAGGAGCTAATTTAATAATGTTATTTAAAATAACATATATATGTTTATAAAATTAACTATTTTGTGACATATAATGTCGTGTTTTGTAAAGGAAGCGAGAGATGAGATGCGAGAAAATTTGTTGAATCTTGATGATTCGATATTTTTAATTCAATGTCGTTTAGATAAGACTACAAGTTGAATTTAAACTTTTCCAAAGTTTGGTTAAAAGTAAGAACAAACATTGTTTACAAATCTGAACTTTGGAAATTTACCCTAAACTAAACGACATTGATTTTTACTTTTGAATTTCGAATGATAAAAATGATCCCTGAAGTTGGGTAACACCTATCTTGAATCTTGCTTCTTTGGTCTTTTCTTTCACTTCTCTCGCTTCCTATCTTCAGCATCTCCTCTCCAACATTTCCCAAAACCTTTGAAACCTTGTGTAGCCTATACGCGTCCATAGAGTAGTGTTCTTACCAAAGACTATTTATAGAACTGCATTACCTAAACCAACTATTACTAAAAAAGCGCCGTAGATTTCTCCACGGCGCTTTTACATTTCACAGGAAAAACGTCTACCTAAATTTATTCTGAAGCATGGCGAGCTTGGCCGCCAAATCCCCTTCGGGTTCTTTTGCTTTCCCCCTACTTGAATCTGATCTATCAGACTTTTGGGTTTTAGGCTTTGCTCCAAAAGGATCTGACTTCATACTCAAGCCTATTCTTTTCCTTGGAATATCTACCTCCATGACTGTTACCTCAACTTTTTGACTGACAGCAACGATTTCTGCGGGGTCGCTTACATATTTATCAGCCAATTGACTGAGATGGACTAAACCATCCTGATGAACTCCAATATCCACAAAAGCCCCAAACTTAGTGATATTGGTAACTATACCGGGAAGTTTCATACCTACCTTCAAATCTTTAACTTCATTGACTCCCTCCTGAAAATTAAAAACTTCAAAAGTTTCCCTCGGATCTCTTCCAGGTTTGGCAATTTCGGCCATGATATCTTCTAAAGTAGGTAGACCCACTTCCTCGGAAACATAATTCTTCAAAACTACTTTTGCCCTCAATTCCTCTGAGGTCATCAAATCAGATACACTTGCGCTTAGATCTTTAGCCATTTTCTCTACCAAAGCATAACGTTCTGGGTGAACCGCCGATGCATCTAAAGGATTGACAGCATTCCTTACTCTAAGAAAGCCTGCCGCCTGTTCAAAGGCTTTATCTCCCAAGCGTGGGACTTTTTTGATTTCATCCCGGCTTTTAAACGGGCCATTTTCATTTCTGTAGCTCACAATATTTTGAGCCAACACAGGCCCAAGTCCGGAAACGTAAGTCAGTAGCTGTTTTGAAGCAGTATTCACTTCTACACCTACACCGTTGACACAACTCATTACTGTATCATCAAGGGAGTTTTTCAGAGCATTTTGATCTACATCATGTTGGTATTGTCCTACCCCAATGGACTTGGCATCGATTTTCACCAATTCAGCCAAAGGGTCCATCAATCTGCGACCTATAGACACTGCACCTCTTACTGTCAGGTCCATATCCGGAAATTCTTCTCTTGCCACATCCGAGGCAGAGTAGATCGAAGCACCACTTTCATTGACCATGGTGATGATCACATTTTTGGGAAGCCCAAGGGATTTTACAAATGATTCAGTCTCCCTACTTGCCGTCCCATTGCCAATGGCGATGGCTTCTACCTGATGTTTTTCTACCAAATGCCTTACCGTAGCTCCGGCTTCTGCAGTTTTCTTTTGAGGCTCATTCGGGTAAATTGCATCAAAACTTAATAGTTGCCCCTGAGGCCCGAGGCAAACAGTTTTACACCCTGTCCTGAAACCAGGATCAATGGCCATCACTGCTTTTTCGCCCAATGGAGCAGCCAATAATAACTGTCGTAGATTTTCCGCAAAAACCCTGATGGCCTCTTCATCAGCCTTCTTTTTGGTATAAAGCCTGACTTCAGTTTCCATAGAAGGCTTGAGCAAACGCTTATAGCAGTCTTTGATGGCCAACTTTACCTGCTCGACAGAAGCATTGGATGCATTTTCCAAGACAGTTTTTTCCATCAATGCAATCGCTGAGATTTCATCCGGACAGGAATCTAACATCAAAAACAACTCCTTCTCCCCTCTTCTCATAGCCAAAACCCTATGAGAAGGAGCAGATTTGATAGGCTCAGTCCAATCAAAATAATCTTTGTACTTGATGGCTTCATCTTCCTTTCCCGGGATCACTTTGGATACAAATAGACCTTCTTCAATGAAAAAGGTTCTCATCTTTTTCCTCAACTCCACATTTTCATTGACCCATTCTGCAATAATATCTCGGGCCCCTTGTAAGGCCTCCTCAACAGATGTCACTTCCTTTTCCTCATTGATATAAGTTGATGCTTCAGCCTCTAAATCAAATGAATCTTGGCTGAAAATTTTCTCTGCCAATGGTTCCAAGCCCTTCTCCCTTGCTACTGTGGCCTTTGTCCTCCTCTTGGGTTTGAAAGGTAAATAAAGATCTTCCAAAATGGACATGGTCTCAGCTGCATTAATTTTTTTCTCCAATTCAGGAGTTAGCTTTTGCTGTTCTTGAATTGACTTCAAAATAGCCTCTCTCCTTTTATCCAAATCCCTCAACTGCTGTACCCTATCCCTGATAGCCGCTACCTGCACTTCATCCAAACTCCCTGTAACTTCCTTTCTATACCTGGAAATAAAAGGCACAGTTGCTCCACCATCCAACAATTCTGCAGTATCAGTGACCTGCTTGACTTTGACACCGAGCTCTTCGGCTATTTTCACAAAATGATTGATATCCATAATATTTTAAGAATTGACGCGCAAAGTAATCACTAAGCAGGGCCCTTCAAAAAATTCTCAGTGACATTATGTCCCCTCTTGATTAAGCATCTGAATCTCTGAAAAAATAAATTCCCGGACTTAAGGCCCGGGAATATAAACTGGAAAAATCTCTATTTTAAAAATCAAAATCATTGCCCAGGCCAGCCAAAAATGCAGCTCCAAAAAAGGCAAAGAATAAAATATACAAGGCAATGATCACTGCAAACCATAACAAGGTAGCTTTTGCCCAATTTTGTTTATTGACATTTGCTCCTCCTCCGAAGCCCCAAACAAAGAGCATAATGAATCCTACAATTGGAATGGCTACTATCAAAACAGTGATAAACCAATCTTTTACTGACATGACACTCGTATTGGTATTTTCCATAGTTGAAGTGGTTTTATTTGGTTTTTAAAGAATTAAACATCTTACAATTTAGAAACATATGGTAAAATTAAAAATACAAGCATCAGATAATCAGAAAGAAAAGGAAGAAAAAACAGTATTTAAACCTTCTTGTAATATCCATCACAAATAGGATTCGATGATATGGGTATCTTTGTGATTCACAGATGAAAACTATGGATTGGAAAAAGGAAATTAAGAGTTGGGGCATCATACTGGCAGCCTTTGCATTTTTGTATTTTACAGGTCTGATCACCCCGATAATGGGGGGATTGCAATCACTTTTACTCAGCACTGGACTAATCAAACCAAAAATCACCTTGGTAGATAAAACCAATAAAACCTTCGATTATAATGGCAGGTTTCAGGACTTGGATGGCAATCCTGTCTCATTGGCAGATTATAAAGGTAAAACTGTGTTTATCAACCTTTGGGCAACCTGGTGTCCTCCTTGTCGGGCTGAGATGCCTCATATTTCCGAATTATATAAAAAAGTCAAGGATACGGAAAACCTGGAATTCTTAATGATCGCTTTGGATAAGGAAATGGAAAAGAGCAAGGATTTTATAGATAAAAAGGGATTTAGTTTTCCTGTAGTCCATGCCAATCTTGGTTTAAATGCATCCTTACAAAGCCAGTCCATTCCCACCACTTTGGTCATCAGTCCTTCCGGAGAAATCGTCTTCTATCAGGAAGGAATGAGTAATTTTGACACGGAAGAATTCAGGTGTTTTTTGATTAATCAAAAATAAAAACACTGATTATTAATACTATAAGCTTTCAAATGACTTTTTATTGACCTATCTGGAACCATTCTCGTAGAAATATTAAATTTTAGACGAAAATTTCTATTTCTATGAAAAATCTCTTCTCATTTGTTCTTTTCGGCTTGTTATTCTCTTTTCAAGCATACGCCCAAGAAAAACCCCTCTTTGATTACGAAGAAACCAAGCATGAACTTTCACTGGATATTGACCCGGTCATCAATGGGAATTATCCAAGTACTTTACTTTATAGAAGACATTACAAGACTAAAAATGATAAAAATGCAGCTCTTAGATTTGGGCTTAATTTTTCAAGTGATTTTAGAACAATAGAAACAGATTTTACGCCAATAAATTCAACAGATTTCCAGAATCATTTTTATGCAATTACAATTGGAAAAGAATGGCAACAAAAATTAACAACCAGGATTATCGGGTACTATGGTATTGATCTTGGTTTTGCTTATTCAGGTTCTAGGTCCAAACCAAATGCAGATGATCCTGCTTTTATCACAACTCAAAAAGGTGATTCTTTTAATTACTCAAGCATTGGATTTTTGGGAATGAAATACCACTTTTCCCCTCATTTTTCTGTTTCAGCCGAAACAGGTGCTTCTGCAAGGTTCAACCATTCTATCTACACTGAAAAAAGAGGAGTTTCACCAGAAGAAACAAACGAAACACAAAGTTTTGGACTTTCTTTTATTCCTTTAAGAGCCATCAGGTTTGCATTTCATTTTTAAATGAAGCACCAAATTTAGCCTACTGTCATCTTATCCTTGCCCTCAAGTGTCGACTTCTTGCAGATTCGGTAAATATTCAGGAATTTAATTTCATTAAACCTAACCTCATGAAGTCTTCGTTTTTTTTCTTACTCCTATTAGTAACAATCCTTTCTTCTATTTCAACTTCCTATTCCCAAAGCTTACTTTGGTACGAGCAACCTGCCGACAAATGGGAAGAGGCCTTGCCGCTAGGCAATGGCAGGTTGGGAGCCATGGTTTTTGGGAGAACAGACGTAGAAAGAATACAGCTGAACGAAGATTCACTTTGGCCAGGTGGACCTAATGACTGGGGCTTGGCACAAGGAAAGCCTGACGACTTGGCCTGCATCAGAGAACTTTTGGTAAAGGGAGAAAACAAAAAAGCAGACTCATTAATGGTAGCTCTTTTTTCCCGAAAAAGCATCACCCGCTCTCATCAGACCATGGGAGACCTTTGGTTGGAATTGGGGCATCAGGACATCAGCAATTACCAAAGAAGCCTTGATCTCGACAAAGCGCTAGCTACTGTCACCTATCAATACGAAGGGTATGAGTTTGAACAAAAAGCTATTGCTTCCGCCAAAGATCAAGGAATTATTATCCAGATCACCACTACCCATCCAAAAGGTCTAAATGGCAAGATCAGGCTGGATCGACCAGAAGATGATGGATATCCTACAGTAAAAATCAGTACTCCTGCAAACAACTCCCTCCAAATGGACGGAGAGGTCACCCAAAGAAAAGGACAGATCGATTCCAAACCTGCCCCAATTCTGCATGGCGTTCGTTTTCAGACTATAGCTTTGCTGGAAAACGAAGGAGGAAAACTGGAAGGAAAGGGAGATGCCATTTGGATAGAAAATGTAAAAACACTCAGCATCAAATTGGTAGCAAACACCTCCTTTTACCACACTGATTTTAGAGGGAAAAATCAAGCTGACCTGATGGCATTGAAGGAGCTAAATTTTGCTGAATTGCAGAAGAGGCATCAGAAAGACCATCAGGGTTTATTCCGAAGGGTAAATTTCCAATTGGGAGAAAAGAGTATTGATACAATCCCTACCGATAGGAGAATTGAAAATATAAAAGCCGGAGCTACAGATCTGCATCTTGAAAAGCTGCTTTTTGATTATGGCCGATACCTTTTGATTGGCAGTTCCAGACCAGGCACCCTTCCTGCCAATCTTCAGGGAATCTGGAACCAGCATATTGCTGCTCCCTGGAATGCGGATTACCACATGAACATCAATATGCAGATGAATTACTGGCCTGCGGAAGTCACCAATTTGAGCGAACTCCATGATCCTTTTTTTGAGTTTACAGATGCTTTGATTCCCAGTGGGCAAAAAACAGCAAAGGAAACTTATGGCATGCGGGGAGCTGCATTTGCTCATGGCACAGACCTTTGGAAAATGACTTTCCTTCAAGCAGCACAGGCCTATTGGGGATCATGGTTGGGAGCTGGAGGCTGGATGATGCAGCATTATTGGGAAAGGTATCTCTTTACCCAAGATGTGGAGTTTTTAAAAGAAAGGTTTATTCCGGTAGCTGAAGAAATCGTGGCGTTCTATGCAGACTGGATAGTTCCTCACCCTTTGGATGGGAAATTGGCTTCATCCCCCTCCACATCTCCTGAAAACAGTTTTATCAATTCAAATGGAGATCATGCTGCAAGTACCATTGGTGCAGCGATGGATCAACAGATCATAGCTGAGGTTTTTGACAATTACATAAATGCCGTCGAGCTTCTGGGCATTCAGTCAGATTTACTCCAGGAAATCAAAGAAAAACGCTCCAGACTCAGATCAGGACTTCAGGTAGGCAGCGATGGAAGACTCATGGAATGGGATCAGGAATACAAAGAAACAGAAAAAGGTCACAGGCATATGTCTCACTTGTATGCTTTTCATCCAGGAAATGCTGTTACCAAAACGCAAACTCCTGAGTTGTTTGATGCTGTACGCAGGACACTGGACTACCGGCTTGAGCATGGTGGTGCAGGTACTGGCTGGTCCAGGGCCTGGCTGATTAACTTTTCTGCAAGGCTGATGGATGGGGAAATGGCACATGAGCATGTTCGGAAACTGATTGAAATTTCTTTATACCCCAATTTGTTTGATGCGCACCCGCCGTTTCAGATTGATGGGAATTTTGGTTATACCGCGGGTATTGCAGAGATGCTTCTCCAAAGCCATGATGGGTTTATAGAGTTATTGCCGGCATTGCCTTCCATCTGGTCAGAGGGGAAAATTGAAGGCCTGAAAGCAAGGGGAAACTTCAATATTGATATAGAATGGTCAAATGGCACTTTAACAAAAGCCAGCATTATGTCTCCCTTAGGTGGAAATGCATTAATTCGGTACAAAGGCAAAGAGATTGAAGTAGTCCTGGAAAAAAATCAAAGACTTGAATTAAGCTTTTAGCAAATATACATTTGCGCTTGATTTTGAAATGGATTCAACAAAAAAAATCAAGCTTTAAAAAAATTCTTGCATTTTGAAAAGCTTGATTTCATTTTACTCTGCCATTCTACAGCAGTATCATTGTCTGACGGCATCAATATCTGGTAACCGGTACCTGAAAGGTTCAGCAGGCAAACCTTCTGAATTATAAAGGTTCACGGAGGGGTTATCTGCCCAGGCATACCTAACCTCTACAGGCTCCTTGACCAGAGGGTGGGAAACTTTAATTTCATTGCTCCCGCTGATTACAGCATTTGCACTGTGAAATTTCCCATCTTTACCTGCAATGATAAAACCTTTCACTTTGTCATTGATTGCAAGGGAAAACCCTTCTCCAAGATCAGCAAAAGATAAAAGGAAGGACTGATCTTCTACTCTTGCTCTCAGCAAGGTAGGACCTCGGTACAATACTTCCTCATTATAAGCTACTTTCTGCGCTACTTTCCATAAGCGTTGACCCACATCTTTTTTATTTCTTGGATGTATGTCCTCAGCATTTCCAATATCTATGGTAACAGCCATGCCTGTATTGGAAAGGTCTCTTGTATCGCTTTGAGCCTCCCTCAGAAAAGCCCAATTAGAATCCGGCTGAACTTCTTTTCGCTCCATAAAATTAGCCAATTGGACAAACAGGAAGGGGAAATCTCCAACCCCCCAATTTCTTCTCCAATCAGTAATCATGGTAGAAAACAGCTCCTTGTAATGCTCATGGTCTTGTGTATTGCTTTCTCCCTGGTACCAGATCACACCTTTTATAGGGAATTTGGTCAAAGGAGCTATCATGGCATTGTACATCATTCCAGGAAGCCAATTGTATTTTTCCACAATCGGCAAAGGTTCTTCTATTGTATTGCTGAACTTCCAATCCCCTTCTAAATTGACTTTCCCTTTATTGGAGGTAATATAAAAATTTCCTTTTTCACCTAAAACCACTTCATTGTCCCATGTATTGACAATCCTTACGGCAAGGGTATTTTCCCCTTTGTTCAGCATACTGGGAGGAATGGGAAATTCACGCAGTTTATCACCATAGTCTTTGACAAATAACCTCCCACCATTGATATAGACATGGGCAATTTGCTGAACATCTCCCAATTGCAACCTAACACCTTGTGTATCATTGAGGGTGAATTTTTTCCGAAACCACGAAATATCATTTAAAGGATTGTCTTTGGGAAGATTAACATTCTTCCAAGAAGAATCGTCAAAATTGGCGTTGACCACCCCTTGGATTTCTCCATTTCTTGCAGCTCCTACGACTTCATTTCTTTGGAGCTCTCTCAGTTTGTTGTCTACCACCTCCTGAATCCAGTATTCCTTTTTGTCTTCAATGTCCTTTGCTTTTTCGGCGTAAAAATCGATATTTTTCAAAGCTTCAGAGCTGGTCCATCCTTCTGCAGGTGTACCTCCCCAATTGCTTTCTATGATACCGATAGGTACGCCTTTTTCCAAATGATTTTTCTTCGCAAAAAACCAGGCTACAGCAGAAAAATTAAGCAGGTTGTTTGAATCAGCAACTTTCCATGCTCCACCTCTGATATTAAACTTTTCTTTGGCATCATAATCATGCGGTACTTTGAAAAATCGAATTAAGGGATAATCTGAATCAGCCAGCTCTTCCTGCAGCCCCTCCACTTCAGCACTCATTACCCACTCCATATTGGATTGTCCACCTGCTATCCAAACATCTCCTACCTGAACATCGCGAAGTTTTAATTCATTGATCTTGAGCTCAAATGGACCTGAAGCAGGCCTAGGGTCAAATTCCACTTGCCAATCTCCATTATCATCAACCTTTACTGATTTATTGTTATAGTCAAAACTGATTTCTACTCTCCTTCCCGGATCACCTTTACCCCAAATACGGATAGGTTCTCCTCGCTGGAATACCATGTGATCCGAAAAAAACCTGGGGATTTCAATTTCAGATAACCTTTCTTCTCCCTGGCAACTAAAAAGAATGATCAATCCCAGAAGGAGGGACATTTTGCTGAGTGATTTTAACATTGGATAAATAGGTGTTTAAGATGAAGCACCAATTTATCTAATTTGTCCCTTAAGTGACAATGATATTTTCAGGAAATATAAAAATTAAGTGTCCTTTAGACAAAGGCAATTCAATTTCTATACCCATTAGGGTTAATATCAGCCGTTGCTATGTTTCTTGTGATTTCCCTGCTCTTATAATCCATCGCACAATGAATCGTTTTATCTACCCAATGCACCTCTTTGACCTCATTTTTAAACTCAGAGGAATAATTATCTGTGATTTCCAACTCAAGTTCCTCCAGTGTTTCTGCTAATATTACAGACTTGGAGCTATCATTCAGGATTAAAGTATAAAAAGGCATAGTTCTTAAATTTATCAAAAACTTAACCTGCCAACTCAAAAATTGTTGTTGAAAATTACAAGGAGTAACCGCTGATGATTTTATCGTCATTCATGGATTTGAGATAAGTTGCGGCTTTTCCATCATCACCTACCTCTATCACACGATAACCCGGCAAAGGAGAGCCCCAATTTCCTCCAAAATGTCCTGTCCAAAGGTATGGTTTTTTCTGATTCAACATGACCCCATTGACATCGTGATCGTGACCATGAACGACTGCTTTGACATTGGGGTAAGTCGCTATCAAATCTAACAGCTCCTGACAGGAAACTCCATGCCTGGTCCAGTCATTTTGAGAAATATGGATGCAAATAAACACATGGGAAAAATCTGAAAAATCATCAAGACTCCTTTTTAAAAATTGTTGGTTGACACAGAGATAATCACCCTTTTCATTGGAACTGTCAGCAAGGACAAAACCAAAATGGTCTTTATAAGAAAAAGTATAATCGGTAGGGATCCCCCAAATATCCTCCCAAGTATTTTTGGTGACACGGTCATGATTTCCCCGAACTGGGAAATAGGGTGCCTGAAGTCGGTCATAGACTTTTTTGACTTCAGGCATCCACTTAGGGTCATCATGGATCAAATCTCCATTGAAAATTACAAAATCCACCTCTTCTTCTTGGTTAATCGCTTGAATCAAAGTTTCGTGGACCGCTTCAAAATCTGTGTCAGGCTGACCATAATGTCCATCTGATGCAATGATAATTTTAAGCTTGGGATTTTCGGGAAAATGCATTTTCCCATATGTCATAAATGGCATAAGCGGAGATATTGCCGTAAGAGCCGTAATTTTTTTGATAAAAGACCTTCTTTGCATAGAGAAAGTTAATACATTAATTCTAACGGACTTAGGCAATGCTCAATTTATTTTTTCCTTGCCGACATGATCAGGCCAATGACAAGGACTACACCACTGACGATTACAGGAGTCCAGTTCGCTGTGCTCACCGCAATATCTACTCCCAATAGACTAAAGCTTTCAGAATCCTCCATTGCCTGAAGCCCAAAAACAATCAAGCCCAAACCTCCTATAATCGATAAAATAATTCCAACAGTTTTCATAGTGTTACTGGTTTATGTTTAAAATACCTCAATGAAAGATACAAATGATGTACCGAATAGGTTGTAGGTTGTATGATTTTAGATTTAAGATTGTAGATTTAAGATTGTAGATTTAAGATTCAATATCGTTTTAGTTTAGGCTAACATTTCCAAAGTTCTGATTTTTAAATAAGGTTTGTTTTTATTATTAACCCGACTTTGGAAAAGTTTAATTCAACTTGTCCTCATATCTAAACGACATTGTTTTTAGATTGTATATTTTTGAAATTCTCTGAATAGATTTGATTGAATATTTTAGAATTTACATTTGAATCCATCTGAAAATCACATTTTTCTGTTTGGTGTATATGGAGCTCCTGCCGCTTCAAGTTTTCTTTCATAGCTACCCAGTTTATCAAAAAAGACTGATGCCTCTTTTTGATATGCTTCAAACTCATTCCGGGCAATCTCAACATTTCGTTTTTGTGTAACTGTAGGTGCTTCAGTACTGCTCCAATGCCCATAAACTGTTCCGCCAATCCTACTCATAATGGTTGGAGAAGTGGAAACATCCTTACTATTGGGAATCTCGTCATTCATAAGTTTTATTTTCAAATCTTTCAATGCTCTATTCAAATCCGTCCACTCAGCATAGAGTTCTTCTGAACCATTTGGAGTCTTCATCAAAGCCGCCTTGATAAACCTGAGTTTTTCTTCCGCTTCAGATAGCTGCCTGGCAGCATTGAACGCTCTCCTGTAAAGCTCTGAAGTTTGTTTTTTGAAAGCAGCCATGGCTACATAATCGGTCGTTAGGTCATATGCAGGCTTCAATTCAAACTCCTTCTTTTCACCCTGCAATTCCAATGCACCGTTATTGTGCACATAAAGTTCAACGCTGTATTTTCCCGGTGCAACCAAGGGTCCCTCCGGATCACTGGCCCAAGGCGGTTGGAATTCCGGGACATAAAGACTGATCGGGTGTGGGGCAGGAAGTCTTAAATCCCAATTCACCCTATGCACACCTTCCGAACTTCCACCTTGTACCCAACGAATTGGATTTCCTGCCTCATCTCTGACCAAAAGCATCACCCCAGGATCCTGCTCCAATGCTTCCTCTCTCAACTGATCCCAATCCGGAATGGGAATATTGCTCTTTTGTTCATGTAATTTTTTCTCTTGCTCCTTACGCTTGTCCACTTGAGTTTTAGGTAAGTCTTTCAAGTAATAAGTAAAAATAGCTCCAAAAGGAGGGTTCTTACTGACATAACTGTCAGATCCTTGTGAAGGCATACCTTTGGCTTGCATGGGCACACTGGGCACATACCACCAAGCATCCTTGACAGGCAATAGTGTATTCGAATTAGAAATGCTCAGGTTATTGATTTCTCTCAATGGCGAATAATCATCCAGCACGTAAATCCCTCTGCCAAAACTCGCTCCCACCAAATCATTTTCCCTTGGATGTAATTCCACATCACGGAAAGATATTGTAGGTACTCCAGTATTTAGTTTTATCCAATTACTTCCTTTATTGATGGAAAAATACAAACCATACTCAGTCCCTATAAATAACAAATTCTCATCTATATAATCCTGCTTGAGTACCCAAATAATGGTATTGGAAGGTAAGTCACCTGCTATTGACTTCCATGACCTACCTTTATCCGTGCTCATAAAAACATAAGAATTGTAATCTCCAAGCTGATGCCCATCAGCCACTGCAAAGACCGTATTGGCATCGTGTGGGGATGCATGGACATGATTGATAAATGTCAATTCAGGAACACCGGGAAGTCTTGTGCATTTCCTCCAGCTTTCACCTTCATCCTCACTGACATGGAGAAGACCATCATCAGATCCTGTGTAAAGCAAGCCTGCCTGAATTGGTGATTCACTGATACTGGTCAAGGTGGCAAATTTGGACATGGCTCCATTATAATACAAAGCGTCGATACCAGGAACTCTGTCTTTCATGGGAAGCTCGTACCTGCTTTTCCCTTTTGTCAGGTCACCACTGATTGCTTGCCAGGAATCACCTCGGTCAGTGCTTTTCCAAACCCTTTGCGAGCCGAAATACAAAGTCTTGTGGTCATGAGGACTCAATTGAATAGGACTGTCCCAATTCCACCTTTCCGGTGGATCATTGGGTTCTGGCTGGGGCTGAATACCCAGTACTTCCCCTGTCATCCTGTTGTGTCTATGCAGCATTCCTTGCTGTATTTCCATGTAAACTGTATTCGGATCTTCTGGATCAAATACAGCATCATGTCCATCAGCACCCAAAGGCACATACCAATCCTGATTTCGCACACCTTCAACATTGGTCGTACGCGATGGTCCAAGCAATGTCCCTAAGTCCTGGGCTCCTACTACCACATTGTAAAATGGCTCTGTATTGTCCAAACCTATTTTATAAAATTGTGAGATGGGCAGGTTCGGAAATAGCCTCCAGGTCTCCCCCTCGTCAAAAGATTCGTATAAGCCACCGTCTGTTCCTACAAGCAGGTGATTGTCATTTCCAGGATCAATCCATAATGCATGGTTGTCACTGTGTTTTCCCCTACCTGTTTCACCATAATTAAAGGTCTTCCCACCATCTCTGGTTCTGTTGAGAAATACATCCATTTGATAAACCAAATCCGGATTTGATGGAGAAGCTTCTATTTCCTGATAATAGTGTGGGCCTGTACCGCCTGAAATGTAGCTGTTGCGTTTTTCCCAACTCTCTCCTTTGTCTGTAGATCGATAAAAACCCTTATTGGATTCATCTGCTTCGATGGTTGCATATACAATGCTCGGATCAGCCGGAGTTACTGCCAATCCGATTTTACCAATGTCTCCTTGGGGTAAACCTTTGCTTACTTTTCTCCAGTTTTCACCACCATCAGTCGACTTATAGATTCCCGAATTGGGGCCTCCTGCTAAGAATGCCCAAGTTTTCCTTCTCCTTTCATAAGCAGCCGCATAGATAACATCCGGATCGGAAGGGTCGAATTCGGCATCTGTCACACCTGTATTTTCATCTATTTCAAGGACCAGGTTCCAATTTTTACCTCCGTCATTTGTCTTGTACAAACCACGCTCTCCACCGGATGACCAAAGCGGTCCCTCAGCAGCTACATACACCACATCGCTGTCCCTTGGATCCACCAAAATCTTCCCAATATGCTCAGATTTTTTCAATCCCATCTGCTTCCATGTGGCTCCGCCATCCAAACTTTTGTAAATGCCATCACCCCAACCGACATGCCTTCCGCTCACATTTTCCCCAGTGCCTACCCAAACCACTTCGGGATTGTTGGGGTCTATCACTACGGTACCTATGGAGTAAGACGGCTGATCATCAAAGACCGGAGTCCAAGTAACTCCGCTATTGGTGGTTTTCCACAAGCCCCCTGAGCCCACTGCCACATACCAGGTATGAGGTTGATTTGGATGTATGGCAATGTCCGCGATACGGCCACCCATCACAGCAGGCCCTATACTTCTCAACTCTAAACCCTTAGCCAGCTTTTTAGCCAATTCTGTTTGATTGGTTTGGGCAAACACCAAATTATTGGACAGTAAAAAAAAGAGAAATCCTAGATAGAGCAGAGAAGTAGCGGTTTTTCGCATAGCATATTTGGTTTTGTGCGAAAAAAGATAGAGGAAATTTCCCGTATAAAAAACGCCATTTATCAAAAATGAAAGCTTATGTTCTTGAATAATCGGAATAAATTGATGCTATTTGAGGAAATCACTTTGCTCCAAATTAAAGATCGAGGTGCGTGGCTTTCACTGTTTTTTCTCTTCAGTTTCAAAATACAAATGATAATGATTGCTGCACCCTGGATTGAAGCTGGCTTCACAATGCGGGCAAGTGTTATCAGATGCCATATAGTCTTCAATGCTCAGCTCCTCTCCACATACCCCACAGAGAATCGCAGCTTGATCAAATTCCGATTTTGGCCAAACGATGTGTTCATGGTCAGCCTCCTCTTCATGGCAGGAAAAACAAGGGTAATATTTATCACAGCACTTAAATTTGATAGCAATCACGTCAAGCTGTGAATGCCAATGCACGCAACGGGTTTGCTTGTCTATGGCCTTCCCAAAAACCCTTACCTCTCCAACCTCAATAAAATTGAAAGGGCTTTTTTCTTTTTCCTGAGCAAATAAACTACTGGAAAATACCAAAAAAATAACAAGGGCAGCGCAGGCAGTAAACTTCATTGTATTGAAAGAATTTGAATTTAAACTATTCCAAAGTTGGTTAAAATTAAAACAAACTCAATTGCCAAAACTCAACTTTGGAATAGTTATCCTAACTAAACGATATTGAACCAATAGTTTTATTTCCTCAATTTATCCCAATTGATCAGGGCGTTCCAGACCATTGGAGAATCATGATGGTTCAGGTAACGGTGAAGAGGATCAAATGTAAAGGCTACCACAGTTCCTTTCCCAAGTGGCAGGCTGAACACAGAACCATGACCTACGATCTCCTGCTCATTTCTGACCATTCCCGCAATCACATAATCAGGATTTTTCTCGTTCTTCTCCCTTTTCTCTACTTTTTCTCTTTCAGGCATTCCCATGATATGGCCATCGTATTCCACTTCGTCCTTCAATGGATCAAAACCATATTGAACCAACATCAAGTCCCTGTTGTATTTGTCAGTCTGCAATAGTGGCCCATTTCCTCTGAATAACTGGAAACTTTCTCCAAAGCCGTACAATACCGGAGAATCAGATTTTCTGGCTTTGGCCCGGATAATAGAACCCGGGTGAAACAATCCCGAAGTACTTACAGGTGACAGTTCGGAAGCGATGCCCAGCTCAGCCAAGATAGCGCTCATATTGTCAAAGCTTATAATGACCCCACCCTCTTCACCGAATTTTCTCAAGTTATCCACTCCCATGAAGCCCGGACCACCGGTCATGTCATTGGTAGAGGCAGGAAATCCATGAGATGGGAATTCAGCTGTTTTGGTAAATGGCATAGGACCGAATTTCTTATCGACCCCATTGACGAAATTCTTGGCATTCCCTCTGATCCTAGGCATGATGATCACATCAAATTTGGACTTCAGGCCACCTGCTTTCAGGTCATCCTTGTCAATAGAAGTGTAAGGAATTCCCCTTTCCTCAAACGTGTACCTGGTCCAGCCTTCGTCCTGTGAATTATACCAAGTGT
This sequence comes from Indibacter alkaliphilus LW1, assembly GCF_000295935.2. GTDB lineage: Bacteria > Bacteroidota > Bacteroidia > Cytophagales > Cyclobacteriaceae > Indibacter > Indibacter alkaliphilus. Next base: position 231,659 of record NZ_ALWO02000037.1, read on the forward strand.
GGTAAACTGCCACTCTTGGGAGATTGACTGTTTTCAAATCATCAGAGGAAATATTGGCATTACTGGATTCTAAATCCAAACCGAAACCTGAAGCAATTTTCGAAGCCTGATCGGCATTGACTTTTTTCAAAATCAATGACCCTGCTCCGTAAGTCTGTCCTCCTATCTCAGTTTCTTTGGTAAGAATGGATATTTCGGCATTTTTATTGTCCTTCTTCAAACTATACAAGGCAGGCAGAACAGTGTTCTGGGCATGATAAGGAAGAATATAGGTATTTCCAGATCCTGAAATCTTTCCTTCATAAACGGCATCTTCTGTCAACATTTTCAGGGAAGAAACATCAAAGTCCACTTCCTCCTTGGCTTCCACATTTACGCCATACAGGTATGGCAATGTCCAAGCAATGGCATCATAAGGCGGATATTTGGCCTCTTTTGGATAAGACTGTGGCGTCAAAAGAGACACCAGAAGATTTCTGTAAGGTTGCTCTGAAAGCACTACATAATGGCTGTCGTTTTCATGAACTTCTATACCTTGAACCTTAAGCTGGTTGGCAAGATAGGCTACCATGGCCGGGTCTCTTTGCTCCTTGGCGATGGTAAAGGCTTTTGGTCCTTCTTTTTTTCCTTTTTCTATGCTGTTGTATCCTTTTTTATAAAAATTCCTCAACAAAAGTTGTCCATTGGTGGCCGCATAATAAAGGGAAGCGATGACACCCACTTGGGTATAGTTGATGTTATTTCTGAAAGACCAATACACCAGAGGTGTAGCCGGATCTGGTCTATACCATTCTTTGGAGGAGGCGAGGTCTCCGGCAAATTTGGCTGTGGAATAATCCCTCAAATAGGTATCTGCTCCTGCATTACCATAAGTTTCGTAAAAGCGGCCGTTGGAATTGTGGTTGTTTGCCACCCAAATTCCATATCCTGGCCACCATCCATCATAAAATGCCCAGGTAAATGCTCCAGGCATACCTTGTGCAGAAACTTCCGCCACATCATGGTTGCCCATGACCTGCCATTCACTTTGGGTGATTGGATCTACAAACTCATTGTAAGGACCTGTTCCGGTAGAGATATAAAGCAAAGGCACAGACTCATGCAAATCCAACATCACCGTGGGGTGAAATTCAAAGAAGCCTTTAAATATTGATTTGGTGATTTCCTGGGAGACCTGAAGACCGTCTCTATTATTGTCATGGAACACATACTTAGCCCAGTAAGGCGTGGATCTTGGGAATCCATCGTCAAACTTTTCCCTGCCTTTGGTATATCGGAAATACCAATCCACTTGCTTGTCCCAGCCATCCGGCTCTGAAACAGGATTAATCACCGTGATGACATTTTCACGGATCGCATTGATATCATTGGCATCGGAAGTGACCAGCCTGTAGGCCAATTCCATCAACATCTCGGGCGCACCCATTTCGGTGGCATGCATGCCGGCTGACACATAATAAACAGGCTTGCTGTCCATGATAATTTGCTCGGCCTGTTCCGGACTAGTTTTTCTGGCATCCGCCAGTTTGGCCAGTTGGTCTTTGTAATGGTCCAGCCGGTCCATAGACTCCTGATTACCGATGACGATCAGGTAAAAAGGCCTGTCTTCTTCCGTCCTGCCCATTTCCTGCATGTGTACCAATGGAGAGCTTTCAGCTAATTTTTGGTAATACCCATAAATCTCAGAAGTACGATGAACAATTCCTTCTGTACCTATGATATGTCCAAAATGCTTCAAAGGTGAAGGAATGGAAGGATGATCTACAATATCCAGTAAGGACTTGGGTAAAAAGCGCTCATCTGTAGTGAAATCTTTGATTTTTTGCACATAGGCTTCATCTACCTTTTGAGCCTTCAGCTCCAAGCTGAATAAGACCAAAAGGGCAAACAAAATTTTAAAGGTAGGCTTCATATCGATGGTTATATTATTTTCTTGAAGGGAAGCTACAAAAAAAGAACGTATAGATAAGGTGAAATTTATTTGGATGGTCGATCCAATACATCCATCAAAGCCTCAAGGTCCTCAAGAGTATTGAAAAGATGTAAGGAAAGCCTGATGGCCTCTCCTCTTACAGAAACATATATTTTACTTTTCTCTAAATCCGCCAAAAGACTTTCCTTGTCCATGGTAGCGGGTAGATGAATCCCAAAAAGATGCCCGCTTCTGAAAGCCTCTTCCTCAAAATCATATCCTTTTTCTTTCAGGAAAGGGAAAAGAGGTTCCACCAGCTTTTTGGTGTAAGACTCAATATTATCCACTCCCCAATCGAGTATTTGTTCCAGGGCTTTGTTCAGCATAGGCAGAAGTATAAAGTTGCTGAATTCTCCCATATTGTACCTGCCGGCGCCTTTGGAGTACACCGGATCATACTTTGTAAGTGATGAAAATTCCTGTGAATTGGACCTGTTCATCCAGCTTTCTTCCAAAGGAATCCCATCATCAAACAGCTCCGAAAAGTACGCCAAACCTATGGAATATGGTCCCAACAGCCATTTGTATCCTGCGCAGACCAGGGCATCCGGTTTCACTTTTTGTACATCAAATGGTATCGCTCCAACAGACTGGGTCCCATCCAGAATAAATACCACCTGATGCTCCCTGCATTTTTGGCCTATTTCTTCCAAGAGGTACTTTGTCCCATCTGTCCAGTGAACCGTTGACATCATCAATACAGCCGTTTGATCTGTAATGTTTTCCATCAATTGTTCGTGCCAATCTCTACCTACCTCAGGACTTTGAGAAGGTCTCGGAATAGTTTTGAGCTGTTTGTTATGCTTTTCACACCAGCGGACTATGCTGAAGTATCCGCTTGGAAACTCTTCTCCTACTACCAAGGCTTCGTTGCCATTTCCCAGAGGCAGGTTATTGATCGCCGTCATCAGTCCATAGGAAGCTGAAGGCACGATGGCAATCCGCTCCGCAGAAGCATTGATGATTTTTGCGAAATTTTGCTTCAATACTCCAGCTTCTTCAAAAAAATGTTTCGGTTTGATCTGAGTTGGATTGTTTTTCTTCAGGACTGCTTCAATGCCCGCATGCTCCACAGTCTTGAGCTGTGGCCCCATATAAGCACAATTCAAGTAGTGGATATCCTTGGGAAGAGAGAAAAGGTGTTTTTGGTTTTTCAATTGGTATTGGGTTGATCTTTATTCACATGCAAACTACTGCTTGTAGATCTATCGACAAATTATAATTTGATCTAACTAAAGAAAAAATTCAAAAATTAGCTCCTCAATAATTAATGTACATAATTTCTATTATGATCGAAATCATTCACCAAATGAATTTACATTTCAATTGTAATCGAAATTTATATTATTGCCAAAAAAAAGGAAATGACATTGATTATTATAAATTTTGCCCGAATATAAAACCTGCCAGGATTAATACAATGATTTGAATGTTGAAAATCTCTTTTCTGCAAAATCCAGAAAACGCTTCCAATCGTAAATACTCAGGTCATGTTCTCCCTCACGGAGATGGTATCCTATATTTTCCAAATGAAGAGTATTGACTTCGGTATTGAAGGTATCAGGTAATTCCTGTGACGCTTGATAAATTTCATCATACACCCTTGAAGCAAAAAGCAGAGAAAGGTATTCTCCTTTGGGATCAGCCCATTGGTCATCTTTGGAAGAGGCGACATAAAGTCCCCTCGGCGCGATCAGCGACAAAAGCATGTGTTGGTCCAATGGCAAAGATTCCTCGTTTCCATTGTACTTTTTGAAATTATCGGTAAACCAAAACGGGAAAGTGGTATTGATCCTTTCTATGGTTTCTCCATACTTCCTTTTGGATAGTGCAGCACCCCCACAACCAGACTCATTGGAGACGGTTATAGACCAACGGTTATCATTGGCACCTGCCCACAAAGCAGCCTTACCACCTCTTGAATGCCCTACAAGCATGGATTTTTTAGTATCAAATTCACTTTTGCTTTCAAAATAATCCATGGCCCTCATGGCTCCCCAAGCCCATGCCCCCAAACCCCGCATGCCATCTGACCTTTGGAGTTGTTCCGGATAAAGCTTCTCCAAGACTCCTTGACTAAACCTCCCCTTATGATCAGGGGAGACATCTTCCACATCAAACACTGCAGCTACCATTCCTTTGCCGATGATTGCTTTTAGAGGAAAAAAACTGTCGGTAGTATCTGACAACAAATCCAAAACATTTCTATGACTGATCAACAAAACGACAGGTAGCGGTTCGGTAAAATCCTTAGGAAAAAACAAGTGCAGGTTCATTGTATTTTGGTTTCCAGACCTTTCCACCTTGATTGCCACCGTTTTCATTTTGGAAAAATCACTGTAAGGATGCTCCGTAACTGGTTTCTCCTCAAAGCCTATTTGGTCAAAATTCTGAGGCAAATCTCCATAGACTTCATTTGCAAATTGCCTGAGTATTTCTGCTCTCCTAAGCTTTTCCCAGGATTGTACATCTTTGATAAGCATCCCGTTCTTGCTGATAAACAGATCCGGAATGCTCAACGCCGGCACTTTACTTTCGTCATAATTGGGTTCTTTTTGGGCCATAGCAATAGGGATGTTAAGAATGAATATCCATAGGCAAATGTTGGAGATTTTCAATAGCATGGATTTGGATTTATTTAAGTGAGGTATTTTTCTTCAAAATCTCCTGCAATTGTGATTCTTTGAATCCCTGCGCTCCTTTTATTTCAAATTGCCTGAGGTATTCTTCCAACAAGCGCTGACTGATTTCAGAGGAATCCCCGTATTTTTCTCTAACGGCATCAAGTTCCCCATGCAGCTTTTCTCTTATTCCAGCATAATCTGGGTCCTCGTATACATTTTTGAGCTCATTTGGATCATTGATTCTGTCATATAACTCCCATTCATCCACATCAAAATAAAAATGGATCAATTTGTATTCCTTGGTGACAATGGCATAATGCCGCTTGACCATATGAATAGAAGGGTATTCATAGTAATGGTAATAAACGGCATCCCGGGTCCATTGGTCCGACTCCCCTGTCAAAAGCGGAATCAAACTCTCACCCTGCATGTCTGAAGGGGCTTCAATGCCTGCAGCTTCCAAAAATGTCTGGGCGAAATCGAGGTTTTGCACCATTTCATCTGATTTGCTCCCTGCCTGAACCTTTCCTGGCCAAGCCACCAACAAGGGAGTTTTGAAGGATTCATCATACACAAATCTTTTATCGAACCAACCATGTTCTCCCAAATAAAATCCCTGGTCGGAAGTATAGACAATGATGGTATTTTCCATCAATCCATTGGCTTCTAAATAATCCAGGACTCTTCCCACATTTTCATCCACAGAGGCAATGGTGCCCAGGTAATCCTGCAAGTAGCGTTGGTACCTCCATTTCATTTTTTCCTCTTCGGTCATCTTGGGATAGGCGGCTTTGAAGGCCTCGTTTACAGGACCATATACCTCATCCCAATTGGCCCTTTGTGTTTCATTCATTCGCCCAACTTCCCTTTGGAAGGCTCCCTTGTCCCAGCCAGAGGCGTCAGGAATACCCAATTCATCCATCACTTTCGGATACACCTTGGAATCCCCTGCCCAGTTCATGTGATGAAGCAAATTCATCTCCGCCTCTTTGGCAGCAGTACCACGACCTACATAATCATCAAAAAGTGTCACAGGCTCAGGATATTCTTTCTGGGTAAATTCTGCGATGTGCCTTTCAGCAGGCAGCCATTCCCTATGTGGCGCCTTATGCAGGTACATCAACATAAATGGTTCTTCTTCTTTCCTTTCATTCTGTAACCAATCCAATGTCATGTCAGTGATGATATCCGTCACATAACCTTCAACTTTTATATTTCCTTCATTTTTGGTGATGAAATCAGGGTTGTAATAAGACCCTTGTCCAGGGAGAATTTTGAACTGATCAAAACCCTTAGGGTTATTTCCAAAATGCAGCTTTCCAAACATGGCAGTCTGATAGCCAGCCTCCTGAAAAAGCTGAGGAAAGGTGACATTGGTCGTGTCAAATGGAAAATGGTTGTCTGTTTTCCCATTGAGGTGGGAATGTTTCCCGGTCAGAATGGTCGCTCTAGAAGGAGCACATATGGAATTGGTTACAGAAGCATTGGTAAACAACATACCCATTTTCGCAATCCTGTCGATATTTGGAGTCTGTATCAAACGCTCATCGTAAGCAGAAATGGCCTGATAAGCATGGTCATCAGACATAATAAAAATGATATTGGGTCGCTTTTTTTCTTCTTCCTTTTGTTCACAGGAAAAGTTTAACATGATCAAAGCAAAATAAAAAGGGAGAATAAAGGCGACATTACGCATGCTATGGAAGGTTTTTAGTGATTATTGAGAAGAGAATTTTTTTCCTAGAGTCACCCCTTTATTATTGGATTTTTAAAAGGATATTCTATAATCCCAATTTAAGGTTCAATTCCCCTTATTCAAATTTTATTTTGCTCAATGGTAGTAAAAGCCAAATATACTATTCCACAACAATACGAATGGATCTATTCTGGAAAGAAATAAACATCTAAAGTTTTGGCTTGGCAAAGCTAATTTACTTGCTAAGATTGCCTAAAGACTATTATGGCCATTTTATGGAATGAATCACAGATCAGTCACTTTCAATTCCTGAAAGAAAAAGTTGTTTTCATCAACTGCTTGACCATCCTCTTTCACATACCTTATTTGTTGCCTTCCTGTCAATAGAAATGACCCATTATTTAATGCTTTGACCTCTAAGTCAGAGTTTCTTAAACTCAATACTTTATCACCTTTCTGAGGATTCAGGATTTTGACTTCTTGGTTAATTTCCTGAAAATCACCTTCTGAAATTAACGAATAGAAAAGCTTTCCTTCAAATTCATATATAAAATGATCCTTGTTACCTGAGAATATCTGGCCATAAGAGAGCGGGACAAAAGTAGACTTTTTGGGCAGGGGAACGGCATAATCCCATAACACATTTCCATTGTTGTCAAACTGTACCACATGAGAAGAAATAAAAGAAAAATAAATTTTCGGATCCCCAAGTTCCACTTTCACAGTACGGCCTGTATCCGTATCTATAAAACTGTCATCCATTCCTCCCTTCCTTCCGATGGAAAGATTTTTCATGGGATTAAGACGGTAGTAGTTGCGGTCATATACACCGTCTTTGATATAAAATGAATTGCCCACAGGCAAGAAATGATCTGAATACAAAAGATAGCCGTGATCATTTTTTATGATTTCCCTTGCAGCCAAAGCTCCTTTCAAAGAAGGGTTCCTGGACTTTTCCCAGCTTTTACGGCTCTTTTCACCTCCATCTTTTTCAAAAGCAAAGAATCCGTCCAGGTCATTGATCTCCACAATATTGTTAAAGGGGTCACTCCCATCGGCAAGGTATCCTCCATAAAAACCATTATAGCCAACTTTATTCGTCATCCCAACAGTTCCTGCAATAAATTTCAAAGGACCTTCATTAGAAATGATCATGTCAATGTTCTCTCTGTTTTTGGATTCGTTTTCAAACAAGTGGTTTCGGAGCAATACACCTTCCTTGTTGATCGAGGACATGAGAAAAGATTTGCTTCTGTCTTTCGTCCTGAAATTGATCAACAGGTTAAAAACCCCTGTCAATTCATCTCCAAAAACTTCCTGAACAACCATCCCAGGTTGAAAAACATCCTCTACCGTATAAACCTTCCCGGTAGCCATTTCTTTGACCTGGGCAATAAGCCTATTTTGAACATAGGACAACAGAAGAATTCTGTCATCTAAAATTTCAAAATCAGAGATTGGACTTTCTACTGTATTCTTAAGGTCAATTTCTTTTGATTCTTTGGTTTTCAGATCTAAGATCAACAGGTATCTCTCATTCAAATACCTCTCGGTATTTTCACATAAAAAATACACTGTATCCCCAAATACTTTTATTCTTTTGAGGACATGACTCCATTTGAGAGGAATGTCTACCACCTTTTCATCCCCAAATGACATATTCGCCGTGAATATCTTCAACTTCATCTCCTTATCCGCCATTCCTTTATTGACCTGATATGCAAAAAAGTAATCCTCAGAAACGTCTAACCACACTGGCTGGATGGAAAATTCGCCGCTTACCTCAAGTCGTTCGCCAAAGCTGACTTGCCCAAAGGAGTATGTGCAGAATACACTTAAAAAAGATGCCAGGAAAAATTTATACAGTAATTTCATAACTAAATATAAATTATTCCAGCGAATAAAAAAAACCTGCTCAAATCTTGGATCTAAGGAGGTTTAAATGAAAACACAAATTTCTATTGATTAATGTTAAGTATACGGACATACTTAAACCCATTAAGCTAACTCTTTCTCATTTTTAAAGAAAAAAAATGTTATTGGTAAAAATTGCTGTAAAAAGATCCAATTCCTTTTCAAAGTGATCAAGGTGAATATTCTTAACAGGTATTGATGCATAAGCATTATCAAATTTGGAATACTGCGGAAAAAATTCTCCTACTTCATGGAATAACTTTCTTGCGAAAATCTCTCCCTCTTCATCATAAGGGTAATAGCTATACCAACCTTTTCCGGTACCATCCTCTAAAGGAACTAGTGCCCGCTTTTCATAATCGGCAAAATACAAGCCATAAAGCCCGAGCATACTTACCAAAAGTACTACTCCCCGACAACCCGGAGCATCCATCCTCACTTTCACACTCAGTATATGATTTCCATGCTGAAAAGAAGAGTCCCGAACTTCATATACCTCTTCAAAGGCTCTGATTTTTTCGGCAAACTTCTCCCATTTTGGTAAATAACTGCTTCGCATTTTACCCAGTTTTGAATATTGCTTCTCCATAGCAGGAATTAAGGGAGAATTCCAATCCCAGGGATCCATGGTAAAATCCTTTAATAAATTTAAATATGCTTCTGGTTTATTGACAATGGGTTCCATATACGGCTGGGGAGTCTTATACAATTATTTTATTGTCTTACTAAGAAAAACTCATCAAAGTTAACCTTATTCAAAACCTAAAAACCTTGTTTTACTAAAAGACATTGTAACATATCTATAGAAATATAGTATTAGTAGTAAATATGGCCTTAAACAAATCAAGTTCCTTTTCAAAATTACCCAAATAAATGTTTCCCACTTTAATGGAAGCATATGCATTATCGAACTTGGAAAAATCAGGGAAAAGAATCCCAATCTCGTTAAAGATTTTGCGAGAAAGAATCTCCCCTTCCTCATCGTATGGGTAATAACTCAACCAACCTTTTCCATAACCATCATCTAAAGGGACCAGAGCTGGTTTATCATAATCCACAAAAAAAACGCCATATAGTCCAAGCATACTTACTAAAAATACAAGCCCCTTACATCCTGGCCCTTGCAGTCTAATTTGTGTACTTAAGAGATGGAAACCGTGTTGAATCGAGGTTTCTTTCACTTCATACACACATTCATAAGTACTGAGTTTGTTTACGAATTTCTCCCATATTGGGGATAATTGAATTCTTTTTTGACTTAATTCTTCCTTTTTTGATTCCATAGCCGGAATTAGGGGAGAATTCCAATCCCAGGGATCCATGGTAAAATCCTTTAATAAATTTAAATATGCTTCTGGTTTATTGACAATTGGTTCCATAGTTTGCTGAGGAGTCCGGGGCATTTATTTTATTGTCTTTCTGGCATTAACTAGAGTCGACTAATTTTCTAATTTAATAAAAAACCTGCTCAAATCTTGGATCTAAGCAGGTTTAAATGAAACCTCTAATTTATTCTCCCGCATCACTGCGTATGAATATCATATTTTCTGTCTTGAGGGGATATTCATAGATATCAAATTGATATTGGGATATTTATCACTCAGATTCTACGAGTTTGAGTGGGAAAACCCAAAGGATATACTTACTTTTTTAAAGAAATATTAGTTTTCCAAAGAAACCAACATTCAAATTATGTTTAACCCCAATATCCAATATCTACTAGTATCCATTAATATCTTAATCTATGAATCCTGGCAAGTTGACCGAATATTATCAAATATAATCATTCAAAATATTCTCGAACAACTCCTGTCTGCCACTTCTCTGCTTAGGCTCACCTACTGACTTGGCATGGTTTCTCAAATCCTCCAAAGTCAAATTGCCTTCTTCAAAAGATTTTCCGTTTCCGGAATCAAAAGAAGCATAGCGCTCTTTTCTCAGGTCTTTGTAGGCTGATTTTTCCAATATTTCACTGGCAATCAAAAGTCCTCTGGCAAAAGCATCCATACTACCGATATGGGCATGGAAAAGATCCTCAAGGTCTGTGGAATTCCTTCTCACTTTGGCGTCAAAGTTGACCCCTCCTCCTTGAATACCTCCACCTTCCAAAATGACCAACATGGATTCTGTAAGTTCTTGGATATTGATGGCAAACTGATCGGTATCCCAGCCATTCTGATAATCTCCTCTATTGGCATCTATGCTGCCCAACATGCCGGCATCCACAGCTACCTGAAGTTCGTGCTGGAAAGTATGGCCCGCCAATGTGGCGTGGTTCACTTCAAGATTCAGTTTGAAATCTTTATCCAAACCATGATGTCTCAGGAATCCAACAACGGTAGCGGCATCATAGTCATACTGATGCTTGGTAGGCTCCATAGGCTTAGGTTCGATCAGGAAATTCCCTTTGAAACCTTTTGATCGGGCATAGTCACGCGCCATGGTTAAGAATTTGGCCAGGTGCTCAGTTTCTCTTTTCATGTCTGTATTGAGCAAAGACATGTAGCCTTCTCTACCGCCCCAGAACACATAATTTTCACCTCCAAGCTTGATGGTGGCATCAATAGAGTTCTTCACTTGGGTACCGGCCCATGCCAATACGTCAAAATCAGGATTGGTGGAAGCACCGTTCATATACCGCGGGTTGCTGAATACATTGGCCGTACCCCAAAGCAATTTGATACCTGTTGCTTTTTGCTTTTCAAGTGCATAATCTGTGATGATCTGCATACGCTCTTCGTATTCTTCCAGCGTAGCACCTTCATCTATCAGATCCACATCGTGGAAACAATAATATTCTGCTCCGATTTTGGTAAAAAATTCAAAAGCCGCATCCATTTTGTCTTTAGCACGCTGTACTGCATCGGCATTTTCATCCCAAGGTCTGTTCATAGTACCCGGTCCAAACGGATCTCCACCGGTTCCACAGAAGGTATGCCAGTAAGCAATCGCAAATTTGAAATGCTCCTTCATGGGCTTTCCAGCCACTACTTGGTCAGGGTTGTAATACCTGAATGCAAAAGGGTTCTTAGAGCCCTTGCCCTCAAATTTTATCTTTTCGATTCCCGGGAAATAAGTCTTAGCCATAATTTTGGGTTTGAGTTAAAATAGGATTAATAGGTTTAAGAAATAATTTTTTAAGACTACCAAATTATGGATTTTATATGAATATGGAAAACGTTTGCACTTCCATTATGACCAGCGTTGCTTTAATTTTATGAAATCGGTTGCAAAAATGAAGAACGGAAAGCGTTTGAGATTTATGAATGACGATTTGGAATTTACGATTTACGATTTACGATTTACGAATGACGACGTCTTTTCCAGTTTATCAGTTTGTCGAATCATCAACTCATTTACGAATGAGGATTTACGATTTACGGCGTTTTTTTGGTGCATATGTTTTTGAAAATGTTAAAAGTTAATAGCTAACATCATATAAAGAATGCATCATTGTGTCATGCTGAGATTTTAAAATTTATCATTTACAGAAAGGGAATGACATCTGCAGACTCGTCATTCTGAGTCATTAAAATTGGCATTTACAGAAAGGATATGACAGTTGGTGTACGTCATCCTGAGATTTTAAAATTTTGCATTTACAGAAAGGCAATGACGTATTAAATTTAGAGAAACTCTGTGCAGTTTGGCCGCTCTCGGTATAGTGCACTTGCCTGTTCCTGAGTATGGTTCCGTGAGTGATAGACAGAAGTATGGTACAGCAATCTGCTTGTCCGCATGGTAGCCTTTTAGACTGTTATCCCATGGGCATAGAGTTTATTCTTAACAACTAATTCGTTGCGAGTATGGAAAAGATTCATCTACATTCAGCCGGCATTGATATTGGTTCACGCAATATCTATATCGGCATCGAAGGGGAACAGGTAGTATCATTTGGGACCTTTACTCAGGACTTCAGAGATGCTGTTTCATACCTACTTTCCCACGGAGTCAAGACTGTTGCGATGGAAGCTACAGGTAGTTATTGGGTAATTCTTTACGATATGCTTCAAGCAGCCGGGCTGGATGTTTGGCTCGTTGATGGCAGACAGACAAGACAGGTCCCAGGAAGAAAGACCGATGTAAAAGATTGCCAATGGATAAACCAACTTCACAGCTTCGGATTGCTCAACCGCTGTTTTGTGGCAGAAGGCTTGGTTAAAAGCCTAAGGAACTATCAGCGTCTGCGTGAAGATCACATCAGAAGTGCTGCCATGCATGTCAATCACATGCAGAAAGCCCTTATAGAGATGAATATTCGGTTGCCCGAAGTGCTGAGCCAGATTCATGGCAAAAGTGGTCTTGCTATTATTGAGGCTATTTTAGCAGGTGAGCGAAACCCTCAAGTGCTATTGTCCTATTGCCACGTGAGCCTGATCAAAAACAAGTCGGAAGATATCCTCAAGGCTTTGGAAGGACACTACTCCGAAACCGGGTTGTTCAGCTTAAGACAAGCTTATGAAGCCTATCAGTTCTATCAGGGACAAATAAAGGCATGTGATAAAAAAATAGAGGAAGTATTGAACCAAAATCAGGATCTTTCCAATGAAAAACCAGAAAGGAAGTCAAAACCTGTCAGACATAACAAGCCTGATATAGAAGGGTTGGAAGGACATCTCAGGTTATTGTTCGAAGGAAAAGATGCCACCCAGTTATCAGGAATTACATCCTATACTTGGTTTCAATTGTACACTGAGGTAGGCAACGACCTTTCAAAATGGAAAAGCGAGAAACACTTTACCAGTTGGCTGGGTCTGTCTCCCGGACAAAACCATTCAGGCAAGACACGTAAAAATAAATCGAAGGGAAAGCCAAAGGCAGGCCAAATATTCCGCACAATAGCACAATCGCTGCTTCAAAGTAAGCGAATAGCTCTAGGAGAATTTGGGCGGAGAATAAGAGCAAGAAAAGGCGCAAGAATTGCAATCAAAGCGGTAGCAAGAAAACTGGCAGAACAGTATTGGAATCTAATGGTCAAAGGCCAGGATTTTGTAGAGCGGGGTGTAGAGGATTATAAAAACCGGCTAATGGAACAGAAGCGAAAATATTTCCAAAAGCTGGCTATAGAGTTAGATGAACAGACAGCGGTAATGAAATTTATACAAAATCAATAAATAATTGTATTTATCGAAAATACGTCAATGGTATCCGGAGCTTGCGGAGGTGAAAGCCTGTCCCGCAGCATTGCGGGGGATCTCTTTCCTTGAGAGTAGGAGATTCTTCACTACGTTCAGAATGACGATCCCTCCACATCTGTCAATGGTAGTGAGGAACGAACGAGTAATCTCCTACTTTATTTATCAAGAGACTCTTCCTTCGTCAGAGTGAGGTACATTTCTGTCAATGGAAGAATGGGAATAAAAATAGGTGTACGTCATCCTGAACCGGAGCTCGCGGAGGTGAAGGATCTCCTTCCCTTGAGAGTAGGAGATTCCCCGCAATACTGCGGGACAGGCTTTCACTAGGTTCAGAACGAGGGTCCTTACATTCTGACATTGGTAATGCAAAGAGACATCCTATTTCTCTGCTATCCTTGGTGTCTTTACTGGCTCCATTTCTGATTTTGTTGAATGGGTATTGGTCAATAGTTAATTGTTTTCATTGCCTAAATAACGTTGGCCGTTTTTTATCAAAAATGGTTAAATTATGGCAAAAAGAGAAGAATAGGTAGTGAAGAGTAAAAAGTTAAGAGTTAAAGGCTGACGATGCCTAAAGATGGTTGTCACTTTTCTTTATGGGTAATATCGAATAATGAACATTGAATATAGCCCGCCTGCTTCGGGCAGGAATAATGAAGTAGGGATAGCCTTGATCCCACTTCATGTCATATGTCTAGCGTCTTATGTCTTATTTTACGTCTTCAAACTCCGGATTACAAATCCATTTTATCTTTATTTCGGAATTGCAAATCCCTTAGAGCGCAAGGATCAATCTCCCTTCGACTTTAGTCGAAATCTGCGTCATCTGCGATATCTGCGGGAGAAAAAATAAAACCCTCGAGGTTTCAAAATCCTCAAGGGTTAACAAAGCTTCAACATAAGGAAAAGCCAATCAATTCAACAGTTCATCAATTAAACAATTAATCATTTTCTCTTCAAGGCTCTTTTCCACCAAGGCACATGTACATCATCATGGTATCCGTAGCTATTGCCTCCGTATCCATAGCCGTAACCATAACCGTAGCCATAACCATAACCGGTGTCAATATGCACATCATTGAGAATACCATACACCTTCTTCACCCCTCCTTTTTCTACCAGGTTATTCAGAATTTGAATATTCCCTTTTTGAGAGTAATCCTGACGGAAAACATAAAAACTTACATCTGCATAATTGAATAATTCTTTGGTTTCTGAAACCAATCCCACAGGAGGACAATCCAAGATGACAATGTCATAGGCCTCCTTGATCTCATCCATAATCACAGCAAACTTGTCCTGCAAAAGCAATTCTGCAGGATTAGGTGGGATAGGCCCGGACAAAATCACATCCAAATTCTCATATCCGGAAGGCTTCACCACGGATTGCCAGGGCATATCTGTACTTAAGCAAGTACTCATCCCCTTGTCATTAATCATTCTGAAATCTTCTGCAATTTTTGGCTTCCTCAAATCCAAACCAACCAATACTGTCTTTTTTCCCATCAAAGAAAAAACAGATGCCATATTGATGGAAATAAAGGTTTTTCCTTCCCCGGAAATACTGGAAGTAAAAAGTATACAGGTCTTTTGCTTGTTGACGGCCAAATAAGAAAGGTCCGCCCTCAAACTCCTGAATGCCTCCGTAACAGATGATCTTGGGTTATTCAAAACCGGAATACCATCGTCTCCCGTACTTCTGCCAATCACTCCTATCAAAGGTACCTTCAACTGGTTTTCAAGCTCTTTAGGATCTTCAATTTTGGTATTCAAAAAGTCCCTTACTGTAATGACCCCAATGGGCAAAATCAATCCCAAAATCAAGCCAATCAATAAATTGAGGGTTTTCTTGGGAGCTATAGGGTTTTGCAAGGCCCTTGCATTGTCCAATATGCTGTTCTTTGGCATATTGGAAGCCCTGGTGATTTCAGCCTCTGCCCTTTTTTGCAAAAGGTAGATATATATATTCTCATTGATGGTAAACTGCCTCTGAATACCCAGTAACCTTCGCTCCGTTTCAGGTAAAGTATTGATTTCCCGCTCAATCGTCCGGATTCGGTTATTCAGCTCAAAAAGCATGTTGTTGGTATTTCTAATGGCAGAATTGACATTCTCCTGCAAGGCTTTCTTGGTGTTTTGTATTTTACTCCTCACCTCTCTTACAGCTGGAGTTTGTTCCGAAAAATTGGCCGTCAGTCTGATCCGCTCTGCCTGCAATTCTGATAGGTTGATCACCAAAGCATTCAACAAAGGATCTGTAACGCCTATAATGGATGGGGCGACCAGGTCATCCAATTGATCATTGCTCAGGTAAGTCTGTAAGGTCTGATAGTATTTCAGGCTGATTTCACTCTGTGATTTCTCCTTTTCCAGTTCCTGCAAACGCTCAAAAATTTGAGATCCCTCCTGGGATAAATTAAAGATCCTGTTTTCCGACCTGTATCTTTCTAACCTATTTTCAAAATAAGTCAAGGAATCCGTAATCCCACTCAATTGCTCTTCTATAAAGAGAATCGTATTCTCAGCAGCCCTGTTTTTCTCCTTCAGTTCTCTAGCCAGGTACATCTCCATCAGTTTGTTCAGGTAATCCTCTCCCAGTCTTCTGACAGGAGTCTCCAAACCCAAGGTCAAAATAGATGCCTGTTTGTTGATGGGGTTAATGCTAATGTTATTTTTATATTGAAGAGCCAGACTGGGGGAATCTTTCAGTTGAAACAACAATTTCTCTCCTGCCAATGCGGAAATATTCTGTACCTTGATTTTGTAATTATCTCCTTTAATCTCTTCTCCGAAATATTGTATGGATTTGATAAAAGGATCTTGGGTCAGCTTAGACTTATAGAATGGATCTGCGGGATTGTAAACCTGAAAACCATCATCTTCTATACTCAGAGAAAACTTTTCATTGTCCAAAACCTCAATTCTAAACATCCCCCCCACCAATTGAGGATGCCTCCAATCCACCTCGATCAAAACGGGTACATTGCCATACATTTGCTGTTGATTGATAAACCCATCAGAGAAATACAGTACGTTCAGATTCAGTTCACTGAGGGTTTCCTCTGCCAAAGTGTAGGATTTCAGGATGCCGATTTCATTCTCTACATTACTTTTGCCTTGCAACAAGCCACCAGCCTCAAAAAGGTCTGCACCTAAGGTGGGCTTGTCATCTACTACAATGACTGAAGACTCTACTTTATACACCGGAGTACTGTACCTGTTGACCAAAAAAGCAATAAGAATCCCGGCAAACATACAAATACCAAGTATTGGCCAATATTTGAGGTAATTAAAAAGTAAGGCCTTCAGGTCAATCTCATCTTCCTGTACAGCTTGAAAAGAGGCTCCCTGTTGGGGATATTGTGGATTGTTGGGGGTATGCATATTTTTTATCGAGTCACTAGATTCAAAACTAAGGCAATGGCAGTCACTGATGAAATGATCAAAGCAATGGATTGGGCTGCATTTTCACCTGCACCGATTTCTCTGATTTTCAAAGGTTCAGCGTATATCTGATCATTGGGCTGAATAAAATAAAAGGGGGATTGAATCAACTGTCTGTCATTCAGGTTTACTCTGTGCAATTTAGATCCTTCAGGGTATTGCCTAATAATCAGTACCTCATCCCTTTTGGCCACCGGTGTCAGATCACCTGCTTGGGCTATGGCTTCAAAAATGGTCATCCTATCTTGTAAGACTACATGCTTTCCGGGCCTCCTAAACTCACCAAGTGTGGAAAAACGAATACCTCCTAATTTTACCCTTACATACAGTTCAGTCGTTACATATTCTCTCAGCTTTTCTTCAATCACCTCTCGTGTTTCTTCCAAGGTTTTATTCATCACATTAAGCTCACCAATTATCGGTAATCTGATATTTCCCTTTTTATCAACGGAGTATCCTGTCATGTAATAAATATCGCCTCCTGTTTGTGCAATTTGCCCCACCATTCTATTTGCTCCATCCTGAAACTTGGCATTAAAACCACTCTGAATCATATCCTCAGCCGTTTTAACATCCACATCAATGATATCATTATATTGGAGTTTATATTCCGGGAGTTCGTAAGTTACCATTACGTCTTCCTGAATGGGCTCATTCCCTTCTAGATTTTGGAGATAAATAATTCTTTTGTTGGAAACGCAGGAGGCTGCCGTCAGGACAGTCAAAATAAGCCCTAGTAGTTGATAAAATCTATTCATAAATGATGTTGTATTGGCAAAGCCACTTTTACAATAACCGTGCAAACTTAATTATTTTATTCTATTCATTCAGAAATTAAATGGGTAAATTGAGTTGAATACTTCATATTTACGCATAGCCCATATCCTAAAAAGCCAACTCAAAAATTACAGAATACTATTATTTTGTGTTTAAGTACATTTATTCAGGGTTAATAAGTCAGTCCGATAATGCATCTCTTTACCAATCATACAAAATGTGTAGACAAACTAATTCAAAAAATTGGCTATATCTCCTTCCCCTTAAACCTCAAACTTCTCCTCTAATTTTCTTTTTCCCAACAAATACAATGCTGCTACAGCAATCATCAGGCAAAGCATAACCCAAGATTCAGGAAAACGCTGGTCCCGCAACACAAACAAATAATTGATCAAGAACTGCGTACCTGCAAAAATAAAAGCTACAATAATGTGTGGCCAAGCCATTTGATTGGCCATAATCTGATAAAGATGTTTCCTATGCGGCTCAAAGATATTTTCCTTTCTTTTGATTCGCTGCACCAAGGTTCCAATGCTATCGACTCCATAGACAAATAACAAAATTATCACAGTCCAATTTCCGGTTTCCAAAAACATCTTTAACATAAAATACACCATCATATATGCAAAAGAAACACTACCTATATCCCCGGCAAACATGAGAGCCCTGCCATTTCTCAGGTTATAATAGAGAAATACAAAAACTGCAATGCCCAAATACAAAACCATACTCTCTTTGACGCTGGGAAAAACCCTGTCCAAAAGAAAAACAGTTCCCAAAAAAACCAATGCATAAAGTCCGGTGATCCCATTGATCCCATCCATAAAATTAACTGCATTTAAAATACCCAAGGTCAAGACGAGAAGAATTGGGAAAGCCCAAATCGGCAAATCTCCAAAAAGTCCCAAATCAGCAAAGAGCAGTACAATGGCAATTAGCTGAACCAATATCCGGATCCTCCTGGACATTCCTTTGATATCATCCCAAAAGCTAACCCCTGATATCAATACCAAACCTGATACCATCAGACTATTTTGGAAATCCATCAAAACCCACCATAAAACTATAGAGATTGGAAATAGAATACCTCCACCCCGAACTGTTGGGATTTGATGGGAAGAGCGGGAATTGGGTTTATCTACTATATGGAGGCCTTTAGCAAGTCGGTAATAGATCAATGAAAGAATGGTAAGAATGGAAAAAACCAATAAATATCTAATAGGCATATGACAGCTATAAGTGATTTGCAAAGAAAAATATTTCTTTCTTTAATTCTAAATTTATCAGCGAATAAGCAGGAATACTCCTGTTCTATTTACCTTCTCCCCACTTCTGGTTAAAAATTCTGCCTTATACACGTAGTTACCATTAGGCACCTCTACCCCGTTCAGCGTTCCGTCCCAACCTCTATTTTCCAGTCCTTCTCCTTCGAAAATCAAATCTCCCCACGTGTTGAAAACATATAACTTCATATCAGCCAAACCTCTGAATTTAGGAACAAAGAAGTTGTTTTTCCCATCAAACCTTGATGGAGTGAATGCATTGGGAATTTCGATCAAATAGTCATCGTACACCTGAACTAACCTGGTAAACTCTGACTGACATCCAAAGGAGTCAATGGTCACCAACTTCATCACATAGTCACCTTTTTCTGAATACTGGTGAACAGGATTTTGCAAACTACTGGTATTCCCATCACCGAAATCCCAATTCCAAATAACAATATCTCCCTTTGATTGATCAATAAACTCCACGTCTTCCAAAATATTGATATCCTGATTGACCAAAACCTGACCCGGTAAAATCTCAAGTTGATAATCAAAGGAAGCTTCATTCAACTCATCTGCAATCAAAACAAGAATCCTTTCAGTACTAGTTCTACAGGCACTTCCTTTAAAGCCCATTTCAACCAGGTAAGTACCTGACTGATTGATTGTCCTCAAATCAGCCAATCGTAGGGATGCTCCAGTTGGAGAGGTGATAAAGTAATCAAACACATCAGGATTGAATCCTTCTATAAATTGGGTTAAATCAACAGTTTCATTCGGATCACATACAATAGAAGGGTTTGAAGTCCTCAATTGGGGCAGTGGATCTACCTGAACCAAAACCTCCACCATCTCAGCGTCACAAACCCCAGACCCTTCCACTGTCACATAGAATTTATAGGGCTGACTATTTGCCGGAAGACCTTCTATCCCCACCCTACCTATGCTGGAGATAGTGAATATGGCTCCTTCCGCCGTAGTATAACCTGAATTGATCTGATTGTTGCCATTGGGGTCAAGATACCATTTGTAAGTAGGACTGAGGCTGGAATTTGGAATAGACGGAATCAAATTCGCAATTTCTCCTTCACAGATGAATACATCATCGGCTCTTAAAGGGGTTGGGCTATCACCAACTATCAAGTCTTCCGAGATAACCTGGCATCCAGCAGCATCAGTGATCTGAATTTTGTAGCTGCCTATACCAATTGAGCTTATTTCCAGCAAATCATTACTCCATAAATACGACGGAGTTACCCAGTTTCCATTTGGCATTTGTAGGCTAACCGTGTAAGGAGCTGTTCCCCCATTCACATTCATACTCAACATACCATTCTCTTCAGCACAGGAAGCGTCCACTGCCTTGGCATCAGACAGAGAAAGGGCCGCATCAGGTCCTGATACTACCACAGGTTCAGCCAAAGTAAATGTACAGCCTGAAGCATGTTCTGCAGTAAGGGTATAGCTGCCAGGTTGCAAGTTCTCTATGATATTATTTGGATATGTAGTAAATGCACTTCCATTCAAACTGAAGCGGATATTTGCTGCAGAGGCCACGGGGTTAATGATGATACTTCCTCCCTCACCAAAACAGTTCTCGTCTACTGCTGTGGCTGTAAACTGGGGATCGGGATAAACCCTTACTTCTACCCTTTTCTGATCACCCTCACAGATCTCGGGACCTTCTACAGTAACAAAATATACTGCCGGAGAGTCTTCAGAACTCAAACCTGATATTCTCAACCTACCTTGGGCATTGATCTGGTAATTGACACCTCCTATAGTTTGACCATTACTGATCTCATTCCCAGCAGAGACCATGTTCCTGTACCACCTAAAAGTCTTTTTGGAAGAAGCTGGATTTACATCAGGAAGTAAATCAATTATCTCTCCCTCACAAACTTCAAAAAGGTTGTCGATAAGGATTTCAGTAGGCCCATCTTCAATATTGATACCGTTTGCTAAGGTAAAGCTACAGCCTTCTGCATCAGTCACAGAAACCTCATAGTTGCCCAAAGGCAGCTGATTGAATGTATATGTCGAATCAGAAGTCTGTATTTCTCTCCCTTGCCCGGAATTCAATTCTGTCAGTTTCAATGTATAGGCTGGCCACCCTCCTTTGATCCCTATAGCAATCAAACCATCTGATGTGCCACAAGCCGCATCTTTACTATCCAGCAATTCGAGTGATAATGCCTGGGCTGCTATAATCTCTACTTCTTCAACTTCGCTGATACAATCAAAGGAATTCTTTGCCTGCAGGGCATAAATACCAGGTCCAAAATTCCTACCTTCCAAAGCAGTCCTGCTCTCCCAAGGTCCGTTATTTACTGAATAAACCCAATCAGAAGGAGCATTTCCAACTATTTTTATACTACCATCCTGACTTCCTGCACAACTCTCCCGTTCTACTTCAATTATAGGGACAGGTGTAGGATGGACAGTAACTTGGATTGGCATTTCTGTATCCGTACAGGATACATAGAAATAAAACGTATAAACCCCTGGAGCCAATCCACTTACTGTCAATACTGGATTGATCCAATTACTATCATCAATGGCGTAGGACACCTCAGCATTATCGGGATCCAATCCTTCGCTGATCAGTCCATTTTGACTGGGAAGCTTATACCAGAACACATCTGTAGGAGACGCAGGCGCTCCAGATGCCAAATGTACAGGTGCCAATATCACATCTTGTCCCTCACAAACATCCATTGGAGGAATCAATTCATATTCGGGATCAGGTGCGGTACCAATTTCAAAATCAAAAACAGCTTCACAGCCAAAATCATCCTTTACAAGAAGGAAGTATGTACCCGGTGCAAGGTTTTCAATCCCTGCTAAAGTTCCACCTGATAGACTTTGCCCGCTGATGGGATCATCCTTCTTCCATTCAAAGGTGAAATCTCCCCATCCACCTGTGACCTGCAAATTGAAAATCCTGCCATTATCCAAACCGCAGGAAGCTCTGAAAACATCAGGAGTATTGGCAGTAATTGGTTGCTCAGGAGCATCTACCAAAACATCAGGAATAAGAAGTTGGCAGCCATCCTGATAAACAGCATCTCGGATATAAATGGTATAAATACCTGAAGCCAGCTGGTCAAAACTACTTTCACTTTGCCAATTATTTCCATCAAGACTAAATTCATAGCCACCGCTTCCCCCAGAAACTGAACCTACACTGATCAATCCATTCTCATCCCCAAAACAGGTAATGGGCTCCACCTCAACAGAGGCTGTCAAGCCTTCCAAAATTTCAAGATTGGCTTCTGTAAGCTGCGTACAGATTCCCTGGCCTGATATTCTCAAATAATAAGTATAAACACCAGGACCGATACCCTCCAGATAAAGAACTCCGTCTACAATGTTGTAGATAATGCCATCTTCAGCCGGATCTGAGCTTGAGACTACCGGCTGCGAAGTATTTGAAGTCTTATACCAGCGCAGCTCCGGCACTACCCCGGCAGGCACATTGATATCAGGTACCAATGCAGCTGTATTGGCCTCACAATAAACTGCTGAAATCGGCTGTGAGTCCACAGACACACCTTCATTATTTACAAGGTTAAAAAGACCGTTAACCTCCAGCTCACAACCATTCTCATCTCTTACTTTCACACTGTAAGAACCCGGTGAAAGTCCTGTAAGGGTATAATTATTGCTGTTCTCTTCAAATTCAAAATCACTGATTCCCTGTCCGTTGACTGTAATTATATAAGGAGATGTTCCTCCATTCACAGAAAAAGTCAACTCCCCATTACTGTCCCCACAACTTGGATCTGTGCTATCAACAGCTTGCACTTGCAATGGGGAAGGTTCTTGAATACCCAACTCAAAAATGGAAAAGCACCCATTTGGGTCCTCTACCCGAACACTGTAATCCCCGGCTGCAAGGTTGCTAAAACTACCGGTCTGGTTACTCTCGCCTGTATTGAGCGAGTAAGTATAGCTGCTCTTACCTCCGGCAGTCAGATTGATTTGACCATCATTACTTTCAAAACAAGTCAAATCTACTACTTCAAATATAGGGGCAGGCAATGGGTTGACCAATATTGTAGCAGGAATCATAGGAGCAGGACAAACGCCATCTCCTGAAACATCCATAAGGAATTCATAGGCATTTTCTGAAGCCGTCAAACCTGTGAGATTGAGGTCACCGGCATTGATACTTACCTGAGCACCGAAGATTTCATCTCCGGAATTAATCTGCAAGGTATCTCCCTGCGCATCAATATAATACCAGGTAAATACAGGTACCGACCCTGCTAAATCAATGATCTCAGGGCTTAAAACAGCAGTAATTGATTCTCCACTGACTGGATCTTGCTCGCAGATTTCAGCATTGCTAACTCCAAAAACAGGTATTGGAGAGGCTTCTATGGTAATCGTTTCACTCAGTTCGCAGCCATTGGCATCCAACACCTGAATGCTGTATGTACCCGGAGCCAAACCTGAAATGCTGGCAATACTGCCCTCAACATCAAGATCCAAAGCGGTTTGTTCTTCACCATCCAACAACATGGAATAACCTGGAGTACCACCCGAAATCAAAATTTCAATGAGCCCGTTGTCTTCATTACAAGAAGTATCCAGCAGATTTTCTAAAGAAATCAGCAATGGATCGGGTTCTGAAATAATTACTTCAATCAAGTCAAAACATGAAGTCACCGTATTGGTAGCTCTGACTTGATAAGTTCCAGCTGAAAGACCTGTAAATTGGCCACTGTTGTTAATTTCACCAGTTGACACCAGTTCATAGCTGAATTCAGGTTCTCCATTAGCAGTCAATATAATCTCTCCGTCAGAAGCACCATGACAGGTAGGTGCTACAAAATCGAATTCAGGCGCAGGTAAAGGATTTACCAACACTTCTACTTCAATTTTGGGTTCCACGCAGACCCTGTCTCCGCTTACATCCAAGAAAAACTTATAAGGAGTAGCACTTGCTGGTAAGCCTGTCAAAGATAAGATTCCATTTCCATCAATACTCGTATTGGCACCAAGCACATTGTCCCCTGTATTGATCTGCACTTCATTTCCTGAACCATCCAAATAATACCAAATAAATACGGGACTGGCTGAAGCCAATTCAATTATCACCGGACTCAAGACGGCCGTATTCGCTGATCCTGAATTCCCATCCAATACACAAATTATATCTCCTAAAGCATCAAATTCGGCAAAAGGATCTGCTTCCACTGTGAAATTTAACCCAGTCTCACAAAGATTGCTGTCTCTTAAAATCAATTCATGGTCACCAGGGCTAAGGTCAGTTAGGGTGATATCCAGACCATCTATCGAAAAATCAAAGCCGCTTACTGGAGTCCCATCCAAGAGCAGTTCATAAATAGGGCTTCCTCCACTAATTCTGATGTTTATAGTGCCGTTTTCCTGGCCGCAGAAAGAATTTTCCTGAGCCATAAGATCTAAAACTAAAGAATCAGGTTGTTCAACCACAATGGAAGTACTCTCCTCGCAACCAGTGATTTTATTTCTTACAAAAACCTGGTAGGTGCCTTGGATAATTCCTGTATTGAATACCGGAGCATCCTGATACCCTGCGGATAATGGCCCATCAATTCTAAATTCAAAATCAGTGATTGAGCCATTGAGTACATTGATTTCTATTTCACCATCATTTCCACCAAAGCAGGAGACATCATTTTTATAGGCTATTTCTATTTCAGGAAGGGCGAAAATTTCAAATGTGACCGCTTCTCTGGGTAGGTCACAGGCATCAGGTCCTGACATTTCAAGGTATAGCGTATAGACACCTGCCTGCAAACCGCTTATATTCAATTGTCCATTGGCATTATTGATATCATAAACCATCCAAAAAGGCCCATTCCCATTTCCGATTGGGCTTCCACCGTTAGGCTCAGTATACCAATTAAATATAGGTACCGCTGTTGCTTGTATTTCGAAGAAGTCGTAGGTTACATCAATAAAAAGTCCACTTTGGTCTTCACATACCGGAGCAGGTTCAATGATATCAAAAACAGGCTTGGTAATGGCATTTAATGTAAAATCCATGGAAGCAGGGCAACCTTGGGCATCCGTGAAGGTAATGGTATATGGTGTATTGGGAGCCAAGCCCTCATAGGTATAAACTCCTCCTGAACCAGCAATCAAATTGCTGGAAGGTCCTCCTGAAATACTGATATTACTACTGGAATAAGGTGTATTTCCACCTGAAATTTCAAAGCTAAAGCGTCCATTGTCCAATTCACAGGATGCCTCTTGCCTTGCCTCTTCAATAATCAATAAATCTTCTTCAGGACCTTGAACATTGACATCAATCAATTCTATACAATCCGGTCCAGAAGAAGTGACTTCAACTTCATATTCTCCAGGTAACAATCCTGTAAACTCACCTGTACTGTTTGGCCCTTGAAGTTGCTGTCCTGCCAAATCCAATAGACGGAATGTCTTATCACCATTTCCCCCTGTTGCGCTCACACTAACAGTTCCTATTCCCGCTCTGCACCAATCCGGATCGCTGCTCCAGTTCGCATTTATGGGTGGGTGAACTGTAACTCTGGCCGTGGTCTGAATATCACCGATAAACGGACAGAAATTGGGTGCGTTGGGAAAGTTGGAATTGTTTTGGGAAGCAACCTCAACGAAAAATTCATAGGACTGAATATTTGCTCCATCGGAAGGAAGGCCTGTCAAAGTCAATATCCCCTCTGGACTTACTTCCACTTGTACAGCTCTATCGTTGATAGTAACCGTAGTACCGTCAACCAGAGCTCCTGTTCTGTTTGCTGTCCGATACCACCTGAAATCGGCTTGAATACCGGTAGGATTAAACTGCCCGTCAATAAAAGGAGTAAAACTTACAGGCTGGAAAGCACAAATAACCTCTTCCTCTGAAGTCAATTCTACTGGGGTTCCAAGCTCCTGATCCACTTCAATAGGAATTTCTAAAGGACAGCCATCTTCGTCTGAAGGATTCCAAACTTTTAAGGTGTAAGTACCTAAATTGACATTATCCAATTCAAAAAGCCCAATACCTGTGGCTGAATCAAAAACCTCAGAAGCTCCACTTTTCCCAAGATTGACTTCTGTACCTGAAACAGGTTGCCATATCCACTCATAATCAAAACCATTGACCAGAGAGGAAACTTCCACGTCAAAAATCCTACCATTGCCCTGGCCGTCACAGGTCGGAAAATCGATATCCCCTTTATCTTTTTCTTCAGGGAATGGATTGGAAACAACAGTAACTGTTTTCGCAAAAGACGTCAGCCCATAGTTATCAATGACCTGATAGTAGATTTCAGCTTCCCCCAGGAAACCTGGTTCTGGCACAAATTTAATGGCAGCCTTCACCCTGTCTTCGTCATCACTTAAATCAACATTTACGTCCAGTTCTACTGTAAAAGTACCCTTACCGGGAATTGTGACTGAATTATTTAATGGATTACATTTTTCAATACAAACATCAGATGCACCACAATTATTATCACTTGGATCTCCTCCTGTTGGAGGAGTATTGTTTGGAGCTAGGGGATCGTTTTCGTAGAGTTGTACGCACCTTACAAAGGAGTTGTCTGATGTAAGTGTCACATCAAATTCGAATAAATTCTCCTCATTTTCACAGATCTCCGCTCTCAGATTATCCACCTCAGGGATGGGGATAGCCAAATAATCAGATACCTCCACCGTTACATTCCTGATTTCATGAAAGTTGGTTTGACCACCAGTAGAGGCTGCAAATCCAATTTTAAGGTTTTCAGGTGCAGGGAAATTATAAGGAATATCAGTCACTATAGGTTCTACCCTTCTAAACCCATTTGACCTGACCAACATGTCAATAGAAAGAAGATAAAATCCACCTCCTACTGGTTTCAGGTTCACAAATACTTTCCTATACCCATCTATGTCGCAGTCCACAGCCTTTACAGCAGAAGCTAAGGAAAACCTTTTATCTATGTCGGCAACATTTGGATATAAATATGAAGCTGGAGGCAACAAAACTGCCGGATTAGGTTCGTTGTCAGGGCCGTGAAGCACCCTTTTCCCTGCTATAAACCTGTAATCCTCTGTTTCTGGACCCCTTATGGAGATGGATTGAAAAAAATCCTTACCTAAGGCAGGTGGAATAAATGAAGTGTTTATTGGAGGAGCATTCGGGTCATCAAAACCTCCAAACCTTCCCTCCATATTATTTCCAAAATTTTTAAATGCGTCCAACCCCAAACCCAAGTAGCCACCTTTCAATCCAGGAAGGATAACAGGGGGAACATTTGTTGGGGCATTGATTGGAGCATAGCCTAGAGAACCTCCCCAACCACCAATCTGAAAATCAGCCTCTGAAATATTACCGTCAAATAAAAAGACAGAAATGCCATCTGCACCTGATCCTCCATACATAAAATATTCAAAAGAGAATTTCAGACCATATGCCGAAGAGAACGGAAGATCTACAAACACATAACCCCGCTGGTCATTGTTGTTATTGGTTAGTCTTAAAAACCCTTGACCATCCACATGTTCTGGGGTTGAGGCAGTCAGAATAGGAATATTGGGACTTCCCCCCAAAACAGTATTTTGCCTAAATCCTGAACCCGTAAACGGCTCACAATAAGGAAATCCATCACGCGGAATGATTACTTGAGCTAAAAGATTTGGTGAATATAAACCCAGCAGTGCCCAAAAAAACACAAATCGAATTAGCCCTATAGTATATTTCTTATCCATTAGCCTTGCTTGCGCAAAACAGTTTTAACACTTATATTCTTACTAACTACTATGGGCTCTGGGGTGAAGGGAACCAATAGATTTGATCCGCTTCGCTACAACAATAAGGCCAAATATATACAAAGAATGCTTCTCTTCAATTAACAATTCGAAAATTTATTTAAAGCATTTTTTCATGTTTTTGGTTACTTTTGGCACATATTCAGTAAAAACCATTTCAGTCCCAGAAAAACACCCTTGATGCCAAGTCAGCCCCAGCTTTTAAGGATACTTCCTACTTATATATCTGAAAGAAAAAAACCGATTAATTACCAAAGTTCCGATTTCGAAATTTTCAAAGATTATTTTGTAAAAGAAATCAAAAGCTTTGATGTTCAGACTTTTAAGAATTGTATTTTGGTTCAGGATAGCCTTTTGACAAAACATCCGCTCAAAATTCAGGACCAGTTATCCCATGCGATCCCCTTTAAATGCACAGCCAAACTCAAAAGACTTGCCCTCAATTACAGCAGAAAAGTGAAGTATATTGAAAAAGCAGCTTGGGGGATAGATAATTGGAGTGATAATTATTTTCACTGGATGGGTGAAGCTCTTCCCCGGATGTACATGATGAAAGACCTACTTCAGGAACACCCTTTTCTTTTGCCCCATAGCTACAGGAAGCTTAGATTTGTCCAGGAATCAATGGAGCTACTTGATTTACCTTTTCTTTTTTACGACCCTAAAATCAACTACAAAATCGGAGAACTTAAAGCTGGGAGCAGAATGGGGAATGTAGGTGAGTTCCAACAAACTGCACTCCAACAACTTAGTAAAGCATTTATCGGGGAAATCCAGGAAAAACCTTTTAGAAAAATTTATATCAGCAGGAAAGATGCTCAGTATAGAAAAGTACTGAACGAGCCTGAGGTGGAAAGTGTTTTTTCAGACTTTGGCTATGAAATCCAAGTTATGGAAAAATTTAGTTTAAAAGATCAGGTCAACATGATCAGACAATGCAGTCATCTGGCAGGGCTTCACGGGGCAGGGTTATCCAATATGATTTTTATGCCTGAAGGAGGAAAGGTTCTTGAGTTTAGGAATATGGGAGACTCTTGGTCTTTAAGTCAAAGTTTTTTCGCAATGGCTTCAGACTTAGGCCATGAATATTATTATACCCTCAATCCTGCCACAAGTCAGCAAACAGGTTTTGCTGATTTTAAAATTAATTTAGAAAAATTGAAACAGGTCCTGAAATTGATGGCAGACAATTGATTTTTAAAAAATAATGGTTAAAAGTTTATTTACCCCAACGTTTTCGCAATAGTGTTTTTTTCAGTAAATCAATAAAAATCATCGAAGAAGCATAAAGACCCCTGTTCTTACTATGGTTTCTCCTCCTCTGGTTTCAAACTCCGCCTTATAAACATAATTTCCATTAGGAGCCATAGTGCCATTCAGTGTTCCATCCCAGCCTCTATCCTCTAGGCTGTCTGTCTCATAAATTAAATCTCCCCAGGTATTGAAGACATAAAGTTTCATACTCGCTATTCCTCTAAAAACAGGTTTGAAGTAGTTGTTTTTGCCATCGGTACGGGAAGGTGTAAAGGCAGTTGGTATTTCTATCAGATAATCATCGTAAACCTGAACCACCCTAGTAAACTCTGACTGGCATCCATTGACATCAATGGTGGTCAGTCTTATGGTATATATTCCTTTTTCTTGATACTGGTGAATGGGGTTCTGCTGAGAACTGACTGCCCCATCACCAAAGTCCCAGTTCCAAATGACTACATCCCCGGTGGACAAGTCTGTAAATTCCACATCTTCCAGAATATTGATATCCTGATTCACAATAATGTTTCCCCCACCAATATCCAATTGGTAATCAAAATTGGCGATAACCTCTTCTTCTGCTATGATCACCAATATACGCTCAGCTGGGGTGTAGCAATCACTTCCCTTGGTACTCACCTGCACACTGTAATTTCCTGAGCTGCTTACCTCTTCCAATTCATCTAAACGGAGACTATTTCCTGAAGGACTTACCACAATATAATCGTACAAATCTGCATCAAAACCTTCAATATAACGGGTCAAATCAACCGTCTCAGTAGGATCACATACGATTGAGGGATTAGACACCCTAAGCTGAGGAAGTTCATTGACAATCACTTCAACTTGTTCCAAGTCATCGCCGCAGACACCCTCTCCCTGAGCTCCTACATAGAAGAAATAAGGCGAAGCTCCCACGGGCAAATTCCTTACCCTTAAAGTTCCTGCTGCATCGATTTCATAGCTTTCCCCATTTGGACCTGCCTGATTTGAGATTACAGGGGTTTGCCTATCTGGATCACTGAACCATAAAAACTCAGGATTGGCACCTGAGACATTGATAGAAGGCATCAATACAGCTGTCTCGCCTTCACAAATACTGATCAGATCATCCACATCAATCAGAGTCGGTATGTCTGAAACAATGATCTGATCCTCCCGAACAATGCACCCAAGGGCATCTTCCAAGACCAGTATATAATCCCCAGAAGGCAGGTTCGCAAAAACAAAATCATCTCCAGTGATTTCAGGACTTAAATTCAATGCATTGCCTGAAGCATCTGTCAACTGTATTTCATATGGAGCTATGCCTCCTTTCATGGTACCGGATATCCTACCGGCATTTTCCTCACATTCTGTATCCAGAGTTTGAATATCGAGCAATTCCAAGGCTGAGTCCGGGCCTTCTATAAGGAGATCATCCTCCAAAATGTATGTACAACCTGATGCATGTCTCGCTTCAAGAAAATATGATCCAGGGTTTAAGTTATCAATCCTGTTATCAGGGTAACTCTGGAAACCTCCTCCATTGATACTGATTTCCAAATCAGAAACATTGACCTCGGGATTGATAAGTATAGAACCACCTTCACCAAAACAAACCTCATCAATCACATCAGCGGTGAAGACCGGCTCTTGATAAACAAACACCTCCAATTCCTTACTGTCACCCTCACATACCTCGGGCCCCTCTACGGTCACCCAAAAAACATAGGCCTGACTTCTTGATTCAAGCCCACTTATACTCAAAAAACCATTTGCATCAATGCTATAGCTGACTCCACCCTCATTCTGACCATCACTCAGTTCATTGGCCGGGTTGATGTTTTCCCTGTACCATCTGAAATTTCTTTCTGTTGCATCGGGGTTGATTTCTGGGCTGAGGGTTAATGTTTCATCTTCACAAATGTCAAAACGCTCATCAATAACAATTTCAGTCGGCAAATCTTCAATAACAACAGGATCAGACAAATTGGCCAAACAGCCTTCTGCATCAGTAAGTGTTACCTCATAGGTTCCGCTACCCAAATTTTCAAACACAAAAGTTCCAGTTTCACCCAGACTTAACTCTAAGCTATTGCCATTATCCAAATTGGTCAGGATTAAAGCGTAAGAAGGCCATCCTCCGGAAAAAGCAACTTCTATATTTCCATCTTTTTGGAGACAAGAGGCATCCTTCAAGGCTATAAACTCCAAATTTAATGGTTCAGGACCTTCTATTTCAATGATTTGAATTTCAGGAGAACATCCAAAAACAGACCTGGTCTCAATGCTATAGGTGTTTGGAGAAAAAAGCAATTCCTCTAATTCTTCCTGACTGATCCAGTCTCCACCGTTGACTGAAAACTCAACATCGAAATCACCCCCAAGTCCGGAAAGCAAAATCCTCCCATCATTAGCTCCATGACAGGACACCCTTTGACTTTCGAATATAGGTTCGGGAATTGGGTGAACAGTGACTTCAACAGGTATTTCCACATCGGTACAAGCTACATAAAAGTAAAAAGTGTAATCACCTGGAGCCAAACCTAAAATCCTAAGCTCTGGGTTTATCCAACTGCTGTCATCAATGGCATATACAATCTCGGGGTTTTCAGAATCCACCCCATCCTCAATAAGACCTTGCCTGTTAGCTTCCTTATACCAAAATACCTCTGTCGCTGCTGCAGGTGGCAGACTGGGATCCGGAGCTAAGTGCACTGGCCTGATCAATACATCATCCCCAAAACATACATCCATCGGTGGAACCAAGGCATATTCAGGATCAGATAAGGCTCCAACCTCAAAATCAAAAATGGAAACACAGCCATTTTCGTCCTGAACTATAAGGTAATATGTGCCAGGAAAAATGCCATCCAACTCCTCAATACTTCCCTGAGTCAGTAATTCTCCTGAATCAGGATCATCACTTCTCCACTCAAAGGAATAATTTCCCCATCCACCCTGAACATCTACATTAAAAATCCGTCCATTGGCTTCACCGCATGAGGCTCTAAAAACCTCAAACCTTTCCAATGAAATAGGAGCTTCCGGACTTTCAATTGATAAATCCGAAATTTCAAGGAAACAGCCCTCAGCTGAATTAACATCACGTATATTCAAGGTATAGTTACCTGGGGCAAGGTTTTCAAAAATAGGCTCTGTTTGAAAATCAACCCCATTTAGGCTAAACTCAAAATCTCCTGAGCCTCCTATGACATTCACAATATTGATAATACCGTCCGTATCACCAAAACAGTTGATGTTTTCGATGTTTACACGAGCATCTATAGCTTGTAAGACATTGACCTCAGCGGTACTGATCAAAGTACAGATGTTTTCACCAGAAATCTCCAAATAATAGGTGTAACTCCCCGGGTCCAAACCGGAAACAGTCAGAACTCCATCATCGCTAATGGCGTAGGTGAGTCCACCTATACTCCCAGAACTTACCTCCTGTGTAGCAGCAGCATCAAAATACCATTTCAATTCAGGGGATGCACCCGTGGGAACATCTAAGTCAGGAGTAAATTCTACATTGGCTCCTTCACAGATTTCATCTTCTAGAGGATTGGAAAATATCTCAAAGCCTTCATTATTGACCAAATCAAAATCCTGGTCAATTTGTGCCAAACAAGAGAAACTATCCTCAACCTCTACTATATAGCTGATTGGCTCAAGGTTGGTTACCCTGTAATTCCCATCTGATTCGGTAAAATCAAAATTACTGATCAAACTTCCATTGATAAAAACATTGTAAGGCGCTGTTCCACCGGATACTGAAAATTCGATTACTCCATTGAAATCTCCACAGGTAGGATCCTGGAAGCCCAGGGAAATGACCTCGAGTAATTCCGGTTCATCAATAGTGATATCAATTTCAGCCACACAACCTGTACTTTTGTTCCTTACCAGCCCAATATAGCTTCCTGCAGCTATGTTATTTGAAAAAACAGGGCTATCCTGAAAATCCGTCAAGCCTTGCAAAGCAAATTCAAAGTCAGCAATATCTCCTTCTGTAAGGCCCATCTCTATGATTCCATCCACAGAACCGAAGCACAGTGCGGCTTCTTCCCTAAATACTATTGGTTCAGGCAGTGGGTTTACACTAAAATCCAGTCTTTCGAAGACTCCCTCACAGGTAAAAGGGCCGGTCATTTCCAGAAAAAGGCTATATTCCCCTATACTGAGATTACTGATTTCCAAAGACCCTGTATTGCTATCAATGCTATAGTCAAAGCCAAAAGGTCCCGTCCCTCCGGCAATGGGATTTTGTCTTTCTTCATCTTCGTACCAAATGAAAACCGGACTGGCTTCGTTCTGAAGTTCAAAGAAATCAAAATCAACAGTGAAGGAAACAGCATCTTCGTTCTCACATATTACCCTGTCGCCAATAATATCAAAAACAGGTTCAGGTGTGTCCGGCACATTAAAAGAATAACTGATTGTACAGCCATTTCCTTCATCAATCGTTACGGTAAATTCCACACCTCCTTGCAATCCAAAGAAGTTGTATGCCTGATTGTCCGGATCCAATTCCCAATTTTCAAAAGTACCTCCGCTTATTTGTGGATTATGTGAACCATAACTCAGATTACCTCCATTGATCCTAAATGAAAATTCTCCGTTATCCTCTCCACAACTTGCAGGAAGAATGGAAAGCTCCTCAATTTCCAAAGCGAATTCAGGCCCTTCCACCTCTACTGGCCCTAAATTAACCAGACAAGATGGGTTTTGGGTAAAAACTTCTACTTCATACACACCTGGTAATAAATTCTCAAAAGTAAACTGATTGGCATTTGACACTTCAGAACGAATGGGATCATTTTCACCTTCCCTGTATAGATTGTAAGTTTTTGCTCCCTGGCCTCCGTCCACATCCACTGCAATAGACCCAATCTCCTCCCTGCACAAATCAGCTATCGCCGAAACCACTCCTGTAAGTTCGGGTACCACTGTCACGTCTATACGGGTCATTTCTCCTCTTGACATACAGAAATTACCATCATCCGGAAAATCTGTATCCATTATATCCACAAAAAATGAATAATTCCCTTGGGGCAGGCTGGCAAAAGAAATCAAACCATCAGCAGAAATGGAAATGGCGCCAGTATTGATAAGATTTCCATTAATATTCAACTGATTACCCTCCTGAATAGGAAATTGTCTGTTTTCATCTGTGTACCATAAAAATTCTGGATCTCCAGGAACATTATCCCTATACACCTGATCTACATCCGCCTGGATAAACAAGGGAGTCAGTTCGCAGATTACATCAACAGGATCCACCAAAATCACAGGGGTGCCACGTTCTTGAGTTATCTCTGGGAAATCATGAGTTACAAAACAGGTATTCACATCCACATCGTCAAATTCATCAGAACAGAGTAGATCTGAATCATCACCAGTAGGGTTGAAAATCTCAATAGAGTATGATCCCAGATTAACACCGTTCAGACCTAAGATTGCCCTGATATATCCCCCAACATTTGTTTCATCAGCTGTGTATAAATCAGGATTTACCTGATTTCCTTGTCCATCATACCACCTCACCTCATAACCCTCAACAAGATTTTCAACTACAACACCATCTATCGCACCGTCACTTTGCCCGTCACAGGTAGGCTCTTGTATATTTCCAAAATCAACGAATTCAGGAAGGGGGTTAATTGTAATGGTGATTGGAATCCCATCTGACTCTAGACCAAAATTATCAACTACTTTATAGTAAGCCGTGATCGTGCCAAAAAAACCTGGAACCGGTTCAAAGCGTATCCTTGCCTGGGTTCTTCTTTCTTCAAAATTATCTGTGTCCAGATCCTCTAGGTCAGCAAAGAATGTCCCAACAAGTACCCCGTTTTGGAAAAATGGTAATTCGGGAATATCCTGGCATCTTGTACCACAGACATCATCCAGACCACAACCAAACTGAGTAGTATTTGTAAAGTCATTATCAGCGGCTCCTGGATCATCCTGGAAAAGATTAATACATTGTATAAATGCATTTGCAGAAGAGGGTAACTCCACACAAAATGGGAAATCCACATCATCCGAATCTTCAATACAGATAGTTCTCTCCAAGCTCGGTGGGTTAGGCTGCTGGGCATTTTCAAGGCTAGAAACTTGCACAGCAACGTTTCTGATTTCCTGACGACTGTAAAAAGGGGCTCCAGTAGAAGCGGCAAACCCTACTTTCAATGTTTGGGGAGCTATACCTTGATATCTAATATTATTAAAAATATTTACCGGAACCGGATTGTTGCCTACGAGCACATCAACTGTAACATCGTAAGGCTCACTCGGTATACCTGTAGGTTTTAAATCAATATAAACCTTTCTATAACCGGGAGGCAACTGCTGCTGCTCGCAATCAACATCAGAAGGAGATAAATAATTACCAATTCTAAACTGACTATTTTGCATAAAATAGGGAGAGTTTGAAGGAAGGGACCCTACTCCATTGTCTACCCTATTTTGAACTATTCCATAATCATCTGAAGGATCGAAAAATACAATTTTACCAGCTCTGAATTGATAACTGTTGTATTGAGGATTAGTCGTATCTATAACTGGTGGAGGATCTCCATTCTTCCTCCTATTGTCATTATTTACCAATGGGCCTCTAATTACTACAGAATTTGGATAGAATTCAATATCATTATTTGGTGTTGAGAAATTAAATTGATCCGGGTTAGAAAACCCACCATATCTCTTTTCTTGAAAATTCCCAAAATTACCTAAAACATCAAAACCTATCCCCATGTATCCTCCCGTAACACCACCTGTTGTGTAATTGTAATTATCACCTCCAGCATATGTTGCTCCATTCGCATTACTGCCATGAGGTGCATATCCCAAAGACCCGCCTACACCACCAATTTGAAATTCAGACTCATTTACTTCTCCATCAATAAGGAAAAAACTCAACCCATCCCCAAGATCTGCACTTAAAGATGGAGAATTTATAAAGTATTCAAATGAAGCTTTAATTCCATATTCCGATGAAAAAGGAAGATCTATCAAAACATAACCTCTTTCATTTTCACTGCTGGGTGTTAATTCAATAGATTCTCCTGTCAATACCAATGATCTATCATCTGACAAGATCAAAGGATTGTATGAAGAAATTGTATTCCCTTTTGCTATTGTGAATTCTAAATCATTTGGATCCCCAGTATCTGTAAAAGGCTGACAATAAGGGAAACCTGCCCGAGGAATCGCTAATTGAGCATAGGTTTGATTTTCTAGAAAAAAATACAAGAGTATCCCCAAAAAAAAGAAGACTTTTTTCCAATTCAAATGATAGTTTAAGAGAAAATACTTTTTCACTATCAAGGATTTTAGGTTTTTATCTATTGCTGAACTCAATTATCGGGGCTTATACAAATGGCTGATTAATTGCTTTCCTAGCCTCCAAATATAGATAATTTAAAGTTTTATGAACCCAAAAACAAAAACAATGCCTACACCTCTACTAACAATGGCAATCCAATTGGTATAAATCAATAGTTTCAGATCAGGAAATCAATTAAATAGGTAATAAAAAAATCTTTGGGATTAAACCTACCAGGGTTTTTCGAAACTGGTTGCAGGAAAATTCTTTTTTACCGACTTGAAGAGACTCTTCTCTGTATTTTTGAGACTCAGGGGATTTTTCTTGCCAAACAGCCTGGATGCTAGGGCTATTGGAGTAAGCAACAAAAAGAAAACCAAGCTTAAAAGAACATTAGGGACAATCAAGCTTAATACAAATGTAAGTTTTCCCCAAACCCAATCTATCTTCTTCGCCAGATAAGCTGACAACATCCCCAATACACCCACAGTTAATGAAACATAAATTGCCCATTCCCAAGAAAAAATAACATACAGCAATATCATACCTACGGTAATGACCAAAACTGTCTTGGTGGGATCGGTTTTAACCTTCTTCATATTAAAACATGGTATAAATAAAAGGTGCTAGGGCAGAGCTACCACCAAAAACGATAATAAAGCCAAGAAGTAGCAAAACGACTATGATTGGCGCAAGCCAAAACTTCTTTCTTTCCTTCATAAAAAGCCATAAATCCTTCAGAAATTCCATACTGGGTCAGTTATTAATATGATTGATCAATGCATCTGCAAGCTTTTGATGCACAGTTACAGAAGGGTGAGTATCAGAATAGTTGACGATTCGCTTTCTCAAAGGAAGATCTGCCACCATCTCACCTACATCCAATACGTGAACACCTTTTTCCTCAAAAAAAGCAGTTATTTTATCAGTATACAAGTGTTTACTTTCATTAATTTCCTGAAGAAAGGGAAATACCAATACAGTCAATTCAATCTCTTTACTTTCTGCATAATCCACAAAACCTTGCAGATCTTCCAAGTGCTTTTCCAATACCGCTTCATCTTGATAGGCCTCTTTTAGAAATTCCTCGTACGTTTCCCCTCCATTTTTGGGAAACATCCAATAAACAAAATTTCCGAAAAATGTACCTCTTGCCAAATATTCCACAATAAAATTATCCCCAGCATAAGGTTTGGTCTTGCTAATGTTTAACCCCAATTCATAGGCAGTATCTTCTATATCGTTTCCAAAGTACTGTAATACAATCTTTTTCACTGGGACTTTAGTCTCTGTAACAAAATCCAGCATCATCTCTAACTCTCTCTCCGTATCAGCACCATTCAACCCTAAATTAATGGACTGAAGTCCTCTTGTATTTCCTTCTTCAACAAGATCGGAATATCGGTTGGAGATACTTTTTATTCCATATCCTGCAGTAAAAGAATCTCCAACAAACAAAATACTCTCTTTGTCCAAATCAGGTTCCTTATCCCTAAACCCGAAGGAATTGATAGGTTTCCAATAATACTGAAACCAAATGGAATTGGCATAAGTAGAACCTATACCATGGGTTCGGGGAACAAACATAAATAGGATGTCAATCAAGAGGAAAATTACCAGAAAGCTTGCCAGAGACAGAATCGTATTTTTCAGACCTTCAGGAAATGAACCATAAAACACTTTTTTGCAAATAGCCGCCGTCTCCAATAAAATCATCAGGATCACCAAAATCCTCAAAGGATAAAAAAGATAGGGAAATTCATCTTTAGATCCGATTGAAATATAAAGCAAAACAAAAAACCATAAAAACAAACGTATTAACGCTGCGTACTTAGCCATTCTTAATCAGGTTTGAATTCAACCATCCACTTTTCTCTATTTCCCCAATCCGGTTGTTGGTTTTTGATGTATACAAAATCTCCAATAACCAAATAATCCATCTCTGTACTCATAAAACACCTATAGGCATCAAAAGGAGTACAGACTACTGGTTCACCTCTCACATTGAATGAGGTGTTGACAACCAAACCAAAGCCTGTCTGCCGCTCAAATTCTGCTATTAGCCTCCAATATCGGGAATTGGTTTCCTTGTGAACTGTCTGAATTCTGGCTGAAAAATCCAGATGAGTTACGGACTGTATATCACTTCTTTCTCTGTAAAGCTTCTCCCAAAGATCCATTTGGTGGTAATTTTCAGGAAGCAGTTTTCTTCTCTTCTCCAAAACAGGAGCTACAATAAGCATGTATGGGGAGTCTTCATTAAGATCAAAATATTCCCCGCATTTTTCTGCCAAAACAGAAGGGGCAAAAGGTCTAAACCCTTCTCTATATTTTATCTTTAGATTTAGCTTTTTCTGCATTTCAGGATTCCGGGCGTCCCCTATAATGCTTCTGTTTCCCAAAGCCCGAGGACCAAATTCCATTCTACCTTGAAACCAACCTATCACCTTTCCTTCTGCAATCTTTGAGGCAACTAATTGTGCCAGTGAATGAAAATCACTATATTTCTCACATACTGCTTTCACTTTCCTATTCATCAATTGAATTTCCTTTTCAGAATATTCCGGTCCTAAATAAGAACCCTTCATTTGGTCTGAATCCGTTTTAAAAACCCTTTCTTCACCAAAGTACAGGTGACTGACCGCCAAGGCTGCACCCAATGCCCCTCCAGCATCTCCGGCGGCAGGCTGGATATAAATATCCTTGAAAATTCCTTTTTGCAACAGCTTTCCATTGGCCACACAATTTAAAGCAACTCCACCTGCAAGGCACAAATAATCCGCATCGCATATTCTCTTTGCAGTTAATGCCATTTTGATCACGATTTCTTCTGTCACTCTTTGAATTGCCAAAGCCAGGTTGCAATGATACTGTTCAAGCTGATCCTCAGGCTCTCTTCTTTTAAACCCAAAAATACTTTTCCAAGACTCATCTTTAACCATTCTCAAGCCTGTGGCATAGTTGAAAAATTTCTGATCAAGCCAAATAGAACCATCCTCTTTGATATCGACTAGATTCTCCTTTATTTTTTTTTCAAACTCGGAAGTCTGAGGGTCGTCCGGATTACCATAAGGTGCTAGCCCCATCAGCTTATATTCCCCCGAATTGACTGTAAAACCCAAAAAATAAGTAAATGCGCTGTAAAGAAGTCCTACAGAATGCGGAAATTCCAATTCCTTCAGCATATGAAAGTTATTACCTTCTCCTAACCCTATAGAAGCAGTGGACCACTCGCCTACTCCATCTATGGTCAAAACTGCAGCTTTTTGGAATTTAGAAGGGAAATAGGCGCTTGCTGCATGTGAGAGATGGTGTTCTGAAAAAAGTAGGTTAAGCTTATTTTTATCATAACCCCCTACCTCTTGAAGACCATCTTTAATTAGCTTCTTAAGAAACATCTTTTCATCTAACCAGACCGGTATAGCTTTAAGAAAAGACACTAATCCTTTGGGCGCAAAGGCATAATAGGTTTCCAGTAACCGTTCGAATTTCAGCAGTGGTTTGTCATAAAATACAACGGCGTCCAACTCATCTATGCTCAAACCTGCTTCCTCCAAACAGTAGCGAATAGAATGAATCGGGAAATCAGGTGTATGTTTTTGCCGGGTAAACCGTTCCTCCTGAGCTGCTGCAATTATCTCACCACCAATAAGTATTGCTGCTGCCGAATCATGATAAAAAGCAGATAATCCTAAAATTTTTTTCACACTTCCAAATTCAATTCAAATAATAATTCTCCTAAAATAATCAGGCAAATTGAGAAAGTTCAAATAAAAACATTCCATTTTATATTTTATCAATTCATGTACAATAATAAAAGGTTCAACCCTGATTGAAATCAAAAATATAGGATGCATAAATAACTAAAAAATTAAAGCCCGAAAAAATCCTTTCAGATTTCTTCGGGCTCACATATTCTTTTGGAAAGGAGTTGTTTTAAAATAGCTATCGTAAATGTTTATTTATTTTAGGATACTCTTGGGTTCTCATAAATAGCCACCTCATGTTTTCAGGCCTATTTTCATTGAGTAAGAATTTTTTCTCCTCTTCATCTAAATGATCTAATTGATAGTCCATCTTCCTCCAAGGATAATCGCATATCAAATCGATCTGATGAGTTTTTGAAAATCTATGAATCAATAATTCAGTCAGTCCTTTTACAAAACAGTCATGCGCTTCTACCAAAATGTCACAGGATGTTAGCATCGGCACTTTTATTGGATCAAGGATTCGAACTTCTTCACCTTCAATATCACAAAAAATAAGGGTTTTAACCTCACAAATACTTTCTAGATCTTCAGGGGATAATGCCCCGACAAACTGAATGTTATTTACTTCATTTAGTTTAGCCAATTGCTTGGCCAGCTTTAAAGCTTCAGGATTGATGTCCGAACCGGTGACATTGGCATAGGGCATCTTTTTTGCAAATCCGACTGCATAATACCCCTCAGCACAGCCTATGTCAATTATCTTTTTATAATTACTATTTCCAATTATTTCATAGACCCAGTCATGAATCGGTTCTTCATAAGAGCCGATCAATTTGGGGAAAAACATACTACCTGTTGCTTTATGAATATAATTTAACCCTTTAAATGGTCCATTAACTACTTTAAGTTCTTGGTGCAAATTCAGCTTCTGAAGGATATTATCCTGGATTTGAAGATTACTTTCTCTGAACTTTTCCATCAAGGCCATTTGTCTTTTGAAAGCAGGCGTATTTCTGAGCATCCTTCGATAGAGCGGATACAGCATTTTCTTAAGGTGGAATTGCTCAAATGCCATTAGTCAGGATTTAAATTTTTAAAGAAATATAATATGTGATATTTCAAAAAACTATTTATTTAATGATTTTGGCAAATCATTGGTATCAAGTCGAGGCAAGGCGAGAAAATTGTCGTTTTTTGTATTGGCTACTTTGACTTTTACAGAAAAACCAAGCTTACATCCTAAATCCTTCAATATACTTAGTGTGTCCTCATTATGTCCACCATGGGGAAAACACATGGTCCAATTTTCCATGTCAACTCCTACATCTTCCAAAAGCTTATTGCAAGACAGAATTTCCATCTTCTGTTCCGGTGTGGATAAGGTGTTTAACCAAGGATGAGAATAGGTATGATTCCCTAAATGCATGCCTCCGGCAATCATATGGCGCATTTGTTCTTTATTGATATATAATTCCTTACTGAAAGCTACCTCATCCATCCCTATGGCTTCTTCAAACATTCTATTGACAAGCTCGGAACGATAGGGCTGCGGGAGAACTTTCTGAAGCATTCTTTTGACAAACATCACCTCACCGGTGTCTTTCCCGTTAGTAATGGCATAAGTTTTATAAAGAACTTCATTATCAGGTAATTCGAATTCCCTTCGGATAATGTCAATTTCTTTAAAAAGCTGCTTGATAAGCAAATTTACATCCTGCATGGTAGCCAGAACAAAATGGATTTTATTTACATCCAATACTTTGTTTTCGATAATCATTTTTGCAGGGACATAGAATGAGCCCTGAATTCCCAAGTTTTGTAAAATAGGAAATGCATGCATGTAATGATCTATATAGGCATCATCGAATGTAAGTAAAGCTGCTTTGGGGGGCAGTTTCTCTCCTTCGTGTATGGCTGCGATCAAATGTTCAACACTGATAATATTATAATTGTGGCGAAGGAATTCAACCTGCCCTTTGAAGTCTTTGATTTCCAGCCCTTTTATACCAGGGAACCTTGAGGATTTAATCTCTCTGATATAATGG
Organism: Indibacter alkaliphilus LW1; assembly: GCF_000295935.2. Taxonomy (GTDB): domain Bacteria; phylum Bacteroidota; class Bacteroidia; order Cytophagales; family Cyclobacteriaceae; genus Indibacter; species Indibacter alkaliphilus. Next base: position 273,585 of record NZ_ALWO02000037.1, read on the forward strand.
TACATCACTATCGTCACTTCAGTATCCATCTTCATTTTATCTGATTAATTTTTGCAACCCTGTCTCTGTCGGAGTCCATTCTGGTAAAATATATATCATTGATTCCTAAAGCCATGATTGGCTCATCAAATTCCAGACTTTTGAGTGCTAAATATTCATGATTCGGTCTCTTTGCAACGGGGGCTGAAACTTGGGGAAACAAGGCCACATCATCTTCTTCGAGCACTGAAAAGCCTGATTCCATTAATACATGATCATATAATTCGCCTATCTTTGAAAAATCCAAATACAGAAGACTCTCATTATTTCCCCATTGTATTGCAAAAGAAATCACTCCGTATAAATCCCTAGCATCGCCATACATATCAACAATCCTTCCCACCATCCGCCCAGAAGGCTGAAGCAATTCAGGCCTAAGTGCCAAGTAAGCAGTAATCCCATTTTCTCCAACAAAAGCAAAGACTTTATATGCTATAAAAGGATGATCCAAAAATCTCCACTTCAGAAATCCCTCATCTCTCAGTGTAGTGCAGACTACCTGTCGGCCTAATTGCAAGCCATGGGTTTCAAGCATTTGGGAATTGAGTTCTACAATATGTCCGGGGTCATTCCAATGGCTGACAGTGATTGGAGAACCTACCAGTTGCTTTGCCTTTCCAATATCTGCTCCTATTTCATTTACCAACTCAAATGCTTCCACCCTAAATAAGAACAAATACCTTTTTAACCTCTGGTGGTCAAAGACATTGTAGCCCAATTTTTTATAAAACTTATGCGTATCCAATGCCATTCCTAGGGTTGCATTGATTGGGTTGGCATCAAATAATTTTTGCACCAGTGTACTATTAAAGCCCAAACCTCTCCAATCAGGCAATGTATAAGCATTCACTCCCCAGATGGTATCAATGATATTTTCGCCCAGAATCAACTTGTAATGAAGGCCTCCATAATGTGATACTATTTCGTCCTTCGAATTAAGCCCAATCCAATTTGACTCTAGGATAGACTCCTTGTTCCAGGGACTTTGGAAATAATATCTCAAAAAAGCTTCCACCTGAAAGACTGTTTGCTCTCCATAGATCTGGATGAAAAACTCTATAAGGTTGGAAATATCACTGGGCCTTGCCTTTCTTATTTTAAGTTGCTCTGACATTTACCAGTCAATTTTGATAGAAAGTCATATTTTTCAGTTCTTGTGATAATCCGTAAATCAAGCCCTTTTTTCTAAAATGATCTAGCCATGTCTGTCTACACCTTTTTTGAATAACTTTCAGTTCCGATTCTGAATAGCTGTTGATAAAGTTAATTATATATTGATCAGCTTTGAAACGATCCCTGTATGGCACCACAACGCAAATTTCTCTGTAATCAATCTGAGACTCAAACGGCAATATTGAATCTGTTTCAATCACCACCGGTATTCTTCCCATGGCCAAGGTTTGAAAAAACCTGACAGAATAGTTTCCAAACCCTCTCATACAAATCGTGAAAAGATTGTCATAAATATTTTTAAAAAATTCATATTCCAGTCTCTTTTGGTCCTGGTCACTTTTGGCTCCTCCTTTATACCTTTCTCTTTTCAGAAAATCTGTATGAACCAAGTTGGAATTCTCCAAACTGGAAAGCAGTGCAGCCCGCTCACTGGCAGCCATAAAATAAGGGACATAGAGGTATCTGGACCGACCGATCACCTTCATTGCATTCAGTCCAAGGTATTGCAGATGGTCTTTGACCGTTTTAAGAAAATTCGATGTAGCCTGTCCACAAAATCCCACTGACACTCTATCAAACTTTTCAATGATTTTAAACTCCCCATGAAACCATTTTTCAAGCGGATCGTTTGGCAACAGCGCCGGCAAAGAAACTTGGTTTCCCATACTTTTATAAGCACCTGGAGTCAATAAGATAACATCTCTAAATCCAGGATCAAAAAGTAAATCCGCATCTGAAACCAACAACAAGGGCTTATGAAATAAAATTGATATCTCTCTATGGAAAGCGATGATATCCATCCCCTCTTGGGTTCCGTTTAGCTCCGATAATGGTACCGGAATAAAGATAAAATCAGCGTTCTTAGGATCGGATACTTTTTCAAAACAACTTTCAGCCTCTTTGTTTAAAATTATGGTTCCGTTATCCTTCCTTTCAAACAAATCAAAGACATAGCCTAAAGGCAGTTTTAGGCTGTCAAAGTAAATTTTCACTCTGGAAAAGTTGATGATTTTATCCAGCTCATTCCTTAAAGTAACATCGTCCATCATTTCCATTTGAATTTACCTCTGGGGAAATACCTGTACTGGATTTTTCTAAAAAAGCTTCTTACAGATTTTGGAGTAAGGTATTTGACAACTCCTGTAACACAAAAGTCTTGCGGTAGAAGCCTAGAGTAAGGCGTTTTCCAAAGGTATTTCCAAAACTTCCATTTGTATGGATGCTGATTGCTGGTATGCCAAGGTTTACTGGTCCCTGAAAAATGAACTATAACAGGATCCTCAATTGCCTTTCCGATTTCTGCCATATCAACTCCAGGGTCTGACTCATGAAAGATTCCTTCATACACATCGACAGTAAGGTTATACTTCAGGGGAATCTTCACCCATTTACTTTTGGTTAGGGCATTGAGCCCGCATTGGTCTACAAACCAAATCAGTCTGGGATTATCCTTCACAAATTGTATTGTTTTTTGCCCTAGGTTTTCTCCTCTCCATTTATCCAGGTTGATCAACATGACACCTGAATTGAAATAACCATCCTTTTTGCTTACTCCCAACTCAGGATGCCATTCTACTCCCGGAGTCCAGACTGCCGCCAAATAATTATCTTCAAGGTTGACCTCCCAAATTGGCATTAAAGAACCCAAAACTAAAATGTCAGCATCCAGGTACAGAATCTTTTTTTCGGCTATCAACTCTGGGATCAGTAATCTGTAATAATTGGTTTTATTAAAGTGAAGTGTGGTGACAAGCTTTTCCAATTGAGCGTCATCTACCTCAATACATTGCATTTCCACTTGGAAATCCGATATGATTTTTTGAAGTTTCAGCTTCTCATCTCCTGAGAGAAAATCACAAAAAAGATAGATTTTTTCGATATCCCCTTTATTGTTTTCCAAAAGGGATAGTAATGCCACAGAAAAGGGCATTAAAAATGTATGATTTATTGTAAAAGCTATTTTCAACTTATCCTTCGTCAACGGTTCAAAGGTTGGACTTTTTGATTTTCAAAGATTTCCCTGTACCAAAGAGACGTGAAAAACAGCTGTTTCATCCAACCTAAATTTTCTCTAGGGTTTGCTTTAAAACTATCAACTGCTTTTTTAATATCCAAGTGGGCTAAAAACCCCATTTCAAAGAGTGGGGATTGATGCATATTCTCAAGATGGTCTCTTAATTCAGGATTATCAACAATATACTGATCCCAAGGCATAGATAGCCCAATCTTTCTATGCTCTTTGATATAGTCCGGCATTTTCTTCCCAAAAGAATTCATGGCCAAAAGCTTGCCTTTACCCTTACTTTCAAAATATTGATCTGGAAGGGAAGCTGCACCGGTCACAAGTCTATAATCTAAATAAGGCTCCCTGCATTCAATGGATGCCCCCATTGTAGTCCTATCGTTCTTGTCATTTAGGGAGTGTAGATGTGAGTGTTGTTCCAGGTATAGTAACTGCCTATACCTGTTTTTGGGATAAAGTGCTTTAGCTTCCTCAAGGATATCTACCCTATATTGCGGCATCAGGCTGGATGATAAAATCCCAAGCTTTTTTATATCTGATAGATAAACTTCATTGGCATTCATAATCATTTGGGCATCCGGATTCCTAAGTGACATGTATCTTTTGAGTTTTTTCAACCTGTCCTGTTTGAGAAAGCGATCGGGAACAAGATTCATCAGGTCCAAAAGCCTGTATCGCATGGCTCCATAATGCACCTTATACCTGACATATCCACCAAGCACCTCATCGGCACCTTCACCTGTAAGTAAAACAGTAACCTTCTTTTTGGCTTTTTGACTAAGTCCCAATAAAACATTGTCGGTAAAGTGCATCAAAGGCTCATCATTGATCTGAATGGCTTTTTTTGTCAGCTCCACCTGCTCAGTTCCCAGAAATTCATGACCGTTGTAATTTACGCCCAATTCCTCGGAGAATCTTTTTGCAATATGGGATTCATCATGTTCATAGCCTTTGAACATCACGTTCCAGGAACTGAGGTCATTAAAGCCCTGTGATGCTTGGCTCAATACAATTCCGCTACTGTCCAGCCCTCCGCTAAGTAGTGTACCTACAGGGACGTCAGCAATCATCCTAAGCCTTACACTGTCATTAAAAGTCTCTTCAAACCACTCATAGGGTTTGGAAATGCTCCCAAAATTTCTTGCAGCATCAGCAAGGTGAAACCACCTTTTGGTCTTTACTTGTTCAGCATTGGTAGACAATGTCATTAGATGTCCAGGAAGCAAACGTTTGATACCTCTAAATATGGTATTCTCTCCTGATACATATCTGTAAATAAACAACTCATCCAAGTGGTCTGGATCTACAGCCTTTGAAACACCTCCTGCAAAAATACCTTTTGGCTCACTTGAAAAGCTGAATCCTTCTTTGCCAAAATGATAGAATAAAGGTTTAACCCCAAACCTATCCCTTGCCAAACTTAGTGTTTGCTTCACCTTATCCCAAAAAGCAAAAGCAAAAAAACCATTGAGTTTTTCAAGTATCTCAAAGCCATATTCCATCAGAAGAAATAAAAGTACTTCAGTGTCTGACGTGGTGTTAAATGAATAGCCTTTGGCTTTCAGCTCTGGATAAAAGTCCTGAAAATTAAATATCTCTCCATTGTAAACTAAGGTGTAATTTCCACAAGGAGAGTGAAATGGCTGGTTTGCATGTTCTGAAAGATCAAGAATTGAAAGCCTCCTGTGCCCTAAAGCCAGCTTGCCTTCAAGAAAAGAGCCCTCGGCATCAGGCCCTCTGTGATAAATGGCATCACTCATATTTTTCAGCCTACCCAAGGAGGCTGGCTCCTGATGCTGCCAAAACCCTACAATTCCACACATATTATTTTCCTTTTTTCTGTTCCAAAAGCTGTAAATACCGAGCAAAGATAAGCTTCATATTCTTATCAAAACTAACCCTAGATTCAATAAAATCCCTATTCAATTGAGTTTGAATTCTATAATCATTCTTATTTAAAATAAATTTTTCAATAGCTGATGCTAAAATATCCGGCTTGCCTACTGGTACAAGAAACCCATTTTGTCCTGGCCGTATGAAAGCCCTATTGGCTGGCAAATCAGTTACAATTGGAAATGAACCGCATGCCATTGCTTCAAAAAGAGATGCTGAAACGCCTTCCGTTTCCGGTACAGCTAGGTAAAAATCGCTTTCTTCTAACAATTCAGGCAATAATTTATTGTCTATCCTACCAAAAAACCTTATCCGATCTTCAATTTTGAGTGCTTTACTGATACCTTCTAGCTTTTCCCTTAATACACCATCCCCAACAATCCAGCAATCGACTTTTACCCCCTTTTCCTTAAGGATTTGAAAGGCTTTCAGAATATCTTCATGCCTGTAAATCTCAGACAGAGACCTCGTAACTATCCCAATGGGGTCATGATTTTTTTCCGAAAAAGTTCTGTAATTATACAGAGAGAGGTTGATGCCTTTTGGCAAGACCATAATTCTGGAAGGAGGCGCTCCTGACTCCAACATCGAATAGGTCATTACATTTCCCCAAGCATGGATCAAATCCACATTTTTGTATACCTTCCTTTGAAAATATCTTTTATAAACTCCTGTAAATCCTGACTCCGGAAAAGCATCAGTAATTCCTTGCTGTGCCACCACTTTCAATTTAGACTTGACCAGCAATGCAAAAAAACCGTAACTCGTCGCTCTTTCAGCCAGAACAATATCATATGGTTTTTTGAACCTCAAGATAAAAAGTTCGCACAGAAACCTAAGGAAATAAAGAATGCGTTTCCATCTTTGGGGAGTAAAAGGCACTTCCTTCGTCTCAATTTTTTTTCCAAGATTCAGTTCTACACCTTCTATCCAGGTTTTTGCATCCGCTCTGTACGTTTCACCTAAGAATAATACTCTCATAATTGATCTCTTTCCGTTAAGATTTTAAAAATTCCAAGACAGAGCTTGGTCTCCAGCCTAATTTCCTGCTGGCCAAATTATCACTAAAGGTAAGTGAGGAAGTAAGTTTTTCAAGACGATAGGAATTCAAAGGAAAGAAAGAAAACCTGTCACCTATCCATGTAAATGGCTGTAAATAGGAAATCGGGATTCTTCTGATCTTTTTTTGGTACTTTTTGGCAATGGCTTCCTCTATATCATACATACTTGGATGGATAGTATCAGTTAGATTAAAAACACCACTTTTTCCTTCAAGATTGGGGATAAAAGCTGCAACATCCTTCGCAAGGACAGCTGATTTTCTTGACGAGCCATCCCCTATGCCTAGATAATAGCCCTTTCGGATGGCCTTTTCCATGGAGCCAAGATTCCCCGGTGCATTGTTACCAACAACCAAAGGCAACCTTAAAATCACCAGATTTACCTCCTTGTTTTTACACCAATTTTCCAGACATTCCTCAGCCTGAATCTTACTCTTGGCGTAAGGCGTACTTCCAAGTAAAGGAAACGTTTCATCTATTTCCTGACCCTCTTCCCTCCCGTACACAGCTACTGTGCTGATAAATATGAAATTTTGTGGCAAATTTCCGGAGGATTCCAAACCATGAAGCAGGTTTACCGTCCCCTGATAATTGATTTTAAAAAAAGCCTCTTTTTCTTCTTCTGTCTTTGGGACTACATGAGCTTTCCCTGCACAATGGATAAAAGTTCTTACTCTTGGAAGTTCCATTCTCTCACTTTCCAGATCTAATTGTATATCATTTTCAGCCCCTCTTCCAAGGGTATAACAGTCATTGGCAATCTTTTTGTGAATTTCTTTTCCCAAAAACCCGGATGCTCCTGTCAATAGATAATTTTTCATTTGATCAAAAAAAAATAAATTTTTAAAAGCTGAGACTGCTTTAGATAATCCCAAATTAAATTACAGTTCTTTAATTCTTTGAAGATAGCGCAAAGCCAGCTTCCCCCTGTCAAATGTTTCTTTGGCTACATTTTTTGCTGCATCAGCCATCGCCTGCCTTTGTTCAGGTTGGGAATGTAACAGTAAGATAGCATCTGAAAACGTCTTAGGATCATTAGGATCAACATTGATTCCGCAGCCTGTCTCATTCACAAAATCCTTGATCCAGCCTTTTGTAGACTGTATGATAGGTACTCCTGCAGCAAATGAATCAAACATTTTATTAGGTGAATTTGTATGGAGCACTGGAATATCCTTGAAAGTGACAAAACTGGCTTTTGCCACTGAAAACCATTTCACAACCTCACGCTTTGGGATTAATCCAAAAAATTCAACGGTTTCCTGCAATCCCAGTGATTCTACCAAGCCTTGTAAATGCTCCCTTTCAGCACCATCTCCTATGATAGCAATTTTGATATCCTCATGGTTTACCTTTGAGATTCCCTTGATTATCTGAGAACACTCATCCATTAAGCCAAGAGAACCCGCATAAATAAAAACCGACTTACCCTTCCAATTTTGAGGAAATTTATCCGGGTACATGCTTTCTGAAAGGTAAAACAGATCGTTATCAGATGAATTGGGAATTACTAGAGTAGGTGATTTTGCGTTAACCTGTAACACCCCTTCTTCCATTCCTGGAGAACAGGCCACTACCAAGTTGGCATTTTTGTAAATCCATTTTTCAAATGCAAAGCCAATTTTGACAGCTATGGGATTTTTGATTTTCTCCAGTTCAACAGCGCCTCTTGGCCAAAGGTCCCTAACCTCAAAAACAAATTTCTTTCTTCTAAATACAGAAGCAGCTAAACCAGGTAATGCTATAGTAATTGGTCCAGAGCTACACAAAACTACATCATATGACAATTTAAGAGCATAGAATACTGATACAGAGGAAAAAATAAAGGCGTTGAGCATTCTGCGGAATAAACCAGCCTTATTTGAATCAGGAGAATTAATTACAATTAAATCAATATTTTCTATCCACTGTTTAGAGATGAATTTATCGGCTTTGATATCAGACTTATAGTATGGCGAAGTCACTACTGTCACCTGATGGCCTTCGTTACCCCATCTTTTTGCAAACTCGTAAAATCGGGTACTCCACCCTCCGTTAGGTGTGCCGAAATACTGATAAAAAATAAGGATTTTCAAAATATTATATCTTTAAATGGGTGGGATTAATTATTTACTACCTGTTTTCAAAATTCTCTTTTGCCTTTTCAAGGATCCCCCTAAAGTGTTTGACGAATTCAGGGCCTGAAATTTCCGGATTGATAGCATTATCAAAATCCATCTTCCCCCTATCGGCCAGATGCTGGAATGCACTGGGATCAGCTAAAACCCTGTTAATCTTTACTTCAAGATCTGAGGCATCCCAGTTGTAACTGATATGGTTTTCTGGTTTGTAAATATCAGGATAAGTATCAATATGGCTCATGTCAGGCTTAAAGAGCAATGCGCCTGATTTAAAGGATTCAAAGTCTCTGTAACATATTTCTCCCCAACCAAATGGAGATAGACTGATTATAGTATTTTTCATCTGGTCCAGGTAAGCCTTTGGACTGATTTTAACATTCGCTACAGATGAGGTGAAAGGGTCAAACTTTTTAAAAACCCTTAAAGTCAAAAGGCGGTGAAGCCTGAAAACATCATGGTCTTCCGGGAAAAGATTGCCCCTAAACATAATTTTGATTGATCTCTGATCAAGAGGATTCACAGCCTCTGGGGATATGACACTGTTGTTTTTGGTGAAAATTTTAAAGTACTTTTTAAGTTTGTTGCTGGATTGCGTTTTCCAGTCTATGAGTGCTAAATTCCAAGAAACCCCAATTTTTGGCAAATGGCTTTTATCCAAAGCAATAGGTTCGAAATCACCTGCATTTTTAAATTTAAATTGGTTCATCATTTTATCTCTGAAAAAATGACGTTTCAAGGGTTTAAGGTAGATTGATTTGTCTTTGAGAAGTTGCTTGACTAAAAACAAGTCCACTTCCTCTACAAAACTGGGGAAAATAGGACCTGTAGCATCATTGGCCGAAAGAAATATTACTGGACAATTTTGGGTCTTTCTTAGCACCTTCAAAAGATCCAGCTTGGTAGACCTTCCCTTTAAAAGCTGCGACAGAGAAATATCCGAAACTATCAGAAAATCTACCTTGGTTGTTAATGCCTCTTTATAGGAATGAATATAAATAAATTCCAGTCCTTCATTGTGAAGTGCTTCTTTGAATGCCAAAAGAGGGAATATGGAGTTGTTACCTTCTCGATGAAGCGAATAAATAACGCCTATTTTCATAGCTATCCCTTAACATCATTTATGATGAGTTGAAATTTCCCTGATTTGCTTCTAGGTAATTTTTCAACAAGCTTGAATTCAAATATTAAGTCCTCCTTAAAAAGGGTATTAAATGATTGCTGTACATTTCTTTGACTTGATTCTGATAATTCATGGGAAGCAATGTACTGGAGCTGAAATTTGTTTCTTTCTTTTTGGATAAGTGTAAACTGTTCAACGTCTGGGAAAAATTTCAAAACTCTAACTACAGTTTGAACAGTTATATATTTGTTTTCCGGAGTTTTTAAGAATTCTGTCGTCCTTCCTAAGACTTCTTCAATCATGGGCAAATCCAAACCACAATCACATTTTCCCTTTTTACTTTTGATTACCAAATCGCCGATTTCGTATCGGATCAGTGGAGTTGTGAAATTATCCAAACCGGTCAGTAACACGCGCCCCATTTCACCCGGTTCTACCTCATTCCCTTTTTCATCCACTATTTCGAGGTAGACATGTGGTGTCATGACATGATATGAACCATGACTACACTGGGAGGCTACCATCAGACCTTCAGAACTACCATAGGTATCGTACACTTTGCAATGAAAAGCCTTTTCGATAACTTCTCTGAAATTGGGCAATAGCTTTTCACCTAAAGAGATTACTGATTTGAATTTAATATCCAGGATACTATTTTCCAGTGCGGTTTTCGCAAACAGATATAAACTGGAAGCATACGCCACATAGTGATCTTTTGGAGCCTTTCTCAAACCTTCCAGTTCCTCCAGAATCTCCTGTTCATTGTGCTTGAGCGCCTCAATATACTTTGTCCTAAAAAATAAATCCTTAAGTCTTTTTTCTCTCGACCGATTTAAGTTTACACCTGTCTGTAAAATACTGTTGCCATATTCGTATCCCGCCCAGGACCACCAAGTGAGTTGTACTGCCCTAGTAGCAGCCATTTCTTCTTTGTTGAAATACACTTTGCTTGGGGGGCCGGTAGAACCACTGGACATAACAGCTTGCAAACCATGGAGAGACTTTACTGTAACCAGCTGATCAATTTTTTCCCTAACGGTTTGTTTATCCAAAATAGGAAATTCTGAAAGTAGTTGCACTGGATCATCAGAGGGACTAATATTTAATGCTTGGTAATAGGGGCTATTTAACAAAGCGTATTTAAGGATCTCATTAAGCTTATTTTTTTGAAGCGTCATAAGCTCGCCCTTGGGTAGCTGGCTCAACTTTCGAAGATTTTTGATTTTTTTCGGCAGCCCACCTCCCAAAAATTTGTCTCCAAAAGGAAGTAAAAAGTTTTTTAGCAGAAACGAGTAGATCATAATATATTCAAAACAGGTTTTTGCTTTTCTTCTTGCTTTAATTTTTTAATCGGCTTTTTTCTCTTCGGCTGAACCACAAAAAGAAGGCTTAAACCAATCATCATGGGTGATATAAATGTACGCATGGCTGCATGAAAACTGGTATATATTCCAACCAGAAAGAATGCCAGTAAAAGTCCCTTGATCATTGGGTTTCGGTGTCTTTTGAAATTGACCAATCCCACATAGCAGAGCAAAACAAAATACATTAAACCCAGAAGCCCATGCTCTGCCAACAATCTGCTCAACTCAACATGGGCTGCAACTTCCTCCATAGTATTTCTGAGATACCTCGATGCTCCTGCTCCAACACCCAAAAGAATGTTATCTTCCCATAAATCCAGATCACCTGTAAAAATTTCAAACCTGCCTGTAGTATATGTATTCAAATCCTTTTCCTTGGCTCCTGCAAGGGTACCGGCAGTCTCCCCCTGATACCTCAGTAAAAGCATGCCCCTTGTAAGTTCATTGGCAACATAAAAAGCTGTAACGATCAACAAAATAGCTGGTATAACATAAATGCCGATTTTAGGAAGCCTGTAGCGTCTGATTTGTTCACCCGAGCTCATGGAAAGAAAGAATAATACCACAACTATACCTACTACCGTGCCAAACATTCCTCCCCTTGAAAAAGTAAGCAAGCCTTGAACACAGAATACCAAAAATATAAGTGCATCCAACCATCTTATCCCTGAAAGTTTCCACTTGTTAAGCCAAATCACAAAAACCAAAAAAGCACCCAAGCCCAAAGCTGTGGAAACCTGATTTGATCCGAAACCTGCACTAGCAAGTGTATTGGCACCAAGCTCAAAATCTACATCATCAAAATCAGGAATTCTGTATAGTGTAAAACTTAAAACTGAAACCAAAGGCAATACAGCCAGCATTAGCGTATATGAAAGTACTTTTTCAGGAACTCTTTTTTTATAAAAAAACCAAACAGCTAAAGCCACATTTAAAGGCCCCAAAACATTGAAAACCAAATCAAGCCACTCAACTCTTCCAGATTCATCAATAATCAATGAGGGAAGCAAAAGAGCAAACATAACCAGGCCTATATAACTTTTGGTCTGGTACATGAACACTCCAAAAATCATTAATGCAAACAAAAGATATTTACCAAGCTCATAGGGAATGAAGGGCGAGGTTCCAGCCATCCTGGCTAACAGTTCAAATGAAGTCAAATAAACCGTATAGAGAATAAGTGGGGCTGGTGAACGGGTAGACTGCAATACCCAGAAAATAGATGATATGGCTACCAGGTAAAACCAAACAATGACCGGTAATGGTGAAAATGCCGATGCCAAACCCAAAAGCGCATGGAATGCCAGCCAGACTATGGGGTATTTGGATGTCACTATATACTTCAGCAATTTTTACCCAGTTTAAATACTTTTCAAATTTGAAAGACGATATAAAATACCCTGCAAGATACGCTCCTTTAATTTATCAGGTTTGATACTTTTGCTTTTATTTTTTTTGGCCAATCCTTATCCATACATGGTTTTTCCACAAGGACGAAAAATAATGCTGAAACCAACAACACCAATGGAATTCCAATTCCCAATTGCCAAAGTAGATTCAGTAAATAAACATTCGATACTGAATACTTCGCAGTAAACTTCATCAGCAAATGAAAAAAAGGATAATGAATCAAGTAAATGGTGTAACACATTCCACCTATTAAATAAATAATTGATCTAGAAAAAAACCAGTTGAATAGGTTCCCTTTGAAAGTCGCTATGAAAAGCAGAAGTATTGACAGGTTAAAAAGAAAGTTGTTCAACATATCCACTTGCGGCTTATAAAAATAAAAAAGTGTGAAAATGGAGATCAAACCAAAAACATCCCATAAAACAGACTTTGTCTTGAAATAAACCTGATAATGCAAGTATAGCAAGGCAAAAAAGAAACCTGTCAAAAAATTACTTAAGAAGACGAATACTGTAAAATCCCACCCAGGAGTAACGTGGGAATAAATGTAATTTTTTGCAAAAATCGATGCCATAAAAAATAGCAATAAGCTTAAAAGAACCCACACACTATGTTTTTTTAAAAAAATCACCATGGCCAAAAATGGAATTATGGTGTAAAATTGGACCTCAGTCTCCAAGCTCCAAGTAACCGGGTTGATGATGGATGGCATCTCATATACAATTGTATGCAGGTAAAACAGGCTAACCCAAAAATGCGGCAGCATTTCAGCGGTGTCTGCTCCAAGTACAAGAATATGAACCAGAAAAAACAAAACCAAGGTCACAATAAATGGTGGTTCGAGTCTTGTCAGTCTTCTGATAAAGTATTGCTTCAGGGAAATTGCCCTGCCACCATACCAATAGTGTTTGATAAAAGGAACCGCCAAAATGAACCCAGAGATACCGAAGAATACTTTCACTCCCAAATCCATTCTTACAATCCACCAACCTATATTTAAAAAACTGTGATCCGGCAGATAGACCAACCAATCCACGCCTATCTCTCTGGAATAGGACGTATTGAGATGGAATATTAGGACTGTGAAAATCGCAAAAAATCTTAGACCGTCAATTTCAGGAATGAAGTTTCCACCCGAAGTCTTTCTCCTTAATAAAGTTGTGAATTTCCAATTCATTATTGACTACTCTGAAGGGGACTTGTATTACCTGAAAGTACATCGATCAAGTAGCTTACCTGTGTTTCAGGCTTGCAATACTTTTCAAAATATTGTTTTCCCCCAAAAGCAATTTTTTTGTGATATGCTTCATTTCGGGCTATAAAGTTGATCACATCAGGCAACTCTCCACTGTCATGAATGTAATGTGTTTCCTCTTCATGTCTGGGCATGACAGGAAGATAAATTTTGAAAGGAAAAGATAAGACAAAGGATCCAAAATTCAGGCTTTCGGCCAATCTCCAGCTAACTGCTCCCAATACAGCTGGGTTGTTAAATATGATCATGGACTTCTTGGACCTCTTTGCAAAATCCGACGGGCTGTAAGCCCGGTTGTTCAACAAGTGGTCATAGGCACCATGAGCTCCATCTTTTCTCCTTACAAAGCCACCCTCAAATTCTATTGATGGGTTTTGTTTGCAAGCTTCAATAAAAGCTGCCCTAAGTTCATTGGCCCACTTTTCCTTTTTCCATATAGATCCCGAAAAAAAAACATAATTCGAAAAGCTGTAATTCAAAACCTCTTCCTTATAATTAGTTCTCAAATTTTGAGCATATAATTCCTTCAAAAGAGCAATTGGAGGGATTTTGATGAAAGGCTTTTGTTTATAGACACTGAAATAATCTTTATGCACATTGACGGGGTAATGGGGGAACAAAGGGAATACATTTTCTCTCTCATAAGCCTCGTGTCCTTTCACCTTGTTGGTGGCAAAATAAAAATCGACTTTATCAAGAAGTTTTTCATCTACCCCCATGGGGTCATGATTATCAACTACCCCAAGCTTTCCGTTGATTTCAAAAATCAGAAATCCTCTGTTGTTATAGGCTTCAAACTCTTTGGAACAGGTAAACTCCAAATCTGCTGCTTTATTAAAACCATGCAAATAGTAAGAAGAATAATAATTTGAAATGTTATGAATGTAAACTTTCAATGAGACACTAATTTTAATTCTCTAAACCTAAACCAGCTTCGCGGAAAAATTCAAAATATGCTGTCAAAAACTGTTTGCTTCCATAAACCTCCTTTACATGATACTGGAAATCCATGGCTTTTTTTTCTGATGAATTAATTTCCTGGGACACATGCTGAATAGCCAATGCCAGTTGATCCGGACTGTTGGCAGGGACAACACTTCCGAATTTGCCGTGTCCCAACACTTCAGCACATATACCCACATCTGTAGATATGACTTTTAAGCCTGCCAATCCATATTCAAGTAATGCCACAGGTAAACCCTCCCTATCTGAACACACAAGACCTATATCACCGCTCTGGAGAACTTTCCCTATATCTTCCACAGGCCCAAGTATACTTATTTTTTCGGCCCAACCATTGGAATCTATGAGTTTCTTTATTTCCTGGTAAAGCTCCTCATCCATGATCTGTCCGATAAGCTTCAAACGAAAATCAAATTGTTGACTTATCAGAATTTCTACAGCCTTAAGAAGATTTAGGTGACCTTTCTCCTTTCTGAAATTAGCCACATGTAAAATAATTGGAATTCTGTTTGACACTTTTTCCCCCTCAATATTCAAAAATGGGAAATTTTTGATATATCTTATTTTTTTTGGCGAAAAGTCAATCGTCTTTATCCACCAGTCTCTTATCTCAGAGTTTACCGTGATTATTCCATGGAAAAACTTGCTGAGTATCTTCAACTCATTTCTAGGATTTTCTTTAATCACTTCCTCATTCACTCCAAGATGATCATGCCATACCAATTTCAGTTTAGGAAAAAAGAGTCGGACTGCTACTGCCCAATAAATGGAAGTGGAGTGGGCATGAAGCACATCAGGTTCAATATCTTTTACCAGTTTTATCAGTTTTTTGAAAGCTGCAAAATCTAAAGATTTTCTTTTTCCTAGGCAAAAAAAGCCCACTTGTGGCAGCAAAAATTTTGCAAGTGGTCCCTCCTTTCTGGAAACAACCAAAAAAGACGCTAATCCGTCTTCACTAAGTGCATTAGCTATATTGACAGCCATTCTTTCCGCTCCGCCCATTTCCAATGTATCAATAATTTGGAGAATCTTCATGCCTGAATCAGTTACTTAGGATGTTTATTATTTCCGATTCAAACTTTTCAAGGGTAAATTTTCTGGACCATTTCATGGCATCCAGCGCTTTTAAAGTATAGGTTTTAGGAGATTCCAGGTAATTTTCGATTTTTGAGACTATTTCTTCTACATCATCACCTACCAAATCTCCCCTTAGGTCATTTCCCAGCATATAAGGAACGCATGAAACAGGAGAAGTCAATGGGAGACAAGCCCAGAACATAGATTCGGCCACAACTTTTGGCCAACCCTCACTTTCAGATACAAAAATGAGGAAATGAGCATTTTGAAATCCATTTTTCACTTCCCGAGCAGGAACATTTCCATGAAAACTCACTACATCAACCAGTTCGTTTTCTAAAGTATATCTGTTCAAGCGATCTAATTCTGATCCTTGTCCATAAAAATCAAGCAGAACACTATAGCCTTTTTCCACTAAAACTTTACAAGTTCTTAAACTAAGCATAGGGTTCTTGGCTTTTTGTAGCCCACCCACAAAAATCAGCCGAATAGGCAAGTTTTTCTGTAGAATTCTGGGTTTACAGGCTTCCATCTCTTTTTCAGAATATGACGCCGTGAAAAAAGGTATGAGATTGGGGTTTCCCGGTTCCCAATCTCCATAAGTCAACACAGATATGTTCTTGCTCAAGACTGTGTTACTAACCAGTTTCTGCTGAAGTTTGTAGGTGAAAGGCTGGCGACTTTTGGGATCCCAGTTTGCCGCATACTTGACCGTCTTGGACTTCTTGGGGAAAAACAATTGAGCGATTGCCCCAAGCAATCCCATATTTCCTGGACATCTCAGGTGAATATGGTCAGCACTATTCATCTGATAACATAATTTCACCATAATAAAAGGTACATTCAGAAGTGCCTTTAGTATGGACTGAACACCTATTAAGTCAAAACTTTTAACTGACTCAAAATTAATCTGCGCGTGCTGATAGCTCAAATCAATCGGGTCGGGCTCTTCATCATTGCTCAAAGGGGCAACTATGGTAACTCTTTCAACTTGTTTGAGCCAAATATTCATTTCTTTAACATATGGCCCATAAGCCCAGTATTGACCATTTCTCAACACGTGAGGGACATGTGTTACTATCAGAAAATTTGAAACTTGCTTCCCTGCCATGGGAACAATCAGTTTTGTTTGTTTTGAACCAACTTTGAATAATATGCAATGCTCTGGTCGGCTATGGTCTCCAAGGAAAACTCTTTCAAAACCTTTTCTCTGGCATTTTCTCCCAACCGGACTTTCAATGCCTCATCCGACAATATCTCCATAATTTTGGAAGCAAGTTCATCATGGTCCAAGGGGTCTGCCAACAATCCGGAAACCCCATCATCAACCAGTTCAAAAGCAGGGCCTATTTTAGTAGCTACAAACGGTTTACCCATACTCATTACCTCAATCCATGCCAAAGGCATAGCTTCCATATGTGAGGGGTAGACACAGATTTCACTTGACTCTATCCATTGGGGCACATCTAAATTGGGCAATACTCCTAAAAAATGGATGGAAGACTTGATATCCTCCTCAATAATCTCTTTGATTTTTTCAGTATATGAGCTACCGTCAGGATAAGTCCAATCCCTTCCAGCCAAGTAAAGTTCTGTATGTGGAAATTTTCTTTTTACCTGATGGAATGCTTTGATGATTTGCCGGACTCCCTTCTTTTCACAAATAGTCCCTGCAAAAAAGAGTCTTCCGGAGACTGCCTTTTCGGGATCTGCTTTGTAAAAATTTGTAAAATTGGCTGGGTTAAAAATCACTGGGCCTTGCTTTTCTGAAAAATCAATATAATTTTTAGTATGCTCTATTACATAATTACTCACCCCGCAAACTGCATCTGCATTCTCAAATGACCTTTTTTCTTGATAGGCCTTCCACCTGTCTACCCTCCTTTTCTCAGCCTCGGAAAAAAAATGATGGCCGCCGTTCATCCTGATCAGATACGTTACACCCGGTATTTTTCGAATGAATGAAAATGACATTTCAGGTCCTTCGACCACATCTATTTTCAATTGTCTGTGAATTTCTTCCAAGGCATTGTTGATTTTTTTGAAATTAAACAGAGCCTTCACTTTAGGTGTTTTAGAGAAAGGAATGGTGATTACCTTTACGCCTTCCACTGTAACTGACCGAGTCTGAGAAACATCTCCAAGACCCAAAACTGTTACCTCATGCCCTCTTCGTGCAAGCTCGGGACAAAGAAGTTTTAAAAAAGTACCAACTCCTCCATGAATGACACCTTCAAGCGGATATTCATTCGACAGAAAAACTATATGCATAATGCGTGATAAATTACTGTGTTAGTGATCGGACAATCCTTTCGGAAGAAGTATGATTATTATCAGGCTCCACAATTCTATGAAACCACTTTAATCTGTCGGGACCGATACTTTCGGGCCTCTCTAATGCTGAATTGACTTTAGAAAGAATATCCTCTTCAGCATCTATCCAACCTACGGGATCTAAGCCCTTCATGGTCGAAAAATGCTCGTAATTATAGATATGTTTTACAAGCCTTTCTTTTTCATATGGCTGGTCATATCTCAGATAAAGTCCATTGCTATTGAAAACTGCAAAATCCAGTGCCATTGTAGATCCTAGGTTGATGACTACATTACAGTGATAGGCTAAGTTTACCAAAAGCCTGATATCACTAGGCATAGGAAAAAAGCTGCCCCATTGAGAACTTTTTACCCATTCAGGAGATATATTAATGATTTCAGGATGCTTTTCAAAAACTTTTTGAAACCTTTTATTGGATTCAACTGGGACCTCTCTAAAAATCAATTGCACATTTTCATTCTGTCTAAGAGCGCGTGCTATCTGCTCCAGGTAATCCGGATCATGGGGAGAAGAAATACTATCGGAACCAGAATAACACACCCATTTTCTGGTAGGATTTAAGCCATACTTCTGGGCAAATTCTTCCCTGGAATAAATTAGTTCTTTTTTTCTATAAAAATCAAACTGGGGAGTACTTGTAATTTCAATTTGATTTTCATTGATATCTGGATAATAAGTAAGCAACTCATTTTTCATATACTGAGACCAGACCAAATATTTATCAGTTCTGAAAGGCAGTCGAGCTTTGGGGAGATTATCCCAGGAGAAAATTGCTGTGTAGGTTTTAATGCCTATCGCTTTGGCTGCCATCAATGCTGAGGTAACAGAAGGTACTCTTTGGTGGGTACAGAAAAGTATATCAGGCTTTTGCTCTTGAAGAAAAGATTTTGCCTCCTGAAAGGAAATGCCTGTTTTCGATTTTTCAAAACCATATTCCTCCCATCTACTGATTGCTGAAAAATCCTTGAGGTAGTTTGAGACAATCTCAACACCCTTATAAAAAATTTTGTTTTTCCAGCCCTTTTTGGAAGGGTTCCAGTTACTTAAAATAGTCGGGTTTGACCTTATTTCCCTGTTTTTCCTCAGTCTTGCTAAAACTGCTGATTCCCTGATGAACTTGACTATAGGTGCTTCAGGTCTGTGGATGAAGTCGAAATCCTCAAAATCCACATCAATATATTTCTTTACTTGAAGGATAAGATCTTTGCCCAGACTATGCCACACAATAACCTCATGGCCTTGTTCAATAAGCCCCTTTACAACGTCGCTGTACAAATAATTCCGGATACCTACCCCGTCGGGGATTAAAAAACAAACTTTCATACTAAATACAATGTGCTGCGTTCACCAGTTGCCAAAGAAAATAACTATTTTCCTGATCACCTTTCATGTAACTGTCCACGGCAGCTTCTGTCTGATTTTTATTAAGCCAACCAGTTTTGTACAGCAAGTTGACATGGTCCATTACCCAAGGGGACAATTCATTTCCCAGCCATTCTCTCTGAGGTGTCTGAAGAGGTCTCTTTGGTGCATAAGAAATCTGATTGTTTAAAAATTTGGAAGAAATATCCCTTAAATAAGATTTTTGCACACCATCCTTAATCTTAAAGTCCATAGGTAGATTGAATACAAACTCCATAAGTTCATGGTCAAGAAAAGGCTCTCTCAATTCCACAGAATTAATCATACTTGCCATATCATTGTATTTCAGAGCTCTGGGCAATTTTGAAAAGAAAATGTCTCTATACTGAAGATTTAAAATACGGTTTTCAAATGGCTTGACGGTATCTGGATATTCAGAATGCATCAAAAACTCTTTTTGAAGCAATTCCGGCTTTACCGGTGACTTTTTACTCCCCTGCACCAGTTTATCCTCGGGTTGCAGGTAATAATCATAACCTGCCCAAACCTCATCAGAACCTTGACCGTCCAAAAGCACCAAAACCCCCGATTCTCTTGCAATGGAGAATAGCTTGGAATAAGCTAGTGTGGGAATTCCGCCAAATGGTTCACATAAATGATCGGACATTTTTTTTGTTAATGCTGGAACCTCTTCACTTTTCAAAAGGCATTTATTAAGCTGAAAACCAGTATTTTCCAGCATTTTTTCAACCCAGACTAACTCATCATACCTTTCATCTCCTGTAAAGAAAGTAAAAGCTTGGATATTTTCCTTTCCATAAAACTTCAAAACCATTGAAAGCAAAAAACTGGAATCAACACCCCCGCTTAAATTGAAGCCTACTGGTACATCAGCACGAAACCTGAGTCTAATAGTTTCTTCATAAAGCTCCATTAATCTCTCTGTCACATCATCGCTTTTGGCAGATATACCTTTTTGGTTGACGTTTTGAACAAAGTCATACCATCTCTTAATCCGTAACTCCTTGTCTTTGTATATCAAGTATGATCCCGAGGGAAGTTGATAGACATCTTTCCAAAATGAATCCTTGCCTGTCCCATTAAAGCCGTATGCAAAAAAAGTACTCCAGACTTTCTCATTGGGGTACTTATGTATGCCCGCTTCAAACAGAGCTTTGATCTCAGAGGCAAAATAAAAACAGTCGTCTTGTCGCGAAAAGTAAAAAGGCTTGACACCAAATCTATCTCGCGCAGCAAAAAGCACTTTTTCATGGCTGTCCCATACTGCGAAGGCAAACATTCCCTTCAGTTTATCCAAGCATGCTTCACCCCACTCCAAATAAGCATAAAGCAAAACTTCTGTATCGGATTGTGTTTTGAAAGTGAATTTATTTTTAAGCTTAGATCTCAGTTCAATATAATTATATATCTCTCCGTTAAAAGTCAGGAAGTAACGCCCATCATCAGATACAAAGGGCTGGTTTGCAGCCTCTGTTAAATCCAAAATACTTAATCGGTTATGTCCCAATGCACAGACTCCGTTCACAAAAAAGGTCCCGGTATGATCTGGACCTCTATGATTTTGGACTTTGAGCATTGATTCTAAGGCGTGAATATTGGCCCTGTGACCAATAATTCCTGCAATTCCACACATATGATATTATGAATTATTGATTTTTTTGATGATTTTTTCTGCCTCATCCCAGTCTTCCAATGTATCTAAATTGACATGGAATTTTGGGTCCCCCAAGATGTAAGTTAACTTTTCCCCAAATATTGAGTGCCTTTCCTTTATTACTGATGATTTGGTTAAATAGATTGCTCCGTCCCTGAAGAATGCTTTTGGTAATTTTTGCCTTTGTGAAATCAAAGCTTCATCTCCCGTAGATATGAAAAGAAAGCCCTCTTCATTTTCCTCAAAAATCCAATGTGGGTTATATTCATGCGGGACAGGAAGCACTGAAACCAAAGTATCTGCACCCGAACTGCTGAATTTATGAATCGCTTCATCTATCATCCCTCTTCTTCTAAATGGGCTGGTAACCTGTAGGATGCATACTGCATCAAAAGTTTCTCCTTTATTTTCAAAGTAATCCAGACAATGTATAATCACTCCCAATGTAGGCGCCTGATCATCTGCCAGAGATGATGGTCTTTTAAAAGGCACATCCAAACCCAAGTCCAGAGCAACTTTACTGATTGCGTCATCATCTGTACTTACCACAACCTTACTGAGTAAAGAGGATTCGTCTATGGATCTTTTTGTATAAGCAATCAAAGGTTTCCCTCCCAGTAATTTAATGTTTTTGCCAGGAATCCCTTTTGAACCTCCCCTAACTGGAATTATGCCAAGGATTTTCATTCTTTATTTTTGATTTTTCGGATTTGATCAGAGTCTTATATGTTGATCGCAATATTTCACAGCGATTCCTAAAATGTAATGGTCTTATGGAACACCAAAGGAAGTGTTGACAACAGTTTGGCAATTTGTTTACCTGCATCTCCCCCACCGTAAATATGGGAAGTTGATGGCTTATGACGGGTATGGGCTTTTATAGCATGAAGTATTTCATCTTTTGAATAACCAACATCTATGACGTTGTTCCCCCTGTCTCTTTTGTTTTGCCTACTTCCAATATTGACTACAGGGACACCTAAAAAAGCACATTCCCTGATACCTACACTGCTATTGCCGATTAATCCCTTGCTATTGCATAAAACACGTAGAAAGTCTAAAGGCTCCATATTTTTGAAAAAATGGAAATGATCCAGCTTGTGGGTTTCCCTGAAAGATCGGATACCTGTACTTGTCCCATCTGCTCCAGCATCTACATTTGGCCAAAACATCAAAACTGGTTCCTTGATTTCGTACATGGCATGCAAAGTTTCCTCAATCTGTTTTCTAGAAAGCGACACTTCTGTAGTAACCGGATGCTGCATGACCACCCAATACCCATTTTTCAAATCAGGAGCAGCTCCTACTCCACCATACTTTTGATAAGGCTCAAAATCCAGGCGGGGATTTTCTTTTACACCCGCAGCCAAATCTATACTTGGGCAGCCCGTATTGAATACAAATTCAGGGTTCTCCCCGAGCTTCACTACCCTTTCGTAAGCTCCATTAGAGGCCACAAAGTGGTAATCGGCCAATTTAGTGATAGAATGTCTTACTTTTTCATCAATATTACCTGTAACCTCACCACCCTGTATGTGGGCAAGTGGAATATTCATATAAGATGCGGCAATAGCAGTAGCCATAGTTTCAAACCTGTCTGCTACGGTGACCACTATATCAGGAGCTAGGTTGTCAAAGACAGTGGAGAGCTCAAGTATCCCAATTCCTGTAGTCTTTGCTGCGGCAGTCAAATTTTCACCTTCAAGGATGTTGAAAACTTTTGCTGAGATTTCAAAACCATCTTTAACCATATAATTGACTGCTGAACCATACCTGTCCAACAATGCAGAGGCAGCAACTACGAGCTGAAGTTCAAGATCAGGGTGTTTATTGATTGCCTCTAGGGCAGTTTTTATCCGTGAATAAGACGGCCTAGCTGTAATTACGACACAGATTTTTCTTTTTGCCATTGTTGAATTTTTTTAGGATCAATTTCCTGAAAGCATTTCACTGGTGATAAATTCCCATTGTTGAATATCTCTTAAAGCTTTCTTACCAACAACAGAAGCATAGTTACTGGCAGGAATACCTCTATTTCCGGGTTTTTTTGCTTCTAAATCTTCTATTAAAATCCGTTCTCCTTTTCTTTTGGCCTTGTTGAGGGATAGACTTTTTTCAAAAATCTGTTTCAACTCTGAAAATTTAGAATTATCATTTTTATCTATTGGGTTTTGGGTAGCCATTTGAATCTGCTTGATTCCCCGACAGAGTTTTGCCACATCATCAACCTGAAGGCTAGATGCAGAATCAGGGCCAAACTGCCTCTTGTCAAACACAACATGAAACTCAAATATAGTGGCCCCCAAGCTGGCAGCAGCAAGGCATGCAAAAATATCTCCACTATGGTCTGAAAAACCCACAGGAACATTGTACCTTGAAGAGAGTTCATTGATAACATTTAGCCCCCAAAGACCCGGGGATGTTGGATAAGCTGTTGTACATTGAAGAATACTTATATCTGCACCTCTATTTTTGAGGAATTCAACGCTTTGGTCTAATTCTGCGTAGGAACTCATGCCCGAACTCAGCATAACAGGTTTTCCTGTTTGTGCTATTTTTTCCAGCATCAAAAAATTACTAACTTCCCCAGAGCCTATTTTGTATCTTTTAACCCCAAGTTTTTCCAATAATTCAACAGCCTGAATACTAAAAGGTGATGAAATGAACTCCATCGCTTTTTCTTCACAGTGCGCTTTGAGCCCTGACCACTGGTCAAAGCTAAACTCCATTCTTTTCCAGTAATCGAACCTGGTAGCGTCCTGATAGCTGAATTTTACTCTGAAAGGTTCATACGGAGAACTCTCTGCCTCAGCAATATGGGTCTGGAATTTAACAGCATCAACCCCTGTGCCTGCAAGGGCGTCAATAAATGCATGAGCCTGACCAAGGCTTCCGTCATGAGCCTGTCCTATTTCTGCTATTATCATATTTTTTGGGTTAAGAAATCATGAGGTACCTTGAGGTGAAATACTCTTAGCCAAATTTCCAATACCAATATTCCGAACAAAACCCTAGCTAGTGTTGGTGTAGGCGAGGTTCGGTGCTGCTTGATCAAGCTTATTATACCCTCCCTATTAAAATCAAAATATATGGAAGATACTCCTTCAAGAATCATGCTTTCAAGCAGCTCTCCCCATTCATTTTGCATAAAACTTGCATAGGGTATAGAGAAACCCTTTTTAGGACCATGCTTTACCTTTCCTGTAAAATCCTCCAAAATTGATTTTGTAAGTTCTTTGTCAATCCGGTTCGGCATCATAGAATCCACAGGAACTGACATCAAGTAATCTACTAGTGTATGGTCTAAAAAAGGGGCTCTAACCTCAACGCTACTGTGCATGGCCGCAGAATCAATCTTATACAGAAATGCACCTGGAAGTTTGGTCGCATAGTCTACATGAAAGCTGATTTTGGAGTGATTTTCACCTAGCTCTTTCTCCAATTCTACGAATTTCTGCCAAGTCGCATGAATATTTTTACTTTTGTTAAAAACTTTGGAAACAAGTGAGTTATTCAAGTTGTGTCTTCTGTAATAACCACTCCATCCACCAAGGGTCATTCTGTTTCGGTCATTTAGCCGTGTTGCAAACTGCTTTTCAACCCAAGAATTGTGATTCCCAAGAACCTTTTCTATAACTTTATTACCTCCTAGAATACCACGGAATTTCACACTCTGGTAAAGGTTTGTCCTGTTGTAAGAACCGAATAATTCATCCCCTCCATCCCCGGACAACATGACTTTATACCTGCTTTTTATTTGATCAGTCACCATAAATGAGGGAATTAGCGAAGCATCTGCAAGCGGCTGAATATCCTTCAAAATATTTCCAAGCCTACTCAGTGAATCAATATCAACGGGAACGACCTCATGATTAATGTTCAGTTTTTTGGCAAATTCCTTCGCACCTGAGGTTTCATCCATATTTTTATCACTGGTTCCCATTGTAATGGCCTGAATTCCTGGCTTTAGGTCATTTGCAATAGCTGTAATGAGAGAAGAGTCAATTCCAGAGCTCAAAAAGGAGGCTACGGGAACATCAGCATGCAGTTCTCTTTGTATGATTTTATAGAGTTTATCTTTGGTGTGCTTTTTAAGCACATCAAAAGGGATATTTTCACCCAACTCCGAAGGAAGTTTATAGTATTGCGATAATTCAAACTTATGCTTTCCTAAAAGATAATGTGCCTTAGGGAATTGATTAACTTCTCTGTAAATCGTATGGAAATCACTGATATAAAGGTTTTCAATAAGGTCTACCACAGCATCTTGATTTATGGTAAGATCTCTTGGGTAAATGCTTGCCAATGCAGAAAGTTCGGAGGCTAGGTAAATTTTGTCTTCTCTGTCAGAAATGTAAAAAATAGGTTTTTCTCCAAACCGGTCTCTTGCAACAAAAATCGACTTCTGCTTCTCATCGTAAATCAAAAAGGCAAACATGCCTATTAGTTTGCTGCAGACTTTATTCCCATACGCTTTGTAGGCCACTAAAATTACTTCAGTGTCTGAGTCGGAATGAAATTCAAACCCCTTTTGTATCAACTCCCTCTTAAGCTCGCGATAATTGTATATCTCTCCGTTGAAGATTATTCTGTAACCTAAATCAGGTCTGTAAAATGGCTGGTTGGAACTATCTGAAAGATCAATAATGGAAAGTCTATTGTGCCCCAGAACCACGTGATCATCACTAAAAACACCTGTTGCATCTGGCCCCCTGTGATTTTGGAGCAAGATCCCCCTATCCATCCTTTCCTTATCTCTTGATGAGATGTTTCCGGAAGCCGAGAAAATTGCAGCTATTCCACACATATATCTTAAGCCTCTATAGCCGATTTAAATTTCAACTCCCAATTTTCATAGTTATGGAAATTATTCAATTCTTCATTTGATAGCACTTCAAATTCCATTTCCCTGAGTTTTTCAAATGATTCGACCCACGCCTGCACTTTGTTAGGTTCATTAACCTTCAAAACGCCCTTGGAGCCTTCAATCACTTCTTCTATTCCTCCATTAATTGAAGTGAGAACCTTCAACCCACACTTTATAGCCTCCACTAGAGATAAACCGAAACCTTCTTTCCAAAGGGAAGTAAAGAAGTAATAGTCTGAAATCTGTAAATAAGTAGACAATCGGTCATGAGAGACTTTACCAATCTGATAGATTTTTGCATTCCCTGTATTTATCTCTCCTGTATTGCCTATGATTATAAATTTGAGCTTTGGATACATTTCTCCAAGTTTCTCTATCACTTTTAGAAAAATATGAA
This sequence comes from Indibacter alkaliphilus LW1, assembly GCF_000295935.2. Lineage (GTDB taxonomy): Bacteria > Bacteroidota > Bacteroidia > Cytophagales > Cyclobacteriaceae > Indibacter > Indibacter alkaliphilus. Next base: position 299,719 of record NZ_ALWO02000037.1, read on the forward strand.
GTCCTTTTGCTGGTCTGGCATTAGCCATCCAGACAACCAATTCATCTTCAGGTTCAAAACCCATTTCTTTTTTAAGCTGAAGTTTTTGCTTGGTTCCCAAAGGAAAAAAGAGATCAGATTTTACACCATTGCCAACAATAAATACTTCCGGGGAAAATATTTTATTTACGGCCATGGATTCCAGATAACCTAAGTTGGTCAAAAAGAAAACTTTGTCAATTTTATGTCCGAATCTTTCAGGTAATTGTAGCTGATGCCCATGATATGAAAATATCAATTCTATGGGACAGGACATTTTGTATTTAAGGCTAGCCAAAGCCTCGCATAGCACTAAATCATCCATCACTACCAGTTTGATGCTTTTTACTCCTTTACCAAGCTTTTGAACCGCACGGATAAAATCCTTTGCTACCCAGTTGCCTAGCTGAAAATCATAGAAAAAAGGATGATACGTAATCCATTTTCTTTTTACACAGACCACATTCTTTTGAGGAATTGAATCCCCTGGGGAAAGAATAAAATCGAAGAATTCAGGGTCATTCTGGATCAAAACAGAAATTCTGTTATTCCAACTACCTAGTTTCACGGAAGGAATTTCAACATTTGAAACAAGAATTTTTAAATCCCTTTTCAAAACTCCTGTAATTCTACCATCCTTTTAAATTTCTTGCTTTTATCAATCAGCTCATCGAATGTCCCCTCATCCTTGATATTACCTTTTTCCATAAGATAAATGGTATCGGCTTTTCTGATCGTACTCAACCTATGAGCGATAATGATTATAGTAAACTTGCCCATCAGGTTGTCAATATTTGTCTGAATTGCCTTTTCTGTTTCGGAATCTAAGGCCGAAGTTGCTTCGTCAAATATCAAAACATCAACATTTTTATACAGCTCCCTAGCAATCGAAACCCGTTGTTTCTGTCCTCCACTGATCAAGACTCCGTTATCCCCAAGGTAGGTATCTTCTCTTTCAGGGAGTCCTGATAAAAATTCTTGCAGGTTTGCCAACTGAATTGCTTCCCCGAAACGTTTTAAATTTAAAGGAGACTTCTCGGCCCATAAGGTGACATTATTAAAAATTGTGTCATTGAAAATGACCGGCTCCTGGGTGATATATCCAAAACGTTTCCTATAAGTGGAAATATTTACATTCTTTCTTGCTGCTCCGTTTACTTCTATTAAGCCATCGGTAGGATTAATCAAGCCAATAATTAAATTGACCAAAGTTGTTTTACCGCTACCGCTTTCTCCAACAAAAGCATATGTACTCAAAGGCCTTAAGTTGATGTCAACATTTTCAAGCACACGAAAACCATTTGGATAGGAAAAAGAGATGGATTTCAATTGCAGACTTTGAATTTGATCTACAGTTGGCTGTTCTTTGATTTGCTCTCTTCCTAGTTTAAAATCTCTTATCAGGTCTACTGAAGCCAGCAGTCCGCCAATATTTGAAATGAAACCTTGCCAACTTCCCTGCAAGGTGACAATGTAATTCAGCGCCCTATAAAGGAAAATTAAACTTAGAAGAATAGATGACATAGTTCCTCCTAATACATTTACCTGAATTAGAATAATCAGAACCACAACTGCAAGAATAATAGGTTCTCTTGCACTGGACATGATAGCGGAGTAAATTCCTATTTTTCTCTGATTATGTTCAATTTTATCTATGACATCCTTCAATTTCAATTTATAGGATGAAAAATAATCAGTAGCCTTAAGGTACTTGAAATTGTATACAGCCTGTACCAAGAATGATTGGAAAGTATTTCCAAGTTTTGATAGACCTATTGATGCTTTTTCAGTATTGGTAAAAAGGTATTTAAATACCAGGTTGGAAAGATATCCGCCAATACTAACCAAAATCGCAAACTGGAAGTTAGAAAGCATAGCCAAACCAATATAAACCAATAGCAAAATTGCATGCTGTAAAGAGTTGAAATAAGCTAAAAAACCGTAGGTAAGTTTGATTCCCTCCGATGCGAGTGTATTTTGGATTTTGCCCGAGTCAAAATTCAAAAACTCCTTGTACCCCAGGTCACTTAGTCCATCTACAAGCTGGTACCTTAACTTTTTCACAAATTGATTCTGAAGTTTGATTTTAAAATAACCATCCAAAAATCTCATAATTGCTTTTAAAACAAAAAGAATGACCATAAATGTAATGACAACATTCAGATTGAGATCAAAACCTAGGCCTTCTATCCAGGTCAGCAAAAACCGGAGTTCACCCATAGAGTCAGCTTCCGCCCCGGTTATGTCGGAACCATCAGCTGCTATTTGGAAAACAGGTATAAAAAGGGCCAGTCCAAAACCATCCAGCAAACCTACCAATAAACTTGATACAAGCAGAATGATGATTTTGTACCCTAAAAAAGAATAAAAAAATAGAAAATGCCGGAAATACTTTTCGAAAATTCTCTTGATCATCTTGGAGATATGTAAACTGAAAATTCTCTCTTATTTTTTATCATCTTCATAGTAGCCATAACCATAGCCATAAGTATACCCATAGCCATATGTAACTTTACTTGAATCTACACCATTAAAGACAGCATAAATATTTTTTAAGTTTTTACTTGATTTTAAACCATTCAATGCCTCTACGAAGGCTCTCTGACTGTAATTTTGCCTAAACAAGAACAGTGTAAAATCAACATGGGCCAAAAGGTCTAATGTTTCACTTACCAAGCCCACAGGAGGGGTATCCAGAATGACAACATCATATTGTTCTTTTAGCTCCTTCATTAGAATGTCAAACCTTTCCGTAAATAGCAACTCCGCAGGGTTTGGTGGAGTTGGCCCCGACACAAGAATATCAAGATTATCAAATTCAGTATGATTGATGACTTTTTTCCAATCCTTTTCTTGCCCACTCAGGTAAGTGGAAAGTCCTTGATTATTAGAGACTTTAAAATCTCCAAAAATCTTGGGTTTTCTCATATCACAGCCAACCAAAATCGTTTTCTTACCGGTCAGAGAGTAAACGGAAGCTAAGTTAATAGCACAGAAAGTTTTTCCTTCACCTGAAATGGTAGATGTCACCATCAGGGAAATTTTATCCTCGTTGGGCTGTAAAAATCTCAAGTTTGCTCTTAATGATCTGAAGCCTTCAGCAATTCCGGATTTCCCATGCTTGAGAACTACCAAATTGTCTGCAGTTTTGTTAAGTAAGATTGTAGCCACCACAGAAGTTTTCAAAAACTTCTCTAGGTATTTGACATCCTCAATTTTTGTTCTGAAAAACTCTCTGGAAAGTACAATTAAAACTGGAAACAAAAATCCCAAAAGAATGGAAGCCATATAATTTCTTACTGGTCTTGGAGCCAACTGAAACCCTCCATCAGCCGGTTCAATGATCTTATTATTAGCTGTATTTGAAGCTTTGGTTATTGCAGCCTCTGATCGCTTTTCCATTAGAAAAGTATACAGGTTTTCATTTAATGTGAATTGTCTTTCAATTCTTATAAGGTTCTGTTCTGTCTGTGGTAGGTTCCTAAAAGAGCCTTCTATTTCTGTAATTCTTCTTTCTAGCTCTGAAATCAGTCGTTGGGCGTTTTGATCAACATTAGTAAGCACCTCTCGGATTGAACTATTAAGGTTATCAATTTTCCTGTTGACTTCTCTAACTGCTGGAGAAATTTCCTTTTGGGTAGCCAGGAGTCTTGATTTTTCAACCTGAAGAGAAAGCAAATTTTCTATTTGTGCATTGAGAATAGGATCTTCAATACCTATACCAGAAGGCACTACCAAATCCCTGTAATTTTCTCTTACTAGATAGTCTTTTAAGCTTTGATAATAAGTCCTTTTGAATTTCTCCTCGCTTAATTGTGATTCAAGTTCGGATAGCTGTCCAAACACAGCAGAACCTTCTGCACTCAAATCAAAAAACCTATTCTGGGATCTAAAGCTTTCCAGTTGTCTTTCGAAAAACCTCAATGAATCAGCTATTCCCGAAACCTGACTGTCTATAAAAGATATGGTATTGGCATACACTTCATTTTTTTCCTGAAGCTCTTTAGCTAAATAAGTCTGCATTAGAGTATTCAAATAAACTTCACCAACAGCTACATTGGTGGTGTTAATGGAGAGGTTCATAATTGAGGCTCCCCTTTCGACCGCAGAAACCTTCAAGGCACTTGAGAACTGATTGGTAAGTGATTTCAGATCTCTTACTTTAAATAGGATGCTCCCTGATTTTTCAGGATCTACTTTGGCGATGTTCAACCTAAAGTGATTTGTCTCAATCCATTCTCCAAATGGAAACTTTTCGGGTTCGGGAATATTTTTAAAAGCGGTTGAAGTTCCATCAGGGAGATATTTGGTATAATTATCATCGTCAAAGGTGAGTGTAAAATGAGTATCATTTTCCCATGATAAATTGACTAGCCCATTGGTCACCTGGGCACTATTCCAGTCGACCTGGATTAGTACAGGGGTATTTTTATAGAGTCTATGATCTATAAAAGTCCCTCTTCTAAAATATTCAACATCAAAATCCAGATTTTTCAAAGTAGCTTCTGCTGTAGGCTTGGATTTCAGAATGATTACTTCGTTTTGAAGTCCTACATTTCCCACCTCTGTGATGCTTGGTTTTTCGAAAAGCGCTAATGCTGATTCCTTCTCTTTAATAAAGAACTTTGAAGTAACATTATACGTGGGTACAGTGGTCTTTGTCCAATAATAACCCGAAAAGAAAAAAACAACTATAGAAAGTAGAATCCAAGGCCATATTTTCATGACTTTTGGTATCAGGCTTTTAATATCAAACGAGCTTTCTGACCGTTCAGAAAATTCGTTTTCATCGAATTCATTCATATAAATTAATTTCTAACAAGTGTTGCTGTAATTGCAATTGCCGTAATGGTAGATGTAATTAAAGTGAGGGTTTGAATAAAGTTGGTGGCAGTACCAACTTCTCTAACTCTCAATGGCTCTGCATAAAGTACATCATTGGGTCTTATAAAATAATACTCAGAACCTAAAATATTTTTATCGTTTAAATTTATTCTATGGATTTGGGATCCATCTGGATATTGCCTAACCAAAACAAGTTCATTTCTCTTAGCAATAATGTTCATATCCCCTGCAGCAGCGATTGCTTCAAAAATAGTAACTCTGTTTTGCAACACAGTCAGCTTTCCGGGGACATTAAACTCCCCCAAAGCACTAAATCTAATTCCTCCGAGTCTTACTCTAACAAAGAACTCATCCTCATTTACATATTTCTTCACCTCTTCTTCTATCAGCTCCTTAGCTTGTTTGGTAGTATACCCTACTAGACTAAGTTCTCCTATTAAGGGCAATTCGACTTTTCCTTCATCATCAAGTGTATAACCATTCATGAAAAAGATATCCCCTCCTCCTTGTCCTCCTCCCATCATTCCCATATTGTTATTGCCATCACCACCAGTTACCACTGCGAAAAGTTCATTCAATTCTGGACTTGTGGTTTTAATATTTATCTCAATGATATCATAGGACTGTAATAAATATTCATCAAATTGATATCTGATTTTCTCACCTGTGAAGATCATTGGATCAGAGTCATCTCCAAAGTCTTGCATGTACATGATTCTTTTGTTGGAAATGCACGAACTGATCAAAAGGAGTACCAAGAAGTGAAGGAATAGGGCTCTACTATTTTTTCTTAACATTTTTTCAAACAAGAATTAGTCGTCTTTGATTTAGATCGTTTCAAATATATGTATTTTTTTCACAAAGAAACTTAATGCTACACTCAGTTAAAACTGCACCAATTTAAAGTCTGGCATCAACTTGGTTTTTATTCAGAAACCCTTTGACATCGAATACTACACAATTCTCACTTTTTTGAATTTGCAGTTTGGAAAACTCTTTATGAGCTACTGCCAAAATAATTGCAGAATACTCATCTAGATTTGGTCCAATTTTACCGCCTAGTATGGTTATTCCATATTCATGCTTTACTTCTGCTTCACTTGCCCAAGGATCATAAACATCAACATCCATGTCAAAAGCCTTCAATTCCTTATAAATGTCAATTACTCTGGTATTGCGCACATCCGGGCAGTCTTCCTTGAAAGTGAAGCCTAGAATCAAAACCTTGGAATCAATGACCTTAAGGTCCTTCCTCATCATATGCTTGATGACCTCAGTAGCCACATGCTTCCCCATACTGTCATTCAGCCTTCGTCCAGCTAGGATAATTTCTGGATGATAGCCAACTTCCTGAGCCTTTTGTGCCAAATAAAAGGGATCTACACCTATGCAATGCCCCCCAACTAAACCTGGCTTAAATTTAAGGAAATTCCATTTTGTACCTGCCGCTTCCAATACTTCATGGGTATCAATACCTAGGAGGTTGAAAATTTTTGACAGTTCATTTACAAATGCAATATTTATATCTCTTTGAGAATTTTCTATCACTTTTGCTGCTTCTGCAACTTTTATGGAAGAAGCCTTATGGGTACCTGCTGTAATAACTGACTTGTACAAAGCATCTACATAGTCTGCCACCTCAGGTGTACTGCCTGAAGTTACTTTGAGAATTTTTGCCACAGTATGCTCTTTATCCCCTGGATTGATTCTTTCTGGAGAATAACCCGCATAAAAATCTTCATTGAACTTAAGACCGGAAAATTTTTCAAGAACTGGTACACACTCCTCTTCAGTCACCCCTGGGTAGACAGTTGATTCATAAATCACCACATCCCCCTTTTTGAGCATTTTCCCGATTGTTTCAGAAGCTTTAAGCATGGGTGTAAGAACAGGCTTGTTATGTTTATCGGTTGGTGTAGGTACAGTTACAATAAAAATATTCGCATCTGACATATCCTGAAAGTCATTGCTTGGTAATAATCCTGGACCAATCAACGACTTCACCAAAACTTTCTTTAAATATTCATCTTCTACCTCAAGAGTTTTATCAATACCACTTGAAAGTTCCTTTACTCTTACGGCATCAATATCATAACCAATGGTTTTATACTTTTTAGCAAACTCCACTGCAAGCGGAAGACCTACGTATCCCAGGCCAATTACAGCTATTTTTACCTCTTCAAGTGGATTTATTGATTTATACATGTTATTAATAATTACAGCTTCGCCCTTTCAGTCCCATCAGGAAAACTTAGCTATTTGACGATTTAACAGACATAAAATTCCCAAACGCTTTCCAGCGAAAGTTAAATTGAATTATAAAGGTGAATGGAGTTATTGTATTAACAAAGGGGAATATACATTCAAATTGAATCGGAAAATTAATTGATTTAAAGAAGCCAACAAAACAATTTAACTAATTCACCAATTAATTGGCAACATTAACAAAATATAAGGATTTCAATTTCTCTATTTATTTGATTTTCTTTTTCAGATACTGGCCATATTCAGTTTTCAATAATGGCTCTGCCAGCACTTTCAAATCCTCTACTGTTATGTATCCCATATCGAATGCAATCTCTTCTAAACATGCTACTTTAAGCCCCTGTCTTTTCTCAATGGTTTGAATAAAATTAGAAGCTTCCAGCATTGATTCATGAGTTCCTGTATCAAGCCAGGCATAGCCTCGCCCCATCAATTCTACTTTCAATTCTTTCTTTGTTAAGTAAACTTGATTTACAGTAGTAATTTCTAACTCTCCTCTTTTACTGGGTTTTATGGATTTTGCAATTTCAACAACAGAATTTGGATAAAAATATAAGCCAACAACCGCATAATTACTTTTGGGATTTTCTGGTTTTTCATCAATGGAGAGTGCATTCCCATCCTTGTCAAAATCAACCACCCCATATCTTTGAGGATCCTGAACAAAATAACCAAAAACTGTAGCCTTGTTTTCGTTCTCTACTGCATGCACAGCATTCCTCAATAGTTGCGTAAACCCATGTCCATAAAATATATTATCCCCTAAAACCAGACAAACATTATCTGACCCAATAAATTCATCTCCAATAATAAAAGCCTGTGCTAATCCATCGGGTCTTGGCTGTTCTGCATAAGATATGGTCAATCCAATATCAGATCCATCACCGAATAATTTTATAAAATTTGGAAGATCTTCTGGAGTGCTGATAATCAAAATCTCTTTAATCCCAGCCAACATCAACGCGCTCAATGGGTAATAAATCATTGGCTTGTCATAAATCGCCAATAACTGTTTCGAAGTACCCTTTGTAATCGGATATAACCTTGTTCCAGAACCTCCTGCTAAAATGATGCCTTTCATCTATATTATGATATTAAATGGTCTCAAATTAAAAATCATATTATACAAAAATCAACATCAAATAAAGAAAAAACTGGCTCATACGTTCGTATGGCCAGTAATTATCAAATATTTGATTTTCCAATTGCACTTACCCGGAAACCAATTTTCTTAAGATCTTGATGTGGTAAAATATTCCTCCCATCAAACAGCTGTGCGGGTTGTAGCATTGCATTATATATTTTAGACCAATCGTATGAAACAAATTCATCCCATTCGGTCAACAAGGCTATAGCATGCGAATCCAAGCAAGCTTCATAGGGATCGTTAACAACAGTTACATATTTTCTATTATCTTCTGAAGACCTTGTGTTGAGGTAGTCTAAATCAGCATAAATTTTCTCTGCACTAACCTTAGGATCATAAACACAGATCTGGGCTTGCTCATTCAAAAGATGATCTGCAACATAAATAGCTGCTGACTCCCTCGTGTCATTAGTATCTTTCTTGAAAGCCCATCCCAGGAAAGTTATTTTCTTTCCATTAACAGTGTTATACAAAGACCTAATTATATTTTTTGCGAATCTTGCTTTTTGATGATCATTCATTTTGATCACCTGCTCCCAATAATCAGCCACTTCATGCAAACCATAACTTCTGCTGATGTAAACCATATTGAGAATGTCTTTTTGAAAACAAGAGCCACCGAATCCTACAGAAGCTTTTAAGAATTTTGAGCCTATTCTGCTATCAGCACCTATAGCTCGGGCAACTTCAGAAACATCAGCCTCTGTGACTTCACACAGTTCGGAGATTGCATTTATGGAAGACACCCTTTGTGCCAAAAACGCATTAGCGGTCAACTTTGAAAGCTCAGAAGACCAAACATTAGTAGTCAGGATTCTATCTTTTGGAACCCATGATGCATAAATTTCTACCAATGCATTAATTGCCTCTCTTCCTTCCGGGGTATCATCTCCTCCGATCAATACTCTATCTGGGTCAAGCAAGTCTTCCACGGCAGTTCCTTCGGCCAAAAATTCAGGATTAGAGAGGATCTGGAACTTTAAACCATTACCGGTATTGTCCAGAATATCCTTTACTGCTTGGGCTGTTCTTACAGGAAGGGTAGATTTTTCCACCACGATCTTATTCTTTTCAGAAGCTGCCGCGATCTGCCTTGCACAAAGTTCAACCCATTTCAAATCTGCTGCCATTCCCTTTCCCTCACCGTAAGTTTTGGTAGGAGTATTTACCGAAATAAAAATCATTTCAGCTTCCTTGATTGCCTTGTTGACATCAGTAGAGAAAAACAGATTTCTTCCTCTCGCTTCTGCCACTACTCTATCCAGACCTGGTTCATAAACCGGAAGTTTATCCAGATCTTCACCATTCCAGGCATCTATCCTGGCCTGATTGATATCTACTACTGTAACTGTAATTTCAGGACACTTCTGTGCTATGACTGCCATGGTTGGGCCACCTACGTAACCCGCACCAATACAGCAAATTTTAGATACTTTCATTTTGGAATTTTAATTTTAATCTATAAAAAACTCTATTTAGTAGAGCAAAAATTTTATTTCAATATTTAGTTGACAATATTAATAAAAGTGAGTCAGATTACCGCAATACATGTTGGTAAAAGTACCTTCTAAGAAAATTGGGTAGTATCCTCACACTTCCTCTAATAAAATAGTTTCTCATAAATTCAAGTTCAGAGATAAATCCAATTCTTAAAAAATCTTTTTGGACCGCTACTTCATTTTTAAAATATTCAATACCTCCGCGTCTTCCGAATAGCTCATTGTCAGCTCTCATAAACAAAAGTACTGTTGGAATATTAGCAATTTTAAAACCCGAATTCAACAATCTACCCCAAAGGTGATAATCCTGCTGAAACCTAAAGTTATCATAACTCCCTACAAACAGCACATCTTCTTTCCTATACATGACAGTAGGATGATTGAGGGGGCATCTCTTTTTGGCAAACTTAAACAACAAATCAGGTTCGGAAGGCAAAGTCCTGTAAGTATTGATGTTGTCAAGCTCTGCTGAAAATTCAGCAATCCAACTCCCCACAACAGAAATCTGAGGGTTGTTTTTAAGATAATTAAGCTGCATTTCAAATCTTTTTGGATGTGAGATATCATCTGCATCCATTCTTGCGACTATTTTTTCAGAACATGCCTCTAAACCCAACTTTAAGGAATACCCAAGGCCAAGATTTTTTTTATTGATAATCCTTTTAATCGGAAGCTTATCTTCCCACAAACTAACTACTTCTTCAAGCTCCGAAGTAACTTCCCCATCCTGAATTAAAACAATTTCTGAAGCTTGAACAGTTTGGTTTTTTAAACTTTCTAATGCGTCATCTAAATACTTGGGGTCGTCTTTTGAATAAAAAGACATTAAACAAGAAAACTTATCCATTCTCTAAATATTTGATTTTGGATGATTTAGTACAAATCTACAACATTGATTTTAAGTCGAAACGATTGTAGCAAGAAATATGCTACATGTCATTTAATTATTTTCTTTCTTTTTTTATAAAATAAATTAAATGAACCTGAGAATACACAGAAAACAAATTCAATCCTTTTGAAAAAGTCTCTTGACGTGAATCGGCCAATTGCCATTGGTAATTGTGACCATTAATCATTTGCACTTTTGATCCCAATAGAAAATTGTTCCACTTTTGATCCCAAAGAAGTCCCACACTTAAATCAATCCATGGTTTAACTGAATTTTGCTGACCGAATGCACGATAATAGAAGTCTTGATGGTTTTCAAGTCTCTCTATGAGAACACCTTTTTTGTTTATTCCATCAACTAAAGCAAACTCAATTGTCTGTGAATTGGATCCTACCCCAATTCCAACTCCTAATGGCTGTCCATAATTGACAAAGCCTCGTGAATTCCAATGGGTATGCCAAGTCACATTTCCTCCCAATCCAAGATACCTTATGTACCTATTTACTGACTCTTGTTGATGGACAATCTCACCTCTTACCTGCAAATCATGGCTGGAATTTTCCAATGAAAATATTTTATTGAACCCTACAAGGTATGCCCTTGCATGTTCGGGGTTTAGAATAAACTCCCTCCAATTCAATGCATGGTCTCTCCTTCCATATTCAAAATATAATTCAGTTTTAGCTTTTTTATTCAAATACCTTATAAATCCGGTAAGTTGTTGATCTCTACCTTCTCCATCTCTATCAAATCCGAAATTTTCTTTTTGAAATGGATCAAAAATCGGAAACAGGTTTCTTAACCCTGGTTCCTTAGACTCAGAGTATTGCTGATAAGACCTGTTGACCCCTACAAATAATCCATCTACCCATTTTGGAGAATATGTTATGCTAAGTGCGTTGAGAAATCTCCAGTCTCCTGTAAGTCTACGACCAAACTGTCTGTTTAATTCTGGATGTTGAGTAGCAGGTAACATTGAATTTTCCAATCTACCTACCACAAGCTGCCCCTCAAAATTGCCCAAAAAAGTCTTAGCTGGCTTATGTGTTTTTAAGGTGATATGAGGAAATCCTTGAGCATTATTACTAAAAATAAGCGCATTAAATTGACCTGGGCCCCACCAGATATTTTCTGTAGATATACCTGCTTCGAAAGCTCCAAAAACTGCTGAGACCTTGGACTGTCCCCACCAATAATTTAATGATGGACCACTTCCAAACCTTTCAGGGAAATCCCCTGTATTCCAAAACCTAAACCTACTGAAAGTAATATTATCGGAAAAAGTATTCGGAAAACCTTGGAATCTGCGGTTTTCTGCAAAATGTAACTCTGGCTGAAACCTAAACCTTAAAAACTTATATTTCCCTGAAACACCTCCGCTTAAGTACGTCTGAAAACCAACATTTGGGTGCATTATTCCATTACCCCATCCATAGGGTCGCCTGGAGTTAAAAGCCGTAGAATTAATGACAGGCAATACACTTATTTTAAAGTCTTTATCCGTTCCACGAGTCTGTTCATCCCGGAATAGATCAAGGTATTCGAATGAACGGATACTCTCACCACTCATAGGTCTCAGTAAAAATGATCTTTCCGCAGATGAAGTATCCATTAATTGAAGTCTTCTTTCATACTCCTCCAAGACTGGAAAGCCCGCCGGTATATCCTGTCCATTAGCAATGGTCAAAACAGAAAAAAATAATAAAAATAAAAACCTGGCTCTGAACATCCCTTCTTTCTACTTGACTTGATCAATCATTATTTCTGATCCTGTGGTTTCTATTTTGGCTATTGCTTATGATGTTGATCCGACCGATTTTATTATTAGAAATTTCGGCCTCCTGAGCTCTGTTTAAAGTCAGTTCACCTTTAATTTCATTATTTTTTATAACAGCACCCACCAATCTATGAGAGGAAGTTTTGGCGTTAGTAAGTAAACTATCAACACGGTTTTTTTCAATATAAACATCTCTTTCTCCTTCAATGTAAAGGGAAGCCCTCCTAGTATTGTGTGCAATATTGTTAATAATGTATAAATCTCTCAGCCTCGCCCGGCTTTCAAGTTCCTCTGTTCTCAAATTGGCCAAAGAGGTACTCCGTATCCCATAATTGTTATCTGAACAGTCGTTTTCCTCCACCCTTATATTTTCAAGTGGAGCCTGTAGATAGATCCCAGCATTCGTTGTATCTTTTTCATCCTTTGAGTTTCCGATGCAGATATTTTTCTTAATTACATTGTTAAACCCTAAATACGGATCTCTTTGCATCTTTGGATGTTCAAAAAGGTTTGAAGTATAGCTTGCAAGTTTGATTCCTGATCTATGGTTTTCAGAGACATTGTTATTTTCAATTAGGCTACTGTCACCTTGAAAATAAATACCATGTTCACCTGACTTGGTAATGTCATTGTGATGAATATGCAGGTTGGTTACATTTCTTTGCGCCAATATCCCATCGGCACCAGAGTGATGGTTAACATCATTTTCAAAAATATGGTTGAAAGCAATTTCTGAACCATTAGATGAGGGTCTCAGAAGTAATCCTGTAATACAATGACTCACTGAACAATCTAAAATCTTATAGTTCCCTTCCAAACTGGCTCCGATTCTACCATTTACGAACTCACATCTTCTCACTTGATTTCTTTGCCCTTGAGGGTTTCTGATATATAAAAACCTATCTGAATAGATTACCCTATTGGAAGTACTCTTATTGGCTTTATAAAACTTACAGTTTTCTACCAAATTATCATTTCCATCTAATTCCAACAATCCACGACAAAAAGTTTTCTCGAAAAAACTCAAACCTGAGACTATATTTCCATTTCCATTTATCCTTAACGTTCGGTCATTCTGCCCTGGTTTTGGAATTATCGTGCCTACACCCCAAAAGTATTGGTCATCGCTATGGATCACATCTGCAAATTCAAATTCACCCTCTGGGAAATACACAGCATATTCAGGTTTTTTTTCTGAATGATTGATTTCAATGATCCTTTTTACTTTTTGTTCTGGTAAATCATCACCTTTTATCCAATCTAAATTTATAGAAGTGGTCTTCAAAAGCTTCCAATCACTCTCTTCTCTTTGATATAAGCCATCCTCTTCATTTCCAGCCCAAAGCAAGGCATATTTATACCCATCAATTTCCGACATCTCATTTTTGCTTTCAATAAAAAAAACCGGTTCAGAAATTAAGTCCGGTCTAGAGGAGGAGGATAAATTGGATGACTTTATATTAATACCGTCACATGAAGGATAAAAAAATACTCCAGCCGCAAATAAATTTGATTTTAACAAAAAGTTTCTTCTATTCATTTTCAAAATGGTTTGTCTGCTGATACAATCAAGAACAGTGTTTTGAACGAAGGTTTAAGCCAAAATGATCTTAGGATCCATGGAAGAGCCTCTCTAAAATCTCTGCTTCTGACTGATTTTGCTATTCTAAATAGAAACACCCCTTCTCTCTTCTTCAGTGAAATACCATTTGATAGAAAATCTTCCCTATATTTTTTCATCAAAATCTTGCTGGCCTTTTCCTGATTATTTCCAGAAGTACTGATTTGCCCTGCTTTTTTCTTTTTGTTGACGGTATAATTGACATGGTAGGCACCATCAGCTTTTACTAAGGATTTACGACACACCCTTATCCAGAGGTCATAATCCTGCATTGCGGGGAGACTTTCATCAAAACCTCCAGCCTCAAAAAAAGCTGAACTACGTATAGCAACGGATGATGTGGTACCTATAATATTGTATTCCAGTATTTTTGGATACAACATACCAGACTGTGAGCAAGTAATCTTGTATTGAACTCTAGACTTATCATAATCGTAGACAACAAGCTTCCCTGAATATACGAGGCCAATTTCCTTTTCAAATTCAAGAATTTTGCTTTGCACTTCAATCTTTTCAGGAAGCCAGGTATCATCATCGTCCAAAAACATCAAAATGTCACCGCAAGCTAGCTGAGCTCCCCGGTTGCGCGAATAATTTGCACCGGATTTCGTCTCATTATGCAAGACTTTGATTAAAGCACTTGAATTTGAAAGTTCCTCAAAAATCGCTAGTCTATCTCCATCATTGACAATGATAATTTCTTTAGGCAGCACCGTTTGAGCTAAAACACTATTTACTGCATCCTTAAGGTCATTTTCCCTATTGTAGGTGGGTATGATTACGCTTATTGTCAAATAGTTATTGTTTTAGTGAAAGAGATAAACCAACAAAAGGAATTGTAGACGTAGCAAGATCATGTGAAGTATTCCAACTTAAAAAAAAGTAAATACCTACAGCAGAAACCGCGACGTAATGGAAATTCTTATCCAGGTTTTTTACAAATCGGTTCCCAAAAACTGCCAACATTCCCATTAATAAAAGAAGTCCTACAATCCCGAAGGATAATGTGATTTCAAGAATAATATTATGAGGATAATGAATCAATAAATAATGGTAAGCATCAGTTCCATGACCAAAGGGGTTGATCAGAATCTGTTCAATAGCAGGAACCCACAAATTTAACCTATCGTCCTCTCCTCCAGACTCTACCAATGCGATAACCCTTGCCAAGGATTTAAATGACTCAAGGTTGGCCAATACATATGATCCTACAATCAGTAGTAATATGGTCCCAAAAACCATCACTTTCACTGCCGGCTTTTTATTATTGCCAAAAAAAAGTGCTGTAATAATCACTATACCAAAAGTAAGAAAAGGAAAAATGATTGAAGACCTACCCCTTGAAGTCAGTATGACAAAAATATTCAATAGTATCAGCCCCCCATAAAAAACCACTTCCTTCCAGCTCAACTTCTTAAATACCTGAGTCAGCAAAAGCATCAACGAACACCCAATAGGCATTCCATAGGTCAGGTAAGTTTGACCTTTATCAAAATTAAGTCGGATTCCGATGGTTAGTTTCCAAATACACAAAACAATTCCCCAGGCAATAAGGAGATTTACCAAAAGCCTGATATCGACCTTTTCTACAAAAGTAGCCGTTACTATTACTGCTATGAAGACAAAGAAATATTTGACGTACTTGTCCAGGGAATAATGACTGTAAGGAAAAATAAAATACGAAATAAAAATAAATGAAATAAAAGATAAAAATAAAGTGAGAAACACTTTTTGCACTTTAGATAACTTCACAGGAGATACAGTATAAAAATGAAGCATGAAAAATGCAAATATGCCAATTAAAGCTGCATTGAGTAAAGGGCTAGAATAGATCAGCTTAATACTGGGTAGAGAAAGTGTGATAAAAACCACCCATGTAAAGACTTTAATTTCAATCTTATTTAGATCAAGTTGCAACATTATATCTCAAAGAGATTTAAATGATCTTCTAAAATTTTCTTCGAATTAAATTCCTCCTGAATTCTTTTCCTGGCATTATGTCCATGTTTTTTGGCTTCATCAGGGTTCAATAAGTAAAATTCTATTTTTTCTGCAAAAATCTTTGAATCTCTTTCAAGGACAAAGCCCATTTCCCCATCCAGAACTACATCTCTAGTCCCTGAAACAGGTGTGGCCAAAACAGGTAGGCCAGAAGACATGGCTTCCAAAAGTGAATTGGACATGCCCTCATTCAATGAAGGTAGGATAAATAGATCTGAGACATTGTAGTATTTTTCAATGTCATGCACATGGTCCACTATTTTGATATGGTTCTGAAGTAAAAGATTCTCCTTGATATGGGATTTGATTTTTGACATTTCTTCGCCGTTATCCCTTTCAGGCCCAATCAGTAAAAACTCCAAAGAGGAAAACTTTTGCACCAAGCCAATCATACTTTGGACAATCACTGAAGGCCCCTTTCTGTGTGATAATCCTCCTGTAAATATGAGCCTGAATTTACCAGATTCGAGGCCAAGTTCCTTTTCAAGAAAAATCCTGCTTTCTTTATTCACAGGAGCAAACCTTTCGGTATTTACACCATTCGGAATTCTTTTGATTTTTTCAGTTGGAATATCAGCTTCTCTCAACTCCTCAACAATTTCTGAGCTCAAGGCGACAAACCCATCTATTTCCACAGCAGCCTTCTTTCTTTGCCTTGGCAATCCTAGAAGCGTAGAAGCTAAAGAATTATCATTAAAACCGTCATTTAATGCTGTCATCTTGATGAATGACTTTTTACCTCCGTATTTCTTAAACCAAAAAGCAGGCATAATCCCTATGTGATGTGGAGAAAGGCTATACAAAACATCGTATTCGGCAGCATGTTTTTTAAGCCATTTTTTTGAAAAAAACAGGTATTTGGACATGCTCCATTTGTTTTTGAAAATCAAATGGTGGATAAAATTCTGACTGTCAAAAAGAGGGTACTGACGCTGCTGAGGAAATCCGTGGGCAAGATGTATTTCATGAGTGTTTTTATCCAATCCCTGAAAAAGGTTATATGCGCTGATCCCAGGCCCCCAATAATGAAGCCCTGATCCCAGTGGTGCCCAAAGTAATATTTTGGTTTTGGGGCTATTCATCTATACCCAAAATCACAACTTTGAAATAAACGGCAGAAAAAGAAACCACAATCCCTACAAATATCACTCCTGCAATAAATAGTAGCAAATTCGGTTTGTGTGAGGAACGTGGTAACAGAGCTGGCTCTATAATATTGAAAACTGGTGTATCCTCTTGTACCTTTACTTTGGCCAATTCCAATTGTTGGGCCAAGTTATTGAAAATTCCACTTGCCTGATTGAATTCTGCCTGAAGCCTTTCTTCTCTAACCTTTACAGCAGCAGATTGTACATTGAAATTTGAATCCCGGAATTTGGCCAGTGCCTCCTGCGTTTTGAAAAAGTTGGCCTGTGCCTCATTGAATCTTTTCTGTACAAAATTCAAATTCTGGGTAGCTTTTTGGGACCTATATTCTATCAAAAAGTCAATAATAGCCTCTGTACTTTTCTCGGCCATTTCCTTCGCCATCATGGGATCATAAAACGAAACACTTAAGCTGACTGTCCCTAGATTTGGCTTGTATGAAACCGAAAATTTATCTTTGATATCATTGATAATGACCTGATCCATACTTTGAATGACACCCTTTTCATCAAAATCACCTCTTGCTTTGGAAGAATCTATCCTAACAGGCCTTTCCCTAAATTGTCTATGCAACTGAATAGTGTATTTTTTTAAATTGGTGAAAATATCGTCGCGTTTATGATCATCGTAGTAATCCCTTAAAGAAATCTTTCCCAATTCCGAATGCCAGTAGCTGTCTTCAATCAGACCAAACAGAAATGGAGAACTTGTCATAATTTCATTATAAAGAACTGGGTCAATAAAGTCATTGTTCTGTCTTGCCCCCAAGCCACCTGCAAGAAGCCCACCAGCTGCCCCTCCACTAAGTTGGCGCAACATGTTGTTAGGATCTTGGTTGGCCATTTCAGGCAACACTTTTACTTCAACTTTATATTCAGTGGGAGTTCCCAAATAAATGACCGTTGCCAGAACGGCAATCACTACAAAGCATTTAATTATCAATTTTTGATTTGCTTTGAGATGGCCGAACAATTCGGCTAAACTGGTTTTCCTTTCAGTTTTTTCCATGTATCTATCTTAATACCTTATATAGCAATTTGTAGGCCGGTGGGATCTTTCCTATAATATTGAACATTAATCTTTCTTTTATACCCCAACTGAAAGCTCCCAGTGACCTTACTGATTTCACCAATTCCAAATCCCCATACAATAGGGCATGGTTCATCGCTGTCACAGCTGCTTTCTTTAAGTTGGTTTGGTATGCTTTGCATTTTACGTAAAGTGCGGAGTTTTTCAAAAGCCCCTTGAGTTTATAAAATTCCGTCAAATGGCTGTTTTGGGATACGCTTCCGGGAACATTTTTCCTATACAATGAACTCTTGTGTTTGTCCAAGATACACATTTGCCCATGTATCAGCCTCCACCACATTTCTACATCGTGACGCTTCTGAAACTCCACATCAAATCCTCCAATCTGTTTAAATCTTTCAGTCGACACGACACAGGCAGACATGCCTACAAAGTACTTATAACTTATATAAAATGAAGCATAGTCACAATCAGACATTAATGCAAAATCTCCTTCAAACTTCCAGGGACAATTTCTTTCTATCCTGTTACCTTCAAGATCTAAATGGTCAAAGTAATTGATATATCCACTTGGAAATTCATTTTTAGCCAACAGTTCGGCCACTCTTGACAAGTGATCTTTACACCAAATGTCATCTGCATCCAAGAAAGCGATGTAATTTCCCTTAACCAGATCTTTTACGTGATTTCTGGATGCAGCTGCATTTTTGAAATTTACTTTGAAATATTGGACGTCAAAATCTCTGATCTGATCCTCTAGGTTGTCATCTGAATTGTCATCAATTACAAAGACCTCCATTGGTGCATATTCTTGCTGGAACACTGAATCAAGAGCCTTCTTGATCCACTTGCTGGAGTTGTGGGCAGGGATTATGATCGAGAATTCTACTATTTTATTCTCCAAAACTTAAATGTTTTCCGCAGATTTTCCAGAAACTTTTATTATGAATTGTTCGATGGCTTTTACAGATCTAAACCAGTACCTAATCCACCATACATTTAGTTTTTCCGAAAAACTCAATTGCCTTGAAGAAAAAATCTTTCTCACTTCAAATAGCGGTGGCCTCAATTCAAAAATAAGCGTTGATAAAGCCTTTAAGTAGTCTTCCTTTTTGATCTGACTACCAAACTGACCTGCTGCTACTCTCTTTGCCTTATTACGAAGCTGTTTGAAAGTATTTCTAGCTGGATGTTTAACTACTGTGTTTTCAGAGTAGATAATTTTGCTTCCCTTTTTTGAAGCAACTCTGTTCCATTGGTAGTCCCCCCCGGAAAAAAGATTCTCATCAAAACCTCCTATGTCATCGAACAAGGTTTTTCGGGCAAAAAAATTGGCTGTGACAGCCAATCCTTTTCTTGCATTGTCTTTTTGGTCAAAAGCATAGACTGTTTCATAACATTCTACTGCTGATTTTTTATCACGCTCGAAGGTCAGTTCAATTTTACCTGCAAGTCTGTCAATTTCTCCATAGGCAGAAAACAAGTCCAATGCTGCCTTAAGCCAATTTTCATCTACCAAACAATCTGAATCTGTGAAGGCCAAGATTTCTCCCTTTGCATAATTGAGACCTGTATTTCGTGCAGCATAGGAGCCTGGCTTGGGCTCGTTAATGATTCTGGCATTTTTGGGGAGGTCTATTTCAGGAACAGGTCCATTTGGCCAATTATTGACGATAATGACCTCAAACTGCTCGCTGTCCAAAGTCTGGAGTCTAAGGGACTGAAGACAAGCGTCTAATCTATCCCAGTCTCTGTAAGTCGGAATGATGACAGAGATTACTATCAATTTTTAAGCACGTCAAATACTTTTGCCCACATCTTCTCAGTTTCAGCTTTCTGTTTGGCACTTTCAACCTTAAGTTTTTCCGAAATTGCCCTAGCAGAATCCAGTTGGAGAATCATTCTTATTTTTTCCTCATAATACTCTGGTGCTTCTCCAAGTTGACACAAACCATCTTTGTAATCATAATCTTCGAACAACATTTCATATTTATGGGACCAACCGGTGGCCAAACAAGGAATATTTTGGGAAAGAGCACTTACCAATCCGTGAAACCGAGAAGTAACCACCGCTTTACTTTTTCCTATTATTCCCTTCACTACCAAAGGGTCTTCTTCATGCACTATGGGAATTGGAGAGTCAAGTTGATTATTGATTTTTTCGGCTATTGCCCTATCCATTTTCGATTCATGTATCAGAAAAAACGGCTTCCTATTTTTCCTTTGGATCAATTGGATAGTTTGTAACAAAAAAGGTAAGTAAAGTTCATTATCCTGTTTGCTTTCGGTTTCAAGCATCTTTTGATTTGGTATTATAGCAACATCAAATTCAAATGAAACATATTTGGGCAGCACTGTTCCTTGAACCAAATTTGTGAAATCAGGAGCAAGAAACAGATTTTTTTCACCGACCTTAAGGTCTTTTAAGTATTGGAATGAAATTCTATCTCTTGCAAAAACAAGATCTGCATGACTGAGAATGACCTTCATTTTATCCGCTAGTATCGGATCCGAAAAAGGACCGAATGCCTGTGGAAGCAGAATCACTTTTTTCCCACTCTTTTTCCACTTTTCAATGAAATTCGCACATCGCTTACCTGCTTTATCAGCTCCCCACTTATCTCCAAAAGCAAAACCTGACCCATCTATTACCGCATCAATTTCAATAGCCGAGGCAAACCCTAAGCTATTCCTTAAAGATTTTGGCAAAGCATTCAATAACCTTTCCCATTTGATTCCCTTTCTCTGGATATTGGTTTTGGCTAAAATGCCTTCAGATTTTAATTTATCAAAAGGTGATCTCGAGTTAACCTCCATCACAAAATTGACTTCTTTCAATTCATTGCTTGCCTTTTGTATTATGGCTTGGAGCATCAATTCAGCACCTTTATTGACAAACTCTACACCTCTTAATTCTATATTCATGTTACTTTTTGAAAAAACTGATAAGTTTTAAATAAAATCTGGTTGCAAACGGAGGTCTATTAAGTTTTTTAACCAATGGATTCATTTTTGATAAAAAAAACTCAATGTCATCTCTTTCCTTTGCCAGTTTAAAATACTCATGAGAGGCATCTCTTATTTCCTCCCTAACTTTAAACATCCATTGCCTGCGTAAACTAAGATTCTTCCCCTTCTTAACTCTTTTTTTTGGCAACCAAGATTTCTGGTGGAGGTGGAGCCTATAACTTAGGCCTTCTCTTCTGTGCCTAAAACCACCTAACTGAGATGTTTTTACAGTTTCTGGAGGTACTTCAGTTAACATCAACTTATTCTTTTCTATACCTTCTTCTATGATTTCCAGAATTTCCTGATTCCTGACAACCAAAACGTTATTTCCAAGATGGTCATCCATATAGTCTTCAAGCCATGCATCTCCAACCGAAACATCTGATGTTTCCCCTACTACATCGTCACAAAAATCACAACCCTTATATTTAAAGAATCCATGCCCCCAATTTCCCCCGAACAATTCTTTAGAGGATTTCGTGGGACTTTGCTTATTATCAATATCAATTGCAAAAACACCTTTGTCATTTGCTTTCTTACCCTCTAGCTTACCCCTGAACTCTATTTCTTTAAGAAGCTTTGGCTTTACTCCCACTTGCCATCCTAGCAATTCCGCAAATGCCGGTGACTTAAGGTGTCCGCAAATAATCCCAATGATAAACTTGATCCTTTCTTTATAAACTATATTTTCATCTGCGAGATTCCGAAGAGCTTTACTGAAGCATGGAATAGCTGTAATTGCGTATCTACCTTCATTGGATTTAATGAACTCCAAAGAATTGGTCAATGTGATTGGATAGTAAGCTGATTTTGAGCCATTTATAACTGAATCTCCTTTTTTAAACACTTGATATGTAAAGAGTTCTCCCGCTTCAACGGCACTCACCACTTGAATAACGTAATCAACCTTATCTAATAAGATCAACTGATCTAAAATCCATTTTCCTCCACCTCCAGAACTTCCTTTTATCCTATATTCACCTTCTATGGCATGTCCGACGTAGTTTTTGATGTATTTTCCAGTGGCTTCGTTCTTATTCTTTATATGACCAAAAATATCTTCTGAAATCTCATCTTCATCCCTAGCTGAACTTGAAAATGGGCATACTTTTAACAGCTTTTCTTCACTTTCATGAGTTTCCTTTTTAGGAAAAGCCTTAAGCATTCCAAATTGATCAGGTTTGATTTCTATACTTGGTTCGATAGCATTGCATACTCCACAACCTGTACAAAAATCATTTTTAATAACTGTAGTTTGTAAACTTTCTGACATTAAAAAACTAATTTTTTTGATTTGAAATTTTTAATCATATTTCTAAGCTCCCTTCCCATGAGAAAGTAAATACCCCCTACATATATCGCCATAAACAAAATTGCATTGATAGCGAAGTTAATACTAAACAGAGATTTTATTACCAGAGCGGCCACTACAGCAATAAGCGAAACGAGAACTACCTCTCGCATAGCCTCAAAAAGATCTTTAAAGGTATAATCTATGAGCTTTTTGAGATAATATTGAACTATAAAAATTGAGATGAATTTTATGATGAAAAATGCCCATGCTGCTCCTAAAATTCCGTAAAAGTAAATCATGACACTGAGCACTGGGACGTACAGAAAAATAGACTTAAAGAATTGTAGCTGTAATTCCAGCTTTGGTTTGCCCATTCCTCTGATGACCATTGTATTGCTATTGACCATCATGTGAAACAATATAGATCCGGAAAGTATCTGAAGTGGTACAATCGTATCTATCCATTTTTCCCCAAAAAAAGTAAGTATAATACCTTCTCCTTCAAGGATAAAAATCCACATCATAGGAAAAATTATCAAACTATTGAATTTAACAACCATGATATAGAATTTTTTAAGTGCCTGCTTATCATCTTGAACCCTGCCATATACTGGATACATGACTTTATTGATAATCCCCATAACCTGACTTCTAAACGTATCTGTCAATACAAAAGCCAATGTATAATTGCCCAATGCAGCGGCTGACACTAACTTACCTATCAGGAGGTAGTCAAGCTTATTCATTAGGTTATTGAATAAATTTGTACCAGTTGTATAAACTCCAAAACCAAAAACATCCTTAAAAGCATCCTTATCCCAAATTATCTTAGGCCTCCACTTTGTAGCATTGAAATACATGGGCATTGCTATGATAAATGTTGCTACGGAGTTAAAAACCAGTGACCAAACACCTGCACCTAAAAATGCCAGAATGAGTGATAGAATTCCCGAGAAAATACTTGAGAAATTATTGATAAAAGCCAGCTTTTTAAAATCCATTTTCCGCGTCAGCTGAGCCCGATGTACCAGATTAACAGGACTGGATAAAATCCCAAGAGAAAGTACTGGAATGATTTTTCCTAACAAGGGCTCTGTGTAAAAATTAACTGCAAATGGAGCCACTAAAAAGACCATTACAAAATAAGTGACAATAGACCAAGCAACGCCAGTCCAAAAGGCTGTATGGAAATGCTTTTCTGTTAACTTTTCTTCTTTTCTTTGAACCAGTGCAGCAGCAATTCCCAAATCATTGAGCACTTCTACAAAACTAGTGAAGACCACAGCCATACCAACAAGGCCAAACTCTGTGGGAGCAAGAATTCTTGCCAATACCAGTTTGATTACAAACCCAAAGGACCTGTTTACAAAAACCTGAAGTGAGCTCCAAACCACCCCACTTACAATACTTTTTTTAAGATCTGAAATAAAAATTGAGTTTAGCCTTCAAAAAAAGGTTTGCTAGTCCACCAAATTGGTAATCAAAAGGGCTAGAGTTGCCATACTGGAGGCCAAGCCTATCCATGCCTGAGCGGACATGGGTTGTCTCGGTGGCTTCGCAGGTACATATATTTCCGCACCTGGTTCCATGTGAGGGTAAAATTTCAACCCAAGGAAATTCCTTGTTCTACGGACGTCTCCATTGGCATAAACCACATACGATTTGCTTCTTCTGGCATCTTCAGTAAAACCACCGGCTCTGGAAATGTAAGCCCTGAATCCTCTTTCTGCCTGGTATCTGGCAGTAGTAGGAAACAAAACCTCACCACGCATTCTTACTGTCTGAAGTTCTTTGGGTACGCTTATCACATCACCCTCCATCAAAATCAAATCCTGAGCAGATCCCGGGTTTCTCATGATAGCATCCAAATTGATCCCGATCAACTCTTGTTCCCTAATTTCCGCACGAACAGCAGCAGTATCCGCAACATTAACATCCAGTAATCTATCTGTTCTAAAATCAGCAATTCTTGCTTGCTCTTCAAGTTTTTCTCTTTCTTTCATCCGCTCGATCTCTTTTTCTTCCAGTTTCTTCTTTAAGCGTTCCAAGAAGATTTCTTCAGCTTCATTGATGATCATTCCTTCTCTTTGAAGACGCTCCATTACTGAAAGAAGGTTTTTCTCTTTCAGTTCATCCTCACTCTTCTCTTTATAATACTCCGTTCTCCTAATCAGCGTAGCACCCTTGGGATAAGCAAACTGGTTGAGCCCCCCGGCACGGGAAATAAGGTCTGAAATTCTTTCATTGGCATTGCTCAAAGCAAACTCACCGGGATAAAAAACTTCCCCCTGAACCTCCACCAATCTCTCTCTCTGAAACCCAGGGCTCCTTCTTACAAAAATATGGTCAAAGGGTTGGAGCCTAACACTGGAATCCTCCGGTCTCAGATTGAGTTGGCTATCTACATCGAGATTGATGATCTCAGCTACTTTTCCGGAAACATCATCACGTACTCTTCTGGCTATTTCTATATAAGAATTGGAAGCAGCATCCTTGAATCCTCCCGCTTTGGTAATCAAGTCTGCTACAGTCAGGTTTTCGGCATAGGCATAGGCTCCGGGGATGTTTACTTCTCCTGTAATTCTGATGTAATATTCCTCTTTGAGGTCATACCTGCTTGGAATGCTGAGCACATCTTCTCTTCTTAAGGCAATATCCGGACTTGTTCCATCCAAAATTCCCTTTATATCCACTGACATGGATTCCAATGTCAAATCTTCTTTAGTCCTGTATAATATCGCACGACCAGTAAAAGCATCTCCCCTTAGTCCTTCAGCCTTTTCAATCAGATCCTTTACTCCTATCCCGGTCTCAGGAATACTGAATTCTCCAGGTCTGAAAACGGCACCGGATATTTGGACCCTATTTTCAAATCTATTTAACCTTTCCCCAACTGTAATTTCATCACCATCATGAAGTGTAAATGCTTCAAACTCTTCAGCACTTAGATCCTGAACTTTCATTTGATTTCCCGTAGCTCTTCTCAATGTCAGCCTTTCCTTATATGCCATAGAAGAAAACCCACCGGCAAAATTGATAAGGTCAGCCACACTCTCCTCAGGTTTCATTTCAAAATATCCTTCCCTTCTTACTGGGCCTTTCAGTTCAACTCTACTTTTGAAAGGTTGCACGATGACCACATCATTGTCCCTTAGGGTAACATTACTTCCGTGATCTCCTTTGGTTAGAAAATCATAAACATCCACTTCTGTTAGAAGTTTGCTATCCCTATAAACCTGAATATTTCTAAAAGTACCATTTTCATTAGGACCACCAGCAGCATAAAGCGCATTGAATACCGAAGCAAAAGAAGGCAAAGTATAAGTACCCGGCTTGATCAATTCCCCAACCATGGAAACAGAGATAGAACTGATATTTCCCAACCTCACTTCCAGAAAAGTGTTTGGGTTTGAACCCAAAAGTCCTGAATATATCCTTCCAAGTTGTTGCTTGATTCTTTGTCTTGCGGCGTCAACAGTAGATCCGCCAACAGAAATAGGACCTAAATTGGGAATCATTATTCTTCCCTCAGGGGTGACCATCAGTTCATAGGATTGTTGGGATGCTCCATATACATCAATGATTAACTGATCTCCGGCCCCTATCACATAGCCTCCTGGTGTAGGAATATTAAGACTTGGACTAAAAGTAAGGTCTCTGTTATGGAAAATTTTGTAACCGAATATCTTCTTTTGTTCTGGGGTCAAATCAAAATAGGGGTCTGCCCTGCGAATGGAATCAAAAAGTGCCGGATCCATATTGAATCCTGAAACCTGTCTTACTTGTCCTTGCTGTTGTCCGGGCCTCATCTGCTGTTGCCCAGGACGCGCACCTGATCTTAATTGTTGGATTCTTTCTCTAAGTTTATTTACCTCAGAAGCAGGCATTCCCCTCTCTCTGGCATAAGCCTCCAGTTGAGACTCATTCATTCCTGCAGATTCAGCACGTTTGATGAGTTGTTCAATTTGAGCATCTGAAAGATTGTCAACTTTTAAGTTTTGGATGTCATTCATGGATTGGGAATATCCCAATTGAATTAACATGAATAAAGTAATGAACAGAAAAAACAATGCTTTTTCCAAGAAACCCCCTTGCATAGATGTATTCAATGATTTCACGAATTAACGTAGTTTTTTTTAAGTATTGAGAATTTTGAACGAAATATCATAATGTCCTGATACAGCTTCGCCCTTTCAGTCACATTGCCGCGCTTATTTGGTATTACATTGATAAGATTATTTGCCCCTATTTTAAGCAACTATTCTTTACTATAAAGAACTAACCCTTTAGGATCAGGTATTCCGTCATTAAGATGAAACTCCACCTTCTTTTGAATTACTTTTTCAATTCTGGCACTTAGTTTTTCCAAGTACTCCTCATTGAGTTTTTCGCCCACAATATCCACAGTGACCACTCCTGTATTGTTTCCTTTGGCATAATCTCCCGTCACAACAACTTGTGAAACATTCCCCATTCGCTCCAAAATCGCTTCCAGGAGCTTATCAAATCCCAGGTACTTCCGGATGAGTTCGTGAAGGTTTAGATATAAAGGGTGATCGGTATTGGCTTTATATTCTATTTTATTTTTCTCTGACTGCTTCACCAAAAACCCTGCCTCCGTGAGGTGATTCAGTTCTTTTCTGATAGCATTGGTGGATTCTCCAAATTCCTCTGCAAGACCTCTGAGATGACTTTGATTATTCTCATTGACAAAAAATTTGACCAACAACTTCAGTCTTGTCTTTGATGTGATTAAAGATTCTAACATAAAAATACAGCTGGGAAATGAGCAACAAAAGTACTCGTCTTACTTTCAAAAGCAAAATATTTCCAGCAGTTTTTAATTTGTAGGGAGCATCAGACTAGGAATATGAATTTTACTACAATTTATATAACACACATTCTGAAAAACTCTATACATTAACTTCTGTAAAAACCAGCATCTTTTCTTTCAAACACCTTTCTGAATAAGGCTCCTGTCATACCAGAAAAGCCTCCGAGTAGAAATCCCAACACACCTGTTGCAAACCATAGCAAATTATCATTTTTCAAGCCCATTAATTCAGCCATCTGCATGGGCAATGCTGAACCTGACTGAATGGAAATCCAAATCGTGAGAGAAAACCAGCTCAATCCAAAAGCCAAACCTGACCATAAAAAAGAAGCTCCAGGACTTGCTCTCAATAGAAAGGCGATTAAACCTACAGCAATCATCAATATCCAATAGGATGCGATTTTCCCAATCAAAATTACTGTTAACACAGTCAATACAAATAAGATAAGTGTTTTAGCCATCTTCTATCAATAAAACTCAGTGGAAAACAAAAGCCCATTTTTATCATTAACACTCCTAAAATCAAAATTCACATATTCTCCATTTGCCCAGATTTTGATAAAATTATCATAAAACTTACTACCGGGATTTCCGGACTGGCCACCAGGGTAAATTCCATATGCCTTTACTTTGTCTCCCATTTCAGCAACGTAACGCCAACTTGCTCCATGGCGGGATCCGGTTGCGTTCAAAATCCCTGACCCTCCTCCAGTGTAAATACCTTTTCTACTGAAAGATTCAAAATTGGGAACGAGATGGTTGATACTCGTGGACTTGTAAGTGGCCCAAGTAAATTCTCCCTTTTCATCTTCCCAGATTTTCATTTCTTCTACCATTTTCTCAAAAGCAACTTTTACATGGTCAACTGCCGTCTTTTTTACATTGTCGTTCATTGCAAAAATACTGCTTTCAGGTTCCTCTCTGAGCAAGCGTACGGTTTGGTATTTATTGGGGTAAGTAATAGGCAAACTGTCCCTTTCCATAAACGTCCAAACAGATTTATAAAGGTTGTTCCACCAAACCTGAAATAAAGTAGGAGCTTCCTGATTTGGGAAAGTATTGAAATTCCATTCCTTTAGATACTCAAGGTATTTTGCAGTACTCTCATCGAGATCCTGCATGTTTTCTACATCCATAAGATTGAGCATCACAGGAAGGGCTTCTGCCGCGTGCAGGTGAAAGGAGTCGAATTGGAGAGATTTCATATCTTCCAATGTAATTTGATCCATCTCTCGAAGCTTATTATTCAATCGTCTATTCCTATAGTGTTCATAAGAATTATCAAAAACATAATAAGGATAAGATTGGGAAACAGCATGTTGGTTGGCTGAGGAGACAAAACCCCTAGCCGGATTTAGAGTTGCAGGATTGTGTGCAGAGGGAATAAACCCCTGCCATTCATACTTTGGATCATTCCCGTCCATGAGGAATTTCCCCTGCCCTTCCCATTTGAGAGGAAATCTTCCCTGAACTTTCATAGCTATATCTCCGGTGGTAGAAGCAAAAACAAAATTTTGAGCAGGAGAAGTGTAGTGCTCCAATGCTTCGATATAATCTGCATGGGTCCTTCCTTTATTGAGCAAAAGAAAAGTTTTTTGCTCGTTAGACTCCAAATGGGCAGTCCACTTCAAAGCAAAATTCACATCCTGCCTCTCCGCTCTGAAATTTTTATCAAAAACCACAGGACCATGGTGCGTGTATACCACAGTATCCTTGACAGTGGGTTGGCCTTTCACCTTAATCTCTTCTATTCTGAAATTACTTTGGATCCATCTGTCATTATAAAGGTATTCTGTTCTTTCGCTGTTTCTGAACTGGATTTTATACCAATCCCTCGTGTCCCTGGTTGCATTGGTGACTCCCCAGGCTATGTTCTCATTGAATCCTGAAATAATACCCAGTGCGCCTGGAAGCGTGGCTCCTTTAACTCTAAATTCCGGTGTGCTGAGCTGCATAGCATACCAAAGAGAAGGTAAATTCAAACTCAAGTGTGGATCATTTGCGATCAGTGCATGGCCGTTTTTTGTCTTCTTAGGTGCCACAGCCCAGTTATTAGAGCCTATACCGGGCTCAGGCCGAGGCAACATACTAAGTAGAATATCTTCACTTGGATAGTCGATATCCTCTGGTTTCTCAATCTTCAAAGGACTGAAATTCCAATTTCTTTCTGGCTCTATAACAGGATCCTGATCTTCGGGAAAATCAGGGTAAAGTTTATTTAATAATGTTTCACCCAGAATTTTTCTAAGATTGGAATACTGAAGATCTGAATCTCCTACCAGCATATCTGCCATGTATTTAAGAAGTAAAAAACTTTTGAAAACCGACCAAGGTTCAGGTCGGTAATTGAGGACTTTGTATTCCAAAGGTAATTGAGCATAATCCAATTCTGCAATATATTGGTTTACACCATCAGTGTAAGCCTCCACCAAAACGAGCATGTCAGGATCATTTTGTTGAATAAATTGCGTTGCATTTTCAGCGCTATAGGGCAAGCCTTTTCTTCTCGCCAATTTATCCACATCCAATGCAATCGGCCCTACGATTTCCGAAATCCTTCCTGCAGCGGCCATTGTCTGAAACTCCATTTGCCAGAGTCTGTGTTTGGCAGTAATGTAGCCTTGAACACGGAATAAATCTTCCTCGTTTTCTGCAAACACATGGGGAATCAAGTGCTCATCGTAATGAACTTCGACGGCAGAACTCAGGTTTTCAAGGGCAATTTTCTCTTTGACTGTGTAGTCTTCACTGAAAGCATTCTGCCAAAAACCCTGATTCGGATCCAGCAATTTCCCTAAAGGAGGAACAGTTCCAAACTGTATGGATAACGCAACCCCTAATGACAGGGAGGCAAGCAAAGAGAACAGAAAGGCGAAGTACCGCATACATCAAAGGTTTTGAACCAAACTCTTAATTTAGAAAGAATACCAATACATGACATCTTTCTCTTTTGATTTATTCAAAAAAAAATCCCC
Source organism: Indibacter alkaliphilus LW1 (assembly GCF_000295935.2). Classification (GTDB taxonomy): domain Bacteria; phylum Bacteroidota; class Bacteroidia; order Cytophagales; family Cyclobacteriaceae; genus Indibacter; species Indibacter alkaliphilus. The sequence goes on from NZ_ALWO02000037.1 coordinate 330,068, forward strand.
CATCGCCATGGCAAAGGGGGATTTGAATTTCATTCATCCGTTATTCAATAACAATTGGAAGCACTAACTTTTCCCATCTCACCACAATTCCAGGAGACTCTATAGCAATGGTAAGCTGCTCTTGACTTGAATCTACAAACTGAGGGGTGGATTCAACCCTTAGTACGTCATTTTCTTCCTTATATTGAAAATGTCCATGTTCTAAATCCCACTCTGAGTTGAAAATCACAGTCCACTTACCAGATTGCTTAGGAATAGTGAAAAGGGAATATCTTCCTGCTTTCAATTCTGACCCTTCAACTTTCACATCACTATCGAAATCAACATAAGTGGATTCATTGGCACCAGTCCTCCAAACTTCATTGTAGGGAACAAGGTCTCCCCAGATCACTCTGCCTTTTACTGAAGGGGCTCCGTATTGAATCTCGAGATTTGCATCTCCGACTTTACCCTCAAGTTTTCTTAATGGGCTTGGCCTTTGACTAGTCTCTTCGGCAGTAGTTATAACTTCTTCTGTGGTGTCGTTATTTTCAGCACTTTGGTTTCCTCCACAGCTTGCCACGAATAAAGAACTGGCAAGAATTGCAGCAATCATCAAAAGGTTTGTTTTTCTCATCTGTTTATAGTTGTTTAAAATGCCTCATTAAATCTTCCATATTTCTAAAATCAGGAAGGTGGATTGTCATTACAATGATTTTATGAATTCGAAGATATATAATTTTTCGCTTTAGTTTTCAAAATCCCATCAAATGCAAATCTTTAAATTAAATTTTGGCATTTCACTTCATTCAAAGTAAAAAGAGTCACAGTAGGAAAAAAGATTTTCATATCTGTCTTAGAAATTGTTATTTTTCAACTTTAACAATTTAACAATTTATATAACCCTATATGAGAGTAATCCCATTCAGTTTGAAGTCAGGAATAATATTGCTGCTTTCGGCAATCATCTTAGCGTCATGTCAGAATCAAGAAAAGGCCCAATCTTCAATAGACAACCCTTTTGACGGTCCCAGTCCTTGGCCCGAAATAAGGAAGGAAAGACTGGAAAGACTACTTCCTCATGCTATGAAAGAAGCAGAAGTTGATGCTTGGATAGTCATCTGCAGAGAAAACAACAATGATCCCATCGCCCATCATATCGGAGGAGAAAATGCAGGGGGTACGGCAATGTTTCTCTTTTATCTAGAGGGTGACAAAGCCATTTCAAAAGTATTTTCACCTGTTGGTGAAGCTACAGCCCTTGGTGAATTGAAAATCCATGATGAGGTCATTCCCGTAGAAAGGGGGAAATCGGCAATCCTACAGGGTGCTGAGTACATCAAAAGTCAAAATTTCAATAAAATAGCCATTAATAGTTCCTTCGATGAGCTTTTAGCTGACGGATTGAGCTATACCCAAAGAAAGACTTTGGAAGAAGCTTTGGGAAATCAAGCAGGAAAATTGGTTTCAGCAGAGGAATTGATTTATGAGTTTTTGGCAGTCAAACTTCCTGCTGAAGTTGAAATCATGACCAAAGCAGCTGAGCTTACCGCCCAATGGCAAGAAGCAGCCTATGCACAGGTTATCCCTGGAAAAACGACTGATGCCGATGTGGCCAAATTCCTAAAAAAGAAAATGGAGGAATACGGTGTAAAGGATGGTTGGTCTCCTGATCAAAACCCTAGCGTAAACTCCGGCCCAGATAGAGGTCACTCCCACCCAACAGATAAGGTGATCATGCCAGGGGATGTTATCCAGACAGACTTTGGAATCCGTGTTTATGACATGTGGGTATCAGATATTCAGCGATTCGCCTACGTGTTGAGGGAAGGGGAAACCCAGGCACCTGATTCAGTTCAATTCTACTTCGAGTCCTCCATAGGTGGCAATAGAATAGCTTTGGCAGCCATGAAGCCAGGTGTATTGGGTTATCAGGTTGACAAAGCTCAGCGGGATTGGATGGATGAAAGAGGGTCTGAGTATGTGATGTGGAGTACCGGACATCCTGTAGGCTATGTAGCCCATGATATTGGCCCTAACCTCGGGGCTGGAAATTTACCTGATCCTTCAGTCCGCCCAGCTGCGATGAAACCTTTGAAAGAAGGAATGCTGTTTGCATTTGATGGATTTCATGCCTGGAAATTACCTGAAGGAGGCACCAAAACCATGTCAGTAGAAGAAACAGCCGTAGTTACCAGCGATGGAGCGAGGTATCTGATCAAACCTCAGGAGGAATTGATATTGATCAAATAACCTGAAAACTGCCGCGTGGATATTGCGGCAGTTTTTTACTTAAAAAATCACACCTCTCCCATTAATTCTTTTTGACGCTACTATCGATTTATTTGAGATCGCAGGCCTTGAAGTTTTGAGGTTTTCAACTCAAAAGAGTATTTGAGTTGGAAGTATATCTAGGAAAGGTTTAAAAATTGCCAGAAATTAGGCTAGCTTTAATGATGATTTAGTTTTCTCCAATGCTTCAACGATAAAAAGTAGAGCAATCATCTTTTTAGCTTTACACAAGTTCCCTACTTTATCCTTGCACACTATTTGTTTCAAAAGCGTTTTACATCTAATTTCGCTTCAAACAAGCACTAAATGGTAAGATTTATCACTTCTTTATTTTTCATTTTTTCTCTGGCATTGTTTTATAGTGTCTATATATCTCCCGAATTTTTTCCATACGTCGGCTTAATTACTTTGACTATTCCAGTTTTGCTTATCATCAATGGGGTACTTTTTCTGAGCTTGCTTTTGGCCAAAAGGTGGCTGGCAATATTGCCATTGATTGCGCTGGTTTTGGGATGGAAATTTATCGGTGTCACTTTTCAGATACCCAATATTTCCTCTGATCCACCGGAAAGCGGCCTTTCTGTCCTCAGTTACAATGTTGCACTTTTTTCATACCCAAGAGATAAAAACAGTGAACCACCTACCCAAAACATGATCAAATGGTTGCAGGATAACAATTCTGATATCAAATGTTTCCAGGAGTTCTACCAAGACTATTCCACCCCTTCCAGAAATGCCATCAAGCTTCTTGGAACTGAAACAGGCTATGAACATACTTATCAGATCATCGAGGGTAGTCAGAGAAACAAATCGTACGGCATGGCTATTTTTAGCAAATACCCCATAGTCAATGAAGGGAGGGTGTTTGATACCAAAAGAAATAATGGGGTAATTTTTGCTGATATCAAAGTTGATAAAGATACAATAAGGATATACAATGCCCATCTGGAATCCATGAGTATCCAATCTCAAAACCTTAACAACCTTGACGGAATAAAGGAAAACTACAGGGAAACATTGGGGAAACTCAAAAGAGGACAAGTTACAAGAGCTTCCCAACTTGGAATTTTGGAAGAACACATGCGCAACAGTCCCTATGTCAACATCCTAGTGGGAGATTTCAATGATGTCCCCTACAGTTATACCTACTTCACTTTACGGAAATTTATGGAAAATGCCTTTGAAAGTGCCGGAAGCGGCCTTGGCTTTACTTATAATAGGGTTTTGTTCTTTCTGAGGATCGATAATATTTTTTATGAAAAACCATTACGTGTTTTCAATTTTAAAACGCATAAAGAAGTGGATTACTCAGACCATTATCCAATTTCAGCGATTTTTGATTGGGATAGGCCTCTAGAGAAAACGCTGCTACCTGAAAATCAATGATTTTTTTGATTCCATACTTTATTTAAAGGAATCAATAACAAGGGTAAAAAAAGCAAATCAGCCAGCAGGGCAAATACCAAAGCCAAACTGATCAAAAGTCCGGAATAAAAAGTCACTCCAAACTGGCTCAAAGTAAGAACTGAAAACCCTGAAACCAAAATCACAGTAGTCAGAATAATAGCCTTTCCTGTTTCCAGATAGGTTCTTTTAAGCGCATACAACCATGGTTTTCCCTTTGCCAACTCTAACCGCATCTTTGACATAAAATGGATGCTGTCATCTACGGCTATCCCAAAAGCAACTGTAAAAATGATAGCTGTTGTAAGTTTCAATTCAATACCCAAAAGCCAAATCACTCCGCACATCCATAGCAAAGGGATAATATTAGGAAGTAAAACCACCATGGAAATTCTCCAAGACCTGAATAAGAATCCTGCAACTATTGCAACTATCAGGAATGCAAGCCCAAGCCCGCGCGCCATCTGGGTTGTGACACTTTCATGACTTATGTCAATCAAGTTGGATGTTCCTGTTAGTCTGACTTTCAAAAGATCGGAATTGATTTCGTCCTTCAGAAAATCTTTTAGTTTTACTTTCAGATCATGACTTTTTAAACTACCCATATCGGCAGTTCTGGTGGAAAGCCTTCCCTCACTGTAATCATCAGAGATAACTTTCAAAGGGGCATTTTCCAAGGCCTTAGGAACAAAATCCTTCATTCTTTGAAGCTGTCCTTGGGAAGGGAGCCTATAGGCATTTTCGCTACCTGAATTCTGTGCTTTGTTGATACCTTTGATCAAAGCCAAAGGAGATAAAATTATGGCACTTTCAAATTCATTTCGCACGAAATCCTCCAGTTTTTCAATCTCTACTAATACTTCCCTTTGTAAAAGGTTATTTGCATCTGGGCCTGAATTGAGAGAAAGTTCAAGCGGCTTGGATCCTCCAAAATTTTGGTCAAAAAATTCAAACTCCTGAACGAGTTCATGATTTCTTGGCAAATTATCCAGGATGTAGCCATTGACCTTCAGCCCACTTAAAGCCAAGCCAGAGGCTAAAGAAACAGAAACGAAGCAAAAAGCTATGACCCTCTTATTTCTAGTTACCCATAGGAAAGCAGACCGCATACCTACCCTCCATCGCTGAGCCAGTTTCCCAGAGTCTGCCACTTTCAGAGGTGCAAAAATATAAAGCAAACCCGGAGCTATGCTAATTACGGCAAAAAACATCAGGAGGACTCCCACACCGGTGTAAAGCCCAAATAATTTCAAGGCAGGAACAGTAGTCAGGTACAAACTCATGAAGCCCAGAGATGTGGTCAAAGCTGTTAGAAAAACTGCCAGAGACAACTCCGAAAAAGACTCTTCAATCGCATCTTCTTTGCTCTTCCCTTCCCTGAGCATATTTAAATAATGATTAAAAAAATGAACCAGGGCCGCCAAGCCTATCACAGACAAAATTGTAGGTTGCATCACTGACATGACGTCCAAAGGCTTACCCATAAAAAGTGAAAAAGCTAAAGTCCATATTATACCCAGCGCAAGAATCAAAAGCGGAAGTAATACGCCCCACCAAGTTCTGAAAATAATAAAAAGCAAAACGACGATCAGCAAAAATGAAATGCTCAAAAAGAATGCAAACTCATCCTGAAGCAGGCTAACAAACTCACCTTGTGCTTTAATCTTTCCTGCCGACCTGACAAAGGAAATCTTGCTTTCTTCCAGTATGGAAGCTATTTCTGCATACAGTTCATCACCTTCCTCTTTGCTGATCTGTTGCTTGTTATTGACTATGATCAGCAAATACTCACCAGATAGATCTATCAGATTTTCAGACCACTGAGGAGAACTAAGAATTTTCTCCTTTTGCTTCTGAAGGTCCTCATCCAAATCCAGTACAGCCCTGTTTCTCACCCCCATTGGTCCTATGATCGGTTCTTCCATATCCAAAAGTGAAACAGTACTTTCAACAAGATCCAGCTTCTGAATAGCCTGATTGATTTCTTTTGCTTTTTTTAGAAAATCCTCTTCAAAAATCTCTTCCCCTCCTAAGGCTATCAGAAGATAATCATTGTCGTTCCCAAACTTTTCCCTGAAATCCAAATAATAAGAAAGTTCCTCATCATCTTGGGGGAAGAAGCTTTCGAAATCATAATCGAAGATTATTTTGGGTGGAAAAAGCAACAGCAGTATGGTGATCAAAACAGCTATTGCTAATCCTAAAAATGAGTTTTTCTTTGTAAACATAGGCAATGAAAGATACATACTAGCTTTCAAATTGTTTCATATATTTCTAAATTGCCGGGAATAAATTCCTTGAAGACATGAAGCAATACCACGATTTGATGCAGCATATTTTGGACAATGGTGTCAAAAAAGAAGACAGAACCGGAACAGGTACAATCAGTGTGTTTGGACATCAAATGCGCTTTGATTTACAGAAGGGTTTTCCTTTGGTGACAACCAAGAAGCTTCACCTCAGATCGATCATTATTGAATTACTATGGTTTTTGAAAGGGGACAGCAACATCAGATACCTGAATGAAAACAAAGTCTCTATTTGGGATGAATGGGCCGATGAAAACGGGGACTTAGGACCGGTATATGGATACCAGTGGAGACATTGGCCTGATGGAAAAGGAGGTGAAATAGATCAGATCAAAAACCTCATCCATCAGATCAAAACTAAACCTGACAGTAGAAGACATATCGTAAGTGCCTGGAATGTGGCTGATGTAGACAATATGGCTTTGCCTCCTTGCCACACCATTTTTCAATTTTATGTGGCTGATGGCAAGCTTTCTTGCCAGCTATATCAAAGAAGTGCTGATGTATTCCTGGGTGTCCCCTTCAATATTGCTTCTTATGCCCTTTTCACGATGATGGTAGCCCAGGTGTGTGGGTTGGAGCCTGGGGAATTTGTACATACTTTCGGGGACGCCCACTTGTACAGCAATCATCTGGACCAGGCAAGACTGCAACTCAGCCGAGACCACAGACCATTGCCCACCATGAAAATCAATCCTGAGGTGAAGGATATTTTTGATTTTAAATTCGAAGACTTCGAACTGGCCAATTATGATCCACATCCACATATCAAGGCTGCAGTGGCTGTTTAAACTATTCAAAAAGATTCAACAGCTCGAAAGGCAGTCCCTCTACATTGAATCGGCTGCCTTCGATTTTTTCCACCAAACTGATTCCGGTCACATTGGAAACGAAAACAAGGTCTGCCTTCAAAATATCCTCTTTTTTATACAAACCTTGTTCCACAGGCAATTTCATTTGCTTCAGTTGAGTTAAAATCACATTTCTGCTTACTCCATCTATACATGAAGCCTTGAGGGAGGGGGTGAAGTACTTTCCGTCTGTCTTCCAAAAAATATTGGATGCTCCGGCTTCTGAAATATGACCTTCATGATCCAATAAAATAACATCATCAAGCCCTCTACGCTTTCTTTCAAGATTAGCCAACACATAAGGCAGTGCACTCAGCGTTTTGCAATGAGTAAACGGGGTTGGGAAAAGTTGAACATCTTTGGCAAAGGCAATATTTTCTTTAATAGGTTCAGGCTTTGAAAATGATCTGACTTGAATAGACTCCAAAATAAGATTTTTCTCAGGCGTATATTTCCCTTCTCCAGCTCTGAAAATATTCCACCGCATCCTAAGTACAGAGTTCTTGGGAAATTTTTCAGAAAACATACTTTCCAATTCTGAAATCTGGGTAAGTCCATCCCTCTCCAACTCCAAAACCTTACAAGAAGTCATTAGCCTCCTTTGATGAAACTCTTTGAACATAATTTCACCATTCTTAAAAACCATTGTTTCAAAAATCCCATCACCGAATAAAAACCCCCGGTTATGAAAATCACAGGGCTCACTGCTCCAAGTTCCCGATTGAGATTTAAAAAAAGAAACTGTCTCACTGACGTACATAATTTTGTTCGATTTCGTACAGATTTGAGTTTTGAATAAATGTTGATTGGTTAAAAATAATTAAAACTTTAAGATTTTATCTACTGAATAAGGCAATTGGTCGATAAACATAGAGTCCAAAGAAATATATTGTTACTTTTAGCACACTAATTGAAAAAATTGGATCTATGGGAACAAAAAGTAGTGTTTTTGACATGATCGGCCCCGTGATGATAGGACCTTCTTCATCGCATACAGCAGGTGTGGTAAGAATTGCCAGAGCTGCAATTAAGGTTCTGGGGGGCATTCCTGAAGAAGCAGTAATAACTTTTTACAACTCCTTTGCAAGAACTTATGAGGGTCATGGAAGTGATCTAGCTATTTTAGGTGGTTTGTTGGATTTGAAAACCGATGATTCTAACATCAAGAAATCGTTTGAGCTGGCCAAGGAAAAGGGCCTGAAGTACACTTTCAAATCCATAGGTAATGCTTCAGTGTACCATCCAAATACCATTAAACTAAACCTGACCAAAAACGGGAGAAAAATAGAAGTTATCGGAGAAAGTCTTGGAGGTGGAATTATCAACATAGCAGAAGTAGATGGATTCCATGCCAATTTTTCGGCCCAATCGCATACACTCATTCTGAAAGCCCAGGACATCTCTGGGGCTATTGCTTTTATATCCTCAGTGATAGCTCAGGAAAAAGCCAATATTGCAACCATGTCCGTTTCCCGTAAAGGGAAAAATGACATTGCATGCCACGTGATTGAAATGGATTCAGGAATTCAACCCATTACCATAGAATATCTAAGGAGTCTTCCTTGGGTAAAAGAATTGATTTACATACCAGATATAGATTTATAAGATGAAAATTCAATTAAGCATAGGACTGCTCTTGGTCTTTTTTTTCGCCTTAGACAGTAGCGCACAGTTTTCGGATATCAGTAACCTAGACCTGGAAACCTGCATTGAAACGGCCTTGGAGAATAACCTTCAACTGAAACGTAGCCAGGTTAATTTGGCCACACAAGAAGCCAATTTGATAGGAAATGTTGGGCAGAGAATCCCAACACTTTCAACCGGAGGGAGCTCAGGTTATAGATGGGGACGTTCCATCAACCCTGTGACCAACCTTTTTGAAAACAACCGAATCGGTAACGTCAACCTTTTTGCTAATGCCAACATGACACTTTTTGCTGGCCAACAGATCACAAATTCCATCCGGCAGAACAAAGTAGATATTGAAGCAGCCCAATACAATGTATTGGCAACAGAAAACAACATCACACTTGAAGTCATCAACCTTTTCATCAATGTGGTCTTTGCCAAGGAGCAGTTGAAAATTGCCGAAAATCAGTTGGGTACTACCAAGGAGCAGTTGATCAATACCACAAAACTTGTGGAAGCCGGCGCTTTGCCTCTTGCAAACAGACTGGATATTCAAGCTCAAAATGCTACCAATGAGCTGGAAGTGATCAATGCACAAAACAACCTGAGAATTGCAAAACTCAACCTGGCACAAGCCATGCAGATACCATTCAGAGAAGAATTGGACGTGGTAGCCCCTGAATTAGATCCTGAAAACATCATCATGACTGAAAGGGATGTAGATGAAATCTTTCAGGTGGCATTGGAATTGATGCCTGAAATAAGAGCCGCTGAACTGGGAGTGGAAAGTGCAGATTATGGTGTCAGGGTGGCGAAAGCAGGTTATTACCCAACCTTAGGAATTGGTGCAAGTGCATTCTCAAATTATGTAGATCAATTTTTCCTAGGTGAGAGAATGGAATTCGGTACGCAGATCAGAAACAACTTTTCCAATTCAGGAAACATTCAGCTGAATATTCCTATTCTTTCCAATTTCAGAAATAGGGCCAATGTGCAGCGTGCAAGACTACAAAAACGACTTTCTGAAATACAAGAAGAAGAATCAAGAAACATCTTGAGGCAGGACATAGAGTCCGCTTATACCAATGCCAACGCAGCAAGACAATCTTTCAGAGCCTCTGAAATCAGGGTTTCTTCTTTGGAAGAGTCTTTTAGGATTGCAGAGCAACGGTTTGATGCCGGAGCTATCAACTTTGCAGATTACCAATTGGCACAGAATAACTTCTTCAATGCTCAAGCTGATCTGGTAACATCAAAATACACTTACATTTTCAGAGTAAAAGTTCTGGATTTTTATCTAGGCAACCCACTTAAATTATAATAAACATCAATGGCAAAGAAAAAGTCTAACAAACTCATCTACATACTCTTAGGTGTTCTTGGAGTAATCATCCTATTTGCAATCATCGGAAAATCTGCCGGTTGGATAGGTGGTGAAAAAGAAGTAACTGTAGAAACCAAGAAAGCGGGTAAACTTTCGATTACAGAAAAAGTGAGTGCCTCCGGGGTTATTGAGCCTGAGATTGAAGTCAAGTTAAGTCCTGATGTAGCAGGAGAGATCATCGAACTCAACGTGATGGAAGGGGATTCTGTGAAAATCAATGATCTATTGGTAAAAATCAGACCTGACAACTTTATTTCGGCTTTGGACAGAGCACGAGCTAACCTCAACCAAAACCAAGCGAACCTTGCACAGTCCAAAGCAAATTTAAAAAGAGCAGAAGCGCAATTTGTAAGGGCCGAACTTGAATACAAGCGGAATGAAAAACTTTACAAGGATAAGGTGATTTCAGATGCGGATTGGGAACAAATTCAATCCACTTTCCTAACGGCACAAAATGACCTTGATGCTGCCGAACAATCTGTTTTGGCTGCAGAATACATCATTAAATCTGCCCAAGCCACCGTCAATGAAGCAGCGGAAAACTTAAGATTGACCAATGTTTATTCACCTGTAAATGGAATTGTCTCTAAGTTGTTGGTCGAAAAAGGCGAACGTGTAGTGGGAACACAGCAAATGGCCGGTACCGAAATGTTGAGACTTGCTGACCTTTCCAGAATGGAGGTCAGGGTGAATGTCAACGAAAACGACATTATCAGAATCAGTTTGGGAGACACCACATTGATAGATGTTGATTCTTATAGTGCTGCCGGAAAAAAATTCAAAGGAGTAGTGACTTCTATTGCCAATTCAGCAAATGAAAAAGCAAGCGCTGATGCAGTTACCGAATTTGAAGTCAAAATCAGGATTATCAATGAATCCTATCAAGAGTTGATTACAGATAGAAACAGGTTCCCATTCAGACCTGGTATGACCGCAAGTGTGGATATCATCACGCAAAGAAAAGATAATATTTTAGCTGTGCCCCTAGCAGCGGTGACGACCAGAGAGGAAGAGACTACTACCAATCCTGACGGCAGTACCAAATCAAAAGAGTTGGTCTTTGTCAATGATAACGGAAAAGCAAAAATGATCGAGATCAAGACAGGGATTTCTGACTTTGACAATATTGAAGTCTTGGAAGGTATATCAGAAGGACAGGAAATCATCTCAGGGCCATACTTTGTAGTCAGCAGACAATTGAAAGATGGGGATTTGGTAAAAGTGGAAAAGGAGGAGGAGAAGAAAAAGTAATCAATTCCCGGAGAATTTGAGATTTAATAAGAAGCCCTTGTCGAAAATTTCAGACAAGGGCTTTTGTTTATTGAATTATTCTAGAATCCAATTTTTTTATTTTTATCAGGCTCCTGATAAACCCTTTCTTTCATGTTGTAAATCTCAGAAACAGACATCGGGCGATCGATTTGAATTCCCAATCCTAATCTTTCAGAAAGTTTTTTGGCTTTTTCAATCTCCAAATCCTTAAACTCATAATTGGCAATTAATCTTCCTTTCCTGACCAAAGCTTTATCAATATTGGTAATCTCAGTATTGAATGAACATATCACCTGTATATTTAGAAAATCTGAAAGTAAGCCATCTGAAATATTCAATAAAGATGAGACTGCTGAGGTCCCAGAATTTTCTCTGTTGGTAATAATATTCTCTGCATCTTCAATGACCAAAATGGTATTGGGATTTGATATAAGAAATTGAACAAAGTCTGGCTGAACGATCTGTGAAGCTAGATTGGGCGGGAAAAATATTATATTCTTCTTGATTGAGTTTATAAGGTATCTTAAGTAGGTCGTTTTTCCTGTTCCTGGTTTTCCATGAAGCAATAATATCCCCTTATCATTTTTTTTATTGAGCCTTTTCTTTATTTGATTGTGAACGTCAGGGAATTCAGGATTATAATTATCTAGAATTTCCAGTTTAGGTTTTATAATGGGCATTTATTTCAGCTTAAAGCCTTCGTCTGTCTTCATCAAGATAGAAATTGTTGACTTTCTCCTCTTTACTATTTTAAAATTTAGTAGCCTTTCCCTGTAACTATTCACCATATTATCATCAGAATACTTATAATAAATCCTACAGATATCTCTTAAGCAATCAAGGTTAATCATGATGTCCTGTTCCAAAAAATCAATAAGGATCAGAGAGACACACAAACGAAATTTAAAAACCTAAGGACTCAAGCCTTTAAACATAGTTTAATTAATAATATTTATTAGTTAAATTTAATTTTCATCAAGTAATTATTAGTGAATTTAAAATGGAAGTCAATACATCTTCTTTTTGTTTAAATATATTAATAAGGTCCTTATATTAGATTTTCGTTTCAAATAAATCCAAAATTTTCAAAAATTAAATGAATTCAAAAATTATAATAAATTTTTGCCCGACGGGTATGGTTCCCACCAAACAAACAACGGCTAATGTACCCATCTCCCCTCAAGAAATTATTGAACAAACCCATGAGGCATATGAGCTTGGAATAACCATTGCTCATTTGCATGCCAGACAAGATGACGGGGTTCCGACGTACCAGAAAAATGTATACCAGGAAATATTTGAAGGAGTTCGGAAACATTGCCCGGAATTGATTATTTGTGGTAGCACTTCAGGGCGAAATTTTCCTGAATTTGAAAAAAGGTCTGCTGTAATTGAGCTTCAACCTGACATGTGTTCGCTCACCCTTTCTTCGCTAAATTTTGCTAATCAGGCGTCAATGAATACACCTGAAATGATAAAACGATTGGCAGAAAAAATGCAACAATACGGTGTTGTGCCAGAGTTGGAATGTTTTGATATGGGGATGATTAACTTTGGTCATTACCTAATCAAGAAGGGGCTCGTCGAAGGGCCTTTCTATTGGAACATTCTTTTTGGAAACATCGCAGGCCTTCAGCCAAAATTTAGCCATATTGGATTGGCTATCAATGAAATTCCAAATGAACATTATATTGCAATGGCTGGCCTAGGTAGCCATCAATTATCTGTAAATGCAGCGGCCATTGCTCTTGGTTACGGTGTTAGGGTAGGCATAGAGGATAATATCTGGTGGGACCATAACCGCAGTAGACATTGTACCAATTTAGAATTGGTAAAGAGAATTCACCAGCTTATCGAAATTCATGGAAAAGAATTTTATCACCCGAAAGATTTTGGAAATAAAGGTTTTTACAATAGAAAACGATGAAATCTACCAAACTACTAGGTATATCTAAGGATACCAGCACAATCCTTTTTGATATGTTTCAAGAGATATATGGTATTTCAAGATTTGAATTCTTTATCAATCAAGAGCAGTATTTAGAACCTTTTATGCCTGTTCTTCAATATTCTTATGAAGCTCATCCGATGAATTCATACTCGGAAATTTCAGGTGCTGTCTTTTTTGGAACATCAGGAGCTTCTAATAAGAGAGCTATTTTTGATTACTTCTTTTCTGAATTTCAGGTTGATAAAGAAAGATATCAACAATTGGTTCACCCTACAAGCTATTTGGCACTTTCATCAAAATTGGAAAAAGGAGTACTTATTGAACCAAAAACTGTAATAGGATCTCAATCTTCCATAGGATTTGGGGTATTTGTAAAAAGAGGGGCCTCAATAGGCCATCATAATTCCATTGGGGATTTTACTGATATTAACCCAGGAGCCGTTCTATCAGGAAAGGTTAATGTCGGTCCGGGCTGCACTATAGGGTCGGGAGCAGTTATCAAAGACAATATAAATATTGGAGCAAACACAGTTATCGGTATTGGAAGTGTGGTTACCAAAGACATTCCTGCTAATTGCATAGCTTTTGGAAACCCTTGTAAAGTAGTCAAAGAAATTTAACATGGAATATCTTGGGTCCGATAAGCCAATATCTAAAATCCAACCTACTGTATCTGTTTTAGTTTCGACTTTTCAACATGTAGATTTCATATCAACCTGTCTTGATAGCATTCTCAGCCAAAAGACTGATTTCGCATTCGAAATTATTGTAGGAGAAGATGCCAGCACTGATGGAACCCGTGCGATATGTATTGAATATGCAGAAAAACACCCAGATAAAATTCGTCTTTTTTTAAGAAAAGAAGAGGATAAAATCTTCATAAAAGGAAAAAAGGTTGGCAGATTTAACCATTTAGAAAATTTCAAGTGTGCTAGAGGCAAGTACATAGCCTACTGCGATGGAGATGATTATTGGATAGATGAAAACAAACTTCAGCTTCAATTTGATTTGATGGAAAAAAATCCTGAAGCGAACTTATGTCTGACAAACACTTTACTAGAGAAATCCTCAGGGGAAAGTGCAAAACCGTTGGTTGACACCTTTTCCATTAAATCCCCAAAGGAACTTAGAAATGTTGCCTATCTCGGACATATTTCAAGCTGGTTTTTTAAAAACGATATGAATGATTTTTTAAAAAATAAGGTAACAAGAAAAGCCCCTGTAATGGATGTAATATTGTTTGTTTATCTAAAAAACCGTGGCAAAGTAATATCAACACCTGAAACCACCTCATTCTACAGGTATAATAGAAATGGTTTATATCGGCTTAAATCAGTAAAGAAAGTTCACATGGAAAGATTTACCCTCAATTGGCTGATCTTTATTTACCTTCACAGGAACCCTGCTCTATTTCTAAGAAACTTCACTTATCTCCTCTGGAGATATTATTTGAACTTTATAAAGTGAACACTTTAGTAAACTCCATGCTACCCCCAATTCTAATAATCAAGTAGTATTTTATTTTCTAATATTCAACCTAATGGAAAACAAAAGACAGCACGCAGGTCGTAGGAGTTTGCTATCCATCCCTTTGGCAATAAATAAAATAGATATTTAAACAATTACCCCTCCCACTCCTTCAAAACATCGTAAACCAAATGTACAGGAAGCCCCATGACGGTAAAGTATGAACCTTCTATTTTCAGTACACCTATGTAGCCTATCCATTCCTGTATTCCATAGGCTCCGGCCTTATCCAGAGGTTGGAAAGTCTCTACGTAATAATCAATTTCTTTTGCTGTCAGGGATTTGAAACTTACCTTGACTGTATCGGATAAACTTACAGTTTTATGGGTAGACTTGAAGGTAATGGCCGAGATTACCAGATGCTCTTTCCCGGAAAGAGAACGGATCATAGCCCTGGCTTCTTCCAGATCTCCAGGTTTACCTAAGACTTTGTCACCTACAATGACCACTGTATCTGAAGTAAGAAGGATTTCATCGGAGCGTAAATCATCCTGAAATGCTGCGGCTTTTTTCTCAGACAAGTATTCCGCCACTTTTTCCACAGGCATTTCTTCTGGAAAATCCTCCTTAACATCCTTGGTCCTGACCTCAAAATCCAATCCAAGCCCCTTCAGCAATTCGGCTCTTCTTGGGGACTTGGATGCCAGTATAAGTTTTTTTGATCTTAAATCTATCATCCTTTGAATGCTTGATAGGGAAATGCAAAGTCTTCTTCAGCAACGGATGCAAAAATCAACCCTGATAGCGTTTTGGGGTAGAAATAGGTGGATTTTTGGGGCATGGTAAACCCGCTTTTGCACACATCCAAAACCTGAGTCATGGCCACATCTTTAGTAATTACAGCAAAAGAGGCTATCCCTTTTTCCACTTTCCCTAAACAGCGTCTTAAATTCCTTTCGTATTCTATCTTATCGGAAAAACGTTGCTTATCCAAAGGTACACCCAGAACTTTATCAATAAAGAAATAATGCAGCACCATCATATCGACTTCCTTGACAACTTCTGGAATTGAAAGTTGCATTTCATGAATTTTTTCAGGAATGAGACGGATCTTATATGCATTTTCCGAGAAAATCAAACCGAATGCCCACTTCCTCTGCAGAATCAATTCTGAGATTTCTTCGACGTCATTGAGCTTTTTGATAATAAACCAAGGCTCAAGTTTTTGAAGGATTTCGCCTTCAGCTAAATCTATATTTAAAAAAAGTCTATGAGTCGGTAAAATCCTGAGATTTTTAGATAGTGCATTGGTGAAATACATCATGTGGTAATTATATCCTTCCTGCCCTGTATGATCCGGATTTTTTCCAGTCATCTCTTTTCTGAAGGCTATGGCGCCCTCATACCTATGGTGCCCGTCGGCCAAAATCACATGCTTTGATTCCAAAACTTTCAAAAACTTGCTGATTATATTGGCATCATGAATTACTGCCAAAACCTCTCTTACACCCTGATAATCTTCCAAATCATAGATAGGGTCTTCAATAGCCTCATCCATGTACGGTTCCAGTTCATGAAGTGGGTCTTCGTACAATCCGTGGGTAGGACTGCTTTGTATTTGGGTGGCCCTGAGTAAATCTATCCGGTCATTGACTGCTTTGGCTATGGTGTTTTCATGCCGGAGCACTACTTTTTCATCCCAGTCATAGGCTCGGATCTGCGCTATGAACCCCTTTCTGCAGGACTCTTCTTCTTGGCCTGGAAATTTAAAATATTGATAATAGACATAAATACCTGGCAAATCGTCCTGTTTGAGGATTTCTTTATCCTTCCAGTTTTCCAGAGTTCTTGAAGCATTCTGAACAGGATCAGGACCCAAAGGAACTGAAAGATGAATACTGTTGATAGGATTGGAATAGAGAGCTTCTCTCTGCTTTTGTGAGACCACATCGAAAAGCGGCGAGGTCAACTCCTCTATTTTTCGACCTAGGTTATCATGGTAGCGCCAGGCCTTGATTGGTAGAATTTCCGCCATTATATCAAACGGTTTTTCCAATTGGTCTTTTTACCGGCAGCATCCATTTCTGGAATCATTTTAGCTTTATTTCTTTCAAATAACTCCACTGCCAAACCAGCCAACAATTCCATTTCCTTTTCTGTCCATTTGATTTCCAGCATTTCAGGACTGAAATATTTCTCCACAAACTTAGTATCAAAATCTCCTGATGTAAATGCATCATGCTCTAAAACAAACCTGCAAAAACCCAAAGTAGTCTCAATGCCCGTTATCTGATAGTCATCGATGGCATTGATCATCCTCTGAATGGCCTTCTCTCTGTTTTCATCATGAACAATCAATTTGGAGATCATAGGATCATAATAAATCGGGATATCCATTCCCTGTTCAAAACCATCATCCACCCTCACACCCGGTCCTTGGGGCTTGATATAAGTTCTGAGGTTCCCAATGTCCGGAAGAAAGTTGTTTTTGGGATCTTCTGCATATACCCGAACTTCAATGGAATGACCATTGATCTGTAAGTCTTCCTGGGAAAAACTTAAAGGCTGACCTTCAGCTACCAAAATCTGTTCTTTCACCAAGTCTTTCCCCGTGATCATTTCGGTAACGGGATGCTCTACCTGCAGTCTGGTATTCATTTCGAGGAAATAAAAATTAAGCTTCTCATCCACTATAAACTCTACTGTACCTGCACCTGTATAATCGCATGCTTTTGCAACTTTTACAGCAGCTTCTCCCATAGCCTTTCTCATTTCCGGTGAGACTACTGCAGAAGGAGCTTCTTCTATCACTTTTTGATGCCTTCTCTGAATAGAGCATTCTCTTTCGAAAAGGTAAACGATATCCCCATGTTGATCACCTAAAACCTGTATTTCAATATGTCTTGGTGAGGTGATAAATTTTTCAATAAAAACCGCACCGTCACCAAAAGCGGATTCTGCCTCAGAAATAGCCCTCTGCATTTGCTCCTCAAACTCAGCTTCTGATTCAACGATACGCATGCCCTTTCCACCACCACCTGCACTTGCTTTGATCAGGATAGGATACCCGATTTCCTGTGCTTTGACTTTTGCTGCGGGTATATCAGTAATGGCTTCGTCTGTACCTGGCACCATAGGAATCCCATATTTGGAAACAGCATTTTTAGCTGCCAGTTTGCTCCCCATCACTTCAATGGCTTCCGGAGACGGCCCTACAAAAACAATCCCTGCATCCGATACTTTTTTAGCAAAGCTTGCATTTTCTGAAAGGAATCCATACCCAGGGTGAATGGCATCCACTCCAAGCTCTTTACATGCCGCTATGATTTTATCAGAAAGCAAATACGATTGATTGGATGGCGGAGGCCCCAAAAGTACCGCCTCATCTGCAAATTTAACATGTGGGGAATGTCGGTCAGCCTCGCTGTAGACTGCCACCGTAGTGATCCCCATCTGCTTGGCAGTTTTCATGATTCTTAATGCAATTTCTCCCCTGTTTGCGATCAGGAGCTTTTTTATTTTACTCATATATGGGTCTATTTCTTAAAAATAAGCTTAACTCACGAAGTAAATAAAATAAAATGAGGATTAGAAAGAATATTTGAAATGGAGGTTGATTTTTGCAAGGGTGGTATAATTGTGTTAGTTTTGCCCGATTTACGGGAAGTCTTTACCCGCATAAAATTGTAAAACATAAACGTCTATAGTCTTGGATTTATTTGCAAAATTAGAAACAAACCTTGGCCCTTTGGGTAAGCATTCAGAACTTGCTGAAGGATATTTCGCATTCCCTAAACTAGAAGGAGAGATTGCTCCAAAAATGAAGTTCAAAGGGAAAGAAGTGTTGACTTGGAGCCTTAATAATTACCTAGGCCTTGCCAACCATCCTGAAATCAGAAAAGCCGATGCAGAAGCTGCTGCAAAATGGGGAGCAGCATATCCAATGGGGGCAAGAATGATGTCCGGACAAACAGATCTTCACGAGCAATTGGAGAGGGAGTTGGCTGAATTCGTGGGCAAAGAGAGCTCATATTTGCTCAATTATGGTTACCAGGGAATTATGTCAGTGATAGATTCACTGCTTGACAGAAAAGATGTGGTGGTATATGACAGTGAATGCCATGCCTGTATCATTGATGCTTTGAGGATGCACATGGGCAAAAGATACGTATTCCCCCATAATGACATAGAAAGCTGTGAAAAACAACTCCAAAGAGCTACTAAGCTGGCTGAAGAAACCGGTGGTGGTGTATTGGTAATTACAGAAGGTGTATTTGGAATGACTGGAGACCAAGGCAAGCTTGCTGAAATCACCAAATTGAAAGCTAAATACAGTTTCAGACTTTTGGTAGATGATGCCCATGGTTTCGGTACTTTGGGAAAAACAGGTGCCGGTGCCGGTGAAGAGCAGGGTGTACAGGATGAAATTGACCTTTACTTTTCTACTTTTGCCAAATCCATGGCTTCCATTGGAGCATTTGTAGCTGGAAATACGCAAGTGATCAGATACCTGAAATACAACATGAGGTCTCAGATTTTTGCCAAATCTCTACCAATGATTTTTGTAGAAGGAGCACTGAAAAGATTGGAATTGCTCAGAACAAGACCAGAACTGAAAGACAACCTTTGGAAAATTGTGAATGCGTTGAGAAACGGGTTAAAAGAAAAAGGTTTCAGCACTGGGAATTCCAATTCTCCTGTAACACCGGTTGTTTTGAACGGAACTGTCGGAGAAGCTGCAACTTTAAGCAAAGACCTAAGAGAAAACTATAATATCTTCTGCTCTGTGGTGATCTACCCGGTAGTTCCTAAAGGTATGATTATCCTTAGGTTAATCCCTACCGCAGTCCATACCCTTGAAGATGTAAAGGAAACAATTTCAGCTTTTGAGGCGATTAAGGAAAAATTGCTTAGCGGTTACTATAAAACCACAGAATTGGCCATTTCTTTTGGGGAATAAAAGTCAAAAAAGGCCTTTCTGCTGTTGTTTTATAAACATTTTAACTATATTGAACGGTAAATCAAAACATATCATCAACCTTAAAAATAACTTTTATCATGAGCAGATTTGACGAAATCAAAGATCTAGTAATGGGTCTGGAAGGAGACTTTGATAAGTTCTACAACAAAGGCAATCAGGCTGCGGGCACGAGAGTGAGAAAAGGAATGCAAGACCTTAAAAATATGGCACAAGATATCCGGAAGGAAGTGCAGGACAAGAAAAACGCAGGTTAATATTAGAAAAAGAAATAAAAAAGGTGGCTTAATAAACCACCTTTTTTTATGTGCCTAATTTTATTTCAAACACTTATCAATCCAAAAAAACCGGAACTTAAATCTTCCGGTTTTTTTTTGGTTAAGCTCAACTTTATTTTTTCTCCATCTCTACAGATACTTCGAATTTATTGTTAGCCCTATTAATATCAGCCAAGCGCTGACTTGGATCAATTTCTACTGATTTGATATCAGAGATTGGCCTGTCAAGGGTAATATCCTTAGAAAGGTCAGTCCAAGGCCATTTTACAGTTTTTAAACGTGAAGGCATTCCTTCTTCTTCCGGCTTTTCGCCCCGCATGATAACCAAAGGCATATAGATAGTCTCTTGGCTTCCATCCTGATAGGTCACTACCACATCAAGTGGCATGGGGGTCAAACCAACCCTTTCCAAAGCTATATTGGTTTTGTTATCTCCAGCTGCCTCCACTTTTTTGATACCGTAGTCGATTGTTTTGGTGGAAGCAATAAAGTAGTCATAATACCAATCCAGTTCCAATCCACTTGTTTTTTCCATCACACGGATCACATCATTGCCATTGGGATGTTTGAACTTGTATTCATCCCACAGTCTCAACATGGCTATATCAAAGTTTTCCTTACCCATAATGTATGCCAGCTGTTCTACAAAGACAGCACCTTTGGAGTAAGTCCCTGGTCCATAGGCTGAATTCAAATTGTAATGATCCCCATGCGTTGTCAATGGCTCTTCATAGCCTGCATTGGCCAGTCTAAAGTATGATCTGTAATTTCCGTCCTGGATGAAATTCTCACTTTTATCAAATACTGCATCCATTACCACATTGGTCCCCCAAGTAGTGAAGCCTTCGTCCAGCCAAGGCTCAGATGACTCATTGAATCCCAACACTCCATAATACCAGCTATGTATCAATTCATGAACTGTCACCCCCACAAGGCTTCTTAAATTTCTATGGCCTGTGATCAAGGTTGACATAGGATATTCCATACCTCCGTCACCACCCTGAATTACAGAAAACTGATCATAAGGATATTTCCCAAAATTATCGCTCATAAACTTGATGGCATCTACGGTGTAGCCCATAAGCTTTTCCCAATTCTCTTCTGTTTTTTCATTCTTGACATAAAGCAAGTGGACCATCGGTCCATTTTCCATTTGGTATTTGTCATGGGTGAATTTTGGGTCTGCAGCCCACATAAAATCATGCACATCCGGAGCGTAAAAATGCCAGGTCAAAGTATTTCCAGTGGGTGCCGGAACACTTACCTCTTCATCCTGATAGCCATATCCAATTTCATTGGCGTTTTGCAGATAGCCAGTCCCACCAAGAATATAATTCTTATCAATGGTTATCTTAACATCAAATTCTCCAAAGTTTCCATAAAACTCCCTTCCTATATATGGGTTGGCATGCCAGCCCCTGATGTCATAAGCTGCCATTTTAGGATACCACTGAGACATGGAATACCTAATCCCTTCAGCATTGTCTCTCCCTGCTCTTCTTACCTGCAATGGTACTTGTCCTTCAAATTCCATCTCAAAAACCACAGTCTCCCCAGGCAAGATTGGTCTGGGAAGATCTACCTCAAGAATAGTTTCTTCGTGATGGATTTTTGCCTGCTGACCTTCCATTTTCAAAGAATTCACTTTCAAAATCCCAATTTCCTCAGGCTTAAGATTCAGGATTCTATCCCCTACTCTTCTATCAGGATCTGCGATTGTTCTAGACCTAACATCCATCATGCTGTTGGGCTGAAAGGCATTGTAGTAGAGATGATAAAAAGCTCTAAATAAGGTATCCGGAGAATTGTTGATATAGTGTAATTTTTGGATTCCTTTGTAAGTATTGGCCTCTACATCCATACTGACATCCATCTCATACTTGACCTTTTGCTGCCATCGGTCTTTTTGGGCATTTGTAAAGGTAAAAGCTGCTGATACAACCAATACCAAACTCGTCAAACCTAATCTCTTAATCATATAATATTTGGTTTTTTCGGTAAAATAAAGCAAAAAGCTTTAGCCCCCAAACCTACCGTAAAATTCCCGAAAGTTTCTCCAAGAAATAAACCCATATATCCTGTCAGCTCTGTCAAACCACTTGTAAATGATATTGTCCACTAATATTGAAAAACATATTTTCATTGGTATTTAAATAAGTATTTGAAATATTATACTTGTACTATCAGCGATACTTATGAAAACAAAATTTTACTTAGGAAAACAATTCCAGGTAGCAGCCCTTTTATTACTGCTGTTTGGTTTTATTGGCATTGACCTGTTTGCACAACAGGTAGATATGGCTCAATTTGAAGTCATGAAAGCAAGGGCCATTGGCCCGGCAGGAATGAGTGGGAGAATCACGGCAATAGATGCGGTCGATGACAACCCAAATATTATTTATGCAGGATCTGCATCAGGTGGCTTATGGAAATCCACCTCAGGCGGAATCACTTGGACTCCTATTTTTGATGAAGAGAAAGTGCATTCTATAGGTGCAATCTCCATTTACCAAAAAAATCCAAATATCATTTGGTTGGGAACAGGTGAAGGGAACCCGAGAAACTCACTTAACATGGGCTATGGTGTTTACCGGTCTTTGGATGCAGGAAAGACCTGGGAATTAATGGGCTTGGAAAAAACCCGGGCTGTCCACAGAATTATCGTACACCCAGATGACCCGAATACTGTTTTTGTAGGAGCAATTGGTTCACCTTGGGGAGAACAAGAAGAAAGAGGTGTTTACAAAACAACTGATGGAGGCAAAACCTGGAGTAAAATCCTTTACATAGATACCAAAACAGGAGTGGGAGAAATTATCATGGATCCTAACAATCCGAATAAAATCTTTGTAAACATGTGGCAACACAGAAGGTATCCATGGTTTTTTGAATCAGGTGGACCTTCATCTGGATTGTATGTAACCCATGATGGAGGAGATAACTGGAAAAAACTCGACGAGAAAAACGGTTTACCAAAAGGAGAGCTTGGAAGAATGGGTTTAGCGATTTCCAAAGCTAACAGTGAAAAAGTATATGCTTTGGTTGAATCATCCAAAAATGCTCTTTATGTATCCAATGATGGGGGCGACAATTTTAAAATGGTCAATGACAAACCTGAAATAGGCGACAGACCTTTTTACTATTTTGAAATCCATGCAGACCCAAAGAATCCTGACAGACTTTACACGCTTTATTCTAGAGTAGGGATGACCGAAGACGGTGGTAGAACATTTGAGCAGTTGTTAACTTATGCTGGCGTCCATCCTGATCATCATGCTTGGTATATTAATCCACATGATCCTAATTTTATGGTTGATGGCAACGACGGAGGATTGAACATCACCAGAGATGGAGGCAAGACTTGGTATTTTGCAGAAAATATCCCCGTAGGACAGTGGTATCACATCAACGTTGATAATGAAGTGCCTTATAATGTCTATGGTGGACTTCAGGATAACGGCAGTTGGGTAGGTCCAGCTTATGTTTGGAGAAGAGATGGAATTAGAAATACTTATTGGCAGGAAATTCAATTTGGAGACGGTTTTGATGTTGTTTCTGACCCTGAAGATTCCCGGTTTGGATATTCAATGTCTCAAGGCGGAAACATTACCCGATTTGACAAACTCACCGGACACAAAAGAGTAATCAGACCAACCCATCCTGATAAGGATGTATTTCTAAGATTTAATTGGAATGCCGCATTGGCACAATCTCCACACGATGCTGGCACCATTTATTATGGTAGCCAATTCTTACATAAAAGCACAGACAGAGGAGAAACTTGGGAAGTCATTTCTCCGGATTTAACCACCAATGATCCTGAAAAACAAAAGCAGCAGCAAACAGGAGGTCTTACATATGACATTACCGGTGCAGAAAATCATACAACGATCATAGCAATTGCTCCAAGTCCAATTGACCCCGATGTAATCTGGGTAGGTACAGATGATGGAAATGTGCAAGTTACCAAAGATGGGGGAAAAACATGGACAAATACCGCCTCCAAGCTGACAGGGCTCCCCCAAGCCAGCTGGATTCCACAAATCCAAGCATCAAAATATGATGCAGGTGAAGCATGGATTGTAGCAAACAATTACAGGAACAATGATTTTTCTGCCTATGCATACCGAACAAAGAACTATGGTAGCAGCTACGAGCGAATTGCTGATGATTCCAAGGTTTGGGGTTATACCATTTCGATAGTTCAGGATCCTGAAGAACCAAACTTGGTCTTCTTAGGAACAGAATTCGGACTTTATGTGAGTTTTGACAATGCCAAGACCTGGAGTCAATGGAGGCATGGTTATCCAAATGCAGTTTCTACTTATGATATGGTCATTCAGGAAAGAGAGGCAGATTTGGTAATCGGGACTTTTGGAAGATCCATCTATGTATTGGATGACATCAGGCCTTTGAGAGCATTTGCTAAAAATCAAGGCAAAACACCGGACGCAAAAATCACAGCTATCACACCTTCAGATGCTTATCAGGCAGAAATTCACCAGCCTCATGGAGAAAGATTCCCTGCTGATGGAAAATATGCCGGAGAAAACAGGGAGTTTGGGGGAAGACTTCATTTTATACTCAATGACCCTGGTAAAGAAAAGTACGATTCTGTCACAGTAAGTATTTTCAATTCTGCAGGCGAACAGATCAGGACTTTGAAAACCGTCCCTAAGCATGGTGTCAACAGAGTCATCTGGAACCTTGACCGCAAATCTTCTGTAGACACACCAATGGGAAGAGGTGGATCTGGTAGAAGTAGCAGAAGTGGATTCAATGAACCAAGTGGAGGCCCGGCTCTACCAGGCACCTATAAAGTAGTATTCACCTATGGAGATGAAAGCTCAGAAACCAACATCAATGTCAATCTTGACCCTAGAATAGAAGCTTCAATTCAGGATTTGAGAGCAAGGGAAGAGTTTATCAAATCTGTAGAACAGCTAGGAGCTGAAGTCATGAAGGCTAGTAGACAGCTCGAAGAAGCCAAGCAAACAGCTGACAAGATTTTGGCTTATACCAAAGATCTGGAAGGCGATGAAATCAAGGCACTCAACGAAGCCGCGACTGAAATCAAGAAGAAAATTGATAAAACCAGAGAAGCTTTCTATGGGCCAACTATGGAAGGACAGGGAATTGTAAGAAACCTTTACCCTACCACAATGAGTAGACTTTTTGCTCCAAGGAGTTATGCTGGTTCTTCATATGGAGCTCCAGGCGATACAGAGAGACGTTTACTTGATCATGCAAAAGAAAGTGCACAAGAAGCTATCTCTGTATGGAGTGAGTTTATCCAAAAAGACTGGAAACAGTTCCAAGACAAAGCAAACAGCACAACGATTGATATTTTCAAAGAAATTGAAAAAGTAGATATCAAATAAAAGCAACTTCAAGACAAAATCCCTGATCAAAAAATGATCAGGGATTTTTTTTCATAAAATTCTACAATTCAAAAACCATAAAACAAAGCCAACAGGCTTTCCTAAAATTTTTCTTCAATCCCCAATCCAAACAAGGCAAAATCATATTTCACCGGATCATCAGAATCAAATTCCCTGAGTCTGTCTGTAAGTTCCATAGCAGTCTGCCAATCTGTTTGTTTTCTGGTAATCAGGCCCAACCTCCTTCCTACCCTATCTACGTGCAGGTCACATGGACAAATCAACTGAGAAGGTTGGATGGTCTTCCAGATTCCAAAATCCACCCCTCTGGCATCATCTCTCACCATCCAGCGCAAAAACATATTGATTCGTTTACAAGCAGCTTTTCTTTTTGGAGTTGCAACGTGCTTCCTTGTTCTTTGGGGTGCTTCAGGCAATTGGAAAAAATAATCATGGAAGTTCCCCAAGAGTGTTTCCATAATATTTTGCTTAGGATTATATCCAATTGTAAATGCTTCTTCTAAACTACCATGATTTTTGTAAAACCAAGAGAAAAAAGAAATAAAATACAACGTATCAATATCATTAAAAGTCCGGTGCTTGAAGCTCAGAAAAGGTTTTAAATCAAGCTCAGAATGGTTGAGGAGAAAATCGTGTGGAGAATTATCCATCATTTCAAAAAGCTCCAAACATTTATTGATAATTGTTTTTCTCTGGCCCCATGCCAAAGTAGCTGCCACAAAAGCTGTAAATTCTATATCCTGCTTTTTCGAATATTGATGGGGAATAGAGATGGGGTCTAACTCTATAAATCCAGGTCGGTTATACTGATCAACCTTGGAATCCAAAAAATCTTTCAAATCCATTTACAAGGCAACTTTTACTTCACCGCCCTGAGTTCCGTCAAACCACTTAAAATGAAGTTTGTTTTCTTCCCTTTCTGACAAATGCCAATCAAAACATTTGATATTGGTCAAGGCTGTCAATTTATCATAATCTGGATCGTATAAACAAATATCAAAATCAGGCAAATCTTTGGAATCTAAAGCATTCCATTTTTCCAACAAGATTCCCTCGTCTATAAATCTCACTTTTCCACCAAAAATATGATCTTCTAACACCGAAGGAACCCCATCCTTTCTTCTCAACTGAAAACAAGCAGGACCAAACATAATCTGCTTATAAACTTTGGCCTCCAAAAAGTCATGGGTATTGGGTAGAATTTCCCAGCTGCTTTTTAATACTTGAGGTACTTTATCGGCATTTGGCCTTATCTTAGTCAATAACTTTGACAATGCAGAAAAAACATAAGTCACTCCAACAAACAACAGCCCAAAAGTAGCCAACACAGGATATGAAATGATAAAAATACCATTCCAGATATACCTGAATATATGATGAAATAAAATGGAAAGTTTGTTCATAGGAAGAAAATACTGCCGTAAAGGTATAAGCTTAGGCTTGGAATAGCAAAAATCAGTTTTCGGTATGCTACCAAGAAAAAGCCTGACCTACAGGATATTTAGGTCAGGCCTTGGTAAAAAAGTTCCCAAAATCAATAAGAAATCTCTACCGGAAAACGTGTATTGACGGCTCTTAGCTGATCATAAGCCGCCTTGGATAATTTAATAACCAATCTGTTGTTATCACCTGTATCAGGTAGCTTCCCAACCACTCTGGCAAAGATAGTCTGGTCATTTTCTTCATTCCTAACCCTCATGATGGTGCCTACTGGTGCATCTCTGTGCAGTACCAGATATTTCTTATGATTACCTGTCCCTTCAATTACCTCAGCCAAACCGGTTTCTTTGACATTTTTGTAGGCAGTACTTTCTTCACTGGATTCATTGGTAACAAGCTTGGCTTCCTTTTTCTCATTATTTACCACAATGGGAACTGTTGAAGCTTCAACCTTTTCTCTTCCTACTTTCAACTTTTGACCAGTAGAAAGGTTGTTCGATGAAAGGGCATTCCAGGAAATGATATCGTCAATTCTCGCTTCATAGCGCTTGGCAATGGAAAATAAAGTCTCTCCTTGCTCTACCGTATGCGTAATCCAATCACCGGGTAAGGCTTTGGATGTATTTGGACTGGCCGCACCCGAGGCGGGTGTAGGCTTGGCCATTTCAGTTTCTTTGACAAATACCTCCTTTGGTTCTTGTTTTGAAGCTTCGGCCAAGGGCTTCGCTGCAACTTTTGCTTCTTCTATGACAGTGGCTGTTTCAGTTTTTTCATTCGCAGGAGCTGCTACTTGAGCCGGAGGGTTAGCGGGTGAAACGGTCTGAGCCGGTGGAGCAGCTGCAGGAGCAGTGTTTGCTTCTGCTACATTTGGTTTTTTTATAATTAATGCCTGACCTACACTAAGATCATTTCCTTTCAGCTTGTTCCACTCCATCACCTCACTTACGCTGACACCATATTTTCTGGAAACTGCGAATAAAGTTTCACCAGGTGCTACTTTATGAAGTGATGCACCTTCAGGAAGTGCTTCTTTTGCTACATAAGGAATACGTACTCTTTGGCCCATTTTAAGTCCATCCTGCAACTGCGCATTATTTTGCAAGATATCGTTTACAGCAACCTCATATCTTCTTGAAATCCCGAAAAGCGTCTCTCCCTGACTTACTTCATGAATAATGAAGGTTTTGTCACCTACTTTCTCCACCCCTACTGAGTCCATAGGTACATGGTCGTAGGCATACACTGAGCTAAAGGAAAATAACACAAAACTGAGAATCAATAACTTCTTCATAAACTTTTATTGGGTATTATTAAGGCACAAATTTCAGATTAATTTTATGAATTGCAAGGAAATGAACAAGCATTGCGGGGATTCGTTTCCTTTACATTCCAGTAACGTAGGATATGAAAATTGGATATCCACGAATATTAGTATATTTCAATAACAAATCGCTATACAATGAATCAAGTTCTGTTTTCCCTGATTTTTTCTATCCTATTATTTCCTCTTCACTTGAATGCTCAAGAAGCCGATAGTTTGGATAAGAGAAAAAAAACTGTCTACACCTTCAAAATAGATGACAATATAGATCCCCGAATGAATAGAAAAGTGCGTTTGGCACTTGAAGATGCCAAAGCAAAAGATGCAGATGTTATTATCATAGAAATGGACACCTATGGGGGTGCTGTAAACGATGCAGATGATATCCGAACCATGATATTGGAAGAAGAAAAACCCATACATGTATGGATCAATAAAGACGCAGCTTCTGCTGGTGCGTTGATTTCCATTGCATGCGATAGCATATATATGGCTCCAGGAGCCAGTATTGGAGCTGCGACTGTAGTCATGGGCGGTGGAGGAGAAGCAGCTCCAGATAAATATCAATCCTACATGCGCTCCATGATGAGGAGTACAGCTGAAGCCAAAGGCAGGAATCCCAAAATTGCAGAAGCCATGGTCGACGAAAACCTAGAAGTGGAAGGGGTAAGTGAAAAGGGTACCGTAATTACCTTTTCTGTTTCTGAAGCAATAGCCAATGGCTTCAGTGAAGGCCAGGCCAATTCTTTGACTGAAGTCATCCAAAAGCAAGGAATTGAAGACTATGAGTTGATCGCATATTCCACATCTTCCGTTGAAAGCATTATTGCATTCTTTCTCAATCCTGCCGTAAGCGGCTTTTTGATTCTGATCATATTTGCAGGGATATATTTTGAAATCCAGACTCCAGGTGTTGGATTTCCACTTGCTGCATCCATCATTGCCATTGTCCTTTATTTCATCCCTTATTATTTAATAGGTCTTGCTCAGAATTGGGAAATTGCCGTGTTTATTGTGGGTTGCATTTTTTTACTTGTTGAAATATTCGTTTTGCCTGGATTTGGAATTTTCGGAATTTTGGGAATTATCGGAATCCTGACCGGTCTCACTTTGGGTATGGTCCCTAATGATGCTTTTGACTTTACTTTCGTGCCTTCAGGGGATTTGTTTGCAGCGCTATTGACCGTAATACTGGCTGCTGTAACAGCTATTGGGCTGATTTTCTTCTTTGCACCTAAGGTGAATCAATGGAGTGCTTTTAGCACAATTGCGCTTGCCTCCACTCAAAGGAGAGATGAAGGGTATACTTCTACTTCTTATGCAGATAACCTATTGGGAAAAGAAGGTATAGCACATACCAGACTGATGCCCAGCGGAAAAGTGGAAATTGAAGATGAAGTCTATGATGCCTATTCCAGGGGGGAATTTATTGACAAAGGAGAAAAAGTAAAAGTCATCAGCACAGAAGGCACTTCATTGAAAGTCAAAAAAGGCTAGAAGTTATACTATTTTTTATTCATTAAGTTTTTAAAAGTCTGTTTTAATAATATGTTATAACATGCTTAAAAATCAATTCCTTAAATAAAATCCTAAAACCATAGGAGGATAAATCACCTCAAAAAGGGTAATTTATCCTCCCAGTTATTTTAGAAAAGAAGTTTATTCTTTGTTTTTGTCCTTTTTTTCGTTGTCTACCTCTTGACCAGTATTTCTTTCTTTGTCCTTTCCTTTTTCATCCTGAGCATTTTCGTAATCTTTCTTTCTTGGAGGTCGAGCCCCATCAGCATCCCCAGGATTGTCTCTGTTAGACCTTTTGTCAACTCCCTTTTCGTTCTTTTTCCCAAATACCACAATTGGAAAGTTATTTATAGCGCTATTTTGTATAATGATCATAATCTCCCTTTTTTGATTTCACTTTAAATTAAGTCAACAATCATTCCAGCACTAGGAATTGAAAAAAATTATCTGACCTATATTAAAACTAAAGTCGTTTCAAAACAAAGTCCCTCCCATTTTCAAAGAATATCCTATCTGCAGCTTTTTCTATACTAATACCCTCTGGCAATTCAATTTTATGCTCTTTGAGTATTCCGGGAAAATCCTGAATGAATTTTTTCCTCAATAAATGGATTTCAGTGGCATCCTTTGCGGAACTAATGCTCTCAATCATTCCGTCATAATCAGACCCTATACAAAGAATCTGGGTAAGCATTTTTTTGACCCCATTTTTCGAGTCAAAGAATTTTCCCAAAACCAAACAATGGAGAATATGGAATGCAAAATGGAGGAAATGTATTTCTCTCACATTGTTGATATTCTTATTGATCAGGCTGTCCAAGGCATCTGCATCTACACAGTTCCTCCATGCAAAACCAAAAGGCCTATCGCTCTTGAATCCCCTATCCTTAAATTCCTCCAATGAAACAAAATCCGTATCAGTGACCCAATGGATACCGGACCAAATTCCGGCCGAGCCTGTCAGTACATTGTTGGTAATGTGCCCCGTCCCGGTTTTGAATACTCCCGAATATCCCAAGACTCTTTGGTCCAAAGAAATACCCAAAAGTCCATCCGAATCAAAAATTTCTTTCACATCTTCATTGAAAAGATTGATCGTACTGGCATTAAAGCCTATCTGATCATACACTTTCCCTTTTTTGTATTTGACAGGTTTACCAAGCCTCATCCTTTGATGTTCGCCGATTTTCCGGGTTTCCAAAACATAGTCTGTAAACTTCTCGTCAGATTGATCAAACCAAATCCCAGTGAGCCCCCCGTGTGAACAGACAATGGGGGATGTGATCCCCTCTCTTTTTCGAAATTCATAAAATTCCTTCCTTGCCACCACACTCATGTGCTTGGTGTCTGTCAAAATACCCCTTTCATCCAAGGCTTTGATCATTTTCTTCCCTTCGCCGGTAAGTCCATTGCCTACTGGGCGTAAATCTACCTCTCTAAAACCATTTGCCCGCATACCATCCATGGCATAAGCCTGGTTGCTGAATACCTGATTGCTATTGTCAATATGCGTGATATTGATTGAGATAATTTTGATAGGGTTCTCTTCCAAAAGTTTATCCAGATTTTTGATGGTTTTATCAGCTCCGTTTGCCAATTGGCCTTCTTTCAGGTCTGAAGCCAGGCAGTGCAGGCCCTCAATGGTGAAAACCAAGTTTAGAACATCTTTCTTATCAGGGTGAAATTCAGCTTTATTTTTGAGTAATTTATATTTTCTCCCTTTTGGGTCTTCCAGCTTTAACAATTCAAGGTCATTCTTCACCACATTCAACGGGTGCCTTTCATTGATTAATTCTTGAAATCTTTTGAAACTAAGGATTTTCCCAAAGCCTGTACCCTGCTTTTTTTCAAGAAGGTTCATAAACATCTTCTTCTCTTCAATAGCTTCAAGAAGTCCTTTGTCCGGATAAAACAAGGCGACCATAGCCAACTGGTAATTTGCATTAAGCAATTGGTCCGGAGAAGACTGGGAGACAAAAGTTTTTTCAAACATAGCTTTGCCCAAGCACTTGGTCAAAAAGCTAAGCCCCTCGGAAAGGTCTGCAAAAGTGATAGTTTCCCAGGGGTTGGTCGGATCATCCTGTTGGGAAAACTGACTTTTCATAGTAATGTGAAGATGGGAATCAAAATACTTTTCCATAGAAACAAAATTTAAGGAAACAAACAATTGAATATCAAATACTTGACTTAATCAAATTTACAGATTTTATATTTAAAATAAACAGTCAATGAACAAAGCTTCTGTTTGAATGAGCATCAACTCAAATCTTACCCTTATTGGTCAAGGTGATCAGGTCAATATTTATTTCCTTAAAATCTAATCATTGCCTACATTCGGCCTATGAATTCGGGACAGAGTATTTTTGAATCATTGGGGGAAAGTAAAATACAAGCCTTGGTCAAAGAGTTTTACGAACAGGTAAAACAAACCCCTGATCTAAGGAAACTATACCCTGAAAAAGACCTTTCAGCGGCTGAGGAAAGACTATATTTGTTTTTAATACATGTATTTGGAGGACCTCATACCTATCTGGAAAAAAGAGGTCATCCCATGCTGAGAAGGAGACATTTTCAATGGACCATAGATGGGGAGATGAGAAATTTGTGGCTCAACTGTATGTTTCGAGCTATGGACAGTATTGAGATGGATACCAATATTAGGGAGGCCATGATGTCCTATTTTATCAAAGTAGCCAATCACATGATCAATAAAGAATGATAATACTGCGAGGTCTTTACACGCTTTATGCAGGCATATTATTCCTGCTTACTTTTCTTTTACTGTTTCCTGTTTTTGTGAGTTGTATTTGGATTCCAGGTTGGGAACCTTATGGAAGAAAGGTAAATCAGTTTTGGGCAAAAATTTATTTCACATTGATTTTTATGCCCATCAAAATCGAAGGAAAAGAAAACATCAAAAAGGGTCAGGCTTATATTTTTGCAGCCAATCATTTTTCCTATTTGGACATAGCCATGATGGGGTTCATTCCCGGAGATGTAGTGTACATTGGAAAAAGCTCAATCAGGAAAGTCCCTTTATTCGGATATTATTTTAGGAAGCTCCATATTGCCGTAGATAGAAATAGCCTCAAGAGCCGGGGTGAAGTATTAATTAGGGCAAAAAAGCATATCAGTAAGGGTAGCAGCATAGTAATATTTCCAGAAGGAGGTATTACTTCAACCCAACCTCCTACCATGAGTAAGTTTAAAGATGGTGCTTTCTCCTTGGCTGAAGACAAACAAATCCCCGTAATTCCTGTCACATTATCATATAATCACTTAATTTTACCGGATGATGGGAGACTCTTAATGAATTTTAAGAGTGGAAAAATAGTTATACATCCTGCTTTAAGTACTGCGGGAATGAATTCGAAGAATATTCCGGAACTGAAACAGAAATGCTTCCGGACAATCCAAGAGCAGTTGATCAAAGACAATCCTGAAACAATAAAGTAGAAGATTTATCGTAAGGTTTTATGCAAATAGATTTAAATACCGTTAAGAAAATGGCACACCTTGCCCGTCTTGAATTTGACGAAAAAGGTGCTGAAAAAATCAAAAATGACATGACCCAGATATTGGACTGGGTGGAACAGCTCAATGAAGTGGATACTGAAGGAGTTGAGCCCCTGACTACCATGTCTTCTGAAGTCAATGTACTGAGAGAAGACAAAGTTGGTGAACATTTGTCACATGAACGTGGGCTTGCCAATGCCCCACAGAAAGATTCTGATTACTTCAGGGTGCCAAAGGTTCTCGAATAATGTCAAAAAAAAACCACCTCTCATTAGATTTCATTTTGTTTAAAGGCCTCCCTATCGCGTTAGTTGCGGTCGGAGGCCTTTTCAGCTTATTCAGTTTTTTTATATGGGACCAAGGTATTATGCCCATCTTACCAGGTCTTTTCACAGAAGCTACAGAAATACCTCTAGATTATATCCAACTTGGATATGAGCTTATTCCCATAGAGATCGATAATTTTCTGCTCTTTCAGAATTTTGAATCATTGCCTCCGGGATTATTTCCTTGGGTAAGCATTACTTACGGGATGATTTTTTGGCTTTTGCTAAATCTCGGTATTACCCTGATCTCCGGGCTCAAAAGGATGTATTTTATAGGAGCTTCCGCATTGCTTATATTTTTATGGACTTTCAGTAATATCAATGGCTTAAATATTGGTGGCTTGTCTAGCAATTACGCCCTGATAGGAATCATTTGCGGAACGACTATTCCGTTGGTCTTGATCTCATTTTTTGCTCAAAATTGGGGGTTCCGAAGTCGGTTTGCGTTGATTTTCTCTATAAGCACAATCAGCATGACATTACTGATTTATTTTTCAGGTATTGAACAACCCGTCTTATGGATCTCAGAAAATTTAAGTCTTCCTGCTGCGATCATTGCTACTCTTTTTCTCCTGCATATTGGAAATGCTTTCATCACTGGAGTGACTGTTTTTCTGATCAAACTGAATAAGGGTACTTCATTAAAAATCAGCTGGCATATACTCATTGTTTTTTCATTGTATTTCCTTCTGGTTCTATTTACACTTTTGGATATTATGGGAGAGGTAAGTCTGCCCTTCCCCACTCTTCCTCCTATCATTCTGATGTTGGTTTCAGGTGTGTTGGGATATTATGTACTCAAGCTCAAGCTGAGCCAAACAGCCAATGATTTTGGGAACCCTTTCATTGCAATGAGTGGCTATCTACTTGCCTTTGCCATTACTCTTTGGACCTGGGCAATGGCAGGTTTCTCTGAAAATCAGCCACTCTATGAGTTTTTCAACCATGTGTTCCTCTACGGCCAAATAGCCCTTACATTACTTTTTTTTATTTACTTGATGTCCAATTTTTCACAGGTACTCAATTCGGGAACAGATGTAGAAAAGATAATTTTCAAACCACAATTTTTCGCCTATTTCCATATGAAAATAGGATCAATAATGGCATTAGTGATTTTGGTGGTCTTTGCAGATGCCATTATTGCAGTGCAGCTTTCCGCGGCAAGCACAAATATTCATGCACAATATTATTATCAGACTGGAAAACCGCTACAGGCTGCTATACTGTATGAAAACAGTTGGGAACAATTTAGGAGAAATAAAAAAGCAAAAAATGCCGCTGCGCATCTTCGTTTTCAATTAAATGAACCTAGTTTGGCCATGGACAACTTATATGAAAGCTTTGATATGGCGCCAACGGTTCAAAACACGCTTTTGATCAGTTCCAGACTTCATCGCATGGAGAAAGTATTTGATGCTGTTTTTTATCTAGAAAAAGGCTTGGAGTTTTTTCCGGAAAACCCCTATTTACTCAACAATCTGGCCTTACTTTATTCCAAATTGAACAGACCCGTGGATGCGATGGCAATCATGGACCGACTCTCCGGAAAAAACAAAATTTCTCAAGCCAATGCCATAGCCCTAAAAGTAAAGCATGGACTTTTCTACGATGAAGTTGAAGCCGAATCCTCTGATCAGATTTACAGAGTTAATTTCCTTACCTATTCCAACAAAAGAGGTGATTTTGCGCCATTTGAATTAGACATCAATAACCTTCCGGAAAATTTCCACCTCAAAACATCCATTCTCAGAAACCAATGGAGTAACCAAGTGAGTACACCGTTGGAAAAAGATTTGGAGCTGATGGATACCTTGATTGCTGCTGAGCAAATGAGTTTTGAGGAAAGAAACTTTAAGGAAACCCGTTTGCTGAGAACCTATCAGGAAGGAATGGTGAATGAAAGTATCAAACAACTAGGAGGCATGGCAATGTCTTATCCTGGTTCTGCCGGTTATTACCATGCCTTGGCAGCAAAAGTTTTGGTGTCACAATGGGATCTGGAAAAGGCAGCCATTGATATTTTAGTTTCAGTTGAAAAGGGTTTTGAAAACCTCCAACCTTATCATCTTGCAGTTTTGTATTACGGTGGCAAGCCTGTAGAGGCCATTGGCTTTCAGAACAATTTCGAACTCTCATTCCCTGATTGGATGAGGTGGGATGGAGATGGCAAATTAGAACCAAACGACCTGACTGATTTTTTCGATAAGGTAGGAAGGTTTCATCATTCTCTTCCGGAACAGTTTATCAAGGATTTTAGGCAAATCAAAGATTCTACTTTGAAGAGGCAGTATGGATATGCGATTATGAAACATAAAATCCATTGGTTTAGCAGCTCCGAATTTGAAAAGCTTTTAGATGAACTGGCAAAAGCAATGGAGGGGATTTTCACAGAGAAGGATTTAATATCATGGTTTGATTTTGTACATGGAAATTCAAATCTCACCCCGGATGTTTCTCAAGAATTGCAAGAAGAAAAAGGCCTGACCAGAAATGCCTACAACGGTCCATTGATTTGGAAAAAATACCTGGAGAGCGAAGACGAAATGGAAAAGTATGAACTTTTACAGGAGGCCATCCAATTCAACAAAGACCCGAAAATCTGGATAAGCTTTGTCAAACAAAGTCGGAAGTTAGGACTAGACACTTATGCCAGCTCAGCAATTTCAGCTATGCAAGGTTGGCTTTCAACCGATCAAATCGAAAAACTTCAAATGGAGAACCTATAGAACCTCTTATCGTTATTTCATTGTTTCACTTTAACAATTAGTCATTTTCTGCTATCTTCATCACGAAATTTCCGTAACAAGTCATATCTTGCTTTTTGACTTAAAATGAAGGAAGTCTCATAAATCCGGAACAGCTTAAATGGTGATGGCCACTGGCAAACAAATTATAGATTCATGAAGAAAATTATCGAAACCAAGGATATACAGAAAATTTACAAAATGGGCGCTGAAGAAGTAAAAGCTCTTAAATCTGTATCAATTGATATTCAAAAAGGTGAATATGTAGCCTTCATGGGTCCTTCAGGCTCCGGTAAATCTACTTTGATGAATATTATTGGCTGTCTGGATACGCCAACCGCTGGAACTTACATCCTGAACAATAAAGATGTAAGTGATATGAGTGAAAATGAATTAGCTGAAATCCGGAACAAAGAAATTGGTTTTGTTTTCCAGACATTTAACCTTTTGCCTAGGGCTAGCTGCTTGGAAAATGTAGCCCTGCCTTTGATCTACGCAGGGTTCGGGAAAACAGAAAGAGAAGAAATGGCATTCAATGCCCTTGACAGTGTTGGGCTGGGGGATAGAGTTCATCACAGACCAAATGAACTTTCTGGTGGGCAAAGACAACGTGTTGCTATTGCGAGGGCTTTGGTCAATAATCCAAGTATTATTCTCGCTGATGAACCCACAGGAAACCTGGATACCAAAACTTCCTATGATATCATGGAGCTTTTCCATGAGCTTCATCAAAAAGGGAATACCATCATCATGGTAACCCATGAAGATGACATAGCACACTATGCTCACCGAATAGTCAGGCTAAGAGATGGGCTTGTAGAAACAGATACCATTAATGCAAATCCAACTAGAGGAAGGGCGGCTTTAGCAACGGAATAGAAACAGATTACACTTTTTGTAAATAGATTGCTATTTTTGCGCCTGTAATTCCAAGCATTTTAATTTTCCAATTGGAAGTTCTATTATGAAGATATATACAAAAACTGGTGATACGGGCAAGACTTCACTTTTGGGTGGAAAGAGAGTTTCCAAAGCAGATCTTAGAATTGATGCCTATGGAACTGTTGATGAATTGAACAGCTACATTGGCTTACTCAGAGATCAGGAAATAAATCAAAAAAGAGAAGCTCTGCTTAAGGAAGTTCAGGATAGACTTTTTACAATTGGAGCAACTTTGGCTACCGAACCAGGTAAGCAAAACGTAAAAAGACCTGATTTGCATGAAGAAGATCTGGAACTTCTTGAGCGTGAAATTGACAATATGGAGTCCCAACTTCCCGCATTGAAGCATTTTATTTTGCCAGGCGGACATCAGGTAGTCTCATTTTGTCATATTGCCAGAACAGTCTGTAGAAGAACAGAACGCTGTGTAATTGATCTGATGCAGATAGAAGAAGTAGATGAAATCATTGTCAAATATTTAAATAGACTTTCGGATTACTTATTTGTTTTAGGTAGACTGATTTCCCAAGATTTAGGGGTGGAAGAGGTCACTTGGAAGCCAAGGGTCTAAATTCTATTAAATCGAACTGGCCGGATAAAGGCAGATATAAATCATAAGTATAGGAACACTTACTGAACTGAATGTTGTCAAAAAATATTCTTCCCTACATAATTTGGTACAGCCTGGTGATCATTGAATAAAAAAATAAACACATGAAAACGACCTTACAGATAGACATCAAAAAAACTGAAAAATCAAAATTACCAAAGACTGATTTTGACAATTTGGTTTTTGGCCAATCCATCAGTGACCACATGTTTGTGGCAGATTATATCAATGGTGAATGGACAGACTTTAGAATAGAGCCTTATACTCCACTTTCTTTAAACCCTGCCAATGCAACACTTCATTATGGACAGTCAATTTTTGAAGGAATGAAGGCATACAAAAATGTATCTGGAGAAATACTTCTTTTTAGACCAGAAGCCAACCAGAAAAGGCTCAATGAGTCAGCTGAAAGAATGTGTATACCTGCTGTACCTGAGGAAGTATTTATGGAGGGTCTTTTTCAATTGTTGGATTTGGATAGGGATTGGGTACCGGCAAAAGCCGGAGCATCGCTATATATCAGGCCATTTGTCTTTGCTACAGATGACTACCTGGGAGTAAGGCCTTCTGAAAAATACAAATTCATGATTTTCACCTGCCCAGTTGGAAACTATTATTCCAAGCCGGTAAGTGTCAAAGTAGAATCAAAATACACCCGAGCTATAGAAGGCGGCACTGGATATGCTAAAGCAGCCGGAAACTATGCAGGCTCTCTTTACCCAGCTTTACTAGCGCAGAAAGAGGGATATGACCAACTCCTGTGGACAGATGGGAAAAATCACCAGCACATAGAAGAAAGTGGCACAATGAACGTAATGTTCATGATTGATGATACCATTGTGACGGCTCCTACTAATACAGGTACAATCTTAAAAGGAATAACCAGGGACTCAGTATTAGTTCTAGCAAAAGAAATGGGTTACAAAGTGGAAGAACGCTTCCTCAAAGTTAGTGAGTTGGAAAATGCTTTGAAAGAAGGGCAATTGAAAGAAGCCTTTGGTACAGGGACAGCAGCGACTATTGCACACATTGCTAGAATTAATGTAAATGGAGTGGACTACACATTGCCAGAAATACCTGGAAATGCATTTTCTAACCAAGTACTTCGCAAGTTAGATGCAATCAAGTACGGGCTGGAAGAAGACACTCATGGTTGGATTCAGAAAGTTTAAAAATTTGTCCATAATTAATCTAATGAAAGGCCGTTCACAATTGTACGGCCTTTTAGTTTAAAATACCAAATGAACAGTTTGAAGTTATGAGATCAGCAAGCTTTATAATTCTTACCCTTGCTCTGTTTATATTTGCAGGATCAATTTCCCCAACAAAATCCTTTGCTCAAGAGATCTCAGAAAAATTCATTCTTTTAAAAAAAGGAAAAAATCAGAAGACCCAAATTAAATTCAGGGTTGGAGAAAGCTTTTCATATAAAGTCAAAGATTTTGATTTTTTCTTAGAGGATATAATTGTTGATATTCAATCTGACATTATTGTCTTGAGGGAAAATATCCTTCGCCCCGAGGATATATTGGCAGTAGATATCCGGCATAAAGATGAGCGCAATCAAACCTTAAAAAACATCTCCTTACTAGGTATGGGGGGAGGAGTGCTTTTTTTAAGTGGATTCACCTTTTCAAGTCTTATTCAGGAAGGCAATTTATCACAACTTGAAAGCTCTTGGCCGATTCCCGTTGCACTTTTTGGAGCCGGATACGCCATGTCATTTTTAAAATATAAGACTTTCAAAAACAGGGGGAGAAATAAAATCCAATTGGTAATTCTCTACGAGGATCAAATAGAAATAGGTTAAGACCAATATTTTCACGAATTTCGCAACTCTTAAAAAACAAAATCAATTATGACATCAGACCAGTTGAAAGACTTGAAAGCCCGCGTTTCGGCTTTGAGGAGGTATCTTTGACTACGACAAGAAGAAAGCTGAAATAGAAGATTTAGAGGCTGTATCAGCGCAGCCCGATTTTTGGAACAATCCCGAAGAAGCAGAAAAAACGATGAAGCAAATCCAGCTAAGAAAAGGCTGGACCAGTTCATTTGAAAATGTAGAGACATTGACCCAAGACTTGGAAGTGCTCTATGATTTCTACAGCATGGATGAAGTATCAGAGGAAGAAATAAAATCCGAATACAAAAAATCACTGAATGCTGTTGAGGAGCTTGAACTGAAGAAAATGCTCGGCGGAGAGGAGGATCAACTCAATGCCATGCTCGAAATCAACCCTGGAGCAGGGGGTACTGAGAGTAACGATTGGGCATCTATTCTCATGAGAATGTATATCATGTGGGGAGAAAAAAACGGATATAAAGTCCGTGAAGTAGATCTACAGGAAGGTGAAGTAGCAGGAATCAAGTCCGTGACCTTGGAATTTGAAGGTCCGCTGGCCTATGGATTTCTTAAATCCGAATCAGGTGTACACAGACTCGTAAGAGTATCACCTTTTGATAGCAATGGAAGAAGACACACCTCATTTGCATCAGTCTATGTCTACCCCGTGGTGGATGATTCCATTGAGATTGAAATCAACCCCTCTGATGTGGAACTTCACACATCCCGATCAGGTGGAGCCGGTGGACAGAATGTCAATAAGGTAGAAACAAAAGTACAGTTGACGCACAAACCAACTGGTATCGTAGTAGTCTGTCAGATAGAAAGGTCTCAGCTTGCCAATAGAGAAAAGGCTATGCAAATGCTTAAATCCAGACTCTATCAAATGGAAATGGAAAAACGCAATGCAGAAAGGGCTAAGATCGAATCCGGAAAAATGAAAATTGACTTCGGTTCACAGATCAGAAACTATGTTTTGCACCCCTATAAATTAGTCAAAGATGCGAGGACTGGACATGAAACATCAGATGTGCAAACTGTTTTGGACGGTGGCCTTGGAGAGTTCATCAAATCCTACCTCTTAGCACAAAGCGAAGAAGAAGCTGAGAAAAATTAAATTAACTACTCCGGGGTCATTATGGCCCCGGATTGTTTTTTTGAAAATATCGAGTAAAAAACACTACCCTATTCCTCCTTCAGGTACTCCATGAGATTTCTCCCGACTTTTTTTACATTAAATTTCTTTGTTCTCTGCCTGAGTTCATTTTTATTTTTTGCCAGCTTCAACATGATCATCCCGGAACTACCGGCTTACCTCACATCTTTGGGAGGAGAAGATTATAAAGGGCTTATCATATCTCTATTCACATTGACAGCAGGGCTTTCAAGACCTTTCAGTGGTAAATTGGCAGACAAAATAGGCCGAATTCCTGTTATGGTTGTAGGAGCAAGCATTTGCTTTCTGGTCAGTCTTCTATATCCTATCATCACATCTGTAGCAGGATTTCTTTTCTTGAGATTTATACACGGGTTTTCCACTGGATTTACGCCCACCGGAACTTCTGCCTACGTAGCAGACCTAGTCCCATTTAACAAAAGGGGCGAAGCAATGGGTATTCAATCTTTATTTGGCTCTTTGGGTATGGCTGCTGGACCTGCTCTCGGAGGCTATATTGCCAGTATCTGGGGGATCACCCCTTTATTTTATACATCTGCTGGTTTTGCAGTGTTATCCGTCTTGGTAATTATCAGGTTAAAGGAGTCTGTGGAAAACACAGAAGCTATGAGCATTAGACATTTCAGGTTGAACAGACATGAAATTATAGAGAAAAGGGTGCTGGCCCCCTCCTTGGTATTACTGCTGACAGTTTTTTCCTTCGGGACAGTACTTACGATCATCCCTGATTATTCTGAATTTCTGGGCATAAAAAATAAAGGTCTGTTTTTCGCTGTATTTACCCTTTCATCATTGGGGATTCGGGTAATTGCGGGAAAGACTTCTGATAGGTATGGAAGAATCCCCGTCATGAAAGTAGCTACACTTTCCATGGCCTTGGCCATGCTCATCATCGCATTTGCTCAAAGTAAAGGCATGTTACTCTTCGGTGGAGTAATTTTTGGAGCCTCTGTAGGAATGAATTCTCCCACAATTTCAGCTTGGACAATTGACCTTTCTTTAGATGCTTTTAGAGGAAGAGCACTTGCTACCATGTATATAGCTCTTGAGGCAGGCATAGGTATTGGGGCCCTGGCATCAGGTTACATCTTTGCCAATAAAACCGAAAATTTTCCTGTCGTTTTTTCAATCGGAGCTGTAACTTCCATTCTGGCCTTTATATATCTCTTTACACTTCCAAAAAATCAAAAATATTTAGTCCCTACAGACAAATCATGATGAAAATTTAACATCTGAAATTTGATTTCATACCCCTTAAATTGTTTATTTAAAATGAATCTAGAAAAACCGTTTTCTTTGTGGAGAGATATACATTTTAACCGAATTTCCCCCGCATCTCCTAACAAAAGACCAACCACGACAATAAGTTCCCTCTAAGCCTTGAAAATATTACATGAATGGCAGTACTATCTGCTATTTGAATTTTCATATTTTAATGATCCGGAAAAGTGTTTGAAATAAAAAAAACTCACATAATCATTTTTATAAAAAACCTCAATATTTAACTGTATTTCAAAATTTTATAAAATTAATTTTTCAGTCTATTTTAAGAGCCTGTTTGTTTAACGCTATGCTAAGCTGGAAAAATCATACCATTAAAACCTACTTGATTTTTGTGCTCTTAAGCCTGGTTTTGCTGTATTCTGAAAGATATGAGGCTTTTTTAATCAGCAAGCTTTTTATAGTACCCTCACTTCTTGTATTGATTTTTCAATGGTATAGAAAGTCCAATCACAGGCTCATCCCCATTTTACTGGTATCAACCTTTTTTTCATTCCTTGGAGATGTATTTATTGCCATAAAAATAAATGAAGATTTCTTCAAACTGATCAGCCTTTCTACATTTCTTGTAGCTCAATCAGGTTACGCAGCAATGTTCTACATCTCCTCTAAGTACAATAAAAAGAAGGACACTGTTCACTGGAACCAAAGGTGGCCTGAAGCTCTGGGAATTTTGATAATACTGAGTTTTATATTCATAGTAACACCTCAAATGGGAGATTTCCAACTTTTAGGTATACTTTATGGCATAATCGCCGGCGTGAGTTTTACATTAGCCTTGGATAGGAGATTTACAGTCAGCTTCAAAAGTCACACGCTGGTTATAGTAGGCCTTATTTTTTTCTATATCAGCGATATTCTGGCGGGATTGGATATTTATATGACTGATATCATAATCCATACGGCAATTATAATTTCTTATGCCTTAGGACACTATTTGATAGTAAGTGGTATTTTACATCAAATAGAAGAGGAAACAGAAAAAAAAGAGGCATCCGGAAAGGATGCCTTCATAGAGTAAATCAGCTAATTTCAATTTTTCAGATAAAACTGACTTCTGGGTATGGGCATGATTTCCGATTGCCTTCCATTGAAATAAATGACTTTTTCTCCATCAAAAAAAGCTCCTTCTTCAAGCATTACCCGAACATCCTTGTTCCATTCTTCCACATAAACTACAGCATTTAACTCTATAGCATAAGCCGTATTGGGATAAAGTGGATAATCGCCAGCACCTGGGGTATCTCCTTGATTATCCCACATGCCTATGGTAGGTCCTGAAGCATGCCCATGTGTACCCAGTGGATGCGAATAAATGCTGCCCTTTATCCCTTCACTTTCCATGATTCTTCTTGTTTCACGCAATATTTCATTGCCTGTTCTTCCAGTTTTAAACTGAGAAGTAAGAATATCCTGCAACCTATTTCCTACCTTAAAGGCATCTACCAAATACTTTGGAACTTCATTTTCTCCAGGTTTCAAAACATAGGCAAGTTGCTGGGTATCCGTATTCAGTCTTAGGTAGGTTATACCGAAATCAATATGAAGCATATCACCAGGCATAATCACCTGGGCATCTGGGTTTACAGCAAAGGATCTCAAATGCTCTTTGGAACCTTCATCAGCTCTTTGAATATCCACGGTGGGGTGAAACCAAGTGTCCAACTTTAATTCTTTGATTCTTTCTCTATACCACCATTGAACATCTTCTGTAGTGGTCACACCAGGGGTAATGACGGCCTCTGAAAGTCCCTCTTGAATAATGCTGTTGGCAATTGACTGAATGTGTCTGTAAGTAGCCATTTCGGAGGGAGTTCTTGTTTCCAACCAACCCACAGCAAGTTTTTCTGCTGAGGTAACCTTATCGTGAAAATCATCCGGAAGGTATTTCATGAACTGATTGTACTCCG
This sequence comes from Indibacter alkaliphilus LW1, assembly GCF_000295935.2. Classification (GTDB taxonomy): domain Bacteria; phylum Bacteroidota; class Bacteroidia; order Cytophagales; family Cyclobacteriaceae; genus Indibacter; species Indibacter alkaliphilus. The sequence continues at coordinate 373,892 of NZ_ALWO02000037.1, forward strand.
TCAGGTTGAGACCATCTGCATGCCCATAACTTCCAGAAGTATTCAAACCTATTTTATTGGGGTTTCTTTCTACAATCAGGTCAATCAATGCCTTCCATTGGTCTGGCTGACCTTCAGGGTCCCAGGCTTTTTTAAATGACTTCCCCACATCATACCTGGCAACTGCCAGAGTTTCTACCTCTGAGGAGCCTGGAGATTTGTACATCACAAGCATAGTCCTTCTTCTTGCGGCATGCCAAGTGCCTGGTAAAAAGGTACGGATTACCGGATCTTCGTTATACTCCCTGGAAATCAATATCCACATGTCTAAATCAGCTCTATCCATGAGCTCGGGAAGGATAGTTTCTATTCTTTCTTGGAGCCACTGATCGACCACAGCTGCCTGCTGCCTTTGTGTCAAAACGTGATGCTTTTGCGCAAAACCAAAATGGGTCACAACAAAAAGCAGTGAAATAAGTAAGGTGATTTTTTTCATAAATTTTCGCTTATTTTAAGATTCTATTATACATCTTTCATTTTCCAGGAGTTTGGACATTTCCTCCTTGTCCCAGTTTTGTTTCATTTTCTCCATACTACTGGCATGATCTTTTTTGAGTTTTTTCCTAAAAATAGCTTCCAGAAACCTTCTCACATCCCTTTCATTTTCCAAAATCAATTTAGGGACTTGAGTGGGCTTATCATCTTCACCTTTTGCTACCATGGTGAAATACGAAGTATTTGTGTGCTTAACTTTACTGTTTTTCACATCTTCTGCAATCACCTTGATTCCCACCACCATAGAACTATTACCTACATAATTGACCGAGGCTTTCAAGGAGACAAGCTCACCAACACTTACAGGCTGCAAAAAATCCACTATATCCACTGAAACAGTCACGCAATACGCACCGCTATGTTTACTGGCAGCTGCAAAAGCCACTTTATCCATAAGGGAAAGTAGAATCCCTCCATGGATTTTTCCGCCAAAGTTGGCATATGAAGGGATCATTAATTCTGTGATGGTCGTTTTTGAAAAACTGACAGGTCTTGCTTTTTTCTTTTCCATATATTATTCTGAAAATAGGAAAGAAAAGCAGAAATAAAAAACTAAAGTACAGGACTGAAATCACTCTTTTGATGGGTATTCAGCATTTTTTTACTCAAAGTATGAAATCTATAAAGCAAAAGAATACCGGTCACGGTCAAACCGATCAATAATCCATACCAAATCCCTACTTCCTGCATTCCCAATGTAAATGAGAAAAAATAACCCAAAGGTAAACCTATGACCCAGTAAGCTATTAAAGTCACAATAGTAGGCACCTTTACATCGGACATCCCTCTCAAGGCACCTAGCCCAACTACCTGAACACCATCAGAAAGTTGAAAAAAACCTGCAATAACCAATAAAGTTGCACTTGTTCTTATTACTTCCAGATCATCAATATACAAGGATGGTAGATATTCCCTGAAGAGTATAAAAATGACTGCGGAAATACTCATAAAGATCGCCACCATAACAAATACAGTAAACCCTGCATCTCTCAAGCTTGGTATATCTCTTCTCCCCAATTGGTTTCCGACCCTAACCATAGCGGCTGCAGATAAACCCGAAGCCATCATATAACTTACAGAAGCAAGGTTTATGGCAATTTGGTGCGCTGCCAGGGCATTTACACCAATCCATCCCATCATTATGGCAGCAGTACTGAAGGCTCCCACTTCAAAAATATATTGAAAACCGGTAGGAACACCTATTTTCAGCATTTTGGATACCATCGGGAAATTCAATTTCTTGATTCCATAACTCAATTGAAAACCCTTATACCTTTTTGATTTGATGACATAATAGGCCATTATCAAACCCATCAACACTCTTGAAATTAGAGTTGCCCAACCGGCACCATTTAAGCCCATAGCAGGAAAACCAAGATTTCCATAGATTAAAACCCAATTCAAAAACACATTCAGTCCATTGCAAAGCAAAGTGATATACATGGCTTGCTTTGTCTGTGACAGACCCTCTGCAAATTGCCTGAAGGTTTGAAAAAACATGAACGGAAGTAAAGAAAGGGTAATAATTGCCAAATAAGGAATGGCAAGAACAACCACCTCTTCAGGTTGATTCATGTAGTTGAGCATGGGAGAAAAAAACACAATCAGCAAAAACAACATGACTCCTGTGAGCATATTGATGATAAATCCATGATTAAAAATGCTAGCAATTTTTTTGAAATTCTTGTTTCCATCTGCCATCGCGACCAATGGCGTAATAGCCATAGAAACGCCAATGCCAAACATCAGCACGACAAAGAAAATACTGTTTGCAAGAGATGCAGCCGCGAGAGGTTCGGCACCTAAGCGACCTACCATCATACTATCTGCTACTCCTACCAATACCTGCCCTAATTGACTTAGCATAACAGGGTAAGCCAAGTCAAAAGTTTTTGAAAAATTATCTTTAAAATTAAGCAAAGCCATCTACAAATGTAATATTAAGTCTTAAGCTAAAATCAAACGTTCATCAATCTTGCAACTTTAAGCAATCCTGCAATTGAAATGCCATCGGTAATTTCACCTGACATCACTTTTTCAACCGCCTCTTTCAAGGGTAACTTAATCACCTTTAGTTGCTCGGTTTCTTCAAATTCCGTTTGGCCCATGGTCAATCCTTCAGCCAAAAACACAAAACCTTCTTCGTCAGTAACTGAATTGGAAGTATGAATCCTCATGATTTTGGTCCATTTGATCGCAGTAATTCCTGTTTCTTCCTTTAGTTCTCTTTGAGCTGATTTCAAGACATCTTCATTTTCAGGACCTCCACCCATTGGGATTTCCCAGGAATATTCATCCAAAGGATATCTATATTGACCTACAAGCCAAGTATTTCCTGATTCATCCAAAGGAATGATACCAAGGGCTTTGTTTTTAAAATGAACTTTTCCATAGATACCATCTTTTCCACTTGGTATCACGACCTGATGTTCTTCAAGTTTTATCCAGGGATTGTCGTAAATATCGAGTACTGATTTGGTTTTCCAAGGGTTTTCCATAATACATAGACCAATAAAAAAGGGTGACTGGAAAGCCACCCTTCAAATTTAAAGAATAAATTTCTTAAGCTGGGATAGGCAATACTTTACTATCTTTAAAGGTAGAAAGAATAACCATGGACTGCATTGAGTCTACCTCTCTGATTTCAGACACTTTTTCAAGCATCAATTTTTGATAAGCTGTAATATCTTTTGCAATGATTTTAAGAATAAAATCACCAGTACCTGTAATATGATGGCATTCTATAACTTCAGGAATCTGGTTTATTTCGGTCATAAAAGCATCAATATTTCCTTTGTTGTGTCCGATCAAGCTCACAAGCACAAAAGTACTGACACCTAAACCAATTCTTTCAGGGTCAAGCTTAGCATGGTAACTTTTGATGATACCGGACTGCTCAAGTTTTTTCACTCTTTCCAAAGTAGGAGCAGGAGAAAGACCTATATCTTTTGAAAGCTGGGCATTGGTTATTTTTGCGTTTGCTTGAAGTATTTCAAGAATTTTACGGTCTATTTTGTCGAATTTTATTCTTATGCTATTATCCATGATAGTGTTATTTACAAAATTTTATGTTGCGCAAAGTTAATATTTTTTAATATTGTTTTAAAACAAATACCCACAAAAAACGAGGGAGTTTTCAAAATATTGTTATTTGATAAGTTGATTTTAATTGATATAACAGAGAAATATTTCCAAGGAATTGAAAATATTCAAATTATCTCCTGATTTTATATTTGTCCATACGGAAACCCTGCATTAAAGTTTATTCTTTTTTATATAATCTCTGGCCTCTTTGTGAGCAGGGTGTTTACGCTTTGCATATTTCTTTACTTGGTTGAAATATGCCTTAGCTTCTTTCTTATTTTTTACCTCATTGGCCATTTTTCCCAAAGCGATTAAGGAATATAAATAATATCCGCTTTCCTGACTTTCGGATTCTTCCCCATAAGAAAGTGTTTTCAAATAATATTTTTTCGCTTCTTCCTTGTTATTTACCCGTTCGTGGAATTGCGCAATATAAAATGCTGCATACCGACCACTGTTTGACTCGTAGCCCGTCCACTTTTGATCTATTCTATAAAGTATTTCTTCAGAGACTTCCTTTGCATCCAATATTCTGCCTACACTATACAGGTGTCTCGCATGAGATCTGTGAAAGTATGGGTTGTTGGGGAATTTTTGGTTGAGGTATTCAGTAATAGCCAGTGCCTTATAGGGTTGCTTTTCTTCAGAACCATATAGCCTAAATAAAAAGTATTGAGCCTCCACTCTTGCATAAAAGGCATTTTGCGCAACATCTTCCAGTTGCTTCAAACCCAAATTTTTATCCCCTTTTGGAAACAATGCTACCACGGGTTTTAAAATCGGGTAGTTTTCAGGGATCCAAACTGAAAAATAATTGAATAAAGCATCCCCGAGCAAAAGTTCAGGATTTAATTCATCATCTCCCCTACTCAAGTTAAGGTATTTAAGGGCATTCTTGCCGGCAAATGTCGCTTTAGTCCAGCTTTTCCTTTCACTCAGCAGCCTCCCCTGAAATCCATATGCTCCGGCAAGAAAAAAAGCAGCCTCTTTATTTTCGGGATCTTCATCAAGTATTTTCTTAGCTTTATCTATGACTATATCCATCTGCTTAAGGAAAAGGTTATCATATCGCTTATTTTCAACATCAGGGGCTATTTTCCACCAAGTACTCAACCCATTCAGAAAATAAGGCAAGGGATGTTCCGGGTATTGATATTGCATAACCTTAAAGCCTCTTTCGGCTTTAGCAAAGTCAAAATTGTAAAGCGCATTAACATTTTCAGTGATTCTGAATTGTAAGCCTTTATCCAACAGAAGATACTCAGGTCCTTCGGTAATAACCGAGTCCAAAGGCAACTCTTGGCTATGTGCCAAGCTAAGTGAGTTGATTGTAAATGCCAGGATGATAAGGCGTATTTTCAGCATGCTTATTCTAATTATGAGGCGAAATTATGGCGTATTCCAAACAATCGTTTAGATTTGACAATATTTATTTATAAAAATGTCAAAACTACACAGCCCTATCTCACAACGTTTGGAAATGTTTTTAGATTTCGACAAAAGGCTGTTTTTTTTAATTATTGTGATTTTTTTCCTTGTCATCAGGATAATGACAGACAATATCATCCTTCAATCCATCCCGGGCTATGAAGAATTAGATGAGGAAGGAACTTTTACTTATATGTATATCTTCAATGCGCTCAATTACATTTGGACACCTTTTTCTCTACTTTGGAAATTTACAGTGACTGCTTTCATCATCTGGACAGGAAGTTTCGCATTTGGATATAAGATTGATTTTAAACAGATTTGGCAGGTCGTGATGGTAGCGGAACTGATATTCATTTTGCCGGAATTGTTGAAGTTTCTCCTGTTCCTAAACCCTCCAGCAGACATCTCTTTTATTGAAATAAAAAATTATTATCCTCTTTCACTCCTTTCCCTTTTTGAGACTACAGACATAGAAGGGAAATATCTTTACCCGTTAAGAGCAATCAATTTATTTGAATTAATTTACATCATATTCTTGGTTTTGGGGTTCCATACGATCAGCAAAAGGCCTATCAAAGAGTCTGCTTGGGTAATCACTTTTAGCTATACCCTATGCTTTTTGCTTTGGTTGCTTTTTTATGTTTTGGCTTATAAAGGTTGATGTTTTGGCTTCAAAGCCTTTCCAAACTTATTTAACTTTGCCCCTGTTACAAATAGAATCAGAAAAATTAAAATTCTAAAAAACGCTTTTATGAATCCACTCTTGGAAAAATTTAACACCCCATTCGATACAGCTCCTTTTGACAAAATAAGGACGGAGCATTTTTTACCTGCGATCAAGGAGGCAATCTCTTTAACAAAAAAGGAGATTGAGGTGATAAAGTCTTTGCCTGCTAGCTTTGACAACACAATAGTTGGGCTTGACAATGCAGGAGAAAAACTCAATGTAATATCCTCCATTTTTTATAACCTCAACAGTGCTGAAACAAACGACGACATTCAGACTTTGGCCAGAGAGATCTCTCCAATTCTAACTGCACATAGCAATGATATCCTTTTAGATGAAGTACTTTTTGCAAAAATTGACGAAGTTTTTAAGCAAAAATCCAATCTGGAACTAAATACAGAACAAAGCAGGCTTCTTGAAAAAACTCATAAGGGTTTTGTTAGAAATGGAGCCAATCTCAATGGGAAACAAAAACAAAAGCTCAGAGAAATTGACAAACAGCTTTCCCAATTAGGCTTGAAGTTTGGTGAGAATGTTTTGGCTGAAACTAATAAGTACGAGCTGATCATTGAAGACGAATCTAAACTTAAAGGTCTGCCTGAAGCTTTAAAAGAAGCTGCAGCACAAACGGCAGAAGAAAAAGGGTATGACGGCAAATGGGTATTTACATTGGCTTTTCCAAGCTATATCCCATTCATGACGTATGTGAAGGACAGAACACTGCGGAAAGAACTATTTCTGGCCTATAATACCAAATCCAACAAAGGAGACGAATTGGATAATAAGCCGCATATTAAGGAAATGTTAAAACTCAAAGCAGATCGTGCCAATCTGTTGGGTTATAAAAACCATGCTGACTTCGTATTGGAAGAAAGGATGGCTAAAAGCCCTGAAAAAGTGATGAGCTTCCTCCAAGAACTTCTAGAAAAAGCGAAACCTAAAGCCAATGAAGAAATAGAAGAACTTACAGCATTCGCGAAAAAACTGGAAGGTTTGGATAGATTGGAAAAATGGGATTTCGCTTACTATTCCGAAAAATTGAAAATGGAAAAATATGCCATTGATGACGAATTACTAAGACCTTATTTTCAACTTGAAAATGTGATTGGTGGAGTATTTCAAACCGCTGAAAAACTTTTTGGGATCCATTTTGTAGAAAACAGAAACATCCCCAAATACCATAAGGATGTAACAACCTACGAGGTTCGGAATTCAGAAGGAAAACATATTGCGGTCTTTTATGCTGATTTTTTCCCGAGACCCGGCAAAAGAAACGGAGCTTGGATGACGAGCTACAAAGGGCAAAAAAAAACAAATGGGGTGGATATCAGGCCTCATGTTTCTATTGTCTGCAATTTTACCAAGCCTACTAAAACCAAGCCCTCTCTATTAACTTTCAATGAAGTAACCACCTTATTTCATGAATTCGGACACTCACTTCATGGCATGTTGGCGGACAGTACTTATGAATCCTTAAGTGGAACAAGTGTCTATTGGGATTTTGTAGAATTGCCTTCTCAAATATTTGAAAATTGGTGTTATGAAAAAGAATGTCTTGATCTATTTGCCAAACACTATGAAACTGGAGAAAAAATCCCAGTGGAATTGGTGCAAAAAATCAAAAAGGCTTCCAATTTTCATCAAGGGTATCAGACAGTAAGGCAAATCAGTTTCGGTTTGTTAGACATGGCTTATCATGGAACAAATCCTGCAAACATCAATGACATTGCAGAGTTTGAAAAAAACATCATGTCAGACACGAGGCTTTTGCCGGATGTTGAAGGTACTTTGATGAGTACTTCCTTCTCACATATTTTTCAAGGGGGTTATGCTGCAGGATATTACAGCTATAAGTGGGCTGAAGTACTGGATGCAGATGCTTTTGAATTGTTTTTGGAAAAAGGAGTTTTCGACCCTATAACAGCTAAGTCTTTCAAGCAAAATATATTGGCTGCAGGAGGGACAGAGCATCCTTCAATACTATATAAAAGATTCCGGGGAAGGGATCCAAAACCAGAGGCTCTTTTAAAGAGAGCTGGTTTAATTTAAAATAAAAAGGCCTCTGAACTTGAGCTTCAGAGGCCTTTCACTTCTTACTTCACTTTATTCTGAGCTTTTCTAAAGTCAAGCGGTGGATCTATGTCCCCTATCAAGGCTTCGTACACATAGCCGTCCAATCTTTCTTCAAATTCCTTTTTCGCTTCTTGAATAAGCAAGGGGTTTAAGATCAAATCTTTCCCTGTAAGTGCCATCGTCTTAGCTGCCACCATCATTCCTTTGTACCCAATACTCATGCCATCGGCAGCAGTTGCTTGCCAAGTATGGGCCGCTGTGCCCGGAACCCAAGTAGCTGTTCCTAACCCAACTGTTGGAGTAACATAACTTACATCCCCTACATCAGTAGAAGCTGGGAAATGTGTCAACTTATATGGCTGGATTTCTTTTGCTACAGATAATGGCGGAACCTTGGGCAAGTTTAGAGACTCTTGAAGCTTTTTGGCAAAAGCTATCTCTTCTTCATCATATTCTACACCACCGACAGCAGTGAGGTTTTTATGCATGGTTTTAGCCAATGTTTCATTGGGCAGAAGCCCATAGATACCTGACACCAATTCTACTTCCACCTGCGTACCTGTTCCTAGTGCAGCTCCTTCTGCAGCTTTGATCACACGTTGCCAGATGTCCTTGACTTCCTTTACATCTGGATGCCTAACCATATATTCCACTACAGCATAATCGGGTACCACATTAGCGGCCATACCACCATTAGTAATCACATAATGTATTCTACTCTCCTGATCCACATGCTCACGCATCATATTTACCATTATATTCATGGCCTCCACCCCATCAAGTGCAGACCTACCTCTTTCGGGAGAACCTGCAGCATGAGCAGTCTGTCCACGGAATTTAAAGTATCCCTGCATTACAGCGGTGCAGGTTGAAGCATTTGCTGCATTTCTATCGGAAGGATGCCAGTTGATTACAGCGTCTACCCCTTCAAAAAGACCATCCCTTACCATAAATGCTTTACCTGCACCACCTTCTTCTGCAGGAGTGCCAAAAATTTTGATGGTCGCATTTAGGTTGTTTTCACTTATCCAATCTTTCAAGGCTACTCCTGAAGCTACAGCTGCTGTACCAAATAAATTATGGCCACAACCATGCCCGTTACCACCTTCTACCAGTTCCATCCTAAAAGGCACCGCATCTTGTGATAAGCCGGGTAAGGCATCATATTCTGCCAAAAATCCTATCACAGGACCTCCTCTGTCATAGGTAGCCACAAAAGAAGTGGGCAAACCCGCGACTCCCGTTTCCACATCAAAGCCAGCAGCTTGAAGTTCCTCTATCAGGATTTTGGAGGAAGTAAATTCCAGATAACCCAATTCAGGATTTTCCCAGATTTCCCGGGCAATCTTTGAATACTGCTCAGTTTTTGAGTCCAGTTGTCGGACTATAAAATTTTCATGATTTGGCTCCTGTGAGTATACCGGCTGCCAAAGCATAAGGACTAATGCAATTAGTAATGTTTGTTTCATCTGTTCAATATTTGTTTATGAATGGTTTTTATTTTTTAACATCTTGCGTACACCAAACCTCAATTCACTTAAGTTGGCAATTAATTACTAAGGATTGAAATTGAATTTCAGGATACCTGCCATTTTTACCCTATTCGATAATAATCGAACCTTTACTTCGCTTTGATAAAAATAAGATAAGGAATTCTGAAAAGAAAATAGAATAATCAATTGTAATGACCGTTGATAAAAATAAAAAAAGGATATGTTTTTACATATCCCTTTTTGAAATCTTTAATCCATTTGAAAAGCATTAGCTGTTTTTTTAGCTTGTGCACTCTTGGGATCCTGTCAGATCACAATGAGAAACCCAACAAGGATCAACCAAACTACTGACGAAACCGCCAGTAAGATCCGGAATTTTTTGTCCTCGTTCATAGCTGTTTTTTTGATGAATATACAAACTATTCTGTTTCAATTCAATTTATAGAGAGATTATTTTGAAAAGCAGGCTCTTACCAATTAAAGAACTTAGTCGATTGTCTCATGATAATGTTTTTGATTCTTTGACATATTCACAGCTGTCCATTCGATTTTTTTATCCATTGGATATTTCCTGACACCACAATCTTTGATCTGACAATAATGACAACACTTGTCAGGAATACAGGGATCTGCATGGACAAATACTTCCATCACTCCTGGCCAGTTGTTTTCCAATACACTTTCAAGCTTTTCAACCTCATCATGAACTTCCTGCAAATTCAAGTAATAAGGTAAAGTCAAATGAAGATCAATATGCCTGTCTCCCCCATATTGCTGTACACGCATATTATGGATATCAATCCAATTTGACCTCCTGTTTTCATTGATCAAACTGACTGTACTTGTCACTGCGATAGGATCAGCCTCATCCATCAGTCCTGCCACTGATTTTCTTACCAAACCATATCCTGTAAAAACAATATAGATCGAGAAAACAATTGCAATGATAGAATCTAAAAACTCCAGATCTGTCAGGTATATAATCCCTACACCCAAAACTAACAGAAGACTAGTCATGGTATCTGTCAGGAGATGTTTACCACTTGCTTCTAAGGTAAGGCTATTCAACAATTTACCCTTCTTTTGAAGCAACATTCCCAGAACGCCATTTACAAGACCTGAAAAAGTCACTAACAGAATCCCCTCAAACAAATTCTCCAAATCATGGGGGAAGAAAAAATTATAAATTGCTTGGTAAATGATAAACAAACCTGCAAGAATAATCAATGTACCTTCAACTCCAGCGCTAAAAAATTCTATCTTTCCGTGACCATAGGGGTGGTTATCATCTCTAGGCCTTGAACTGAGATAAATACTAAAAGACGCAAAAGCAGCAGCGACCACATTTACTATACTCTCCATCGCATCTGTTAGGATTGCAGTAGAGTTGGTGATATAATAAGAGTAAAATTTAATTACCAGCAACAGGATACTGATAATAAATGAAAGTCTGATCCAGCGCGCTTTTTCCTTTTCCACTATTCTTCTTTAAAGTTCAAAAATAGAATTTATTTGATAGAAAGTTTTTTGAAAGCAGATTATTTAGAAATCAATCTTATAACTTACTGTTTCATAAAAAAAATTCAATTTTAGAAACTCGGCTAACTTTTATCGGAATGGAACAAAATAAACTTCAGTTACCTGCTATTTTAAAAATTCTGATTATCCTTTTGCTGATCATTGCAATCGTTTTTATAATGGTTGTAGGCAGACATTTATTGATCCCTTTATTGCTAGCAGGGTATATTTCTGCGTTATTGACCCCTATTAGTGATTGGATGGAGAGTAAAAAACTTTCCAGAACTTTAAGCTCCATCATAGCATTATTGACAGGATTGGTTGGAATTTTGGGACTACTAACTTTTATAGGTTTTCAGGTTGCCAGCTTTACTCGAGATTTGGATAATGTAGGAGACAAGCTCAATAAGTATCTTGAAGACATTGAATCATTTCTTTCTGATAAACTTCAAATAGAGACAGGGTTAGGAAAAGGGATAGATAAAGAATCAATTATAGATTTACTTGAAACCAACTCCGGCAGTGTTGCTGATATTATCTTCAGCACGCTGGGCTCATTGACATCATTTTTATTGCTGACAGTATTTATTTTCTTTTTTCTTCTGTTCAGATCCCATCTGACCCAGTTCGCAGCCATGTTATTCCATAAGCATGATCCTGAAATGGTGAAAGGAAAAATAAGGGATTTGAAAAAAGTAGTCCAAAGGTACATCATAGGTGTAATTAAAGTGATGGCTATTCTTGCAATAGTCAATACGGCCATTTTGCTGGGACTTGGGATCAAACACGCTGTTTTTTTTGGTGTATTTGCAGGGATCTTAAATATCATCCCGTTCTTGGGCCCATTCTTGGGAGCTGTATTGCCCACGATCTTTGCTTTTCTTACCAAAGACAGTCTCTGGTATCCCCTGGGCGTAGTGATTTCATTTCAGATAGTACAGATCATTGAAAGTAACTTTCTCACTCCAAAGATTGTAGGAAGCAATGTAAACCTAAATGCATTTATCACATTTTTAGGCTTGATGGTAGGCTCGGCCATTTGGGGCATTGCGGGTATGATTGTTGTCATCCCAACTTTAGCTTTATTGCGAGAAATTTTCCTTTTGGATGAATCAACTGAGCCCTTTGCGTTGTTATTCGGAGAAGAAAAAGAAGAGAATAAAAAAGAATGAAGAATCAAAAAGCGATTTATTTGATTATTGCTTTCCTTGTTGTAGTACTCAGTGGATGTGATAATACTGAAGATAAAAAAGGGAGATTTTTATTAAAAGGAAACGAAAAATTAAAAGAAAACGACACCAGGTCGGCTTTGGAAATGTATTCTGAAGCTTTAAAAATTGACCCTGATTACAGAGACGCAAGGCTTAACCGTGGCATTGTTTATCAAAGATTAGCTAGGCTGGATGAGGCCATTCGCGATTACTCCTATATCTTGGCCCAGCTTCCAGAGGATAGCCTGACCCTGTTTCAAAGAGGGTTGGCATATCTTGATAATGGTGAGATTTACAAATCCCAAGCAGATGCAGAAACCATTCTCGAATCCTATCCAGAGTATTGGAAAGGATATTTTCTTCATGGTTTGGTTCAAGAACAATTTAAAAATCACGATTCGGCCTTGGATTCATTTGGAAAGGCCCTTTCCCTGGAACCAAATAATCCTGACCTCATGGTCAACCAGGCTACAATATTTTACTACAAAAAAAACTATGATGAAGCTATTCGAATATTGACGAAAGCAGAGCAACTCAACCCAAAGGAAGCCAATATTTTCAATTTAAGATCGATGATCGCTTTTGAAAATAAAGCCTATGAAGAGGCTTTAGACTGGGTAGAAAAGGCTATTGCCAACAATCCAAGACAGGCTTTCTTTTACAACAATAGAGGTCTTTACAGGTTATTTACATGTGATTTGGAAAAAGGGCTTGACGACATTAACTACAGTATCAAGCAGGATCCAAAAAACCTTTATGCATTGCGAAATAAAGGAATTTATTATGTAATGAAATCTGAAAAAGAGCTTGCCTTGAGGTACCTTGAAGATCTGTATTCCAAAGTACCTGAGATGGAAATGGTCCAAAATTATTTAGAAAAAGCTCATGCACTTTGACTAACGATATGAAGCACTTCTTTGATTTTCTTCAGCAGTTCTGAAGCGTCTATAGGTTTGGCTACATAACCATCAAAACCTGTCTTGTCTATTTTATCCATAACTTCAACCTTGTCGGCAGCAGAAAGTGCTAAAATAGGAATATTTGAAAACTCCTTAATCTTCTCTGTTGCTTCAAAACCATTCATTACGGGCATTTGAATATCCATCAGCACACAATCATAATCTCCTTCTTTCATGGCTTCAACAGCTAACTTGCCATTGTTTACCCGATTATATTGGATACCCCATTTTTTAATGATTTTCCCCAATACCAAAGCGTTCACATCGTTGTCTTCAACCATTAAAAGTTTAACTTCCGTGATTTTGGTAGGCGAGCTTGGTTTCGCATGAGAAGAAGTGGCTGATTCCTCTGTAGAATTGGGTATGTTGGTCATCCCGTTTTCTGCCGGCTTGGCATGAGTTATTTTTGAAAGCGAGTCGCTTTGGACCGTTCTAGCATATACCTTTTCAAATTCAATTTCGAAAAAGAAAGATGAGCCAACATTCAATTCAGAATGCAAATCAATTTTACTTCCCATCAAGTCCAGAAGCTTCTTGGTAATTGACAGCCCCAATCCTGTACCACCATACTTTTTGCTGAATGAATGTTGAATTTGGTCAAACTCATTGAAGATCCTGAGCTTATGCTCCTCTGCTATACCTATGCCGTTGTCCCTTACTTCAAAGTAAACTTTCACTTTGGAGTCGGATTGTGATTTCATTTCTAAAATCACTTCTACATTACCATTATGGGTAAATTTAAGGGCATTTGTAATCAGGTTATTCAAGACCTGCGCAATTCTGACTTTGTCAGCTTTTACCTCAATATTAAGTTCATTTTTAAATTGAAGTTTAAGTTCATTTCCACTATCCTTGGCATGATACTGTAAACCATCAACAACTCTTTTGACTACATTTTCAAGATTGATAGGGCTCTTGTCCAAAGTCAATTTTCCAGCTTCTATTTTCTGGAAATCCAGCAAGTCATTGATCATAGTGATCAGATTTTCCACTGCAAAATTGATAGTATTGAAAGCTGACTTCTGAATTGGGGTGTGATCATCCTGAAGGAGGGAGTAAACAGACCCGGAAATAGCATTTAATGGCGTTCTTAGCTCATGGCTGATGATAGAGAGGAACTCTGATTTGACCTGGCTGGCCTTCATCGCCTCTTCTCGTGCATCATGCAATTTATCCTCAAACAATTTCTGATCTGTGATGTCCGTGAGATATCCATACCAGACAACATCCCCGTTTTCAAGAGCTTCAGGTTTTGCAGCTCCCTGCACCCATTTAAAATCTGAAGTACCAGGATCCTGAACCCTGAACTTACAGGTCCAAGGACTTAGTTTTCTTGCCGAAGAAACTGTGGAGGTCAATACTTTTGCTATATCTTCAGGGTGAACTTTTGAAATAGCTTTTCCTACGTCGTTGAATTCAGAAAATTCTCCTTCTTCCAAATCTAGTAAGGTCTTGATTCCAGGACTCAAATAGGAGAATTTCATCTCTCCATCCTTATCCAGTACAAACTGGTATAGAGCCCCTGGTATATGTTCTGTCAGATGATGTAAAAAATCAACTGCTCCGGATGATTCCTTCACAGATAGCTCCCTATCAGAAACATCCCTAAATACGGACACCAACATACTTTTCCCCTGAATCTGAACAAACTTGGCATTTACTTCAACTGGAATTTCTAATCCTGAAGAGTTGATAATGGCACTTTGATAAATTTTATTTCCTAATGAAGTCAGTTGCTCTACATGGGAGTCCCAAATTTCCTTTTCTGCCAAAATAGGTTCAAAGCCAGCAATACTTTCTGGGAATGGGATTTGACTATCGGGAGCAAATTTGGTTCTGGCAGCCTGATTGGAGTATAGGATTTTTCCGCTCAGGTCTGTAATCATACACGAATCAGGCCCTAGGTAAAACAACTCTCTGAAAACATCAAGTTTATTTTGTTCTTCGTATGTCTTGGTAATATCCTGTATAATCCCAAAAAGCCTTGACTGTCTGTTATTTTTACTGTCAGACCTCCCTGTCATTTTCACCCATCGCGAAGAATTGCCCGAAGCAGCAACCTCAAGGGTAAGATCTATATTTTTCCCTTTGGATATCAGGTCAGCAAAGGCCTCTTTGAGGATTGGTCTGTCTGACTCTTGAAAAATGTTGATGGCTTCTTCTAAAGTAAGCTCTGTGTCTTTTTTTGTGCCAAGGAATTCCTGCAAAGAACTTGTCAGATAAATTGTATTGGATTGAGCAGAGATTTCAAAAAACCCCAACTCTGAAGATCCTTCGCAGAGCTGATAGAGTTCATTAAGATTGTCTTTTTCTATTATTTGGGATTTGACATCTGTGATATCCCTTCCCATAGCATAAAATTTACCAACAATAAAATGAACATGGAATTCAAACCACCTGTATTCTCCTGCCTTAGTAAGTAATCTTGCAATAAAATGACTGTTTTTCCTCTCTTGCCGGATGTCAAAAGTGAGTGACCTGACATGCTCTATGTCATCTGGATGAAAATATGAACAAAGTTCGATATTGATTATTTCTTCCGGAGCATAGCCTAGCATTGGTTTTACTGAATTACTCACCCAGGTAAGGTAAGTTTCCTGACCTATTGCTACCAAGTCTACAGTATTCCTAAAAAAATATTGCGAATCCTTCTTGGTGGGGAGCCCCTGCCCTCTCATTTCCTTTCCTTTATAAAAAAGAAAATAATTAGATGCATTTTCCTGAGGCAATTCAAGATAAAAGGTGTAATCAACCCCCATGAAATTTAAAATCAACTCCTCATTGAAGATGTAAGAGTTGATATCCAAACCTAAACCAACCAGGCTTTTTTCATCCAAAAACTGGCCTATCAGATTTTCAAATGCCTGATTGCTATAAAAAATATTATAGGGATAGGTATCATCCGCCAAGAAAACCATCTCACTGGATTCATAGATGATTTTCTTAAAAGTACTATTAATACCTCTTTCTTTCATTGAAAGGCAGTTTATAAGTTTACAATTTGGAAAATTGAATTAGGGTGATGCATATTCAATACTTCGTAAACATACAGTAATTTGTTTTTTATAACAAATAAATTGCTTTTAAAATTATAAATTTTGTTTTTCACACTATCTAAATCCCGAATTCAACCTGAAACATACCGGTCCAGGAATTACCGGTATTTTCAAATCTAGCCAGTCCTTCCAGCCATTTATATCCAAGGTTTACTTGTACCTTGATCCTATGGCCATTTACATAATGCGTAAAACCCAATAACGCTTCATCTACACGCTCTTGAAACTGAGTAATGTTTGCATTAGGATGCACACTTGAATAGCGGACAGCCAGTTCATTTTTCCGATCAAGCATTTTACTCACTTGTGTATTGATCCCCCATCCAACCAAAACATACCGGATATCTCCCATAGCATTGGTAGTGACCGGATCTTCTGATGCCCGGTGAAAATACTCAGCTAAAACCGCGTACCCCAGATGTTTATACGTCCCGTCTACTATAAAGCTATTCATATTTCTCGACTCAAACAACTCCTGTCCCAGTTGGCCTCCGGTCCTTGTTGCTTTTTGATTTTCAGAGTAGGTGACTCCTATTGCAAGTTTGGGATTGGGTTCAAACTCAAAGTCTCCTTCAGAGTAATCGCCGCTATTTGTAAATCTTCCAAAAGGCAAAAACTCTAGCCTACCAGTATAAGCAAGTCCATCATTGATAGCTGAAGCATTTCTGCCATCTCCTGTGGATATTACCCCTTTAAGTTGCAGGATTGACTGATTTTGAAAAGGAATAGTCTTGTATAAAAACAGACCGAAATCCCTGTCCAAGGTGAAAATTGCATTGGCCGTCGACCTGTCTGCAAACTGAAGGTTTCCAGAACTGATTACACGCTGCCTATTGCCCGGTAATTTGGATTGACCAAAGCCTAAATAAAAATTTTCATTTACAAAATAATACAAAATCGCATCTCTCACTGGCTGTGCAATTAGTCCAGTTTCCAGGTCTAAATCTGCTTTTGAAAAAGCCAGTTGGATATAATATTGAAATCTAGGATTCCCCACAAACCCATCAAAACGCAGCCTGAGTCTTCTCACACGCATCTCATATTCACTTACTTGAAATGCATCTCCTTCCAAAGTATTAAAGCCTGCTCTGTTTTGCATCCTAAACCTTAGATTCATCAGAAAGAGAGAATCCTTAGAAAAGCTAATCCCTTCACTTTCCCCCACGTTGAGTAAAGCTCGTTCATCTGATTCTACAGTCTGGGCTAAGGAAACATGATTCAAAAAAACCAAAAACAAAAGACATAATAAACCGAGGCTGGATATCTGCTTCACAGGCTTTCCTTCGTTAAATTTTAGTACGCAATGACAAAAGCCTTTAAATATAATCGAATTTCTTTTAAGAAGCCTAAAAATCACTTTTCCGGAAAGGTTTTCAGTTTATCTATCAGCATATAAGTCTACATTGTGCTTAACAAGTTATAAAATGAAAAAAGCCAGATGGATTGACCACCTGACTTTTTTAAAGAAATTTATCATCGAGGGTTTAAACCCCCGCTTTGATCAAATTCAATGCTGAACCAGCTTTGAACCATTCAATCTGACCTGCATTGTATGTATGGTTAACTTTAATCTCATCCTTGCTCCCATCAGCATGGTTAAGGATCACTGTCAGAGATACTCCTGGTTTGAAGTTGGTCAAGCCTACAATATCAATGGAGTCATCTTCCTGTATCAATTCATAATCTGCAGGATTGTCAAACGTAAGTGCAAGCATTCCTTGTTTTTTGAGATTGGTTTCATGAATTCTTGCAAAAGACTTCACCAAAATCGCCCTCACTCCCAAAAACCTTGGCTCCATAGCCGCATGTTCTCTGGAAGAACCCTCACCATAGTTTTCGTCACCTACTACAATAGAGCCAACCCCATGCAGTTTATACTGACGTTGTACAGCAGGAACCTCTGCATATTCACCGTTCAATTGATTTTTTACTTTATTGGTTTCATCATTATAAGCATTAACTGCACCGATGAGCATATTATTGGATATGTTATCCAAATGACCTCTGAATCTCAACCAAGGCCCTGCCATTGATATATGGTCTGTAGTACATTTTCCTTTAGCTTTGATCAACAACTTAAGGCCAGCAAGATCAGAACCTTCCCAAGGAGCAAATGGCTCAAGCAACTGAAGTCTTTCAGATTTGGGATCGACGATTACCTCTACTTTTGATCCATCCTCTGCTGGGGCTTGATATCCGGCATCCTCTACAGCAAAACCCTTACTTGGCAATTCAAGTCCGGCAGGCTCATCCAATTTGACCTGCTCACCATTTTCATTGGTAAGGGTATCTTTCATTGGATTAAAAGTGAGGTCCCCTGCAATAGCCAAAGCAGTTACGATTTCAGGGGAAGCAACAAAAGCATGGGTATTCGGGTTTCCATCAGCACGCTTTGCAAAATTTCTGTTGAAAGAGGTGATAATAGAGTTTTTCTCCTGCTTGTCAGCACCATGTCTGGCCCACTGCCCTATACAAGGTCCACATGCATTGGCCAAAACCACTCCCCCCATTTTATCAAAAATATCTAAGAAACCATCCCTGTCAACAGTGAACCTAACTTGTTCAGATCCGGGGGTAATTGTATACTCAGATTTGGCAAGTAGTTTTTTGTCTACTGCTTGTTGTGCCAAAGAAGCTGCTCTTGATATATCCTCGTAAGAAGAATTGGTACAAGACCCTATCAAACCAACCTCTAGCTTAGCAGGCCATCCGTTTTCTTTTACTGCTGCTGCAAATTCAGAAAGAGGCCAAGCCAAATCTGGCGTGAAAGGCCCATTGATATGAGGCTCAAGCTCTGATAGATTGATTTCGATCACTTGATCAAAATACTTTTCAGGTTGAGCATAAACTTCAGCATCTCCGTTCAAATGTTCTTTGATGCCATCGGCCATTTCCGCAATATCCGCTCTGTCAGTACCTTTCAGGTAAGCCGCTGATTTTTCATCGTAGCCAAATATTGAAGTGGTAGCTCCGATTTCTGCACCCATGTTACAGATAGTTCCTTTGCCGGTAGCAGAAAGAGAATTGGCTCCTTCACCAAAATATTCAACTACCGCTCCGGTTCCACCTTTTACGGTTAGAATTCCTGCAACTTTAAGAATAACATCCTTGGCAGAAGTCCATCCGGATAATTTGCCAGTCAATTTAACCCCGATCAATTTTGGAAACTTAAGTTCCCAAGCCAATCCGGCCATAACATCACAAGCATCTGCACCACCTACTCCAATAGCAATCATTCCCAAACCTCCAGCATTTGGAGTATGCGAATCTGTACCAATCATCATTCCTCCAGGAAATGCATAATTTTCCAAAACGACTTGGTGTATGATACCTGCTCCCGGCTTCCAGAAGCCTATTCCATATTTATTGGATACTGAAGAAAGAAAATCATAAACTTCTCTGTTTTTATCTTTTGCTTTACTTAGATCGGCATTGGCACCTACTTCTGCCTGGATCAAGTGGTCACAGTGGACTGTAGAAGGAACTGCAACCTGGTTTCTACCTGCCTGCATAAATTGCAAAAGTGCCATCTGAGCTGTCGCATCCTGCATGGCAACCCTATCAGGTTTGAAGTCCACATAGGAAACTCCTCTATCAAATGCCTGTGTAGCATCGCCTTGATCCAAATGTGCGTACAATATTTTTTCAGTCAATGTAAGAGGTCTTCCTACTGCTTTCCTGGCAGCTTCTATCCTTTCAGGATATTTTGAATATACTGCCTTGATCATTTCTATATCAAATGCCATTGGGATTTT
Source organism: Indibacter alkaliphilus LW1 (assembly GCF_000295935.2). Classification (GTDB taxonomy): domain Bacteria; phylum Bacteroidota; class Bacteroidia; order Cytophagales; family Cyclobacteriaceae; genus Indibacter; species Indibacter alkaliphilus. The sequence goes on from NZ_ALWO02000037.1 coordinate 393,733, forward strand.
ATTTATAATATGTTGAAAAGGTTTCTAAATTGTCCGCAAAGATAAAAATATAGGCCAAAAATGGAAGTAATGAAACTTTATACGGTAGTATTTATACAGATTATAAAAAGCCTGATTACACGAATAACCAAATAGATATACCGAAAATCAACAGTGCTATTAAAAAAAAGTAAAAGGTATAGCCTAAAAGTGATTTTGCCGACAATCCTGTGATGGCCAGTAATGGAAGCGCCCAAAAAGGTTGAAGCATATTACTTACTTGGTCCCCATAGGCAAAAGCAATGATCATGTTCGGTACACTGATATTCATCTGATTTGCAGCTTCTACGATTACCGGACCTTGTATGGCCCACTGTCCTCCACCAGATGGCACAAAGAAGTTGATTATAGCAGCACTGAAAAAAGAAAATAATGGAAATGAGCCAGGCCCCGAATGTTGAACTATCCCATCTGCTATTAAAACCAATAAGCCACTATATTTCATGATACCCAAAATTCCTGCGTAAAATGGGAACTGAATCAAAATGTCAGTAGCACCTCTTACTGCTTCGCTGAGCGATGACACATACCGACTGAGGCTTCCAAATGCCAAAAGTCCCAGCCCTAACAGGATGAAATTGACAAAATTCAGATCTAAAAACCCCCATCCTTCCTCATAAACTTTACTGAACTCAGATACACTGAGGGCCAAAATAATCAGGCCAATAAGATAGCCCAATTTATCTTTACTCTCATTTACCACCTTAGTGCTTCTATTTTTTGTGACTTCAACCTGTTTATCTATAGGTTTTTTGGAAAGAAATAAAAGCAATAAAATTAAGCACAATATCAAAACCACATTTGTCCAAATATTGAAATCGGAAAAAATAGTTTTATTGATAGTGACAACCCCGATTTTATCCATCAAAAAATGATTCTCTTCTGCAACCTTCAAAGTGGATGAACCAGATAAGCCGCCATGCCAAACCAACATTCCCAGATAACCGGAAGCCGCTACAAGAGGATAATTGACGGCTAGCCGCTTTTCAGTAGCAATTTCACCAATTTTTCTCGCCAATACTGCTCCAAGAATCAAACCAAATCCCCAATTCAAGTAACCTCCGGCCATGGATACCCCCCCTGTAAAAAGTACGGCGTGGGTATTGGTCTTCACATAGAAGGCAACTTTATCCAGAAAATTATCAACAGGTTGAGACATCGCTAAGGTATGTCCAAAAACCAATATCAAAATCATTTGAAGCGTAAATTCCAGCAGTTCCCAGAATCCACTTTTCCAAAATTTCAAAACCTGAAATGAATAGAGAAAAATTGATTCATTAGTAGGTAAAGTAAAACCAACTGCTAAAACATAGACTATCAAGCTCAAAAGTAAAGCTATCTGAAAAGAGGAAGGGAAGTTCAAATTTATTTTCATTGCTAGACTGCTTGATCGTGAGCTCTCTCTCTTACCTTGTATCAGAAACAAAAATCCAAAGTGAATTGAACAAAGACAGCGTAATTGGTTTTCGTTTGGAAAAAGACATTTCTAAATCATAGGTTTTCGAGAAACTCAAGGGTATCCACACCATCAGCATAATCATCTAATGCTGGACATTGTGCACGTCCGAAGTCAAAACTTCCTTCATACCAAGCATTCTTACTTACTATACACTGGGTTTTATCTGATACTTCCGCCAATTTATTTTTTAAATCATGCAGATCTAAATACTTTTCGTAATACAAAACCGAAATTGGAGAAACCATTTCCTCACTCTCTTTCAAGAGTAAAAACCCATTGTCAAGATGGGCCTCTTTATTGACGAGATAAATTGACTTGTTATAATCGTAATTATTCAGGTATTTATGATGATCCGCCATCTGTTTATATCCTTCAATAGCATCCAAAAATTGAGTGAATTCGAAATTTTCCTGCACAAACAATTTGGAAACATTTCTACAACCCAGTCCGAAATATTGAAAAATATCTCTTCCCAAGTTTATAAAGTCTTCCCTTCCTTCACGCCCATCCAAAACTGCAAGGGAAGTCCTGTTTTTTCTGATGATATGCGGGTATTTGCCAAAGTAATAATCAAAATATCTGGCAGAGTTATCACTTCCAGTAGCTATGTAGGCATCCTTATTTTTCAACATTTCTTCAAAAGACACCATAGACTTGAACCTTGGCTCAATTTCCAAAAGTTTATCAACTAACCAGGTAATGGAAACCGTATCACTTGAGCTTAACTTTATCGCCGCTTTATGCCCACTAATCAGGACACAAAGCAGGTCATGAAATCCAACTGCAGGAATATTCCCTGCCATCATGATACCGATTGTTTTCGGATTATTTACTTTATCCAATTCATAAGATTTTGCCCAATGCTCAAGCTTGGATCTTTCTAAGTATTCACTAATTCCACTGATTGCCGCTTGAACATTGGCAGTAGTAAACCAATTATTATTATTGCCAACCTTAACAGCTAGCGCTTCAAATTCACTATTTGTCAAAGATTTTAATTTCTCTCCGAGTGAGGCAAAGGCCTGTATCCTTTCTTCTAAAAACATAAATTTTTCATTTGAGCCACAAAGATATTGATTAAAAAAGAAAGACCCTTTTTGATAGAATGAATATAAATTAGTTAGCATGACAACTTTTTTTTGCATGATTGGTTATTTGGGTATTAATTTTACATCGAATAAAATTTGAATTTGATATGGCGATAATGATAACTGACGAATGTATCAACTGCGGTGCATGCGAACCAGAATGTCCAAATACAGCAATATACGAAGGCGGGATAGAATGGACCTGGGCCGGAGGGACCAATCTGAATGAGGTCACTAAGGAAGATGGAACTGTAGTTGACGCTCACGAAAAACAGGAACCTGTCTCAGATGAATTCTATTACATCGTTACTGACAAGTGTACAGAATGCACGGGATTCCATGAGGAGCCCCAATGTGCGGCTGTATGTCCGGTTGACTGTTGTGTAGACGACCCTGATCACAGAGAATCTGAAGAAGAGCTTTTGGCGAAAAAGATTTTCATGCATGGTGAATAAGAGGACTTTGATAGTCCTCTTTTTTTTGATGTGAGGAAAAATACCTCTGATATTTAACCGTTTACCTTAATTTTAGGCCTATTTATTTAAAAAAAGTCAAAATTCCCTTGAATATATTTTGTGAATTGATTTAACTTGGAAGTCTAAATATACCAAACACAAACAACAAAATTCTTTGGAAAGTGGAAGATAACAGAGGAAATGATAGAGAAGAAATCTTCTCTAGGAGAGTGAAAGCCGGTAAAAGAACTTATTTTTTTGATGTAAAATCAACCAAATCAAATGATTATTACCTAACCATTACCGAAAGCAAAAGGAGATTGAAGGAAGACGGTTTTGTTTTTGAAAAGCACAAGATTTTCCTCTACAAGGAAGATTTTTCAAAATTTTTGGAAGCCCTTCAAGATGCCGTAGACCATGTGAAAAATGACTTGATGTCAGACTTTGATTTCTCTCAGTATGAAAATGAGGAATCTGAAAATGAATTTGATGATGAATTGAAGTGGGATTAATCCCAGCATTTACGCATCTTTAGAGAAAGTAATTCAACGTTGGCGGAATTCGTTTTGCCATTGCATACTTAATTGATAAATTAGGTTTCGTTGAGTTCCTTTCTCTTTTTGTTTACTTATGAAAAAACCCATCTTATACCTTTTAATTATTCTGGTCCTCCTGTTCGTAATAGGTTGGTATTTTTCAAACATTACTTTTTACTTCGTTTTATCACTTGTAATTGCCGCTATACTCAGACCACTGACTAACAAAATAAATGGAGTACATGTGTTGGGTCAGAATATCCCCAGGTGGATTGCTATCATGCTTTCTTTCTTTGTCATCGCACTATTTATTTTTTTTATAGGCTTGTTATTTATCCCTTTGATCAGTGCACAAATCCAGATTATTGCAACCTATGACATGGACTACCTGTATGAACAGATCCAAAACCCTGTAGGTAAAATTGAGGATTTTCTGATCCAATACAATGTCGTACAAAGCGAACCTGGCTTTTTGATTACACAGGTGAGAGAGTCCCTGATTGCTAGTTTTTCAAAGATCAACTTTCAAGGTATCATCAATACTGTAGTCAATACAACAAGCTCTTTGTTCATTGCACTCATGGCTGTGAGTTTCATTACATTTTTCCTTTTACTTGAAAATGGACTCCTTCGTAGAAACATCATGAACCTCATTCCCAATGCTTATTTTGAATTGGCGGTTTCCACATTCAACAAGGTGGAAAGATTACTATCAAATTATTTGGTTGGATTGCTCATCCAATTGACCTGTATTTTCTCACTTGCCTCCTTGGGCTTGACCTTGGTAGGGATTGAATATGCGCTTACCATAGCCATGTTTGCTGCTGTAGCGAATCTGATACCTTATGCAGGACCTATTTTGGGTGCAACTTTTGGGGTAATTGTGGGCTTATCTACTGGTGAGTTTGACACTTCAAATGATATTATTTTAATGATTATCAAGATTCTCGGTGTGTTTTCAGTCGTTCAGGTCACAGATAATGTTGTGCTTCAACCGCTAATTTTCTCGAAATCGGTAAAAGCCCATCCACTTGAAATTTTTGTTGTTATCTTTGCGGGTGCAAAAATCGCCGGTATTTTAGGGATGATATTTGCCATTCCTGTTTATACCATTTTCAGAGTTTCATTCTTGGAATTCTTTAAAGGATACCGGGAATACCGAATCTTTAAATTTTAAAAAAACAACCATCTTCAATGGCATTACAATGTGGCATCGTTGGTTTACCCAACGTAGGAAAATCTACTTTATTCAATGCGCTTTCCAGTGCGAAAGCAGAAGCAGCAAATTTCCCTTTCTGTACTATCGAACCCAATGTGGGTGTGGTGACAGTACCTGACAGAAGATTAAAAATCCTTGAGTCATTGGTCAACCCCAACAAAGTAATTCCTACGGTGATAGAGTTTGTAGACATAGCAGGGCTTGTCAAAGGCGCAAGTAAGGGGGAAGGCTTGGGGAATAAATTTCTTGCCAATATCAGAGAAGTAGATGCTATTATCCATGTGATCCGCTGTTTTCAGGATGACAATGTAGTCCATGTGGCGGGATCTGTAGATCCTCTTTTTGACAAAGAGGTCATAGACACTGAACTTCAGCTCAAAGACCTTGAGTCAGTAGAAAAGAAAATCGCTAGAATTGAAAAAATTGCCAAATCAGGGGATGCGAAAGCAAAAAAAGAACTTGAAACCCTTCAAACGTTCAAAGAAGAACTCAAGTCCGGAAAAAATGCCAGAGCAATTGAGGTAGAAAAAGAAGACCTTGAAGCTGTAAAAGATCTCCATTTACTGACCATCAAACCTGTTCTTTATGTTGCCAATGTAGATGAAGGCAGTATATTGACCGGTAATGAATTTGTAGAGAAGTTGAAAGAAAATGTAAAAGATGAGCATGCTGAAGTAATAGTACTCTGTGCAGCTATCGAATCCCAGATTGCTGAGTTTGAGGACCCTGAAGAGAAGGCTTTGTTCCTATCAGAATATGGATTAGAAGAAAGTGGGCTTAATAAATTGATAGCAGGTGCATATAAACTACTAAACCTGATCACTTACTTCACTGCTGGAGTTCAAGAAGTAAGGGCTTGGACAATAAGGCGAGGCTGGAAGGCCCCTCAAGCTGCAGGTGTGATCCATACTGACTTTGAAAGGGGTTTCATCAAAGCTGAGGTGATCAAGCTGGAAGATTATGAGAAGTTTAAAACAGAAGCAGCTTGCAGAGAAAATGGTAAAATTTCAATAGAAGGCAAAGAATATGTAGTAAAGGATGGAGATATTATGCATTTTAGATTTAATGTTTAAGAAATCTTTAAAAAATATTTGTACTTTTGCTGGAAACCATATATAAAGTAAACCGTTAGTAAGTTAAGTTTAATAATTGTTTAAAATTTTATTTTTAATACCGTGAGAGTAAGATTGATATTTTCCTTAAAAAACAAAGGTGCTTATTTACCATTTCACCATCAGTACATCTTGGCGCAATTCCTCAAGGGGTTAATTGTAAAAGGTGGACGAGAGGAGTTTTTCAACTACAATTACTTCAACTTCTCTGGGCTCAAAGGTCAGACCAAAGTAAGTAGAAGTGGACTTCATTACTATTCCAGTTTAGTCACATTAGTGCTTTCATCACCCAATGAAGAATTTATCGACTATTTGCTGGAACAAGTTTTTGAAACCCCAAAAATTGAGTTAGGAAACCTCATCATTTCTCCTGAGTACACTGAACAGGAGTTTGAACCAACATTGGAAGCTTCAAACAAATTTGTTTGTATTTCTCCACTTGTGCTTCTCACTCCGTCTTTCAATGACGAGTCAGGCAAAAGATTCATCAACCCGGATACAGACGAATTTTCTGACCTGTTGTATGAATCAACCCTGACAAGAATGGAAAGATCAGGATGGTATTCTCAAGAGCAAATGGAGTCCTTCTACAAGTTTCAGGCAGTACCTGACATGAATTACGTGAATAAGCTAAGAGAACAGCAAAAGAAATTTGCAAGAATTTATTCTGTCTATGACATGGATGTGAAATATGAAGTTCGTGGATACACACTTCCTTTCACCCTCTATGCAGCTCCAGAAGTTCAGGATTTTGTTTTCAAATGTGGATTGGGTGCCTTTACACATAAAGGTTTCGGTATGCTAGACCTTGCAAACCATGCCCCAAGTCAGAGAACAGAGCCCTACAAGTTCAAAAGAGAAGGTTTTATTCCTTACAAGTCTCAACAAGACCGAGGAAAAACCCCACCTTCAGAAACTGAAGAAAATCAAGACGGAAACTAATCAAAAAAACCCGATCAACATTGATCGGGTTTTTTCATTTATTATTATAACCTTCGCTTATTCGGGTTGAGGTTGAAATAACTGATGATCTCATCATACCTGGAACCCATATCTCTATAATAAACGAAAACTTCATATTCATTTTCAGTTTCAAAAAAGCTCCCCTCAATCGGAGTTATATTCCAACCTTCTTTGCTTTTGTAAGCATACTGATAGTCATACCAGCCCTGTTTCAAAATCAAAGTGGCCTCATAAGTATTGGTATTTGGATTTAACTTCATCTCTGAATCAGGACTAAACCCCCAATGAGTGAGCGATCCGATAAGGTATGGGGTTTCTGTAATCCCCTCAGCACTTAAGTAAAATGTCGTAACAATATATTCACTTTCCCTTTCATGGTTCTGGCGTTCTAAGTTCATTACTGCATACTGCCCATTCATATCCAAGTATTCAGAATAGACACCATTTGGTCTAGGCTTATCCAACCCTGCTTCTGCATAAACCACATCATCCTCCATTTTGACAGATTTTACATTCATTCCACGGGCCCTGACAAATCTCAAATCCAAGAACCTGAACTCATTTCCTCCCATGAATGTATTGCTGCCGTCAAAAAGATTGTATTCTATCATTTTTGTATCCTCCCGCAGCATTGTTGGATTACCCAGGACTTTCACGTTATCCCATCTTTGATTTTGTCTGATGAGAACACGCATGTTATTTTTTGGGTCAAACAACTCCCTTCCTTTGTAATTGATATTCACATTAAGTTGCTGCACCTTTCTCCTGTCCTCAGACTGGCTTGGCGGCACAACTCTGCTTGCAAGTGTTACTGCTTTTTGGTAAACCATAAACCTTTTGGTAATTATAGGTTGGTTTTGATCTCTTCCCCTATATATTTTCACCACGTAGTTTCCTGTTTTTGTTACAGGGGGCAAAACAAAGTTGTAGTGAATGTAAGGAATCCTGGTATCTATTGAATAATCATAGTCCAGCACATTAAACTCATTGTATTGATTGAGATATTCATTTTCTTTGAGGTCTGAAGCCGTCCAATCAAAATTGCAATGGATGATTTTGGCAGAATACATATCTGGGTCATAAGCCAGATCATCAAAAGTGAGATTGAGAGGAACTCCGCTATTAAGCTCGATTACCGGTGAATTCATCTGGGAAGCAAAGTCCCCCCCTCTCGGAAAGAGCCTTACAGATTGTATATTTTCTTCATAAATTCTATCATAAAAGGCTTCCTGTGCCAAACAAAGCATGGAAAAAAACATCATAAGGATGGAAAAGAATAACTTCATAAGTATAAATTGGAATTTTCAGGAAACTGTTTCTTGAAGCGTACTTATCTCTTCAACCAAAAGCTCCCACATATCATTAAGGTTTTCAATTTCATTTTTGACTCCAGCATATTCAATATTAATGCTTTCGAGCTTAGCACTATCTGAAAAAACGTCAGGATCAGCCATTTCTTTTTCAAATCGGGATTTTCTTTCTTCTAATTCAAGAATATTCTCCTCAAGCGTCGCCAGTTCCTTTTCCTTTTTCTTCAAATCCCTTCTAGCATCGTCTATTTCAGTATTGGAATACCTTCTTTTTTCTTCCTTTTTATCCTTTTTAGAATGTTTTTCACCTTCTTTGGGCTGAGAGGATTGCAAGGATTTCCAATAAACATACTCATCATAGGTTCCTGGGTATTCCTTAATCTGCTGATTTTCAATATACCAAATCTTATTGGCAACTCCTCTAATGAAATGTCTATCGTGGGAAACTGTGATAAACGTACCTTCATATTGCTCCAAGGCTTGAATAAGAATATTCACGGATTGCATATCCAAGTGGTTGGTGGGCTCATCCAAAAGCAGGAAGTTAGCCTCCGAAATAAGAGTTTTTGCTAAAGCAACACGTGACTTTTCACCGCCCGAGAGCACCTTTATTTTTTTAAAAACATCTTCATTGGTAAATAAAAAGCATCCCAATACATTCCTAAGCTCTGTCTCTGTTTTTCCAGAACCAGCCTGATTCATTTCCTGAAGAATCTCATTGTCAATATTCAAGGCTTCCAGCTGATGCTGTGCATAAAATGACTTGATCACATTATGACCTTCAGTTACCCTGCCATTGACCCGTTCGGATCCGTCTATAACTCTTAAAAGTGTTGACTTCCCCTTACCGTTGGCACCTATCAGGGCTATTTTATCTCCCCGTTCAATCCTGGCTGTGGTATTAGAAAGAATGGTCAGGTCACCATAAGCTTTGGAAACATGATCAAGCACAACTACATCTCTCCCGGATTTTTGGGAAAATTTAAACTTGAAGTTCACTGAGACATTGTCGTCAACTACTTCATTCACTTTATCCAAACGTTCCAAAGCTTTTACCCTTGATTGTACCTGGTTGGATTTGGATGCCTTTGCTCTGAAACGCTCAATAAACCTTTCGGTTTGTTTGATCATTTGCTGCTGATTTTCATAGGCATTTTGCTGGATTTCCATCCGCTCTTTTTTCTCTGATCTATAAAAGGAATAGTTTCCGGCATAGGATGTCAATGTCCCATTTGAAACTTCAACAGTAACATCGATGCAATTGTCCAAAAATTCCTGATCATGGGATACGACAATTACAGCCCCTTCATACGTTTTAAGGTAATTCTCAACCCACTGTATGGAAGGAAGATCCAAGTGGTTGGTGGGTTCATCCAGCATCAAGAGTGATGGTTTTTCCAAAAGCAATTTGGCCAACATTACTCTCATTCTCCATCCACCGGAAAAAGTCTTTAGAGGCCTCGTCAGGTCTGCTGTTTTGAAACCTATTCCCTCCAAAATTTCCTCTGCTTTGGCTTTGATGGTATATCCCTCATTTGCCTCAAATCTATCCTGAAGCTTAGCAAGCCTGTCTATAACTTTTTCGGAATAATCCGTTTCCATTTGCTTCAGCACCTGATCTATCTCATTCTGCAATGCCAGCGTTTCTTTAAAAGCTTCCAAAGCAACCTCAAGTATGGAATCCTCAGATTGATAAGAAAGCAAATCCTGGTTCAAAAAACCGATAGTGCAATCTTTAGCTTTTTGTATCTCCCCAGAACTAGGTTGATATTCTCCATCTATAATTTTCAGTAGTGTGGACTTTCCGGTCCCATTCAAACCTACAAGACCAATTTTGTCCTTTGGCTTGATATGCAGGGAGGTATTTTCATACAAGGCTCTTCCGCCTATATAATATGATAGATTATTGATTGATAACATCCTGCAAAAATACGTATTCTTCCTTTTATAAATGATTTGACAGGAAATATTACATGGAAAGTGTCTCTCTTTGAATTTTTAGATAACTTAGAGAGCCTGTCAGCAACTGAAATTCTCATTAAAGAAAGTCCAGATGAAAAAAATGTTATCCTTAATCGCAAGCACCTTGATCTACTTTTCTTGTACTGCCCAAAACAATGAATCCTATATACAACTGGAAACTATAAAACTTCCTCAAGGATTTGAAATCTCCGTCTGGGCTGATGACGTACCTGATGCCCGGTCTTTAGCTATGAATGCGGATGGCTCGGTTATTTTTGTAGGCAATAGGCAGGGAAAAAATGTGTACGCACTGAAAGACACAAATGGAGACGGAAAAGCTGATAAAAAATATACACTCGCTTCCGGATTGAGAATGCCAAATGGCGTTGCCTTCAAAAACGGAGATCTATATGTCGCTGAAGTTAGTAGAATCCTTAGGTTTAAAAACATAGAAAGTAACCTTGAAAATCCCAGCTACGAGGTGGTTTATGACCAATATCCCGATAAAGCTCATCATGGCTGGAAATTTATTGCTTTTGGACCAGATGGCATGTTATATGTACCAGTAGGTGCACCATGCAACATCTGTAAATCGGATGGGGAGATATTTGCGAGCATCACCAGAATCGATGTGAATGCTACCAATATTCAACCGGAGATTTTTGCCCATGGAGTGCGGAATACCGTAGGCTTCTCCTGGCATCCCCAAACCAAAGAGCTTTGGTTTACCGACAATGGCAGGGACATGATGGGTGATGACATTCCGGATTGTGAACTCAACCACGCCCCTCAAAAAGGCCTTCACTTTGGTTATCCATTTTGGCATGCAGGAGATGTGAAGGATCCGGAATTTGGAGACAAAGGAAAGGACAAGTCGGCCTATGTTGCTCCTGCCAAAAAACTAGGGCCACACGTAGCTCCTCTCGGCATGAGGTTTTACACAGCTGATCAATTTCCCAATGAATACAGAAACAATATTTTCATCGCAAAGCATGGCTCCTGGAATCGAAGTAAAAAAATAGGCTATCAGGTAACCCGAGTAATACTCGATGACAACCAAACTCCGGGCAAAGAAGAAGTCTTTGCAGAAGGCTGGCTGGACCATGACAGTCAGGAGGTATGGGGCAGACCCGTAGATGTCATGCAGCTGCCGGATGGAAGCCTTTTGGTGTCTGATGATATGGCCAATTGTATTTATAAAATCTCCTATAAAGGGTCTTAAAACATTGACCAACTACCTAAAAAAGACAATTTTTATCACCTTCTTAATCAAAAACATCCAAATTTCCGGATGAATATAGTTCCACTTTTGTATGTCAACTAAAACTAAACGATACAGCGCTGGCAAGGGGCTGATTTGGCTTTTTATTTTTCTTGCTTTGAGCCTGCTCCCACTTTTGGTAGCCTACTCTGGAGATATCCCAACAAAACGAACCCTCCTTGAGGAGTTGGGTGTGGTTTTGGGCTTTATCGGCTTGGGTTTATTCGGAATACAGTTTTTATTTTCCGGAAGGATCAAGCAAGTGGCTCCATCCTTTGGAGTGGACAATATTGTACAGTTTCATAAAGAAATAGGGATTGTCGCCATAATTTTCGTTTTAAGTCATCCAATCCTCTTATTGGTGTCTGACTGGGAATACATTTCATTTTATGACCCTAGGGAAAATCTTCCACGAGCTGCTGCCTTGTTCTTTGCTACTTTTGGCATGATTGCCCTGCTCTCCACCAGCCTTTGGAGGGTCAGCACTGGACTTAATTACGAATGGTGGAGACTCATCCACGGTGTTTTGGGATTCTCTTTGGTATTCATAGGCATTGTCCACAGCATTCAGGTAGGCCATTACCTCAATGAGTTCTATAAGATTGCTTTCTTTATTCTTTTCTTTGGTTCATTGGTTTACTTATTGGTTCACGCCCGTATGGTAAGACCATACATGGCCAAAAAAGATCCCTTTATCATCAAGGAGATACTACCTCGAAAGGATGACTGCTATACCTTAAGACTTGAAAAGAAAAGCGCAGAACCTTTCCGTTTCCTGCCAGGACAATTCACTTGGATTACCATTTCCCATACTCCATTTTCACTTCAGCAGCATCCCTTCTCTTTTTCTTCAAGTGCAGAAAATAGCATTCTGGAAATTACCGCCAAAAGAATCGGGGACTTCACCAACACCTGGAAATACCTGCAACCTGGACAGACTGCATTTTTGGAAGGTCCTTTTGGTTCCTTTACACTCAAAGAGAAGCCATGTTTTTTGGTCATGGGGGGAATTGGGGTCACTCCCGGCATCTCCTTTCTCAAAACTCTGGCAGATAGGAAAGACCAGAGAAAATGCATACTCATTTATGGAAATGAAAGCTGGAAAAAAATTCCTTTCAGAGAAGAATTGGACAGGCTGAAAAACCAAATCAACCTTAAGCTGATCCATGTTCTGGAAAAGCCTGACAAGGATTGGGATGGAGAAAAAGGTCTCATAGATGAAAAGTTGGTCACAAAATACCTTCCGGAAGATCTCAATGAATTTGACTATTACATCTGTGGCCCTGGACAGATGATGGACAAGGCCGAACTCACTTTCAGAAAACAAGGTGTGGATTGGAGAAATATTTATGCAGAAAGGTTTGACTTCGTATAAGACATGGAAAAACATCTAAAAATACTCTATAGAACCATTAAGCGGATAGCCGACCTATCAGGCTTAATACTTTTGGTAATTGCAATCATTTTTGCTTTAAGGTTGATATAAAAAAAACCTCCTGATCGGAGGTTTTACCAGTGCTTTCAAACAGCCTGAGCATTGGATTCCAGCCATTCCGGCTTGGTCGTTTTGACATTTGCCTGAAGCTGGTTGAGCAAATTGTAAATCCCAAAATAAGTCCGGTTAATGTACAGACCATGCCTTGAACCCCTAGCCTGTCTGGATTTTTTAAACATTTTGTCATTGGAAATTCTATCTCCAAGTTTAAATATCTGTTCGAAATAATCATCATTAGAAAAATCAAAAGAGTCCACGTGAAAAGGTTTGCCCAATAAGGAAATCATCTCTTTGAAAATATTTTTGAAGTACACTTTCTCTACATCCGTATCCTTATCACTGATAAATTCCAGGTTATAGAAAATCTCATTCAATTCATCTTCATTGATCAAAAGGTCTTTTTTGATCAATGAGAAATAACCATGGTAGAAATCCTCTGGAATCACCTTCACACAGCCAAAATCAATAATACCAAGTTTACCATCATTTTGAATGATAAAATTTCCCGGATGTGGATCTGCATGAACTTGCTTCAAGTTGTGGACCTGGTGGTGATAAAAATCCCACATTGCCTGTCCTATACGGTTTTTATCCTCTTGACTTGGGTTAGTTTCCAACCATTCTTTGATGTGCATTCCATCCAACCAATCCATGGTAATAATTCTGGCATCACTCATATCTTGATAGTAGCTTGGGAAGTTGAGGTGGGCAATATGACTACATGCTTCAGAAATCTCCTTGGATCTTTGTACTTCAAGGATATAGTCTGTCTCTTCCAATAATTTGCCTTCCACTTCTTCCATGTAATGATCCAATTCGCGCTCATTCATATTTAGCAAGCGTAATGCGAATGGTCTTACAAGTTTCAGATCAGAGCTGACAGAATCAGCCACTCCAGGATATTGAATCTTAACTGCCAACTTTTTACCATCCTTAGTTGCTTGATGAACTTGGCCTATAGAGGCAGCATTGACTGCTGATTTGGTAAAAGTATCATACAGTAGTTCTGGCGATTTACCGAAATACTTTTGAAATGTCTTGACGACTAAAGGATATGATAGAGGCGGAGCACTGTATTGAGCCATTGTAAATTTATCCTGATAGGCCCTCGGTAAAATATTCTTATCCATGGACATCATCTGGGCAACTTTCAGTGCAGAGCCTTTCAATTGACTCAAAGAGTTGTAAATATCTTCAGCATTGTTGTTGTGCAACTCTTCTTTTGTCATAGAAGGATTTACCACTTTTTTGGCGTAGTGCTTCACATAGTTACCGCCTACTTTTGCTCCTGTGCTTATAAATTTAGCTGCCCTTTGCACTTTGGACACAGGAATGCTTTGCTGCTCTTTCATATTATTCTCCTTCACAGTTTCTCCTTATTTATTTTGATATAAAAACTTCGCAAAATCAATGAATGTATCCAGTGCACTTTTGCCCATCAGATCAAATGCAAGATTCACTGATTTTTCGATAGCAGCATCGGTTTTTTCGAAAGCCTGCGAAGTATCTTTCAGCCAAAACTGAAACACAAACCAGACTTGCAACCAAAGAGCTTCATCATATCTATCTGATATGATAGGTCTGCTGGCTATTTCTTCTGTCTCTTTTCCTTCTAAAATAATCTCGTTAGCAAAGTCCTTGAACTTATCTTTGAAAACTTTAACCTCTGTAGGAAGTAGATTTTTCAAAGCTTTGCTTTTCTCATACTGTACCAATAGATAGGAACGGTTCTTTTTGAGTTCCTCCACCCAGGTAAATAGAAAACCCAATAACTTCTCTCTTGCTGAATACTCTCTAAAAACTTCCTGTGATTCCAAGCTATTAATAGTGTCATCAAAAAGCTTTGACCATACCGCCGATTTGATACTTTCAAATGAAGTGAAATAAGAATAGAATTCTTCTTCCTTCATTTTTAATTCCTTCGCAAATTTGAATACTGAAGCAGGTTCTTGCCCATGTTCCAAAACATATTCAATGTATGCACTAATAATTTTTGATCTATTATCGACTTTGGGAGATTTTTTTGCTGTTGATTTTTCCATGTTACACAATTATTCTACTTGCATAACACCATAAGGATTGTAAGGGTTTTGATAAAAGTGAAATAATCACGAATCCTTAATTGAATGGGAAAACAAAAATCCAAACCAATAAATTACAAAAATGAAGAATTACGTTCCTTTTTGAAAAAGGATTCAATTCTGAGATTATAAAAAAAGGCTCTCTACCTATATAAAAAGCCTTTTCAAATAATTTAAAGACAATTTAATTTACCACTTTCTCGATAACCAAGTTATGATTGGTGTAGATACAAACGTCTGCAGCTATGCCAAGGCTTTCTCTTACCATTTCTTCGGCAGACAGGTGGGTGGCAAATTTTTTCAGTGCTCTGGCGGCAGATTGGGCATACATACTTCCTGAACCGATGGTTGCGATACCCAAATCAGGTTCAATTACATCACCTGTCCCTGAAATAATCAGAATATCCTCAGAGTCCGCTACGATCATCATGGCTTCTAGCTTGCTCAGCATCCTATCCGTTCTCCATTCTTTGGCCAGCTCTACCGCTGCCCTTTTCATATTGTTTCCGTATGCACCTAGTTTCTCTTCAAACTTTTCAAGTAAAGTGAAAGCATCTGCTGTGGAACCAGCAAAGCCGGTTACAATCTTACCATTTTGCAGTTTTCTGATTTTATTGACTGAACTTTTGGCCACTGTATTCCCCAGAGTAGCCTGCCCATCAGCACCTATAACTACTTCTCCATTGTGTTTGATGGCTACTACGGTAGTTGATTTTATTTTTTCCATTTTTTAGACTTTAGACATTAGATGTGAGACAAGAGACAATTAGCTCTCTTTAAAGTTTGGAAATTTGGTTAGCAAAGTATTACGGAAATAGGTTGGATAAAAATCCAAAATCCCAATGTCAACCGATATCCATTAACCCAATATTAGGCAAAGCATATTTCAAGATTATAACGTTCAATAACTATACAAAAACAAAAAGTCCTGACAAATCAGGACTTTTTGGCATATTACAAATTACAGTTTAGATCAGAATGCGTACTGGATCTTCCAATAGACCTTTCAATGTCAGTAGGAACGCAGAGCCTACAGCTCCATCCACTACCCTATGGTCACAGGACAATGTCACTTTCATCACATTTCCTACCTGCATTTGTCCATTTTTGACAATTACAGTTTCTTTGATTCCACCCACTGCAAGGATACAGGCATCTGGTGGATTAATGATAGCTGTGAATTCTTCTATACCAAACATCCCAAGATTCGAAATAGTGAAGGTATTACCTTCCCAATCTTTGGGCTGAAGTTCTTTATTCTTAGCTTTTCCACCTAGACTTTTTGCTTCATTGGAAATCTGAGACAGAGATTTGGAATCGGCAAACCTAATAACTGGCACCAACAATCCTTCTTCCACAGCCACAGCCATTCCGATATGGATATGGTCATTGTACCTGATCTTGTCTCCTAGCCAAGAGGAATTGACTTTAGGATGCTGACGGAGGGCGGCAGCAGCAGCTTTGATCACCATATCATTGAATGAAATCTTGACAGGTGAAACCTCATTCATACTTTTTCTGGCTTCGATAGCTTTATCCATGTTTATTTCCATGGTCAGATAAAAATGCGGCGCAGTAAACTTGCTTTCAGCAAGCCTCTTGGCTATCACTTTCCTCATTTGGGAAACCTTCTCTTCTTTGTAAGATTCCTGTCCGACTGCTGGAGCTGAACCAACTCCTTCTGCAGCTTGAGCTGGCTGTTGAACAGAAGCTGGATCAAAGTTTTCAATATCCCGCTTTACAATTCTACCATTTTCACCTGAACCTTTTACCAAGGCAATATCAATTCCTTTTTCAGAAGCCATTTTTTTGGCAAGAGGAGAAGCTTTCAGTCTTCCGCCATCAGTGGTTGACGAAGAAGAACCTGAAGATGAAGGTTTGCTTACTTCAGCTTTTGGTGCTTCAGATTTTTTCTCGTCTTTCTTTTCTTCTTTTTTATTCTCCTCAGCAGGGGCTTCGGCAGACTCAGACTTAGCCTTGTGAGCTTTAAGAAGAGTTTCATAATCAGCCCCTTTTTCACCAATAATGGCTATCACACCATCAATTTCGACAGAATCCCCAGCTTCAACACCTATGTATAATAAAGTACCGTCTTCATAAGATTCCAGTTCCATAGTAGCTTTATCAGTTTCCACTTCAGCTATTATATCTCCGGATTTGATATCATCGCCTACTTTCTTCAACCAGGAGGCAATAGTACCCTCAGTCATGGTATCACTCATTTTGGGCATAGTGATCACTGTGGCATTGATATCAGATGTATCTATTTCTTCTTTTGGAGCAGATTCCTTATTGGTTTCTGATTTTTCAGAATCTTTACTTTCTTCCTTCTCTTCGGTGGATTCTCCTTTTTTCTCTGATTTGGAATCAGATGAATCACCGCTTTCAATTTCTTTGAGCAAAGATTCTATATCTTCTCCTTCTTCTCCGATGATCGCAATGACTCCATTGACTGGTACAGCATCCTTTTCTTCTACACCTATATGAAGCAATGTACCCTCTTCATAAGATTCAAGCTCCATGGTTGCTTTGTCAGTTTCTACTTCTGCTAAAATATCTCCGGGTTTTACGGAATCTCCTACTTTTTTCAACCACGCTGCAATAACACCTTCTTCCATGGTGTCACTCATTTTGGGCATTCGTATTATTTCGGCCATATGCTATTTATATCCTATTCTAAAATTTAAAGCAGTCCAAAAATAGTTCTTAAAAAGTCTACATTCAAATTTAATAGTAGTATTTTCAGGATTGAAAACAGCCTCATTCCTCATTTTGTTTGTAAATGCCTATTGTAAAAAAGATTGAATATGATCATCCCAAATGGCAATTTAATGGCCATTTGCAGACTATTATACCAAGTGTTTTCAGACAAGCCTTCCGCTTACCTTTTGATAGAGAAAGAGTTAATACCCCGGATGGTGATTTCCTTGACTTAGACTGGCTCCGAAATCAGTCCTCCAAATTAGTCATCATTAGTCATGGATTGGAGGGTAATAGTAGAAGACCTTATATGACAGGAATGGCAAGGCAATTTTTCTCAAATGGCTATGATGTACTCAATTGGAATTACCGGGGCTGTGGTGAGGAATTGAACAGGAAACCCATCTTTTATCACTCTGGAGCAACTTATGATCTTGACTTTGTCATCAATCATGCAGAAGCTTCCTACAAGGAAATATATCTGATTGGCTTCAGTCTGGGAGGAAACCTCACTTTAAAGTATTTAGGTGAATCAAGAAGCCGCACTGAAAAAATCAAAAAAGGAGTTGCTGTAAGTGCTCCGCTTCACCTAGAATCTTCATCTGTGAAAATATCAACCGGAGAAAACATTATTTATGCCAAACGTTTTCTAAGAACTTTAAAAGAAAAAGTGGTTCAGAAAGCAAAAATATTCCCGAATGACATCCCGGTAGGAATTTTAAGGAAAATCAAAACCCTTCAGGATTTTGATGATCATTTCACTGGTCCATTGCATGGATTCGAAAATGCCCATGATTACTATGAAAAAAACTCTTCTCTTTACTTTTTGGATGGAATTGAGGTTCCCTGCCTGATATTAAATGCACAAAATGATCCATTCCTCAGTGAAAAATGCTTTCCTGTAAGCATTGGAAGGCGGCTTGAAAATGTTTGGATGGAATTCCCTAAATATGGAGGACACGTAGGTTTCAGTCCAAGAAAAAAAGAAGATATCTACTGGTCTGAGCATAGGGCATTTGAATTTATCACAAGAGATCAGTAATTTTCAAGAAACCATTGAATCCATGTGCGGAAGATATTCACTCAGCAAAAGTAAATTAGAACTGGAGGAGAGATTTCAAGCAGAAATGCTCGGAGATTTTCAACCGAGATACAACATTGCTCCCACCCAGCTGGTACCTGTCATAACCTCTGATAGCCCAAAAGGCTTTTCATTCTTTTATTGGGGAATCACCCCGGATTTTGCCAAAAACAAACCGGTATCCCAAAAATTCATAAACGCTAAAGCAGAAACAGTTCATCAAAAAGCTTCATTCAAAAATTCTTTTAAAACCAGAAGATGCCTAGTCCCCGCAGACGGCTTTTTCGAATGGAAAAGAGTAGGTAAAAAAACCAAAATACCATATAGATTTACGATAGGAGATGGAGAGCCCTTTTCATTTGCAGGAATCTGGGAAGAGTATGAAAATGAAAAAGGTGAAACCAAGCATACTTTTTTGATCCTGACCACTGAGCCAAACAGTATAGTACAGGAAATTCATGACCGTATGCCTGTAATTTTGAAAAAATCTGATGAAAAAAAATGGCTGGATAAATATTCCAAGGATGAGGAATTACTGAGTATGCTTGGAACCTATACAGCTGAGAAAATGCAGAGTTATACAGTGTCCCAGCAAGTCAATCAAGTCAGTAATGATAATCCTAGCCTTATCAAGAAAACATCCCCAATGGATCAATTCGGAAACTATACCCTCTTTGGATAATGAATAATCTTGAAATCATTGATTTGCATTTTTTGGAAACCAAGGAAGCCATTGCCAGCTTCATGATCAAAACAAGTGAAGGCCCAATATTGATAGAAACCGGCCCTGAAAGCACATTTAAACAGCTTGAACTTGGAGTTAGAAAGTCGGGGTTTGAACTGAAGGACATCAAACATGTATTCTTAACTCACATTCACTTTGACCATGCGGGCGCCGCTTGGAAGTTGGCAAAAATGGG
This sequence comes from Indibacter alkaliphilus LW1, assembly GCF_000295935.2. Taxonomy (GTDB): domain Bacteria; phylum Bacteroidota; class Bacteroidia; order Cytophagales; family Cyclobacteriaceae; genus Indibacter; species Indibacter alkaliphilus. The sequence goes on from NZ_ALWO02000037.1 coordinate 413,414, forward strand.
AGCACATATTTATGTGCATCCTGCTGGGGCCAAACACTTGAACCAACCTGATAAGCTTTGGAATTCCGCTGCGCAAATTTACGGGGACCAAATGGAGAAGCTCTGGGGCAAAATGGAGGGAATTCCTTCTGACCAATTGAGGGAAGTCAAACATAAAGAAGTATTAACAATCGGAGATACAGAAATCACATCCCTTCATAGTCCCGGCCATGCCGTTCACCATATTGCCTGGAAAATCAAGAATTCAATATTTGCCGGGGATGTTGCAGGAGTCAAAATTGAATCTGGGCCAGTGGTTCCACCATGTCCTCCACCTGATATTAATCTTGATCATTGGAAAAAGTCCATACTACTCTTGCAAAAAGAAAATCCGAAAGATATTTACTTAACTCATTTCGGAAAAATAACCGATATCCATTCCCATCTTGATCAGCTTAAAAACACCTTGGAAAGTTGGGCGGATTGGATCAAACCCTATTTTGAAAATAATACTGATCAAAAGGAAGTAATTCCTCTTTTTATGAATTTCGTGCAACAAGAACTCAAAAATCTTGGTTGTACAGAGGAACTTATTAAAGTCTATGAATATGCTAATCCAAGTTGGATGTCCGTAGCTGGATTGTATAGGTATTGGAAGTTAAAAACTACAGGCAGAATTTAGAAGTTTACCCAGGACAAAATTTGGTTTTTGCCATCCCGAGATATATTGGGATATTTGTATTCTGCTTTAAATCATCAACTGACCCAAATAACTGAATTAATGAATAGATCCAAAATCAAAGGTGTAGGTCATTATGTACCAGATAGAGTTATAAGTAATGACTACCTATCTACTATCATGAATACCAATAATGACTGGATTGTAGAAAGGACAGGTATCCAAGAAAGACGTTGGTTTACTCCAGGAAAAGACACCGTAACGAGCATGTCTGCCGCAGCCTCCAAGATGGCAATAGAAAGAGCAGGCCTTGAGGTTAAGGACATTGATTTTATTGTTTTTGCGACTATTACTCCTGATTATTTTCTTCCCGGAAATGGTGTACTCCTTCAGCGGGAGCTCGGGCTTCAAGGTGTAGGCGCCTTGGATATTCGAAATGCATGTTCAGGTTTCATTTATGCTTTATCAGTTGCTGATCAATATATCAAAACCGGAATGTATAAAAACATCCTTGTGGTAGGTGCTGAGATTCAATCCTCTGCCTTGGATAAAAGTGATGAAGGCAGATCAAGTGCTGTTATTTTTGCAGATGGCGCAGGGGCTGCTGTTTTGGGGGTAAGTGATTCCGAAAATGCAGGAATTCTTTCTACTCACCTCCATGCTGACGGAGATTATGCTGAAGAGTTGTATTGCAGTGATCCAGGAAGTAGTCGGGAAGTCAGGATATCACCTGAAATGATAGATGCTGGAGATTTTTTCTTGAAAATGAATGGGAATGCTGTTTTTAAACATGCTGTTGTGAGATTTGCAGAAGTTATCAAAGAAGCACTTGACGCCAATCAAAAAGACAAATCTGAAATAGATTTACTGGTACCACATCAGGCAAATCTAAGGATAAGCAATTATATCCAACAAAAACTTGGCCTTCCAGACGAAAAGGTTTTCAATAATATTATGCACCTGGGCAATACAACTGCAGCCACAATCCCTATCGCCCTAAGTGAAGCTTGGGAGCAGGGAAGAATTAAAGAAGGTGACTTGCTGTGCTTGGCCGCATTTGGAAGCGGTTTTGCGTGGGCTTCAGCCTTACTCTATTGGTAAATGGAAACTCATGATTTTTTTGATCCTGTATTTTGGGAAAACTCAGACTCGTTTTTTCAAAAATATAACAATCAAAAAAAACTTATCATTAAACTCCTAGAAGAGATTTCCAATGAATTTCCTGTAAAAAAACAAAGAGAATCAATACCCGGATCAAAAGGAAATAAAATTTTCCAAGGGTACAACCTCAAAGGGAGGCCTTATCAGGTACTGGATATGGTAAGGCTTTTTGACAGAGGGGATGGAATTAACATTCGTGTCTTACATTGGGTGGGCAAAGGACTATATATTTTCTTGTATTTGGGTAAAAACCCTGCTTCTACCAAATTTTGGGATGAACATGAATATTTTCCTCTAAAAATGATTTTCAATGGAAAAACCTCTTTTGACTACCCCTTCATCCTTAAGAATTCTCAATCAATCAAAGGCAATATACTTGAATTAAAGGATAGAGAATATGTAGTTCTCTGGGAAAAAATACCAATAAGGACGAATTTTAAACATAACCTTGACAATATTAATTCTATGATTCAGACTATCTTGGATTATACTCACTAAGTTTTTCAAATTTGGACAAATTAACCTAATTTAGAACCGGCATGCGAAGATTTCGTAAGCTTATGCAAACAAAGATTTCCCATATATGAAATATATTTTTGGCATTCTGTCCTTGGTATTGATCACATTCACATCCTGGGGGCAAGGCAATTCCAATGTAGTATCCATTTATAATGCAGATTCCACTTTGGTAGGAACAGGAATCATGAACAATGGAAGAATGGAGGGATTGTGGAAATTTGAAAATCCCAAAACAGGACGACTTATCCAGACAATTACTTTCCGTTCTGGCAGTAGAGATGGCTTAGCAGTTGTTTTCCACAGTAATGGAAACCGTCAACTGGAAGCAGAGTACCGAGACAATAAACTCAATGGCGTTTTTAGGGAATATGATATGACAGGTGCTATCATTTTAGACCGAGTATACAAGGACAGTGTCGCGGTAGGTTTATACAGGGAATTTTATGGACGTACAGGCCAACCTGATTTCTTCAATCCAAGGCAAGTAAAAGTAGAAGGACAATACGCAGACGGAAAGAAAAATGGTCGTTGGGTAACTTTTTACAATAATGGTGAGCCAGCTATTATTCAAAATTTCAATAATGGAGTTCAAGAAGGATCTTACCAGGAATTCTCAGTGGATGGAGATCTGTTAGTGACTATAAACTATCAAAATAACAGACCGCATGGAACCTTCACCCGGTATTCTTTTAATAAAATGGTAGAGGAAAGGGGAGAGTATAAAAATGGCCGAAGAATTGGGAAATGGGAAGCATTTTATCCAGGAACCAGGGTTTTAGAGTCCGAAAAACATTTTGATGACAACGGTAACAAAACAGGAGAGTGGAAATTTTTCTATGAAAATAGACGTCAGGCAAGAATTGAGCGATATGAAAACGATATTCCTGTTGGCGTTTGGGAGGAGTTTTTCCCCAACAGAACACTTTCAAAAAGAAAAACTTATGAATTGGGACTTCCTATTGGGAAATATGAAGAGTATCACTCCAACGGTAAAGTCTCAGTAGAAGGGCAATATAGAAATGGGGTCAAAGACGGCTTATGGAAAAATTATTTTCCAGAAGGTACCCTGTATTCTATCGGTGAATATAGAAATGACTTAAAAACAGGTCTTTGGAAGTATTTCAACAAAATCGGAATCCTAATTGCCGAAGGGGAGTATAGTCTGGGTTCTGAAAATGGCCAATGGTTCTATTATTATGATGGAGGACAATTAAAATCCGTTGGAAGTTACTTTCTTGGCTTTGAAGAAGGCGTCTGGGGTTTGTTTTATGACAACAAACAACTCACACAAGAAGAATTCTGGAGCAATGGTAGACTAATGAATGTGTCTGACTATTACACTTATGATGGTAGTGCTACCCTTGAAAAGGGCACACTGGAAGATGGGAAAGGTACAAGAATAACCTATTACACTTCAGGGAAAAAAGAATCTGAGGGAAACTATGAAATGGGGAAGCCTGAAGGCACTTGGATTTATTACCATGAAAACGGAAATAAGGCGTCCGAAGGCAATATGGAAGACGGCAAGAAAGAAGGAGCTTGGAGGTACTACAATCTTAACGGAAGACTTGAACAAATTATAAACTTTAAAAATGATGAAATAGTCACTGAAGAGGATGAAATGAGAAATGAAATTCAATTTAATTTCTCTAATTAAATGAACCATCCGTCCATTAATCAGTTACTTTTAAAAAAGGTATGTTCGGACTATTTAAGAAAAAGACTGAAGTAGAAAGACTTCAGGAAAAGTATAAAGAGTTATTGGAGAAGTCTCATAAGGTTTCTCATAGCAATAGGACAGAAGCAGACAAGCTTATGGCTCAAGCGGATGAAATCGCACAGAAAATTGACCAGATAAAGAAAAACTACTAGAATGAAGCCAGCTAAGCAGCTGGCTTTTTTATTTTTTTAAAAATTTGAGAAACTGTATCACACTACTGAAGATTTTTTTCCTAAAACCTTGAAAATCAGATCACGGTTTCATCAAATTCAAGTACTTTTTCTAGTAAAGAATAATTTTGCTAAAACGGTTTTGCTAATTTTTTATTCTAATTAATATAATTATTTCAAAACTATATTTCTTTTTTTAGCGTAAACCCAACTAAACGCACAAAAACCTACAATTATGAAAACTGCAATCCTATATCGAATAAGCATGGTACTTTTGCTAGGCATAGGTATCGCTCTGAGCAACAGAGCTCATGCATCTCCATATCACACAGGCGTTTCATTTCAGGTCTTCTATAATGAGTTGTCACCCTTCGGCGACTGGGTTATGGACCCAAATCATGGGTACGTCTGGGTACCTTATGCAGAGGCTGGCTTTCAGCCTTACCTGACTAACGGGTATTGGACTATGACAAATTACGGAAACACCTGGGTTTCCAATTATGATTGGGGCTGGGCTCCTTTCCACTATGGGCGCTGGTTTTGGAGTGACTATTATGGCTGGGCCTGGGTGCCCGGATATGAGTGGGGACCAGCTTGGGTAAGTTGGAGAACCGGAGGTGGATTCTACGGTTGGGCTCCTCTTGGGCCAGGTATGCACGTGAATATCGCTATAAATATCCCCCACAGACATTGGGTATTCCTTCCTCAAAGGAGATTTAGAGCTAGATACTTTCACAGATATTTCGTTCCGAGCTATAATGTGGTCAATATATATAATAGGACTACGATCATCAACAACACCTATGTCTATAACAATACCACATATTATACAGGGCCGTCCAGAAATGAACTCCGGAGAGTTACCGGTAGAAATGTTCCAGTCTATAATGTCAGCAACTCCAATAGACCGGGCAGAGCAAACCTAAATAACAACAACCTGAGTTTATACAGACCTCAAATTGATAGATCAAGGACAGCGAATCAGGAAGCTAAACCCTCTAGGGCTTACACAGCAGAAGAATATAGACAAAGACCAGAAACCAGAAGCAGGCTAAACAATTCTGCTCAAAACAACCGTAATGATCGCGCGCTTCAAAATCCCGGATCGGCTACAAGATCAAACAGCCAAGCCACAAGGGCACAAGGCAACACTTCTCAGCAAAACAGAATTGCTACATCTCCTAATAGATCAGCAAATCAGTCCAGAAATGCAACTATGGGAACGAGATCTAATAGTGAAATTAACAATCATGCTGTCACTTCACCATCCCATAGGTCCAATAGCAATGTCCAAACTGGAAGAAGCCAAAGAAGTAATGCTCCTGCGGTCAACAATTCCAGAAATACAACAAGACAAAGCAATCCGGCCATGAGAAGTGGGTCAGCAAATAGGCAAAGTTCTCCAGCTGTTAGAAGTGGATCATCTAATCGAAGCAACAATCCATCAGTAAGAAGTGGGGCATCTACGCGACAAAATAGCCCTGCTGTAAGGAATAGTGCTCCAAGTAGACAAAGTTCTCCAGCGGTGAGATCTGGTTCTTCAAATAGAAGCAATAGTCCTTCGGTAAGATCTGGATCTTCGAGTAGGCAGAGTTCTCCGGCTGTCAGGTCTACTCCAAGCAGAAGCTCTTCTTCAGGAAATACATCGAGGCAAGGGTCAAGCAGAGGCAGCAGAGGAGGTAACTAAACCCTAAGAAAAAAAGACCATTCAGATTGAATGGTCTTTTATTCATTTACAGAAAAAATAAAAGCACTACCCGACAATGAATAAAAAAAATTCTAAGGACCCACCAAAATATTTATAATTGTCTATTTTTTTGTTTAAGCCCTTTTGTAATTCTTTAAAAAATCACTTAATTGTTTGAAATTTTGCTATGAACCTAATCAACCCAAAAAAAGCCCTCGATAAGACCGGTGGTGTAGTAGAAACCAAAAGCTACATCAATAAACTTAAATTAATCAAGAACCTCTATACCAAAGGGAGTAATACAGCCGGTGAAATGTGTAACGAAGTAGGAATAAGCCTACCTACAGTGAATTCACTACTGAGTGACTTGATGAGCTCAGGAGAAATAATCAAACATGGCCGGGCTGAATCTCAGGGAGGAAGAAAACCCGACCTCTACCGGCTTTCAGATGACTCATTTTATATTATATCAGTAGATATCAATAAATTCCGGACAAGGGTAGCCATTTATAATAGCCTAAATAAAGCCATCACTACTGCTGAAATACTCAAGCAGCAACTGAATAATGAAAGAGAAACTTTTGATGCTATTTGTGATTTTGTGATCAGGCATAAAGAAAAATCAGGACTTGAGGACAGTAAAATAATTGCAGTAGGAATTTCGATGCCAGGCTTGATAGATTCTGTCAACGGCATCAACCATACTTATTTGAAATTCGGAAAAAAGAGCCTGGTTGAAAATTTTGAAGCAAAATTTGGAAGGCAGGTATATCTTGAAAACGATGCCCGGGCTATGACCTTGGCTGAATTCAAGTTTGGTCAAAATGAATCCTACAAAAACGTTCTGGGAATATTTATAGGTTGGGGAATCGGAATTGGGATAATTATAGATGGTAAACTATACCATGGAGCCACCGGGTTTGCAGGTGAGTTCAGCCACTCCCCCATTTTTGAAAGCCTTGACACCAATACGATCAATAAAAATACAAGCCTGGAAACAATAGCCTCAGGAACGGCTATTGTAAAAATGGCTAATCAAGCTATTCAGCTGGATGAGGATTCAATCCTTGCGCGAATGGCAAAAGAGAACAATAATGAAATAGAACCAGCCCTTGTGGTAGAAGCCGCACTTTCAGGAGATCAGAGAGCCATAACAATTTTATCTGAAGCAGGTCTTTTTTTGGGTAGAGGAATCTCCATCTTAATTCAATTGTTGAATCCGGAGCTTATTATTCTAGGAGGCTCAATTGCAGAAGCCAAACAGTATCTGACTATTCCAATTCAGCAAGCACTAAACATCTATAGTATGCCCAAAACCCGCGAAAGCACCGAATTGGTTATCTACAAGCTTGGGAAAGAAGTTGGATTACTTGGAGGAGTCGCTGTCGTAAACGAAAAGATATTTGAGGATATCTTTGATTCGTATTAAATTGAAATAGACTAACCAAGCCACTTTACAAGTATGAAGTTCAAACTGACCATATTGGCTTTTTTTCTTACTACTTGCACGATATGCATTCGGGGAAATGCTCAGGAAAAAGGTGGAAAACCTAAATTTGAGTCAATATCACATAGAAAATCCGGAATCACTTTTAATAATAAGCTCACAGAAGACAGGAACAACAATATCCTGACCTATGAATATTTCTATAACGGAGGAGGAGTTGCAGTAGGAGATTTTAACAATGATGGTTTGGAAGATGTGTTTTTTACAGGAAACATGTCCGAAAACAAGCTTTATTTGAACTTGGGAGACTTCAAGTTTAAGGATATTACCAAATCATCAGGAGTAGGAGGCAAAAACTCATGGACAACAGGGGTCAGTGTTGCCGATATCAATGGGGACGGTCTATTGGACATATATGTCTGCTATTCGGGAAATGGAAACCTTGAAAGTAGGAGAAACGAATTGTATATCAATCAGGGGAATCTGACTTTTATAGAATCAGCAAAGACCTATGGATTGGATGATCCTTCTAATTCTACCCAAGCCCTCTTCTTTGATTTTGACAATGACGGAGATCTAGACCTTTTCCTTCTCAACCATCATATTGAGGTAATCAATGAAATTGAGTTTGATGAAGCAAGGGGCAAACGTCATCCTTTTGCGGGAGACAAGCTTTTCAGAAATGACAATGGCAAGTTTGTAGATATCAGTGAAGAAGCCGGTATTAAAGGTTCTTCCTTAGGTTTTGGTTTAGGTGTAACAGCCTCTGACATCAATGGAGACGGATTTATTGATCTTTATGTCAGCAATGATTACATAGAGCCGGACTACCTTTACATCAACAATGGGGATGGTACTTTTACAGATATGCTGACTGAATACCTTCAGCATATTTCACATTTTTCCATGGGATTGGATATCGCAGACGTCAATAATGACGGTCTTGTGGACATTTTCACACTGGATATGTTGCCAGAAGACAACAAAAGGCAAAAGCTCCTTTATGGGCCTGAAAACTATGAACAATATGCCCTGATGGTCAACCGGGGTTTTTACCACCAAAATATGCGCAACATGCTGCACCTGAATCATGGAGAGGGTGTGTTCAGTGAAATCGGTCAATTAGCAGGGATTTCCAACACAGACTGGAGCTGGTCTGCTTTGCTTTTCGATGCTACAAACAGTGGTTTCAAAGACCTATTTGTTAGCAACGGGTATTACAGGGATTATACCAACCGTGATTTTTTAAAATACAAAGGAGATTATTATTTCAAATCTGCTGTGGCTGGAGAAAAAGCTGATACGCTTCATTTGGTTACCTCGATGAGTTCGACACCGATTCCAAATTACTTTTTTGAAAATAACGGAAATCTGCAGTTTAGAGACAAATCAGAAAACTGGGGGTTTTCCCAGGCAAATTTCTCAAGTGGAGCGGCCTATGTAGACTTAGATAACGATGGCAACCTAGACCTAATCGTCAGCAACATCAATCAACCTGCTTCAATATTTAGAAATACCGGAAATGAGACTAAAAATTTTCTGAAAATCCAACTGAAAGGTGAACATGAGAATACGGCGGGGATAGGCAGTAAAGTATTTGTTTACACCAATTCTAACTTACTTTATCAGGAACAAATGCCTATAAGGGGGTTTCAGTCTTCAGTTTCTCAAACACTTCATTTTGGACTGGGAGGTTCAAAAATAGATTCTGTAAAGGTTGTTTGGCCCACAGGAAAAGTGAATCTTATAACAAGTCCAGAGATCAATACTACACTACTTTTAGAAGAATCTAAAGGAGTTTTCAAAAACAAGATAAAAGAAGCTAAAAGGAAAGTATTCTCAACATCCGAAATTGAATTTCACTTTCGACATGAAGAGTATGGGTTCAATGATTTCAAAAGACAACCGCTTTTATTGGAGATGCCCAGCTACATTGGGCCAATTATGGTTGCCGGGGACATCAATGGCAATGGCAAAGAAGAAATTTACATTGGAGGATCTAAAGGTTACCCTGGAAAATTATTTGAATGGAAAGGAGGAAAATGGACTCCCATTGAAAGTTTCTTAGTGGATGAGGAGTTTACTGATTCAGACGCTGTATTTTTTGATGCAAATGGAGATGGACACCTCGATCTGTATATTTCCAGTGGTGGATATCATGATTATCTAAGTACAGATGAATCGCTGCAAGACAGGCTCTACATCAATGATGGCAATGGAAATTTGACAAGACAACATGGTCAACTGCCAAGAATCCGCTCTTCCTCTTCAAAAGTCCTGGTAGCAGATTTTAACGGAGATGGTTTTCCAGACTTATTCGTAGCAGGAAGGATTGTTCCAGGAAGATATCCCCTTTCTCCTAAAAGTTATATATTAATCAATGACGGAAAAGGGAGTTTCAGGGATGCCACCAAAGCTTACCTTCCTGATGATGGAGTGTTGGGGATGATCACTGACGCCAAAGGTATGGACATCAATAAGGACGGGTATCCGGATTTGGTTTTGGTGGGTGAGTATATGCCAATTACATTTTTAATAAATCAGAATGGTCAGAAATTTGAAAATCAAACCACTTCTATTTTACCAAATAGCCCAAAAGGATGGTGGAGAAAAATTGAATCTGCAGACTTTACAAATGACGGAACATTGGATTTGTTGGTAGGAAACTTTGGTTTGAATTCCCAATTTTCACCAAATTCAAAAGAACCTTTGACTCTTTACTTTGGGGATTTTGATGAAAACTCCTCCATAGACCCTATTCTGACCTCTTTCATCCGGGGCAAAGCTTATCCATTTCCAAGTAGGGATGAATTATTAGATCAGATGTACAGCCTAAGAAGTAAGTTTACGGATTACGAATCCTATGCTATTGCTACTATAGAGAAGGTGTTGGGTAGGGATGCAATGAAAAGCGCATCCACACTAGAGGTAACTGAGTTGAATACAGTTTTTCTAGAGCAGGTCAATGGAAAGTTTGAAATAAGAGAACTCCCCGTAGAAGCCCAATTTGCACCGGTAAATGCAATTCATGTATTGGATTATGACGGTGACGGGAACCTTGATTTTCTACTTGCAGGAAATCAATCCAGAATTAGACTTAGACTTGGAGTGATTGATGCCAGTTTAGGTCAGCTATTTAAAGGGGATGGGGAAGGAAATTTCAAATATATACCACAGATCGAGTCAGGTCTCAATATCAAAGGAGATGTAAAATCCATCTTAAGCTTGCCTTCCGATCCAAAATCACTTTATTTTGGAATAAATCATGATCAGGTTAAAGTTTTGGAATTCAAATAAATGGACTTACGTAAAGCTAAATATTTTATCCTTTTTCTCTTATTACTCTCAGAACCTTTAAAAGCTTCTGATGAACCAACTATTGATCTATATGTAGACAATTTATTCAAAATAACAGAAGTCATGGTTACTGATGTTGCGTCTCCACCTGCCGCAGCAAGATTTTACGCCTACTCAACTTTAGCAGCACACTTAGCCTTTGAAATCGTGGGTGGTTCCGATGATAAGAGTAAGTTATTTTCCAAATCCAGTCTTTCTGTTGACTACTCTTATGAATTAAACAATGGAATTGATCCGCATTTTGCGTCTGTATATGCCATGCTTCTGGTTGGTAAAAAAATAATGCCTTCAGGATACTTATTGGATGAGGTAATTCATAATCTGGAAAAAGAGTATTTCAAAAATAAAAAGTTAAGAAAAAAGGGATTGGCAGAAAGTAAAAGGTTAGGACAATATGCAGCAGATCAAATTCTTTTATTTGCTGCAAAAGATAAATATGCTCAACTGAGTACACACACAAGGTATACACCTAAAAAAGGTGAAGGCCACTGGTATCCAACACCACCTGCTTACATGGCTGCTGTGGAGCCAGAATGGAGAACTATTCAAACTTTTTTCATTGATGACCTGCAGGGTTACAAACCACTTCCCCCAGCAAATTTTTCACTTGAAGAAAATAGCTCATTTCAAAAACAATTGATGGAAGTATATCAGGTCACTTCTGCACTTACTGATGAACAAAAACTGATCGCAAACTTCTGGGATTGCAACCCTTTTATGGTTCAATATTCTGGTCACATGGCAATTGGGATCAAAAAAATCTCACCTGGAGGTCACTGGATTGGTATTACTGGAATTGCTGCACAAAAAGCAACACTAAGCTGGTCCGAAACTTTATTTATACATGCCTTAGTATCAATGGGGCTTCATGATGCTTTTATCAGCTGTTGGGAAGAAAAATACGATTCGGACAGGATCCGTCCTGAATCTGCTATCAATAAATATGTTGATAAATCTTGGAAACCCCTACTCCAGACACCACCATTCCCAGAATACACCAGTGGACATAGTGTGATTTCCTCGGCCAGTGCTGTGATTCTTACAGACTACTTTGGTGAAAATTTTGATTTTTTGGACACATCCGAAGTTTATTTTGGGCTTCCGGAAAGGTATTTCAACTCATTCCAGGAAGCCGCAGAGGAAGCAGCTATTTCCCGATTGTATGGAGGAATACATTTCAGAGATGCTATAGAAGAAGGTGTGATACAAGGAAAATCAATAGGAGAATATATCTTAAGTCTTATTAAAAATGCGAGCTAATTGGCAGAATCAAATTGAATCCAACACCCACAACATCAGATTCAATGCTGAAATGATGTTTTCTTTGTCTCCATAATAGATGCCAGTACACCGTAAAATGCTGACTTCTCCCCAAGTTTACTGATACAAACTGGTTTTTGACAGCCATTTTTCTTCAATGCCTCCAAAAGATCCTTATAAAAAAGAAAACTGGCTTTTGTAATATTCCCCCCTAAAATTATTTTATCAAAGTCATACTTCTGGTCATAGATGCTTATGAAATCTGCCAAATTGCTGGAAAATTCCCTGAAGGCAGGCCTTGATTTATCAATAATCTTCAAATCTTTGGTCAATTCCTTAACACCTGAAATCTTTATGTTCATATTAGTCTTTGCCCAGTTGACAAACCATGCCGTCCCAAGATAATCTTCGGCTATTCCCTCCTTAAACGGTGCTGACCACAGAGCAGCATCTTTGAAACTATCATAAATTTTAAAAGAAGTACCTAGACCTGAACCTAAGGTTATCCCCATCAATTTTTCGCATCCCTTTCCTTCCCCATAGGTACTTTCTCCCAGCAAGAAGGCCTCCGCATCATTTACAAATTTGATATTGTCTTTCTTTATCGGGTTCGATTCGGATATTTCCCTTTTCAGATCCAAGCCATAAAGATTCAAAAATTTCCCTTGGTCTTTAATCCAGCAAATACCATTTTCATAATCAAAGGGTGCGGGCATTGCCAAACCTAACAAAATTTCATTGTCACTTCCCGCTAGTTCTTTGAAAAGTCTGTTCCAGGATGCCAGTATATTATCTTTACTTTCTTTGGAGTCGACAGGTATTCGCTTAATTTCAATTAGCTCCGTGGCTTGACCTGATTTTTTAAATGATGCTACTGAAATATGAGACCCACCGATATCTCCCGCCAAAATCTTGTTATAGGTCATTTTTCTATTTTTATAAAAGTTATTTTGGGTATGATGACCATTCAACAGTCAAAAGAAATTTTAACTGCTAAAAGGTTTTATCTAAATTAGAAAAAAATAATCTGAAAGTCTTTTTATAAGCCAAAAAACTTTTTTTTGATCAGAGTGTAGACTCCCTTTCATTGAGCCTATTTGCCAAAACGACTTTTACCGGCTTATAAACTTTATCTAATTCCCCCAGGTGCTCTAACATGGTTTCCATCAGCTTTTCAGCAATCATCTCAAGGGGCTGCTCTATCGCTGTAATTTTTGGTTTATACAAGTTGAAAAAATAATGGTCATCAAAAGAAACTACTTTCAGTTTTTCAGGCACTTGTCTCTGAAGCACCCCCATAGCCTGTAATCCTTCGAAAGCCAAATAATTGGTAGCAAAGAAAACCCCATCTATCCCAGGCCTCTGTTCAAAAAATTCCAGCAACTTTTCATAAGGTTCAATTTCTGCAAGATTATGGAATTTCAACAAACATTCCTGGTAATCTACATTGGAATCTTGAGCAGCTTTTCTAAACCCTCTGGCCCTGTCTATCATTTGTGATTGGGTGGACATCACACTCACAAAACATAAATTTCGACAGCCTTTCTCGATAAGGTGCATGGTGCCTTGATAGGCGCTTTCTTCATTTTGAACAATTACATGACTACATGAAACATCAGGTATCCATCTATCAAATAAGACAACCGGAAAGCCTTCATCCAAAAGATTTTTGATGTCTTTTTCAAGATTTGGAGTTGGTGTAATAATGAAACCATCCACATTTCGCATTTTGAATGTAGAAATCAATTCTTTGGCTTTTTCGTGGTCGTTATCGGTACTGCAATAAATTATTTTATAGCCATTTTGATAGGCCTTTTCTTCAATAAGGCGCGCAATTGATGCAAAAAATTGGTTGGAAATATCTTCAGCCATAAATACAATCACCTTGGATTTTCCAAGTCTGAGACTTTGTGCAACATGATTTGGCTTATAGCCAATTTCATCTATATAATCCTGAACTTTCTTAATCAGTTCTTCACTAATCCGCTGTTCTCTGGCCTTACCATTAATAATGAAAGAAACCGTGGTAATAGAAATTCCTAATTTTTTGGCAATGTCTTTTATAGAAACCCGTTTTTTCGCCATCATGAATAAAACCCCATATATATTAATATAGCAATATGGGGCTTTATTTAAAGAAAATCAAAAATGGACTTTTGCTTATTTCCTCAGACTTTGAAATAAGGCATTCAGGAGTTCTCCATCATCCGAGTCTTCATGATATTCCCAAAACATGGCTCCGCCAAGGTTGTGGGTTTTGATAAACTCTGCCTTAGCAGCAATAGACTCAGGATCCTCATAGCTTAGAAAAATAGAATCTGATTGGTTCCATAAAAAGGGAGCCTTCGAATCTTCATCCCAATACCTCACATACCCGTCCTGACCCACCATACCCTGGATGTTACGATAAGGATGTGTAGAATTCCAAACTGCAGGTTGATAAAGTCCATTGTTGCCCGGACGTACTGATTTCCAGCTTTTTCCGTAAAAAGCCATCCCCATAACAAGCTTTTCTATGGGTACACCTGCCTCTACATGATCAAAAACTGCTTGAGCTGCAGATCTTCCATTTAAATTAGGGTTAAATAAATTTGTATGATGCGCTGTAGTATCAGTACCAGGTCCTACAAAATCATAAGTCATGATATTGATGAAATCGAGATATTGTTGTGCTTGGCCTAGATCATTTACTTCCAAGTAGCTCTTAAAGCCGGCCGAAGCAATGGTATTTAGATAATGTTTCCCTGTAACCTTTTCCAGACTATCCAGTGCCTGTCTTACCGACTTCAACATCAAAACAAAGTTTTCTTTATCCTCAGCCCGAAAAACATTACCATCCCCCTGCATGCCAGGATATTCCCAATCAAAATCAAGTCCATCCAGATCATGTCGGATCAAATAAGCAATAGCTGAATCTGTGAATTTTTTACGGGAATCATCAGTGAGTACTGCATCAGAAAAACCTTTGGACCAAGTCCAGCCACCTATAGAGATGAGTATCTTCAAATCAGGATTTCTTGATTTCAGGGAGTGAAGCTTTTGGATGTTTACTTTATCCTGATCGAATCTTCCCTCTCCCTCAGTGACCATTCCGTCAATGACATTCGCGAAAGCATAGTTGACATGAGTCAGCTTTTCAGCCTGAACAGCACTCGTATCCACCCCTTTCCAACCTGCTATGTATCCAATGATTTTTTTAGTTGTTGCATTTTGTAACTTATCGGCATGTGGCCTTTGCTGACATCCAATTAGATAAGAACCCAATAAAATAAGTGCTATTTTAATTACAGATGATTTCATTTTTAATATTTTTAGAAAAAGAAAAGGTGCCCTCAAGCACCTTTTCAAATTTAAGTTCAAAATAGATTAATTTCCTCCGTCCCACCAAACACGGGTCATCAGAAAATCACCACCTATTCTTGCTCTAGCTGCTTCATAGTTTTCTGGATTAGCTCCGATTTCCGCTTCCCAATACCTCAGCCTTCTTGGGATTTCATTTGCTTCAAACCTATTTGGATCTTGGGTAGGAGTCAATGTAGGATATCCTGTTCTTCGCCAATTAGACCAGGATTCTATATCATTCAGCCAAGTTGCTGCCCAGTATTCTTCCCCGATCAACCTTAGCTTATCTTCTGTAGATGCAGATGCAAAGCCTCTACCCTGAATATAGGCATTAACCTGATCAGCTGACCTTGCAAATGAGTCGTCAAAGTCTACCCAAGCGTTTATGGCGGCGGCAACACCATTTGAAAAATGGGTATTGGCATCAGAACCAATCCATCCCCTCACAGCTGCTTCGGCTTTCATCAATTCTGTTTCAGCATAAGTAATCAATAAGTAAGGGTCTTCCCAATCCATGTATTTCAGATTAAGCATGGAAAACATCCTGTTCCCTTGATCCTGAAACAATGCCACATCACTACCTGAAAGGACATTAAGAATAGTAGTGGAATTATAACCATTCGGCATTCCTCTTTGAGCTTCTGGATCTGTATTCCAAGTACTTGGATCTGCTTCAGGGTTGCCTATTCCACCGGAAACTATCATCAATCTCGGGTCATTGTTTTCTTTCATCCAATCAACAAAGGTTTCACTTACCTTACAGAACAATGAATATTTATAGGTATTCCAGTAACCATCGTTCAAACCATTTCTATTAACTCCGATAGGCCCTGAATCAAATTGGATATAAGCATTGTCACTATTTGATTCAAATGCCCCATTGTTTAAAGCTTCAGTAAACACCTCTCTGGCTTTGGCCTCATCCACATTACTCATCCGCATAGCAATACGCATAAGGATTGAGTTAGCAAATTTTCTCCACTGATTGATATCACCTCTGTAGATATAATCCTGATTTCCAAGTCCTCTGGCAGAAGTTGAGAATCTATCTCGGGCAGATTTCAACTCTTCTACCATGTCATAATATATATCTCTTTGACTGTCATAAACAGGAAACCAAAACTCTTCTCCTTCCAATCCTCTACCTGCTTGAAAATAAGGAATATCACCGTATAGATCTGTCATCCTTTGAAGGTCAAAAACCCTCAATATAGATGCTGCTGCATGGACATTCGCTTCATTTGGATCATCAGCAGTATTTTTAATTACATGGGCAAGCGATCTTATAACTCCCGTGTAATGAGTTTCCATATAAGCACCACTGTATTGTGCATTATAGAAATACTTATCCCCGCTGAAAAATGCTGCCAGCGAAGATGTATGCTGAATTGCCGGTGCGGCATACAACATATTGGCTCTGGTATTTTCATATTCTCCTGCAATTCTTAATGTTGCAAGTGAAAAGAGGTATTGCATATCCATTTCTGTTGCAGAATTTGGATCAATATTCATATCCAAAAGCGCATCTTCGTCACAGGACGAGAAGGTTAAGGTTATGGCCAGAAATAAACCTGTTATTTTATATATAGCTTTCATTTTTCTCTTTTTTAAATTTTGATGAATCATCTCGCTTAAAAATTCAGGTTGACATTAAAACCAAGATTTCTTGTCAGAGGCATGGCGAAATATTCTAAGCCTTGAGCATTACCGGAAACCGTATATCCTGACTCAGGGTGAATATTTGGCACATTCGACCAAAGCAAGGCCAGATTTCTGCCCACTATAGAAATAGAGGCTGCTTCAAAAGGTGTCTTGGCCAATAAACTGCTAGGAAGAGAGTATCCAAACGAAAGCTCCCTTAGCTGTATAAATGATGCATCATATACAACATTTTCCGTAACCATGGAATAGCGTGAATAGTATTGATCTATCCAGTAATTATTCGGATCTCCTGCTACTGCTGGAATATTCCAGGTTCTAGCTTCTCCATTTCTATCTACTCCATTTATTGTAAGCCCATTTTGTCTCCCTACCAAAGTTTCCTGATGAAGCCCATTGGTATAAGCAATCGCATTGGTTCCGGACATGATACTTCCTCCATATCTCATATCAAACAAGACCATCAGTCTGAAACCTTTGTAGCTAAAATTGTTAGCCAGACCGGCAGATACCGGATGTCTTCCTTCAGCGATGGTTTCCAATCCATCTGTCCAGACTGGCAACCCATCATCATCATACACTTTTTGACCATCTATCATTAAGTGTTTAAATCCGGTAATCATCCCCAAAGGCTCACCGACTATATGTCTGATTCTCTCTCTTTGACGTCTGGATTCATCCAAATTGATGAATTCGATTGGATCTCCCGCCGCATTGTTACCAAGGCTGAGAACCATACTCTGGTTATTGGCATAGTTCAAAGAGAAATCCCACTTGAAGTCTTTGGTCTGAACTGGTGTTACATTTAATAATATCTCCACCCCCTCATTTTTCAGCTCCCCTATATTGATAATGGTAGAACCAAATCCTGATGTTGCTGAAATACCTGTGGCTAAAATATCATTGGTCGTATTTCTGTTATAATATGTCAGATCCAACCCAATTCTATTATTGAGAAATCTGAAGTCAATACCGAATTCATATTCAGTTGATAGGTATGGTTGAAGTAATTGATTTGGAATTGAAGCATTATTGATCTGACCCAAACTCCCACCAAGGTGTCCTTGACCTACCAGGCCATAAGTCAGATTCAGGGCATAAGGGTTGGGAGCTCCTCCTCCTGTTTGCCCCCAAGAAGCTCTAAATTTTGTGAAAGTAATCGCACTAGGCATCTCAACCACATCACTCAAAACAAAGCTTGTTCCTACTGAAGGGTAAAAAAGTTTACTGCTTTCAGGAGCCAGCGTTGAGAATTGATCTTGTCTTGCAGTAAAGTTTAAGAAAAGAAAGTTTTTGTAGCCAAGGTTTGCAGAACCAAAGAAGGAATTGATCCCCCATTCTGAAAAACCATAGCCTACCTGAGGTGCTCTCACATTTCTAACACTATGAAAGAAAGGTACAACCAGCTCATTTCCGCCTCCCGACAAGGATTCTGAAGACCTTCTCATTCTGTTTGCACCAATCATTGCATCCACAGAGAATTCACCGAAATCCTTTTGGGCACCTATAAAAAGATCCAGGTTGTCTTCCCTGATTGACCTTTTGGTGACAGTATAATCACCCAAGGGCTTGTAGGCTGTCCCATATGCTTCCGAAGAATCATCCGTTCTTGCCTGAAAATCAGTCCCTGCACGTCCCATGACGTACAACCAATCTGTGATATCGTACCTCAAAGAAACTTTCCCCAATACCCTGTTTGTAAGATCTTGTCTAAAGAACTGGTAAGCAGCCCAATAAGGATTGGTCAAAAACACATTATCTGTATAACCCAATTCAAACAAATCTTCTCTTGCACCAAGTTTGTCCCCTGGCCCTCTCATAGCATCAAATGGCAAATTGCCAGGACGTGTCATCACTGCAAAATTGGCGTTACCAGGTGAATCAGATAGTCTAGGCCTGTTGGTAGCTAGTTGATTTGAATATTGGCCACTGAAATCCAAGGTAAGCTTCTGGCCCAATTTACTATTGATATTCACATTCAAAACCTTTCTTTTGAACCCTGCATTAGGCATGATATCTTCATTGACCAGATCTGAATAAGCAAACCTGTAAGTACTTGATTCGTTACCTCCACTTAAAGCTACAGAGTTATTTATTGTAACCCCTGTTCTATAAAAATCATTTAAACCCTCTCCGGTATGCTGATAGGGTCTGCTTACTCCATCAAATTGAGGAGAGCTGGAACCGGTATATCTTCCTCCCCAATGGCTCACTCCTACTTCTCTTGCTTCATTACCGGTAGCAGGAATGACACCATCACGTCCAGGGCCATACTCTCTTTGGAAATCCGTCAGGTCCCAGGCTCTATCAAAAGTCACATTACTGTTCAAAGAAACTCCAATGCCTTTTCTAGCCTTCCCTGATTTGGTCGTGATAAGGACAACTCCATTAGCTGCTCTTGCACCGTATAAGGCAGCAGCTGCATTTCCTTTAAGTACTGAAATACTTTCAATGTCATCTGGATTGATCGAAGCAAGTCCGTCCCCTCCGTCGTTACCGCCCCACATACCTGCACTTCCTAAATTGCCGGTCTCAATTGGCATACCATTGACCACATAAAGTGGCTGATCATTACCTGTCAATGAAGAACCTCCCCTTATTACCACACGGGTAGATCCTGCCGCTCCAGAGGCCGGAGGAGAAACATTTACACCTGCTATCTTTCCTGTTAGTGCATTACCCAAGTTAACAGCTCTGGATTCTGTAAACTTATCTCCACTTACCTGAGTCACAGAAAAACCTAGTGCCTTTTTGTCTTTCTCCATACCAAAGGAGGTGACCACAACCTCCGCAAGATCTGACATGTCATCTTGAAGGGTAACGTCTATTACACTTTGGTTTCCTACCAACACTTCTTGGGTTAGAAACCCAATGAAAGAAAATGACAGTACTGTACTTTCAGTCACTGTAATTGAGTAACGGCCATCCAGATCAGTGGTCGTACCGGTGTTTGACTGTTTATCCAGGATATTAACTCCTGGAATCGGTTCTCCGGTTGGATCTACTACCGTTCCGGAAAGCACACGTGCTTGAGAAAAACTTTCCTGATGGAAAGTCAAACTTAAAAACAGCGCACTCATCAATAGTACAAATTTGTTCATAAGATTAAATTATAGGGTTACTTGATATATAAATTATTGTGGTTTGTATTCTATACATAAATTCCGAATTTATTCTCTTAAATAGATTTAACAGAATTTTAAAATGCAAAACTTTTAAAAATTAAAATTATATACTAATTATACTCATTATCAATTAATTATATATTAAGTAAAAGTATTAAAAATTTTATTTTTTAGAAACACAAATACAAATATTTTTATATAAGTAAAGTGTTAATAAAAATTTATTTTAGTTAGTAAAACGATTTAGTCGATATTTTTATAAGGATTTTGAGGAAAATAACTTTATAAATTTTTTTATTAAAGAATGAATACAAAAATATTTTTTTAATCTATTTATTCATTAATAAAAAAAATATTATAAATCAATTGAGATAAATTTCTTAAATTATACGGTAGATTTTCCTCATTGCTGCTATAAGAAAAAAGCGTTCTAGTTTAGGTTATTCTCTAAAAAGCGCTGCATTAATAATTAGCTCTCACTACTAAAAGTGTAAAACCACTTCAAACTTACCCCGAAGACCCAAAATCATATGGATAAAAAAAACCTGTAGAGAAATACTCCACAGGTCTTTAAAGGTTGACTATGAAAGTCTTTTATTTGATAAATAACATTTCTCTGTATTTGACTAATGGCCAAAATTCATCATCAACAAGAAGCTCTAGCTTATCTACAGCATACCGGATCTTTTCGAAGTACCCTTCTTTGACTTGATCACAATAACCTTTCGCTCTTTTGACTATATCTTCTTCTTTGTTCAGCTTCCTTCTGGCATCGATCATCGCCATGACATTCTGTTTCAAAGATTCTATATGCGTGCTCACCTCTTTGATGGTATCAATCGCAGCTGTATTGTCAAGTCCGAGTCCTTTTAATCCATTTGCGTTTTCGATAAGCTTATTTTGATATTGAATGGCAGTTGGGATTACATGATTCAGAGCAAGGTCACCCATTACTCTGGATTCAATCTGTACTTTTTTCAGATAGTTCTCCAACATGATTTCATGTCTTGCATGCAACTCTACCGGACTCAATACATTGTGTTTTGAGAAAAGCTCAATTACTTTCTTGTCCAAATAGGTATCCAAAGCAAACGGAGTACTCTTCAAATTAGATAAGCCTCTTTTTTTCGCTTCTTCTGCCCATTCATCAGAGTATCCATCCCCTTCAAATCTGATTTTTTTGGAGTCTTTGATATATTTTCTAAGAACATTGACAATTGCAATTTTCTTTTCCTTACCTCCAGAAATTTCCTTTTCAATATCCTTGGCCATTGACCTCAATACCTCCGCAACGATTACGTTGAGAAAAGTCATTGGACCTGCTGAATTGGCACTGGATCCCACCGCTCTGAATTCAAATTTATTACCGGTGAAGGCAAAAGGCGAGGTCCTGTTTCTATCTGTATTATCCAAGATGATCTCAGGAATTTTAGAAATCCCCAGTTTCATGTACATGTTATCACCCTTTTCAATTTTCAGATTTCCATTTTTCTCTAACTCATCCAAAACAGAAGTTAAAGTGGATCCTAAAAACACAGACATAATGGCCGGGGGAGCTTCATTGGCACCTAGCCTAAAATCATTACTCGCTGATGCAATTGAAGCCCTCAACAAATCTGCATTGTCGTAAACAGCTTTTACAGTTGCTACCACAAAAGTCAGGAACTGAAGGTTTTCTCTAGCCGAATTACTTGGCTGAAACAAATTGACTCCAGTATCAGTAATCAATGACCAGTTGTTATGCTTACCGCTACCATTAACACCGGCGAAAGGTTTTTCATGGAACAAAACCTTAAGATTATGCTTTTCCGCTACCTTATCCATTAGATCCATCAACAGCTGATTGTGGTCTACAGCTTTATTGATCTCTTCAAAAAGGGGAGCTACCTCAAATTGACCTGGGGCCACTTCGTTGTGCCTGGTTGATACTGGGATACCTAATTTCAGTGCTTCAACTTCAAAGTCCATCATAAAGTCTTTCACACGGGTAGGAATAGATCCAAAATAATGATCTTCCAATTGCTGACCCCTTGCAGGATTATGTCCAAAAACTGTTCTTCCGGACATTACCAAATCAGGTCTTGTGGCAAACAAGGCTCTGTCGATAACAAAGTACTCCTGCTCAACACCTAGAGATGGTGTAACTTTTTTCACATTTCTATCAAAAAGCTGACAGATTTCTACAGCAGCACTATTGATTGCCTCCATGGATTTCAATAAAGGAGTTTTGTAATCCAATGCCTCTCCTGTATAAGCTACAAAGATGGTAGGAATACAAAGGGTCCTGTCGAAGATAAAAATCGGTGAAGAAGGATCCCAAGCCGTATAACCTCTTGCCTCAAAAGTAGAACGGATTCCACCATTTGGAAAAGAAGAAGCATCCGGTTCTTGTTGAACCAATGCCGAACCTTTAAATTTTTCTATTCCAGCATGAGCATCAAAAAAGGAATCATGCTTCTCAGCTGTTGACCCAGTCAATGGCTGAAACCAATGGGTGTAATGGGTTACTCCCTTTGATAAAGCCCAAGTTTTTACAGCTGATGCGATTTCTTCTGCAGTAGACGGGTCTATTTTAGCCCCTTTATCTGTTGCTTCCAAAACCTTCTTATAAACTGAAGGTGCTAAAGATTCTTTCATTTGCTTGGTACCAAACACGTGGCTGCCAAAGAAGTCTGAAATTTTACTGGATGGAGGAACAACATTTGTTTTTGGTCTTCCTTGCGCTATCAGGAGCGCTCTTTGTCTTAAAGTTGCCATTTTCTACAATAAGTGGTTTGTTTTTATAGCTACAAAAATAAGGAATAATATTAAAATATGAGATTAAGGGTGTTTTTTAATGCTGATTTTGTAATTTTTTACATTCTTTTTAAAAATTAAGGCTGTTTTTTATCAATAAATGCTCAGAAAAGTAGCAAAAAGCCCCTCAAAATAGAAAATTGAAAACTTCTGGATATTAATTACCTTTGCGACTTGAGAAAAAGGAGATAAAGTGAAAAAGGTAGCGTTTTATACACTGGGCTGTAAATTAAATTACTCTGAGACATCTACAATCAGCAGGATGTTTGAAGCAAAAGGGTATCAAAAAGTGGATTTTCAGGAAAATCCGGATATCTATATCATAAACACCTGTTCGGTGACAGAAAATGCAGACAAGAAGTGTAAGAAAATTGTGAAGGAGGCTAAAAAGATATCTCCCAACTCTTATGTCACCATAATCGGATGTTACGCCCAATTAAAACCAAAAGAAATTTCGGAGATAAAAGGTGTGGATGCTGTGTTAGGTGCCGCTGAAAAATTCCGGTTGATTGAACTCTTGGATGGCTTTGCAAAAGAGCAAGAAACAAAAATTCTGGCTTCGGAAATTAAAGAAGCCAATACTTTTAACAATGCCTATTCCATCAATGACAGAACCAGGACATTCCTCAAAGTACAGGATGGCTGTAATTATGGCTGTGCATTCTGTACCATCCCCTTAGCAAGGGGCAAAAGCAGAAGTGATACCATAGATAATATTTTAGAATCCGCCCGGGAAATCTCCCAAACCGATGTCAAAGAAGTGGTTCTCACTGGAGTGAATATTGGGGACTTCGGGATACAGGATGGCAAAAGAAAAGAGAAGTTTGAAGACCTGGTGCGTGCACTGGACGAGGTAGAAGGCTTGGACAGGATAAGGATATCTTCTATTGAACCTAATTTGTTGACCAATGAAATCATCACATTTGTTTCCACTTCTAAAAGATTTGTTCCCCACTTCCATATTCCATTGCAGTCAGGAAGTAATACCATTTTGAGAAAAATGGGCAGGAGATATTTAAGAGAGCTGTATGAAGACCGAGTGGCCAAAATCAAATCACTGATGCCCCATTGTTGTATTGGTGTAGATGTCATAGTGGGCTTTCCTGGGGAGACAGACGAATTATTTTTAGAAACTTACAATTTCCTCAAAGAGCTTGACATTTCTTATTTGCATGTTTTCACATACTCTGAAAGAGCTAATACCAGAGCTTCTGAAATGGAGGAAGTAGTCCCTATGAAAAAGAGGAATGAACGCTCTAAAATGCTCAGAATCCTTTCAGAGAAAAAAAGAAGGAAATTCTATGAGGAAAATTTAGCGAAAACATTCACGGTTCTCTTTGAAGAGGATGTAGAAGATGGAAAAATGCATGGCTTTACTGAAAACTACATCCGCATCGCTGCAAAGTATGACCCGATACTCATCAATGAACTTAAAGCTGTGACATTAAGCGAGATCAATGAGAAAGGAAATGTAGAAGTACTTGAACCTGAAATCGTTTTTGAATCACATAGTACAATCAATTCATTAAATAATTAAAAGAATACAGAATTTTATTTGGCTATACCAAACAAATACTCATTAAAAGTGTTATATTAGTGTAAAAACAAACACTATGAGCAATTTCTTTAATCCCGAAGGCAGAATAAGCCGAAGAAAATACTGGATCTTTTTTATCATATTTTATTGGACCAATCTATTGGCTCTCTTCAAAATGTATGATGCTTTTACCATGGATGATATGATTTCATTCGCGGCATTTGGTGTCGTTCTGGTCGCAACAATTATTTTATTGTTGATACAATCTATTAAAAGACTACATGATATTGGGCTAGATTGGAAATATGCTCTTTACCTATTAATTCCACCTCCGATAAATTTTATTGGATTTATTTGGTTAGGGGTAAAAAAAGGTCAGGATAAATCCAATGAGTATGGAGATGATCCGAAAAAGACCGATATCATTTAATATTTCCCTTTTTAAATTCACTTACAGCATGATTAACTGCTCTGGCTGTCAGGGCCATGTATGTAATTGATGGATTTTGTGTACCTGTAGAAGTCATGCAAGCTCCATCAGTGACATATACATTATTGCATAAATGCATTTGGTTCCAAGCGTTCAGAAGAGACGTTTGGGGATCATGTCCCATGCGGACTCCACCCATTTCATGAATATCCAATCCCGGGGCTTGTTGTGTGTCCCAAGATCTTATATTTTTACAACCTGCTTTTTCAAGCATCTCTGACCCTTGTACTAAAAAATCTTTGAGCAGCTTTTCATCATTGACATCATAATCTATATCAATTTTCAACAAAGGAATGTCCCATTGATCCTTTTCCAAGGAATCTAATTTCACCTGATTTTCAGCCTTCGGGATAGTTTCTCCCTGCATCATCATAAAAACCGTCCAGTCACCGGGAACAGAGTTTTTTTCTTTAAATCCTTCACCAAAGGCCTCTGCAGCCTGAGCTCCCCAACCTCTTCTTCCAGCAGTATAAAAAGACATGTATCCTCTCAAAAAATCCATTTCTTGTTTTTTAACATTTCGAAAGTTGGGCAACATAACTGCAGTAGGTCTTCTTCCAAAATAATTCTTATCCTTAAACCCTTCAAATTCAGCTCCGATATTGCCCCTGTAATTATGAAAGGCTATGTATTTGCCCAAAATACCGTTATCATTTCCAAGACCATTAGGAAATCTTTTGGAAATGGAGTTCAGTAAAATCAAGTTGGAATTCAACGTAGATGCATTGAGAAAAATAATTTTGGCATAATATTCCTTTACTGCTTTATTTACTCTGTCCACAACTCTTACTCCTGTTACTTTCTCTCTGTTGTCGTCATAGATAATAGAGTGAACCACCGAATCAGGCCTTATGGTCAGATTTCCGGTTGCAGCGGCAGCCGGTAAGGTAGAAGAATTGGAACTAAAATAAGCACCAAAAGGGCAACCTCTATAGCATTGGTTTCTGGCCATACACTGTCCCCTTCCTTGAGCAATATGATGAGCTTCGGGCTCTGTCAGGTGGGCACATCTTCCTATCATTACATATCTATCTTTGTAATTGGCGAGAATTCTGTCTTTGATTTCTTTTTCAACACAATTCATCTCCCAAGGCTTAAGAAACTCTCCATCGGGCAAAGTGTCTACGCCGTCCCTATTTCCGCTGATCCCAACAAACCGCTCTACATAACTGTACCAAGGGTCAATATCTTCATAGCGAATGGGCCAATCTACAGCAAACCCATCCCTTGCAGGCCCTTCAAAATCATATTTACTCCATCTTTGGGTTTGTCTGGCCCAAATTAGAGACTTACCTCCGACCTGATAGCCCCTAACCCAGTCAAATGGCTTTTCCTGCTTATAGGGATGCTCTGTATCTTTTACGAAAAAATGTTCTGTATCTTCCTGATAAGCATAACACCTATTGACGATGGGATTTTGGATTTTATCTTCCAAGGGGATACGGTTACGATGAGGCATATCCCAAGGATGAGCTGTCATTGTAGGATAGTCTTTTAAATGCTGAACATCCCTTCCTCTTTCCAACACAAGGGTTTTGAGTCCTTTTTCACAAAGCTCCTTCGCTGCCCATCCTCCACTGATACCGGAACCAATTACTATAGCATCAAATGTATTCGCCATGTTTACTCGTACCTTAATGATTCAATAGGGTCAAGTTTGCTCGCTTTGTATGCTGGAAAATATCCGGAAGCCAATCCCACAACAACACAAATCAAGAAAGCCACAAAAATCCAAAACCATGGAACCAGGAAGCCTCCGGGCCCAATAGCATTTGCCACAATATTACCAATTCCAATCCCCAAAATCACACCCAATATCCCTCCCAAAATACAAATAACAACTGCCTCAATCAAAAACTGCTGCCTTATTCTCAATGGTGTAGCTCCAAGAGCCTTTCTTACTCCAATTTCTCTTGTCCTTTCCGTCACAGAAACCATCATAATATTCATCAAGCCTATAGCAGCTCCCAATAAAGTAATAAAACCTATTCCGAATCCACCGATTCTTAAGTATCCTGCTACTTCTTCCAGGCTTTCTCCTACAGATTGACTCTTGGTAATTTCAAAAGAATCTTCCTGCCCTAACCTATCCTGACGTATTTTTCTCATGATTCCGGTCGCTTGCCCCATTTCATATTCCAATTGCAAAGGATCTGAACCCTTGGCTGTCAGGTTATATCGAAAAGTACCTCTGGTATCCAGTCTACTTGCATTTTCTACAGGTACAAAAATTGATCTGTCAGCACCTGGCCCTCCTCCGACTGCTCCTTGTTTCTCCAAAATTCCAATGATGGTATATTTCCTTCCAAACATGGTGATATTATCATTGATAGGATCTTCATTTTTTTCAAAAAGAGTTTCTACAATGTCCTGACCTATTACACATACATTACTTCCATATCTAACCTCAGTGCTACTAAAATTCCTACCTATTTCCACTTTCAAGCCCTTAAGATTGAAATACTGCTCGTCTCCACCAGTTACCCTGACATTTGGATTGGTCTTTTTGGATCCTCTTTTCACTTCTACTGCAGAACTGATTGTTGTATATACTGTAGAAGGTCCGGTTCTACTAAATTCATTTTGGAATTCCAATACCTCTTTGTATCTCAAGGGAGGAAAGGTTTTTTGGGCAACACCATCCTGTACGCCTCTACCTCCTGAAAAACCTCTGGACCTCACATCAAAATTACTGGCTCCCAATCCTGAAAAACTTTCTTCAATTTGTGCTTTGATACCATCAATAGCTGTCAACATTCCTACCAGGGAGGTAATTCCAATTGCAATTATAGTTCCTGTAAGTATAGTTCTCAGCAAATTCACCTTTACTGACTTCAAAGACTCTCTGATATTTTCGAGCAAGTTCATATTCTGTTCGGATTAGGACAATTAACCCTTGGATAGGCCAATTGAAGAAATAATTATAATTAATAAAATAGGAAGTTTTGTGAATTTGGTAAAAAAATGATCAAGTTTCAGAAATCTTCACATGATTTAAGCTTTTCCTAGGAATCAATGCATGCGATCACTTCTTAATTCCAGCTTCGAAATAACATTTGCTTCGTAGTCAAGCCATTCTTGCCACCTTGACTCAACCTGCTTTTGATCACCATAGTACCTGGCCAAATCCAAAAAATTAACATAATGTCCTGCCTCTGAAACCATCAATTCATAATAAAAACCTTTTAATTCTTCATCTTGAATATGTTTTGACAATAGTTTAAAACGCTCACAGCTTCTGGCTTCAATCAAGGCATTCATCATCAAATGCTCTGTCAACTGTTGATTCCTACTCCCCCCTTTTCTGATGAATTGACTAAGCTTGATCACATATTCATCTTTTCTTGGTTTACTGAATTTATACCCTCTCTTTTTGATCTGATCCATGACTCTTTCAAAGTGGCCCCATTCTTCAGCTACTACAGGCGTCAATTCTTCAACAACTTTTTCAAAATCATGAAAATTGACAATCATTGAAATACAGGAAGATGCCGCCTTCTGTTCACAATAAGCATGATCCACTAGAATATCTTCAATATTCATTTCTGCAATATTGACCCATCTGGGATCTGTGGGCAATTTCAAATTAAGCATCTTCTGCTTTGTCGTCTCTATCCAGCTCATGTTTAGTCAAATAAGGGCCAGCTAATTCCTAAATCCAAGACTCTCTTGAGCCCTGTGAAATAAGGGGTCACAAAATAACCCGGTTCATTTAATGTATTGATATTGATATGATTGAATCTCAATAAAATCCTTGTCCTGTTGATCCTGGCGTTTAGAAAAAAATCTACAACGGGATATGCAAAAACCATGAATTCATTTTGCAAATGGAAGTTTTGCAAAGCAGGATTATAAGCTTCCGCAAAATTATCACTTCTAAACCTACCCTCAACACCTATTTGGATAAATAGATTTTCATCGAACATAGGGCTATCATAAAAAATACGGCTATTGACCACAAATTCAGGAATTCTAAAATTATCAGCTCCGCCTCCAGATATTAAAGTGTAATAAATATCGGATTCCCAGAAAAACTTATTTCTGATGTTAAAAGAATAATTAAGTCCCGGAATCAACATAAAAGCTTCCC
This sequence comes from Indibacter alkaliphilus LW1, assembly GCF_000295935.2. Lineage (GTDB taxonomy): Bacteria > Bacteroidota > Bacteroidia > Cytophagales > Cyclobacteriaceae > Indibacter > Indibacter alkaliphilus. Next base: position 442,432 of record NZ_ALWO02000037.1, read on the forward strand.
CATTAGCTTGAGCAGCTTGTTGATTTTCATCAAAAAACACATAATTATTCACTCTGTTGATGGTCAGGTTTGGCCGAAACCTAAAACCTGCAAAGTCAGCTTTGATCACCCCTTTGACCTGATCCAGCCCGATATTACCAAATCTATTCGACCAACGATGATGATTTCCCCTGTTCAGCTGTTGTATGGATGTTGGTTTATACAATGCTTTGGTATAAGATGCTTCCAGCCAAGGTGAAATAAATAAACCATGAAGCCTGAAAGCCCCAGGCAATAAATACTCTCCTTCTGCTTCAAATCTCCATTGAGGATTGATCTCTCCCCGCAAAGCTCCACCAAGATAGAGCTCATCAAATCCATTGGGGTTGACCATAAAAGGGCTGTTCATACTGCCTGTTCTATACCTGATAAAGGCATTGTAGAATAATGGACCAATATCACCCTTAAAACCAGCCTCATTTCTCCACTCAGAAAACCTAAATTCATTAGCAGTACTGTCAAGTGTATTGAATCTTACCGGATTATAAAGGTTGAAGAAAGTTGAATCCCCCGTTCGCAGGTTTGCATTAAAGTCCATTTGCTGGATCTTCCTATCAAAAACATGATAGACTTGCCAGCCTTTTACCAATTCGTATTCATGGTAAAGGTGTACCTCCTGCCTGAGATCAATTGCTCTTGAGTTCCTTAACCACACCTTGGCATCTTCATAGGCAAAAAGGATTGAGTTTTCATCTATTTCAGGAGGGATTATCCCTCCCTGTTCCCTCACTTGATGCTTCATTCTGGAAAAATTACCCAACAAGAAATACTTTCCGTTTTCGGACCTGTAGTTGGTGTGTAAAGAATAGGAAGTCTGTTCGGTCAGATTATCATCTCTCGCACTTGGATTGAGTGTTTTTCTTGACCTGATCGTACTTAGATTGAACCCTACATTCCATCGAGGATTGATATTTCTTGCAAATGCCAGATCAAGCATATTTCTATTCCCTCCTCCCCAAAAAGCATTCATCTGGGTAAATGGAGATTTTGTATCATAATACTTCATGCTGTCTGCAGCATTATGGTACAAATCATATACATGAAAGCCTGAAGTGGTCCCGATCATTTTGGGAGCTTGATAAAAAATAGGCTTGGCAGCGCTACCTATATTACCCAGATCCTGATACATCCAACCTGATTGGGCTACTGGTTCATAGTAGTGAAAATTATTTAAGACAGTATCAATTTCATATTTGATCTCTCTGTTTTTTCTGATATCCTTCTCAAAAAAATACAATGAAGTTCTAGGCCCAAAAACCATCTTAGTAGAATCATCGATTAATTTTTTCCTTTCCCCTGATTCTTGCTGCATCTGTTGCTCGGGGTCCTGCCCTTGTTGCATTTGCATCCCCTGATTTTGCTGTCCAGGGGGAGTTGTCGTCGGGCTTATAGGTCTTATCTGCGCTTGAATTGCTCCATAGCTTGCAAAAAAGGTGATCAGAAAAATCAATATTGAAAGTTTACTTCTCACAGAATCTGTACTTTTTCGGCAATTGCTTTGGAAATTTGAAGAATAAGATAATCCTCATCTTTAGCTGACATCTTTACTTTGATAGGTAAGGCAAAAATCGGAATTTCTGCCAAATATTCATGAAACCTTGGATTTTTAAGTTTGACTGCATCTTTTTCTGTAGTAATAAGCATGGTTTCAGGATTGCTTTTGACCATAGCAACCATCTTTTGGACATCAGAAATCCTGTAATGATGATGGTCCGCAAAGCTCAATATATTAATCACTTTATATCTTTTATGACAGGCTTCTATAAAGAGTCGATCATTGGCTAATCCTGAAACTACGATTGCATTTTGCTTTTCTCTTTGGGTTTTATCAAAAACGGGAAAAGGGTGCGCATATTGAATATGAGAAAAAATAGTTTTTGCTTGGGAATATTTGGCTATCGACTTCTTGTAAGTTTTCATCATGGATTCATCCATTTCAGCAGGGCACTTGGTCACGATAATCAAATCTGCCCTAGAAGCCCCTTCCGGTGCTTCCCTCAACTTTCCCAAAGGCATGACACTGTCACTGAAAAAAGGGTTCTGATAAGTGGTCAACAAAAGATAAAAATCAGCCTTTAAATACCTGTGCTGATATGCATCATCAAGAATTATTAGATCTGTATCGGGTTTTGAATCTTGAATCTTCCGTATGGCAGCTACACGGTCTTCCCCGACTGCCACTGAAATTTTATCTCTAAATTTGGAATAAATCTGAAAAGGTTCATCACCGATTTCACCTGGCCCCAAACTGGAATCTGCCCAAAAGAAGCCTTTGGTTTTTCTACCATACCCTCTGCTCAATACTGTCAGTTTATATTTTTGAGAAAAATAATTGACCAAAAACTCAACCATTGGAGTTTTTCCGGATCCGCCAACAGAAAGATTGCCAACCACCACCGTTGGAATACCAAAACTGCTGCTTTTCAACCTGCCCTTATCAAACATCCTATTGCGCTGCTTTGTGACCAAGTGATAACAAAAGCTAAGCGGATATAGTAAAGGGTCGTACCAGCGCATGAATATTTTTACTTATTTTGGGACAAAGTAATAGAAAAAATATGGTTTACACGATTCATGAAATAGTTTCTTATTTGGAGAAAATAGCACCTCCACCTTATCAGGAATCTTATGACAATTCACAGCTTATCACTGGAAACAGAAAAGAGGAGGTCAAAGGAGTATTATGCTCTCTTGACGTCACTGAAGAAGTAGTAGAGGAGGCCATTTCTCTAGGTTGTAATTTAATTGTTGCCCATCACCCCATTATTTTTCGGGGTTTAAAAAGTCTTACTGGGAAGGATTATGTAGAGAGAACAGTTATCAAAGCCATAAAAAACGACATTGCAATCTTTGCCATCCACACCAATCTTGACCATGTAGCACATGGGGTAAATAAAAGGATTTGCGACAAGCTAAACTTATCTAAGTCTAGAATACTCAAACCCAAAAAGGAAATTCTTTCAAAGCTAGTGACTTTCGCTCCGGTAGAAGCAGCAGAAAAAGTAGCTCAGGCTATGTTTGACGCTGGAGCAGGACATATCGGCGAATACAGTGACTGTAGTTTCCATGTCAATGGAACAGGAACTTTCACACCTTCATCAGAGGCCAATCCACACAAAGGAAAAAAAGGCAAACCCCATAAAGAGGCAGAAACAAGGATTGAAGTTTTGCTTCCTGCATATTTGGAAAGAAAAGTTCTTCAATCCTTACGAGAAGCCCACCCTTATGAAGAGGTTGCCTTTTTTCTCAGCAAACTAGAAAATGAAAATCAGGAAGTAGGAGCAGGAATGGTTGGAGAATTGACCGAAGAAATGTCCGAAAAAGACTTTTTAGAGTACCTGAAAAATCAAATGGAGCTTAAAGTAATAAAGCACACGGCACTTTTAAACCGTCCGATTAAAAAGGTAGCTGTGTGTGGAGGTGCAGGAATATTTCTATTAAATGACGCCAAAAAATCAGGAGCAGAAATATTCATCACATCAGACATAAAATACCATGAATTCTTTGATGCTGATAATCAGCTTATTATTTGCGACATAGGTCATTACGAAAGCGAAATTTACACAAAAGAACTGCTCAGGGATTTATTGTCGCAAAATTTTAGTAATATTGCACTCTATTTGACAAAAGTAGTTACGAATCCCATAACTTACCTATAGTACATGGAAAGTACAGTTGCACAAAAGCTTGAAGCCTTATTAAACCTTCAAAAAATAGATTCCAGACTCGACGCGATTTTTAAAGTTAGAGGAGCCCTTCCAGAAGAAGTCCAAGACCTTGAAGATGAAATAGCAGGATATGAGACCAGACTGGAGAAATTCAACACTGACCTGCAAAGCTTAGAAGATGATATTAAGACCTACAAGGAAAATATCAAAGAATCGGAAAAGCTGATCAAAAAATACCAAGAACAGCAGATGAATGTCAGAAACAACAGGGAGTATGACGCCATCACTAAGGAATTGGAATTACAAGATCTTGAGATCCAAGTAGCCAAAAAGAAAATCGGGGAAGCTCAGGCTAGAATCGAAAGTAAAAATTCTGATGTTGAAGCATTGAAAGAAACGCTCAATGAAAGACAGAAAGATTTGGATACTAAAAAAGGTGAACTTGAAACTATCATTTCTGAAAGCGAGAACGAAGAATCCAAGTTAAAAGCTGATAGAGATAAAGCCACCAAAAAAATTGAGGAGAGACTTTTGAAATCCTACAGCAAAATCCGAGACAATGCCAAAAACGGGTTGGCAGTAGTAATGGTCAAGAGAGGCGCTTGCGGAGGATGTTTCAACATTGTACCACCACAAAGACAAGCAGACATCAGAGAAAAGAAAAAACTTATCGTTTGCGAACATTGCGGTAGAGTATTTGCCGGTGTTGAGGACGAGATAGAAGAAGAGCCAGTAAAAAAGAAAAGAAGCAGCAGGTCTTAATTGATCGGTTGAAAATATCAAAAGCCCGGAAAAAAAATTCCGGGCTTTTTTTTGCTTTGAAAAAAAAACTATAATATTAGAAGCAACTAAATCCCTAGCGACCGTGAAAAGACTTTTATCCATTCCTCTGATAATCTTGCTTCTTTTTTCTTGTAATGACCCTGTTGAGCCGATAATAGATGATGAACCTGAAAATTTCGAACTTGTTGATACTTCGAATCTTGACAAAGGTTTTGTTTTTGGGATGGAAATCATCGACGAAAAGCTTTTCTTCCTCCATGAAAATTACCCAGGTTATATCAGTAAAGACGGAGGAATCACCTTTTCTTGCTGTGCGACGGGTGGACAAAGTCGCAGATTCAGACCTTCTTTCACCAATGATTATACCATTCAACCAATCCAAAACCTAATTGGATTTACTGTATTTCCATCAGATTTAGGAGAAATACGAGGTATTGTTCTTAATGATCATTTAGCGGAAAATGGAGACGATATAAGGTTGGTTTCAGACACCCAAAAGGAATCAATCTATCCCGAAAGAACCTTTGACCTTAACGGCAATCATTTAATCCTAAACCTTATTAAATCCGGACATAATCAAATCCTGATACTGGAAATAGACTTTGGAAATGGATTTGGCAGGCTTGAAGTAAATAAGGTGGCAGAAATAAATCCATCAAGTTTGGACCTCTCCTCTGAGGGAAATGGTCTGGGACTGATTATACAGAGTGTAAAAAAGCTGGAAGATCAGTGGATTGCCCACATCAGAAAGGCTGAAGACGGACCTGAATCAGGAGATTCATTCCTTATCTCCAAAGATGGTAGTGTCCAAAAACTTACAGGACCTACCACCGGAAGTCCAAATTTCAGATTTTACGACTTTGCTCAGCTATCTACTTTGGAATATTTGATTACAGAATCCCCAATAGGAAGAATTTCTTACTCCAATTCTCCCTTGGCAGAAACCAAAGAATACATCACTGAACTTAATGGTCCTCTGATGATCCGATCAGATGGAGAAAAAGCCCTGATTTTTATCCCTGGGTCTGAAATTCTTTCCTCTCTGGAAAACTTCCGGGAAAATGGAGCCACTAGCCATCAGCTTTCAGAACTTGACAGAACTGGGCTTAACAATTCACAGATTTATGACGTGCAATTTTTTGGAGGCAAAGTCTATGTAGCTACCAGAAATGGTCTTTTTGTGAAAAGTCAGGAGAACTTCTGGGAGGAGGTTAGACTTCCCTGATCAGGATCTCAATTGGTTATCAATTACAAACTGAATCAATTCTTCTAAAGAAATCCCAGCTCTTTGGGATGCATCGGCGATATCTTCCCTACTGACCTGAGCAGCAAAACTTTTGTCTTTTAGACGCTTTTTGACTCCTTTTATTTCCATACTTTCATATCCTTGAGGACGCATTAGAGAATAGGCATGAATCAACCCGGAAAGTTCATCAAATGCATAAAGCATTTTGTCCATTTCTGATTCTGGTTGCACACCAAAGAATCTTGGCCCATGACTGGCAATAGCTTTAATGACCCTAGGATCTTGATTTCTTGCCTCTAGCTCTTCTATGATTTTCCGGCAATGTTCATCAGGCCACTTATCCCAATCTGCATCGTGTAATAATCCCGCCACAAACCAAAGGTGCTGTTCTTTTTCGTCATAGCCTTTTTTCAAAGCATAAACTTTCATTAAATGCCCCACCTGCTTCATGTGAAACACGAGCTTTTCATTTTCCACCCAATTCTCCAAAAGCTGCATCGCCTCACTTTCGGTCATTATGCTTCCCAAATCATCCTTGGATCCAAAATCAGATCTTTTTAAGTCATGAGTCAATTCCATTGTATTTGATAGTATATTTTTTGTATTTTAAATTATAAAATAAGTTTTTTGATTACTATATTCGGTCACGATAAAGCTATAAGCCTTGAACCACAACCTCAATGAATAAAGATCATTACAAGGACATTATCCAAAAGTCCAAACACTTATTCTATTTAGCCCTTCAAGAAGACCATACTATCTTTGAGACCAACCCGGCTTTGGAAATGAACCTTAGATTTTTTCAAGGCCCCATCGTCGGAATGGCATTCAAAGATTTGATTTTTCCTGAGGATTTTTCAAAATATCAATATTTACTGGAAAAAACATCAAAATCAAAAAAAACAACATTTGAAATAGACTTGAGGAAGCTAAACAGTCAAGGTGATGATTTTATATGGACCAATTGGCAATTTCATCTCAGTCCGTTTGAAAGTAAGTATAAAGTTTTTGGGATCGGTTATACGATTCATTCAGACAGCATTGGCAAATTAAAACTTCCTACAACTGTAAGTGAGTTACATGTCAAAAACGATATTTTAGAAGGACTTTTTGAAAACAATTTATTAGGATTTTGGCAATGGGATATCGAAAATAAGTATGACCAATTCAATGCCTCTCTTCAAATACTTCTTGGCTATGACTCAATTTTAACAGAAAAATCCAAGAAGCAGGTTAAATGGAAAAAGCATATTCACCCACTTGATTTAAATCATGTAGAAAAACAACTAACTGAACACTTTGAAAGTCAAGGGAAAAATCCGTTTCATTGCGAATTCCGTGTCAAAAGTCTTAATGATGACTTAATACCAGTAATCTGTTCGGGTAAAGTTGTGAGCTGGACACAATCCGGACAACCCAAACTTATGGTTGGAACTTTTTTTGATATTTCTGAAAGGAAAAAATCAGAGTCAATTTTAGAACAGCAAAATGAATTTTTGAAAGCGCTGACATTCAATCAGTCCCATTTAATGAGGGCGAAATTGGCTAATATTCTGGGGATTTTGGAAGTAATTGATATCAAAAAAAGTCCAGAAGAGGCTCTGGACCTTTTAAAAATAATCAAAGTAGAAGCTGTGAAGCTGGATAAAGTACTACAAGAAAGTATTCAGGATTCGAGTAACTTCTCTACAAAAGTCTAATGGCTTCAATTATCACCTAAGCCATCCTTATTTTCAATACAAAACTCTTATTTGCCCATTTGAATACAATTTCTCCTTCACCATCGCCCTTACTGATCACTTCAAATTTCAATTGTTCTTCAGCTTCGTTCAAACTAATGGATGGCACTTTAAATCTGGCCACATCTTCTGCTTCATCAAAATCATCGGCTAGATGTTGTTCATAATTGGTATTAAGGATTACCGTCCAACTTTCTTTACCTGGAATCGTGAATAGCGCATATTTTCCAGCATTTAACACTTCCCCCTCAATCTCAAGATCTTCATTGAAAGAAATACTGGTAGCCGAATGTGCCCCAGTCACCCATACTTCATCATAGGCCACGAGCCCACCGAAAATCTCCCTTCCTCTCACACTGGGAGCAGAGTAGTCTATGTGCACGTGGTTGGATCCAATATTGGCCATGGCTGCGGTTCTTGGACTTTTGGAATTAGATGCTCCAGCATGTGCACTATGGTCATGATGGGCATGTTCATCTTTTGCTACTTCCTTCTCCTCAGTCTTGTTGGAGGTGCAGGAGATACTTAATAATAGAGCGGCGATGATTAATTTGAATTTACTGTTTATCATAGTTTTATCTGTTTTTATCAATTTTGAAATATGCCCAAGGCGAAATAAAGTTGAAATACACTTCGTGAAATATGGAATAGTGAAATAAGGTGGAAATATACTGCGTGAAATATGCCCTAGGCGAAATAAAATTGAAATACACTTCGTGAAATATTATTGAAATATGGCTAAGCCTTCTCAAGGCAACTAAGGCAGTAGACTGAAAGAAAGATTTAACCTTAGACACAGTTTAATGAACTATCCCGGATAATCGGAAATATATTTCAAACTAGCGACTAAATCTAGAGGCCAAACCTTTAGGGACAGCCTCCTATTTCAACTATATCTTCATCGTATTTCTACCATATTTCAACCTTATTTCTATTGTATTTCTACCATATTTCAACCCTATTTCTACCATATTTCATTTTAATGAACATGCCCCACCTGTACCTCCGGCTGATTGCCAGATGATGAAGTGACTCTCTTACCCGGCTGATAAGTTTCCTTGACCTCTCCACAAGTCAGCATCATGTCCCCGAAATATGGATTTCTGATTTCCTTTTCTGAGCTCAACCAATAGGCTCCCTGGTCTTTGAAGGCCATGGGACAATACTGACGGTAGATGGTGTTTTCCACCACACCGAAATATTCCACTGCTTCAATTAGGTTGTCGGATAAGGTCTCGAAATGCTTTCTTTGTTCCTCGACATCTGAAGTCTGTGTGATTTTATCCAGACTGCTTTGCATCGGTCTGAGCAAATCCATCCAAATGTCATGGGCCTTTCCTTCCAAAAGCTTCATATCCACTTTGGCCAAACTGGCTTTGGCTGGACTGATTGTTTTTCGGGTAGCATCCGCATCGGTTTTGACCAAGGCATCTTTGATAGGAAGATAGCTTTGCACAAAAGCCGTAAGCTGTTTTCTAAATTCCTCAGGTGTATCCAAAGTCTTCACTTCCGGCCTGGTCATCATGCTGTAATTCCCACTCAACTGTGCCGCTGCATCAATGGCAAAAACCCCATTACTAACAACCTGATCACCTTCTTCTACTCCTGACAAAACCAAGTAGTCTTCACCTACCCTTGGCCCCAACTCTACCTCACGCATTTCGAATGCCGGAGCTTCCTTATTCCCTACCTGCACATAGACCACCGATCTAGGCCCTGTCCAAAGTATCGCTGTCTTGGGAATCATCAAACCTGACTGACCTGCTTGGCCTGTAGAGATATTGGCAGAGACAAACATTTCCGGCTTCAATTCAAAATTCCGATTCGTTGCTTCCGCACGAACGCCTACAGTTCTGGTATCGGGATTCAAGACAGGGTCGATATAAGTCACCTTTGCATTGAAAGTCTTTCCCGGATAAGCGGAAACAGAGAAACTCAAATCATCTCCTTTTTTGATGGCACCTAAATCAGATTCGTATGCATCCAAAATCACCCATACAGTACTCAGATCCACTATCTCAAAAAGCACAGAACCCCTGCTGACGAAGTCACCAACAGACACATTTCTAGCTGTCACCACACCAGCCACATCAGCATAGACGTCAAATTGGGACTGTACCTCACCTGAACTTTCTATCCGTGCAATCTGCTCCTCAGAAATCTTCCACAGTCTCAGTTTTTCTTTAGCAGCTTGGTACAAGGCCGGTTGGCGCTCTTTGATTTTGGCCGTTTCCAACAATTCCTTTTGGGCATTGACCAGTTCAGGGGAGTAGAGGGTCGCTAATTTTTCACCCCTTCTGATCTCCTGCCCGGTAAAGTTGACAAACAATTGGTCAACTCTCCCTCCATAATTGGCAGTTAGGCTTTTGACCCGTTGTTCATTGGCTTGGATTTTTCCTGTCAGGGAAAGTTTCCCTGTACCAGCCCCGGATTTAACCCTGACAGTCTGCACGTTGGAAAGAGCAACTGCCTCGGGAGTCATTTCCAACACAAAGGGGCTGGATTCTCCGCCTTTTTTATTGCTGACTGGAGTAAGTGCCATCCCGCAAAGCGGACATTGCCCAGGTTCATTTTGACGGATTTGAGGGTGCATAGAGCAAGTGTATTCCACCCCGTTTTCGTCAATATGCGTATGCTCGTGATCAGGATGCTCTTCTCCTCCTCCACGAATCAGATATCCTGCTACCGCCCCAAAGAAAAGGCAGCCGAGGATGATGATTACTATATGTTTATTTTTGTTCATGTTTTTTTAGACTCAAGATTTAAGACATAAGATTTGAGACAGCCTGACCTTTGAGGTTTTTGGAACCCTGAAGGTATTTTGGGTAATATTAAATACCTAACCATTGATTCATATTCCTATCTCTATAGTATTTCAATTGTATTTCCACTTTATTTCAATCGTATTTCTACCATATTTCAAACTCCAATCAATGTTTCCAATTTCGCAAAACCAATCTCCCTCTCAATCTTTGTATTCAACAGATTCAACCTGAAATCCAGTAATTCTCTTTGGATACTCAAGATCTCTTCGAAGGAACTGCCTTCAGTTGCGTATGAAGTCACGGAGAGCTCCAGTGTTTGCTCGGTCAATTCAATTTGATCTTGTAAGAGTCGGATTTTACGGTCAGCATCTTTGATGGAAACCAAGATGGTTTCAAACTCGGTCTCCAAGTTTCTTTGCAAATCTTCCTTCTGACGCTCGTTTGCTTCCCAGTAAAGCTTGGATTCTGCTTCCATGGCTTTGTACTTTTTGCGGTAAATTGGTAGGGAAACCGTAGCCATCGGCATAACCATGTTATTGCCCATACCAGCTGGCATATAATCCATTCCGCCCATACCTCCAGGTACGCCTGATTCAGGTCTAGGGGAAAATACCATATAATTCAATCCCAATCCAAACATGGGTTTACCTTCCAATTTGGCCATTTCACCTTGCTTCTGATAGGCCAAACCTTCTTTTTCCAGCATCAACAGCATGGGATTGGTATCCAGGATTTGCTCGAGCATTTCCACTTCCCAACCCATGGCTTTTTGACTTTCCAATTGGCTTTCTATGGCTACATCTTCGTTTTTATCCCTGCCTAACAGTTGATTGAACCTTACTGTCAAAGGGCGCTTGTCCACCTCCAACTGTTCCAAATCAGACTCTAAAGCCTTGATCTGAACTTGCAGTCGAAGTACATCCGTGAGCTTTCCAGAGCCTCCACCTGAACCCATGCTGTTCATGGAAGCTGCACTTGAAGATTGCCCTGAAGAAGCAGCGGAAGAACCTCCACCTCCCATGCCCATGCCATCATCTCCACTTCCCTGTTGGCTACCACGTGTTGGCCTTCTTACCGCTGAAGACACAGATGAAACAGCTTCTGAAGTACTTCCTCCCTGATAGCGGATGATGGCCAATTGCTCCAATGATTTCAAAATCTCCAAATTGGATACGGTGATGTCAATGGTGTTTTGCAATTGCTGCAATTGAAAATAAGTCTCCTTAACCTGATACAGAAGCACATTCCGCTGCTGCCTGAACTCCTCGTATTTGGCTTCAGACATCAGTGTTGCTTCATCCTTCTGCGTCCTGAGCATCCCAAACCAAGGAAACATCTGCATCACCGATGCCTCCGCCCGCTGATTCCCCATCAGTAACTCCATCGGTCTGGTAAAAACACCAATATTCAATTGCGGTGATTCAAGGCTTACTTGGTTTGTTTTTTCAAGACTGGCTTGATATTGTTTGAAACTACCCTGCAAACTTGCATTGTTCTCAATTGCTTCATTCAAGTAGTTTTCTAGAGTTTGGCTTTGTAATTGAAATATGGTGGAAATACATAGAAATATGGTGGAAATAGTTTTTAGCATCAGACCTTTTCCGCTATTGGTTACCTTTTGAGGGAAATTGATTAGAGATTGAAATAAGGTAGAAATACATAGAAGTATGGTAGAAATAATTTTTAGCATCAGACCTTTTCCCCTTTTTATTACCAGTTGAAATACATAGAAATATGGTGGAAACTGGAGCTTTAGCGGAAGTCCCGAGAGCAAAGCGATTCGGGATAAAGTAGAAATAATTCTTAGCATTAGACCTTGTAACCTGTAGCTAAGCCTTTGAAATATTTCGGCAATAGTTCGCTCCTTTAAATCTTTGAAAGTAATTAGCTGGCCTTGGTATGTAAACTTGTCTTTAACTCCTTTCATTTCCTCCTCCTTTCTTTGATTCGTAGGTTTTTGAAATCATATTATTCAATTTGACTTGGAGGGGCTTATGAATAAGGCAGATTTGATCCCATTCTTCTTGGGACACTTGACCTCTTTCCAGTCCAAGATCCAACCAATGCTCCTTCCCTTCTGACAAAGAAGCTCTTGAAATAAAATAGAATCGCATTTTCTCCAAGTAATGGTATCGGCCATAACCTTCAGCAATATTGGCACCCACGGAATCTATGGATTCCAGCATCTGATCTCCCCATGTCTTTTTTTCCTGATAAGAAAGCCTGCTATAAATCTTCCAAGCTATCTTTGATAGCTGCCGAGACAACTGATAAACCTCCAGTTCCTTCAGCGGAATAAATTTCTTCTTCCCATCCATTTTAATCTTGATTAAATATTTCTACAATATTTCGCAAAGCATATTTCAATTGTATTTCTTCCAAGGCATATTTCAACCAGTCTATTTCAACTATTTTTCATCCTTTAGGCCCTATTTCAACTTTATTTTGCAAAGCATATTTCTACAATATTTCACGAAGTATATTTCAACCATATTTCGCCGCAGGCATATTTCAACCTTATTTCACTTTAGCATATTTCAACCTTATTTCAACATATTTCCCATACAACACCGGCACAATAAATAAAGAAATCAACGCCACCGTCATCCCCCCAAAAGCAGGTATCGCCATAGGGATCATGATGTCGGAGCCTCGGCCTGAACTTGTCAATACGGGAAGCAAGGCCAATAACGTGGTTGCCGTAGTCATCAGACATGGTCTAACCCTTTTCAGTCCAGCTTCCAAGACTGCTTTTCGTACTTCTTTGGCATTCTCTGGCTGGATTTTTTCGAAGCTTTGTTTTAGATAGGTACCCATCACAACCCCATCATCGGTAGCGATACCAAAGAGGGCGATAAACCCTACCCAGACTGCCACAGAGAGATTGAAGGTGCGCATCTGGAATAGTTCCCGCATATTTGTTCCGAGGAAACTGAAATCAAAGAACCAGTCCTGCCCATATAACCACAGCATCATAAAGCCTCCTGAAAATGCCATGGCAATGGCTGAGAAGATCATCAAGACCATGGCTGTGGAGCGGAACTGCAGGTAAAGAATAAGGAAAATCACCGCCAAACACAGCGGTATCACAATCGCCAAGCGCTTTTCGGCACGGATCTGATTTTCGTAACTTCCGGAGAAAGTGTAGGATACCCCAGTTGGTACTTTCAACTCACCGCTGTCAATTTTTTGTTGGATAAAGTTGCGGGCATCATCTACCACTGAACCCTCAGCAAAGCCATTTCGCTTATCAAAAAGCACATAGCCCACCAAGAAGGTATTTTCCCCACGGATCATCATTGGCCCAGGTCGGTAATTGATCTCTGCCAATTGCCCCAAAGGAATCTGTGCACCTGTAGGCGTGCTGACCAAAATCCGCTTCAAAGCTTCGGGATCATCCCTGTACTCTCTGGCATATCGGGCACGGATGGCATAGCGCTCCCTACCTTCTACCGTCGTACTCAAGGTCATTCCGCCTATAGCCACTTCGATAAATTCCTGCACATCGGCAATGTTCAGCCCAAACCTACCCAGTTGGGTTCTATCCAAATCAATCTCCAAATACGGTTTACCCAAAGATCGGTCTGCAAAAACTGCCTCAGCTTTTACTGAAGGCACTTCTTTCAGCACCGACTCCAACTTCAAGCTGAAATCCTCTATGGTTTCCAAATCGGGGCCATACACTTTCATACCCATAGGCGCACGCATTCCCGTCTGTAACATCACCAAGCGGGTTTCGATCGGCTGTAGTTTAGGTGCGGAAGTTACCCCCGGAAGATTGGAGGTTCGCACCTGGATTTCATCCCAGATATCATCAGGCGTGCGGATTTCATCCCTCCACTGACGGAAGTATTGACCACGTCTTTCATTTGGCACCAAGTATTTGGCGACATTTCTAATCACCGACCTGCGCTGGGATTCCTCCATGTAATTCTTTTCATCATCCCAAATGGCTCCATCCTGACGGTCATACCACCAGGTTTTCCCATTAACCTCAAGCTGATAATTTCCCTCTCGATCTACTTCAAATCGGAGCTTACGGGCATCATCATCCTGAAGGTATTCAGTCTTATAATTGATGATGTTTTCATACATGGACATGGGAGCGGGATCAAGCGGACTTTCTGCCCTACCTGCTTTTCCAACCACCATTTCCACCTCTGGAATGGCCTGCACCAACATATCAAGCTGTTTCACAATCTGCATATTGGCCTCCACGCCGGAGTGAGGCATAGAGGTAGGCATCAAGAGGAAAGAACCTTCATTCAAGGCTGGCATAAACTCCTTACCCATGCCGGGAAAAGTATGGGTCAGGCCCGACCAAACAGATGTGGTGCGGATATTGACTCCCAATTTGTCAAAACCGGTAGCCACAAAACCGAAAATATTTCCAAACCCTATCCAAATATTCAAAGCCAAAAGAATAACTGTCAAAGGGATCAGTAAAAATATTTTAGCGTTTTCCAAGCACCAGTTCAACAGTTGCGCATAGTAGCGGATAAACAAGGCGAATACCCCCAAAACCAAACCGACTACTAGACCAATAAAGAGAAAATTGACAAACACAGACTGGGTCAAGCCCAATGGTCTCCACTCAATCGCCAATAAAACGGACACCGCTACTACTGCTATCAGCATGGCGATCTGATTTTTGTAGCGTCCATCTTTTGTTTGTTTTGGGAAAAAGTGGTGGATCAAATGATTGGCTGCAAAAGCCAATAAGACCCATCCCGCCCAAGGGAAGTAGAACAGTAGCACAAAGCCCAAAACTGCCATGGCTATATTCAGCACCGTCTTATAATTCTTGGACTTCACTTTCGCTCCAAACACCCAATGGGCAAAAGCCGGCATAAAGACCAAAGTAAAGATCAAGGCTGCGATCAAAGCAAAGGTCTTGGTATAGGCCAATGGCCCGAACAACTTCCCTTCCGCTGCCTGCAAAGTAAAAACGGGCAAGAAGCTGACAATCGTCGTCATCACAGCCGTCAAGATCGCCGAACTCACCTCAGTGGTGGCATCATAAATGATCTGGAGTTTGGACTTTTTATCATCAGACTCTTCGAGATGCCTAAGTATATTTTCATTCAGAATAATCCCCAAATCCACCATGGTTCCAATGGCGATGGCAATTCCTGATAGCGCCACGATATTCGCATCCACCCCCACATACTTCATCATGATAAAGCACATCAAGACTGCCAATGGCAACAATGCAGAAATCAAAATCGAAGCCCGAAGGTTATACACCATCACCATGATCACAATGATGGTGATCAAAATCTGCAAGCTGATGGCTTCATTCAGTGTATTCAAGGTTTCCTTGATCAAACCAGAACGGTCATAGAAAGGCACTATAGTCACCTTGGAAACGGTACCATCTTCCAGCGTTTTGCTTGGAAGTCCTGGTGTGATTTCATCGATTTTGGCTTTTAGTGCATCAATTACCTGAAGGGGATTGTCTCCATAGCGAGCCACTACCACACCACCTACTGCTTCAGCACCACCTTTATCCAAAATAGCCCTTTCCGCCCTGCTTGCCGGCCCAATATTCACTTTGGCAATATCCCTGATTCTCAAGGGAACATTGTTGCTGGTTTTGACTACTGCCTTCTCGATATCCTCCAGAGACTTCACATAGCCCAAGCCTCTGACGATAAATTCCACCTGATTGATCTCCATGGTGTTGGCCCCGATATCCAGATTGGATTGCTTGATTGCATTCATCACCTGCATCATGGATACGTTGTGGGCTTTCATCGCAACAGGATCCAAATCCACCTGGTATTCCTTGACATGTCCACCAATAGTTGCCACTTCAGCTACTCCTTCCGTCCCTGCCAAGCCATAGCGCACATAGTAATCCTGAATGCTACGGAGTTCGTGCAGGTCCCAACCACCGACTGGATTGCCATTTTCATCTCTTCCTTCAAGTGTATAAAAATATACTTGCCCAAGACCTGTGGCATCTGGCCCGAGTTTGGGTTGCACTCCCTCGGGTAGCAATCCTGAGGGAAGTGAATTGAGTTTTTCCAAAATCCTGGATCTACTCCAGTAGAATTCCACGTCATCTTCGAAAATGATGTAGATGGAAGAAAAACCGAACATGGAAGTACTACGGATAGATTTTACTCCGGGCATTCCCAAAAGAGAAGTGGTCAAAGGATAAGTAATCTGATCCTCCACATCCTGAGGAGAGCGTCCCATCCAATCGGTAAAGACGATTTGCTGATTTTCCCCGATATCCGGAATGGCATCCACCGGCACAGGGTCATTGGGAAGGAAACCAGTGTTCCAATTGAAAGGGGCCGTCACGATTCCCCATGCCACTACAAGGACAAGTAGGATGACGGTGACCAGTTTATTTTCGAGGAAGAATTTTATGGTTTTATTGAGCATAGTTTCTTGGACTAAATGCTGTTTTTCTGATTGAACTTTTGATTTTTAGAATCAGATATTAATTGATATTCAGACACTTGTATATATTAAACCCCAAAGTAAACCTATTCTTTTGATAAAAGGGAAATAGCGGATAAAGCTATGGCTATACCTGTCAGGTTTTGAAATCCTGACAGGTCTTCAACCCAAACTAGATGTATTTAATAATTCTTTGCGGTCTTTGCGCCTTAGCGTCTTTGCGTGAAACAAAAAATCAAATCAGGAATACCTGACAAAAAATATAAATCGGCGTATTGTGAAATATCGGGGGAGAGGAATCAGCAAAGGCTGTTTTCTCTTCAAAAACAATAAAATTTATAGGCAATTCAAATCTAAGCGCAGCATTCAGCAACTCAAAAGTCTGAGGTTGGAAATCCAAAATATCTGAAACCTGCTGATCGGTATTGGGAAGTTCCAAATTCGAAACATCGTCGCAACATCCCGGCATTGGGGTATTGGTCTCACAGCAGGTTTTGTATTCTGCAAATACATTGATCCTTTGGAAGTCATCTCCACAAAAATGCATGGAATAGCTCAACCCTGCGTTAAAAAACACATAGAAAACAAGGAGTGATATTTTGACGAATGACTTCACGATTGGTATTTACGGATCAAAGATAAAGAAGTTCATTGGATTAAAGGTATAGGATTATTATTGGAGTTTCAAAAATCATATTGAAACCTTAAACCCCAATGCCTTGCCGAACCATTTGAAATGATAGTGGAGTTGACAGTCTCGCCAGAATTACCAATATAATTTACTTCCCTTCTAACAAAATCATGGTTCCCTTTCAAAAAGCCATATTGAAAAATGATTTCCATTTTCCTGAAAACCCTGTAACCCAAACCCAATCCCCCTTCAAAATAGGTATTGGTTCTTCTTTCATTAATTATGGTTTGGTTTGGCCCGGTACCTTTCTGGCCAACATGGCTGTTGAAAGAGGTTGCAAAACCTACAAAAGGTTGAATATTAAGCCTGTTGATAAATTCAGAATATGAACTTAATGGATCAAATTTATAACCTACCCGAATAGGAATGGTTAAAAATCTCTCAGGGTTGCTCAAGGTCTCAAAAAAAAAGCTCTGACCAGGATCAGGTCTAAAATTTAAACTCCTTCCATAAGAAAACCAATAAATCCCAGACTCTAAAAACAAGTTATTCTCAAATACATACTTCCCAAAAACCCCATAAGACAGGTGGCTAAAACCATCGGGTAAAATCAAATTACCGGGATCATTATATTGAAAAAACTCCTTTCTGGAAATCATATCAAGCCCTAATGAAAACTGGGCTATTGACTTTCCTGAAAGAAGAAACGTAGCGAATATTATTAATAATTTTATTCTATCCATTTTCTCAAATATTTCTGCGATATAAAAGACTGAATTATTTCAACCTTATTTAATTGAAATGTAAAAAACCTACCAATCTAACGCTTGCTTGCCTGTGTTCGTCTTTCACATAAGAGCATATTTCAAAAGATGGAACAGTGTAGCCCTTCGTCCACTTTAAATCACCTGGATTGCAGCCACCGAACCCACCACCAAAATAGCATTTAACCTTTACAGTTCCGGCTTGCCAATCTAGTACTCCAATTTAGTTCAAAGTCTTCAGACCTGGCCGATGCAGGCGGGCTTGGACTTACTAAATGCAGTCTTCAGACTGCAGTATTATGGTCCTAGACCAAGTCTTGAACCAATAAATCTTGATCCAATTGAAGTCTTAAACTCTATCAATCTGAAAACCCACTTTATTGACTGCTGCAATCACATCTTCTTCATTTGTATTGGATCCTTTTACTGTCAGTATTTTATCCGGGTTTTGCAGGTCCACGCTCCAGCTTTCTATACCCTGAGTATTATTCAATTGAGGAGTCACTTTCTCCAGGCAACCGTTGCACATAATGTTTGTTTTGAATTGCATCTTGTTCATTTTTTATATTTTTGATTGTTTGTTCCTAATTGAATTGATTCGCTTACCGAAGTATATATTTACTTTTGAAAGATATTTATGGATATTGGGATATTGAGATACTTATTTTTTTAACCAGACTCTTTGTTTCAACATTGAAACTGAACCCTAATATCTATTAATATCCAGTATCTACTAATATCTTAAAATGAATCCCTGGTAAATTATTAAAAATAAAGCCTGCATCCGTTTAATAAATTACAATTCCTTCACCTTTAACCTCAAACTATTAGCCACCACCGAAACGGAACTGAAAGCCATAGCTGCTCCGGCTATCATAGGATCCAGCAGAAAGCCATTAACAGGGTACAATACGCCTGCTGCTATCGGAATACCAATGACATTGTAAATAAATGCCCAAAAGAGATTTTGCCTGATTCCCATGACTGTAAGGGAAGACAACTTCAAGGCTTTGGGAATGGATTCCAGGTTGGAAGTAATCAAGGTCATCTTGGCCACATCCATCGCAATGTCAGAACCGTGCCCCATAGCCATACTGACATCCGCTTGGGCCAATGCCTGGGAATCATTGATTCCATCCCCTACCATGGCCACCACCTTTCCTTTTCCCTGGAGTTCCTTTACGAAATCTGCTTTGTCAGAAGGAAGGACTTCCGCCTTAAATGAAGTCAATCCCAAGGCTTTGGCCACTGCCTCAGCGGTCTGTTGGTTGTCTCCTGTCAGCATGTAAACTTCCACACCTCGATTCTTCAACTTTTCTATGGCTGATTTGGAGCTAGGTTTGATTTTGTCTGCAATGGCAATCACTGCCAATACCGACTTATCATCAGAAAAATAGACAACTGTCTTGGCTTCTTCCTGCCAGTTGTTGGCTATGGTTTTTGTTTCCTGCGAAATGGAAACCTGCTGATCATGCATCAAAGCCCTGTTTCCTATCAAATAGGTTATACCGGATGCATCTGAAGCTTTGACGCCCCTACCCGTGATGCTTTCAAAACCATCAATTTTGGATGCTTTCACCCCATCTTCCTTGAGTTTTTTCACCACCGCTTCGGCAAGGGGGTGTTCGGACTGAGATTCCAAAGCCAATAAGATTGATTCCAACATTGGGATTTCATTAACTTCCTTTTCCCAATACATATCCGTAACGGTAGGTTTACCTTCTGTGATGGTACCAGTTTTATCCAGAACTACGGCACTCACCTTATGGCCCAATTCCAAACTCTCAGCATCTTTGATTAGTATGTTATTTTCAGCTCCTTTGCCCATACCTACCATAATGGCAGTGGGGGTGGCAAGTCCCAGCGCACAGGGACAGGCAATGACCAATACCGCTACAGAAGTGAGCAAAGCATGCGTGAAGGCCTCATCCCCTCCCACAAGCATCCAAATCAGGAAGGTAAGAACCGCTATGACCATAACTATGGGAACAAAAACACCGGCAATTTTATCGACAAGCTTCTGCACAGGGGCTTTACTGCCCTGGGCTTCCTGTACCATTTTGATGATTTGGGAAAGTAAGGTTTCAGCACCTACCTTTTCGGCTTCAAACTGGAAACTGCCTTTTTGATTGACCGTACCTGCAAATACCTTTTCGCCCTTAGTTTTGGAAACCGGAACGGGTTCACCGGTGATCATACTTTCATCCACATAAGAACTGCCTGAAATCACTTTCCCGTCAACCGGGATTTTTTCACCAGGCCTTACCAGAATCGTAAAGCCCTTTTCAACAGAAGAAATCGGGATTTCCTGCTCCTCCCCATTGACCATCACCTTTAGGGTATTGGGCTGCAAACCCATCAGCTTTTTGATGGCAGAAGAAGTATTGGATTTGGCCTTTTCTTCCAAGAGTTTGCCTAGAGAAATAAAAGTGATGATGACCACAGCAGCCTCATAATAGACATGGGGATGTATGCCCCGCTGATGCCAGAAATCCGGATAAACCGTATTAAAAAAACTGAAAATAAATGCCATCCCTGTACTAAGTGATACCAAAGTATCCATATTGGCTTTGCCATTTCTTGCCTGCTTCCAGGCATTTAAAAAGAAGCTCCTACCGAAATAAAACAGTACCGGCACCGTAAGTACCATGGATATCCATCTTCCTAATTCCCAATCCATGTAAAACATCCCAATGATGAATACAGGCAAGGTGAAAACTGCTGACCATAAAGTCCTTTTCTTTATGTCCTCATATTTTTGTCGCTGTAATTCTTCCTGTACCTCTGATGGATTGTCCTCTTCAATGATCAGGTCATATCCCACGCTTTGCAGTGCAGAACGCAAATCTTCCTTTTTGATCGCCGGGTCATATTCTACCAGTACCGAGTTGCTGGCAAAATTCACGCTGGCCTTGTTTACCCCTTCTGTATTGGAAAGAATGGACTCTACGCTGGATGCGCAGGCCGCACAGGACATTCCGCCAACCGGAAAAGTATCTTTTTTTAGCTTGTTTTTTTCTGCGACTTCCATATTCCAATCAATTTAGAATACAAATTTCGGCCAAGTTCGAAAAACAAGAGTTATGGAATTTTGAGGTTCTTTTTCAAGATTTTGTCATAAGCTATCCAAATGCCTGCGGTCTGGGGAATGCATCTTCTTGAATTGGCTGGGTGTCATGCCTGTTTCCTTTTTGAACTGGGTCGAAAGGTAGGCTGAGCTGCTATAATCCAATTTAAAGGCAATTTCCGCCAAAGTGAGTTCATCATAAAACAGCATTTCTTTGACCTTTTCAATCCTCTGTTTGGTAATGAATTTCTCAATGGTAATGCCCTCTACCGAGGAAAAAAGCCTGCTCAGATAGGTGTAATCATGGTGGAGCTGGTCAGAAAGTAAGGTGGAAAAATTAACTCTTAAGGCTTCGTTTTTATGATGAATCTGATCTATGATCAAAGTCTTGATCTGGGAAATAAGGCTGGACTTTCCTGACTCCAACAACTCAAATCCCAGCCCTGTCAGTTTTTTATCCAAACTTTCCATCTTTCCTTTGGGTATAGCCTGTGAAAAATCCACCTGGCCCAACTGCACACTTTTATAAGGTATTTCCAGTTCATCCAGCACTGTTTCTACCGCCATAATACACCTGGGGCAGACCATGTTTTTGATGTAAAGGGTTTGGTTCATTGTGTATTGATTCGGAAATTATATAATATCAAAAGCCAAATTCGATTATTTTAGTTTCGTGAATGGGGCAAGGGTATCAAAAACTTATATGTCCTTATATCCCTTATATGGTTCTCATTTTCTAAACCATATAAGACATAGAAGTCCATAGAAGAAATAGTTTAGAACTTATATGACCTCATATGTCTTATATGGTTCACTCTTTTTTAAAACCATATAAGAAATAGAAGACCGTAGAAAAAAATATGTTAGAACTTATATGCTCTTACATCCCTTATATGGTTCATTTTTTTTAAAAAAAAATTCATCGATTTAATCTCTTTTTTCACAGAAAGTAATTACTTTGTAATCACAATTCAAATTGATTATGGAGATTACTGTCATCAATATCGGAAATTCCAAAGGGATTAGACTTTCTAAAACCATATTGGAAAAGTATCAAATCACAGATACGATGGAGATCATTCTGGAAGAGGATCAAATCATCCTAAAGCCTAAATCCAAGCCAAGACAAGGTTGGGAGGAAGCTTTCAAAGAAATGCACAAAAATGGTGATGATGTCCTACTTATAGATGACGTTTTTGATGATGAAGATTTTGAAAAATGAAAATCTCTCAATACGATATTGTTTTGGTCAATTTGGACCCAACCCTTGGCAGCGAAATGAAAAAGACAAGGCCTTGCCTGGTTCTGTCACCCAATGAAATGAATAAATTTTTGAAAACCATTGTCATTTCGCCTATCACCAGTGGCACCAAACCTTACCCAACAAGGGTTCAATTAGACGGTCAAAAAACATCCGGATGGGTAGCCATAGACCAGATCAGAACCATCGATCGGGTGAGAATCATTAGAAAGTTGGAAACCTTAAATCCAGAAACCATCAATCAGATCAAGTCCATTATTCGTGAGACATTTGTTGATTAGGGTTTTAAATTAAGCCTACTGTCTCATATTAAATGGCAGATTTAAACCTGACAGGCTTACAGCACCAAAGGTCTCAAAAAACCATTTAAGGTGTAAAAAAACTGTCAGGTTTTGCGCATTTGATAGTTGACTTAATGAAGTAGGGTTAATCAAATAGCATTAAGCCAGTCACTTCAACTCCCCTTGGCTTTGAACGGTTATGATTAATAAAATAGTTTACCGCTTAATCATTGCATGTCCGCGCTCTTTGCGAATCCCTTTGCGTCCATTGCGTGAAATTTTTCTATCTTAGTCAATTCAATAATTGCTTATTATAGTAAGCAATTATTATTGAATTTGATTTCCAAAAACAGCATTTTAAAAAAATAATGCTTTTTTATCATATCAATAATTTATATTTTTGCTTAATAAAATAAGCAATACTATGGAATCAATAGAAGAACGATTTCAGAAAAAAATTGATTCTACCAGCCTTGACTTTATCCGCAGCATGATCCATAAGATCAGGTGGGAAGCAAGACTGATCGGGATCAAAGGACCAAGAGGTGTGGGAAAAACCACCCTTTTGCTCCAATACATCAAGCAAAACCTACCATTGGACCATACCACGCTTTATGTGAGTTTGGACAACATCTGGTTTGCCCAAAACAACTTAGTGGACCTGGCAGACGATTTTGCCAAGAAAGGTGGCAAATACCTTTTTTTGGACGAAGTACACAAATACCCTAATTGGTCTCAGGAGATCAAGAACATCTACGATGATTTCCCGGAATTGAAGGTGGTGTTTACCGGTTCTTCTATGCTGGAGATCCTCAATGCCCGGGCTGACCTCAGCCGGAGGGCTGTCATCTACCACATGCAGGGTTTGTCGTTCAGGGAATTTCTGGCTATCAAAACCGGGCAGGAATTCCCCGTTATCAGTCTGGAAGAATTGATCACAAACCATGTGGAAATTACACGGGAGGTACTGAAAAAAATCCGGCCTTTGGAGCATTTTGGTTCATACCTGAACCATGGATACTTTCCATTCTTTCAGGAAGTGCCGGATCTGTACCACTTACGGTTGGAAGAGGTGGTGAACATGACTTTGGAGATAGAGCTGCCATTGCTGAGGAATGTGGACATTTCATACATCCCCAAGCTCAAGCACCTGCTCCATATCATTTCCGAGTCGGTGCCCTTTATCCCAAATGTGACCAAACTCAGTGAGCGCATTGGCATAAATAGGAATACGTTGGTCAGCTACTTGTTTTTCTTACAGGAAGCCCACCTGACCAAAAACCTGTACAAGGACATTAAAGGGATAACACAAATGCAGAAACCGGAGAAAATCTACCTGGAAAACACCAACTTCCAGTTTGCCTTTACTCCGAAAAATGCAGACTTGGGTAACCTGAGAGAGACCTTTTTTATCAATCAGGTATCCCATCTTCATACCCTAGAGTATGTTAAAGACGGGGATTTCAGGGTGGATGGGAAGTACATATTTGAGGTGGGTGGCAAAAACAAAACTACAGAACAGATTCAAGGAGTCAAAAACAGTTTTGTCGCAGCAGATGACATTGAATACGGCAATCCAAAAAGAATCCCCTTGTGGCTTTTTGGTTTTTTATACTGAGGATGATAGAATGCAATCGGGCATGTTTTCTTAAAAAGAATAACCAAAGCCGACTCCAAAATTGGAAAAGGCGCCTTTCCTGACATAACTTCTATCGTCCTCATTGATATTGATCCTTGGGCCTCTGACCAAATTGTAATCTCCGCTTACAAAAATCCGGAGTGCATTTCTGTTTTCTATTTGATATAGGACATAACTGATTCTGGATCTATGAAAAAAATTATGATAATTGAGCCTGAATTTCTGTTCTCCATCAAAGTGAACCATTGTTGGCAGAGCAAAGCCTAACCCAGGTTCAAAGATCAATTTTTCTGAAATTGGGATGGCATAAAACACATGCGCACCAAAAACCTGCCACTTGACCCTATCAAAGAAGTCCCCAAGTATTTTGGTTTCCCCAACCTCTCCTCCATTATTACTGAAAAACAAACCCAAGCCAAATCTCTCGGCAATTCCCGTCTGAAATCCCATCCTTACAGAGGGGTTGAGATTATAATCATTTGACAGCAGGTTATTCCCATGAAATACGGGCAAACCCAGTTCCAGTGTAAATTCAGGCCTGATGCTGAATGGCACATTTTCAACCACTTGATTCTGCTGGGCAGTGACAAAAGAGGTAAGTCCCATATAGAAGAAACAAAAAATCACATTCCTCATAAACGAATGACTTTTATCTGTCCTAAATCCAAATCCCTCCTATCTGTTCGCTGGACAAATAGCCTGACTTCTACCACATCTGTTTCTAACTCCTCTTCAAATCTGGAAAACTGAAACTTTGATCCATTAGGCGTAACCATATAATAAAAAGGACTTACTTTTTTGGGGACTACAATACGAAATCTCCCATTCTGATCAGTTTTTACATTGTAAATCACTCTGATAAATCTACTTTCCGGAAAACCGAGTTCGGTAAATTCTGCTGGGAGAATCCGATCCTGCTCTCCAAATCCAAAAGTAAAATTCTCCAGAATTTCCCCTTCCGAACTGACCACTTGTCCGAAATAAGTTTCAAATTCATTGTCTTCGTACACCCTACAGGATTGTATGGATACCATAAACAAAAAAATACTCAAGCCAAGAAATCGGCAATAAAAAAACCTCCCATTCATATCCTATAAATTAAGAATGATTAATTTAGTCAAAAAAACGGATTGTATATGAGATAGTTTTTTTTCTCATGAAAAAAAATCAGGAATTATGCATTCCTGATTTTCCACTTTGCTTTCAGATAGCCCCAAATCACCTTGGGGCTCATTGCTTTTTTCCTCTCGAAGCTTCCATCATATCCCACATTTCTTGAGGGATTTTATCTAAGTTATTAAACTCTCCAGCTCCTTGAAGCCATTCTCCTCCATCTATGGTAACCACCTCACCATTGACATAGGCTGAAAAATCAGAAACAAGATAAGCAGCTAGGTTTGCCAATTCCTGATGCTCCCCTACTCTTCCAACAGGTACCTTTTTAGCAGGATCAAACTTGTTTACCAAATCTCCAGGCAACAACCTACTCCATGCTCCTTCAGTTGGGAAAGGGCCCGGTGCTATTGCATTTGACCTTATCTTATATTTAGCCCACTCAACAGCAAGTGATCTTGTCATTGCAAGTACTCCTGCTTTGGCTGCTGCACTTGGTACTACATAGCCTGAACCTGTCCATGCATAAGTAGTAACAATATTTAGGAAAGTGCCAGGCTGACCTGAATCAATCCACTTTTTACCAATTACCATTGTGACATTTGCGCTTCCTTTCAAAACTATATCTACCACTGTATTGAAAGCATTCGTGGACAATCGCTCAGTAGGCGAGATAAAATTCCCAGCTGCATTATTTAGAACTACATCAATTTTTCCAAACTTTTCTATGGATTTGTTATAAACATTTTCAACCTGGTCAGCATCTCGCACATCACAAGCAACTGCAAGTACAGAACCGCCTGTTTCTTTTTCCATTTCCTGGGCAGCCTTTTCCAAAACTTCCAATTTTCGACTAGTAATTACCAAATTAGCTCCTAACTCCAAAAAATAGATCCCCATCGACCTACCCAAACCGGTACCACCGCCTGTTACCAAAATAGTTTTCCCTTTTAAAGCTCCTTCTCTGAGCATTCCTTCTTTATATGACATAATTGTTTGGGTTTAATGACCATTGAAGATAGGTAATCCACCAAGTAAAAAAAAGTGGGTAAAGCTAGTTTTGGCATCATTTTAAATGTTGAGCAAAGGAATTAGATTTGCCCTAACAAATATTGATCATGAACTACTCCAGATTGCTCATTTTAATACCATTTCTATTTTTTTCTTGCTTTGGTGATATTGAAAGGGATATCACAACTGACCTCCAAGTAGAAGGTCGAGAGATATTCAATATTTCCATGGCTTTGGATGAATCATTGGCATTTGCATTCAAATCCTTTGAGGCATATTCAAAAGCGGATACTTCCGAAGTTCTCGGTTGCCCAAATATCTTTATCGATAAAGAACAAAAAAAAATAACTCTGGAGTTTTTAGGCAATAGGCAATGCGTCAATGAAATCAACCTGTCTAGATTGGGAAAAATCCACATTAGTTATACCAGTCAAAGCACTTTTAACGCTGTGACATTGGAATATGACAACTATACTTCAAGGGGTAATACCATAGAAGGCCAAAGGGAATTTAGACAATCCAGAATTAGCAATGGACTGAACAGTAATACACGAACAGAAACTTTTACTGAATTGTTAATCATAGATGAGCATGGATCGTCCACAAAAATTAATGGTCAATTCGAGCATAGCATCTCAATGCTTAACTCAGTAGCTACTGATATCACCTCAAACGGAAGTCTTGAAGGTAGGAACATCACCGGACGTCCTATCAGAATGAATAGAACCCAACCCAAAAGATACAGCTTTAATTGTTTAAATGGGGGGTTTGTAGTTCCTAGGCAAGGAAGTGAAACATGGCAAATTTTTAGGCACACTTCACAGGCCACTTCCCACCAAGCTGTCTACGAAAGTGAAATAGACTGTCAAAGCAAAGTCACTTTGACACTGCATGATGGACGAACTATAATTTACCGGCAATAAAAAACCTCCGGAGGATACCCCCGGAGGCTTAAAATTATTTATTTCCTGTTAATTAAGAGGATCAATACCTGTAATATTCTGGCTTGTATGGTCCTTCAACAGTCACGCCTATGTATTCAGCTTGGTCAGGAGTTAGTTCTTCCAATACAACACCCAATTTGGCTAAATGCAAAGCAGCTACTTTTTCGTCCAAATGCTTAGGAAGCACATACACACCTGGCTCATATTGATCTGTATTATTCCACAATTCAAGTTGAGCAAGAGTCTGATTAGTAAATGAGTTTGACATTACAAAAGATGGATGTCCTGTAGCGCAACCAAGGTTGACCAGTCTACCCTCAGCCAGAACAATGATATCATTGCCTTCAATATTGTACAAGTCAACCTGTGGCTTAATCACGTTTTTGGTATGTCCGTAACTTGTATTCAACCAAGCCATGTCAATTTCATTATCAAAGTGGCCAATGTTACACACAATGGTTTTATCTCTCATTGCTCTGAAATGTTTTTCAGATATAATGTCTTTATTACCGGTTGCCGTAACTACAATATCTGCTTCTTTAACAGCATCTACCATCTTTTTCACTGCAAAACCATCCATTGCTGCCTGTAACGCACAGATAGGATCAATTTCAGTTACAATCACTCTGGCTCCTGCACCTCTTAAGGAAGCAGCAGAACCTTTACCTACATCTCCATATCCAGCTACTACTGCGACTTTACCTGCCATCATGACATCTGTCGCCCTTCTGATCGCATCTACCAAGGATTCTTTACATCCGTATTTGTTATCAAATTTTGACTTTGTTACAGAATCATTGACATTGATTGCCGGCATAGGAAGGGTTCCTTTCTTCATTCTTTCATAAAGTCTGTGAACACCGGTAGTGGTCTCTTCAGAGAGCCCTTTGATTCCTTTTACCAACTCAGGGTAGTTATCCAAAACCATATTGGTCAAATCACCACCATCATCTAGAATCATGTTCAAAGGCTGTCTTTCTTCGCCGAAGAACAAAGTCTGCTCGATACACCAATCAAACTCCTCTGCTGTCATACCCTTCCAGGCATAAACTGAAATTCCAGCAGCTGCAATAGCTGCAGCTGCATGATCCTGAGTAGAAAATATATTACAAGATGACCAGGTGACTTCCGCTCCTAAGGCCACTAAAGTTTCTATAAGAACAGCTGTTTGGATAGTCATGTGAAGACATCCCGCGATTCTAGCACCTTTTAAAGGTTGTGCTGCACCATACTCTTCTCTTAGAGCCATCAAACCTGGCATTTCTGCTTCAGCCAATGTAATTTCTTTTCTCCCCCAATCTGCTAGGGAAATATCCTTCACCTTATACTTGATGAATTTGTCAGATTTAATTTCAGACATATGATTATTAATTAATGAATTGATTTTCAATTTAGATTTACAAAAATAGGTTTTTTAACTTCAAAATAAAATTTGGCTAGGCAAGGAGTTTGACCTCTTTGATACCATAAGCAACTTGCTCCCCAGTCCTTTTTTCAACAATTATTTTCCCTTCTTCATTTACCCCAATGATCTTTCCTTCAAACGTTTCACCATCATTGTAGGAAGCCCATTCTTGAAAATACAGCAACTGTCCCAAATATTGCCCATGTATGAATTTGTAATCTCCTCTTTTTAAGAGCAGATACCATTTTTCTATTTTTGAAACCAGCTCCGACAGCAGATGGTTCAGATCGATTTCTTCACCTGAAATTTTTTTTAAGGAGCTGACCCCTGGAAACGGAAAATCCAATTGGTTTACATTAAGCCCAATTCCCATTATTGAAAACTCAACACTTTGTTGGTTGATGATGTTTTCGATCAAAACTCCACAGATTTTACCTTGACTTTGATGAAAGAGGTCATTAGGCCATTTGATTTTGATTTGACTATCAAGTGCTGATAGCGTTTCCCAAAGGGCTAGACACACAATTTTACTTAGTTCAAACTGTTTGTGTGGCTTCAAAAAAACAGGTCGCAAGATCAATGAAAAGGTGAGATTTTTGCCCGGCTCTGTCCACCATTGACTCCCCCGCTGTCCTCTTCCTTTAGTCTGGGATTGAGTGATGACAATACTTCCCTCAGACACCTCTTTTCTTTTGATTTTTTCCATAGCAAGATCATTGGTAGAATGACACTCTGTCATGAAATGAATATCTTTTCCGAGAAAAACCGTATTGGCAAGGATTTTATACATTTTGATTAGTTAATTTGTAAGGCAATAAAGATATTTAACCCCAATTGCCTTTGGGGTAATCATAGCGTAAAAATAGGACAAAATAAGCATGACAGCAGAAGAGCTGAGTAAAGTTATAATAAAAGGAATGGAAGAAAAAAAGGCTTCAGATATAGTGGTGTTGGATCTGCGTGGAGTCAAAAATTCATTCACTGATTTTTTCGTGATTTGTTCAGGAAATTCAGACACACAAGTAGAGTCAATTTCAGATTCTATAGAAGAAGTAGTATTCAGATCAGGAAATGAAAGGCCTTGGAGAAGTGAGGGAAAAAACAATCTTCAGTGGATCCTCATGGACTATGTCAATGTAGTAGCACACATATTTCTTAAAGATAAAAGAGCATTTTATGGAATTGAGGAACTCTGGGGTGACGCCAAAGTTACCCGTGTAGAGACATGATCCGTTTGAACTTTAAGCCAGTTTAAGCGTTTTACAAAAAGTTTGCAGCATAGAAATAATATATAATGAGCGATAATCAGAAAAATAAAAAGTTCATACCCAAAACACCTCAGAAGCCCAATCTTCAACTTTGGTTGATCATTGCGGCTGTTATTGTTTTGGTAGGCATTACCTGGTTCAACCAGAGGAATGCGGTTATGGACATTACTTTAAAGAAATTTGAAGACATCTATTTGTCCAATGATGTAGCCAAGGTAATGGTCATTTACAATCAAAACCTTGTGGAAGTCACCCTCAAATCAGACGCTTTACAGAACAGAAAGTATAAAGAGGAACTTGAATCTAACAGCCCATTCACAACTCCTACAGGGCCTCATTACCAATTGAAAATAGCTTCTGTAGATAAGTTCATCGAATATTACAACGATCTTGAGTCCAGAATGCCGGAAGATCAAAGGATCAGCTATGAATCCAAGACCCAAGAATCCTGGACAAACTGGTTTTCAAGTTTTGGATTTTTGATTCTTTTATTCGTGCTTTTCTGGATAATGATGAGAAGAATGGCGGGTCCTTCTGGTCCTGGAGGCCAAATCTTCAATGTAGGCAAATCCAAAGCACAGCTATTTGATGCTGAAAACAAGGTTAAAATCACATTTGATAATGTTGCCGGTTTGGACGAAGCAAAAGAAGAAATTCAGGAAATCGTAGAGTTTCTTAAAAACCCATCTAAATTCACCAAACTGGGCGGTAAAATCCCAAAAGGTGCATTGTTGGTAGGACCTCCGGGAACAGGGAAAACCCTACTTGCTAAGGCTGTGGCCGGTGAGGCCGGTGTACCGTTTTTCACGCTATCAGGTTCTGATTTCGTAGAAATGTTTGTGGGTGTGGGTGCTGCCAGGGTAAGAGACTTATTTAAGCAAGCCAAAGAAAAAGCTCCTTGTATCATTTTCATAGATGAAATCGATGCGATAGGACGTTCAAGAGGCAAGGGGCAAATGCCAGGATCAAATGACGAGAGAGAAAATACCCTCAACTCTCTTTTGGTTGAAATGGATGGATTTGGAACTGATACCGGAGTGATTGTACTTGCAGCTACCAACAGACCTGATGTTTTGGATTCAGCATTGTTGAGACCAGGTAGATTCGACAGACAAATCAGTATTGACAAGCCGGACATTGTAGGTAGAGAAGCGATCTTCAAAGTACATTTGAAGCCAATCAAGGTAGCTGATGACATCGATGCCAAGAAAATCGCAGCTCAGACACCCGGCTTTGCAGGTGCAGAGATTGCCAATGTATGTAACGAAGCTGCCTTGATTGCTGCAAGAAGAAATAAATCTGCAGTAGATATGCAAGACTTCCAAGATGCCATCGATAGAGTAATTGGTGGATTGGAAAAGAAAAACAAAATCATATCTCCGGAAGAAAAGAAAATTGTTGCTTACCACGAGGCTGGTCACGCAGTGGCAGGCTGGTTTTTAGAACATGCTGATCCTTTGGTCAAAGTAAGCATTGTACCAAGAGGAGTAGCAGCATTGGGATATGCGCAGTATCTTCCCAAAGAACAGTTCCTTTATCAGACCGAACAGTTAATAGATGAGATGTGCATGACTTTAGGCGGAAGAGCTGCAGAAGAAATTATTTTCGGTAAGATCTCTACAGGAGCCCTTAGTGATTTAGAACGAATCACTAAAATGGCTTATTCCATAGTTTCTGTATATGGTATGAATGAAAAAATCGGAAATGTTTCATTCTACGACAGCAAAAGCTCAGAATACAGAATGACTAAGCCCTATTCTGAAAAAACCTCCGAAACTATTGATGATGAAGTAAGAAAGTTGATTTCTTTCGCTTACGAAAAAACCAAAGTATTATTGACCGAAAGAAGGGATGAATTAGAGGTGCTAGCTAAAGAGCTTCTTGAAAAAGAAATTCTCTTTCAAAGTGATCTGGAAAAATTAATAGGCAAAAGGCCATTTGGAAAAGAAACTACCTATGAAGCCTTCACCAAAAAAGACCAGAAAAAAAAGTCCATCCCGGATGCTGAAATAAAAGATAAGCAGAACAATGCAGAAGATACAAAGTCGGAAGATGGTAAACCTGAAGATCCAAATTCACCTAAAGAACAACAGGTAGAAGAAAATAAAGGCTAAATTTAGCTTAGAATAAAAAAAAGCTTCCCGAATGGGGAAGCTTTTTTTATACCCACATTCCAATATATTCATAACGAAGGTTTATTTTGCAGCCATGAATATCCAACTTCAAGGAAAGAAAGTTTTTTTTGCCTCAGACTTTCATCTGGGAGCTCCCGACGAAACTTCAAGTAAGAAAAGAGAAAAAAGAATTCTTCATTGGCTCGACAGCATTGAGCATGAAGCAGCCGCAATTTTTCTGGTAGGGGATATTTTTGATTTCTGGTTTGAATACAATAAGGTGATTCCAAAAGGTTTTGTTAGATTTTTAGGCAAAGTTGCTGACTTAAGGGACAAAAACATTCCGGTAATATTCTTTACAGGCAATCATGACCTTTGGATGCAAGACTACTTTGAAAAGGAATTGGACGTTCCTGTTCATCATCATCCTATTCAATTAAAAATTGAAGGGAAAAATTTCCTCATCGGTCACGGTGATGGATTAGGTCCTGGAGATGCGCAGTATAAAATACTTAAACAAATTTTTACAAATCGTATTGCCAAATGGTTATTCAGGTGGTTGCATCCTGATATTGGAGTTTGGCTGGCTCAGAAATGGTCTTCCAACAGCCGGATTTCAAAAATCCAAAAGAACGAAAACGACTTTAAAGGAGAAGATGAGTGGCTATGGCAATATTGTCATCAGGTAGAGAAAAACCAGCACTTCGATTATTATGTTTTTGGCCACAGGCATATCCCCCTGGACTTACCAGTCGGCGAAAAATCCCGGTATTTCAATTTGGGAGAATGGGTGAGCCAATATACCTACGGGGTATTTGATGGAAAGCAGTTTGAAATAAAATCCCTTGAAGGATGAAGATTTTCCTAAGTCTATTAATATTCCTGATAGCTGTGATTCCTATTTCAGCACAGCATTCCGAATGGGGACAGCCAAAAGTCATTTCTTTCCCAAGACTGGATCTGCTCTCACTGGACAATCAAGGCTTCATATTTATTGCAGATTTGGAGGGCAACTTGTATCAATACAACAAAGAAGGGTTGCGGGTCAATAACTTCTCCCCTCACCGACAAGGGTCCCTGACCCAATTGGAAGCCGCTTGGACAGTAAATATATTCACTTTTTCGGCAGACTTGCAAGAATACAGGGTGTTGGATAGGTTTATCAACCCAGTAGCCGAAAATAGAATCCCTATGCAGTTTATTACACTCGCCAAAGCTGCCACTTTAGGCAATAACAGCATTATCTGGGTATATGATGAGGCAGACTTAAACATCAAACAATTAGATTATAGGCAAAACAGAGTGATTCAAAGTCAACCGCTCAACCTGATTTTGGACAGATCCTCTCTGGATGTAAAAGATATCAG
Organism: Indibacter alkaliphilus LW1; assembly: GCF_000295935.2. GTDB lineage: Bacteria > Bacteroidota > Bacteroidia > Cytophagales > Cyclobacteriaceae > Indibacter > Indibacter alkaliphilus. Next base: position 475,951 of record NZ_ALWO02000037.1, read on the forward strand.
GGAATATCAGAATATGCTCTTTTTGAACATAGAAGATGAGGGAGTCTACATACTGGACAATCAGGCCAATTTTCTACAGCAGATCCCCAAAAATCTTAACCAAAAATTGAGTTTTTGGAAAAACAGCCTTCTCTCTATAGAGGAAGGGAATCTGATACTGACAAATTTTCAAAACAGCAAACAAGATTCTTTCTCAATTCCTGAGGGTATCACCGCAGATCAGGTGAGCATCAATGCTTATGCGGTGATATTTTATGGCAAGGAAAAAGTATGGATATACCCAAAAGGCGAAAGTCCGCTCAGTGAAAAATAAAAATCCCGGATTTTTCAAAATTTATTGAAAATCCGGGATTCTTTTTTGGTGATTTAAAATCAGTCTATTTCAACCAAAGTGATATCAAAAATCAAATCCTGACCCGCCAAAGGGTGATTTGCATCAAGAATTACTTTTTCCTCGTCTACTCCAACAACTCTTACTGGAACAGGCTGTCCTTGCTGATTTTGCAAAGACAATTCCATACCCACTTCAGGCTTGATATGAGGAGGAACCTGAGTCAATGGAATATCCAACATCATATCGTCTCTTTTTTCTCCGTATGCTTCATTACTTGGAATGGTCACACTTTTTTCCTGACCTACTTCCATTCCTTGAACTGCAGCGTCAAAACCTTTGATCATATTGCCATCACCTAAAGTGAATTGTAGTGGTTCTCTGTTTTCTGATGAATCGAACACAGTACCGTCATTTAACCTTCCGGTGTAATGAACTTTTACTGAATTTCCTTTACTTGCTACTGACATAGTATAATTTATTTTTTTGTTAAAAAACAAAGGTAACATATTTATAGCGGGGACAAAAATATGTCCGAAAGCATCGCGGACACTGTACGGAATTGAAATAGATATGTACGTTTTTGAACATATTTTCCTGAGAAATTCGTGGAAAGCTCAGAAAATTAGGCTATTTTGACAATGGCATCATTTTGTCAAAGGATATTCGAAATATCAGACTATGGAAAATCAGCAACTTGGAAAAATCCTTATCATTGACGACAACGAAGACTTACTTTTCGCAGCTAAGATGTTGTTGAAAAAACATGCCAAAGAAGTTACCATTGAAAAAGACCCAAGAAGAATCCCCTTTTTAGTCAATAACAATTCTTATGACGTCATTTTATTGGACATGAATTTTACCGAAGATACGACTTCGGGAAAAGAAGGCTTTCATTGGCTCAAACAGATCAAGGAGATTGACCCTAGCGCTGTAGTGATTCTGATCACTGCTTTCGGGGATGTAGAAATGGCTGTTCAGGCTCTTAAAGAAGGGGCAACAGACTTTATACTCAAGCCTTGGCAAAATGAAAAGCTTCTTGCTACACTTACCTCTGCCAGTCGGCTCAAAGAAAGCTACAATGAAGTAGAAAAACTCTCAAAAAAGCAAAAGCAACTTCAGTCTGATGCCAAAAAGCCTTACACGGAAATCATTGGGAACAGTGCTTCTATGAAAAACATCTTTTCCATCATTGACAAAGTGGCCCAGACAGACGCCAATGTTTTGATCTTGGGAGAAAATGGAACGGGAAAAGAACTTATAGCGAGGGCGATCCATGACAGATCGCATCGAAAAGACGAAATCTTTGTAGGGGTAGACATGGGAGCCATTACCGAGACTTTATTTGAGAGCGAGTTATTTGGGCACAAAAGAGGTGCTTTTACAGATGCCAAGGATGATAGGGCCGGAAGGTTTGAAATCGCCGATAAAGGCACCCTGTTTCTAGATGAAATCGGTAACCTGAGCATGCCTTTGCAGTCCAAGCTCCTGACTGTGTTGCAAAAAAGAGAAGTAACCAGAATAGGCACCAACAAAGCCATACCCGTAGATATCCGCCTGATCTGTGCCACCAACATGCATGTGCATGACATGGTGATGGAAAATACCTTTAGACAGGATTTGCTGTACAGGATCAATACAGTGGAAATATTCCTTCCCCCACTTCGGGAGCGTCAGGACGATATTCCTGCACTTGCAGAGCACTTCCTGAAAATCTACAGCCAAAAATACAGGAAGGACTTTGGAGGTTTTACCGCCTCTGCCATGCAGCTGCTTCAGCGGTACAATTGGCCGGGCAACATCCGTGAACTTCAGCATGCCATCGAAAGGGCCATCATCATGGCAGAAGGAGATCAATTGGACTCAAGGGATTTCTTTTTCCTTTCGGCTAAGCCTACCAATGAAAAAATCAGCTCTCCTGCATCCTATAACTTGGATGAAGTGGAAAAGACCACCATTCAGAGGGCGATTGACAAAAATGGAGGCAATATCTCCAAAGCTGCCAAGGAACTTGGATTGACAAGGGCTTCCTTGTATAGAAGACTTGAAAAATATGGATTATAAAGTAGGATTATTGGGCAGGGTTGCCCTGTTGGCTGTTTCTCTATTTTTGCTGTCCTACTTTATATTGAGTGGAGCAGGGGTATTTGCAGTATCCCTGTTTATCATTCTCGTCATGGCACAGATTATTTTCTTTCTGAGCTATGCCGAAAGTTCATTCAAAAAAGTCAGGCAGTTTTTGGACAACATCAAGCAGGACAATTACACCAATGTTTATCCTGTCAAATTTGACGGAACAGAAACTGACGACTTACATATTGAATTCAATGCTATCCTTGCCAAACTTCAGGAGGATCAGGCTGAAAAAGAAGCCAATTACCAATATTTCAGATCTGTATTTCAGCACCTGAGTATTGGTCTGATAACTTTTGATGAAGAGGGAAAAATACAGATTGTCAACACTGCTGCAAAGCGCATGCTCAACATTCAGCAGCTCAGCCTGATTTCTGAAATCCAAGACATCAATAAAGAACTACACCAAGCCATCCACTCGCTAAGAACAGGCGGCAGCGAACTGATCAAAATTGCCCACCCTGACGGCATCATGCAGCTTTCAGTCTATGTCATTGAGCTGGTACTCCGGGACAGTAAATTCAAATTGGTTTCCTTACAGAATATCCAGAGTGAACTGGAAGAAAAGGAAATGGAAGCATGGCAGAATCTAGTGCGTGTACTTACTCATGAGATCATGAACAGCATCGCTCCGGTATCTTCCCTTGCCGCAACCATCAAAGGAGATATGGAATCCAAACTGGAAACAGGAGTTCCTGTGGTTCCGGGCGAACTGGAAGACTATCTTATGGCAATCAGCACCATTGAAAAAAGAAGTGAAGGAATGATCAACTTTGTGAGCGACTTCAGAAGCCTCGCCCATATTCCAACACCAAAATTCCAGACCATACAGTTGAAATCACTTTTTGATCAATTAACAGTGCTTTTACAGCATCAATTTGATACCCATAGAATACTGTTCAAATGCAATATTGAACCTGACAATTTGATATTGTTTGGAGACCAGAATCTTATTGAACAGGTTTTGATCAATTTAATCCAAAATGCCATTCATGCGGTGGAAGACACAATCACCAAGGTTGTGTCCCTCAATGCATTTATTGATGAAGCAGGTAAAATTATAATTGAAATCAAAGATTCAGGAAAAGGCATTGAAGCTGAGGCTCTCTCAAAAATATTCATTCCCTTTTTCACCACAAAGAAAAAAGGATCGGGAATCGGCCTAAGCCTTTCCAAGCAAATCATGAGAAGGCACAAAGGAAATATTCAAGTGAGTTCTGTGATTGGCCAAGGAAGTACTTTCAAGCTTATTTTTAATGCTTAGGAAATCAAAATAATCTTCCCCGCTTGCTGTAAACAAAGCCTGGTCCATCACAGGCAAACCAGGACATGTTAAAAAGTTTATTGTCATATGTGATATAAACAACTTCGGTAGAATCCTGATTGCAACTGGCAGCCATCTGCACATTGGTTTCAAAGGTCAGCATATAGGTTCTGGAAATATTCGGATTCATTTCCTCAACTTCCAACAACTCATATTTCCCAAAAGCTTGCGAAGGAATTTCCAGTAATTCACCTTTATTTCCCCTTTGGGTAGTCTTGATGAATGTTCCATCATCATTAAAAATATATTTTTCCTCAAAGTCCACTTCTCCATCTGCCGAGGGTATATGACTTCTGATTTCGATGAGATTCCAATAGCCCAAAACATTGAACTCAGGTTCCTTATCATCTTGATTACAGGAAACAAAGCACAGGGCCAAAAGAAGAAACAAAACGCTAAATTTTCTCATCATAACATTATATACGCAATACAAACTATTTGCGACCACTAAAGGTTGGTAAATTCAGGCAAAAACAAAAGGATGATAGCAAAATATTCATTCATACGTAATTTTAACATCTTCTTAACTATTCCTTTATACACAGCAACTAATTTTTAAAAATATTCTTTTTATAATAATATCTATTTCATTATCAAGTCATAAGCAAAGCATACTTTGCAAACAAAACTGAAAGACTTGAAAACTCACTTCAAAACAATCGTAGTTTCTGATATCCATCTTGGGACAAAGGGATCAAAAGCCAAAGAAATAGCCAGATTTCTCAAGCAATATTCCTGCGAAAACCTCATTCTGAACGGAGACATAATTGATGGCTGGCAGTTGAAAAAATCAGGCTCTTGGAAGCGGAAACACACCCGCTTTTTCAACAGGATGCTAAAGATGATAGACCAAGACAACACGAAAGTATTTTACCTCAGAGGCAATCACGATGACTTTTTGGATCAGATCCTTCCTTTGCAAATTGGTAACTTAAGTATTCAGGCGGACATGATTTATGAGAGTGAAGGGAAAAAATACTTTATCACCCATGGAGATATTTTTGACAGCATCACCACCAACCTCCGCTGGATAGCCTACTTGGGAGATATTGGTTACACCTTTTTACTTTGGCTCAATCGGCAGGTGAATTATCACAGGAGAAAAAGGGGGCTGCCTTACTTTTCACTGAGTCAATATGTCAAAGGCAAAGTAAAGTCCGCTGTATCCTATATAGACCAATACGAAGAAGAACTTGCTAAGATGGCATTGGCCAAAGGCTGTGACGGAATTATATGTGGCCATATTCATAAAGCTGAAAACAGGGATATTGATGGTATCCATTACATGAATTCAGGCGATTGGGTAGAGACCATGAGTGCTTTGGCAGAAGACCATGAAGGCAATTGGCAACTGATCTATTATTCTGAAATAGATTTTCAAAAATCAGCAGATATCGTAGAACTTCCCAAAACAATAGAACCTGAAATGAAAATCGTGGCCTTTACCAAGCTAGATCAAAATCCAGGTTTATCAGACTTTCTTTGAAATGAGGTTTCTATTTATCGTACAGGGAGAAGGCAGAGGGCATATGACACAAGCCATTGCTCTGGGACAGCTTTTGGAGAAAAAAGGCCATACTCTTACAGCTGTGTGCATAGGTAAAAGCGAAAGAAGACAGATACCGGATTTTGTTTATCAAAAAATCAATGCTCCCATCTATACATTTGAAAGCCCCAACTTTGTAACTGACAAAAGCAACAAATCCATCAGACTCACCGCCACTATTTCATATAATCTTCTGAAATGGAAATCCTTTAAGAAAAGCCTGAAGGAACTGGATACCATCATACAGGAATCAGAACCTGATGTCATCCTGAACTTTTATGATATGCTCGCCGGAATCTATTCTTTGCTTTACAGACCTTCCTGTAGCTTTTGGACGATTGGGCATCAGTACCTAGTGGATCATCCGACATTTATCTTTCCCAAAAAATCTTTTTTAAAGCGCCTGATTTTCAAATTCAACAACAAGATCACTTCAATTGGCTCAGATTTGAATTTGGCTCTATCTTTCCAGCCTTTGCCCCAATCCGGTAATAAACTACATGTACTCCCTCCCCTATTGAGAGAGGAAATCAGGACTCTCGAAGCAAAAAATGAGGATTTTATTCTGGCCTATACAGTCAATCCCGGATATGGAGAGGAAATTCTGGATTTTGCAGCAGCGCATCCTGACATAAAAGTCGAGGCTTTTTGGGATAAAAAAGGTGCAGCTCAGACCTACCAACCTCTACCAAACCTTATTTTCCACCAGATCAATGACAAGCTTTTTTTGGAAAAAATGGCTGCTTGCCGGGGATTGATCTCCACGGCCGGATTTGAATCCATTTGCGAAGCCATGTATTTGGGCAAAAAAGTCATGATGATCCCTGTCCAAGGTCAGTTTGAACAATCCTGCAATGCCTTGGATGCTGTTCAGGCCGGTGCAGGAATAATCCATGGATCATTTGACATCTCAGTTTTTGACCAGTATCTCCAATCCCTTACAGAAGCAGACACCTTTCCAAACTCTTGGCCAGATCAATTTGAGAAAATGTTTTTTGAGGTGGTGGGGGAAAACACTTCTGCAAGTGGAGAAACTTTTAGCAATTATAGCTTCACAGTATCTTTAAATACTAAGCTTCATTCCTAAACTCTTTCCCCTAATTTCTGTTATCTTGCAGACTGCGGGAGAAAGGTATAACTGCATTTTGCCCAAAATTGCCATTCCAATCCGTTAAATCGATTGCGAAGAAAAACACCCAAAATTATGGCTTCATTTTTTGACCGTCTGCCTTTGGGCTACCGCAAATTAATGTAAATTCAAGACTGCTTTAGTGTTTGCAAAACCATGAATATTGAAAAAATAAGGCTTCAGGAAGATAAGGACTGGAAGAAACATTGGAAGAAATGGGGCCCTTATCTTACAGATAGACAATGGGGTACGGTAAGGGAAGATTACAGCCCCAATGGAGCTGCCTGGGAAAATGTAACCCACCACGACGCCAAAAGCAAGGCTTACAGGTGGGGAGAAGAAGGTATTGCCGGAATTTCAGATTATAAGCAGCAAATTTGTATAGCCTGGTCATTTTGGAATGGTAGGGATCCCATGTTGAAGGAAAGGCTATTTGGGCTTACCGGCCCACAGGGAAATCACGGGGAAGATGTAAAGGAGATTTATTACTATCTGGATTCTACCCCTACCCACAGCTATATGAAAATGCTGTACAAGTATCCTCAACAGGAATTTCCTTATAAGCAGCTCATAGAGGAAAATGCTAAAAGAACCAAAAACGACCCCGAGTTTGAGCTGATTGATACCGGTGTTTTTGATCAGGATGAGTACTTTGACATTTTTATAGAATATGCAAAAAATGATGTTGAAGACATTGTAGGGAAAGCTATAATACACAACAGAAGTGATCAGGAAGAGAAAATTTGGATAGCTCCTACTATATGGTTTAGGAAGACCTGGTTTACTGGACATGAACCATTTATGCCAAAGCTTTCACTTTCAGATAAAAACAGAATCAAAGCCTATAACCCCAATAGCGGGAACTACTTCCTTTCTTTTGATGGGGAACCTGAAATTAAATTTTGTGACAATGAAACAAACAGGGAAAAACTGTATCAAATCCCAAATGAAAAAAAATACCTGAAAGACGGGATTAATGAGTTTATTGTTAACGGTGATGAATCAGCCGTAAACCCTGAAAACTTTGGGACCAAGGCTGCCGCTATTTACAAACTAACTGTCCCGGCAAAGGGGGAAGTGTCTGTCAAATTCAGAATGACACACCATTTTGTGGAAGATTCCCATAGCAATTGTGATCAAATTCTTCACGAACGGAAAAGGGATGCCGATGAGTTTTATTCCGAGGTTCAGGCCAGAGTCAAAGACGAGGATATGAGAAATATCCAAAGGCAGGCATATGGAGGAATGATGTGGACTAAGCAGTTTTACTATTACAATGTAGAAAGATGGCTTGAAGGAGATCCGGGAAGGTATTCCCCTCCCAAAGAAAGGAAAAAAGGAAGGAACAGTGAGTGGAGACACTTATACAATTTCGACATCATTTCCATGCCGGATAAATGGGAATACCCATGGTACGCTGCATGGGACCTAGCCTTTCATTGTGTCCCCTTGTCGAGAATAGATCCTGAATTTGCCAAATCCCAGCTGGTACTTTTGCTGAATGAATGGTATATGCATCCCAATGGACAGATTCCTGCTTATGAGTGGAATTTCAGTGATGTCAATCCTCCGGTACATGCTTACGCAGTTCAGCGAGTCTATCAGATAGACAAAAAAATGAACGGTGGCCAAGGGGATCAGGAGTTTCTGGAAAGATGTTTTCACAAACTGATGATCAATTTCACCTGGTGGGTCAATCAAAAGGACAGTGATGGTAAAAACATCTTTGAAGGTGGATTCTTGGGACTGGATAATATTTCTGTCATCGACAGGTCTCACGCCCATCATTATAAAGGAAAATTGGAGCAGGCTGATGCCACATCTTGGATGGCCATGTTTTCCCTGAATATGATGAGGATTTCTTTGGATCTGTGCGAATTTAACAAGACGTACCAATATACAGCCATCAAGTTCTTAGAGCATTTCCTTTACATCGCAGGAGCTATGAATAACATCTCTGGGGAAAGCATCAGTCTTTGGAATGATGACGAAAACTTCTTTTTCGACGTCTTTCACCTGCCTGGTAAGGAGCCTAAAGTCATGAAGGTTAAATCTATTGTTGGCATTATCCCTTTATTTGCCGTAGAATCAATCAGACTGGATATGTTTGACAGCCTGCCTGACTTCAAAAACCGAATGGAGTTTTTCCTGAAGGAGAAACCCAAACTTGCCGCACTGGTTTCCAGCTGGATCCAACCAGGATTTGAAAAAAGAAGGCTTTTCTCTTTATTAAGAGGCCATAGAATGAAAAGTATCCTCAATAAGATGCTTGATCCGAATGAGTTCCTCAGTGAATATGGAGTGAGGTCTTTGTCAAAAGACCATGAAAAAAAACCTTATTCTGTCCGGATCAATGGAGACAACCTGACGGTCAAGTATACTCCTGGAGAATCCGACTCCCTAATGTTTGGTGGCAACTCCAACTGGAGAGGACCGATCTGGTTTCCGATCAATCATTTGATCATAGAGTCATTGAGAAAGTTTGATTATTACTATGGAGGAGAGTTTTCCATAGAATATCCTACAGGTTCCGGAAATTATGTGACCATGGATATCATTGCAAGAGAGTTATCCCTGCGTTGTATCAAGATTTTCCTCATAGACAAAGACGGCCGTAGACCTGTATATGGCCATCATCCAAAATTTCAGGAAGATCCTCATTTCAAAGACTACATCCTTTTCTATGAATATTTTCACGGTGACAATGGAAGGGGCATGGGAGCATCCCATCAGACCGGTTGGACAGGATTGGTGGCTGAGATGATCCATAAATATTACAAATCAGAAAAAAAGACCAGTGAAAATGTTGAGTCCGTTTTTAGAATCCAATAGACTGGAAGCTGGATGTGATGAAGTAGGTCGGGGATGTCTATGCGGTCCCGTGGTGGCCGCAGCAGTGATTCTTCCCGAATCCTTTGCCAACGAACTGGTAAACGACTCCAAAAAACTCAAAAAACAGGACCGGACGGCCTTAGTCACAGAAATCAAACTTGAAGCCATTGCTTGGGCGGTGGCAGAAGCAAGCGTAGAAGAAATTGACCAGATCAATATCCTTAACGCTTCATTTCTGGCCATGAACCGGGCTGTGCAGGCTCTGCAAACCCAACCTGAACATTTGCTTATCGACGGAAACAGGTTCAAAACCACTTTGAACATCCCCTTTGACTGTATCATCAAGGGAGACGGAAAGTATGCCAGCATTGCTGCTGCATCCATCTTGGCCAAAGTGTACAGAGATGAAATGATGGCGGAATTGGCGGAGCAATTCCCCGGCTATGGATGGGAGAAAAATGTAGGTTACCCTACCAAGGCCCATAGAGATGGAATCCGAAAACACGGTCTTACTCCCCTTCACAGAAAAACTTTCAAACACTTACCAGAGCAGCTGAAAATGGAGTTTTAGGATTTAATTATTTTTTTTATAGAATATAATTATAATCACAAATCATTGTTTATAATATAAACGCTTCAGTAACCATGATAGAAAAGGTTGTTTTAAATGATTTCTCAGTATTTGTAAACAACTATTCCAGGTTCTCTGTCTTCAGTAATACAATAAAATATTCTTTCACTTTCATTTACGGTTAGTGATCTAATTGGAAAATCAAGATCAAACCAACTTAAAGGATTTCCTTCAAGATCAAATTGCAGAATGGTATTAGACCTATAGCCAACATCCTTGATTTCTGCATCTGTTCTGCCTATATAAACGAAAAAAACCGTTTCTTTTCCCACAAAAATATCATTATATCCTCTGGGGACATGGCTTTTCACATTGGCAGACTTCCCACTATTTGTTTCAAAAATATCATACTCCAATTCTACATCACTAGGCCCATAAACATTAATCCAGTTATTATTTTCTACATCTAAAAGCTCAAAACTCTCAAATTTGATACTTGCATGACCTAGAATACCTGAATGAGGATTGAAATCAATTGGCCCTTGATACAAGCCAGATAGCATATAACTTTCTTCGCGATCAATCGGTTTATCTTCATTCCAAGGCCTTAAAGCATTTACTTTATTACCTAATGTATCAAAAACCATATACTTATGATCTGTCATACTTGTATAAGAAACAATTTTATTTGGATCCAGCCAATGGTTGGAAAACCCATAAAACCAATCACCTTTTTGATTAATTGACTGAATAGCTTTGAAAGTTGAATCAGTTAGATCAAACTCATGAATCTTTTTCATGTTCAGATCATAAACCCAAAAGGAGTTATCTTTTAATGAAGGAAATATATCCCAAACAATTGAATTGATTTCTCCTGGCCCATCTCCTCGGATACCTTTACTGAATAAATATTCAAGTTTGCCTTCGCTTATAAAATGTAAAAGGGTATCATTTCCATCAGTAGATACAACTAAGAAATCTTTTACCAAATGGATTTTTTTGGGATTAACTAATTCTACAAATTCTTTTTTATCTCCCTTTAATTTAGTTACTTCTGAAAATGAGTCTTTTGTTATTCTTTTTTGATTATCATTTTTTATTGAACAGTTAAAAAAAATTAAGAGAAAGATACAGGTTATAATATATTTCATTTTTCTTTTGTTTTTTTTATGGATTAAATAGAACCTGGCCAAATCCAAGTCTTCTACTAAAGACTTATTCAAATCAAAAAAAAAAATATTAAAACCAAATAACTATTTATTTTTTTTAACAATTAAAATATTCAACTTTTTATTCGTTTAAATATATTTCAAAAATCCTCGAAACTGGTTCTTTGTCTTGGGATAAGCCTTCAACTTTCACCAAAACCCGCTTGGTCTGTCTGGACATTTCAAAATGGATAGGAATACTGGTCCCTGATTGGGCCCACTCCAATTTAGGATTCCAATAAATCGCCGACCTATAGGGAATGACTCCTTCAAATTCATTAAAAACAAGAAAATCAAGAACTTTGGAAAACCCTGAAGGAGAAAATATATGGAATTTCTATCATTCAAATAGCTAATACCACATCAACTTAAACAACTAACTTCTAAAATAAAAGCAAGTTGGTGTTAAATCATATTGGCAATAAGAAAAAATAAATAATACTTAGACCCTTCATTCATCTGCATCTATAGCTTCCACTATAAACACAGGTTTTCCAGGAGATGAAGGCTGAGTTCTACTTACTCCATAAACCAAAAATTTTCCGTTATACCAGTATTGGTAGTTAGGAACATCAATCTTCCAAAGCTTATCTTTTCTAACCACTGATCTTCTGATTTCCAGATCTTTAGAGTGGGCATCCTTTTCTAACATAAAGATTTTTTCACCAGGTGGATTTCTCTTGTTTTGATTCCCACGATAAGCAAAATAGAGCGTACCCTCATCCAAGGTGAAATGGTATGGGGACCAAAGCAGGCTAGTGTTGTAATATACCTTCACTGACTTATCAAAGACCTTCTTCCCCTCGGCATCGATTTGAATAAAGTGAATGAATTTTCTATCATATGAAGGAAAAACGGCTGCCATTGCTACAGATTGTCCATCACTTACTGCATCTACTAAATGTACTTTCTTATTCAAGCGCTTTCTGACCTTTTTTGGAGGTGATTTTCTATAGTCATAAAAACCCTCAAAATCTCTAAATCTAAAAGTTTCAAAATGGGTTTTCATTTCCTCATCTATAAGTAGGTCAAAATATCCCGAAAACCATTCTCCTTTCTTATGGCTGTAAGTCCCGACAATTCTTATTCCTTCGCCAAAATCCACCAATTTGGCTTGTTGGATATAAGACTTTTCTTTAAAAGGTAGATCTACCTTAATGTTCATCACCCTTGTTCCTTGGTGATCATAAGAAACTACCTGCAGACTTTGATTGAAATCTTTTTTTTCATCCAAAATCAAGACGTCGGAATGTTCTCCTCCATTCATGTCCACAACTCTCAAATTAGATCCTAAAAGTTCCGTCACAGTCTGTACCGACTGCATCTCAAAGTCATAAACCTCCAATAAGCATCCCCCTTCAATTGAAATTTGGATAACCACTCCATTTTTTATTGCTTTGATTTTGGACGGTATCATTATTGAAGAATTAAAAGAAAATTTCTGAAAGCTACCTGTCTCCAAGTGTCCCAATAGGATTGTTTTCCGACTGCTTTGAAAGGGATCTCCTGACGCTACGAAAACTACATGTCCATCAAGTAAGTCCCATGCCAAATGCCTGATCCCATTTCCTAAATTGGTTTCAAAAAAATTAATATTATTGAGATTCTCATCCTTAAGGTAAATCGAAAAATCCCCAGAAGCCTTCTCAAGTCTATAATTTGCAATTGTTTTGCCAATATTGACAAGTCCAAACTCTATAAGATTTCTATTTTGATCAAAAGCAACTGTCTGTGCAAATAGATGAGATTGACAAAAGAAAAAAATAAAAGAAATAGCAGTATTTATCTTTAATGCCATATGCAAATTAACGGCATAACTTTGGACATTGTTGAAATATGGGCAAAAAAAAGTCCCGAAATTTCGGGACTTTAGTGCGCACGAGAAGATTCGAACTTCCACACCTGTAAGGCACCACCCCCTCAAGATGGCGTGTCTACCAATTTCACCACGTGCGCGGGTCAAGGTCTGCAAAAGTAGAAAGGAATGCCTTTCACTGCAAATCTTATTTTTTTATTTTTAGATTACTTTGCTTATGTGTACTCACAATCAGCAGCTTATTTTACATAGATCTTCCCTTCTGCTGCCAAAAGGGTATTGTATAGCAAGGAGGCTATAGTCATGGGACCAACTCCACCCGGCACAGGGGTGATAGCAGAGGCTTTTGCCGCTACTTCATCGAATTTCACATCTCCTATCAACCTGAAGCCTGACTTTTTGGAAGCATCTTCAATTCTATGAATTCCCACATCAATGACTACTGCACCTTCTTTAACCATATCGGCAGACACAAACTCAGGCTTGCCTAGTGCTACAATCAAAATATCAGCAGTTTTGGCGATCTCAGGAAGATTTTTGGTTCTGCTGTGTGTAAGGGTAACCGTGCAGTTCCCTGGATTGTCATTTCTGGCCATCAAAATACTCATGGGAGAACCCACGATATGGCTCCTACCTATGACCACACAATGCTTTCCTGAAGTTTCGATATTGTATCTTTTCAGCAATTCAACAATTCCATAAGGTGTTGCAGCCACGTATGCAGGCCAGCCCAGGGTCATTCTTCCCACATTGGCAGGGGTAAATCCGTCTACATCCTTTTCAGGTTTGATTTTATCCGTGACTTTTACTACAGAAATATGTTTGGGAAGCGGAAGCTGCACGATCAAACCATCAATATCAGGATTTTGGTTGATGTCTTCGACTACTTTCAGTAGCTCCTCTTCGGAAACCGTTTCTTCCAATCTTACCAAAGTAGACTCAAAGCCAACCTGTTCACATGACTTCACTTTCGCACCGACGTAGGTTTGACTTGCCCCATCACTTCCCACCAGTATGGCCGCCAAATGCGGGATCTTTCCCCCTTCGGTTTTAATTTCGGATACCCGCTGGGCAATTTCAGTTTTGATTTTTTCAGATGTGGCTTTACCGTTGATCAGTGTTGGCATTTGGATGTAAATTAATTTATGAGTTATGATTTACGAAGTACGATATTCGATTTACGATTTACGAGGCTGAACCTGACTTTAAACTTCAATTATTGATTCAATCTGGATTAGGATAATTGGATTTACGAACGACGAATTACGATTTACGAGGTTTATTTGTGATTTGAACTTTTCTTTTTGATTCAACCTAGATTAGGATAATTGGATTTACGAACGACGAATTACGATTTACGAGGCTGAACCTGACTTTAAACTTCAATTATTGATTCAACCTGGATTAGGATAATTGGATTTACGAACGACGAATTACGATTTACGAGGTTTATTTGTGATTTGAACTTTTCTTTTTGATTCAACTTGGATAAGAATATGGATGATAGTTATTGAAATCTTGAAGTTTTGATACTTGCAACAATAATGGCAACAAGTTCATCAGCTTCTTTAATTAGGCGTTTGATTTCAGGAATCAACTCATGGTTGGTATTTATTTCATCAATAACTTCTAGAAAGAATTGGCTTTCATCCCCTTCTTCCTCCACTATTTTCAATTTGTTAATAAAATCTGCCTTCGATTTTGCCCTACCTGATGCACGGTAATTTGCAGCAACAGAGCTTGAACATCGGATCAATTGATTGACAAAAGCATTAAATTCCCTCGTATGTGGCAATTTAGCGCAAAGACGCCAAACATCAATCGCAAATTGCTTCGTCCTATGCTGCATTTCAAGTTTCATATCCACAACCCTTTTTGTTACAAATAAAAAACCACTCTATTGTGTCTGCAGGTAACATTACAATTTCACGCCGTAAATCGTAAATCGTAAATCGTACATAAGACCAATCATCGAATAATGAATATCGAATCGGCTATACTTACCGCATATACCCCTTAATCAAGCTTCAAAACCGCCATAAATGCCTCTTGCGGCACTTCTACGTTTCCAACTTGTCTCATTCTCTTCTTCCCTTTTTTCTGCTTTTCGAGAAGTTTACGTTTACGGGAAATATCACCACCATAACACTTGGCCAATACGTTTTTACGCATCGCTTTCACCGTTTCTCTGGCAATGATTTTTGTTCCGATTGCGGCTTGTATGGCAATTTCAAACATCTGTCTTGGCACAAGTTCCTTGAGCTTTTCACATAGCCTTTTTCCCCACTCGTATGCTTTATCTCTGTGAACTATGGCAGAAAGGGCATCCACCACTTCTCCATTGAGCATAACATCCAACCTGACCATATGGGACTGCTTAAAGCCTATCAGCTCATAATCCAATGAAGCATATCCTCTGGAAATAGTTTTTAATTTATCAAAGAAGTCAAATACAATCTCTGCCAATGGCATGTCAAAACTCAATTCCACCCTATCGGAAGTAAGGTAAACCTGATTTTTGATCTGACCTCTTTTCTCCATACACAATTGTATCACCGATCCTACATAATCGGCAGCTGTAATGATAGTAGCTTTCACAAATGGCTCCTCAATATGTTTGAACCTTGTTGGGTCAGGCATATCAGATGGCGCATTGATCAACTTGATTTCATCATTGGTCATCAAGGCCCTGAACTGTACCGATGGTACAGTAGTGATCACCGTCATGTCAAATTCACGCTCGAGCCTTTCCTGTATGATCTCCATATGGAGCATGCCAAGGAAACCACAACGGAACCCAAAACCCAAAGCTGCCGAAGTCTCAGGTTCCCAAACAAGAGAAGCATCATTGAGTTGAAGCTTTTCCATGGAAGCCCTCAATTCCTCAAAATCCGTGGTCTCCACAGGATAAATCCCTGCAAATACCATAGGCTTCACATTTTCAAAACCCTTGATGGCTGTGGTACAAGGATTCTTGACGTGGGTGATCGTATCACCGACTTTTACTTCTTTGGCGACTTTGATGCCTGAAATCAAATAGCCCACATTTCCGGCAGACATGTTTTTTTGAGGAATCTGATTGAAACCAAGAATCCCAATTTCATCAGCTTCATATTCCCTGCCTGTATTGACAAATTTGATCTTGTCTCCTTTATTGATAGTACCATTGAAAATCCGGAAGATTACTTCCACGCCTCTGAAAGGATTGTAAACAGAATCAAAAATCATGGCCTGAAGTGGCTCGTCAACATTCCCCTTTGGCGCAGGGATTTTTTCAACTACCGCATTCAATATATCTTCTATTCCCAAGCCTTCTTTTCCAGAAGCTAAAATAATATCTTCTCTATCGCAGCCAATCAGCTCTATAACCTCATCAGCGACTACCTCAGGATCTGCACCGGGAAGATCGATTTTATTCAATACAGGGATGATTTCCAGGTCATGACCAATTGCAAGATACAAGTTGGAAATGGTCTGCGCCTCAATCCCTTGAGAAGCATCTACAATCAACAGCGCGCCTTCACAGGCGGCAATTGACCTGGACACTTCATAAGAAAAATCCACGTGTCCCGGCGTATCAATCAGGTTGAGGGTGTATTCCTCGCCCTTGTAATTGTACTTCATTTGAATGGCGTGGGACTTGATCGTGATCCCTCTCTCCCTCTCCAGGTCCATATTGTCAAGCAATTGGTCCTGCATCTCCCTATCAGTTACGGTATTGGTAAACTGAAGGAGACGGTCTGCTAGTGTACTCTTGCCATGATCAATGTGGGCAATGATACAGAAATTTCTAATTTTTTGCATATTCATTCTGGGCGCAAAAATAGATAAAATTATGGGTTTTCTTGGTATACTAATCAAAGGTTAACCTTTTTTGTTTTCCATATCAAAGCTTTTAAAGATTAATTCCGCCCAGAAACTGCTTTATCTTTTTTTAACAGTTGATTTTACTTTAAAAGCTATCAAAAAAGGCCTAAACTTATTTTCTTTGTATGAGCAATCCTTCTCCCTTACATGAAATCTGTAGCTGAAAAAAAGAAATCCCAAAATATCCCTGAATACATCATATACATGTATCAAATGGAAGATTTGATCAGGGCATATCAGTTCAATTTGGATGAAATCAAGCAATATGTGATTGCTCATTACCCTATTTCTGATGAAGAAAAAGAAGATACTCTGAATTGGTTTTCGGGCTTGGCCAATCAAATGAGAAAAGAAAATATTTCTACAAAAGGGCACCTTGATGAGGTACAGACATATGTTAGCGATTTAGCAAAAATCCACTGGTCCTTAATCAAATCTGATAAAACCTATTTTGAACATTATCAAAAAGCCAAACCACATATCGTCCAATTGGTCATAGAGGCAGGCGAAGATGCTCCTTCCAATGAAATTCAGGTTTGCCTGAATGCTGTATATGGATTGCTTCTCGCCAAACTGAGAGGGAGAGAAATTCCCAAAGACATGGATGAAGCCACAGATGCCTTTGGAAATGTGCTGAGCTATCTCAATTGGATCTATTTTTACAATCAGGAAAAAAGTGTGAGGGAGAATTGATTACTCCATAAACTCATACACACTTTTATAACAATTTTTCTCCTCCACATAATCCAGAAAAGCCGTATAAAAGGAATGACTGCTTAAGGTGGCGCTGTCTCCAATCACGATCATCTTTCTTTTTGCACGGGTAAGGGCCACATTCATCCGCCTGGTATCTGCGAGAAAGCCAATTTCCCCTTTGGCATTGGAGCGGACCAAGCTGATCAGCATGACGTCTCTTTCTCTACCCTGAAAACCATCAATCGAATCTATGGTCAAAAACTCTGAGTATGAGCGAAGATTGGGAAATTCATATGTATCAAAAAGCAACTCATTTAACCGTCTCACCTGGGCCCTGTAAGGAGCAATCAACCCAATGCTGAACTCTCTTTCTTTCAGCTGCCGGAGACCGATTCTTTTGACAAATGATTCCAGATAATTTAAGGCAAATCTGGCCTCTTCCAAGTTGTAAGTACTCAGAGATTCTTCTTCCACCTGCTCATTATATCCGGAACCTGAGGTATCGACAAATTCCAAAACAGGTTCTTCTTCAAGAATATAATGTGCTTGGGTATTAGGAGCCGCCATCAGCTCCCCTTGATAAAAGTGCCTGTTGGAAAAACCCATGATAAGCTCATGCATCCTGTATTGCTCTCTCAACATTACCGCACTACTCGGTTGCCTCAAAATGGCCTTTTCAAATAAAGTAATACCCAAACCGGATTTGGAGGCCTCAAATGACTTGATGGTAGGAGGCAGCTGTAAGTGGTCTCCGGCCATCACTACTTTTTTTGCCTTTTGGATAGGAATCCATGTAGCAGCCTCCAAGCCCTGACCTGCCTCATCAATGAAGACGACGGGGAAACTAAAACTCTTCAAATATGATGATGCAGCTCCTACCAAGGTACAAGCGATCACTTGGGAAGATTGAAAAATATCATAAACAATGTAGTCTTCGAGACTTTTTGCCTCGTCTCTACAGCGGTCTGCTTCTTCAAAATACCTTCTTCTCTGCATCCTCTCCTCATGCCCAAAGCTTCGTTTGTATTTCTTCCCCATCTTGACCAATTCATCAATAGACTTTTTCAAACGCTTCAAATCCTTATAACTAGCATGATTGGCTATTTTGGCATCAAGAGTCTGTAAAAGTATTTGCTCCTCCACCCGGGCAGGATGCCCCATTCTAAGGGCAGAAATATTTCTTTCTGAAAGTTTTTCCACCAAAAGGTCTACCGCTGCATTGCTGGGAGCACAGACCAATACTTGGCTATTGGTTTCTAGGGACTTTTCTATGGCGGCAACCAAGGTAGTGGTTTTACCTGTACCAGGAGGACCATGAATTATAGCTAAATCTGTTGCTTTCGAGGCCATGGCCACAGCTTCATTCTGTCGGGAATTCAACCGATCAATGGCTATCAATTCTAGCTGTTGGAATGCAGCTTCCTTTTCTCCCAAAAGCACCCTTTTCAACTCCCCCAACCTACTGTTGTCCGCTTTAGAAACAGCAAGGAGCGCAATTTCCATTTCCCTATAACTGGCTTCATCAAAAAGCAGATCTATTCCAATCTTGCCTTTGTGAAACCATTCAGGTAATTCTTCCAACTGAAGTGTCACAGTCATCACATCTTTTTTGATTTGGTTGATTACACCATTGATTCTGTTTTTTGGAGAACTATATAATTCATGATTTGAAAAAATAGAAACAGATTTTCCGGATTGAAAAAGGTGTGCTTGTTTGCTATCCGATCTTTCAAGATCTATTATCAATCGCTCCCCATACCCAAATCTGGTCTTTTTCAGGTTGACCGGGTACCAACAGATGCCCTCTTCTTTTTTGTCTAAAAGTGAACTGTAAAGAAATTTTTTCTTGTACTGTTCTAGGTCTTCCTGCCATTCCTGTTTTAAAAGTTTTAAAGAAATTTTTAATTCTTCCTGTATTTTTGTCATCTATTACTAAATTTAGCTCAAATCTAACAGTTAAACTCTACCCCTAAAATACTGTTATACGTCTGTTGTGAATTATTTGGCCCACGCATATCTGTCTTTTGAAGAACCTAAAGTACTGGTAGGTAACTTTATAGGTGATTTTGTCCGAGGAGCAATAGAAAAATCCTATGAAAAAGAAATTGTCATAGGTGTAAAGCTTCACTGGGAAATAGACCATTTTACCGACAATCATCCGGTGGTAAAAGAGGCTCAGGAAATATTGAGACCTGAATACGGTAGGTACTCCACAGTAATCACAGACATGTATTTTGATTACTTTTTGGCAAAATACTGGAAAAACTACCATTCCCAACCGCTGCAGGATTATGTACAAAACGTCTATGAGACAATTGAAAGTTTCAGAGAGGTATTACCGGTAAAGTTTCTGAAGACTTTTGCTTACATGAAATATTACAATTGGCTGGGGGGGTATGGAGAACTTGATGGTATCCGAAGAGCCATGACCGGCATGGCCAAAAAAACAAGGTTTCAGTCCAAACTGGAAACTGCCCATATCTTTCTAGATGAGCACCATGAATACCTTCGTATTCACTTTGGGGATTTTTTCGAAGATTTGGTACAGCATTCCAAGGCCAAGTTAAGTGAATTGAAAAACCAATGATTGTCTGTAAACCAAAAACAAGTACTTACCTGGCACTTGGTCTGATTGTAATTATTTTGATCAGTGGGCTGATCTACACCTTGCACCATTTTGCCAATGTGCGGTCTTTTAGTCTAATCTTTTATCTTTTTTCCACAGTCCTCCTTACATTGGTGATTTTGTTACTTTTGGTCAAAATGATGGCTTCCTATAAATTTATAGCTGCCGGAAAATCCCAGATTATCACAAGATTACCACTCCGGGGAAAAATCATATCATATGGTCTTGATCAGGTTTTGGTTTGGGAGGAAGAAAAAGTAACCACCAACAAGCGGGAATTCAAACAGACCACTATTGTTTTTGATGATAAAAATTCCTTTACCCTCAGCAATCACGAACATGTCAATTATGAGGCTTTCGTAGTTTACCTCCAAAAAAAATTGCTTCAGAAAAGGGTCGATAAAATAAAAAAGAATCAATAAGCCTGGGCTTGGATTTTTATGACTTTTGTGGTCCAATAAATTTGCATTTAAGTAAAAAGATGATTCCAACTTAACTCCTTTAAAACCTTAACGCCATAGAAGTGGTGATAGCTGTATTCCCCTTACTGAAGCGTGCAGCTGGCAATTCAAAAAAGGCCTCATCAGGTGTATAGAACTGCCTGACTTCCAACCTCAACATTGAAGATGGTGTAACTATATAGTCCAGATTTAAAGATCCTCCGGAAACTTTCACTCCCTGATCAACAATAACTCCTCTCGGGTCTGAATAGTATTCCATCCTTCCCGCTAAAATGAATTTTTCAAACAAATCTCTTTTGACTGAAGCTGTCACACCGTACCAATGATTAACAAATGAGAAATAGGTATCTTCTATGCCATAGTCAGCACCGAAAGTAGCCCCCCATTTATTTTTCTCATACTGCAAATAGAAATTGTTGAAAAAACGTGCCCTGTAAACTGGCTGCGGAGATTCATTTCCAAAATAATTGGCATAATTGATTTCCATTCCTTCTATCGGCCTGTAATTGACCCCTGAGCCAAAGCCAATCGATTGGTTTCTAGGGTTTCTTTGTACATTCTGCCAGCCATTTGTGGCCCAAAAAATAATATCCAGTTTTTCATTCCATTCAAAAGTCAATCGTCCTCCGGTCAGAAAATAGGGGGAGTTTTCCGCCATCAGACTCCTGCTCAAGTGCCAGCAATCCATACCGTACCAACTTTCAAACCCTATATGAGAGGGCATGATCCCAACATCCAACCAGAGCCTATCCACTATTTTCACTCCCACAGATGCCTCGTTTACAAACTGTGCCCAGGTTGGCTCGCCAGCCATATTGTACTGGGAATAAGTGCCCGCCATCAATGCAAAATTGGCTCTGACGTTTTCTTCTTGATAGCTTGCTTTTAGAGATGCAAAATTGACACTGAACTCATTATGTCTATTAAAATTATATAGGAAATGAGGCCTTAGATGATCCGACGGTTGATTGAAATCATAGCTGTAATAAGTCTCTACGTATCCCGAAAAATCAAACTTGGATTTTGGCTTATCTTCTTGTGCAAAGACATTTTGTGTTACAAATTGTGTTACAAAAAACAGAACAAGCAAACAGAAACTTTTCATATTCCTAAAAGTAAAAAATAAGCCCGGAAAAATTCTCCGGGCCCATTTTATCTTTGCGTTCTGAAATTTTGATCATACAGATCTATGCTTTCCTGAATGATTTTATAGGCCTCTTCTTTTCCAAGGAAATCTTCTACTTTTACCTCCTTGTTTTCCAACTTTTTGTAATCTTCAAAAAACCTATGAACCTCTTTCATCAAATGCGGTGGCAATTCGTCGATGTCGTTGATGTAATTGACAGATTGGTCCTCTGCAGCTACAGCTATGATTTTATCATCAGCTTCCCCTCCATCGACCATCCTCATCACTCCGATTACTTTGGCATTCACCAAGGTCATGGAAGGAATATCAATCTGTGAAATGATCAGAATGTCCAGGGGATCTTTATCATCGCAAAAAGTCTGTGGAATAAAACCATAATTTGCAGGATAATGAACAGCAGAAAACAGCACCCTGTCCAAGAGAAGCATGCCTGTCTTTTTGTCTAGTTCATATTTGCCTTTACTCCCTTTTGGAATTTCTATCACGCCCATTACAAATTCAGGTGCGTTTTTTCCTATTTGCACATCGTGCCATGGATTAATCATAATTAAAAACTTTTAAGTTTACTCAAACGGTTTGCAAATTACAGCCTATTTGGATTATCACAAAGCATTACTTTCCTTTTTGAAGCATTCTGACGTTTTTAAGAGCATTTTCATCAAGCTCAATACGCTGTCAATATCAGGCTGATTGGCCTTGGGAAACCGGCAAAACAATCGTGAATTGACTGCCCTCGCCCTCTTTACTTTGCAATGCCAATTTACCTTTATGGTTTTCAATAATTGTATAAACAATCGACAAACCTAGTCCGGTACCTTTCCCAACAGGCTTCGTAGTAAAAAAAGGCTCAAAAATCCTGTTTTGAATAGACTCTGGAATCCCCGGCCCATTATCTTTTATGGTGATTTTGACAGTATCTCCTTCCTGCTGTGTACTGATTACAATTTTCGGTGCTCTCCCTTCCTCAGGATGATCAAAAATCGCATGCACAGCATTGGAAAGTATATTCATAAATACCTGATTGATTTTTCCAGCCAAGCATTCCACCATTGGAATATCTCCGTAATTCTTTTCAATCTCAATTCTATCATTGATAGTATTATTGAGCAAAACAAGGGTACTGTCGAGACCATCATGAAGATCCACTCTTTTCACATCCTGTTCGTCAACTCTTGAAAAAATCTTCAAACCTTTTACGATTTCAACAGTCCTTTTAGCCCCGTCTTCCATCCCTTTCAACAGTTGGTCAATCTCTGTAAGGAGATAGTCAAATTCCAGGTCATCTTCAAGCGACTCCAGCTCCCTTTTCACAGCTTCTGAAAATTCCAGTTTTCCCTTTTCCCGATATGCCTCCATCAGCTCCAGCACATCTTTGATATCTCTCTTCAGCGGTGAAATATTGGATGAAACAAAATTAATGGGATTGTTGATTTCATGCGCGATACCAGCTGTCAACTGACCCAAGGAGGCCATTTTCTCTTGATTGACAAGTTGGGTTTGAGTTTGCTGCAAATCATGCAAAGTTTCCTCAAGTTCTTCCGTTCTTCTTCTGACTTTCTCCTCCAACATCTCATTTTGTCTCAAAATGAGTATTTCAGCTTCTTTCATCAGACGAAGCTTTTCACTTTGCTCCCTGTCTTTTTCCTGCTTGAGCACATTGATTCTGTATGCCAGCGCCAGCGAGAGCAATATTGCTTCCATTGCTGTTCCCAAGAGCATAGGTAGACTAGGAAAGGTCCCAAGATAGATCAAGCCTGTGTTGTGCATGATAAAAGAAAACAGACCAACCAGGAAAAATGCCCATGCCAAGAGGAAGTATTCTGCAGGTTTGTAATTTTTATTAGCAACTATAAATGCTACTGTGATAAAAAACACAACGACCATCAATCCCGCAAGATCGGTAATGCTATAGCTGATCTCAACCAAACCCAGAACTCTAGCCATAGACCCAAAACCATAGAGTATTGCAATTCCAGTCAAAACCTTGTTGAGCTTTGGCACATGATTTTTTGTCTTTAAAAAATTTTGAATAAACAAAACTCCAAAAATCCCGGACAAGGATGAAAAAATAATAATACTGACCTGGTACAATGTTTTGCTTTCCTGAAAAAAGAAGAGGTAGCTGTAGCCCAAAAGTGAGATCTGTGCCATGCCAATGAAGAGGATATATAAGAAATAATAAAGATATCCTCGGTCCTGAACTATAAAGAAGAGAAAGAAATTATACAGAACCAAAGCCAACATAATCCCACAATAAATGGCTACCAGCGCAAGAGTTTGGGTTGATTTCTTCAGAAATGTATTCTCCCTATATGTAGAAAGTGAAAAACGGAAAGGGTCTGAAGATAGAATTTTGAACTCTAGAAAATTGCTTGAGTCCCTATATCTGGGCAAAGGAAAAACGGGATTGGGATAGAAAAAATCCACTCCATTGTCCAATGCCAATAGGTTTTCAATTTCATTCCCTTGATCATCTACATAACTGAGATAGGTAATATCAAAAGTAGGATTGGAAATTTCTATCAAATCAGTGTTGGAAAATCCGGGATGGGAAAGTGGGATTTTTAAAATCACGGTATCTGCCAAAAAGCCAAGGTCGTTATATCCTCCACTTTTGATCTCTAGATTTACGTAGTCACCTTTTTCCGAATCAAAAAAATAAGCTTCAAACTGGTCTATGGATTTTGAGCTGCCCTGATTGCTCAGTCCAGTCAAAAAAACCACGCTTCCGCCAAGTACAAACACAAGCGGAAGGAGCCATACAAGTCTGTTTATTTTTTTGAAGTCTCCCATTCTTGCTTGAACTCGTTTAAATTCAGGTCGTAGTGAATTTCCAGCGGCCCTTTTTCACTAATTTCTGTGGCAAGATGTGAAGGGTTATTCCTTAAATAAAAAATCCTTTCTTTTTGATCCTTGTTGGCATTTGGCAAAGCAAACACGTCCTTGATTTGCATAATTGTAGCAATCAGGCCCTCCTTGGGATATAGAAATGTTCCCTCATTTCCTAGCTCTTTGATAACCTCAAAGCCAACCGACTCTGAATTTTTGATGGTGTATGGGGAACAAAATGCCAATAGTCCTTTGAGGTTTAAAAAAGAGGCTATGGCTACACCGATTCTTATCAGGTAAATACTACCTATTCCATAACCCGAAACAAGCTTTGAATTCCATAAACCACAATATTCTGCAACTTGATGTCCTTCAAATTGCTGCATAAACGATTCTATGTTTGGATCCTTTTCATAAATCGCCCCTTCTAAGGGCAAAGGGTATTCGTTGGATTTCAATTGAATTCTTCCACCTCCCAATACAAGGTTTGAATCCTCAAGAGATTCTACAAGAAGTAGGAATACATTGGGGTTTTTCACCCATGAGGTATCCGCTGAAGTTACTTTGGTAACACCGTAAGATTCCAGCACTTTAAAATGCCCATCTATATACTTTTGAGTCTCCTCCGGAGAATTGATAGCCCTTACAACTTTGATCTTTACTTTCATACTTTTTTTACTATCTCATCCAGATCAACATAAAACCTGCCAGACTTTACAGGCTGTCCCAATAAAATTTCCCTGGCCAGGTGGGTACAGAATCCTCCACCCATGATTACCGAAGAAGCCAATTGTGGCCAATTCGTGATACTTTTGCCAATCTCACCAATGCTCGATTTGGCTCTTTTAGACAATCTTTCAAAATCCAAAATACAACCAAGTATTTGTTTTTCCTTCTTTTCAAAATTTGCAAGCAGCTTGTTTTCCTCCCCCAGCTCTCTCAACAGCCCATTGAAGATGGGCAATGAGGGCTCTTCGTCGTACCTTTCTATATCCAACATCCCTCTATCAGAAGTATCCATAAGAACAGGTATCCCCAGGCTTTTGGCCATCAATCTGCTCTTTATCTTCATTTTGATATTGTCGCACTCCTCTATGAGCAGGTCAAGACTCCCCTCACCACAAAAAAATTCTTCCATATTCTCATCATTGACACCTTCTCCGAATACCTGCACTTTGAGGTATGGATCAATCTCTGCAATCTCTCTTTTGACGAGCGTTGTTTTCTTTAAGCCCAAGTTGCTCAGAGGAGTACGGATCCGATTCATATTTCCCAACTCCAAGTGATCAAAATCAGCTATTCTCAATTCTCCAAACACCCGCTCCATGGCCAGACCCAAAGCTACACTTTGGCCTACAGAAAGTCCTATCACCCCTATCGCTTTCCCCTGGAGTATTTTTTGTTCCTCTGCAGTGATTTTGTATTTATTCCGAATAGTCCTAACCTCTATAAATTCCTGCTCTGGAAGGATCTTTACCAGATGTTTGTTCCAGGGATAATAAACCCAATGGCCATATTGTCCATTGTGTTTTTTCAAAAACTTGCGTACCTCATCCTGAATGGCATCCTTGGAAAAGGTCACCATTGGGCTTCGGAGTTTGATCAATTCAGCAATTTGAATTTCCAATTGATCGAAGACATGTACATTTGGGTCTGATTTGATCTGCTCAAGCAGTTCTTGGTCAGTAAGCAAGTCCGGATTTAGAACATGCTGTACCGAATGATCGATATAATCAAGATTATCAAGGCATTTCATGAAGGATATAAGGGGTGAATGACAAGTGTAAAGTTATGTTATTCATCATACTTTCTTAAGAAAAAGAAAAAAATATTACTCCAAAGGATAATATTTTCGATATTTGATTCATTGGGTTTTAAAAATTAGTAATTTGATTAATTGAAATATACAATTATAAAACATTTAGAATCAAAGACCTTTGTCAATCTTAATTTCTACCTATCTCTATGTCAGAACCAAATACTGAAAAAATAAAAATCTTATATGTAGATGATGAAGAAAACAATCTTCAGGCTTTTAAGGCCACATTTAGAAGAGATTATAAGATCTATTTGGCCATATCTGCAGTAGAAGCCAGAAAAATCCTGGATGAAACTCCTGTAGATATTGTTATTACTGACCAGAGAATGCCAAATGAAACCGGGGTAGATTTTTTAGCTTCTATTATAGAAAAGCATCCTGACCCTATTAGAATATTGCTGACTGGCTATACGGATATTCAAGCTGTAATTGACGCGATTAACAAAGGTCAGGTCTATCATTACCTGACCAAACCTTGGGATGAAGACTATTTGAGGTCAGTTATAAAAAACGCCTTTGAAGTTTATGACTTGAGAAAAGCTAACAAAAAGCTGACTGAAGACTTGATCAAGGCCAACGAACAATTGGAGTTTTTGCTTAGGCAAAACCTACTTTCTTAATACCTTGCAGCTAATAAAAGCTGCAATTCTTTATGGTTCATAGAAAATTTTCTTGCCAAGTGGGCATTGGTCAGACTTCCTCTGTACGTGTATACGCCTTTCATAAACCATTTATAGTTAAAAATCATCTCCTCAGCACCTCTTAAATCTGCCATTTGAAGCAAGATAGGTGTAAAAATATTACTCAAAGCAACTGAGGCTGTTCTCGCTACTCTTGAAGCAATATTGGGGACGCAGTAGTGAATCACACCATGCTTCAAGAAAACGGGCTGTTCATGGGTAGTCATTTCTGCTGTCTCTATACAACCTCCCTGATCTATACTCACATCAATAAGTATACTTCCTTCCATCATAGCTGCCACCATCTCTTCGCTTACCACAATTTTATTCCTCCCCTTTTCTGTCCTCAATGCACCTATGACCACATCTGCTTCCTTGATTGCCTGTGCAAGAGTGAAATTATCAATAGTAGAAGTAAAAACCTGTTGACCAAGAAGCTGCTTGATTCTTCGGAGTTTATATATATGGTTGTCAAAAATCTTTATACTTGCTCCCAATCCCAAAGCAGTACGGGCTGCGTACTCTGCCACAGTACCGGCGCCAATAATCACAACTTCCGTAGGCGGAACGCCTGTTACCCCCCCAAGGATCAAACCTTTGCCATCATTTACGCTGCTGAGATATTCTGCTGCTATAAGCATTACTGTGCTCCCAGCGATTTCACTCATAGCTCTGACCACAGGCATCCCGCCGACCTTATCTTCTAGATTTTCGAAGGAAACTGCCGTGATTCTTTTTTTATTCAGGGCATGGATAAAATCTGCCTTTTGCTTTCCAAGCTGCAAAGCAGAAATCAGACAGGCTCCTGTTCTCATATATTCGATTTCCTCTTCTGTTGGCGGTTCTACTTTAAGTACAACTTCCGCATCGAAGGCCTCCTTGGAAGAATACACTACTTTTGCTCCTGCATCAGAATATTCCTTATCTGAAAATTTAGATAATTCTCCCGCTTTGCTCTCCACGTATACAGTTTGGCCGTTGTTGACCAGAAGTCTTACAGCATCCGGAGTCAGGACGACCCGCTTTTCTTGGGCGGCCTTTTCCATAGGCAAGCCAATTACTAGCGAATTTTTCGATTGTTTAATTGCTGCGGGAGCTTCTTTGGGCGCCAATCCAACACCTTCTGTCAATTCAACCATGTCGTTCGTTTTTTACAATCTTATCCAAACTGATTATCCTACTTCCATCATCTTCAACCTCCACCTCTATCAGCATAAAATCCTCTGGAATATATTCGGGAATTCTTTCTGCCCATTCGATCCAGCAATAGTTCCCACTGTAAAAATACTCTTCTATTCCGATTTCCAATACTTCTTCAGGATCATCTATTCTATAAAAATCAAAATGATAGAAAGTTTTTTGCTCAGGATTCCTGTATTCATTGACTATGGCAAAGGTGGGACTTGAGACCATGTCCTCAATCCCAAAACCCTTGGCTATCGCTTTGATCAGGGTAGTCTTTCCGGCACCCATTTCACCCTTAAACACCCATATATTGGATTCAGAACAGTGATCAATAATGAATTTCGCTGCCAGATCTATATTCTCAATAGATCCTAAATGATATTTTTTCAAATCAATTTGTGCTCTTGGGGACCATGTGTACAATAGGAATAATCACCTCTTCCAGAGATACTCCTCCATGTTGGAAAGTATCTTTGTAGAAGTTTACATAATAATTGTAATTATTCGGATACGCAAAGAAATAATCTTCCACCGCAAAAACATAACTTGTTGAAACATTAAATTTTGGAAGCTTGGCATCCTCGGGGCGGCTAACCTCAAATACCTTCCCACTTTCAAAGTTGAGGTTTTTACCTTGCTTGTAGCGAAGATTGGTTGTGATATTTCTATCACCAATGATTTTATAAGGTTTGTTGACTCTTTTGGTTCCGTGATCTGTGGTGATGATCACTTCAGCTTTGGCATCATTTATTTTTTTTATGAATTCAAAAAGAGAAGAATGCTCAAACCAACTTTTTGTCAAGGATCGGTAAGCGGATTCATTTGGCGCCAGCTCCCGGATCATTTTCATATCCGTACGGGCATGTGAGATCATATCTACAAAATTATACACCAATACATTGAGATCATTATTCAACATATTATTAAATTGATCTAGGACAGCCTTACCCTGAAATGCCTGCAAAATCTTATGGTAACTGAATTTGATATTCATTCTATTTTTATGCAGGTTTTCACCCAAAAACTCTTCCTCATTGTTGTTTTTACCTTCATCTGTATCTTCTCCCTCCCACAATTCGGGATGAAAGCGGGCCATATCTGAAGGCATCATACCACTGAAGAGTGCATTTCTTGCATAGGCAGTAGTAGTAGGGAGAATGCTGAAATACGTACCTTCTTCCTTGGTATTGAAATATTCGGATATCAAGGGCTTCAAAACCTCCCACTGATCAAGTCTGAGGTTATCAATAACTAGCAAAAACAATGGTTTACCCGGCTTCACATGTGGAAACACTTTCTCTTTCAATACCTTGTGGGATAAAATCGGCGCATCTGCTTTGCTGTCATTTAACCAATCCAAGTAGTTGTTTTTGATGAATTTCGCAAAGGAAGAGTTGGCCTCCACTTTTTGGGTATCCAAGACTTCCTGCATACTTTTATTTTCTGTCTTGTCTATCTCCAGTTCCCAGTAAGTAAGCTTTTTGTAAATATCCGTCCACTCCTGAAATGTAGAAGCTTCATTGGAAGCCATGCTGATATTCATGAAGTCCTGCCTGTAGGAGAGGTTGGTCTTTTCAGTAATGAGCTGCTTATTTTGAAGGATCTTTTTAACAGAAAGTAAAATCTGATTTGGATTGATGGGTTTGATAAGATAATCAGCGATCTTGCCACCAATGGCATCATCCATGATATGCTCCTCCTCACTTTTGGTAATCATCACAACCGGTATTTGAGGTTTCATCATTTTGATCTGCTGCAAAGTCTCCAGCCCTGTCATCCCTGGCATCATTTCGTCCAAAAATATCACATCAAAATTATCCTCTTCAACTTTTTCAATGGCGTCCACTCCTGAATTAACCGTCATGATTTCATAGCCTTTTTGTTGAAGGAAAAGTATATGGGGCTTTAGCAGATCAATTTCATCATCTGCCCAAAGTATTTTGAATTTTTGCATAAAATCAGGTTTAATTCTTTTAAAATTATAATTACTTTTGGAACCAATCAAATGTCAGGGACATTGAAAAGCCATAAGATTCTGAATGATCCTGTTTATGGATTCATTACCATTCCCAGCGAACTCATTTTTTCTATCATTGACCATCCTTACTTCCAAAGGTTACGGCGTATCAAGCAGCTTGGTTTAACAGACTTTGTTTATCCCGGTGCTTTGCATACCCGTTTTCATCACGCCATAGGTGCTATGCATTTGATGACCAATACATTGGACAATCTACGAAATAAAGGTAATGAAATCACAGATGAAGAATATGAAGCAGCCCTAATAGCAATCCTATTGCATGATATCGGACATGGCCCTTTTTCCCATGCCTTGGAGTTCAGTCTTTTGCAAAATATTCCACATGAGTCTTTATCCTTGCTGATCATTGAAGAACTCAACAGGCAATTTGACGGTAAACTTGATCTTGCCCTGAAGATTTTCAGGAATCAATATGAAAGAAAATTTTTCCACCAACTTGTATCCAGCCAACTGGATATTGACAGGCTGGATTACCTGCAAAGGGACTGTTTTTTTACAGGAGTATCAGAAGGTACCATAGGAGCCGACCGGATTATCAAAATGATGGATATCAAAAATGATCAGCTGGTGGTGGAAGAAAAGGGGCTTTACAGCATAGAAAATTTCCTGAGCGCTAGAAGACTGATGTATTGGCAGGTTTACCTGCATAAGACAACTGTCTCCGCGGAGAAAATGCTGATCAACCTGATCATGCGTGGCAAGGAAATCCAACAGGGCAGAGGCAAACTTAAAGGTTCGGAGGAGCTTTTGTATTTTCTTGAAAATGACTTCAGATTTTACGATTTCCAAAATTCCCGGCAATTGCTCGACCAGTTTCTATCATTGGATGATTTCGATATCTGGGGAGCTATCAAGCTTTGGAAAAACGAATCCGATTATATCCTTCGGAATATTTCTGAAATGTTTTTGACAAGGAAATTGTTCAAAATTAATCTCAGAGGAGAAGAATTTACCGATGATGAAATCTCGGAGTTGAAAAACAAAACTTTAAAAAAACTGAATATACCTGAAAGAGACCTTCATTATTTCTTCAATCATGGGTCTATCAGTAACAATGCCTACCTCACCAAAGAGCGGATTTATATACTCACCAAAAAAGGGAAAATCATAGATGTCGCACAGGCAGCAGATCTTCCTAACATCAAAGCCATGAGTAAGGTGGTCAAAAAGCATTATGTATGTCAGGCAAAAAGTATAACCTAATTCAATAAAGGAAATGGAATTTACTTTAGGACAAATCGCAGCACTACTGCAAGGCAAAGTCGAAGGTGATGAAAACCTGGGCGTTTCCCGGATAGATAAAATTCAGGAAGGCAAAGCAGGGGGCATTAGTTTTTTGGCAAATGAAAAATATGAGCAATATATCTACGACACTCAAGCTACTGCTGTCATTGTCTCTAATGACTTTGAACCTAAACAGGAAATAACCTGTGCATTGATCAGAGTGAAGAATGCATATACAGGATTTACTACTTTGTTGGAAAAATATGCCGAATTGAACAAGTTGGCCAAGATAGGTGTGGAAGAGCCATCATTTTGTGATCAGTCCAGTGCCATCGGAGATAATTGCTACAGGGGAGCTTTTTCTTATATCGGTAAGCAATGCATCATTGGTAACAACGTAAAGATCCACCCAAATGCGATTATTGAAGACCAAGTTCATATTGGAGAAAACGCCATAATCCATTGTGGTGCCAAAATAAAATCACGAACAATCATCGGCAAAAACTGTGAAATCCACCCCGGAGCAGTGATAGGGTCAGATGGATTTGGTTTTGCACCCCAAGAGGATGGAACTTATAAAACCATCCCTCAGTTGGGCAATGTGATTTTAGAAGACAATGTAAGTGTAGGTTCCAACACTACCATTGACTGCGCAACTATGGGCTCTACCATTATCCGAAAAGGAGCTAAAATAGACAATCAGGTCCAGATAGCACATAATGTTATTGTGGGTGAGAATACTGTCATTGCTTCCCAAACCGGGATTTCAGGGTCAACAGAAATCGGAAAAAACTGTGTGATAGCAGGCCAAGTAGGAATAGTGGGCCATATCAAGATTGCAGATAATACAACCATTGCAGCAAAAACAGGTATCAGCAAAAACATCAAAAAAAGAGGGCAGACTATTTTTGGGTACATGGGAATGGACCTCAAAGATTTCCTCAAATCCTACTCAATCTTTAAAAATCTTCCGCAGCTGAATGATAGATTGAGGGAACTGGAAAAAAAAGAATAACTTTACGGGCTCATTACCAAAGAAAAGATTGAATTATCTATGAGGGTTAAGCAACACACCATCAAAAATAAAGTAACTGTTTCAGGAGTAGGACTTCATACCGGAGTAATATCGAATATGACATTTTTACCGGCTCCACCAAATCACGGTTTTAAATTCCAAAGGATAGACTTAGAGGGAATGCCAATCATTGACGCTGACGTGGACAATGTAGTGGATGTATCCAGAGGGACTACCTTGGAACAGAGCGGTGCCAGAGTATTCACTGTAGAGCATGTACTAGCGGCATTGGTAGGTCTGGAATTGGACAATGTGCTCATGCAGTTGGATGGGCCTGAGCCACCCATTTTGGATGGTAGCTCCATTCAGTTTATTGAGGCATTGGAAAGTGTTGGTGCTGAAGAGCAGAATGCATTGAGGAGATTTTTTGAAGTCCCTGAAAGCATCACCTACAGAGATCCTTCCAGAGAAGTGGAATTGGCGGCTTTACCCTTGGATGATTACAGGGTCACTGTGATGGTAGATTATAATTCACCAGTTTTGGGAAGCCAGCATGCCTCGATCACCAACATAGATCAATTCAAGTCAGAGATTGCTTCTTGCAGGACTTTTTGTTTCTTGCATGAGCTTGAAATGCTCTATAAACAAAACCTGATCAAGGGCGGTGATCTCAACAATGCCATTGTAGTGGTAGATAGGGTTGTAGAAGATTCCGAATTGGCAAACCTTGCCAAGATGTTCAATAAGGACAAAGTAGAGGTAAGAAAAGAAGGCATCCTGAATAATATTGAACTTAGATACAAAAATGAACCTGCTAGGCATAAGCTGCTGGATGTAGTAGGAGATCTGGCTTTGGTAGGAAGACCTCTGAAAGCTCAGATCTTGGCTGCCAGACCTGGTCATGCTGCCAATGTTGCATTTGCAAAAAAACTAAAAAGAGCTTGGGAAAAAATAGGACCTACCCACATTCCGCACTATGACCCTAAGCTGCCGCCGGTAATGGATATCAATCAGATCAGTAATATTTTACCGCATAGATACCCATTTCAATTGTTGGATAAAATCATTTATTTGGACGAGACAGTTGTAGCAGGAGTAAAGAATGTCACCATCAATGAGCCGTTTTTCATGGGCCATTTTCCTAACAATCCTGTCATGCCCGGAGTACTACAGGTAGAAGCTATGGCACAGACTGGAGGAATTCTAGTGCTGAGCACAGTGGATGACCCTGAAAATTATTGGACTTACTTCCTGGGTATTGAAAGCTGTAAATTCAGAAAAATGGTGATTCCGGGTGACACTTTAATTTTCAAGTGCGAATTGTTAGCACCTATTAGAAGAGGTATTGCAAAAATGAAAGGGGAAGCTTTTGTAGGGAATACCTTGGTTTGTGAGGCTGTAATGACAGCCAGTATTGTAAGAAAAGAATCATGATCAGCAATTTATCCCATATTGACCCAAGTTCCACTATAGCTGAAGGCGTTCAAATAGATCCTTTCACCATGGTCCACGCAAATGTGGAAATTGGAGAAGGTTCATGGATTGGGTCAAATGTTACTATTTTTCCAGGTGCCAAAATCGGTAAAAACTGTAAAATCTTTCCGGGCGCAGTCATTGCAGCCATACCCCAAGACCTGAAATTCCAAGGAGAAGATTCTACAGTTGAAATTGGAGACAATACAACTATCAGGGAATGTGTGACTATAAGCCGGGGAACTTTGGATAAAAGAACGACAAGGATAGGCAGTAATTGTCTGCTAATGGCCTATGTCCATATCGCACATGACTGTTTTATTGGTGACAATGTCATCATGGCTAATGCCGTACAAGTCGCAGGACATGTAAATATTGATGATTGGGCAATCATTGGAGGAAGTAGTGCCATACATCAATTTGTGAAAGTAGGAATGCATGCCATGATTTCAGGTGGTTCCTTGGTCAGAAAAGACGTCCCCCCATTTACAAAGGCTGCCCGTGAACCGTTGAGCTATGCAGGCGTCAATAGTCTCGGATTACGAAGAAGGGGATTTTCCAGTGAGACCATAAGCCATATTCAAGAAGTTTACAGGTACCTTTTCTTAAACAGCATGAATAATTCCCGAGCATTGGAAGAAATCGAAATCAATCTGCCTGCTACCAAAGAAAGAGATGAAATTGTGAATTTTATCCGCTCTTCTGAAAGAGGGGTAATGAAAGGGTATATTTCCTAAAATGTTGGATATTGAACTGATCACTGCAGGAAAGAGGTTCCAATACGATTGGATTTTTAAAAATCTCACATTAAAAATTCCTGCAAATTCCAAATGTGCAGTGATTGGAAGTAATGGTTCAGGTAAATCAACCCTGCTAAAATCAATCTCAGGTATCCAACCACTTACAGAGGGGAAAATCCAATATTCTCTGTCTGGAAAAGAAATTCAGGATACCGATATTTACAAATACCTGGTCATCAGTGCTCCTTATTTGGAATTACCGGAAGAATTTAGTTTGACCGAATTACTGGATTTTCATTTCAAATTTAAAAAACCAATCCCCAACATGGGCCTTTCGGATATGATAGACACCATGTACCTATCCGAACACAAATTCAAACCTGTCAGTCAGTTCAGTTCAGGAATGAAACAAAGACTTAAAATCGGTCTTTGTCTCTTTTCGGATTGCCCATTGATGCTTTTGGATGAACCTACCTCTAACCTTGACCAAAAAGGGGTCAATTGGTATTTGAAAATGATAGAGACTTATGCGGTTGAAAAGACTGTACTTGTCTGTAGCAATGAACCTAAGGAATACACCTTCTGTGATCAAAAAATCACTATGGAGGATTATAAGCTTAGATCAAAGCTTTGAATATTAGACCGAATGTTTAATTTTACAATTATCTAAAACTTTCACAATATGCGAAAATTCTTTTTTGGACTCCTTCTGGTTCTCTTCTCTAGTTTAGTTTTTTCTTCCTGTAACAGAAACGGAGATGATGATCCAGATCCACAAAAAACCCCTGAAGAACTTGCTACAGAGGATCTTACCGGTGGATCTTCACAGGTATGGACTTTGGAAGGTGGCGGCTCTGTGGTTCGGGACAACAGATCCGAAACAGCCAATTACTCAGGTTTTGAAATCACATTTTCTGCCTCTCAAAGTAGCAGAACTTATGCAACTGTCAATAACAACGACCTTTTTGACAGCAATGGAAACTGGTCTTTTGTAGGAGATAATCTGGATAAAATCACGCTTACAGGAAGCAGACCTGCTTCCAACCAGGAGATTTCTTTTACCCGAACCGGTAATGACCTCCGTTTACAGTTTACGATTCCTATGCCAAGCAATGCAAGAGTACAAGCAGTCGCAGGAAGCTACACATTCAACTTAAAAAGAAAAGATTAAGTCTTTCGGATGAAAAATTTTTATCCTTAGAAATCAATCCGGAATACATGGATTGCAAAAAAAGTCCCCCTCTAGCAAAATGCTGCTGGGGGACTTTTTAGATCTATCCATGATTGGTTCAAATCAAGCTCTTAAAGTCACCAAAGTAACCCCGGAACCTCCCCTATCAGCATGCTCATCTTCGGTTTTGGCAACTGCTTTCATACCTCTTAGCAGGTTACGGGTAATGTCCCTGAGTATTCCATCTCCTTTGCCATGGACTATCCGAAGGTCCTTTAACCCAAGCATGTATCCATCATCCACAAAATTCTGCACCAAAGGAAGGATTTCCTCACCCCTTTTTCCTCTGATGTCCAGATTTGGGGAGAAATCCATCATTTTTGAGGTAGTGTCAAAACCCGTTCTTTTAGCAACAGACTTTTTCTCCTTTTTCATTTCTGTATTGGAGATTTTCTCCAGTCGGTTAAGCTTTACCTTGGATTTCAATTCTCCAATACTGATTTCCGCCTCTTTTTTCTGTAAAGCCAATACCTCAGCAACGGTTCCATTGTCCTTGAGTCTAACAAAATCTCCTACTTGAATCTCACCTCCAATGACTTTTACTTCTGGAGCCGGCTGTACCTTTTTTTCAGGTTTGACTTTGGCTTTGACTGTCTCTATTTCCTCCCTGATTTTTCTGGCTACTTCTTTATCCGCTTTACTTTCCTTAATTGCCTTGATAGAAGCCTCAATCTTTCTATTGACATCATCTAAAAGCACTTTGGCTTCTGCCTTGGCATCTTGGATGTATTTCTTTTTATTATTCTCAAGCGTTTCCTTTAGCGAATTATATTCCTTAAGCCTGATATCCAAAAGACGTTCTTTTCTTTGAGCCTCAGAAATCACCTGCTCATATTTGGTTTTTTCATTTTCAAGCTTGGTCAACATTCTATCATACTTGACCCTCTCCTCTCCTATATGTTCTTTAGCATAATGGATGATATCTTTAGAAATCCCGATTTTGGAAGCAATCTCCAAAGCAAATGAACTTCCCGGCTTTCCAATCTCAAGCTGGTATAGTGGTTCTAGCTTATCCACATCATAGCGCATGGCCCCATTGACTAAGCCTTGATTCTTGGAAGCTACCTGCTTGAGGTTACCATAGTGTGTAGTGATGACCCCGTATGCACCAGTCTTGTTCAAAGAAAGTAGAATTCCTTCTGCTATAGCCCCTCCGAATAAAGGCTCAGTCCCCGTTCCAAATTCATCAATAAATAAAATTGTTTTTTTATCCGCAAACTGAGTAAAGTACTTCATACTCATCAAATGAGAACTGTATGTACTCAGATCATTCTCAATATTCTGCTCATCCCCGATATCTATAAAGAAATTATCAAACAGACTGCAAACCGAAGACTCTCCCAAAGGGACCAACATACCACATTGAAGCATATATTGGACAAGAGCTACAGTTTTTAATGTTACAGATTTACCCCCTGCATTTGGTCCTGAGATCACCAATAGTCTACGGTTATGGTCCAAAGAGATATTTAAAGGAACTACCTTTTTGCCTTGTTGCTTAAGTGCTGACTCCAACAAAGGATGTCTCGCATCCTTCCAATTGAGCTGCCTAGCCTTTTCCAGTAATGGTCTTACAGATGCTGTTTTGATGGCAAACTTTGCCTTGGCCCGGATAAAATCCACCATTCCTAAAAAGTAAAATGCTTTTCTAAGCTCAGGAATATAAGGTCTCAGGGTATCTGTAAGCTTGGTGAGTATTCTTTGGATTTCTCTCCTCTCCATATAGGCCAGATCCATCAAGTCATTATTGATATCCAAGACTTCTGCTGGTTCTAAAAACACAGTCTGACCTGTAGCCGACTCATCATGGATAAAGCCTTTGATTTTTCTCTTATTTTCTGCCAAGACAGGTATCACCATTCTACCCCCCCGGATGGTAATGGAGGCATCATCAGGGGTCAAACCCTTGCCTTTAGCTTCCCGAAAGATCCTTTCCAGAACTTTCCTTAACCTGTTTTCCTCATATAAGATTTGGGAACGGATCAGAGAAAGTTCTTTCGAAGCATTGTTTCTTATTTTGCCCTTTTCATCAATGATTTTCTCTATCTCTCTCAATAGGTCATTGTTGAGATTGACCAGCCCCAATAGCTGGAAAAGATGGGGGTATTCTTCCTCATGATCAAGAAAAAATTCTATACACCTACTCAGCGTGGACAAGGCCAGTTTGACTTCATGAAACTCTTCTTCGTAAAGAAAAGTCCCCTCAATTTTAGCTTTTTCCAGAAAGGGGTGAATATTGGTGAAATTAGAAGCCGGAAAAGACTCGCCTGAAAGTATGATCCTCCTGAATTCTTCCGTCTGATCCAATAACTTATTGATCAGCTTCAAGTCCTTGGAAAATGACATCTTGTTGACAAAATCTGCTCCAAGTATACTGCTACACTCTTCTTTGAGCAATTCTCTGATTTTGGAAAAATTAATTTTATCCTCCAGGTTGTTGGGGTATAACATCATTCGCTTTTATTTCCTGCTTTTTCTATCACATGCAAAGAGTCAATTGTCCTTGCATAAAGTCTATCCATAAACCTGGCATCACGCATGTAATACTCCAGACTCTTTACGAAAACCGAATCCGGTATCTGATGTTTTTTGAAAACCTCTTTTTCGAACATTGGATACAAGGCCCGAGATGAATCGTAATGAATGGGAAAGGTACTGACCAGTCCCTCAGCCAGATGAATATCTATCATGACTTCCACCATTTTATCTTCATCAAGTATTCCTGGGGGCACTTTTTCATTTCCACAGGCATACATAGAAAAAACTGTCAGTATTAAGGGAATTATTTTTTTCACATTTCAAAATTAATAATATTCACAGGAAAAACGCGAAGCATGCACTTTTTGATGCATCAAGCTGTATATCAACGGAACAGAATCACGTTACAAGGCTAAAATTTGTCCAATTGACATATATTAACTACCAGCCATCGTTTATGGATTTTATAATTCAAAAGACTGCCTTAAATTAGGCATCCGAAATTCATCTGAATGAACCAACTCCTCAAAAAACTACGCAAGTACGAAATCATGATCCGAAAGGTGGCCAACAATCACCTTCAAGGTGATTATCAGTCCATTTTCAAAGGAGCTGGGTTGGAGTTTGACGACCTGAGACCCTATCAGTATGGAGATGACGTAAGGACAATTGAATGGAAAGTCTCTGCAAAAGGTCACGGAACTTTCGTCAAGACATTCCGTGAAGAAAAAGATCAGTCAGTTTATTTTCTTCTTGATATTTCAGGTTCACAGGATATCGGGGATATAGACAGAAAAAAGATCGATGTAGGCAAAGAAATAGCCGGAGTCCTGACTTTGGCTGCAATTTTCGAAGGAAGCCAGGTCGGCTTAATTTCCTATTCAGATCAAAAAGAAAAAATCATACTCCCCGGTAAAGGTCCTAAGCAAGGTGTAAAAATTATAAAAGGCATATTCAATCATCAAAATAAATCCCTGAAAACCAACTTGAGGGAAATGTTCAATTTCTCTTTGAACCTGATCAAAAAAAGAAGCATTATCATCATTATCTCGGATTTCATAGATGAAGGCTATGAAAGGCCATTCAAAGCACTGGCAGAAAAACATGACCTCGTAGCCATACAGGTCACCGACCCCAAAGAATCCGTATTGCCTTCCTTGGGAATAATCCCTATATATGACAAAGAGGAAGGCCGCACCACCTGGGTAAACACTGCTTTCGGTTCTTTTTCCAAGAAAATCTCCGATACCTTCACCTCAGAAAGAACGCATTTGCGGGATATCTGCAAAAAGAACCAGATCAATTATCTAGGTGTAAATACCAAACAAGATATTGTACTTCCTCTGATAGAATTATTTAAAAAACGAAACCGAACCATGAAACGTGGCTAAACTTGTTATTTCATATTGCTTTGCTGCTTTTCTGATCCTCTTCAGCTTTCAGACAGTCGCCCAGGAAATCCAAGTTGAGGGTTATTTTCTCAAGGATTCTGCAAAAATAGGTGAACGTGTTCCTTACATTCTGAAGGCAAAATATGGAAAGGGCTTCAATGTAGTCTTCCCTGACTCTACTTATGATTACAGCCCATTTGAATTCCTGGAAAAAAAGACCTTTATCAGCTACACAGATGAGGGGGTCACTTTGGATTCTGCTGTCTATTATATATCCAACTTTTCTCTGGATCCCATTACGGAATTTAGCCTTCCTGTATTTCAGGTGTTCAAATATGATAGCTTAGAACACAGACCCTTGGAGGCCTCGCTGGCTTTACAATTGATCATTGATGAAATTCCACAAGAACCTATTTTCCAGGAAAACAATGTCTACCAACCGTTGGAAACTGACTTTAACTATCCACTATGGAGCGCTGTATTTATTGGAATCCTGATTCTTTCTGGACTTTTGATGTTCTTTTTTGGGAAATCTATTCAAAGACAGTGGCAGATTTATCTGGAAAAAAGAAAATACAGCAGATTCACCAGGCGCTGGGAGAAAGCTGAACAGGCTTTTGCTGCCAATCCTGACATGGAGCATGCAGACGAGCTTTTGGGGCTCTGGAAGACTTATATGGAGCATTTGAAAAACAAACCTTTCAGAGACTGGACCACCACAGAGATTTCAGAATTCCTCAAAAACAAGGAAATCATCAAAGATTTCAGGGAAATAGAAATGATCATCTATGCAGGTAAGGAAGGAAAAGACCTGCCACAGGCCTGCAAAAACCTTAGAAATATCTGTACAGATACTTACAACCAAAAAATAACCACTCAGGATGGGCGCGAATAGTTTAGCTGATTTTTTATCTCTGTATTGGTTCTTACCAGATACTTTTCGGTCTTTCGATTGGGAAAATCTCTGGGCACTGCATCTGCTATGGATTGTACCTTTGTTGTTGACTTTAAGGAAATTTATCAAATTCCTAAAAAATCCGGTATTGGAGCTTTCTTTGCCCGGATCTGTGGCCAAAAGTAATCCATGGACTTACTTGAGGCTGATTCCCGGGATTTTCTTCATGCTTTCCTTGTTGTTGATGGTCATTGCGCTTGCAAGGCCTCAGCGGACCAATGAAAGGGTAGAACAATTCACCGAAGGGATTGACATCATGTTGGTTATGGATATTTCTGAATCCATGGACCTGCAGGACTTCAAACCAAATAGATTGGAAGCTGCCAAAGAAACCGCCATAGACTTTATCAATGGCAGGTTTGGAGATAGGATTGGAATGGTTATTTTTTCAGGAGAGGCATATTCACTGGCTCCCCTGACTACTGATTATGTACTTTTAACCGATTTGGTAAAAGAAATCTCCTTCAATATGATGGATGCCAAAGGCACTGCTATAGGCAGTGCATTGGCTGCGGGTTCAAATAGAATGAAAGAGTCAGACTCCAATTCTAAAGTCATGATTTTGCTCAGCGATGGGGAAAACAATGCCGGTAATATTGATCCTATTTATGCGGCTCAGTTAGCCGCTGCCCTGGATATTAAAATATATACCATTGCAGTAGGAAAAGATGGCCCTGTGCCATATGGTACAGACTTTTTTGGAAGACCTCAGATGATTGAAAGTTACCTGGATGAAACTACACTGAGAGAAATTGCAGAAATCGGAGGCGGTAGATTCTTCAGGGCATCTGATGGAAATGCACTTGAGCAGATCTTCGATCAGATAGATGAAATGGAAAAAGCCGAAATCCTGGAAAACAGGTACAAAGAAACTGTTGATTATTACAGAGCTTACA
Organism: Indibacter alkaliphilus LW1; assembly: GCF_000295935.2. Lineage (GTDB taxonomy): Bacteria > Bacteroidota > Bacteroidia > Cytophagales > Cyclobacteriaceae > Indibacter > Indibacter alkaliphilus. Next base: position 517,592 of record NZ_ALWO02000037.1, read on the forward strand.
TGTTTTGGGGCATGGTCTTTTTCTTTTTCTGGCTTGGCTTAAAAAGTACCTTCCTCAACAATTTCTTAATTGATTGAGCTTAGGGCATCTGTCTTCCACTTATCCAGCTTTCTATCCATCACCATAAACCACAAAGGAGGAAACAGTGCCAGAATAATCATAGCCGAATACCCTTGAGGAAGCTGAGGGCTTTCCTCACGATGTTCCAAAACTTGATAGGGTTTGTAAGCAAATGCATGGTGATCGGAATGCCTTTGAAGCTGGAATAGCAAAAAATTACTGACTGTATGACTGGCGTTCCAACTGTGCAGAGGCGTAACCTTTTCATACCTTCCATTCGGAAGCCTCTTCCTCTCCATGCCGTAATGCTCAATATAATTCACCAATTCCAATAAACTAAAGCCAAAAAAACTCTGGACAATAAAGAAAATAGGAATCTCCCAAATTATTTTTGAATGTACGAGTGAAAACCCAATGGTGAATACCCCTACAAATAGCAAAGGAAGTATTGCAAACAAAATCATCTGATTATCCAAAGACCAAGCAGGCTTTTGCTTCCTATTAAGTCTTGCCTTTTCCAGGCCAATTGCTGAAAGGTATCCATCCTTCACGGATCTCCACCAAAAAGCATAAAAGGTCTCCCCTTTCCTACTTGTGGCAGGATCATCAGGAGTGGCTACCCGCACATGATGACCTCTATTATGCTCAATAATAAAGTGCATGTAACACACCGTCATCAAAAGTACTTTGGCGTAAAACTGTTCCAGCTTCCCTGTTTTATGGCCCAATTCATGCGCCACTGTAATACCCACACCTCCGGTTACCAAAGCCATGCCTGTACTCAGCCAGATCCATTCCGAAAAACTTAATGAATAATTCACTACAACATAAAATCCCCAGACCAAAACACCAACCTGAACATAAACCCATGCAAAAGTGACAAGCTTGTAAAATCTTTCCTTGGTTTTTTGAGCTATCGCATTTGATGGAACATTTTCCTGATCTTTTTGAATGAAATAATCCATGAGGGGAACCAGAATAAACACAAAAATATGGATCAAAGAAAGGCCTGCACCACCTAAATAAAAACCCATGATCAATAAAACAGGTAAAATAAATGCCGAATAAAAACCCAATTTTTTCACGCCCTTCATGCATTGAAGTTAGGCAATAAGTTTTTTATAAAAAAGATTCCTCAACTTCCGGATGAATAAGAACTCTGACCACTGCCTTCCTCGGCAAAGACATCTTCGGTCAAGTCTTCAAATAAAATATATGTCACATAGTAGGAAATTGGTAAGGTCACAATCAATCCAAACAAAAACAGCAAAGCACCTAAAATATTGATGACAATCAGGATAATAACAAGGACAGCAAATTTCCCCCAACGAACTGTAATTAATTTCCTGCTTTCTTCCAATGCTGTCCAAAAATCAAAACCTCCAAAAATTACCATCAACACAGCAAAATTGTAAGCAACCAGAAAATAAACCCCAGGAATGACCAAGGCTACAAAACCCAATGCAGTGATCATCTGACCAATCAGCCAAACAGAAAATATAGGTATATAAAACGAAAGCCCTTTGAAGAAGTCAGGATAAACCACCTGCTGTCCCTGACTAAACTTATTGGCCACAAAATAAAATCCGGAAAAAAGATGTGGTGCCAAAAACAGGGAGTAAAGAAACGCGTAATCCTTTAAATATAAAGCTGCCAACAGGTTGGCTGAGATGATCAGCATGGTGAATGAAGCATTTAACAAGGGCTGTATCCTATACATGCCCCATGCTCTTTCGAATAGGTTTTGTATATCGAAATCGTAACCTTTTGCTCTTAAAACCGCTAACTTCTCTTTACTCATTCTTCAGCTTGAATACAAAATGAAGGCAGGATATCGCTATCCTGCCTTACTTATCCTTATATCTCAGATTTTCACACTTTTGTTTGATAGAAAATTAAATTCCTATCTCTTTAAATATTTTTATTTAGTAATGGCTTCCAAAATATCATGTTTGGTAATGATATGTACCCTATGGTTCTCATCTCTTACCAAAACTGCCTTTTCTTTGTCTACCATAGATGAAAGCACATCTAAAGTACTGTCCAATGCGACAAACTTCATAGAGTCCTCCATCACCTCAGCTACCTCAGCATCTTTTAAAGCAGGGTTCTCAATGATTTTTGAAAGCAGCTTGTTATCAGTAATGCTTCCCACTACCTGTCCATTATCCATCACTGGTATCTGGGAAACGCTTTTACCATTCATCAGACCAATGGCATCCTTCACTTTGTCATTCTTTTGAGAAACCAACAACTCATAATTTCCATTTCTTGAAGTAATGATATCTCTGGCTGTACCGTAGGACTTATCTTCCAGAAAACCATGATTTCTCATCCAATCATCGTTATAGATTTTCCCTAAATACCTTGTTCCATGATCTGGTAAAATAATTACCATAGTATCTCCTTCTTTCAGGTTTTTCTTAGCCCACTCTAAAGCCCCATGAACGGCTGAGCCACATGACCAACCCACAAATAGTCCTTCTTCTCTGGAGAGCCTTCGGGTCATCACAGCGGCATCTTTATCGGTTACTTTGACAAAATGATCAATTACTGAAAAATCAACATTCTTGGGTAAAATATCCTCTCCTATACCCTCAGTAAGATAAGGGTAGATTTCATTTTCATCAAACTCCCCTGTTTCCTTATATTTTTTGAATACAGATCCGTAAGTATCTATCCCTACGGTCACAATTTCCTTATTTTGCTCTTTGAGGTATTTGGCTGTTCCACACATGGAGCCACCAGTGCCCACTCCCGCTGCATAATGCGTGATTTTACCTTCAGTATCCTTCCATATTTCAGGACCTGTAGTCTCGTAATGAGCTTTGGTATTGGATAAGTTATCGTATTGGTTTGGATAAAAAGAATTGGGTATATCCTTATTCAATTTTCTGGCTACTGAATAATAGGACCTTGGATCATCAGGGGATACGTTTGTGGGACAAACTATCACTTCGGCTCCTACCGCTTTAAGGATATCAATTTTCTCTTTTGACTGTTTGTCAGCCATGGTAAAAATACACTTATACCCTTTTGCAATGGCAGCCAAAGCAAGCCCCATTCCTGTATTGCCGCTTGTACCTTCAATGATTGTACCTCCTGGCTTTAGAATACCTTCCTTTTCAGCATCTTCAACCATTTTGATCGCCATGCGGTCTTTCATGGAATTACCTGGATTGAAGTACTCTACTTTTACCAAAACATCACCTTTTATGCCCTGATTCAATTTATTGAGGCGGACTAAGGGGGTATTGCCAATGGTTTCTATAATGGAATTATAAATCATAATATTTGGGTTCTGATTTTTCCGCAAGTTACGAATAATTTCAGAGCTGAAAGTTTAGCCCTGCTATTTTCCCAAATATTATTTTGCTGTCATCCGGATACTGGATTGGGTTGGGAGATGTATTCGTCCACCAGTGCCACAGCTCCATGAATAGCTGTTTCATCTAAATTGCTGATCAGAACTTTCAAATTGCCGCTCACAGAGGGATAGCGAAAGGTAGAAATAGTCTCCATCATGCTATCTTTAAAATAAGGATAAGCTTTCCTGATGGATCCTCCCAAGATGATCGCTTGTGGTGCTAAGGAGTAAAGTACTACTTTGATCAATTCTCCCAAATGATGGCCAAATTCCTGATAAGCTTCAATTGCTTCTGGATCCCCTTTTTGTGCTTTTTTAAACATGGCCTTGGGTTTTAACCCATATTTGGAAATGAAAAATTTACTGCTGCAATAATATTCATAGTTGTGTTCCAGATAAGTGGAGGAACACCATTCTCCTGCAGCGCAATTGTGCCCACAGTACAAATGTCCGTTTACAATAATACCAGCACCCAGACCTGTACCTAAAGTAATCCCAACTACATGTTTGAAGTTTTCAGCTACACTAAATCGGTATTCCCCCAAAGCAAAGCAGTTTGCGTCATTGTTGATGAATACCGGTTTTGAAAAAACATCTTGCAGATAATCTCTCAGGTGTACTTTTTTGAAAGAAGGTATATTCCCCAAATTCAGTACTATGCCATTTTCCACATCTATCAGGCCTGGAATACCAATCCCTATGGCATAAAAATCATGGTGAAGGTAAGTTTTTATAAAATCAGCAATGGTTGCTAAAATAAAATCCTGCGACTCTTGCGCAGGTGTAGGTATACTTCTGATATCTACTAATTGGCTACCTACCAACACCCCCGCTTTGATAGAGGTGCCTCCGATATCCATTCCCAAAATAGGTCTTTCGGTTTTGAGCATAGGTTGATTCTTTGGGTTATCAAAACAAGTAAAGAAAGGGCGAGCCCTTTCCTTACCTGCAAATAGGTCTGAGCATAATTTACAACATGCCTTCTATGGATTTCTCCAGTTCTCTGGCATGCGCGAGAAATTCTTCCACATTCATGTCTTTAAAGAAAATCAAACCATGACTTGATCTTACCTTGGCTGTTTCATGTAAGTAGAAATAGTTTTTTCCCAACAAAAGTTGGATATCATTGAGTTGGCTTACCCAAATTCTTTTTGCCACGGTGCTGAATTTCCCGTTATGAGAGTAACTTGGAAAAGAAGCATTAACCTGACTGAGGTAACAATTGGAGAAGGAATCTTCCATTACCGACATATCACCCAAGGATACTGGTACGATGACATTGGCCTCATGAGGCTCAAATTTGAACCAAACATTTCTGTAACCAAGAATCCTTAATTCACTCAAATCCTTTTCTTCGCTCCACTGCCTTACAGCCTCAGCAGTAGCCTGAAGCACCTTGTAATGCGTATCAGGGCCCGAACCTTCAGGATCTAAAGTCAAGCTGAGTTTGGTTGGGTTGATTTTTCGGAACATTTCCAAAATCGGCTCCACATCCCGCTTTTTATCAGGCTGCTCAGTAAAAATATCCCCCGTATAGAAACCTAGTCTCAAATGGTGGACGTTCTTGACCTGTACCCCGAAGTGAGCCCAAACAAGCTCCTCCTCAAACTCTCTGATCATCCCTTTTAAAGTTTGGATTTTGGATGGGTTCTTTTCTCCATCATAGGAGTTTCTCAGAATGCTGATCACATCATTGATAGTTTCTCTGAGCTGCTGCTTGTTCTTAACCTCATAGATCGTAACCAAAGCACGGATTACCCTGTGGCAAAGTCCCCGTTTTTTGCCCATCTCATCTTCTGCTGCTACCTTGGTCAGGAAATGATAGACATCTTTATCTGTCTTAAGCTTGTAACCTACCTCAAAGAAATCCTCATAATGGACCATCTGGATTTCTCCATCATCCAAAAGCTTTTTGGTATGCAGCAAAGTATCAATCACGAAAGTATTGGTCACTGCTGTAAATCCGGAGGTAAGAACAGAGAAATGGGCCTCATTGCTATTCTCTTGCAATTGGTTGGTTATATGAGGCAATATTCCTAGGGAAATATCATCATGGTGAGGCCCAGTATGAAGCAGAACTTCATTTTTCTCTTTTAACAAACCCCTGTTAAGTTTTTCTACTACACTTTCCATCACCTTACTGACCGTATTTTCGGATAGGTCAGGAATCATAGAAGTGTATTTATCATTTTTGAGGTCTTCAAGTTTCAACCTGTGACCGTATTTCTTCAGTCTTTTACAAAGATCTATTACAGACCTTTCTGTTTTCTCCCATGTCCATTCCCCTGATCTGTAATAGGTATCCACAGAATCCGAAAGCTTCACTGCAGCCCCTTTGGTAAGATAGAAGCGCCCGTTTTTAAGCTTTTGTAATACTGTAGCAGGATAAATATTATCCAATGGAGTTTCCAAACTATCTTTGACTATCTGAGCCTTGGCTTCGCCGGCTGCAATAATAATCCCCACTGCATCCGGATTATAAACAATGGTATCCAGGCCAATGGTGATCACCAATCTATTTGCGGAGACTTCAATACCACCCAAATCCCCTGCCGCTACTGCCTGGGTTTCGAAATTGGTTTCAGTCAATCTAGTGGTAGAAAAAATATGGGAACCTCGGGTATTAAAGGCTATATGTCCATCAGGTCCTATGCCTCCAAGGAAAAAACCGATCCCACCCAGATCTCTGATTCTTTGCTCGTATTCTCCACACCATTGATCTATCAGGTAAATGGATTGCTGTTGCAATTTCTCCATGGGTGTTTTTGGCTCCCTGAACCTCAGAGACAAGTCTACCTTCATGTCCGGAAATATTTCCCTGAAATGCTTGCCCTCCGCAAGTGGAATTTCATCCGAATTGATCAGGATTGCTTTTTCTTTGCTCAACCCGAATCCTTCCAAATAAAACTTATTTACATAGTGATAAAAACTGTTGTTTTGCTTGGATGAAATCGGATAAAATTCATCAATCTGTACAAAAGTCAATTCGCTCAATACAGGCTTTTTGGTATTCCCTAGATTATACCTTTCTCTGATCTCCTTCCCCTTTTTGGTATCCCAGTTTTGCAAAAGATACTGAGACCACTTGATAAAATATTCAGGCGTCTTTCCGGTAGGAAGACTGATTACCCCTTGGGGATTATTGGAAGCCCATTCCAGAAATCTACATGCAGTGATCAATCCCAGTTTTGGAAAATTGTCCACAAGTAAATAGGGAATTTGAGAACTGATGCTTTTTACTCCTGATTCTTCTAGAAATGCTTTTTCAACTTCTGATAGAGGATAATTGCTGAGCATATGATGGTTATTTTTGATTGTTTGTGTTCTTGATTGATTCAATCCTCCGTAGTATCACCTGAAGCCTATCCTCAAGCAATAATTCGGTAATTTTGGGATAATTAAAAATAAAGAATTTAACAGCATTTGACAGGCTTCCCTAAACTTTCAAATATTCTCAATACTGCTGAAGACTTTATTGTTTTACAAAATAAAAAAACTTTTAATTTAAATCATAGACTTTTATAAAAAATTTATAAAAGATAATTTATCTTCCCTAAAATATATTCTTAGTAAATTCTACCTTTATTTTCAACTGAAAATCTTTAATCACCTTGAAAATTTCCACGAGGGTCACCATTTGCACTTTAGTCAGTTCTTTCAATGCTACATAATTGACTGGTTTCTTGCCTTTTCTGATGATTCTCAGTGATTGCTTTTCCAAGCGCATCCCCATCAGGTAATAATAAGCATGACTGAGCTCCTTGGCTTCTTTGGGAGTAAATACTCCTTTTTCCTGAAGCAATTCTATCCTTTTCCCGGTATTGGTCTCAAAAATCCTATGCTTGAGGGCAAATAATCTTGTAAGATCTACAATGGGCGTCATGGTATGTTTGACATTGAAATGTTCCTCTCCGTCAATTTTGAAAGTTTTGATGTTTTTTCTGAAAAAAGTCAGGGGCGGTTCATATTGCAGCGCATTGGTTCCTAGATTGATAAAAAATCTTTCTGTGGGATTTTGGAGATGGGTATCCATAAAATCTTTCAATTCATCCAACAAACCAAAATCACCATATATAGCCCTGCAATCAAAGAAAGTGGCGTACTTCATCATGGTCTCTGGAGTCGACTCCTGAATCCAAGCCTCATAATTTCTTTTCCAATGAGATAAAGAGTGTGTCCATTTGGGGTTTTTGGCCATAAATCCACCTTTACAAAACTCAAAGCCTATGGTATCCAATGCTGAAGAAACCCTATTGGCAAATTCAAGAAAGTATTCCCGAACCAATTCCCTTTGCTCGTTGGCCTTGTCTTCATAGATAATGGCATTGTCCTGATCAGTCACCAAGGTTTGTTCAGACCTTCCCTCTGAACCCAATACCATAAACACAAAACTAGCAGGTGCAGGGCCCAGATCACGGATTGTATTTTCTATCACTCTCAGGGTGATGATATCATTAATCGTAGTGATGATCTGATTGACTATTTGAGCCCTCAGGCCCTTTTCAACCAACTGATAGACCATGTTGGGGACGTGCCTCCACTTTTGGGCAAGTTCTGCAGTATCCTGCGATTGCTTCAGAGACTGAATAAAAATAAATGGGCCTTGGTATTGGGAAGTGAGAATTTTATTTCTACTGATCATACCTACAAAATCCCCTTTATCTTTTACCAACAGGTATCTTGTTTTGGTCTGAAACATCAAAAGAAGTGCTTCATAAAGCAAGGCTGTTTTCTCAATATGGACTATGCCCCTATCCATAACCTCACCTACAGCTATGGACGCATGGAGGTTGTGCGCAAGCACACTATCTCTAAGTGTGATATCAGTAACGAAGCCTTGGATTTCAGACTCATTTTCTCCAACAAACAAACAGGATATTTTTTCCTGAGCCATCATTTGAGCTACTTTATAAACGGGAGTAGATGGATCACAAATTCTGATATCTCTGGATTGAATATCTCCCACCTTTTGGGTGAAGAACATCTGCGAATTAAGGTTGGCTTCTAGGTTCATCAGAGAAAGGAATAAGTGTGAAAATAATTAAATTTCTTAACTTCGACTATGATAATAATAGTAACAGGAGTTTCAGGTAGTGGAAAGACCACCATAGGTTCTTTGTTGTCCAAAAGAACCCGCCTGCCATTTTTTGATGCTGATGATTTTCATCCTTCATCAAATATAGAGAAAATGACCCAAGGAATTCCTCTCACCGACCATGACAGGGCTCCTTGGTTAGAAAATTTAGCCAATCATATTCTTGAATGGGAAAAGGAAGGTGGTGCCATCCTTGCTTGTTCCGCATTAAGAGAAAATTACAGGCAAACCCTGCAAGTGAGCCAAAATATTCATTGGATCCATTTATATGGTGAAAAAGGAATTCTGGAAGAGCGCCTCAACAATCGGAAAGATCACTACATGAACCCGGGCCTCCTAGACTCCCAGTTGGCCACATGGGAGGAACCCGAATATGGCCTTCATCTGAATGTGGCAGGTACGCCGGAAGAGTTGGGCTCTAGTATTATCAAATACCTCAAAAATTTTGATATGAAATCCAAAATAGGAATAATTGGAATGGGTGTCATGGGAAAAAGCCTTGCTTTGAACTTTATAAGCAATACCATCGGCACCTCGGTTTACAACCGAACTGTTCAAGGGAAAGAAGAAAAAATAGCGAGCACCTTTGCAGAAGAAAATCTGGACTTGAACCTGAGGGGATATGATGATCTCGGTGAATTCCTACAATCACTGGAGTCTCCCAAAAAAATATTACTCATGATACCGGCAGGTTCTGCAATTGACCAACAACTAGATCAGTTGTCAGGATTTTTAGAAAAAGGAGATATTGTCATAGATGGGGGCAATTCCTTTTATGAAGATTCAAACAGGCGGGTAAGCGAAATGCAGGAAAAAGGCATTCATTACTTGGCTATGGGTGTTTCGGGAGGTGAAGAGGGAGCACTGAAAGGTCCTTCTCTGATGCCTGGAGGAAATAAAGAAGCTTTTGAACAGGTTGAAGATTATTTGAAATCCATAGCTGCAAAAGACAAAAATGGTAATGCCTGCATGACTTATGTGGGACCGGAAGGGTCAGGCCATTTTATCAAAATGGTTCACAACAGTATTGAATACGGGGAAATGCAAGCTATTGCTGAAGTCGTACACCTTTTGCGTTTTGGTCTCAGACTGAATCCATCGGAAATTTCCAGAATCATGCGAAATTGGTTAAATGATGGACTTCAAAGCTACCTCTTGGAAATCACAGCTGATATCTTAGCCGTCAAAGAAGGGGAAGAATATCTCCTGGATTTGATTCTGGATGCTGCAGGACAAAAGGGCACCGGTGGCTGGTCGCTTATCACTGCTCTAAACCACCATGTACCTTACAGTCCGCTTGCTGAAGCTGTGACAGCCAGGCAGCTTTCGTCTCAAAAAACCAAGAGAAGTGAACTTTCAAAGCTTTTTAACCACAGCTTCAGGGCTTTTGGAGAAGATAAAGTTATCTTGATGGAAAGAGTAAAAAATGCCTATATGCTTTGTCGTATCATCAATCATGAAACAGGATACAGCTTGATGAAAGAAGTCTCAGACAAGTACAGCTGGAATTTGAATTTTTCCGAAATTTCAAGAATATGGACCAATGGATGCATCATCCGGTCTGGTCTGATGGAAGAACTGGTAGAAGTATATCAAGAAACAGACAGTTTGCTCAGGCATAAAAAATTTATTTCCAAAGTAAAAGAACTCAAAAAAGACCTGACTTATATTATAGGCTTGGGTCTGAGCCATGATTTTGCATTGCCGGTATTTTCTGCTTCGGCAAATTACCTTCTCGGAAGAATCATTGAAAATTCATCTGCCAATTTAATCCAGGCCCAAAGGGATTATTTTGGAGCCCATACCTACCAAAGAAAAAATGATGCAAGTGGGGCCTTTTATCATACCGATTGGCAGAAGGCCAAAGAACAAAGCAATCCTAATTCACAAAATAAACCTCCATCATCATGAAAACTCAATTGTCAATTATACGACTGATCGGAACAGTGGCAGCAATGGTTATTTGGGTCAGTACTGTTAAGGCCCAGGAATATTTGGTGAAAAACGTCCACGTCCTGAGTATGGCTTCCGATGCAGTTTCCAAAGAAAAATCCATCCACGTAATAGATGGTAAGATCAAGTCAATTTTGGATGCAAATGCTCCAACACCAGCCCATGTGGAAATCATTGATGGGACTGGCAATTACATTTTCCCGGGATTGGCTGAAATGCACTCTCACATCCCCACAACAAATACGGATGATTTTTCATACCTGGAAGATACCATGTGGCTTTATTTGGCAAATGGAATTCTCAACGTCAGAGGAATGATAGGTCACCCTTCCCATCTTGAACTCAAAAAAAAGATTGACTCCGGAGAAATCATCGGCCCAAGAATCTTTGCAGCTGGACCCTCCTTGAACGGAGACAGTGTAGAAAGCCCGGAATCCGGCTCAGAGATGGTAAAAGCCCAAAAAGAAGCAGGTTACGATCATTTGAAACTACACCCAGGGCTGGACATGCCTAGGTTTTTGGCTATTGCTGAAACTGCCAAAGAGGTCGACATCAAATTTGGAGGGCATATTTCATTGGATGTAGGACTTCAAAATTCCCTGAACCACGGTTACAGATCTGTGGAGCACATGGATGGTTATATTGAAGCATTGATTGATGACAGGGAGCGATTGGATCCTCAGGTGGCAGGCCCCTTTAGCATGCTTCTGGTAGAAGAAGGTGACAAAAATAGAATCCCTGAATTGGTCGCTCTGACCAAAGAAAGAGGAGCTTGGATTGCGCCAACTCTGACCTTATTTGAGAGATTTTTCGGGTACATACCCGCAGACGAGTTCAGGTTGGAACCTGAAATGAAGTACATGCCTGGAATCCAGGTACAGCAATGGGTCAACCAGAAAAAACTTCTTGAAAATCAGGGGATGCTCAAAGAGGAAAATGTTAAACCTTATCTTGAATTCCGTGAGAAAATGTTGTTGGCCTTACATCAAGGTGGTGTGCCCGTTATCATGAGTTCGGATTCTCCTCAGGTATTCAACGTGCCTGGATTCTCCATTCACAATGAAATCAAATCCATGCAAAAAGCCGGACTTTCTCCTTATGAAATCCTAAAATCAGGCTCAGTGAACGTTGCAAAATATTTTGAGATGGAAGATGAGTTTGGGAAAATTCAAGAGGGGCTCAGTGCTGATTTTGTGATGGTTTCAGGCAATCCTTTGGAAAATATGGAAGTCTTAAGAGAAGTAGAAGGCCTGATGTTAAGAGGTCAATGGATTACAAAAGATAAATTGGAGGAGGAGCTGAGAAGAATAGAAAAGAAAAACCTCAGAAAATAGAAAAAGCCCTGTTAAGGGCTTTTTTCATAGAACTGGGTAACAAACACTAACTATGCTTTTTTAACATTTATAGCATTGGGGCCCTTTTTGCCCTCTTTCACATCGTAAGTAACTTTGTCATTTTGGGCTACTTTGTCCACTAATCCAGTGGCATGGACAAAAACATCGCTTTGAGATTCGTCATCAATGATAAAACCAAACCCCTTCGCTTCATTGTAGAATTTTACTGTTCCGGTAAGCATAATAAATAAGATAAATATGTGGTTAAATGTATTTTAAATGTAAATAGACTTGTTTAAAAAACAAAAATTTATTTCGTTAAATTGGTCAAATGAAAAAGCTTGTACTAATTAGACATGCCAAATCCGCTTGGGATGACCCTTTTTTAAGTGACCACCAAAGACCCTTAGCCGACAGGGGACTACGGGATGCTCCCCGTATGGCACAAAGGCTAAAAAAACGGGGAGTAATGCCTGAGGCCATGATTTCCTCAGATGCTGAAAGAGCAAAAACCACTGCTTTGATCACCGCAGAACAATTGAAATTCCAAAAGGAAAAAATCCAATTGACCCCTGATTTGTATCATTCCTCGGCATCTGAAATCCTACGGGTGATCCAGCAATGCAATGATTCCATAGAGACGCTTTTTGTTTTTGGACACAATCCTGGTTTCAATGATTTCATCGACAAAATGGGATTTGAAATAGACAACTTACCCACATCCGGTCAATTCGGGATAGAATTTGAGGTAGATTTCTGGTCAGAAATATCAGCAAAAAATGCAAATAAGTGTTTTTTTGATTATCCTAAAAAGGAAAAGTAGAGTGTGGATTTTTGATTGTAGATATGGCTGACGCCGACCCTTGAGGTTTTTATAACCTCAAGGGTCTTGAATGTGCCGGCAGGTTTCCAAGATGCCACAATTTTTATAGTCAGATAGAATAGAAGCTGGGAAATGCAAATTCAAGCTAAAGCACTGTCAATAGCACCTCCTTGTCATACTGAGATTTTAAAATTAACATTTACAGATAATCAAATGACAAAAGGTTTCACGCAGCGGGCGCAGCGAGGTCGCAGCGATCGCCGCGAGAAATAGCTGTTTGTTAATGGTACGAAGGAAGAATCTCTTGCCATTTTTATCAAAAGACTCCCCGAAAGAATCGGGGAAGGCTTTCACTTCACTCAGAGACCTGTCGCTCCGATCGATGTCTATGATACGAAGGAAGTATCTTTTAGCAACCTTCGGTATCGAAAAATTAAAAACCACAGATATGACAGATCTACACAGATAAAGCTTCGCTTTGAAAAGTAGGATTGAATTAGTTTAATATTCAGAAAGAACGCAGTTGACGATCAAACCTATCAAGCCGCCCGTAAATCTTAAATCAACAATCTTAAATCTACCATCTCAAAACTCTCTCACATCCTGCAACACCCCTTCAAACTTATCTCTATGATTGATCAGAAAGATGATCTTTTCGGCTGCTTCCTGAGGACTGCTCAATTGATTGTCGGACTTCAGTTTTTCGAACTTATCCAACTTGGAAAATTCCTTTTCTGAAGCTCCTCTGATATCACCCTGCATATCCGTATCCACTACTCCTGGTGCCACCGCAAAATACCGGATTCCTGTACCGTCTAAATCTGCCTCCACTTGTGCCGCTTCTGTCATCATGTTCAATGCCGCTTTGGAAGAGGAATATCCTGCCCAACCGTCAATGGCTTTTTTGGCTGCACCCGAACTGATATTGACCACGGTCTTCTCAGCATTCGCCGAAGCATAGTATTTTACAAAGGCATCCATCAAAAACATAGGAACCACCACATTAAGATCAAAAAGCATTTTGATTTCCTCCAGCTTAAGCTTTCCGACATGCCGGATTGGCCCAATCCAACCCGCATTATTGATGAGAACAATTTTAGAATACTCAGCTTCAGGGAAAATCCTGAAAAGATTTTCATCTAACAGGTCAAAATCACTCAGGTCAAAATTCAAGGGAGTAAAATTCCCTTTGTCCAGCACTTGTTCCGAACGGGCAATACCGATCACTTCATTGACCGGATCTTCAAGCAATGCATCCACCAATGCTTTTCCTATACCTTTACTGCTTCCTGTGATGATATATAATGATTTCATGTTTGAATTAAATTTTGAAGTGTAAAATAGATCTTTTTCAAATTAGCCTTATTGCACAAAATCCTTCAATTCTTTAAACCAAAACTTTTTGGAATGTTCAACTCCATCATCGGTTTTAAACTTATATGCTTTGGAAATGGTCTCCCCAAGATCAAAATCAACAGGCTTTTGAAAAATAGGGCCCTCATAACAGAAAGTATGAAACTCCCCGTTCTCTCCACAGGGATCAATGGGCTTTTTAGCATTTTGGACCAATTCCAGACTCAATACCTTTCCCACCTGATTTTCTTCAAAAAGAGCTGCATCCGCAGCACAGACTAATGTCTTGAAGCCATGTCCCAAAAACTCCTCCAACAAACTTTTGGTATCATTTCCCCAGAGTGGAAACACACATTCCATTCCCATTCCCCTAAGTTGATCCTCACGGTATTTTTTCAAATCCTCCAAAAAAATATCCCCGAAGGCAATATGGCTGACTCCTCTTTTCTTCAATTCTTTCAAATATCCTGACATTACTTTTTCATAGGCAGCATTGGTCTGGGAGGCAGGATAAAATAACTTGTCCAAAGGTAATCCGATTGACTCAGCCTGCTGTTGGATCAGATCTTCATGTATGCCGTGAAGCCCTACCCTTCTGCTTTCTTCCCCGAAAGTAGTGTGTAGACTGACCACCTCATACCTTTCATCCTTAAGCAGACTCCATAGGGCAAAAGCGGAATCTTTACCACCGGACCATGCTAAGGAAACTTTGACTTTGTTCATGTTTTCAATTTGATTGTAAACTTTTCCATAGTTGGATAGAAGAGAAACCAATCACTGTCTTAATCTTAACTTTGGAAAAGGTAGGGATTTAAACTTTTCCAAAGTTTCAATCAAGTAAACACAATCATTGCGTAAAGAACTCAACTTTGGAAAAGCTATCCTAATCTCAACGGTATTGAAAAGGAAATATTAAACCTGACAGGTTATGGAAACGAGAATTGGTTATAAATAACCTAAATTCCATTAAAAAACCTGCCAGGTTTGCCCTTATTCAATATCTAAATAAAATTTTATTTAAACACAAATCCCGAAGGTCCCCTACCCGCAGGAATAGTTTTGACCTCTTCACCGTTTTCATCTAACACAATCACGGTACCATTGCCCTGAAAACCATTGTTATCGGCTACAAAAACCCTGTTTTCACCAGCTTGGAATCCAATTCCATAAAAACCCGAACCTCTGTAAATGGAGGCGTCAATGACATTCCCCTGGGAAAGGGAAATTTTAGCCACAGCATCATCATAATCCGGCCAACCTGTGGAAGTCACCACATAAGCTTCCCCATTTCTGCCCAAAGTCAAATTACTTGTTGCCCCTTCCAATGGGATTTCAATGGTACTTTGAATTAAAAAGTTATTGGTATTGATTCTGTGAAAAAATATCTTGTCAGATTGCCTGGCATAAAGATGAAGATTTCCATCAATCCTTAAAAATTTAACCGGATTTCCGGGAATCTCTACCGTGCTCGCCAAAGTATCTGCCTCAAGATTGACCACATCCATATTCTGGGCATTGGCCACAAGCAGCCTACTTCCTACAATTTCCATTTTTTCAGGCCTGCTGGAAACGGCAATTTTCTTCGCCACAGCACCTCCATTGATGTTTTCCACTACTGCAATGTAGGATTCAGGACTATTGAAATTGGCATCATAAGGACCCCAATCAGAGATGTATAATTTATCCTGATATACTACCAAAGAGCGGGTAATGTCCAGGTCATCGGTTACCGCACCCAAACTGGAAAAGTCTCCTGTGTCTACTACCTCCACTTTACCGGTATTGGCCACAAGATAAGTCCTACCATCACGCTCAACCAAGTCCTGTATCAAACCTGCAAAAGGCCTGTTGTTTACCCTTTCAAAAATATCTGCTGTCACATTTTCTCCTCCGGTAAAATGGTAAACCTCACCGTCATTGGCTCCAAAAGCACCTTCATTGATAATGAGCACTCCTCTTTCAAATTCACCTAAAGGAATTTGAGGCCCTTCATTGTCACAGGCCCAAAAAGCAAATGCTGCTACAAACAGCAGCAACCCAATTTTTACATTCTTCATAGTCTGAAAGTTATATTAAGTTGATAGTTTCTTCCTGGCATGGTACGCAGGTGCAAAATCTGATATTCGGTATCCAATACATTGTGCACCTGAAAACCGGCTTGTCCTGCTAAAAAAAAATTTTCAGGAAACTGATACCTGAATCCCACATCCCACAGGCGGTAAGAAGGCAAACTGCCGATATTGTCTGTTGCGATAAACCGATGCCCCACCCATTGGTGATTGACAAAGGTTGAAAAAAGCCCTCTTTCTACCTCCACTTGCCCTTGGGCCTTGTGTACCGGTGTGTAAGGCAGTTGCTTCCCGGCACTCCTGTCATTGGCATTGACGTCCGTCTGATTGATGGCCCTGTTCAGGGCGTAGTTCCCATTTAGACCGAGTACAGTTCGTCCCAGTTTATATTTTGATTTGAAAGTGTACTCCAACCCGGAATTATGTACATCCCTGATATTTTCCGGGGCCCAAAAGCTCCCTCTTGGCAACCAAATGATCCAGTTTTCTACCCACATCTGAAAATGGGTCAGGCTTTGTTCTAGCTGAAAAGCTCCCTTTTCCAATTGATGAACCAGCCCCAACTCAGCACTGTAACTTTCTTCCGGCAATAAGTCAGGATTCCCTCCCGGCACCCAAAACCTGTCATTCAGAGTCGGCACCTTAAAGCTCCTTGCCAACATTCCCTTTAGCCCTAACTCCTGCCCCTTTAGCCGAAATACCATCCATTCTCCTCCCAAACTTGGCGTAAAGGGCGCAAGGTTGCCATCATAGACAAACTGACGCAGGTTAAGTGAAAAGCGCAGGTTCTCCTTCAGTAAAAAATTGCTGGAATGGTATAATTCTGTTCGGCTTTCCTCCGCCTCATAAGAGCTGAGATTGCCTTGGACAAATGTCTGTCTGACTCCGCTTTTAGCCTGGATTTCAGGCAGTATATTCCACTCCAGGTCCCCGGAAAGAAAATATTGTCGGGTTTGGTTGACCGAGCCAACATTGAAAACCAACTCATCATCGACCACACCTGCCTTTAGGTTCAGCATGTTCTTTTCACCGAAATAAAAATAATCCACCACCCAGCGCAGGTTTCTGTCCTGTTGCTGATCCTCTGTATTGGAACCAATCAGGGGGATAATTTCCCGATCTGTATCATTGTACCAAAGCGAGCTACTGATCTGGGATTTTGGTGAAATCATCCAGGCAAGATCCTGCACCAGACCATACTGCAATACCCTTCCATGATCATGTCTTTCTATCGGGGTTCCTATTTTGGATAGATTTCTAAAAGGGAAATCATTGCGGGAAAAATTTCTGTACACCTGTGTGCGCGAGGAGAACTTTTCGGAAGAGTACCCAGCCTGCACGGACTGATTCCACAAACCAAAACTCCCCACATTGGACTGTATCTGTGCCTGAAAACCCTGATTGAATTTAAGGTGGGTATGCAGATGAATCGAACCTCCGATCGCATCTGTGCCAAACAAAGCCCCGCCTGACCCCAACAGGATTTCTGCCTGATCAAATCCTCCTACAGGAAGAATGGAGAAATCTGCCTGCCCCAGAGAGGGACTGTTGATGGGTAAACCGTTCCAAAATACTGCATTATGCCCGGCAGAAGTGCCCCTCATCGTCAAAGATGCCAGCATTCCGGGCCCATGTTGCCGAAGAAATAAGCCTGTCTGTTTCTGTAAATACTCGGTAAAAGCCTGTCCCTGAAAGCGCTCCAAGTCTCTTTCCTTTATCCGGATGACGGATTGTCCATGGGCATATTTTTCCACCGGAAATGAATACACTTCCACCCCAAGGAGATCTAAGGTATCTCCATAAGCAGGCAAGGAGTCCGCTCCGGACAAAGCGTCAGCAAGGCCAAAAGCCATACGGACCTGACCAAAGAAGACCAAAGTAAAAAACAATAAAATACGCAATACCAATGCCTTTAGAATTAAATGATGACACATTTAACTCAAAGCCATTTCAAGTAATGATTGGAGAAAAAGACGAAAGTGGAGTAGGTAAAAACCTGCTTCCAGTTCTGAATTTAATCCCAGCCTTTCAACCCGAAAGCTTTGAATCTAGAGGAAAGAGGCAGGTCTCCTGGCTTCCCTGGATTTGCCGGCCTTCTCACCCCGAACAATCGGGACAATGGCATGAGGTGGGCAAATCACTATCCCGATTGCTCGGGATGGGGTTACAGTTGCGGGGACAGCTCCGGATTCAAACCGGATTCCCTTTTAATCCCGAACAAAATTTTGGTTCGGGAACCATTTTCCAATCGCAAACTTACACATGAATTTGAATTTTCCTTTCAGAAATAATGAAAAACATGTTTTTGTTGGCTAACAATTGGGCCAACAATCAGATTTATAGACCCCATCCTTTGAAGTTAACATTGGTGAAAATGTTTAGAAAGGGTAATGACAAAATTACGCGTCATGCTGAGATTTTAACATTTAGGAAATGTATAGAAAAGAGAATGACCTCTATTGCTGCGTCATTCTGAGTGAGGAACGAGCGAAGAATCTCCTTCTCTCAAGGCAGAGAGACCCTTCGTTTCACTCAGGGTGACGATCCCTAAGCTTATGTCAATGGTAGCGGAGCTTGCGGAGTGGAAGCATCTCCTAAACTATGGGAGATGCTTCGCTCCTTCCCCGCTACCATTGATAGATTATAGGGACCGTCATTCTGAACGTAGTGAAGAATCTCCCACTCTTAAGGGAAAGAGATCCCCCGCAATGCTGCGGGACAGGCTTTCACCTCCGCAAGCTCCGGATCAGGATGACGTACACCAACTGTCATTTCCTTTCTGTAAATGTCAATTTTAATAACTCAGAATGACGCTCAGTATATATCCCTATATTTGCCATTCAGTCCATATTCAATCCCTATGAATTTTCGCTTTCCCATACTTACAATTACGTTCATTTTTGCTTTGACCTCTTTTTTTTCCTGTACCGAAAAAAAAATAGAGGACACCCAAGACCTGGAGGATATGCAGCTGGGTTACGCCACTGGTTTTTCCATTTTTCAAGGTGAAGGCTACAAAGTAGTGGAAGTCAGCAAAGCTTTTCCAGACCAAAAATCCATACTCAAATACTGGATCGGGGAAGGAGCCGATTTCACCCAAGAAATGGGCAGTTTCGATGCTGTCATCCCCTCCAAACCCAAGGGGGTCATCCTTACCTCCACCACTCAGGTGCCCCATTTGGATTATTTGAACATAACCGAGGCACTGATCGGATTTCCCAATACAGACCTGATCAGTTCGGGAAAAACAAGGGCCAGAATAGAAAGTGGACAAGTTGTCGAGCTGGGCTCCGGTGCCCAGGCCAACATTGAAAAGATGATCGACCTGGAACCTGATCTGGTCATGATATCCACCTTGGGCGATGACCTTCGCAATCTGGAGATGTTGAAAAAAGCAGGCATACCCACTGTCCTGAATGGGGAATATGTGGAGCAACACCCTCTTGGCAGGGCAGAATGGATAAAATTCACTGGAGCGCTCACAGGAAAGTTTCAAGAAGCACTTGATGCATTTGAAGAAATTGAAGCGGACTACCTCGAGGCCATTTCCCTAACGGCCAATATCCATGAAAAACCAACAGTCATGTCAGGAGTGATGTACAAGGACATTTGGTATGTTCCCGGAGCCGATTCCTGGGGTGCCAAACTGTTGGAAGCTGCTGGCGGAACTTATATTTTTGAAGATCAAAAAGGTAGTGGATCCACCCAACTCAATTTTGAATATGTATTGGATCGGGCTCAGGATGCTGATTTTTGGATTGGCGCTGCTGACTATCCAAATTTGCGTGAAATGAAAAATGCTGATCCCCGATATGCGCATTTTACCGCTTTCAAAAATGGAAACATCTACACCTATTCGCAGAAAAAGGGGGCAACTGGAGGACTGGAATATTTCGAATTGGGTTACCTTCGTCCTGACCTGATCCTCAAAGACCTGATCAAAATCCTCCATCCTGAGTTGATAGAGGGTTACCAAAGCTATTTCTACCAAAAACTGGATGAAAAATAAGCCTAAATACCCCCTGTTATTTGTCCTCGGACTTTTGATTTGCCTGCTTTGTTTTTGGGCCAATCTGGCTGTGGGTTCCGTGAATATTCCCTTCCAAGAAGTGATCGGGAGATTTTTCGGATCCACCTTCAGCAAAGCCTCCTGGGAAACCATCGTGATGGACTATCGCCTGCCAAAAGCATTCACTGCTATTTTGGCGGGAATTTCACTTTCCCTCAGTGGACTACAGATGCAGACCTTTTTCCGCAATCCACTGGCAGGACCTTTTGTATTGGGGATCAGTTCAGGGGCCAGCCTAGGCGTAGCCATGTTGATCATGGCCGGATCAGCATTTGGCTGGTCGGTGTACAGTGGCAGCCTGGGAGTCTGGGCCATCATTATAGCCGCAAGTACCGGAGCAGTATTGGTTTTACTTTTGGTGAGCCTGATAGCCTGGAAGGTCAAAGACAGCATGACCCTATTGATTGTAGGTTTGATGTTTGGCTCCGCAGTTTCAGCAGTGATTTCCGTGCTTGCCTACTTTACAGAAGCCGAGCAACTCAAACTCTTCACAGTTTGGTCTATGGGCAGTTTGGGCAGTACACAGACCGATCAGTTGTTTGGATTTGCCTTGGCCACTCTGATCGGTGCCATTCCGGTACTTATGATGTTGAAATCCTACAATGCCATGTTGATGGGTGAAGTTTATGCCAGCAGTATGGGCGTCAACATTAACCGCCTGCGCTGGGGCATGATCATCAGCACCGGTATTTTGGCCGGGACGGCCACTGCCTTTTGCGGGCCCATTGCCTTTATAGGCATTGCCGTGCCCCACGTGGCGCGATTGGTATTCAAAACAGGTGATCACCGGATTCTTTTCCCTGCTTCCGCCCTAAGTGGTGCCATCATCCTCTTGGTATGCGATGCCTTCAGCCAACTGCCCGGTTCCGCCCAGACCCTACCCATCAATGCCGTCACCTCCCTTGTCGGTGCCCCCATGGTGATCTGGCTGATTCTGAGGAGGAACTTTTCGAAGGAGTTTTGAGGGGGAGACTGAAGATTTTAGATTTTAGATTTTAGATTGGGGTGACGTTGTATAAGTACTGTTCCTTCAAAATGGGGTTTAGTCGAATCAAGATGGTTAATTGATTTGATTAATTATCTTGGAGTCAAAATAATTTCCGCCGTGCTTTAGCCGGCGGGAAAGGCAGAGTCATAACTATTACCGACTTTAGTCGAAATATTTATTTTTTTTATAATCAATGGATATTAAAAGATTTTCTTACCTGCCCCATCCTTTTCCAAAGCGAAGCTTTATCTGTGTAAATCCGTGTCATCTGTGGTTATTTTTATTTGATATTAAATGGATCCGCCACAGTGGACAAGTTATTGGTGGATACTTATGGATATTGAACTAATTCAATCCTTTTTATCAGATCAAAGCTGGGCCGTCCTTACAGGACGGGATAGAACTTTGACCTTTAATTGTCTACCAATGGGTTGTGCCTCTGGCACAATGTAATTTTAGATTATAGATCAAAGATTTTAGATTGAAAAGTACATTTTAACCAATTTTCCAACATAGACAATTGGTGTGGTAGCAACAGAGCCAAAACATTAAACCCCTTTTGTGCTACTCTGTGCCTCCGTGGCAAAAATCGGCCTCCATTATAAGATGATTAATCCCTGCCTCATCCTTCTCCAAAGCGAAGCTTTATCTGTGTAGATCTGTGACATCTGTGGTTATTTTTTTTGGATATTGAAAAGTGTAGATAGATACTTCCTTCGTCAGTATGACAAGGTGAGGCTATAATTAGTCTTTTACCTTGAATTTGCATTCCCAAGCGTCTTTTAATATATCAATAAAAATCTGCGGCATCTGCGATATCTGCGGGCAAAAATCGGCCTCCATTTCAAGATGATTAATCCCTGCCTCATCCTTCTCCAAAGCGAAGCTTTATCTGTGTAGATCTGTGCCATCTGTGGTTATTTTTTTTGGATATTGAAAAGTGTAGATAGATACTTCCTTCGTCAGTATGACAAGGTGAAGCTATAATTAGTCTTTTACCTTGAATTTGCATTCCCAAGCGTCTTTTATATATCAATAAAAATCTGCGATATCTGCGATATCTACGGGAGAATAAAAAATCACCAGTACCGGCGGAAAAAAAGCAACCACCTCTCTTTCCCCCACATCAAAAATTTCTCCCCAAAAACCCTTAAGTTTGGATTTCCACATTTTTGATTCAAATGCTACAGGCAAACCATCTCAGCATTGGCTATTCCAAAAAAGACAGCTCCATCCCAGTGGCAGAAGGACTATCCTTTTCCCTTCAAAAAGGAAAACTCACCTGCCTCCTAGGACCCAATGGCGTGGGAAAATCTACCTTGATCAAAACCATTCTCGGTCAACTTCCCCTTCTCGCTGGAACCCTTACCCTGGAATACAAAGCCATTGCCACTTTTTCCCAAAAAGAACTGGCTAAAAAGATCGCCGTAGTCCTGACAGACAAAGTAAACTCCGGAAACCTAACTGTTTATCAATTGGTGGCCTTGGGAAGAATCCCCCATACCGGATGGCTGGGAAACCTGTCCTCTCAGGACAAAGAGATCGTAGAACGAGCCATTCAGGTCACCAAAATCCATTATATCCGTGACAAAAGCCTTTCAGAAATCTCTGACGGGCAATTACAGAAAGTGATGATTGCCCGGGCTCTGAGTCAGGATGGGGAAATCCTGATCTTGGACGAACCAACAGCCCACCTGGACCTGGTCAACCGATACGAAATCATGCACCTATTGAGAGAAATCGCCATTCAGGAAAATAAGGCTGTGTTGGTCGTCACCCATGACTTAGATATTGCCATCGATACAGCAGATGTCTTTTGGTTGATGCAGTGCGGATTTCCTCTGGTACATGGCAGCCCCGAGGATCTGATTTTGGAAGGAAAAATCAATCTTATGCTACCGGACGAAAAACTGGTCTTTGATCCGGAAAACGGGAAAGTGCAGGAGTCCCGCAATTGGAATTCCCCACTGATCACGGGAGATCCCGTGGCAGTCAAATGGGTCCAAAATGCCCTGAAGAAATCAGAAGTTGATTTTTCCAATTCTCAAATACAATTGAGCATCCAACAAAACCCTTTTCAGATTGAATATACTAATGGACCAGAAAAGCTTACCTTCATTTCCATCGAGCAATTGGTTTCTCATTTGGCAATTAGAACTGGTTCAAAACGGTAATTGGCTACGTGCAATTAATCGGATACTTATAAAATTGATTAATAGTTTAATTCTGGATATTTACAATACTAATATCCTAATAGAAATTAAAATACATGATTATCCGCTTTCTTACCAGTATAGCTTTAAATGTGGTATAAGCCCGTGATTTCAAGCCAATATCAATGAATATCTAATATCTATTAGTATCGGATTGATCCAAGCCCTTATTTAAATTGGTAAGTGCTCTAATTGCAGATATACTTATAAAATTAAATCCAATAATCTCTCAAAGCTTTTTTATCCCCAAAACCTTTTTCCCTATTTTTACAAGACCACTAATAATTTCTTTTTGATATGGCTTATAATGATTCAAGACGAGCTGCTTTCCGTCTCTTTAAAAAACTAAAATATGGCTGGATCTGGGCCAGCTCCACTTTTCTGGGAAACTTTGCGCTAGCCATCTTTATATCTTCTTTTTTCAACAATCTAGGCTATGCTGACGATATCAATTATGTTTTTTTCCTGAGCATTTTGGCAGTTGGACTTTGGGTCACTGAAGCCATACCGCCTTTTGCAGTAGGGATTTTTATCATTGCAGGACTATTATTGGGTTTTGGAACTGATTTTATTCTCGGTGAAGAACACAAAACCCCGGTGGAGATGTACCTGGGTACATGGACCAGTAATGTCATCTGGCTGCTCTTGGGCGGTTTTTTCTTGGCTGAAGGTATGAGTATCGCCAATTTGGACAGGGCGCTGTTCAAATTTACAATTGACAAATTTGGAGCTGATCCAAACCGTTTGTTACTGGGCCTGATGTTGACCACTGCAATCGGATCAATGGTGATGTCCAATACCGCAACGACCGCCATGATGATTTCCTCTATCCTTCCACTGGCAAGAGCTATGGGGAAAGGCTCTGCTTACACCAAAGCACTGATGGTGGGAATACCCGCAGCAGCTACACTTGGGGGCATGGGTACCATCATAGGAAGTACTCCAAATGCAATTGCTGTCGGAGCCCTACAAGAAAAAGGCATCAACATCACATTTATAGAGTGGATGTTATTCGGTTTGCCAACGGCAATGATTGGCATTTATATCTTTTGGAGATTTCTGATCAAAAAACTCCAACTCTCAAAAGTAGAATTGGACCTCAGCAAGATATTGGGGAAATCATCAACCCAAAAAGGCTTTGAAAAAAATGCTGTTCTTTTCACGTTGGTGATCACGGTTTCCATGTGGCTTACAGAACCCTTGCATGGAATTCCGATAGCGGCTACTTCTGCGATTCCTATAGTATTGCTTACCTTGTTTCAAGTGATCAAGTCCGAAGATGTAAGAAGACTTCCCTGGGACACCTTGATGCTGGTGGCAGGAGGCTTAGCTTTAGGTATAGCTATGGTGGATGTTGGACTTACAGATATCATCATGGAAAAAGTATCAGCTTTGCCAATCCCTTTAATTGGTGTAGCTGTGGTATTTGCTATCATAGCAGTCTTGATTTCCAATATCATGAGCAATACTGCAGCATCCTCCATTTTAGTTCCTCTTGGACTGTCATTGCCGGGGATGTGGGCTTTTGCAGTGCCTTTGGTAGTAGCTTTAAGCTGTAGCTGCGCTCTCCTTTTGCCCGTCTCTACTCCATCCAATGCCATAGCCTTTTCCACAGGCATGGTAGAGCAGAAAAATTTCCGCCCTGGAGGTATCCTGATGATATTTGTGGGGCCTGTTCTGGCTTTTGTAATGGTTATGGTTTATGTGTTGATTATCATGAATCTATAAACCTGAAATGGATCATGCCACCTTTTATCATTCATTATTTTAGATTTACGAGGCTTTTAGATATTCATAACCCAGTGTCGTTTAGATAAGACTACAAGTTGAATTTAAACTTTTCCAAAGTTGGACCAAAAGTAAAAACAAACATTGTTTACAAATCTGAACTTTGGAAAAGTTAGCAGACACACTTAAAAGAACTATTCCAATCTCTCCTCCACTATTTTCAAGCCAATTTCTTCTTTTCATCCTTCATCCTTCATCTCCGCCTGGATGACCAGTCGGACAGGCTTCCTCCCTCATCCTTCCTCTTGATTCACCATTCATTATTCGAAATTATGAACACCGAACATCGAACATCGAATGATGAATTTCGAAGGACACACTTTCCACCTTCATCTTGTCATTCCCTGAAATAGGTTGACCGTTTTTAACCCATAAACTAGATGTTAAAAACAGGA
>NZ_ALWO02000036.1 GCF_000295935.2 Indibacter alkaliphilus LW1
GAAACTTAAATCAAAAAATAGCAGCTTAATATTTTGTCCAGTTTTTTGTTGCAAATCCACAAAAACAAAAATCAACGTAAAATTTCTAAACCCAGGGTTAAAACCCTGGGCTATAACATCTACGCCCTTACAGGGCTTGGGAATTCTTATTTGGAGGTCTAAGTCCAAGAGTGGAAAGAAGGTGCTTCAAAAGAAAGATCGCATTTTACTTATTTCTCTTAATCCTTAATCTATCTGGAATCATTTCATTCCCAAAACTCCAGTTTCAATAATATTTCTATTGAATTTCTACCATATTTCCACTTTATTTCAACCTAAGGAATATCTCAATATCCATAAATATCTACCAGTATCCACAAATATCCACAACCCCTATCCCGAATCGCTTTCCTTTCAAGACTTCCGCCAAAACTCTAGTTTTCATTATTTTTCAATCATAGGAATAACTAATATCTAAATATCAATCAATATCCATAATTATCCCTAACCCCTATCCCGAATCGCTTCGCTCTCGGGATCTTCGACTAAGATCCAGTTTTAACCCTATTTCTATAGTATTTCTACCATATTTCCACTTTATTTCAATCAATATCTATTAATATCCATCAATTTCCCCCAATATCATTTAAACCCAATTCCCATATTATAAAGCCCAAAAGCATAAATATCTGCAATTTCCTGAATCTGCATGGAAGTAGGCTTACCAGCTCCGTGGCCCGCATTGGTTTCTATCCTGATCAAAACAGGGGCATCTCCCTGCTGTGCGTCCTGCAAAGTCTGGGCAAATTTGAAGGAATGCGCGGGAACTACCCGGTCATCGTGATCGGCCGTAGTCACCAAAGTGGCCGGATAGCTTGCCGGCTTGAGGTTATGTAAAGGGGAATAGCCCTTGAGGTATTTGTACATTTCTTCGCTGTCATCGGCTGTACCATAATCATAAGCCCAACCTGCCCCAGCTGTGAACTGATGGTACCTCAGCATGTCCAAAACGCCTACAGCTGGAAAAGCAACTTTTGCCAGATCAGGTCTTTGGGTCATCACCGCGCCTACCAAAAGTCCGCCGTTACTCCCTCCTCTCAAGGCAAGGTAATCAGATGAAGTATACCCTTCATTGATCAGGTATTCTCCTGCTGCTATAAAATCATCAAACACATTCTGCTTTTTTAATTTGGTTCCATCCAAATGCCAGTTTTCTCCATATTCTCCTCCACCCCTTAGGTTTGGAACGGCATAAACTCCTCCATTTTCCAACCAAACTGTATTGGCAATGCTGAAAGCAGGAGACAAACTCACATTGAAGCCTCCATAACCGTATAGAATGGTTGGATTCTTCCCATCTTTCTTCAATCCTTTTTTGTGGGTGATGATCATAGGAATTTTAGTCCCATCCTTTGAAGTATAGAACACCTGATTGCTTTCATATTTTTCCGGGTCAAACTGAATGTCCGGCTTGTTGTACAGTTCGCTTTCACCACTTTCGATATCGTACTTATATATTGTACCGGGAGTGATGTAAGAAGTAAAGCTGTAATACAATTCTGCCTCTTCCCTTTTGGCTCCAAATCCACCTGCGGTACCTATTCCCGGTAAGTCAATTATTCTTTCTAGATTCCCCTCGTAATCCAGCTGTCTTACCTCCGTGATGGCATCTTTGAGATAGGATGCGAAAAATTTGCCACCTCCTTTTGAAATACTCACCACACTTTCTTCTTCAGGAATAACATCTTTCCAGTTTTCAGGATTTGGATCATCAAGAGACGCTATCACCAGTCGGTTATTCGGAGCATTTTTATTGGTAAGGATGAAAATTTTCCCATCCTGATGATCCACCGGATAATTATTGCTTTCCATATTGTCCACCACTTTTACAATGGGGGCATTTGCCTTTTCCAGTTCTTGAATGTACAATTCATTTCCTGAGGTAGAATTGGCAGCAGTAATGGCCAATATTTTCCCATCTTCACTTACAGAGGCACCTACATACCTTCTTGGATTGTCATCATCTCCGAAAACCAGTTTATCCTCAGATTGTGGGGTCCCTAATTTATGAAAATACAATTTATGGTTGTTGGTAAGGGCTGAAAGCTTAGATCCATCAGGCTTGTCATAGGTACTGTAGAAAAAGCCTTCATCTCCTTTCCATGCAATACCTGTAAACTTGGCATCTTCAATTTTATCCTCAAGCAATTCTTTACTTTCTGCATCCATTACATAGATGTCTCTCCAATCAGACCCTGCAACAGAAACCGCATAAGCAAAGAGCTTCCCATCTTCCGTAAAAGCAGAACCGGCAAGTGAAGTCGTTCCATCTTCAGAAAGCTTGTTAGGATCCAGAAACACTTCTTCATCTCCCCCATCTACCGGCCTTCTGTACATCACAGATTGGTTTTGTAAGCCGTCATTTCTGTAGTAGTATTGATAATCGCCCTGGATTCTTGGAGCAGATAACTTTTCATAGTTCCACACCTCTTCCAACCGCTTTCTGATGTCTTCTCTGAAAGGTATTTGTTCCAAATATCCAAAGGTTACCTCGTTTTGGGCGGTCACCCAAGCTTTGGTTTCATCTGCATAATCATCTTCCATCCAGCGGTAGGGATCTGCTACTTCTTCTCCCCAGTAGGTGTCTATTTGGTCACTTTTTCTTACTTCCGGATAATTCACGTCTATCTTTTCAAATTTTTGTTTTTGTGCACAAGCTCCCAATAGGGCTATGCCAATTGCTGTAAATAAAGTCTTATTTGGGGTCATTTCTGTTAATATTTAGTATATAAAAAAAGGCCTGTTAAAAGACCTTTTAAATTCATGTTATAGTAAATCAAAACCAAGATATGGTACAAGCACTTTCGGCATCCTGATCCCTTCTTCAGTCTGGTTGTTTTCCAAAATTGCTGCAACTATTCTAGGCAAAGCAAGAGCTGAACCATTAAGTGTATGGGCAAGTTGAGTTTTCTTATCTACTGTCCTATATCTCAGCTTCAGCCTATTGGCCTGGTAGCATTCAAAGTTACTGACGGAACTTACCTCCAACCACCTTTCCTGAGCTGCAGAATAGACCTCCATGTCGTATGTAAGTGCTGAAGTAAAACCCATATCTCCTCCACAAAGCCTAAGCACTCTGAAAGGAAGCTCAAGCTTTTTTAATAAACCCTGCACATAAGCACTCATTTCCTCAAGTGCTTCGTAGGATTGGTCAGGATGGGAAATATGCACCACTTCTACCTTGTCGAACTGATGGAGTCTGTTTAACCCTCTCACATGGGCACCCCAAGAACCCGCTTCACGTCTAAAACATGGTGTATATCCCACATTTTTGATAGGAAAATCAACCTCGTTCAAGATCACATCTCTGTACATATTGGTAATAGGGACCTCAGCTGTCGGTATCAAGTAAAGCTTGTCGGCGGTAGCCTCGTACATTTGTCCTTCTTTGTCCGGTAACTGTCCTGTGCCGTATCCAGAATCTTCATTGACCAAAATAGGCGGCTGAACTTCATAGTATCCGGCTTTTTGGGCTTCATCCAAAAAGAAGTTGATCAATGCCCGCTGCAATCTTGCTCCACGGCCCTTGTAAACAGGGAATCCGGCTCCTGCAATTTTGACCCCCAGATCAAAATCTATGATATCATACTGTTTGATCAATTCCCAATGTGGTTGACTCCCTTCAGGCAATACAGGGATTTCTCCAAATTCCAGTACAATTTCATTATCCTCTGCAGACTTTCCGGAAGGCACAGATACATGCGGAACATTGGGAATGGTATATAAAAGTTGCTTTAAATCCTCCTCGATATTGTTGTAAGCATCCTCAAGAAGCTTGACTTGTTCTTTGATCTCGGAAGTTCTGGACTTGATTTTCTCGGCTTCCTCCTTTTTACCTTCCCGCATCATCATTCCAATTTGCTTGGAAATACTGTTGGATTCGGCTTGGAGGTTATCTCTTTGAACCTGAGTATCCTTCCTGGCTTTGTCCAGTTCAAGCACTTGGTGCAAAGTAGCTTCCGCATGTGGGAAGTTTCTTTTTTGCAAACCTTCAAGTACGGTTTCAAAATTGTCGCGAATGGTATTGACGAGTAACATAAATCAGCTGATAGTTGAAAATAATAGGCGCAAAGATAAGGATGTTAGTGAAATAGACCTTCCGAAATCTGTATCAATCTAAGTAATAGACTCTTTTTACCCTGGAAGAAATGTTGGTCAGCAGTTCATATGGAATTGTTCCGATGTTTTCTGCCAGTTCTTTTAAAGAAATCCCTGGACCATAAACCAATACTTCATCTCCTTCCTCTGCATTGATTTCAGAAATATCTATCATACACATATCCATACAGACGTTTCCAATCACTTTAGCTTTTTGCCCTTTAATGAGTACGTATCCTTTCCCATTGCTGAAACGCCTGTCAAATCCATCTGCGTAGCCTATGGCAATGGTGGCAATTTTTCCATCCTTCTCCATGAGCCCCTTTCTTCCGTAACCAATGGTTTGCCCTTTTTTGAGCATTTTGATCTGAGAAATACTGGTCTTTAATGTACTGATCGGCTTGAGCTCTGAGTCAAACTTTCCAGTTACCTCCACCCCATAAAGCCCTATCCCCAGTCTAACCATATCCAATTGAAACTCTGGAAAAGCAGCTATACCGGCAGAATTCAGTGCATGAAGTATTGGTGTATAAGGCAAATTCTCTGTGACTCTTGAAGACATCTCCAAAAATCTGTCTAATTGCTCCCTCGTAAACGTTTCATGTACTTCCTCATCTGCGCCAACCAAATGTGTGTACAAACTGGCAACCCTTATTTCAGGGAATTCCTGCAATAAAGAAATGAGTTCGGGCAAATGAGTCTCCTCAAAACCCAAACGGTGCATCCCGGTATCCAAATCCAGATGCACAGAGATTCCTTTTTTCATATTTCTGCAGAAAAGTCCCAATTGCCTGAAAAATGAAGGGCTGAAAACAACTGGCTCTAATTTGTATTTTAAGAGATGTAAAAATGATTCTTGTACAGGGTTCAAAACCATGATCGGAAGTCTGATTCCCTCATTCCTCAAAGCTATTCCCTCATCTGTATAGGCAACAGCTAGATAATCAGCTTTCAATTGTTCCAAATGATTGGCAATTTCTGAAGCGCCGCCCCCGTAAGCAAAAGCTTTGACCATAACCATTACTTTGGTGCTAGGCTTTAGCCGACTTTTATAATAATTGTAATTGTGGGTAAGTGCGTTTAGATTTATTTCCAAAGCAGTTCCATGAACTCTTTCTTGCAACCTGTTGACTACTTCCTCAAATCCAAACTGACGGGCTCCCGTGATCAAAATCAAGTCATTTTGAAACTTAAGACTATTGATGGCTCCCAAGAGTTCTTTCGTATTTTCATATAGTTCTGTTTCCCCTTTGAAGAATTTACCTAACCTTTTAATCTCCCTTCCTACTCCAATCAGCCGGTCTATTTGATATTTTTCCAACATACCCGCTACCTCCACATAAACCTGCTTCTGATTGCCCACCTGAAGCATGTCCGATAGGATCACCACCTTATTGTTTTTAGGTCTCTGGGCGGACATAAAATCCAATGCCAGTTTCAATCCAGCCAAGTCATTGTTGTAAGTATCATCAATGAGAAGACATTGGTTAATTCCAGGCTTCAAAGTCAACCGCATATCTACAGCCTTCAGGTGGTCAAGCCCGATTTGGATAGTCTTAGGCTCCATTCCCAGACTTATTGCTGCTACGATGACATGCCTAACGTTTTCCAAAGAAGCCTCATCTGCAAAAGGGAGCAAAAATGTAAAAACGCTAAGGTCCGGACGCATCATTAAAATCCTGGCTTTTCCCTCATTCTTTTTGACACTGAGGGTATAGTCTGCTCCCGGCACCTCTGACCAAGCAATTAGTTTTTCCACAGAATAAATTTTCCTCAATGCTTCATCAGTTAGATTTTGCTCTTTTCTATAGATAATAAAGCTACAATCTTTGAACAGCTTCAGTTTTTCTTCCAGCTTTTGTAGCTCTGATTCAAACCCTTCTTCATGGGCTGTTCCAAGATTTGTGAAAATACCCAGTTGGGGCTTTAGAATTCGTTCAAGTTTTTCCATTTCACCAGTTTTGGAAATTCCAGCCTCCATGACAGCAACTTGGTGATGGTTTTCTATCCCAAAAACTGATAAAGGAACACCCACTTGGGAATTGTAGCTTTTGGGGCTTTTGGCGACAGCAAACTGTTGACCCAGAATCTGGCCAAGCCATTCTTTGACTATGGTTTTTCCATTACTTCCTGTGATTCCTACCAATGGGCCCAAAAAACGGCCTCTTTCATAGATAGCCAATTGCTGCAGTGCCCGATGTGTATCCTTCACGGCCACAAAAGCTGTAGAATCTTCCAGATCATCGGGGATACGATAACCTTCTTTGACAAGAAAACTCCTTACCCCTTGCGCATAAACTTCAGAAATGAAGTCATGCCCATCAAACTTTGCTCCTTTCAGTGCTACAAAAAGCGTCTGATCAGCCTGCATGATGTTTCTGGAATCAATGACAATATTTTCTACAGACAAATCATCAGAATCTCGAAGGAATTTTCCGTCTGTCAATTCTTTGATCTGTGAAGATTTCAGCGCTTGCATCATGGCTTCAATTTAAGCAATTAGCTTTGGCTTTTTTTCTTTTTGAAAAAGACCTGTTTAATCCATCTTGGGAGGAATATTGCACCCAATAGCAAATAAGGATAATATGAAAGCAGTCTCCATAGAATACTGGTCACGAAGGTATATCCAGATAGAAACTCTGAGAAAAACTGAGCAAAGAAAAACTCCGCAGTACCACTACTGCCTGGAGTTGGCGAGATCATCATGACAATCCACATGATTACTTGCCTGGCAAAAATGATGATATGCTCACTTACACTTAATGCTTCATACGCTCCAATCAGGGCATTGAGCATCAGATAGCGGGAACTCCATATAAATATGGTTGCCCCTATGATAGGTAGCCAATAATTCCAACTTTTGCCTACCAGTTCTTTTGAAGCTTCGATGATTTGGTTGCCATATTCATTGGCTGAATGCTTCCATTTGCGAAGCCATTTGATAGAATAAATCCGCAATAAAACCCATTTGAATACACGTGGCCTGTAGAAAAGCGCCAAAGCCATGATCAAAGAATAAATGGCATAAAGGGCATAACTGGTCCAGAACAATACTTCAAGACTTCTCCCAAGCTTCATTTCCATGACCCTACTGGCGGGAAATATATTTCCTTGTGCAAAAAACAATATAATTGGTGCACCGATCACAAAAAACAGGTTGTCCAAAATAGCGGTCACCATGACGAAAGCAATAGCCTTGCCCAGCTTTATGCCTTCTTTGTGCAGAATAAAAACAGCTACAGCTGTTCCTCCTACAATGGAGGGAGTCACCGCAGAGGCAAATTCCCAGAGAATAATGACATACAAAGCCCTGATCCAGGTCAATCTCTTTCCGGTGATTTCACGGATACGGTAAATATATCCTGCATCTCTGCACAAAATGACAAAAATCGCTAGAGCTATGCCCCAGGCGGAGGCATCAAATACACCTCTCAGTGTTTTTGCATTGACATTGGGATCAAGATAGAACATCAAGAAAACAATACCTACCCCTATCAGGACTGGAACCCAAATCTTGTTGGGATTGAGCGTTTGGAAAATTTTCTTATTGTCTAACTTCATACACTACTCCGTAGCCACCTGTTCTGTCTTTTCTACCCAAAAATTATTAAACCCATCTCCGATTGTAATGGTAACCTGAGATAACTGCAGAAGTTCCAAAATTGCCAAAAATGTGTAGATGACAAAAATCTTATCCGGCTTATAATCCACAAATTCTGAAAAAGGCACTCTTTCCCGAAATGCTATCTTTTCCAAAACAAAGTCCTTTTGTTGCTCTATGGTGTAGGGGTATTGAATTACGGTATGCTTGGTTTCATCTGTTCTGGCAGCAAATTTGGCCATCACCCGCTGATATACCTTCAGCATTTTGTACAGGTCGAGATCCTGAATTTCGGCCTCCACATCTTCCACTTTAGAAAGAGCCTTAAGTTCCGAAGCTATGTTCCCCCTCTTTTGTTTAGAAAGGCGCTCTTCCTCCAATTTAGCCAAATCCGCAATCACCGATTTATACTTTTTATATTCCAACAAATGCCTGATCAGCTCCTCTCTCGGGTCGATTTCCTCTCCATTCTCATCCAATTCAGGTCTGGGGATCAGCATCTTGGATTTTATTTTCATCAATGTGGCAGCAAAGAGTATGAATTCACTCGCTACCTCTATTTCCATTTTTTCCAAATGATGGATATATTCGAGAAAATCTTGGGTGATTTTTGCAATGGGAATATCATAAATATCCAGTTCATCTCTTTCGATGAAAAAGAGCATTAGGTCGAAAGGAC
Source organism: Indibacter alkaliphilus LW1 (assembly GCF_000295935.2). Classification (GTDB taxonomy): domain Bacteria; phylum Bacteroidota; class Bacteroidia; order Cytophagales; family Cyclobacteriaceae; genus Indibacter; species Indibacter alkaliphilus. The sequence continues at coordinate 8,418 of NZ_ALWO02000036.1, forward strand.
CTTCGAAAAGTGGCAATTTGATTTCGAAACTCACTGGTTACTATTTATTTTCTCTTAATTTTGCACGGTATTTGGAACCAAAGATATCCAAATAATGCTAAATTAAGCATTTGGAAAACAAAAAGAGCCTGTAAGTCTGACATCGTCCTTATCAAAATCTTTTTATAAACAATTGGCATCGCATGATGTTAATTAACTTTAATAAATGAAACGTTTCGCTGATGATAATCCAACCAGGTAAACTCTTATCCCAGATCAATAATCCCGACGATCTGAAAAGATTTTCAAAAGACCAGCTTGTACAAATATGTGATGAACTCCGACAGTTTATAGTTGACAATGTATCAGTATATGGAGGACACTTCGGTGCCAGCCTGGGCGTAGTGGAACTTACTGTTGCATTACATTATGTGCTCAATACCCCAGAAGACCAATTGGTTTGGGATGTTGGACACCAAGCTTATGGTCATAAAATCCTAACGGGTAGAAAAGAGAGATTTCACACCAACAGGTTGTATGGCGGACTTTCGGGATTTCCCAAGAGAAAAGAAAGTGAATACGATACTTTTGGTGTTGGCCATTCAAGTACTTCGATTTCCGCTGCTTTAGGGATGGCAGTGGCATCCAAATATAAAGGGGATAAGCTCAAGCAACACATAGCAGTAATCGGTGACGGTTCTATGACCGGCGGGATGGCTTTTGAAGCCATGAACCATGCAGGTGTCTCCGATACCAACATGATTATCATCCTCAATGACAATTGCATGTCCATTGACCCCAATGTTGGAGCACTTAAGGATTATCTTACAGACATTACTACTTCCCACACCTATAATAAAGTAAAAGATGAAGTTTGGAACTTGCTTGGAAAATTCAGCAAATTCGGAACTTCTGCCCAAGAGGTAATTTCCAAAGTGGAAGGAGCCATTAAATCCGCAGTACTAAAACAAAGTAACCTGTTTGAATCTCTCAACCTCAGGTATTTTGGACCTGTAGATGGACACGATGTTAATCACCTTGTAGAAGTATTGGCAGACCTAAGGGATATTCCCGGACCAAAAATTCTTCATTGCGTCACCGTTAAAGGGAAAGGCTATGCTCCTGCCGAAAACGGTAATAAAACTACTTGGCATGCACCAGGTCTTTTTGATAAGGTGACGGGAGAAATTTATAAAAAAACTCCTACCAAACCGCAGCCACCCAAATATCAGGATGTTTTTGGTCACACCTTGGTTGAACTCGCTAAAGAGAACGATAAAATAATGGGGATAACACCTGCAATGCCATCTGGTTCTTCGCTTAACATCATGATGAAAGAAATGCCGGACAGAGCATTTGATGTGGGTATTGCAGAACAGCATGCAGTGACTTTTTCGGCCGGCTTGGCTACGCAGGGGATGGTTCCTTTCTGTAATATATACAGCTCTTTTATGCAAAGAGCATACGATCAAGTTATTCACGATGTGGCTTTGCAAAATCTTCAAGTGGTGTTATGTCTTGACAGGGCCGGTTTTGCCGGAGCGGATGGTCCAACTCACCATGGAGCATACGATTTGGCTTATTTCAGATGTATTCCAAATATGGTTGTATCCGCTCCTATGAATGAAGAGGAGTTGAGGAACTTGATGTACACAGCAACCAAATTTGAAGGTCCATTCTCAATTCGATATCCAAGAGGTCAAGGCGTGATGCCGGAATGGAGGACACCTATGAGAGAAATCCCTATCGGTCAGGGAAGGATTGTCAAAGAAGGAAAAGATGTAGCCATTCTGACCATTGGCCATATCGGTAACTATGCTGTGGAAGCAACTGAGAAGCTTGCCTTGGAAGGAATGGATCCAGCGCACTATGACATGAGATTTGTCAAACCATTGGACGAGGACTTGTTGCATGAGATTTTTGGAAAATTCAGTAAGGTAATCACCGTAGAAGATGGCTGTCTGATGGGAGGTTTTGGATCAGCAGTGATCGAATGGATGATGGACCATGATTATCAGGCACAGGTAAAACGTCTGGGCATTCCAGATAGAGTTGTAGAGCATGGTGAGCAGTTGGAGCTTCATAGAGAATGTGGCTTTGATCCTGAGGGAATCATGCAAGCAGTAAAAGAGTTTGCAAAAATTGAAGTTGTGAAAAAATAAATCCTTTTTAGAAAATTCATGGTATGAGTATCACGGTTATCAATAAATCCTCACTAGCCAAAGACATTTGGTTTGATGACAACAAGATGTTTATCCTTTTAGAGGACGGTAGAGAATTGGGCATCCCCTTAGAATGGTTTCCAAGGTTGAGAAAGTCAACAAAAGAGGAGTTATCAAAATGGAGATTAATTGGCGATGGAGAAGGAATACATTGGGATTCTTTGGATGAGGATATTTTGGTAGGGGCTTTGCTTTAATTCAAAAAGTTTCATGTTTCTACCCTTCTTTACCAGTAGCCTCAATTTCTGATACCAATGGATGTTACATAACAATCTACTAGTAACTAGTTCCGAAGGCTCGGAATCGATTTGACCTGAATTCCCAAGCTTAATTTCATTACAGCAAAGTTCCGTATATACATAATAAGTTTTTCTCAGGTACAATATTTTTCTTAGTTTCAATGCATGATAGCTTTTTCTAAAAACGGTAAGGGGCTTCCAGTCATACTTATTCACGGGTTTTGTGAAAGAAAAGAAATGTGGAAAACTTTTTCTGACCACTTATCCACATCTTACACGGTGTATTGCCCTGATTTACCGGGATTTGGGGAGAGCACACTTCAGGAGGAAAAGACAAATCTGGAAAGCATAGCAGTAAATCTTTCCGAATGGATGGATGTGGAAGGAATCAGAAAACCCGTTATCATCGGACATTCTTTGGGAGGTTATGTCACTTTAGCATTAGCCGAATTGTTAGGCAATGAAATCAAAGGAATAGGATTGTTTCACTCCACAGCTATGCCTGATGATATGGTTAAGAAAAAGACCAGAAACAAAACCATCACTTTTCTGAAAAAGCACGGTGTGGATAAGTTTATGGATTCATTTGTTCCGCCACTGTTTGCCCAGGCCAATAAAGACATTCATGCCGACACCATTGATAGGCTCATTGAAGCAGGGAAAACCAGTTCATTGAAAACTGTCATTGCCTATACAGAAGCCATGCGTGACAGAAAGGACAGAATGGAGGTCTGGAAAAATTTTGCAGGGAAAAATTTGATGATCGCAGGTGAAATGGATATGGCCGTTCCATTGGCAAACAGCAGACTGCATCAATCATCTTCTGACCTGTATCACGAACTTCAAGGAGTGGGCCACATGGGGATGTTTGAAGCACAAACCAAAACTTTGGAGATCTTGAGAAAATTTTTATCCATGTCTTAAGTGCCTCCTACTCACTTTTCAGGACTTTTTCTTCATTACTGAAAAGGTAACCGAAAGCTTTCAGCTCAGGAATATTTCTGCAGAAAATAGTGATAATAGCGAATAACGGTATAGAAATTACCATCCCAATAATTCCCCAAATGGCATTTCCAATCAGAACTGAAAGAATTACAAAGAAAGGGTTGATATTCAATTTATTGCTGAAAACAATTGGTTGAAAAACATAGGTGTCTAAAAATTGCACCAACAAAAAAGTAACTGTAATCATAATCACCATATTGGTATCACCTCCTGAACCAACGCCAAGAATAAGCGCTATAACATAAGCCGCCATATTTCCAATAAAAGGAATTAAAGATAGTACTGCACCAATAAGGCTGGCCAAAATGAAATTCTCAACCCCGGAAATCCATAACCCAAGGCTGTAAAGCAATACCAGAAAAACCATGAGAATGAGTCTTCCTCCAAGGTAATGCTGAACCAGGTCAGTGGATTTAACAATCGTTTTCTTATACCTATCCCTTTCAGTTTTTGGGAAAAGAAGCATGGAAAATTTGAAAAATTTCTTTCTGTAGAGAAGAAATAAAAATAAGTAAACAAACATCAGGATGAAGTCCGCAAAAAAGCTAAAAGTAGCTCCAAGCACCTCTATTGCTTCTTTTTGATTTTCCTTGACCTCTTCTTCCCCCGGCTTTTTTTCCGGCTTTTCATCTTCCTCCAAGCCAAACTCCTCTTTGTAAGATTCCAGCTTGCCTCGATCCAAAGGAGTATGTTTGAGTACAAAGGACTCTATAGAAACTAGAGTTGGGTAAAACTGCTTCTTCAGATCATCAGAATCTTCCAAAAAATTTCTGACCTGAAACGAAAGTATTGCAGTAACACCAAGAATGACAATCAAATTAATCAACAACACTAAAGTCGTTGACCAGAATCTGGAAAAGCTCCATGATTCTAACTTTCGCGCTAATGGTACAGATAGCATGGCCAGAATCAAGGCTATGATCACCGGTGCCAATACACCCTTTGCAGCTATGATCCCAGCTACAGCAAAATACAAGCCTATCAGGACTAGAAAGTAGGCACAGACCCGGACGGGATTTTTAAAAATCTTTTTAAATGTCATAGCAGAAATTCAATAATCTTCAGGTAACACAATTTCCGTGCTACCTGCACCAAATCACTTCAAAGGAGTCTTTGTGGAGAAAAATACCCAGCTAATCTATTGTTTTAACAAAGTTTTTCCCCACTATGACATCCCCTCCCACACTTACAAAATTCCATTTTTCCACAATAGGACTGTTTAAGCAGAATGAATGTCGTTAAAATAAGACTGCAAATTCAATTTAAACTTTTCCAAAGTTGGATTAAAAGAAAAAAACAAACATTGTCCATAAATCAGAACTTTGGAAAATTTCTCCTACACTTAAACGAAATTGGTTGCAGTGTTAATCCTACTTTGTCATAGTAACAGATTAGGTCAAACCTGCCAGGTTTATCAGCCAAAACAGCTTTAATTTTTATCGTTTCAAAAAGAACCCTGGCAGGTTTTTTCTTGTCATTTTCTAACATGACAAAGTAAGCTTATAAAGTCATGGCTTTTTCAACAGCCTTTTTTCCACCATCTCCCTATAATTATTGGCCAAAGGAACCGCATCCCCCTCAATCCAGACCTGATGCTTTTCCAGTTTCTCTATTGCATTGAGATTGACCAACCAAGACTTGTGAATCCTCATGAAGGTATCTAAAGGGAGGATGGCAATCAATTCCTGCATGGTCATCCTGGTGCTCAGACTCCCTGTCTTAGTGTGGATAAACAAGAGATTACCATCGGATTTGACATACTTAAGCTCGCTGAGATTCACCCTGATCCAATCATAACTGTCTTTAAAGAAAACACTGGTTTCTTCCCCTTTTTTCCTCACAATTTCCTGATAAGCCCTGTTGAGTGAAGTCAGGAACCTTTCGAAAGAGAAAGGCTTCAATAGGTAGTCCAAGGCCTGCAATTCATATCCCTGAAGGGCAAACTCGGAATAGGCCGTCGTAAAAATAAAGCTTTTGCCAAATGGCTGAATGATTTTGGCCAGCTCAGTACCCTTCATTCCCGGCATGTTGATATCCAAAAATACCAGGTCGGGCTGATGGGAATAAATATACTCCAATCCTTCTTTTGAATCGGTAAAACTCTCGACCAATCGGATAAAAGGGACTTTATCCACATAGCTCTTGATGATTCCTATAGCTGGAAGTTCGTCGTCTATCGCAATAGCATTTATCAACATGTCATTTTCTTAAATCTATTTTCATCAAAACTGTAAATACCTTTCCAGTATCCTTTATTGTCAGACTGTGCTTTGCCGGGTACAGGCTCTTCAGCCTCTTTTTGACCAGGTCAATTCCATTTCCAGTGCCTTTATTATCCCTAAGCTGTCCTTTAAGGTAAGTATTTTCAATATGAATGGATAACTCCTCTTCTTCCACCGAGATCCTGACAAGGATTTTACCATTCTGATTACCCGGACCAAATTCAGAAAATTTGAATGCATTTTCCAAAAATGGCTGTACCAACATGGGACTGATATCCACAGGAAAACCATCCCAATTGATCTCTATATCCATTGACTTTTCCCCCGTACTTCCAAACCTATTTTTCTGAATCCTGATGTACTTATCCACAAAATCAAGTTCTTCCTCTATGCTGATAAAATCCTTCTTGGATTTTTCCAAAGCGAACCTCATTAAGTCCGAAAGCTGAAGAATCTGAGCGGCGGTATGCGGACTTTCTTCCTGAATTGCGGAACTGTAAGTCGAATTCAGGGCATTGAAAAGGAAGTGGGGATTGAGCTGTGACTGCAAAAGGTTCAGCTCAGCCTTTTCTTTCTGCTGTATCAGTTCGGTCTGTTTTCTCCTGGTATACATCAAGTCAAAAAACCAGGTAATGGCAAGAAAATAAAGTGCGACAACCCCTGTGAGGATCAGGTTATCTTTCAAAATCTCTTCCTCATACATGACCGTCCATTGCAGAAATTCGAAAAACACCATTAACAGCAATAGCTCAAGACCCCAAAACAAATACCAAGGTATATTCCTTTCTTTCCACTTCAGGAAAAGAAATTTAAAATTGGCCCAAGCCAGTAAGTTGACAAAAAAGAAAACAGCTAACCAGCTAAGAAGAAACACCTGTAGGTTTCCAAAATAATTCTCATCCCCGGCGGACATCTCCACTTGGATGAGCTGAAAAATCCTGATCAGCCAGTAAGCCAGTACTCCAAGAAACAAGAGTATTCCTACCGGTCTAATTATTTTTACAGCCAATCCTTTATTCTTCATTACAAACTGCTTTTTGTGAGATCAATGTACTGAGGATTCATTTTTTCTATGGCCAATTCCCCTGTTTGTTGCGGCCTTCTTACCAAGTGAAGCGTACTCATCAATACCTGATATTCCCTAATGGCTTCTAGGTAATAGGTTTTTCCTGCTTCCAAGGTAAGACTATAAGATTTATTCTCAGTCAGGTTTCTCAATGTTGCGCCCTTCGTCTCCAGTTTGACTTTACCTGGTTTGGTTTTGATGACATAGTATGTGTTTCTCCTGATTTCAGGAAGGACTTCTTTTCCATCCAACAAAAGCCTGAATGAAGAAAAATTAAGGCTTGGCTTGACGTATACCACCAAAATAGCCTCCTTTTCTTGCTGAGAAAATTGCAGGCTACCCATATAAAAGAATAGGGGCATAATAAAAAGGATCCACTTTGCCATCGAATGAAAATTCATTTCAGCGCTCTCTTGAGATAACCACAGCTGCCTTCAGATAAATAAGTGAAACCCTATCTCCAAACGAGTTGACCAATGGAGCATCAGAAGATCTCCACCTTGGCGAGCCGATTCCGGTCTTGTATCCGAGCTGTATGCTCTCCATGGCCGATACGGCTCTCAAAGCCCTTGGCAAGTATTCCAGTCCTATGTCTAAAGTACCTGAAATGTGTTCTAATCTTGGCCAGGCCTGCCCATTGCCTGCACGGAAATTATTGAAATCAAAGCTGCTGCCATCATATTGGGTGATGCTTAATTCTCTCCCCACGACTCCCAAGCCAGCTCTCAATATGATAAAATGATGGTCATTGGCCACTATAGCTCTGCCTATTGAAAAGTCCCCAAAAAAATCTCTGGATTCTATGATCGTCGAACCACTTGAGGACCTGTCAAAATTTACAGAGGCAATTGCGGGGAAGTAGAAATTGAAATTATAAAACATCAAGTTTCTTCTCCATCCTATTCCTACGCCTGAATAGTCAGTGAGCCTGTTCATTTTGAGACCAAAGGAATTATCTAACCTTCTTTGCATGGCCTGGTGGCCCAGCTGTAATCCAAATGTTCCCATTGGCGTGAAATAGTAATAGGTACTTCTTTCTGAAAGAATGGGGAAATCCATTCCTTCTTCTTCATCCAAATCAATGGTCTGGGCTTGGACTGCTTCTTTAAAGAAAGATAAAGCCAACAAAAAAAATATGTATTTCAAAAATCCGGTCATAACTATAAAGTTTGATTACGGGACAAAAAAAGAATGCTCTCTCGGGAATAACAAGAAAAGGTGATAAAGCCCCCAAAACTTGAGCTGAAAACCTAAAAAAATGATTTTTGTGTTTTAATATATCCTGAGTTATGTATGTCTGCAATTAGACCTGTAAGCAATTTAATGTGGGTCTTGAATCAACCCGATATTAATAGAAATAGGATATTTATTGATATTGGCTTTAAATCAAAAGTTTATTCTACCATGAAGATCTACTGTTAAAAAAAGCGGAAAATCATGTATCTAATTTCCTACTCAATTCAATATCAATACATATTTAAACGTGTTTATACGCATTTTTTCAGTAAGGCTATATCCTAAAAATTAATATTTGAATTTGATAAATATCAACAAGTATCTAATATCAATGAATATCGATTATAAACCAAATCGGCTATACATTTAAAACTCACAGTTTTGTATATCCAAACTTGTAATTCTATTTGTGAAGCACTTCTACCAGCCGTGCATTGTCATCATGGTCCAGGTAAGTATTGAACTCCAAAAAGTACTTTCCTGGGTCTATGCCTACAAAAGCCTTATACCTATCTTTTGTACCGGTATACATTTCCCTCTCCAAAGCAAAGGGAGCATATTGCTGTGCATAAGTATACCAAGCTTCCAAATTATCCACCACAAAAGCTATACTTGTCCCCTTCTTTTCGGTATAGTTGTGCATTCCCCTTTTTTCGTCCACCAAGCCTATATATCCGGTTTCTGACGCCTGATACACTTTGGCCCAACCTTGATCCACGATTAGGGTCAGGCCTATTTTTTCCTCATAAAAACGCTCTGCCTCCTGTAAGTCCTCGTAGTACATCCAAGTTACTGCTCCGTAAAAGCCTAATCCTGCGGCTATTTCCGCATTTTTGGTCTTAAGGGGGGCGAATTTTTGGAGCTGGGGCATAAGTTTTTCATTTTCAGGATGCTGCTTGAAGGTTTCAAATTCCAAGAGGTACCCCTCCGGATCTACTGCCACAAAACCATCATGGGCGTTGTTTTCTTTTGGCTTGTAAGTATACTTGATCTCTACTTCTTTTTCCTGTAAGTAGGCGTACCATTCAGGCAACTGATCCGTCAGAAGCGCAATGGCTACAGTTTTGGGCTCTTCTGCCTTGTGTCTTCCTACAGCAGCATCTACCAAAGTGATCAAAGCGTCCGGCGCCGCCCTGTATGTTTTTGCAAACTCATAATCAGACAGCAGCTCCATTCCCAAAACATCCCCATAAAATAAGGAGGCCTGCTCAAGGTCTGAATAATAAAGAAAAATATTGGTCGCCTGAATACCAAAATCAGGCAGAGTCCTGAAAGTGGTGTTTTTGGCCAGAAGCTCATTGATATGGGCAGGTGGATAACCCAACAATCTCCCGAACCTTCTCGCAGCCGCCTCTGGGTCAATTTCACCCATATCCAAAGTATGCTTGAGGTCGAAATAGGCCTGAAGCGCATTTTCTTTATGGAAAATCAACACCTCTTTACCGGATGAAATGCTTTTGTCAAACAAATCAGTGTGGATAAGTTCAGGCTCCCTGTAAACAGAAATACCGTATTTTTCAGCGATTTTTTCTGCTTCACCAAGTAGCTTATCCACAATTTCAGTATCCATCGGTTCACTCAAGGCGAGGGGCTTCACATCTGCCGCTACCATTTCCGCAAATGCCTCCATCTGCCCCATTTGCTTGGCTTTTTCATTTTCTTTACATGAAATACAGCTAATTATCAAGATAACAAAAAGGTGTTTAAAAACCCGGGAGGGGAAGTGTATCTTGCTCATATGGGATATCAATTTTCAGAAATATCCTTAAAAATTTTGACTTTTAGGGCTTTACTTTTTAGCAAGTTGATCCAACAATAGCTTTATGTATGCATCAGCTACTCGAAATTCGCTATTTCAAGTACAGATACCACGAATTTACAATTCGTCCTTTGAAAAGATAAGAAAGATTAAAAACCCTTTTCACCTGCATTCGGCATTGCAAATGTCGAACAGCTGATAAACTTAGTCTTCGGAACCTGAATCAATCTGGCTTTCAAATGTAAGCCCTCATCTTCACTACAGGATGTGGATAAATCGAACCCAAATTCACTCCCTTTGATTTTAATTCCTTTGTGGATAACTCAAATGGTATATGTATATCAAATCCCTCTAATCCTTGAAGTTCAGGGATCCAGGTCCTCACATAATCTCCTTTTTTATCATAGTTCTGCGCTTGCCTTAGGATATTGAAATACCGGTTTTCCCTAGGATCATTCCCCACACCTGCCACATACATCCAGTTGCCCCAATTGCTGCAGACATCATAGTCTATCAGCTGACTTTCAAAATAGGCCGCTCCCCATCTCCAATCGATCCCCAGATCATTGACCAAAAAAGAAGCTACATTCTGCCTGCCCCGGTTGGACATGAATCCGGTTGTGTTCAGCTCCCGCATATTGGCATCCACAAAGGGAATCCCTGTCTTACCATTGGCCCATATCCAAAAAAGATCTTCATTCCTGAGCCACTTATCCACATTGCTCTTAATACCTCCCAACTGAAAAATCCTGTTCCCGTGTTTTTTGGCTATAAACCTAAAATAATCCCTCCATATCAATTCAAAAATCAGCCAATAGGTGGACTGGTTCTTTTTCACTGCCTTCTCGTATTTCTGTATTTCCTCATAAATATACCTAGGACTTAAGCAGCCCAAAGCCAACCATGGGGAAAACTTTGAACTATAATCAGCTCCCAAGAGGCCATTTCTGGTTTGCTTATAATCCTTTAGGCAGTCATTTTTCCAAAAATAAGTCTGAAGTCGCCTGAGCCCTTCCTCTTCACCACCTTCAAACACCAACACACTTCGAGGGTCAGCATCAGGTTTCTCCAGACCAAAAGATTTTAAACTTGGAATCTCGCCTCTTAAAACATCTAATTCCGGTAACTTTAAATTAATAGGAATGGGGAAAGTCTTCTTGATATGAGCATATTTTTCACATTCTTTTCGGAATTGTGTGAATACCTCGGGTACCTGATTGATGGGAAAAGGCAAGTCCTCTAAATGGAACAAAGTGCTTTGCCAAAAGCTCTCAGTTTTGATGCCTTCTTTCCAGAGTTTTTTTTCAAGTGCCTCTTCTACATATTTTTCTTCAGAAGTTACTTCTTCCGAAAAGAACACGGCATCTACATTCAGTTCCAATGCTAACCTACTGACCTCTTCCTCAGGTTTTCCCTGAAGTATAAACAAATCAGAGCCTATTTCATTTAATCTCTTTCTAAGGTTATCCACAGCCGAAAGCAAAAAATCTGCTCTGAAAGATCCTGTCTTTGCAAAACCCAGTTCTATAGTATCAAACTGTCTTGGATCAAAACAATATACAGGTATCACTTCAACAGCTTTTTGAGAAGCTGCAAATAAGGGTGCATGATCATGCACCCTTAAATCATTTCTAAACCAAACTAATATTCTGTTCATTATGACCATTTAACAGCCTGTGAAAGAAAAGTGTTTGCACAAAAGGAAGGAATAATGCTAATTGAGTACCTATTCAAAACACTGATCAATGAAAAAAATCTTTACGCTACTGTTTGCCTTAATATCCTATTGCGGCATGGCCCAAGAAAAACCCGGAAACCAGATCTTCTGGGATAACTTAAAAAAGCACTGTGGAAAAGCTTATGCAGGAGAAATTATGACTCCCTCAGAAAATGATCCTTTTACCGGAAAAAAACTCATTATGCATGTGGTAGATTGTGGAGAGGACTTTATCCACATTCCTTTTTTTGTGGGAGATGACAAATCCAGAACTTGGGTACTGACCATGCAGGATGGAAGAATCAAGCTCAAGCATGATCACAGGCATGAAGACGGGAGTGAAGATGAGGTAACTCAATATGGTGGAACAGCTTCCAATACAGGTTTAGAAAAAATCCAGTTTTTCCCTGCAGATCAGGAAACCACAGATCTAATTCCATATGCATCCAGCAATGTCTGGTGGATAACCTTGGATGAAGATTCTTTCACTTACAATCTGAGGAGAATTGGTAGTGAAAGGTATTTCTCGGTGAAATTTGACTTAAGTACGGAAGTAAAAAGCCCAGGTCCGGCATGGGGGTATTAATGGATATTAATGGATATTGGTGGATATTTATAGATATTGGATACTTAACAATTGAAATACAGTAGAAATACAATGGAAATATTGTTGAAATATTATTGAAACCGGAGTTTTGGGAATGAAATGATTCCAGATAGATTAAGGAATAAGAGAAATAAGTAAAAAGCGATCTTTCTTTTGAAGCACCTTCTTCCCACTCTGGACTTAGACCTCCAAATGAGAATTTCCAAGCCCTGTAAGGGCGTAAATATTATAGCCCAGGGTTTTAACCCTGGGTTTAGAAATTTGACGATGATTTTTGTTTTTGGCCGAGGGATGGTCAAGAGTGAATAAGGCTTATCGCCAAAAACAGGGATGGGAAAGGGATTTTGATTGAAGGCTTATTACAATAATTTGCATTAACAAAGGAACTGTGTTTATCTGGGTAAATCGGTGGTTATTAAAAGATATTCGTAGATACTGATTGATATTGAGATATTCCTTAGGTTGAAATAAAGTGGAAATATGATAGAAATATGGTTGATATATTATTGAAACTGGAGCTTGGTCGAAGATCCCGAGAATGAAATGATTCGGGGCGGAAGTCCCGAGAGCGAAGAGATTCGGGATAGGGGTTGTGGATATTTGTGGATACTGATTGATATTGGTAGGTATTAGGAAACCTGATTTCAGGAGTTGCCCATATTTGATCCAGCCATATTGAACTTTAAGGCAAATCGGAATGAATTGAAAAGCTGACATCTATGAAAATGTAAGTATCATTCCATAAATATCTAATATCCATCAATATCAAACTCAATTAGAACTTTCGCTTAAATAGCAAAAAAACTTAACCCCAGTCATAAACACCCTCCTATGAAAAACTTATCCACATTGATTCTGGTCTTGATCGTTTTCCAGGTGAATGCCCAACAAAGGAATTTGGCAGAAAAACTTGGCTATGCACCAAATGACAAATTACTCATCATTCATGCCGATGACATAGGTCTGGCACATTCGGAAAATATCGCCACAGTGGCAGCTATGAAAAATGGTGTCGTCAACTCTACAAGCATCATGATGCCCAGCCCTTGGGCGACAGAGGTGGCTGAACTCGTCAAGGACATGCCTGATATTGACTTAGGAGTACATATCACGCTTACCGACGAGTGGTTCAATTACCGTTGGGGTCCGATAAGCAGCAAATCGGAAGTTTCTGGATTGGTAGGGGAAGATGGATATTTTCACTTTGATTGTGCTTCCGTAGCCCAAAATGCAAGCCCCGAGGAAGTGGAAAAAGAAATGAGGGCTCAGATTGATGCCGCGATCGCCATAGGTATAAAACCCACCCATTTGGACTCTCACATGGGTTGTGTATTTTCAGGAAGGCCTGAGTTTGTAGCATCTTACCTCAGGTTAGCAGAAGAATACGGTATCCCCGCCATGGTGGTAGAAGAACTCTATCAGGGAGTGGTTGTTCCCAATCAGGAATTGTTTGCCGGAATTGATTTGAACCAGGTAAAAATTGTGGATAACGTTGCCATCGGTAGCCCTGAGATTTATGACAGCATAGGGCTTTCCGCCTATTACACAGACTTACTCAAGAACCTACAACCCGGCCTGAATGTATTACTGATCCATGTGGCTTATGATGATGAAGAAATGCGGGCCATAACTACCCGATTTGATCACTGGCATGCCCGGTGGAGACAAAAGGATTTTGACTTTTTTACCAGTGAAAGGGCTAAAAAATTACTGGAAGAAAACAATATTAAGTTGGTCACTTGGAAAGAAATTGGAAAATTGTGATCGACTATCCTATCTTCGTGAAAAAATTTAACAAAAATGAATTTCCATAAACCAACTTTCGTGATTGTATTTCTAATGTCTTTAGGGATATTTGCGCTTAGTTCCTGTGAGGACAATTGCTCTGTAACAAGGTATGAGCTTCAGTCAATCTCTTTGGCCCCTAGAATCTTAAACGTTGAGGACTTGGACGCACTGACATGGAATGATGATTTGGAGCTTCCTGTCAATAACCTTGCTGTCAGAATAGGCATGAACAAATTTTTCTCCAACATCAACAATGATGACGAATGTTTTCCCAAGTTTGAAATAGGAAATAAGGTCAAAAATATCAGGCTATTGAGCAACCAGGGATTCGTATCTTCTCATCCTGCAGGAGAAGACCTTTTTACCATTTGTGCCTTTACTTTTGATGCGCGGAATTTTATTGAAAAAGAAGACTTTGTGGAAAGCTTTATCAATGACTCTAATTTTAATCGTTACTTCTTTGTATTCAACCAAAATCCCGAACTACAGGCTACACATAGGCTTGTCATGTACGTTGATTTCGAAGATGGCAGCACCATAGAGTCCAATCCAATTGAAGTCCTGATCACTCCTATTGACACTTCCAACCCACAGCCTGATTAACTCAGGTAAGCTGAAAGCTGAGACCAATAATTACAAAAAAGCCCGGATTTTTATGTCGGGCTTTTTTTTCCATATGCATATTATGCACCTGATTTGATTATTTTGATCAAAAGGAATCTATCTTTATTGATCAAAACAGCAAATAAGTCCATGATGAAAATAAATTCGCTAGCATTATTTTTTGGATTGAGCTTACTTTTTTCCTGCCAAAACAAAAAGTCTCAATCTTCACTTCAAGACTTGATTCAGGAATTTGAGGGCAAATCCGGAAAACAGGAATATTTGGCTTCTCCTTATGTGACTGCTGGAGACCGTGTCTATATGGTAGGGCATCAAGATGGTACTTTTCCGGATCTTGGCTTTCATGTGGAAGGTGAAATGGGTGGAATCTGGAATCATCCCATCAAGCTGATGGATGGGTTTACCGTAGCCATAGGTCTGGAGGGCAACTCATACTGCTTGGATAAGGCTGACGAGTTTGTGAATTATCCCGTGGCCAATAAACATATCTTCCGGGAGCAAGTCCCAGGTTTGGAAGTTGAGCGTTTTCAGTTTATTCCGGACAGGACAGAGGGTTTGATCCTTGAATTCTCCCTCAAAAATGTGGATAACTCGGCAAAAACTTTTGGTTTTGAATTCGCCGGGCATACAGACCTCATGCCCGTTTGGCTGGGTGAAAGAGCAGGTATGGTGGACCATGAAGATATTCTTGACTTTGATGAAGAAAGGCAGGCTTGAAGAGGCAAAGATGCTGGGAATGATTGGTTCGTACTATTTGGTGCTGACCGTCAAGCCAAACAAAGTGAAGAAAAATCAGCCACCTGTATTTATTCTCCTCAAGGTAAAGGCCAAGCTGCTAAACTTGGATTTGAAATAACATTAGCCCCAGGGGAAAAAGAAATCATTACTTTTTTCATAGCAGGTTCCTACAAATCTCAATCAGACCTGGAAAAAACCTACGACCTGATCAAGGAGCATAACGCCACCTATCTCAGGGATAAGGCCAAGCATTTCAAAAATATTGCATCAAAATCAAGAATTGAAATCCCCGAAAAAGATATTGAAGAAGCTTTCGAATGGATCAAATACAATACAGAGTGGCTTGTTAGGGATGTTCCTGAAATTGGTAGAGGCCTGGGTGCCGGAATTCCAGACTATCCATGGTGGTTTGGTGTGGACAACGAATATACCCTCAAAGGAGCTATTGCAACAGGAAGGAAAGACTTGGTATATCATACAATTGAACTTATCCACAAACTTTCCGAAGCAAATGGTAATGGCAGAGTGATCCATGAGGTAAGTACCAATGGAATTGTTTATAACCCAGGAAATATCAATGAAACGCCGCAGTTTGCATCATTGATTTGGTGGGTTTACCAATGGACTGGAGATAGAGAATTTTTGGAAAAATACTATCCATTTATTCAAGAAGGCCTTATTTGGCTTATGGAGGAAAATGATAAAGATGGCAATCTTTTTCCGGATGGATATGGCATGATGGAAATTCACGGGCTGGAATCAGAAATGATTGATGTGGCCACCTATACCCAAAAGGCTTTTGCAGATGCAGCTCAAATGGCCAAAGTGCTTGGTGATCTGGAGTCCGCCAAACCTTATCAACAATTGGCTGATGATCTTAAAAAGAAAATCAATGAACAATTTTGGGTAGAAGAATTCAATTCCTTTGCAGATTTTATCGGGAATACAGCTGAAGCTCTGAATTTGATCGACGCTGCAATAATCCGCGCAGACACATTGAATAAACCCTGGGCTGTGGAAGAGCTTAAGACTACAAAAAGAAAGTTATCCACATATCCACGAAGCCAAAAGAAAGGCTTTGTCATGTTTCACAATTGGGTAGTCAACACTCCCATGGAAATGGGCATAGCAGATCGGGAAAAAGCAGTCATAGCATTGGACAAAGCAAAAAAGTTTGTAAACCCCTTCGGCGTCTTTGTTACTGGAATTGATAGAGATGATTCTTCTGAAAATGAAGATGGCTCTTTTGAAGGAAGCAAGGTCTTTTCTTACACCGGTGCAGTGATGACCTTACCAACAGGGGTACAAGCTATTGCAGAAGCCAATTATGGAAGGGCTGATGAATCTCTTGATTATATCAAGCGAATGACAAGAACTTTTGGATACGCATTGCCTGGATCCATGTATGAGGTATCCCCTGACTATGGGATGATGACTCAGGCCTGGAATATTTATGCCTACGCAGTGCCTATTGTAACACAGTATTTCGGAATTCAACCAGATGCAGGTAATAAAATCATTCACATTAAACCAGTGCTTCCATCTAGTTGGGATAAAGCGAAAATAGAAAAAGTGATCATCGGAGAAAATGAACTTGACCTTGCTTATGAAACCAGTTCTGATAAATTCACGGCAAACTTTACCCAAAAAGAGGCTGACTATGAAATCCAATTTACGATACCGGATCCGTGGAAAGAAACAAAGAAGGTCTTGTTAAATGGAAAGGAAACTGAACCCAAAGATGGCAATATCGTGTTCAGTGGAAAGAAAAATACGCTTGAGATTCCAATAAAATAAACCTCATATCAACATAGATCTTTACCTAAAAAATAAGAATTGTATTTTTGTTATAGATTAGCAGTTCAATAAATCAAATCATGGAAAAAGAAAAAGTATCAGAGCAATCACCTGAAACAAGTTTATGGGATAAGGTTTTGGAAATTTTAGGATTTGCTGCTTTGATTCTCTTATGGTCTATGACTTATTATTTCCAACATAAGGGAGCAGAGTCGGTAGCCGCAGATTATAATTTTTTTGCCAATCCAAGTGAATATTGGGCCAGCAACATGACCTACTCTATTCCTATTATTGCGAGCATTCTATTTTTGGGGATTACCTTCTACAATCAAAAACCAAGAATTTCGGATTACACAATCAAAAACAATCCTGAAAAAGCTGATACATTGATTCAGATCAATACCAGATTGTGGAGATGGCTGAAATTCACACTCATTTTGATGTTTTTGTTGATTGAATATTTTTCATTCCACAGTGGTTCAGGATTTGGGACCGGTATTCCCACATGGTTTATTATAGTTTTCCCGATCGTACTATTCGCCCCTGTGGTATATTTCTTTATGGAATTTGCCAAAAACCAGCTGGATTAGATATTCAGCCAGTAATTTAATTTCATGACCAAAGCCCTTTGCTTGGGAATAAAGGAACCCGGGAAATAATTGTCCGTGTAGACCACAAAAAGATCAGAAACCGGCGCATACCTCCATTGCAATCGTGTATTGATATTGATATTGTCGATCTGATTGTTATACTGGAAAAAAGTAGTCCAAAATAAGCTTCTGGTGAAGGTCAGATCAATCCTAGGCCCAATCAGGAAAAGATCTGCATCATTTTGAGGCTCAGGAAGCCTGATATTGTTGTAACTGAAATTCATGGAGATATTGGCTAAGTACCCCAATCTCATGTTCATAGCTCCCTGCACAGTCCGGATATTGCCGTTGAAATATTCTCCCACTTCTCCCCTTCCAGTGAGAAAGAAGGATTTTCTCGGGTTTCCAAAATACTGAATGGAAAAAAAAGTATTCCTGTAATCTGTACCTGCCTGAAGCTGCTCCCCACCTGTTCTGGTAGGATCAAAAGGGGAAAAAAGGTATGTGTACCTATTATTTGCCAAGAAGGTTAAGGTGGAAAGTGATTGAAATTGAATCCTATAGGTAAGGGAATGAAGCTCATCTGTTATGCCCAAGGATTCATTCCACAATGTTTCGGTCTGAACCCCAGGCCCATGTCTGTTGATAATCTTTGATTTTGGGAAAAACTGGTAAGAGAAAAGCCCGGAGATTCTTTTATAATCACTTCGGGGAGTAAAACCTACCTCCGGGTTGAAGTTTTCCTGAACATGTGAAAAGGAAATACTACTGGAAATATGGAGGTCATTGTAATTCAATTGGGAGTGAAAAGCCCCGGATTGATCTTTATTATCGTATTCAAATGTCCTGTGGTAAAAAAACTTACCCGTCCAACGGTTATCCGCAGAAGCCAAATTATAATCCAACCCTGCCAACCGGTTATACTTGGTTCGGTCAATAGTAGGAAATCCTCCTTCAGCATTCATAGTTTCCTGATTGACCATAATCATCCCCACATTAGATCTGGCAAAGACCTTTTTTTGCAGCGCAGCTACAGAAAAATTTCTTCCCGTAATCCCCAGGTCAGGGTCGGTGGCAGTTTGCATATTCATCAAACCTACTCTCCAGTCCTCACCCAACTTTCCGGATAGCCTACTTCCAAAGAGAATTTGGTTTTGGACATTTTGTCCGGTCCGCTCATCTCTTGCCACTCCGATTCTTCGGGAAAAGAAAGGCCGGATCCCCACTGTTCCAAAATCTGCAAAGAGGTCGGCATTTTCAAGGAAAAACTGCCTCTGTTCGGGAAAAAATATTTCAAAACGATCGAGATTGGTCACTTGCTGATCAACTTCTACTTGGGAAAAATCAGGATTGATGGTCAAATCAAGGTTGAGTGCAGGCCCCATTCCAATCTTCGCATCTCCTCCAAAGGCAAGGTTTGCAGGATTGGAAGTACCTTCAAGAAAATCTCTATCTGTGGCTGAAGCCACATAGGGAATAATAGAAACATTAGCACTCTCTTTTTTCAGTGGTTCTTCAAACATCAACTTCCTCGAAAATGCCAAAGAAATCAAGGAAAAATTCCTTGGAATTGGACTCCAAGAGCTCCTTTCATTGTATTTTGAATCAATCCTGTAAAAATTAACATTCCAATTGACCGCGCCATCCTGATACCTTAATGTGGAAAACGGAATCGCTACTTCCACCACCCAATAATCTTCATAAATTTTGGCACTGGAATACCATTTATTGTCCCAGGCAAGATTGAGGTCTGAAGGAATCATGCCTCCATTGGCTATCAGCGATTCTCTCTGAACTCCATAAGGATTTACTCCAAACTGAAAAGCGTTGGTATTGTCATTGAAAGTATCCAGAATAAAAGATACACCATCATTCTGTTCTCCCCTATAATCCCTCCTCAATGAGGTAGATACGTATTCCTCTCTTGGCCCAAGGTTATACATAATGGCTCCGAAGTATAAAAACTTGTCATCGTAGGCCACCTTTATTTTGGTCTGCGCATTGGCCAGAGAAGTGTCTGACGGAAAATATTGAATAAAATCCTCAGCCCAGCCATCTTCTTGCTGCCAAATTTCTTCATCTAGTTGTCCGTCCAAAGTAATAGGATAGTCGATTTTCTGTGCAACTATACCCTCGTATGCCAATTTTTTGACTTGCGAAAAACATGGGTAAGACAAAACCCAAAAAAACAAAAATAGCACTAACCTCATACTGAACCGATTCAGTTCAAAGTTTAAAAATGCATTGACCAAATCGGAAACGATTTATATTAGAGGTTAAATTTTGCTTTAGTTAATGTGGATAAGCCTATATTTGGAAATTTTTCATTATAAAAATAGATTATTCTCCGAAGAGACTTAATACTATTGACCGCGGGCCGCCATGATCCCTAAACTCACATAAATATATCCCCTGCCAAGTTCCTAGGGCTATTTTTCCTTCAGAAACGGGTATTTGTAAGCTCGCCCCAAAGAGGCTTGATTTGATATGGGCGGGCATATCATCAGGTCCTTCATAGGTGTGGATAAATCGTGGATAAGTTTCCGGAATCAACTCATCTACAAAGGTTTCGAAATCTCTCCTAACAGTAGGATCTGCATTTTCATTGATACTTAATGCGGCAGAAGTATGCTGAATAAAAACATGAAGCAGTCCTGCTTTGACCTGTTTGATCTCCGGAAATTCTTCCTCTATAGTTCTGCTGATCAAATGAAAGCCTCTCGGGTAAGGTTTAAGCCTGATTTTCTTCTGAAACGTTCTCATCTTCTATCCATTTCCGAATAATTGCTGGTACATCTCCTCCAGCTTACTTAATGCAACAACTTTTATTTTATACTTTTTCAAATCAAGACCTTTGACAGCATATTTAGATACAAATATCCTTTTGAAACCCAGTTTCTCGGCTTCAGCTATCCTATTTTCAATCTTATGAACAGCTCTTACTTCTCCTCCAAGTCCCACCTCTCCAGCAAAACAACTGTCATCAGGAACTGCTAAATCTTCATAGGAGGAAAGCAAAGAGGCACACACTGTCAAATCCAGAGCAGGATCATCCACTTTCAATCCTCCAGCCACATTCAAAAATACATCTTGCTGCCCAAGACGCATTCCACCACGTTTTTCCAGAACAGCAAGCAACATATTGAGTCTTTTCCCATCAAAACCAGTGCTACTTCGCTGCGGAGTGCCATAGGTAGCCGGGCTGACCAGAGATTGAATCTCTATCAACAAGGGCCTGTTGCCCTCCATCATAGCACCAATCGCTACACCATTCAGAGCTTCTTCCCTTTGGGTAAGTAGAATTTCTGAGGGATTAGCTACCTGCCTGAGTCCTGTAGCACGCATTTCGTAAATTCCCAGTTCATGCGTACTACCAAATCGGTTTTTGGAAGTTCTCAAAATTCTATAGCTCAAATGCCTATCCCCTTCAAACTGCAAAACTGTATCCACCATATGCTCCAGAACTTTGGGCCCTGCAATGGAGCCATCCTTGGTAATATGCCCGATCAAAAAAACAGGGGTAGCCGTTTCTTTGGCAAAACGCATCAATTCAGCTGTACATTCCCGAACTTGCGAAACCGAACCAGCCGCTGATTCTACATGGCTGCTGTGCAATGTTTGAATTGAGTCTATAACCAAAAGTTCAGGCTGAAGTATTTCTACCTGTTCAAAAACTTTTTGGGTGTTGGTTTCTGATAAAATGTAACAATTGTCTGAAAATACATCCATTCTTTCTGCCCGCATTTTGATTTGGGACTCACTTTCTTCCCCAGAAACATAAAGTACTTTCAAAGCCGAAAGAGAAAGTGCAATCTGTAGCATCAGAGTGGATTTTCCTATCCCCGGCTCACCGCCGATCAAGACAAGTGAACCCGGTACAATTCCCCCACCCAATACCCTATCCAATTCGGTATCATTGGTTCCAGTCCTTGGAGATTCACTGAAATCTATTTCAGAAAGCTTTTTTGGCTTGGTGGATTTCCTTTCTTTGCCTTGGCCTACTTTCCATGTCCCCAGCACTTTTTCTTCCTTGTGGATGACTTCTTCCACATAAGTGTTCCATTCCCCACATGCAGGGCATTTCCCTATCCACTTAGGACTTTGTGCCCCACAATTCTGGCAGAAAAAGCTTGTCTTTGTTTTGGCCATTTTTATAGACTTTAGATATGAGATTTGAGAAGTGAGATATGAGAAACAAAATTTAAGTGAAAGAAAACCAGAATAGAGAAATCACATTTTTTAAAGGTACTTGCTAAGACTTGTCCGCTGGGGCGGACCATTCTTTATACTACAAACCCAAGTCTCATTTCTTTAGTCTCAGGTCTCAGGTCTCCTTAATGCGCTTCCAACCAGTCCTTTCCAGTACCGGTTTCTACTACTACAGGCACCCCCAGCTTGACGGCATCAGACATTAATTTCGGAATCTCTTTTTGAAGCAATTCAAGTTCATCCTTGACCGCATCAAATACCAATTCATCATGCACCTGAAGGATCATTTTTGACTTAAGCTTTTCCTGTTTCATCCACTGGTACACATTGATCATGGCTACTTTGATCATATCTGCAGCCGACCCTTGGATGGGGGCGTTAATGGCATTTCTTTCAGCAAATCCACGCATCGTCTGATTCCTGCTATTGATATCCCTCAGGTATCTTCTCCTCCCAAGAATGGTTTCTACATATTCATCCTTCTTGGCTTTTTCTATGCAATTGTCCATATAAGCTTTGACAGCAGGAAACTCTTTAAAATATGCATCAATGATTTCCTTGGCTTCTGTTCTTGATATATTCAATCGCTGCGACAGTCCGAAAGCCGAAATACCATAAATAATCCCAAAGTTGGCGGTTTTTGCTTTTCTCCTCATATCTGAGGTGACCTCCTCCAAAGAAACCTGAAAAATCTTGGCTGCTGTAGTAGCATGGATATCTCTTCCGTTTTTGAAAGCCTCTATCATGGATTCATCTTTGGAAAATGCAGCCATAATTCTCAACTCTATCTGAGAGTAATCCGCAGCAAAAAGCACATGATTATCATCTCTTGGCACAAATGCTTTTCTGATCTCTCTCCCCCTCTCAGTCCGGATAGGAATGTTCTGCAAGTTGGGATTGATAGAGGAAAGTCTCCCAGTGGCGGCCACAAATTGATTATAAGTAGTATGCACCCTGCCGGTTTTAGGATTGATCATGGTAGGCAAAGCATCTACATAGGTGGATTTGAGTTTGACAATCTGCCTGTATTCAAGAATCACCCGGGCTATTTCATGTTCAGCTGCCATTTTGCTCAGGATCTCTTCCCCCGTGGCATACTGACCGGTTTTGGTTTTTTTAGCTTTAGAATCCAACTTAAGTTTGACAAAAAGTATTTCTCCCAGTTGCTTGGGAGAAGAAAGGTTGAATTCTTCCCCCGCCAATTCATAGACACGCTTTTCCATTTCAATGCTTTCTTTTTCAAGCTCCTTGGACATCTCAGCGAGGCTCTCGGTATCTATCCTAACACCTTCAAATTCCATTTCCGTCAAAACTCTTATAAGCGGGTTTTCCACCTCATGCAACAGCTTTTCCAGACCGTTTTCTTTGACCAAAGGATCCAGCTTTTCCTTCAGTTTTAAGGTAATGTCTGCATCTTCGGCCGCATAAGCCACTACTTCGTCTACATCCACATCCCTCATACTGCCTTGATTTTTACCTTTTTTCCCGATCAGAGACTCTATAGAAACAGGCTTGTAATTCAAATACTGCTGTGCCAGCCAATCCATGGAATGTTTCCCCTCCGGTTCCACTAGATAGTGGGCCAACATGGTATCATACAATTTGCCTCGCACCTGCATGTCGTAGTTTTTCAACACTAATAGGTCATATTTTACATTTTGACCTATTTTGATAATGTTTTCATTTTCAAAAGCACCTCTGAAAAGCTCAAGTTTTTTCTTTGCCTCTTCCTGATCCTGAGGAAAAGGAATATAAAATGCCTCTCCAGGAACATAGGAAAACGAAAGCCCAACCAATTCTGCTTCATTTGGGTTGAGGGCTGTTGTTTCTGTATCAAAACAAAATTCATCCTGAATTTCAAGGTAACTGATCAACTCTTTGATTGCCTTTTCACCATCTACCTTATGATAATCATGAGCCGTGGTGAGGATGCTGTCATGCAAAACAGGAACCGGCAAGGGATTTTCTTCCGGAATGTCTTCTTCTTTTACTTCTGACTCTCCCGTAAAAAGCCCCAATTGCTCGGAAACCTTGACTTGGGGCTTTTTCATTTTTTCCCCAAACACCCGCTGTGTCAACGTTCGAAATTCCAACTCTGCAAAAAGGGCTTTGAGTTTTTCCTCATCAGGCCCGTCATAGTGTAATGATTTTTCATCAAAATCTACCGGCACATCAATATTGATCGTCGCTAATTCCTTGGATAGAAGGCCCTGCTGACCAAAATTGACAACGTTTTCTTTCTGCTTGCCTTTCAGATCATCTGTATGCTGCAACATTTCTTCAATGGAACCATATGCCTTGAGCAGCTTGACTGCTGTTTTTTCTCCTATCCCAGGAATTCCCGGAATATTGTCCACCGCATCCCCCATAAGGCCTAAAATGTCCCGTACCTGATCTACATTTTCTATGTCCCATTTTGCACAGACCTCTTTTGGCCCCATAATGTCCACTGCATTCCCCATAAATGCCGGCTTGTACAAATAAATATGCTCTTCTACAAGCTGTCCATAATCCTTATCGGGGGTCATCATGTAGACCACAAAACTTGTTCGTTCTGCTTTTTTGGCGATAGTGCCAATGATATCGTCAGCTTCAAACCCATCCAGCTCCAAAACCGGTATATTGAAAGCCTCCACGATCTGTTTGACCCATGGGATTCCGATTTCTATATCCTCAGGTTGTTCCTGTCTATTTGCCTTATACGCTTCAAACTGTACGTGTCTGAATGTGGGAGCTTTGGTATCAAAAGCCACTGCTATATGTGTTGGCTTCTCTTTTTCAAGCACTTCCAGCAAGGTATTGGTAAACCCCAACATGATCCCGGTGTTCAGACCCTTTGAATTGATTCTGGGGTTTTTGGAAAAAGCAA
The DNA here is from genome assembly GCF_000295935.2 of Indibacter alkaliphilus LW1. Classification (GTDB taxonomy): domain Bacteria; phylum Bacteroidota; class Bacteroidia; order Cytophagales; family Cyclobacteriaceae; genus Indibacter; species Indibacter alkaliphilus. The sequence continues at coordinate 33,085 of NZ_ALWO02000036.1, forward strand.
AGTGTGCTCTATAGATAAGAGCCATTGCATCAAGAAGGAATAATTTTTTATCTCCTTTGGAGGACATAGTAAATATTTTAGTAGGGTTTGAAATATGCGAATAATCGAAAAAAGCCTTTTCGAAGGATGGCTAAATTACAAATAATAATGAAAAGGATAAGAGTAGATCTGGACCATATTTTAGTTTTAGTGACTATTTTAAAAAAGGATTAGATGAGTTTGGTCTAATTCTTGGTTTTGAGAATTTACGTTTTATCGTTTAATAATTTCATTCACCTAAATAAACAACTTATGAAGAAGTTAGCTTATTTTTTGTCGGTAATGTTTTTGATGGCTGCATTTATGCCAGCTGCTACCGCCAAAACAACCAAGAAAGAAAAACCTGAACTGAATGAAGAGCAGCAGCTCAGACTTGATGAAATCGAAAACAGGGTAGAGGAAATCAAGGCAATGGATTTCTCCGACATGAGCAAAGAGGAAAGGAAAGAAATGAGGGATGAGCTCAGAGAAATGAAAAAAGAAGCTAAAGAAATAGGCGGTGGTGTTTACCTTTCCGTAGGTGCAATCATCATTATTCTCTTGATTCTGATACTGATCACCTAGAAAATCAATAAATGAAGTATTAATCCTCCATGAAAATGGGGGATTTTTTGTTTATTTATGTTTTAGCCAAATTATTTATGAAAATCTGTTTCGCAACCAATAACCAAAAAAAAATAGAAGAAGTAAAGTCAGCTCTCGGGCCGGATTTTACTATTGTATCCCTTGCCGAAATTGGATGCTACGAAGAACTTCCTGAGACCGGAGACACCTTAGAGCACAATGCCTTTCAAAAAGCCCGATATGTTTTTGATAATTATGGGGTGGATTGCTTTGCAGATGATACGGGGTTGGAAGTAGAAACCCTGAACGGTGCGCCAGGGGTATATTCAGGAAGGTTTGCAGGTGAGCCAAGAAGTGATCAAAGGAATATTGAACTGCTTTTGGAAAAAATGAAGAAAGAGGAAAATAGAAAAGCCAGGTTCAAAACGGTGATTGCTCTTATTCAGAATGGTAAAGAAAACAGCTTTATAGGTGTGGCAGAAGGAGAGATTCTGCATGAAAAAGTGGGGCAGGGAGGATTCGGCTATGATCCTGTATTCAAACCACTTGGGTATGACATGACTTTTGCAGAACTCAGTATGGAAGAGAAGAATAAAATCAGCCACAGGGGGAAGGCAGTGAAGGAATTGGTAAGGTTTCTAAAATAATCCTTATTTTTGTCTCCCATGAAGAAGCCCTTTATTGTAGGTATCACAGGTGGAAGCGCCTCAGGAAAAACCCTTTTTTTAGACAAACTTTTACACACATTTGAACCTGGACAGGTTTGCCTCATCTCCCAAGACAATTATTATAGACCCAGGCATCTACAACCTATAGACGATAAAGGTGTACACAATTTTGACACACCCAATTCCATTGATTTCGAACAATATGCCGAGGATATCCGAAAAATAGGAAATGGAGAAACTGTCTTCCGCCAAGAATATACCTTTAACAACCCCAACAAAAAACCAAAAATGCTTGAGTTTGCTCCAGCGCCTGTAGTAGTGGTAGAAGGGATTTTTGTGCTTTACTATCCGGAATTGGCCGACTTACTGGATCTGAAGGTTTTTATCGATGCCAAAGAATACATCAAATTGAAAAGAAGAATTGTCAGGGATAAAGTAGAAAGAGGTTATGATTTGGACGATGTGCTATACCGCTATGAAATGCATGTAATGCCTACTTATGAAAAGTACATTGAACCATTTAAACATGATGCAGATTTGATCATTCCCAACAACAGAAATTTTGATCGGGCATTGGAAGTTATCAGAACTTACCTGAGAGTCAGGACGGACAATGCCCCTAACTTATAGAAATTCAGTATTTTAACGCTTTTTATCTTTATTTTTTTATTCTAATTGTTAATTCTGCTATATTTGCCACCCATGAATAAAAAGCAACAATATATCAACCTATGGAAACAGAGAGTCTGCCTTGGACTTGTACTGTTTTTTTGTATGTTGGTGACCGGGGCTGAATACATTCACACTCCTTCAGAAAAAGAGGAACTGACCAAGAAGGAGTACAATGAAAACTCAGAAAACAATCAAGAGAAACAGACTTTTTTGAATGTTGCAGTTGATGCCGTAGTGCCATTTGTGACAGTTGTGGGTCAGCAGGTTTTTTATCTGATTTTCGAAAACCTAAAAATAGAAAAAGTAAAAACAGCAGGACAGCTGATATCTGTACCTGTCAATCTCCCTTACTGGGAAATACTTCTTGAAAGGATCATTTCTCCCAATGCTCCCTAAGTTTATTTTTTTATCTATCAATAGCTGGATCTCCGGCAGCATCAATCAGTAATTAACAATTTAACTTCATAATTAACATGCGTAACAAAGGTGTCGTGGTGTTTTTGACATTGATTATTACAGCACTTTGTCTGTACTATCTGTCATTTACGTTTGTATCAAATAATATCAACCAAAAAGCTGTGGAATTTGCCACTGATGAGGTTGGGAATGTGGATTATTCCAGAAGGCAAGCCTACCTGGACTCAATTTACAGGGAGCCGGTTTACAGCTTCCTTGGGGCTAAATTCACATACAAAGAAATCAAAGAAACTGAACTTGGTCTTGGTCTTGACCTACAGGGAGGTATGCACGTGACTTTAGAGGTTTCTCCTGTTGAAATCCTAAAAGGTCTTTCAGGTAACAGCAAGGATGCCGCTTTCAATACAGCCCTTGACCGTGCTACAGAGGCAGCTAAAACAAGCAATGAAAAATTCGTCAATCTTTTCTATTCTCAATGGCAGCAGGCTGCATCCAATAGAAGATTGAGCGAGATCTTTGCTACAGCGGCAAACAGAGGCAGAATTTCATTGGATACTTCCGATTCTGATATTTTGGGTATAATTGATGACGAAATCGAAAATGCCATCGAGCGTTCATTCAATATCCTTAGAACTAGGGTAGATAGATTTGGTACCTCCCAGCCAAATATTCAAAGAATCCAGGGTTCAGGAAGAATTCAGATAGAATTGCCAGGTGTGGATAACCCTGAAAGGGTAAGAAACCTTTTACAGGGAGTTGCCAAACTTCAATTCTGGGAAGTAGCAGAAATCAATGAGTATTTAAGTGAGCTTGAGGCCGTCAACAGCCTTTTGGTAGCTGAACAAAAATCGACTCCTAGCACTCCTTCATCAGATGACCAAGAAGAAGGCGAGGAGTCTGGCGAAGAAGAAGATTTAGCATCTGCACTTGAAAGGCAATTGGCAGAAGAGTCCGGGGAAGATTTCTCCTCTGAGATTTCTCCTATTTTCTCTCTGACAAGATCCAATCAGGGATTGGTCTATGAAGTAAGGGACACTGTAACCATCAACAGGCTACTTGCCAGAGAAGATGTGAAGTCTCTTTTACCTAGAAATGTAAAATTCCTATGGTCTGTAAAGCCAATTGCTGAAGGCAATATGGAACTTCTGGAGCTATTTGGAATCAAATACAACAGAGCAAGTGACCAAGCGCTACTTGAAGGTGATGTGATCACAGATGCAAGACAAACCCTTGATCAGTCTTCCAGACCTGCTGTGAGCATGCAAATGAATGCGGACGGTGCCAGAAGATGGAGAAAACTCACTTCAGAAAATATCGGTAAGAGAATCGCTGTCGTATTGGATGACTATGTCTATACTGCTCCGGTAGTACAGAGTGAGATTCCATCCGGACAATCAGAAATCACCGGTAATTTTACCATAGACGAAGCCAAAGATTTGGCCAATATCCTGAAATCAGGTTCACTTCCTGCACCTACCCGAATTGTGGAAGAGGCCATTATAGGTCCAACCTTGGGTAAAGAAGCGCTAAATCAAGGGTTGATTTCCATGGTTGCGGGCTTAGCATTGGTCGTATTGTTTATTGTGGCCTACTACGCTAAAGGCGGATTGGTAGCTATCGCAGCTTTGGTGTTCAACATCTTCTTTATCTTGGGGATTCTCGCCCAATTAGGTGCAGCATTGACCTTACCAGGTATTGCAGGTATTGTACTGACCATTGGTATGTCTATAGATGCCAACGTATTGATATTTGAAAGGATCAAAGAGGAACTGAGAAACGGCGCAGGACTACTGGTAGCAATCAATCAGGGCTACAACAAAGCTTTCTCCGCAATTCTTGACTCTAACGTAACCACATTCCTTACTGGGGCTATCCTTTACTCTTTGGGGCAGGGACCGGTTAAAGGTTTTGCCATCGTTTTGATGATCGGTATAGCATCATCTTTCTTCTCTGCGGTATTTATCACCAGGGTGATCGTAAGTTGGATGACAGCTAAGGGTGATAAGAGCAAGATTTCTTTTGATACACCAATTGCTAAAAATGTATTGAGTGAATTGAATATAGATTTCCTAAGCAAAAGAAAAGTTGCTTATCTGATTTCGACAGCTATTATCGTAGTAGGTATGGCGATTGCTGCGATCAATGGTCTGAAATTCGGTGTGGATTTCACAGGTGGTAGATCCTATATTGTGGAGTTTGCAGAACCTGTTTCTGCATCAGAATTAAAAATTGGCCTTGACAGCGAGTTTGATGGCTCTGTGGAAGTAAAAACTTATGGTGCAAACAACATCCTAAAAGTAACAACTTCCTACCTCATCAATGAAGATGATGATGCCTCAAATACGGAAGTAGAAACTAAAGTCAGGGAGGGAATTGCTTCCGTACTTGGCTTAACCTTCACTACTGACGCCGAAAACCTCCAAGAAAGCCAGTATGCTATTACCGGTTCTTCCAAGGTAGGGGCTACCGTGGCAGATGATATCAAAAACTCTTCTGCCAGTGCCATGTTCTTTGCCCTGGTAGCCATCTTCCTTTACATCTTGTTGAGGTTCCGTAAATGGCAGTTCTCGCTGGGATCTATCATTGCCTTGGTGCATGACGTATTCTTTGTGATTGCGGCTTTTGCCATAGCCAGTGCTTTGGGAGCGACCTTCGAAATCGATCAGGTGTTTATTGCTGCTGTCTTGACCGTAGTAGGTTACTCTATCAATGATACCGTGATTGTATTTGACCGTATCAGAGAAAACATCAGCAATAGAGGTACATCCAAATTGGTCAAGATGTTCAATGATGCCATCAATCAAACAATGGCCAGAACCTTGATCACTTCTGCTACTACTTTGATTGTGGTATTGGTCTTGTTGATTTTCGGTGGTGAAGTATTAAGAGGATTCTCCTTTGCATTGCTTATTGGTGTATTGGTAGGTACTTACTCTTCCATCTATATCGCTACACCTATCGTGGTAGATTTGATGAAGAGAGAACTGGAATCGGACAGTGCCTCTCAGGCAGCACCTGCCAAAAAGACTGCATAAGGTCTACTGGTTTTTTATAAAAATAAGTAATGATGCCAGTTTGTTAACTGACTTATAAAATAGTCTGAATAGAAACTAATCGATATTCGAAATTGCTTGATATTCTATAAAGACAATCCTTGATACTAAGTTTCAAGTTTACTGGCAAAGCAACGTTTAATAAGATAATTTCATAAAGGAAAAGGAGTTGGAGTCATCCAGCTCCTTTTTTTGTGTCATTTTGCTTCAAAATTACCCTGTACAGGGGATTTTTTGGCTTTTATTTTTACACTACTTTTCAGGCTCATCAAAAGAAGGAATATTGTTTGGTTTTTATCACTTTATAATAGGGTTAAGTTTAATCCTACTCCTCATTTTAAGACCCAAATTCGGGAAGAGAAGCAAAACCCAAATCAACCTTATCTCCATTACTCTTTTTGTGGTGTTGGTTCTCGAGTTGGCCGGGGCATATACTGCTTCCCAAAAAATCAACAATACGCTCTTGTACAATATAGGATGGATATATTTGGAGTCTTTTCTGCTCATTGCCTATTTTTATTCCCTCGAACAGTCCTTGGTATGGAGAAAAAGGACGGTACAGCTGACTGGCCTATTGTTCATCTGGGCAGTTCTTAACAGTCTTTTGTTTGAGCCCATTTCAGGTGCCTTACAGTATTATTCTTTATTTCCTTTTGGTGTTTTACTTATTGTATTATCCTGCCGACTAATCCGGCAGATTCTGACACTGAGGATCGATCCTGAAAAAAAACTCATCTACATTCCGCACTTTTGGATAGGTTTCGTGGTACTTTTTTTTTATTTAGAAGCCCTGTTACTATTTGGAGCATACCAACTTTATCCGGAATTTGTAGTCAAAAATGTCAATATCATGTTTAATTTGAACAAGCTAATGGCAAGTTTGATGTATTTGGTATTTGGGTTTGCATTTATTCTACCCAATCTCCGGTCACCAATGACTAAAAGAGGTTCCATTCCCCTGTATTTCTAAAAACATCCACATATAACACTTAAAAATCATGAACAGAAAAGAATTGGAAGCATTCAGAAAAGCCTATCAAAAGGCAGCCAAAAAAAGTATCAAGGCCAACAACGGCAAAGGAAAGCCCATAGAGGAGCAATCTGACTGGGTTTGGTTTGACAGGGATTCCATCCAAAAACTCTTAGATATGACTGATCCCAAAACCGGCGGAATCAAAATCTACTTCGGACAGTATGACAAGGAAAATGTAGAAATGCTTCCCCATGACAGAAAAAACAGAGAAGAATATGTAGGCAGGGTATCTGTGGCATTGGTGGCCTGTGACAAGACCGAAAAAGAATACAAAGATATTTACAGTGAATTATCGTCTGAAACTGAACCAGAAAGTTTAAAAAGTGATGGTGGGATTAGCCCAATGAATGCCGGAGAATTATGCCCTCCTTCCTGTAATCCATAATAAAGAATATGAGTTCAATAACGTGGTATAACGGGCTGATCATTCTGGGAATGTTGCTGAGTATTCCATACCTTTTTATGCCATCAAAGGAGTATAGGATTCAGCACATTATCGTGTTGATAAAACTAATAGTAATAAGTGCTACAGAAGTTAAGTTAAAACATTTGGGCAGCTTGGGAATCAATAATTCTTTTATTGCCAACATAGGCTACCTGTCAATTGGTATTTCTTTGATTTTCCTTTATTTCTATTTCCTGATGGGTCGTAATAAATACATTCTTTTTCTTTGGATAATTTACCTCATTTTTATCCTTTTAAATTCTCTTTTTTCCCAACCTATTGCCACTTCCTTTCAGAATTACACTTGGGCTTTGAGTAGTATAATGATTATTGGGATGAGTTTATATTTTTTTTACAGTATTTTTTCAAAAAATCTTTTTGAAGATAAAAACCTGATCTCAATCCCCTCTTTTTGGATCGTATCGTTTTTGATGTTTTTTTATGCCTGCACTTTCCTATATTTTCTTTCATTCAATTTTTCATATAAGGTCATGGACTTACAACTTTTTGATCAACTGAGATTTTTAATGAAAATTCTTGGGTCAAGCATGTACCTGGTCATGGGTTTGGCCTTTTATGCCCCTTTGATTTTCAAAAATTCTCCCACCTTAAAGTCAAAATAAATTCAATAAACTGATTATCAACAGGAAAATTGACCTCCAATGACAATTTAGTAATTTTAACAATTTAACAAAAAAGCTACTTAATAGTAGCTTTTAGTTTGAAATTAAAGTTTTGCGGCTTCTAAGATATCTTCCTCTGCATTTTTAGCTATTTCGTATTCCCAAGTTGGGGGAGGCATGCAAAATGGAGGACAAATTGTACCACCATTTATAAAGCTTTCAACATGGGGAACTTCATCTACCTTACAAGGAGCTAAAGCTACAGTTAGCTTTCCTATTAATTTTTCTTTGACATTTTCTAGTCCAGTAGGAATCGTATCTTCATCATATTGAGCGAAGAAAATTCTTACACCACCTTCTTTTTCATCAGTTAATTTTAATAAATTTTCCACCTGACTTCTACTAAACCATATTGATAAAGTTTGCTGCTTTATTGGATTTCCTTGTACATCAACTGCGGCCAAACCTCTACCAATACTTTTAAGATAATTCATTCTCATTTTTTTGATCTTGTTCATATTAAATAGGTTTTAGTGAAATTAAATGTAAAAATATTTGTTTATCTCAGCAAGAATATTTGAGAAATTTTGAAATTTAAAAAAAATTCGTTATTAATAGGCTAAACGAACTACTTAATTATTTTAAAATATATAGGAAATTATAGTATCTAAACTATTCAAAACTCCCAAAACAATTCACTCTTCCATAATCTTTTGTTTGTTCATGCGGAGACCTTGCTTTTACTCTATTTTTTTACCCTCATCTTCAAGCAAAAAAAAGTGACACTCAGAATTTTTATTTCGGGATTGTTATTGGTGGTCTGGGCATTGATCAATTCACTTTTCTATCAGCCTATCACAGAGGTTTTCCAAACTTATTCTCTGATCCCATCTGCTATCGTCTTGATCCTATGCTGCATACATTTCTTTTATTTGATCATCAAGGATAATCAATACTAAAACGAAAATATAGTAGCAATACCCTCATTTTGGATAGTGACCGCAATCATGTTTTTTTATTCATGCTCTTTGCTGTTTTTTGCCTCAATACCCTTGGTCAATATGGATAACCTTGATTTGATATACGGAATTTATAATCTTATCAGGGCATTAAGTGTTTTGATGTATTTGGTGATGGGCCTGGCTTTTTATGCTCCGTTGGTTTTTAAAAGCGAAAATATTTCAGATACATCAATTTCATGACCCAGAGGTATTGAACTTACATTTATTGCTTTTTATACCCCAATTTTCATCCTTTGATCAAATTCTTTTGCAGGGAAAATAAAATTTGAGGATAAAACCATAATTTAAAGGGTTGATTGTCCTTTCTATTTAATCCCCTGTGGTTCCCTTATAGCATTTACCAATGGAAAATAACGGTTCAGATCTGTTTGTAATCATTCTTTTGGGCTTTTTTCTAATGCTCTTGATGGTTTCTTTTATTGTCATCATGGTCATCTATCACAGGCAACGCCAACTGGAGAACCGGCAAAAAGTAGCCTCAATGAAGGCTGAATTTGAAAATACAATCCTGAATGTAGAAAAGGAAATTCAGGAAGATACCCTTTCGCATGTGGGAAGAGAGCTCCACGACAATATCGGACAAATGCTTTCTCTTGCCAAAATAAATTTTGCCAGATCCAAACCTGAATCAATATCTGAAGGAAGAAATATCATCAATCAGGTGATCAAAGAAATCAGAGGCCTTTCCAAATCCTTGAATTTGGACTGGGTAGAATCTATCAACATGGAAGATTTTATCAAAAGGGAATTGGAAAAACTTGAAGCAGCAGAATTCTGTCAGACAGATTTTTCAATAGAAGGCGAACCACTCAGCCTGAAAAAGGACGAAAAACTGATCTTGATCAGAATTATACAAGAAGCTTTAAATAATGCCATCAAACACGCCAATCCAAACACAATCTCAATAACCATTAAAAATGAAAATGATAGCAAACTCATTTTAATACAGGATGATGGAATTGGTTTTGACACAGCTAACAAAAGCGAAGGCTCAGGTATGGCCAATTTTAAGAAAAGAATGAAAATGCTGGGCGGGGACTTTCAAATAGACTCTGAACAGGACAAGGGCACACTCATCAAACTTTACTTGCCAAAATAAGTAGTTTATACTATCTTTTCCGTTGTATTAATCACTCCCCACAAAAAATTTATGATAAGGATAGCACTGGCAGATGATCATAAGATGTTTGCTATGGGAATCAAAGGGCTTTTAGAAGAGGAAGACGACTTTGAAGTCAGGGCCATTTTCCACAATGGGAAAGATCTCGTGGAATATATCCAAAAGAATCATGTGGATATCATTCTCACGGACATGAATATGCCCAAGTTGGACGGAATGGGTGTTATTTCTATTATCAAAAAGAAACAGCCAAGGTCTAAAATCATCGTCCTATCCATGTATGACGACCCCCTAATTTATGAAAAAGCCATCAAGGCTGGAGCTGATGCCTACGTCCTGAAGGGTTCAGACCCTGATGAATTAATTTATACCGTGCGGGAGGTTTTTGAAGGATCCTATATCCTGGATTACAAAAGAGTGGAGTTTCAGAATGAGCCTGATGGATACCCAGATCATTTCAAAGAGAAATTTAAACTCTCAAGAAGGGAGACAGAAATACTTAGGCTCATCAAGGATGGAAAAATGAATAAGGAAATCGCTGAACTCTTAAGCCTTAGCCAACATACAGTGGAGTCTCACAGAAAAAAAATCCATAGCAAGCTAGGGGTGAGTACCGCGGTGGAATTGGTGAAAAAAGCTTTGGAGATGAAAATTTAAAAAAAGAGTCCTGAGCAACGTATTTGCAATATCCCGAACTCTTCAAATTAAAAAAGCCGACATCAAGCCGGCTTTTATGCTGGCACGCCATAAAGCTCTTTCAGCTTTTCCACAGTATAATTCACTTCTTCAATAGTATTGAAACGGCTGAAAGAGAAACGCACAGATTCCCGTTGAGGATCGGCTTTCAAGCTTCTCAGCACATGAGAACCTACTGATGCACCACTACTGCAGGCCGAACCTCCAGAAGCTGAAATCCCATTGAGGTCAAGATTGAAGAGTAACATACCGGAGTTTTCCTCAGAATATGGCAGACTCACATTCAAAACTGTGTAAAGGCTATGCTGCATTTCTGCAGATCTCCCATTGAAGCTGACTTCAGGAATTTGTTGTTTTAAACTTTCTATAAAGTGTTTTTTCAGGTTTTCAATATGTGCCCTATGGCCAGACATGTCTTCATAGGCCAATTCAAGCGCCTTGGCAATCCCTACTATCCCGATTACATTTTCGGTTCCACCCCTCATATTTCTTTCCTGAGCTCCCCCATAGATAAATGGGTGGATTTTTTTGTCTTTTCGGATATACAAAAAACCCGAACCTTTTGGCCCGTGAAATTTATGCCCTCCAGCAACAAGTGAATCAACAGGAAGGGTTTTCAGATCATGTTCGTAATGCCCCATAGTCTGTACAGTATCAGAGTGAAAAAAGCCGCCATAGTTTTTCACGAGTTTACCGATCGCACTCAGGTCATTGATATTACCGATTTCGTTATTGGCATGCATGATGGAAACCATGGAGTTTGGATTGGATCTCAACAATTCCTCCAAATGATCCAGGTCAATATCCCCTTTTTCGTTTACCTTGACCAAACTCAATTTTACTTTTCCTTTTTGGGCACAATGCTCTAAGGTATGCAGTACAGCATGGTGTTCAATAGCTGAAGTAATGGCGTGTTGAATCCCATAAGTCTCAATTCCACAAACCAAGGCTGTGTTATCTGCTTCTGTTCCCCCAGAAGTGAAAAAAATTTCAGAAGGACTGGCATTCAAAAGTTCAGCAACTTTTTTCCTTGCTCTTTCAATGGCTGTACGTACTTCTCTTCCATGACTGTGTACGGAAGAAGGATTGCCATAATGATCCTTCATAAAAGGAATCATAGCCTCTACTACCCTACCATCCATGGCAGTAGTTGCTGCATTGTCAAAGTAAACTCTCATGCTTCAAGTATTTGGGTTGATGTTATGCTCTGCAAAGAAGCCTATAGAAGTTTAGCTTCCCGTAATGACTTCTTTGATGTCCATAATGATTTTATTTGCCAAGTGTTCAGCTGTTGCCTGTGATTCAGACTCAGAATAAATTCTTATGATGGGTTCGGTATTTGATTTTCTTAAGTGAACCCACTCTTTTTCAAATTCTATCTTTACACCATCTATGAGATTGATAGGATGCTTACTGTATTTCTCCTTAATAGCCTCAAGCACGTTGTCTACATTGATGTTAGGAGTCAATTCTATCTTATTTTTGGAAATGTAATAGTTGGGATAGCTTGCTCTAAGACGGGAAATGGTTTTCCCAAACTTTGCTAAATGTGTCAAAAACAGACCAATCCCCACCAAAGCATCTCTGCCATAATGGGATTCAGGGTAAATCACTCCGCCGTTGCCTTCTCCCCCGATAATCGCATTGGTTTCTTTCATCTTGTTGACGACATTGACTTCGCCTACAGCTGCTGCCTCATATTGTCCTCCCCTTTTTTGGGTGACATCTCTTAATGCACGTGTAGAACTCAAATTTGAGACTGTATTTCCGGGAGTATTGGCAAGTACATAATCTGCTACCGCCACTAGTGTATATTCTTCACCGAAAGGACTTCCGTCCTCATTCATAAAGCAAAGCCTGTCTACATCCGGGTCGACTACGATGCCCAAATCAAACTTCCCCTTTGCCAATTTTTCAGAAATGTCTCTCAGATTTTCCGGCAATGGCTCAGGATTATGTGGAAAATGCCCATCTGGTGTACAATACATTTCCTCAATCTCTTCTACGCCCAATGCCCTCAGAAGCTTCGGAAGCGCGATACCACCGGTTGAATTGACACAATCAATCACCACCTTGAAATTCCTCGCTTTGATCGCCTCTACATCCACAAGATCCAAGCCAAGAACATGCTGCACATGCCTTTCTATGTAATCATCAATTTGGGTATATGCACCAAGCTTTTTTACTTCTGCAAAAGTAAAGTCTTCTTTTTCTGCACTATCCAGAATTGCTTTTCCTTCAGCATCGGAAATAAACTCTCCTTTGTTGTTGAGCAGTTTAAGCGCATTCCATTGAATAGGATTATGGCTAGCTGTCAAGATGATACCTCCTCCCGCATTTTCCAAAGGAACTGCCAACTCAACAGTAGGGGTGGTACTCAAACCCAAGTCTATGACATGAATGCCTAAGCCTTGAAGTGTTGCAGCCACTAATTTGGACACCATTTCTCCCGAAATCCTGGCATCTCTTCCAATAACAACTTTGGGATTTTGGGTATGCTTGATCACCCAGCTTCCATAAGCAGAGGTGAATTTGACAACATCCAAAGGGGTGAGGCCCTCTCCAGGTTTTCCACCGATAGTTCCCCGTATACCAGAGATTGATTTGATTAAAGCCACTCTAAAATAGATTAATAGTTAAATAGAAAAATCCTGGAAAACCCAGGAGTTGAAAAGGCGATTATTTGAATTTGGCAAGAACCTTATCCACTTCATTGTCAGGGTTGCCACAACTGCTGTCTGCATCTACGGTTTTGCCACAATAGCTACATGTACCGCCATCCTTATTCAAATAAGGGTTCTGTGAGGCACAGGTGCCTTTAAATTCTCCGTTTTTCAATAAAATTAGTCTTACTGACATCAAAATAAAGAAGAGTGCCAAAAAGCCTAAAGTCAAATACAAGGTTGCCATATCAATTAAATTTGTCCAAATTTACGTAATACTTTCAAAACGTCCTCAATTAAATTATAGTTTCCCCGCTTATGTCCCAATTGTCACAAAGAAAAGAGCAATTAGCTGCGTTTGATAAATTATTGACCATCATGGATGAACTTAGGGAGCAATGCCCTTGGGACAAAAAGCAAACGATTGAGAGCCTTAGACACCTAACCATTGAAGAAACTTTTGAACTTTCAGATGCCATTTTGGAAAATGATCTGGAAGAAATCAAAAAAGAACTGGGAGATATACTTTTGCATATAGTTTTTTACGCAAAAATCGGTTCTGAAAAAAAAGCCTTTGACATCACGACTGTCATAGAAAGTCTTTGTGAAAAACTAATCCGTCGCCATCCTCATATTTATGGTGATACAATAGCTCAGGATGAACAAACTGTTAAAGAAAACTGGGAGAAAATCAAACTGAAAGAAAAAGGCAATCTATCAGTTCTCGGCGGGGTTCCAAAGTCCTTACCGGCATTGATCAAAGCGATGCGAATTCAGGAAAAAGCCCGTGGCGTAGGATTCGACTGGGAAGAAAAACATCAGGTCTGGGAAAAAGTAGAAGAGGAAATGGATGAATTCAAGTCCGAATTCAATGCTGCTGATGAAAAAGAAATAGACAAAGAAAAAGCTACAGGTGAATTTGGAGACCTACTTTTTTCCCTGATCAATTATGCAAGATTTATTGACATCAATCCAGAAGAAGCACTGGAAAAAACCAATTTAAAATTTATCAAACGCTTCCAATATCTGGAAAAATCTGCCAAAGAAGCCGGTAAAAAAATAGAAGACATGAGCTTGGCAGAAATGGATGTTTTTTGGGAGGAAGCCAAACGGCTCCCCGGTAATCCTATTAAATGATCAGACCCGAAAATATGGGTTAAGCTATTTTCTTGATTTAGGAGTAGGCCTGGACCAAAAAGGAAATCAATTATCGGACTTACCTTCCAAAATCATCTTGAAGACGCACAATATCTTCCTCATCAGAAGGGTGTGAAGCATCTGTGTGTTGCCATATTTCGGCCACCATTCCCCAGTCTTCCAAACCTATGAGTCGGTGCCTTTCGCCTTGTTGAAGCTTGATTTTGTCACCCTCCTTTAATATATGCTGCGCCTTTTCCACATCAGTCAATGATGTTGCGACAGCCACTTTACCGGAAATACATCTCCAGATTTCTGCTCTGCGATGGTGATACTGCCAGGAAAGCCTTTTGCCCGGCGCAACCAAAAGTATCTTTGGGCTGAGTTTTTTTGAAATTTTCAAAGCTTCAAAATCCTCTTCCGGGAAAAACTGGGCTGCAAATGCTTCGGCCTGACTTTCTTCAATGACCAAAAAACCACCCCAAGGTCTATTTCTATCTTCTTTGGTGATAGTGAAGTTCAACCTATGCATCAAGCGCTCGGCTTTGTCAAAAATTTGTGTGATCGCTTTGTCCATATTCAAAAGTAGAAAAAAATTCTTTTCTGAATATGAAACTTTTTAAATTCAACCAATTCAATCCTTCTTACAATTCTACGAAATAAATGATTTCAATCTCCTGAATATAGAGGAGGACTTTAGTAATTTAGCCCTATGGAATACAAATGGATGATACGGGAAAAGGCCGATAGCGAAGCGGTAAAAACCCTTAGTAAGGAAATCAACGTCAATTCCATCTTGGCCAATATGCTGGTGAACAGGGACGTAGATACTTTTCAAAAGGCAAAGGATTTTTTCAGGCCTGATTTGGACAAACTGCATGATCCAATGCTCATGCAGGATATGGATAAGGCGGTAGAAAGGCTTGAAAGAAGCATTGAGAACAATGAAAAGATTCTAGTCTATGGGGATTATGATGTAGATGGCACCACCTCAGTAGCCATGATGTATGGCTATTTGAGCCAAATTTACGACAAAGTGGATTTTTACATCCCGGATAGATACAAGGAGGGTTATGGAATTTCAGAAAAGGGGGTGAGATTTGCTGCAGAAAACGGATATTCCCTGATCGTATCATTGGATTGTGGCATCAAGGCCATAGAAAAAGTCAAGCTGGGAAAAGAGTTGGGTGTGGATTTTATTATCTGTGATCACCACACTCCAGGAGAGGAACTGCCACCTGCTGTTGCCATTTTAGACCCCAAGAGAAAGGATTGCAAATACCCATATAAAGAGTTGAGCGGTTGTGGAGTTGGTTTCAAGCTGGTACAGGCTATGGCAGCAAAAAGGGGAGAGGATTCAAGTAAGGTCATGGGATATCTTGATCTTTTGGCCATTAGCATTGCCGCTGACATTGTACCGATCACAGGGGAAAATAGAATCTTCGCCTTTTATGGAATAGAAAGGATCAATAACAATCCCAGGCCTGGAATCAAAGCCTTGATGCTGAGGAGCAGAATAGAAAAAGAGCTGGAGATTTCAGATATCGTTTTCAAAATCGGCCCAAGAATCAATGCTTCAGGCAGGTTGGAGCATGCCAAGGCATCAGTAGAATTATTGATCTCCAAAGACCTGGAAGATGCTCTGGCCAGAGCAGAAATAGTAGACACGGTCAATGCAGCAAGAAAAAATTTCGATGAAAATATTACCAAAGAAGCCCTCTCAATGATAGAGAGCATGGAGATCGAAAAGAAAACTACTGTACTTTTTAAAGAAGATTGGCACAAGGGAGTGATTGGTATAGTTGCATCCAGATGTATAGAAAAGTATTACCGTCCAACAATTATCCTTACCGAATCCAACAACAAAGCTACGGGCTCAGCAAGATCTGTATTTGATTTTGATATTTATGAAGCCATTTCCGAATGCAGTGATTTGCTGGAGCAGTTTGGAGGCCATAAGTATGCTGCTGGCCTCACCATGTCTGTGGACAAAGTTCCTGCATTTCAGAAAAAATTTGAGGAAGTAGTCAGCTCAAGAATTTCAGACATACACATGAAGCCCGTTCTTGAAATAGATGATGAGATCCTATTGGATCAGGTGAATTATAAATTTTACAATATCCTGAAGCAAATGGCCCCATTTGGTCCCGGAAATCCGGAACCGATTTTCTGCCTGAAGCAGGTCTTTGCAGAGAATGTAAGGATATTAAAAGACAAGCACCTAAGATTCAACGTAGTGCAGGACGGCATTGATACCAAACCAATCTGTATTGCTTTTGGAATGGCTGACAAAACCATCTTCCCTGATGAGATTATTTATAAAATGCTTTTACGAAAAATGCGATTCGATTTGGCTTTTGAGATAAGGGAGAATACATTTAGGAACAACAGTACCTTGCAACTTTACGTGAAGGATATAAAATTTG
The DNA here is from genome assembly GCF_000295935.2 of Indibacter alkaliphilus LW1. Classification (GTDB taxonomy): domain Bacteria; phylum Bacteroidota; class Bacteroidia; order Cytophagales; family Cyclobacteriaceae; genus Indibacter; species Indibacter alkaliphilus. The sequence continues at coordinate 49,663 of NZ_ALWO02000036.1, forward strand.
ATTGAGCATGAAGCTAAGGGCCGATAATTTGGTGAAAATCTATAAAGGCAGAAAAGTCGTCAATGACATCTCTGTAGAAGTGGAACAAGGTGAAATTGTTGGTCTACTTGGTCCCAATGGGGCCGGAAAAACCACCTCCTTTTACATGATTGTTGGACTGATTCAGCCCAACCATGGTGAAATATTTTTAGAAAATCAAAATATCACCAAGCTTCCCATGTACAAAAGAGCCAAATTGGGAATCGGTTATCTTGCCCAGGAAGCTTCTGTTTTCAGGAAACTTTCAGTAGAAGAAAATATCATGGCTGTCCTGGAAATGACCAACAAAAACAAGGTAGAACGGAAAGAGAAAGTTGAAAGCCTTTTGGAAGAGTTCAGCCTTACCCATGTTCGCAAAAACTTGGGAATGGTACTTTCCGGGGGAGAGAGAAGAAGGACAGAAATCGCACGGGCACTGGCTGTAGACCCCAAATTTGTGCTTTTAGATGAACCTTTTGCAGGAGTGGATCCGATCGCAGTAGAAGAGATTCAGACCATCGTAGCCAAACTCAAAAACAAAAATATAGGAATACTCATCACCGACCACAATGTCAATGAAACCCTTTCCATTACCGACAGGGCATATTTGATGTTTGAAGGCAAACTTTTGAAGGCCGGTACTGCCGAGGAATTGGCAGCAGATGAACAAGTCAGGAGAGTGTATCTTGGCCAACATTTTGAACTGAAAAGAAAAATATTCAACTAATGGAAGTTGTCAATTCTTTTATCTCCTGGATTTTGAAAAGCCGCATTGGTCAGATCGAAAATTTTAAAAAGCAGCCTTTCAGAGCTCAGAAAAACGTCTTTGATGAACTGCTTGAGTTTGGAAAAACCACAGAGTTTGGGAAAAAACACCATTTTGATAGGATCAATTCTTATGAGGAGTTTGCTCAGGCGGTTCCCATTCACGATTACGAACAAATGAAGCCCTACATTGAGAAAACAATGAAAGGGCATCAAAATGTGATTTGGCCGACACCCATTGAATGGTTTTCAAAATCCTCGGGCACTACCTCAAGTAGAAGCAAATTTATCCCTGTTTCGCAAGAATCCTTAGAAGACTGTCACTTCAAAGCCGGGAAAGATATGCTTTCCATCTACATGAATAATTATCCCGACAGCAAGCTTTTTGCGGGAAAAAACCTCACAATAGGTGGAAGCCTGACCAAAAATCTCAGCGCCTCTAATAAAAGCAGCCAAGTGGGGGATATTTCTGCTGTCATCATGCATAATTTACCGCTTTGGGCGCAATTTGCGCGAACACCAAGTCTGGAAGTCGCACTGATGAGCGAATGGGAATCCAAAATTGAAAGAATGGCCCAAGAGGTAATGGACGAAAATGTGGTCAGCATGTCCGGTGTCCCAACCTGGACCATCGTACTCTTACAGAGAATACTTGAAATCAAAGGCGCCAATAACATCTTAGAGGTTTGGCCAAACCTTGAGGTCTTTTTTCATGGTGCGGTAGCTTTTGGGCCATACAAAAACCTCTTCAGGGAACTGATTCCTTCTGATAAAATGAGGTACATGGAAACTTACAATGCCTCTGAGGGATTTTTCGGTATACAAGATCAGAAAGAATCAGATGAGCTCCTTTTGATGTTGGATTACGGTATTTTCTACGAATTCATTCCTATGGAAGAATGGGAGAATGAAAAACCCAAAGTAATCCCACTTTGGGAAGTAGAAACAAACAAAAACTACGCAATCATCATTACTACCAATGGTGGTCTCTGGAGATACAAAATCGGAGATACTGTCAAGTTCACCAATACTGATCCATACCGTTTTAGAATTTCAGGCAGGACCAAGCATTTCATCAATGCATTTGGGGAGGAGGTCATAGTAGAAAACGCAGAAAGGGCAATTCAAGCCGCTGCAGATGCCACTTTGGCGACAATCACCAATTTTACTGCCGCTCCGGTTTATTTTGGAGGGTCTAAAAGCAAGGGCGCTCATGAGTGGGTAGTGGAATTTCAGACTTTTCCCAGTGACGAAAGTATATTTTGTGAGATTCTTGACAAAACCCTCAGGGAAATCAATTCGGATTATGACGCAAAGCGCTATAAGGACCTCGCACTTTCAGCTCCAAAAGTCCATCTTGTCAATTCCGGGGTTTTTCAGAAATGGTTGAAATCCAAAGGGAAATTGGGCGGACAAAATAAGGTACCCAGGCTTTCCAATACCCGGGAGTATCTTGATGAAGTATTAAAATTTATCTGATCAAACACCCATTTCCACCTGCTCCAGGTTGTTCATCTGTCTCAAAATCCAAACCTGCCTTCCTAATATGTAAGGAGTAGGTCTGGCAGGAGACCAGCGTCTGGGATTTGGCAATACTGCAGCAATCAAGGCTGCTTCATTCCTGTTCAGTTTTTCTGCCGGTTTTTTGAAGTTATGCTGTGCAGCAGCTTCTATTCCATAAATCCCCTCACCCATTTCTATGACATTGAGGTAAACGGTCATAATCCTCTCTTTCCCCCAGATCATCTCAATCAAAAAGGTGAAATATGCTTCCAGCCCCTTTCTGACAAGGTTTCTTCCCGGCCACAAAAACACATTTTTAGCGGTTTGCTGGGAAATGGTACTTGCTCCCCTTACCTTTTTTCCTTGCTTATTGGATTCCCACACCTTTTTCATCTCATCCCAATCAAATCCATTATGATCCAAAAACTTCTGATCCTCGGAAGCAATCACAGCCTGTGGGGCGTTTTTTGAGATTTTGCCCAAGGGAACCCAATCTTTGTAAAGCTTCAATGATTTTTCCTTATCAACAGCTTGCTCATAAAGCCTGATCACCATCAAAGGTGTGATGGGGACAGGTACAAACTTATATAAGACCGTAAGTCCTATGGTGATGAGAAAGAACCAAAGAACCAATTTGAGCGTAAAACGAAAAATTCTCCTGAGTATTTTCATGGTTTAAGCATAGGCGGTAGCCTGAATAAATCTGTAATAAAAAACTGATTCCGGCATGGATTTTAATCTATCCATAGCCATCTGCATTTCCAAAACCTGCTGGGCAGATACAATACCTTCCTCTATCAATATTGGTGCTCCAGAGCTCATTAGGTTTTTCCAATAAGAAAATACTTTTTGCTTCTCTTCAGGCTGTCTGCTGTCCAGATGAAAACCTCCACTCCTAAGTTGAATATTTTGGTAACCAGCTTCCTCCAAAAGATCCCCTAACCTTGCGCCGACCTGTGGATCTCCACCTATTGAAACCTGATAATCATTATACAGTTTCCAATAGTCCATGACCTCTGGCATAAGCGGATAGGTGTAAAAAGTAGCATTGAAAACCTCCGTTATAGAAATCATCGCACCGGTTTTCAGATTACCTTTGACACTTTTCAGCACCTTGACAGGCTCTGGGATATGCTCCAAAACCCAACAGATAAATGCTGCATCATATTTTTTTGGTAAAGAAAGCTTTTTAGCATCTTGATGAATAAAGTTAACCTTTTCTTTGCCATACCCCAGGGCTTTCATATTGTCCAATGCTTTGCGGATTTGCTTGGACTCATACTCTACACCGGTGATTTTCAGCTGAGGCCACCTTCTGAGAAGAATCTCTGTCTGAGCTCCCACACCACTGCCTACCTCAAGGAGTTCCTCCACTTTTGAAAAATCTATGTAATCGTAAATCGGCCTTTCTATCACAGATGCCTGCTCGCGCAATCTTTCCTGCTCGACCTCCTGATAGCCATGAATATATTTGTATGCTTTTGTTTTACTATCCATAATTAAAATCCAATCCTGAAAATTACCGGGATTTCACCAATATTTATCCCTACTTTCTCAATTTAATGGAGATGGTTAAAAACCTGATAGGTCTCACCCTCTCTATAAGTTTTTTTGGCTTTGCAGCTGATTAAACCTGTCAGGGGTTCTATGCAATCCAATGAGCTTAAAGTTTGGTTATTGTTTCTACAAATTTCCATAAAGTTATTCCTGTCAACTTGAATTTGTATTTTTTTAAATACCTTTATTTTCCAAAAATTTATAACACATGAGCCAGATTACCATAGGAAGCTTTGAAGACTTCGAAAAATTCATAGGCCAAGACCTTGGATTATCTGAATACCATAAGATCACACAGGAGCAGATTCAAAAATTTGCAGATGCAACCTTAGATCAACAGTGGATCCATACTGACCCCGAAAGGGCAAAGACAGAAGGGGCATTTGGAAATACCATTGCACATGGTTACCTGACATTGTCTCTCGTTCCCTACCTATGGGAGCAGATTGTCCAGGTAGAAAATCTCAAAATGATGGTCAATTACGGGATCGAGAATCTGCGATTTGCCCAAGCTGTATTGGTTGAAAATGAAGTCAGGCTGAATGCCAACCTGAAAAATGTCGTCAACCTCAGAGGTACTATCAAGGCTGAGGTGAATGTAAAACTTGAAATCAAAGACCAAAGAAAACCAGCTTTCTCTGGAGTATTGGTTTTCCTTTATCACTTTCAGTAAGCTTTAAAAGCGTAATTTCTTGTAACCACCTCTACTTGGAATCTATTGTGTAGAAGGTGGTTTTTTCATTTGTGAACCTGAACGAATGCTTATATCACCTCATTTAACCCAAAATAAAAAGCCCTTTGATCTCCAAAGGCAATGTCCAGCCTGATATTCAGCCCGTCTTGATTGAGCTTGTAGCGGAACCCAAACCCTCCCCCATAACGAAATCTGCTCCAGTCAAACTGTTCAGGACTTTGAGCAACCTGACCGGCATGCCCGAAAAACACCATTCCAAAATTCCTATAAACAGGCAATCTATACTCCAACTGATGCACCATGGCATGACGGTCTCTATATCTACCTTCAAAATAACCTCTCATCCTATCACTTCCCCCGATGAGGGAAATATGCTGAAAAGGAGCTTCCCCAGTGGTAAAACTCCACCAAGACTGTACTGCGAGAACCTGGTTATGAGTCACATTTAGATACTTTCTCAGGTCTAGCATGTATTGGCTAAATGTGAAATTACTGCCTAAAAAAGATGCAAAACCCATCCATGAAAGGCTATTGTTCCAGCCTTGGCTTGGTTGAAATATATTATCGCGGGTATCATATTTTGAAACAATGCCCAAACCGGAGAGCCTTTGCCCATCAAAGCCCAGAGGCTGCGTAGACTCCAAAACACCCCCCACCTCTCTATCTCTAATATCATCGATTCTGAATTCATAGCGAGGCCCCAAATAGACTCCTTTCGCTATTTTCCTTTCGTAGTTCAGGTGGAAATAGGCAAATCTGGTCGTATAAAACTCACCTTCAGCTAAAAGAGGGTCGTTTCCAATTCCAAAATATCGAAAAGGGAAATTTGAAAGCTCAAACCGGGCATTCAGATAATCCCTATTTTCATTGGCCCAGAGGTCTAACTCTGTGGTGAAAATCGTCTGATTATTCAGTGTATACAAAAACGTAATGGGTAGAGTAGAGGGTCTGAGTACTTTACTGCTGTCATTTTGAAATCTAAAAACACGAATAGCTCTTGCCCCAAGGCCAAGGCTTGTTTCAGGTGAATAGACCACCGCAGGGATAATCGCCCACTTTTCTCCGGAAATAAAGTCAATGACTGCATCTCCAAAATCAAAGAGGCTCTCAGCTACACCTGCTTTTCTATCGGCCTCCTCTACTCCCTGCGCCAATAATATTCCGGAGGCATACCAAAAAAGCCCCAAGAAAAGCATCATTTTCTTCATCGGGACAAAAATAAGGAAATCAACCGTATTTGGATTTAAAACTCCACAATGATGCCAATAGTTGGTAAAATAGTTCCAGCAGGGTTTTCTACCAGCCTCATTTTATAGCGGCTTGGATCTAACGGGTCTACTATCAAATTACCGGCATCAGACCGCTCAGGCACTAATAGGGGTGGCTGTTCTGCCCTGAAATTATAGGCATTTTGAATATCCAAATACCAATTCAGATTCCACTTATCAAAGAAGTACCTTTTGTCTATCCGGAAGTCCAATTGATGAAATGCATTAAGTCGCTCCGCATTGATCCTATTGAAATCCGGGATGGCCATGCCACGTAAATCCCAGACTTCTCTTAAAGATGAGGCCTCCACATCTACAGGAGTGTAAGGCAAACCTCCCAAATATCTCCAACGTGCTCCCACTTCCCAATTTCTGGCAAAGCGCTTTCCTGCTGTAAGACTAACAATGATCCTGTTATCCCATGCAGAAGGCACAAAGCCTACAGTATTGGGATTTGTGAATTCCGATCTGACCAAAGTAACTGAGGCTATTCCAAAAAAATCATTGAATAAGCGCTGCTGGGCCAAAAATTCCAAGCCAAAGGCTCTTCCTTCTGAATCTGAATTGACGGCTTCATTCCCTATGACTCCAAAATCAGCCCCCAAATTTGCCAAAGCAATCCCGTTCCTGAGTGAAGAAGGATAGTTGGCATATAGTTTATAAAACCCCTCCAAACTGAACCTTCTGCTTTTTTCAGGAATCACTTTTTCAATTCCTGTGACAAAATGAGTGGATCGGATAAACTTGATATCATTTTGTTGATTGACCAATTCACCTTCATTATTCCTAAAGCCCAAGGCAGTATAAGGCGGTTTTTGATAATATACACCTACATTTCCTGTCCAAAATAATTGTGGGACAATCTGATAGGAGAGTGAAAACCTGGGTGAAATCTGGTTCAAAGGGTTTCTGGCAGTTTCCCCAAAATCTGAACCGTCGACCCGCACCCCACCTGTTAATAAAAGCCTGTCATTTTTGGAAGTCTGACTGGCAGAAATAAATGCTCCATAGCTATTGAAAAGACTTCTGTCATTAACCTCTATTATCCCGCCTTCTCCTGCTAAAGTGAACCTGTCAAAATTGTTGATTAAATATCTGGCGAATTCGTAATTCATGCCATATTTAAGAGTAGTCCTTCCTCTGAAAATGCTGTTCTCAATACGGACCTTATTTTCACTTTCCTGAGAGGTATAATCAAAAAGTAAGTTGTCGGGATTTGTATCATCATTTTGGAAATATTTGAAAGAGCGGTTATTCAGCATATTTCTGCTGAGAATAAAAGTCCAGAATCCATTCTCTCTGAATCTCTTCAATTTTAACCCCGTCGTGTAATTCCACTGCGTGGATATTGGCAGGTTTTCAAGCAGGTATAGCCTGTTTTCTCTTTCATCCTCTGTTTCATTACCGGGTGTATCAAAATTTAGAGAAAACAAATCAATCGCACCAACTCCCAAAAATGTCAACTCAGTTTTGTCATTGATTTTGGTTTTGGTTTTGACTGTAAAGTCATTGAAGGTAGGTAGGAAAGGCAAACCCAATGCTCTGAACAAAAGCTGCAAATATGATTGTCTGGCCGACACGAGGTAAGTGGTTTTTTCTCCAATAGGTCCTTCATTGGAAAGGGTAAATTCACTTGCTCCAAGCGTAACCTGGGTAAACATTTTGTCTTTCCGGCCATCTTTTAGGTCAAATTCAAAAAAGGAACTCAGGGAATTCATCCTGTCTGCGGGAAATCCCCCAGTGATCACATCCACATTTTTTATCAGGTTTACATTCAAGATGCCTACCGGACCTCCAGAGGAACCTTGTGTAGCAAAATGGTTGATAACTGGAACTTCAATCTCCTCAATAAAAAATTTGTTTTCATTGGGAGCACCTCCTCTGATTATGATGTCATTTCTGAAACTCGCAGTGCTGGCAACACCCGGTAGGGACTGAATCACCCTGCTGATATCTCTGTTGCCACCTGGATAGCGCTCAATTTCATTGGTGTTGAGACTACGGACAGAAATGGGCTTGTCTTCTGACCTGGAAAAACCGGCCTCTACCGTGACCTCACCCAGGTCTGAGGCCTCCTCACGCAGTTCAAAATCAAGCCGTACGGCTCTCGCTCTTGTAATCTGGATTTCAAATTCAGTTTTGGTTCTGAAACCTATAAAACTGGCCCTTACATTGTAAAGACCCGGAGTAATTCCTATGATCTCGTAATCACCATTTTCATCTGTTACTGTTCCATAGTCCGTATTGAGCAAAACCACATTTGCAAAGGGAACTCCTTCATTATTGACTGGATTAAAAACCCTGCCCCTTATAGCTCCTTCTTGAGCAAATAGAAATGTTACCTGGGATAAAATCAGAAAAAAGAGTAAAGAATGTTTCATAGTTGGGTATCAACAATATTTGTAAAAGCTTGAAAACTGACAATTGTTTATAAAAAGGCTAAATTCATTGAAAAAAATATCTATTCAGGATTATGAATTTTCTTTTACACGCCAAAGCCTCCACCAAGGAGTCCCCGGAGAATCATGATGTTCAAAGTGATAACCAAAAAAATAACAGGAAAGAAAAGCCCATATATGATTTTTTGACTGACTTTGAGAGTGGTGTTTATTGTTCGATTCTCCCCGGTGAGGTAGATAGGTTCCAAAATAAAAAAGCTGCAAGGTGGAAAGAATCGCAGGTAGCATCCAAAAGACAATCAGATTCTCTGTGGGAAGATACAGCTTGAGGATGTTAAAGGTCACTGCCATCAAAAGCATTTGCCAAATAGTCACATACTGTCTGATAAAGCTCAAATACCAAATAAAGAAATTTCCCGAATGGTGATAATCGGGATCCTTATCTGTCGCAACAAAACGGTGGTGCTCGTGGTGTTTGGGGTATAATTTCCAATAAAAGTTATAAGAAAAGAGAATAGCTGAAATCCAGCCTATGGTATGGTTTATTTTTCTATTGGAAGACACTATACCATGCATTGCATCATGTGCAGTGATAAATAAACCTGTGTAGAGATGCATTTGAACCAACACTGCCAAATAGGTAAGTGGATTATACCAGCTGAAGTCCCATTGCAATAAAAAAAATAAAGAAATTGCCCAGAGGATTATTACCGTTGAGGCTATAAGAATCCCTTTAGGATCTATTTTTCTTTCAATATATGTAGAAGTTGTCTGCACAGTACAAAGGTAGGAAGAATCTGCTACCTAAAAGGCCTCAATCCTTTCTTTCACTTGCTCCATCAGCCACATAGGTGTAGAGGTAGCTCCGCATATTCCAACACTTTCACCATTTTTAAACCAATTTTTATCTACTTGTTCAGGGTTAGATATAAAATAAGTATTGGAATTTTTTTCTTTGCACACATTATAGAGAACTTTTCCGTTGGAAGATTTTGTACCACTGACAAAAACTATATGGTCAAATTTTTCTGCAAAATCTCTCAATTCCTTATCCCTGTTGGACACCTGTCTACAAATTGTGTCATTGGTATTGACTGTAATTCCGTTTTCTTTCAGGATTTGATTGATCTCATAAAATTTGTCTGTGCTTTTAGTAGTCTGACTGTATAAAGTGATATTCCTTGGCAGGTTCGGCAAGTCCAACTCATTGATATCCTGAAAAACAACTGCTTTATTGTTGGTTTGTCCCAACAGGCCTATCACCTCTGCATGCCCATGCTTACCATAGATGTAGATAGACTCCTCTTTGTCAAAGGAGTTTTTGATTCTATACTGCAATTTGAGCACTACCGGGCAACTTGCATCGATCAGGGTAAGGTTGTTATTGATCGCCAATTCGTAAGTAGAAGGCGGTTCACCATGAGCTCTGATAAGCACCTTTTCATTGTATAAGTCTTTCAGATCATCATGACAGATGATTTTGAGGCCCTTATTTGTCAGTCGATTTACCTCTTCGTCATTGTGCACAATATCTCCCAAACAGTAGAGATATCCTTGTTCTTCCAGTATTTCTTCTGCCATTTCTATGGCATAAACCACCCCGAAGCAAAAGCCTGAATGCTGATCTATATGTACACGGAGATTCATCATAGGTTATAAACTTTTGACCTTTGGAATTGTTTTGGGCTGTATGATTCTTTCCTAAATAGAAGCAAATAAGTCCTTTCGGAAAAAGACCTGATCAGCGGTAATGATGTCGCCAGAATATTTAAAATCAGGTATAGGTACTTTTCCATAATTTCTCCTAGCTCAATCCCAACTTCATCCCAAAATATGTCCCTAGAAGCAGGGATAATTTTCTGGAATTTGGAATTCTGATTCTTTGATGTGTAATGATTTCCGGCTCTAGCCCCTTAATTTTGGTAAAGAGCTTGAGGTAGTAAAGGTAGGCTACTTTGACACCAAGTTTTGCTCCTTTTGGAAGTTGTTGGATGCCGATCAAAGCATCGTTAAAGTCTTTTTGAATATCTTCTTCAATAAGAGTCTTTACAGATTTGTTAAAATTATTGTAGTCTACACCTGGAAAATATACTCTTCCCCTTTCTTCAAAATCACTTTTAATATCTCTTAGAAAATTGACTTTCTGGAAAGCTGCTCCCAGCTTACAGGCAGGTGATTTTAATTTTTCGTAAAGGTGGTTATCTCCTTCACAAAAAACCTTTAAACACATCAGCCCCACCACTTCAGCAGAACCATAAATGTATTCGTGATATTTGGAATCATCATAAGTCTTGAAATCCAAATCCATTTCCATGCTTTTCAAGAACGCCTCAATGAGATCAAGATCAATCTGATATTGATTGACGATCAGTTGAAATGCATGAAGAACAGGGTTGAGTGAAATTTTTTCTTCAATTGACTTATACGTATCTTCTTTGAACAATTCAAGCAAGGTTTTTTTGTCCTTATCGTGAAAAGTGTCTACGATTTCATCGGCATAGCGCACAAAACCATAAATGGCATAAATAGGCAGATGAAATTTCTTGTCAAGTGTTTTGATACCCAAGGTAAAGCTCGTGCTGTACCTTTGAGTGATCAGTTTTGAACACTCTAATGTAGTCTGATTAAAAAGCTGAATTGCATCCATACGGATAATATACAAATTTATCTACAGATTGTTTTCTTTTATCACTTCTTTAGCAACCACATGTCCTGAAATCAAGGATGGCGGTACTCCAGGTCCTGGAACCGTCAGCTGCCCTGTGTAATACAGATTCTTTACCTTCTTATTTTTAAGAGAAGGCTTTAAAATTGCAGTCTGAAGTAGTGTATTTGCCAGACCATAGGCATTGCCTTTGAATGCATTATAATCTGACTTGAAATCCTTGTGAGCATAAGACCTTTTAAATATGATGTGGTCTCTGACATTCTGCCCAGTAAGTTTTTCCAGCCTGTCCATGATTAATTCAAAGTATTTTTCCCTGAGTTCTTCGGTATCTTCTAAATCCGGGGCCAAGGGAACAAGGAGGAAAAGGTTTTCTTTCCCTTCAGGGGCCACTGTTTTATCTGTAATAGAAGGAACTGAGGCATAGAAAAGCGGTTTTTCGGGCCAGCGAGGATTGGTGTATATGGCATCTGCATGAGGACCTAGAGGCTCATCGAAAAACAGGTTGTGATGCCTAAGGTTATTTAACTTTTTATCTATACCCAGATAAAAAAGCAAACTCGAAGGAGCCATTACTCTTTTATCCCAATACGACTCGCTATAGTTTCTATTTTCAGGACTGAGCAACTGACTGTCGACATGATGATAATCAGCTCCTGCTACTATAATGTCAGCAGTAATGTTTTCCCCGGTTTTTAACTCTACGCCATTTGCTAATCCGTCCCGTACAAGAATCTTAGAAACATCAGCATCAAACTTGAATTTTACACCCTTTTCTTCTGCCAGGCTTACCATACCCTCGATGATCTTATGCATTCCACCTTTTGGATACCAAGTACCTAAAGCGATATCCGCATAATTCATCAGGCTGTATAATGCGGGTATGTTCTGAGCTGTTTCGCCAAGAAACAAAACCGGAAATTCCATCAGGCGGATAATCTTATCCGCTTTAAAAAACTTATGTACGTGCTTTGACATGGATTGGAAAATATCCATACGAAGCATGTCCAGAAGTAACTTAGGACTTGCAAACTCCATTAAAGACCTGCTTGGTCTATACACCAAGTCCTGAATGCCAACTTTATATTTATATGCTGCTTGCTTCAGAAATTCGTCCAACTTTGGCCCCACACCTGGTTCAATGGACTCGAGCAAGTTTCTAAATTCATCCAGATTGGCTGGAATATCCATGAAATCATCCTCTCCAAACACAACAGTATAAGAGGGGTCTAACCTTTCCAATTCATAATAATCAGAAGGTTTTTTGCCAAAATGGGAAAAGTAGGTTTCAAAAACATCCGGCATCCAATACCAACTTGGTCCCATATCAAAAACAAAACCCTCGGCCTCGAACTTTCTAGCTCTACCACCGGGGGTTGAATTTTTTTCTAACAGGGTTACTTCGTATCCTAAATGTGCCAGATGTGTTGCGGCTGACAATCCGGCAAAACCAGAACCTATCACCAACACATGCTTTTTGGGCATAAAATTTAATTTTTAAATCTGTAGACGTTCAAATCTTCTTTGAGAAGCTTCCTTGCAATATGTATTCTATTCTTAACAGTTCCTATCGGAATTTCCAATTTATCCGCGATTTCATGGTATTTAAAACCTTTATAATGCATCATGAAAGGAACCTTATATACATCATCCAAGCTTTCAATGGCTGTATAAATATCATCCATAGTAAAATCTCCAAAGGCACCATTTTCTATCAAAGCATCACCTGAATTGATATAATGCAAATTATCAGTGGTATCAACGAAAGTTCCTCTTCTTACCATTCTTTGGTAATTGGTGATAAAGGTATTTTTCATGATCGTGTAAAGCCACGCTTTCAAATTAGTCCCCTCCGTAAACTTGTCCTTGTTTGTGAAGGCTTTTACCATTGTGTCTTGTAAGAGATCATTGGCATCATCCATATCTCTTGTCAATTTAAGAGCAAAAGGCTTCAATGCACTGGACATCTTGTGAAGTGAGTAACTAAATTCTAGAGTTGTCATGGCTTTTTGTTTTTTGTTTAATCAAATGTAGTGATGATTAAACAAATACCAAATATTTTGTCTAATTATTTTTCATTTTTCTTAAACAAAATTAAGAATTCGAAGCGCAAAAAGGTTAAAAAAGCTTCATATGGGAGAAATAGGGTGGTTTTGGCATAAAAAAAAGCGAAGGAATAAAACTTCGCTTTGTTTAACATTTATCTCAATTTGTTAAATTATTTCTCTAAAGACACCTCTTCAATCTCTTCCAGATAATCTTTAATCTGCCTGATATAGTGCATGGTTTTTATATTTTTTGGGAATCTTAGGTCCTGTCCGATTATTTGATACCCTGAGATAATAATCTCAGCTTCTGAAAAAGTTTCCGAAATATGGTCAATGTATTCCTGCACTTCTTGGGAATTGGGAGATGTGGTCACCACAGTCATTAAATACTCAGGCTTGTAAAGGTTGTAAACGGACTTCAAATCTTCACAGGGGGTATTTTGACCTAAGTACATTACTTTGTGTCCCTTTAGCTTGATGAGGTATGCTGCAAACAATAATGAAATTTCATGAAGTTCTCCTTCCGGAAGATACAACAGGAACTTCTTACCTCCACCCTTATATATCTGGCCATCTATCGCAACGATCAGTTTTTGCCTCACCAGATTACTGATAAAATGTTCTTGAGCGGGGTTTATAGCTCCAGTTTGCCAAAGTACTCCTATTTTGGATAAAAAAGGATAAATGATATTGAGCATGGTATGCTCAAATCCAAGTTTGAGAATATTGGTAGATAATACTTTCTCAAACCTATCCTCGTCCATTTCTATCATGCAGATAGTAAGAGCATGGATCTGATCGTCATAAGTGAGGTTTTTTTCGGTGAGTTTAACGACCTCCTCCCTCATCTCATGCATTTCCATGCTGGCAATTTTGCTAATCTTGAACCCGTTATCATTCAATAAAGCGACGTTGAGGATGAGCTTCAGGTCATCATCATCATAGTACCTGATATTGGTATCAGTCCGCTTTGGCGAAAGCAGATTGTATCGCTGTTCCCAGATTCTCAGGGTATGGGCTTTGATGCCGGACAGCTGCTCAAGATCTTTGATTGAATAGGTACTCACTTTATTTTTTGTTTATAGAATTTTTTGGGTACAACAAATAGTCCAAAAGATACTGCATCTTCCTTTTTGTTGGTCGCATGATGTGCCTGATGCGCTTTAAATATTCCCAACAGAAACCTGTTTTTTGGTCTTTCAAACATTTTGATCCGTCTGTGAACTAAAACGTCATGAATAACAAAATATAACATCCCGTAAAGGCTTATTCCAATTCCCATCCAAAATCTGTAATCTAATTCCGAGACTCCTAAAAGGATCAATATTATAGCTATACTTCCGAATAGTAATGAAAATAGATCATTCAACTCAAAGAAGTACTTAGATGGTTGATGATGGGTCTTGTGGATATTCCACAAAGGACCATGCATGATATATTTGTGAATAAACCAACCTGAAAGTTCCATGGCTACAAATCCTATGATAACAAATAGAATGGCAATCATCATATGGGTAACTTTAAAGTGTTCAGAATGTTTTTATAAATTTTTTTCATTACAATATAAAGTTCAATAAGGCAAAGAATGTTATTAAATTGAATAAAAGGAACCAAGAAATTGTATTTTCCTTATTGAATTTTAACTTTCTGTAGAAAAGCTGAATCAAAAAGGCTACTCCCAGCCAACCGATAAAATTAGAAACAGGAATCAATCCATTCTCCCAGTCCCAAAAATCAAGAGCAACAGCTACTGGCTCAATCAGCACATCAATGAGCATCATTGCCAAAGCTGCAAGCCCGGCGGCAAGCCAGTCATTGTTGATTTTATTTGCAAACAGGTTCCCTGTGGTATATACCAGAATGAGCCAGTTGACTCCTATCATCAATGGCACTTCCAAAATCTGAAAACCCAAAACCGGGCCATATGCATAATTACCAAATGGAAAACCCGTATGTACGCCCAAAACCTCGGAGCCATAGCCTAATGTAAAACCTATGGCCAAAAAGATCCAAAAGTCCTTGTTCCACTCTTTATGAAAATACAAAAGAATACCAAAATTCAACAATAGGTGAAATGGGGTCAGAATTTGAAAATAGGGTCTTACGTCCTCTATGCTCATACCTATTAGTCCAACCAGATAAACAATGCTGATGATCAATTGAAAAATGATCACTTTCCTTTTTTTCAGGTCGATTCCGGATTTGGTAAGGATATTTGCCAATTTAATTATGCTTTAGTGAAAAGGGTGGTCATTCTAAATACCAATATTGCAGACTTTTTAACTGTATGCCTCTATATTTGTTGGTAAATGAAGTCGACAAAATTAATTATAAAATTGAAAATCAATGTTATTATATAATGTAACCGTCAATATTGAAAAAGAATCAGAAAAAGAATGGGTACTTTGGATGAAGAAAACCCACATCCCTGATGTTTTGGCTACAGGAATGTTTGTGGAAAACAAGTTCTTCAGAATTGTTCATGAATCTGAAGATGGTAGCGTAAATTACTCAGTGCAGTATTTTGCTGAGAGCATGGAAAAAATCATGGAATACCAAAAAAACCATGCTCCAAAGCTTCAGCAGGATATAGAGGAAAAATTCAAAAATAAATATGTCATTTTCAGGACTCTGTTGGAATCTGTAGAATAGGAACCAACCCCTATGGAATTGCTATCAAAAATAAACAAAACTCCCTGTCCATGGTGCACCGGCTTCGAAGCCTACAGGAGATATCATGATGAAGAATGGGGAGTCCCCGTAAAGGAAGACCAAAAACAGTTTGAGTTTTTGGTTTTGGAAAGTGCCCAAGCGGGCTTAAGCTGGTCAACAATACTGAAAAAAAGGGAGGGTTACAGGCTGGCATTTGCCGATTTTGATTACAATCAAGTCGCACAATTTCCCGAATCATATATTCAGGAACTTCTTGTAAATCCAGCAATAATCAGAAATAGGCTGAAAATCAGGGCTGCCGTGAACAACGCCCAAAGATTTTTGGAAGTGAGGGCTGCTTTTGGAAGCTTTAGCAATTATATCTGGGGATTTGTGGATGGAAGCCCTATTCAAAATCACTTTAAAAATATGCAGGAAGTTCCTGCCCAAACTCAGATTTCTGATGCTTTAGCAAAAGATATGAAAAAAAGAGGGTTCAAATTTTTAGGCAGCACCATATTATACGCCCACATGCAGGCTACAGGCCTGGTCAATGACCATTTGACTTCTTGCTACAGGCATCAGGAGATTATGAATTTAAAATAAAGCCCCGAAAACAAAAGATTTCGGGGCTTAAACACTTTAATAATACTAATTCTGCTTAAGGTTTATAAGCATCTTTGTACCTGCTCCAAATTTCATAAATAGGATTACCGGTAGAGCTTACACCACTATGATGCCACTCTCCATCAATAACTCTGTAAGTAAACCCTAAACTGGCACCTACTCTTGAATCATCTCTGGAAAAGAACTCAATATATTCTGTGTAAGCGCCATCTTCCGCAGTGTAAGTGCCGCCGCCTGTGCCCATAAACTCCTTAGTGGCTGAATTAAAAGCTATCCACTGGAATCTGCCCCCACTTAGGATTTTGACAGTTCTTCTGTCACCTGGCGTGCTTCTGGAAATTTCCCCATCGCTTTGTCTTCCTGTAAAAACCCAGTTATTAGTCAATTCATCTTCCCTTTCTCCGATTTTTTCCCAGATCTCGACAAGTGTTTGACCTTCAAGTTCAGCAGAAATAACCATCCTTCCACCAGCCAAGTCCATGTTGAATTTTGTTGTATTGCCCACATATTCCGGTTTAGGGGTAAAAAAATCAAGTGTCTCATGGTATTCATTTCCTTTCAGGGAAAACTCTCCCCCACCAGCTGAAATAAACTTATTGCTACCAATTTCCTTGGCACCAAAGGCAAAATATCCATCCTGATAAATTTTTACATACTCCTGTTCCGACATGGCTTGGCCATTTTGGTGGGTCATTTTCCAGGCTCCTTCGATATTTTGGGCAAAGAGAAACCCAGTGATAAACAATAATGGTAAAAACAATATTTTTTTCATGATTTGATTATGTTTAGGTTTATAAGTATAAGTAGCAATTTACCATTTATTATTCCATAATGAAAACTTTCACTCTAGGGCAAAGTAAGTCTGAAGTAATGCAAATGCTTCCCGAAAAGGTTATAAAAATGGTACAGCTTGGATCCAAAAAGGTCTGCGTGGTCAATACCGGTTCGGATTTTTTTGTATTTGATCCCCATTGTCCACATCGGATGGCCTTTCTCGGAAATGGAAAAATCAATAACCAAAAAGAAATTATTTGCCCACTGCACGAGTACAGGTTTGATCTGGAAACAGGACAAGTGAAAAGCGGAGATTGTGCAGATCTAAAAGTCTACAAAGCCGATTTGACAGAAACGGGTTTGGAAATCGAGCTCTAATGAAGCTTTTCCCCGTTAGGTACCGGAAAATCAACAGTAGAAAGGACTACATTCCCGTCTTTATTTTTGAATCCTGTCACCAAAACTTCAGACATAAAATCAGCAATTTGCTTTGGAGGAAAGTTACAAACACAAATAACCTGCTTGCCAATAAGCTCTTCTAGATCATAAACCTCAGTGATCTGAGCAGAAGATTTACGGATTCCCAAATCACCAAGATCAACCCAAAGCTTGTAAGCCGGTTTTCGAGCTTTTGAAAAATTTTCTACTTGAACTATTGTCCCTATTCTAAGGTCTATTCTTTGGAAATCACTGAAGTCAATCGTTTGCATTGCCATAGATTTTTTGTAAATTTGAAAACTTAATCCTTTAACGCAAGTTAAAACAACACAAACCACTCACTATATAATGTCAACTCCAAACAAAATTTCATTCGAAAGTAACAAAACAGTCACTTTGACTATGTTTTTTTGCTTTTTTTTGAGTTTTACGGCATTAGCCCAATCTGAAAGGGAAAAACAGATCAACGACCTTCCCAAAAATTCAGACTCATATTATCTTTATGAAGGTCCTGAATCCAACTTTGACACAAGGGTAGAAAATGTCAACCGAAACTCTAACACCACCCAAACAAGAGAAGACAGGCTCAACAAAATAAATCAAAACAGAAAAGATAATTCCCTTTTGAGACAAGGAGGGGAAAAAGATATTAGAAAAGATAAAGAGAATATGTCTACACTTTCCTTCAATTTATTTTTATATATAGTAGACAAGTTCAAGGAAGATTAATGCAAATACCAATAAACCAAAAGAAAAAAGAGAGACTCATGGTCTCTCTTTTTTTTATCCAAGAAGTTTGAGCTTGGTCATGAAGTCCCATAAGGTAATCCCCATGGTGACTGAGATATTCAATGAATGCTTGGTTCCCAACTGAGGTATTTCCAATACCTGATCACATTTTTCCAAAACATGATCTTCTACACCAAATACCTCATTGCCAAAAACCAATGCGTATTTTTTGTTTTTTTCAGGATTGAATTCATGCAGCTTTACGCTACGTTCTACCTGTTCCAAGCCGCAAATAGTATAGCCCGCTTCCTTAAGACCTTCTACCGCCCTTGCCGTATCCTCTACATATTCCCAATCCACAGATTCAGTAGCACCAAGCGCTGTTTTTTGTATATCCCTATGTGGAGGAGTACCTGTAATCCCACATAGGATGATTTTTTCCAACAAAAAAGCATCTGAAGTCCTGAATGCAGAACCGACATTATTTAAACTTCGAATATTATCCAGCACAATGACAATAGGTGCTTTTTGTTTCTCTTTGAACTCCTCAACAGAAAGCCTATTCAGCTCATCCATACTTAATTTTCTCATGCTGTTTTGTTTCCCTTTTGATTAATTATAATTTCAGGCTTTCAAGAATTCACAAAATTAACAGAAAGTAATTAATCAGGTAGGATATGGCCAAAGCGAAGGCGAAAGAAATAAAAGAAACCCCTTTGATGAAACAGTATAATGCCATCAAAGCAAAGCACCCGGGAGCCTTACTGCTTTTTAGGGTTGGTGATTTTTATGAAACCTTTGGTGAAGATGCAGTCACTGCCAGCAGAATTCTTGACATCGTCCTGACAAAAAGGGCCAATGGGGCTGCCTCCCATATTGAGCTGGCTGGATTTCCCCATCATTCTTTGGACAACTATCTGCCCAAGCTAGTAAGAGCGGGCAACCGAGTGGCCATCTGTGACCAGCTGGAAGATCCTAAAGAAGTCAAGGGCATTGTAAAAAGAGGTGTGACAGAGTTAGTCACGCCGGGACTTTCGTTCAATGACAATGTCTTGGACAAAAGGAAAAACAATTACCTGGCCTCAATTTATTTTGGAAAAGAAAAACTGGGCATTTCATTTTTGGACCTTTCTACAGGAGAGTTTATGGCCGCTGAGGGGTCCCAGTCCTATATTGAAAAACTTTTACAAAGCTTCGCTCCATCAGAAGTAATCTACTCAAAAGCTTTCAGGTCCCGGGCACAGGAAATACTTAAGGATAACTTTACAGCCTTCCATTGTGAAGACTGGGTGTATCAATACGATTATACTTACGAAAAACTGACCAACCATTTCTCAACTGCTAACCTCAAAGGATTTGGTATCGAGTCACTGGAATATGCCATCATCGCTGCAGGAGCTGTACTTTTCTACCTGGAGGAAACCGAGCACAAAGAGGTCAAGCACATTGCATCCATTTCAAGGATAGCAGAAGAGAAATACGTCTGGTTGGACAGGTTTACTATCCGCAACCTTGAGCTGGTCTATTCGCAACAGGATGGTGGAGTACCTCTGATCAATATTCTCGACCAATCCGTCACACCTATGGGGTCCAGGATGATGAAAAAGTGGATGGTGCTTCCTCTGAAAGAGAAAGAACCCATAGACGATAGGCTCAAGGTGGTAGAATATTTCTACGAAAACCCTGATTTGACCGAAGAAATTATTTCCCATCTCAAACATATCGGTGATTTAGAAAGGTTGATTTCAAAAGTGGCTGTAGGAAGAATCAATCCCAGGGAAATGAATCAGCTAAAGAAAGCCCTGAAAAACACCCTTCCGATCAAGTCCCTTTTGAAAAGCTCCAAAAGTGATTCTTTGAAAAGGCTTTCTGATCAGATCAATTCCTGTGAGTTTTTGCTTGAAAAAATAGAGAGAGAACTTCAGGAAGATGCCCCAATGCTGATCCATCAAGGCAACATCATCAATGATGGAGTCGATGAGCAGTTGGATGAATACAGAGGCCTGGCCAATTCCGGAAAAGATTACCTTGTCGCTTTACAGCAAAGAGAAATGCAAAGAACCGGCATCAGTTCTTTGAAAGTTGCCTTCAACAAAGTGTTTGGTTACTACCTTGAAGTCACCAATTCACACAAAGATAAAGTGCCGGAAGAATGGATCAGAAAGCAGACCTTGGTCAATGCAGAGAGATACATTACACCTGAACTAAAAGAATACGAGGAAAAAATCCTGAATGCTGAGGAAAGAATGATTGCCATAGAGCAAAAGTACTTTCTTGCCTTAGTACAGGATGCTTCGGAATATGTTACACAGATACAGCAAAACGCAAGAATTTTGGCTACAGTAGACTGCCTGCTCTCTTTTGCTGTAGTCGCCAAATCAAATAATTATTGCAAACCCAAGGTATCAGATACCGACTCTCTTGAAATCAAAGACGGAAGGCACCCTGTGATAGAAAAGCAGCTTCCTGCGAGTGAACCTTATGTCCCGAATGATATTTTCCTGGATAATGAAAGCCAACAGATCATCATCATTACAGGACCAAACATGGCCGGTAAGTCTGCGCTCTTAAGACAAACTGCCCTAATTGTCCTGATGGCACAAATGGGAAGCTTTGTGCCGGCATCCTACGCCAGGATAGGCATTATTGACAAAGTATTCACTAGGGTTGGTGCTTCGGACAACCTTTCCAAAGGGGAGTCAACTTTCATGGTTGAAATGACCGAAACAGCAAGTATTCTCAACAACCTTTCTGATCGGAGTCTGGTTTTAATGGACGAAATAGGCAGAGGAACCTCTACTTATGATGGTATTTCCATCGCTTGGTCTATCGTGGAATTTTTGCATAACCATCCAAAGTTCAGAGCAAAAACCCTTTTTGCTACCCATTACCATGAATTAAATCAACTGACTGAAGATTTTCCGAAAATCAAAAACTTCAACGTTTCAGTAAAAGAAATGGGAAACAAAGTAATTTTCATGAGAAAATTAAAAGAAGGGGGAAGTGAACATAGTTTCGGGATTCATGTTGCTCAAATGGCAGGAATGCCAAATGCTGTCGTATTGAGAGCTTCTGAGATCATGCAGCATTTGGAGAAAGATAAGGAGCTTCATGCATCTAAGGAAAAAATCAAGGAAATGCCCAAAAACAATTACCAATTGAGCCTTTTTGATATGGATCCGAAATTTAAGGAAGCTCAGGAAATGTTGGATGAAATTGACATCAACACAATTTCTCCAGTTGAAGCTTTGATCAAACTGAATGAGATCAAAAAGAAGCTGGAGTCATAGTTTGGCAAAAAATCTGCTTTATATAAAGAAACCTGAAGGTATCAATGATGACTAATAGCCTAATAGAAGAGCTTAAGAAACAAAATAAGCTTTCGGAGTTTTTTAATTACTGGAAAGACAAAGGCCCCGTTAAGCTTCCAGAAGAAAAGAAAGTCCTTGAAGATTTAAGAAGGCTTAGCCAAAGCCTTTCCATGAAGGAAGGACTGATTATGGGTTGCTTTGATTACAGGGATTTGAGCTTGGCTTTTTTCACAGAAAACATAGAAGAAATCAGTGGGTACACTGCAGAGTTTTTGAAAGAAAATGGAATTGCCGGAGTTATCTCTGCCCTTCACCCCGAAGACGCCCAAGAACATGTAGAGTTCAACAACAAAGTGTTGGAAATTTTTAATAAGGCCAGTTTGTCTGAGAAAAGGACATTTGAGCTTTCTTACACCCTCCGATGGCTCCATAAGTTTACGCAAGAGGAAATATGGTTTTTTACCAAGGCCAAACCCTATCTGATGGATGACAAGGGAAACTTTATTTACGACTTGCACATTGGGTTTCAAATCACTAACCATGAACATCTAGCCGGTTACGATTGGAGTTTTTCTTACACCAAAGACAATGGAAAGAAAATCGTTTTCAAAAAGGAAGATATCAAACCTTCTGTTTCTCCTTTATTGCCCATTACAAAAAAAGAAATGGAAATAGCCCTGATGGTAGCCAAAGGAATGAATTCAGGTGAGATTGCGGAAAAGCTATTTATTTCCAAAAACACAGTTTTTACGCATAGAAAAAAAATCCTGAAAAAACTCAAAGCAAAAAACACGGCAGAAATGTTGAAAATTTTAAGTGCCTACAAAGGAGAATAAGTCTCTGATAATCAATTTTCACCATTCGATCTGTTTACAACGACCGAATATTTTTTAACTTAGCCTTTTGCAATTTTGGAAAACTGATATACCTTTGCACACACAAAAGACGGAGACAGAGGGTTTCAGTCAAATATTTGTTGAAAAGCGAGAGTAGCTCAGTTGGTAGAGCACGACCTTGCCAAGGTCGGGGTCGCGAGTTCGAATCTCGTCTCTCGCTCAAAATTAAGCCCTTGCAGAAGGGCTTTCTTGTTTCAGATAAGTAGCTCCAACACACGTCGGAGTGAAGCCGGGATGGTGGAATTGGTAGACACGCAAGACTTAAAATCTTGTGGCCTCACGGCCGTGCGGGTTCGATTCCCGCTCCTGGTACAGAGCCTCACAGAAATGTGGGGCTTTTGTGTTTATTCTTATATTTTAAGCTGCAAGATTTTCAGAAACTAGTAGGTTTATCAACATTCTTAGGGAAGCTTTGATTTCCGCTCCTGATCAGCATGAAGTGAAATAACCACTGAGCAGGTGTCCAAGCTTTTTTATTTTTCAATTATCCCGCTCAAATCCGCAGGTGAATAATAAATAGACTTCAAGGTCTTCCTATCTTCTGCCCGATAGACCAAATACTGCTCTCCCTCTTTTTCATAAAAACAATCAACTCCTTGGCTCTGATAATGTGACATAGTAGCCTTAGCCTCCTCCTCACTTTTGCAGGCTTTACTCATGTTGGAGCGCTGCACTTCGTCAAAAAGTTCTTTGAACTTATCCCCAAGGCCAAACTCTAAAATGGCTCCGGCTAGGACATACTGAATATCACAAAGGGCATCCGCAACCTCTACAATGTCTTTATCTGCGATCGCCTCTTCAAGCTCTTTGAGTTCTTCTGCTATCAGAGAAACCCTCAAATCACATCTTTTTTGATCAGGAATTTGTGGAGATGACAGCACAGGGTGTTTGAAAGTTTTGTGAAATTCAGCTACTGCCCTTAGACTATTTGGATCTTGCATAAAAATATGGGGTTATAATTTTGAGATTGTCCAAATAAAATAAAAAAGGCCGAAAATTCCGGCCTTTTTTGATATCAATTCAACTGAATTATTTTTTCCTAAACTTGGCAGCTGATGAAATGTTGCTTTCTATCTGCGCCAAAATCGCTCCATTCTCATCTTCACTTCCTGGACCTATTTCAATCACACCGTCAGCATTGCTGTCTACAGCACCAGAGAAATCAACACCTTCGAAAAGTCTGTTCATATCGAAAACAATTTCCATTGCAGTCTCTCCGTCTACCATTACGCCGTCTTCATCTTCGGATTCTGCCGTGATAGCCAACTCCTGATCTAACCAAAGCATGGCATTTTCTCCATTGATCTGTCCCTCTATCAATAGGGATTTTTCAGATAAGGAGGAAGAGGATTCTGTGTTTTTGAACAGCCTGAAGTCAATTTCTCTATAACTTCCTTCAGGAGTATCTCCCTGTCCAACAGCAGCCGACTCTACTGTACCGTTGGCCATCAGGCTAAGTGTTTGTTCCCTAGAGGCTGATGTCTGAAGAGAAGCATTCACGGTGGTATTTAGATTAATACCGCCCAAGCCAATTCCTGCGAGTACATCTGCTTTAGTCACATATCGCATTTCAACCTCTTTCATTCCCACCTGAAAATCGGTCGTGGAGAAACCATTTACGATAATTCTTTCATTGGTTGAAGGAGGATTGGTATTTTCTCCCTCAACAGTAGCCGTCAGAGAGGCGCTACTTTTTGGCTCTTCAAAAGTCTCTTCCGGATCATCTGTACACGCAAATCCACATGATACAATTGCCAGGATCAAAAATCCGTTTCTTAGGTTCTTCATAGTTTTTTTCATGTTAATACTAGTTGGTTTATATGCATAGCAGTTTTGCAATGCCTGTGCCATTAAAGGCAAAGAATCAGACCAAAATTTTGTGGTTTCGAACCTTTTTTATGGAAAAAATTAACAATTGGGCAAAAATAAAGGGTGGCCTATGTCCAGCCACCCTGACTTTTTTAACTTTTAAGAATCAATGTCACTTAGTTAAGACCACAAGTTGAATTCAAGCTTTTCCAAAGTTGGATAAAAAGCGAAAACAAACATTGTTTGTACATAAGAACTTTGGAAAAGTTATCCTAAACTTAACGACATTGTGTTAGGAATTTAAAACTTCTTGTTCAAACTTTAAACAATTCTGGTCCTAAAATCGAAACAGTATTGTTATCCCTGGACAAGTACATTATATCTTTCTGCAACAGCATCCCAGTTGACTATATTCCAAAAAGCTGAAACATAATCTGGCCTCCTGTTTTGGTAATTCAAATAATAAGCATGTTCCCAGACATCAATCCCCATCAGTGGTATTCCCTGAAAGTCAGAAACATCCATCAAAGGATTATCCTGATTTGGAGTAGAACCAATTTTCAGAAGATTGTCCTTGTCCAGAACCAACCATCCCCAACCGGAACCAAACCTGCCTTTGGCTGCATCTTCGAACTGGGTTTTGAATTCATCATAACTTCCAAATGCACCGTCAATAGCTTGCCTTAGGTCACCACTTGGTTCACCTCCGCCATTTGGAGACATGATTTTCCAAAACAGCTCGTGATTGTAATGACCTCCTCCATTGTTTCTCATTTTGGTAGAGTACTTCGAAATATTCATCATCACCTCTTCTAATGGCTTTCCTACATCTACACCTTCTTCAGAAGCAGCTTCACCTAAATTATTGGCATAAGCTGCAGCATGTTTGGTATAGTGGATTTCCATGGTCATGGCATCGATATGCGGCTCAAGTGCAGAATAATCATAGCCCAGGGAAGTCTGATCAAAGCCTGTACTGAGTGAAGGACGATCGTCATCACCTGAACCGCCTTCACCGCATGCGGTCAGGAAAGCGGAACCTATTGCACTGCTGCCAATCCCTAACATCAAGGTGGCTTTGGAACTATGGCTTAGAAATGATCTTCTGGATACTTTAAAAGTCTTATTTTTCATATGGGTTGGTTTTTTTGAATGATATATCTTCAAACAACAAGGTCCAAGTTAACTAATTCGACTTGATTATAAAACCGAAAACAAGACAATAAGTCTGTTTTTCTGACAAGTTGATTATGTTTGTGAAACCAAATATTCTTGGATTGGTTTTTGAAAATAGCATATTCCTAAGAAATAAGGGAAATTTACAATGGATATCATCTTTTATAAATATCAGGGTACAGGCAACGATTTTGTGATGATTGATGACAGGTCTGAAAGCTTCCCTGAAAGAAATCTCGGGCTAGTGCAGGAAATTTGTGACAGAAAGTTCGGTGTTGGGGCTGATGGTCTTATCCTTATCCGCAACAAAGCAGGTTTTGATTTCGAAATGATTTATTACAATGCCGACGGTAGCCAGAGCATGTGTGGAAACGGCGCACGCTGTGCGGTAGCTTTTTCCCACTTTTTGGGAATTATTCAATCCAATACCACATTCCTTGCCATAGATGGCCCTCACGAAGCACATATTGAATCCGGTATAGTAGATTTAAAAATGGGAGCTGTATCCAGTCTTTCCAATGCCGGTAAAGATTATTTTGTTAATACCGGTTCTCCCCACCATGTCAGATTCGTAGACGATGTACATTCCTATCCTGTGGTCGAAGAAGGGGCCAAAATAAGGTATTCCGATCCGTACAGCCCTAAAGGAACCAATGTGAATTTTGTCTCAAAAATAAATGAGGATGAAATTTTTGTCCGTACTTATGAAAGGGGAGTAGAAAACGAAACGCTTTCGTGTGGAACAGGCGTTACCGCATGTGCCTTGGTATTTGGTTCCAGAAATGAGCTTAGAAATGTTAAAATAAAAACTCCGGGAGGAAGCCTTAGTGTCCGTTTTTCAGAAAATGCAGACGGAAGTTTTCAGAACATCTTTCTGGTGGGACCTGCAATGCAGGTTTTTGAAGGTAGAATCAAAATTGAAACTGAGCCTTGAAACAAAAAACTTATACTGAACCTGTTCTAATTCGAAGCTTCAAAAAAATACTTTGAATACAAATGAGAGAAGAACCCAAGACTAAGGTCTCAAATCTCTCATCTAATTGAGATTATTCATAAAAACGCCGTAATTTTAAGGCCCCAATTATACTAAAAGAAATTATGTTAGATTATATAGCCAAAGGATTGGCAAAAGTATTCGGAACCAAATCCGACAGGGATATTAAAGAATTTTCTCCTAAAGTTGCCTTAATCAATGATGCTTTTCAGAAGCTACAATCACTAAGCGACGATCAGTTGAGGGCCAAAACAGAAGAAATCAAAGCGACCATCAATGCTGACCTGAAATCTTTTGATGACAAAATTACCGAATTGAAAAATCAGATTGATGCTTTGGCCCCTGATAAAGTCCACGAAAAGGATGCTCTTTTTAATGAAATAGAAAAAACCGAAACTGCCCGCGATGAAGAGTTAGAGGTGGTTTTGGATAAGGTGTTGTACGATGCTTTTGCCGTCGTAAAGGAAACCGCAAGGAGGTTTAAAGAAAACGGCAAACTTGTAGTAAAGGCAAGCCTTAATGACAAAGAAATCGCCTCAAAAAAATCGAATGTGGTCATTGAAGGTGAGCAAGCCGTCTGGCACAATAAGTGGATGGCAGCAGGAAACGAAGTGGTTTGGGACATGGTGCATTACGATGTGCAGCTCATTGGCGGGATGGTCCTTCACAAAGGTAAAATTGCAGAGATGGCTACAGGTGAAGGTAAAACGCTCGTATCTACCCTACCTGCCTACCTCAATGCTCTTGCTGGAAGAGGTGTTCACTTAGTTACTGTCAATGATTACCTGGCCAAAAGGGATTCCGAGTGGAATGCCCCTCTGTTTGAGTTTCATGGTCTTAAAGTGGACTGCATAGATAAATATCCTCCAAATTCTGATGCCAGAAGAAAAGCTTACGGAGCTGATATTGTCTATGGTACCAATAATGAATTTGGCTTTGATTACCTCAGAGACAATATGGCCAGAAATGCTGACGACCTGGTTCAGGGTAAGCATCATTTTGCCATGATAGATGAGGTTGATTCCGTTTTGATTGACGATGCAAGAACACCTTTGATTATCTCAGGCCCTGTACCTAGAGGTGATCAACACGAGTTTGCCGATATGAAACCGAGGGTTTCTACCTTGGTGGATGAACAAAGAAAACTAGTCCAAGGGTACTTGACAGCTGCCAAAAAGCTGATTGCGGAAGGTAATGAGAAAGAAGGCGGATTGGCACTTTTCAGGGCATACCGCGGAATGCCCAAATACAAGCCTTTGATCAAATACCTTTCGGAGCCTGGTATCAGGGTAGTCCTACAAAAAACGGAAAACTATTATCTTCAGGATAACAAAAGGAATATGCCAGAGGCGGATGAGCCCCTTTTGTTTACCATAGAAGAAAAAACCAATGGCATTGAACTCACGGATAATGGTATTGATGTCATTACAGCCAAAAATGAGAATCCGACATTTTTTATCCTTCCTGATATAGGATTGGAGATAGCAGAAATGGAAAAGGACCCTGATCTGGACGAGAAGGAAAAACTGATCCGTAAAGAGGAAATTATCAAGGATTACGGTGTCAAAGCACAAAGAATCCATACAGTAAACCAATTGCTCAAGGCATATTGTATGTTTGAGAAAGACACTGAATACATCATTGTAGATGGAAAAGTGAAAATCGTCGATGAGCAGACCGGTAGGGTGATGGAAGGTAGAAGGTACTCTGATGGACTCCACCAAGCCATTGAAGCAAAAGAAAATGTAAAAGTAGAGGATGCCACCCAGACCTATGCGACCATAACCTTACAGAATTATTTCAGAATGTATCACAAGCTCGCTGGTATGACCGGTACAGCTGAAACAGAAGCTGGAGAATTCTGGACCATTTATAAGCTAGACGTGGTGGTAATCCCTACTAATAAACCGATCATAAGGGATGATAGGCAAGACAAAGTTTACAAAACAGTCCGCGAAAAATTCAATGCTGTGGCGGATGAAATTGTTGAGTTGACCAATGCAAAAAGACCAGTGCTAGTAGGTACCACATCGGTTGAAATTTCAGAGGTACTCTCCAGAATGCTGACCATTCGAAAAATCAACCATCAGGTCTTAAATGCCAAGCAACACGCCAGAGAGGCTGATGTAGTAGCAGAAGCAGGAAAGCCAGGAACTGTAACCATAGCCACCAACATGGCAGGGCGTGGTACTGACATCAAGCTTACGCCAGAATCCAGATCAGCCGGAGGTTTGGCAATTATCGGTACTGAGCGCCATGAATCAAGAAGAGTGGACAGGCAGCTTAGAGGTAGATCCGGAAGACAAGGAGACGTAGGTTCATCCCAGTTTTTTGTATCCTTAGAAGACAACCTGATGAGAATGTTCGGTTCTGACAGAATCGCAAAATTGATGGATAGAATGGGCTTGGAAGAGGGAGAAGTGATCCAACATTCCATGATTACCAAATCCATTGAGAGAGCTCAGCGAAAGGTAGAGGAAAACAATTTCGGCGTCAGGAAAAGGCTTCTGGAATATGATGACGTGATGAATTCTCAAAGGGAGGTTGTATATAAGAGGCGTAAAAATGCCCTTATAGGCGAAAGGCTTGAGCTGGATATTCTAAATGTGCTCTATGACGTGTCTTTTGACATCATGCAAATGGCAAAAACCACAGAAGATCCGGAAAACCTGAGAATGAATATTTACAGCTCGTTGGGTATAGACCATCAATTCTCCGAAGACGATCTCAAAACCAGAAATGTCAATGAACTGACCCAAGAACTTTTTGATGCAGCCTACAAAAATTATTCTGAAAAGAATGAAAGAATCCTGGTCAAGGCAATGCCTATACTCAAGGATGTCTACACCAATAGAGGCGCAACTGTAAAAGAAATCATGGTTCCGATTACAGACGGTATCAAGCAAATAGGAGTAGTCATCAATTTAGAATCTACAGTCAACAATGAAGGCAGAGGTCTCATTAGGGCTATTGAGAAAAATGTGACCTTGGCTATAATTGACCAAAACTGGAAAGAACATCTCCGGGATATGGATGACCTGAAACAGTCTGTACAAAATGCGGTCTATGAACAAAAGGACCCTTTATTGATTTATAAATTTGAAGCTTTTGAAATGTTCAAACGCTTCTTGGGAAAACTCAACGAAGATACCATTTCTTTCCTGGCCAAGGCAGAATTGCCTACACAGGACCCTAATCAGGTAAAAGCAGCACAAGCACCAAGAAGAGATGATACCAAAGTAACAGCTTCTAAGGAAGAAGTTGGCAGCACGCTCAACCCCGGTGCAAACAGACAAGCTGCCGCTGCAGTAGCCAATAGAACTGCCCCTCCACAAGCTGTAGCACCTAGAAAATCCGACAAAGTCTACGGAAGAAATGATAGGGTCACAGTACAATATGCAGATGGCAAAACAGTTAAGGATGTGAAATACAAAAGTGTGGAACAGGATGTTGCTGAAGGAAAATGTGTTATCATAGATTAATAAACTAAAAAAACCCCAGCAGTATGAAAAGGTCTATTCCGGCGATTATCCTCATGGTATTTTTCATCAGTTCTTGTGCTTTGTTCAAGAAATCAGGGCCAAGCCCAGATGAATTTGCCAATTACACGGAGGACATCAGCAGTGATAGGATCACCTTTCCTGATCTCAGTGAAGAGGCCAAAAAAGTAGCAGAAACCGCTCCAAAATCAAGTGCAATATCGGTCGACAATGATTTGGAATATGCCCTCAAAGCCATCAAGGACAATAATAAAGGA
This sequence comes from Indibacter alkaliphilus LW1, assembly GCF_000295935.2. Classification (GTDB taxonomy): domain Bacteria; phylum Bacteroidota; class Bacteroidia; order Cytophagales; family Cyclobacteriaceae; genus Indibacter; species Indibacter alkaliphilus. The sequence goes on from NZ_ALWO02000036.1 coordinate 79,743, forward strand.
GAAAGATATTGGAACGGCTTTACCGTTTTAGTGTACAGCGGCGTTGACAGAGAGCAGGCTTTTAAAGCTAGGGAGGAGCTGACAGAAGAATTCCCTGATATTAAATCCGAAATGCAGTATCAGCAACCCCGATACTTGTTGAAAGTGGGCAAGTTTGTCAACAGGGTCGAAGCACAGGCCCATTACCATAAATTAAAATCAAAATTCCCGACGGTAAGAATCATACAAGATAGGTTCCAGAGGGAAGGTTATGTAAATCCAGACCCCGTAGAGGATGTTGAAAGACCAGATCAGAACATTAGCGAAGACATATAAAGCAGAATTTATTTCCAACAGAAGGCATTTACATGCTAACCCGGAATTATCATTTCAGGAATTCAAAACCTCGGAGTTTGTACAAAATCAGCTAAAGGCTTTAGGAATTACCAAACTCGAAAAGAAAGCAGATACAGGAATTGTAGCTTTGATAGAAGGAAAAAATCCAGCCTCAAAGACCGTAGCTTTGAGGGGAGATATGGATGCTCTTCCAATTATTGAAGCTAACGAAGTCCCTTACAAATCTCAGCAACCAGGTGTGATGCATGCTTGTGGCCATGATGTGCATACCGCCTCACTTTTAGGAGCAGCTAAAATTTTGCAGGAAGTCAAAGACAGTTTTGAAGGTACTGTAAAGCTCATTTTTCAACCTGGTGAAGAATTGATCCCCGGAGGAGCTTCATTGATGATCAAGGAAAAAGCATTGGAAAATCCCAGACCGTCCGGAATTATAGGTCAACATGTTATGCCTTTGATTCCTGTGGGTAAAGTTGGTTTTCGCTCAGGGATGTATATGGCCAGTGCGGATGAACTGTACATTACCATAAAAGGTAAAGGAGGACATGGAGCCATGCCTGAAACTCTGGCTGATCCTGTATTGATGGCATCACATATGATCATTGCATTACAGCAGGTTGTCAGCAGAAATGCCTCCCCAAAAATCCCCTCCGTGCTCTCATTTGGCAGGGTAGAAGCATTGGGAGCTACCAATATCATCCCCAATGAAGTAAAAATCCAGGGAACATTCAGAACCCTCAATGAAGAGTGGAGAGCCAAGGCCCATATCCAAATGGTCAAAATTGCAAAAGGAATAGTAGAAGGCATGGGAGGTGAAATAGACTTTGAAGTAAGGAAGGGTTATCCTTTTCTTAAAAATGATGTAGTCCTCACTGAAAGAGCAAAAAGTGCTGCCATAGCCTACTTGGGAGCGGAAAATGTCGAAGACCTGGATATTTGGATGGCTGCTGAAGACTTTTCCTATTACACTCAGGAAATAGATGGCTGTTTCTACCGTTTAGGAACCAGAAACGAAGCCAAAGGAATTACCTCAGGCGTCCACACCCCTACATTTGATATTGATGAAGATGCCATGGAAATCGGTGCAGGTCTCTTGGCATGGATTGCCATTAATGAATTGAAAGCATAAAAGAAACAAGCCCTTGGCAAAATAAATAGAAAACTAATTCTACCTATTGAAAGACAAGTTCGCCAGAATAATAAACAACCCTCTTTCTAATTTATTTTAATAATATTTCAACCTTATTCCTACATTATATCCATAAGATTTCTATTCTATCCCGAATCGCTTCGCTCTCGGGGTCTTCAACTATATTTCAATTGTATTTCTACTCTATTTCCATAATATTTCTAGTTTATTAAAGAAAACATGAAAAGAATTAAAACCCTTATCTTGGCCATTTTGATGGCTATCAGCATCAATACCCAATCATTTGCCTGGGGAGGAATCGGGCATTACGTCATTGGCAAATTGGCCGAATGGCATATGAAAGCTGAAACCGTCGAAAAAGTAGAGTCTATTCTTCTGAACCAGTCCATATCAGGTGTAGGGGTGTGGATGGACAATATACGTGCAGATAAAAAGTATGATTATACCTACACATGGCATTGGGTCACCACCGTGGATGGGGAATATGATCCAAGCATTCAGGAAGAAGGAGGAGATGCTTACTCAGCTTTATTAAAACTTAAAGAAAACCTGAAAAAAGGTGGCTTGAGTGCTGACGAGGAGAGAGATCAATTGAGAATGCTTATCCACATTGTGGGAGATTTACACCAACCTTTTCATGTAGGCAAGCCTGGAGACAGGGGAGGAAATGACGTCAAAGTGAGTTTCTTCAATAAAGAAACCAATATCCATGCGATCTGGGATTCTGATATGATCGAAAACAAAAAGATGAGCTATACCGAAATCGCCCATGAACTGAACAAAAGAATTACTCCTGAACTCAAAGAAAAATATACCAGCAAAACTCCTGCTGACTGGTTGAGGGAAGCCGCCGCTATCAGACCTGATATGTACGATATTCCTGAAAACAACCGCATCGGGTACGATTACATTTACAAGCACTATCACCATACCGAAGAAAGGTTGACAGCTGCTGGAATCAGACTTGCTGATATTCTGGAAGAAATTTATGGATCCAATTGAGTTTGGATGGTATAAAAAGTTCTGAAAGCCGGTGATTGATCATCGGCTTTTTTTATCCATGAAGATAAAATGATGTCCGTAAAAACATGAAGAGCTTTATGTTTTTTCATCAAAAAGAATTCATTTATTACTTTTACATAATACACTAAACTGTAGCCCTAATTAATTTTAAATAAGCCTTGTCTTCTTTTTTTGATACCAAAATAGAATTTCTTCGCGGCATGGGCCCGCAAAAGGCTGCTTTGATTAATAAGGAGCTGAATATTTTTACCTATGGGGAGCTTTTGCAGCATTATCCTTTTCGCTACGAGGACAGAACCAGGTTTTTTAAGATCCGGGAAATCAACGAAGATTTAGAAAATGTACAGCTGATCGCCAAAATCCGAAAGGTGGAAACCATAGGTGATGGCAGAAAAAAAAGGCTGGTAGCCCATATTTTTGATGAAACCGGGGAAATGGAATTGACCTGGTTTAAAGGTATCCAATGGGTAGTCAAAAAGCTTGTCACAGGCGTTCCGTTTGTTTTTTTTGGCAAACCTAACCGCTTTGGCCGCAAATTCAGCATAGCGCATCCTGAGATGGAACCCCTCAGTCAGGTTCAGGAAGAGAAAAGCTTTTTTCAGCCGGTATATTCAACGACTGAAAAATTGCGGGCCAGGTATCTGGATTCCAAAGGTATTTCCAAAATCATGGAAGGCTTGGTGCAAGCAGCCTTACCACAAATCCAAGAGACCCTTACCTTGGAAATTATTCAACGCTTCAACCTGATAGGTAAACGGGATGCCATACGTCAAATCCACTTTCCCGAAAGTCCGGAATTACTTAAAAGAGCCCGTTTTAGATTAAAGTTTGAGGAATTTTTTTACGTACAGCTCCGGCTATTGAAGCTCAAACTTACCCGTACTGAAAAATCACAAGGGCAAATCTTAAATCAGACAGATCTACTAAACAAATTTTACAATGAATATATCCCTTTTGAACTAACTGAAGCACAAAAAAGAGTGGTCAGGGAAGCCTTTGCAGATATGAAATCAGGAAAGCAAATGAACCGGCTAATTCAGGGAGATGTAGGCAGTGGCAAAACCATGGTAGCCTTTATCTGTATCCTGATTGCCATAAGTTCAGGAGCGCAAGCTTGCCTGATGGCCCCTACGGAAATCCTTGCCAATCAACATTACGAGGGACTCAAAGAGTACGCTGACTTGATGGGACTTAAAATTGCTTTGCTCACTGGTTCCACAAAAAAATCAGCCCGGAAAATTATTCACGAAATGCTGCTTTCCGGAGATTTACATATCATCATTGGTACCCATGCCCTATTGGAGGATATCGTGCAGTTCAAAAATCTCGGACTGGCCATTGTAGATGAACAACACCGCTTTGGAGTAGCCCAAAGGGCCAAGTTATGGGGAAAAAATGAGAATTTTTACCCACACGTTCTGGTCATGACAGCCACTCCCATTCCTCGTACATTGGCCATGACACTGTATGGAGACTTGGATATCTCGGTGATAGATGAGTTGCCGGCTGGCAGAAAGCCCATTCAGACTGTTCACCGCTATGATAAAGACAGACTAAAAGTTTTTGGTTTTATCCGAAAACAGGTTTTAGAAGGGAGACAAGTATATATCGTGTATCCATTGATTGAGGAATCTGATAAAATGGACTTAAAAAGCCTCATGGATGGCTATGAAAGTATCTGCAGAGCTTTTCCGGAATTCCCGGTCAGCATCGTTCACGGCGATATGAAAGCCGCTGACAAGGATTTTGAAATGCAGCGCTTTGTAAAAGGAGAAACCAAAATTATGGTAGCCACCACAGTGATAGAGGTTGGCGTCAATGTACCCAATGCCTCGGTGATGATTGTGGAAAACGCCGAGCGTTTTGGCCTGTCACAGCTTCATCAGCTCAGAGGGAGAGTAGGCAGAGGAGCGGATCAGTCTTATTGCATTTTGATGAGCAAATATGAATTATCCAAAGACAGTAGAGTTCGCTTGGACACTATGGTCAGGACAAATAATGGTTTTGAGATCGCTGATGTAGACCTCAAACTGCGAGGCCCAGGAGACCTGATGGGCACCCAGCAAAGCGGCATTGCTGACCTGATGATCGCAGACCTGAGCAAGGATGCACCGATACTTACTTTGGCCCGCGATGCAGCCGAAATTCTATTGCAGAATGATCCAGAACTTAACAACCCAGAAAACGCTATGGTACTTCGGCAGATTAAATCCCAGAAAAAGCACCAAATGAACTGGAGCAGGATATCTTAAATCTATTCCTCCCGCAGATCACGCTAATGCACGCTGATGGAATTATAAGCCATTTACTTTTCTGAATATGCCCTCGTTGATATTATTCACATTAAAATTCACTAAAATACCAAGCCTAAAATTACTAAGCTTCAAATACGAAATTAACTGCTTATGATGTACGGGTAATAATTCTGCTACAGATTTGACCTCAACTATTACTTTATCATTTACCAAGAGGTCCAACCTAAAGCTTCCCAGTTGATCTCCACAATAATGGAATGGTAATACTACTTGTCTCTTAGTTTTAAGCCCTAGTTTCTTTAACTCATAATCCAAAGCTGATTCATAAATTGACTCCAGCAAGCCTGGGCCAATATTATTATATACAGAATATATAGCACCTCTGATTTCATAAGAAATGTCATTTTCATAAATCATAAAAGTGGGTTCTGATACAAAAATTTTAAAGCAGTTCTAATGAATTTTTCTATTAAATTAATTAAACCGTTCAAATTCTAGAAAAAAATCTGTGTCTATCTGCGCCATCTGCGGGCAATATTTTTACCTCCCGCAGATCACGCAGATATAAAGACTCTTAAATCATTACCTTTTCTCCCTTTTCAGAAGATTTGAGAATTGCCTGAACCACCTTGATATCTCTCAGGCCCTCTTCTCCCGGTACAGGCATTGGCCGCCCTTCCATAATGGCCAAGGCATCCATATCCATTTGATTGGCTTGCTGCCAAGGGATTTCATAAGGGTAATTGATCTCTCCCAATGGGCTTTTTCCTTTATTTCCTGCATAGGAAGAAAAGGGTTCCATCTCTATCTTGCCTTCTTCACATGTAATATTCAGGAAATTCGTGTTTTCGTAAAAAGAGGTTTTAACCTTTCCGATCACACCACCTGGAAATTCCAGCTCTGCCTCTACTATCTCTCCCAGCCCATCTTGGTAGATTTCCGGCCTTTCGGCCCAGACCTTGGCAGAATTGACCGCAATTGGCTCCATATTGCTTCCTAACCTTGCTCCTTGAATGGCATATACGCCCATGTCATAGATGACACCGCCGCCCATTTCTCTTTTTTGCTTCCAGTGGTCAGTTCTGTTTTCTCTGTATCCAGCAGCACAATCCACTGAGAGCACTTTGCCCAATTTTTCATTTTTCACAATATCCTGAAAGGCCAATGTATTGGGCTCATGCTGGCATCGATAGCCTATGGACAAGCTCACATTGTTTCTTTTACAGGCATCGATCATGGCTTGACACTCCTCTGCTGTTACAGCCATAGGCTTTTCACACCAGACATGCTTTCCGGTATTGGCGGCTTTGATGGTATATTCCATGTGCATGGAAGGAGGAAGGACTATGTAAATCACATCGATATCGTCATTTTCAGCGATACCTTCCATATTTTCATAATTGTAAACATTTTTTTCGGGTATGTTGTATTTCTTTTTCCAATCTTCAGCTTTGGAGGGTGTACCGGTAACGATACCTGCGAGGTAGCAGTTTTTGGTCTGTTGAAGCGCTGGCGCCAAAAGGTCTGTGCTGTAATATCCCAGTCCAACCAGTGCTACTCCAAGCTTTTTGTCCTTTGGAACTTCTGAACATCCAAAAATGGAAAAAGGAGTAATTAGACCAATTCCGGTTCCCAGTGTAATGGCTCGAAGAGAATCTCTTCTGCTAAATTTTTTCATTATTTAATGGTTTAGGTTTAAAAGATGCTTATGGTTTGAATTTAAGGTTTTTGGGCAGGGCTTCAAAATATTCCTTAAATTAGAATTTTAAGAATTGACCAAAACCAAAAAAAAATGAAATCCTTTCTTCTTGCTACAGTTTTGATGGCTTTTTCCATCACTGGATACTCCCAAAACACCCAACCTTACCTCAGTCTCGCAGAGGCCAAAAGAATCGCAGATGCTGCGGAAGCAAAAGCGATTGAAAATGAATGGACAGTGGTAATTGCTATAATGGATGCTGGTGGGCATTTGATACTGCTTAGAAAAATCGATGGCACGCAGATCGGCAGTGTGGAAGTAGCACAGGCCAAGGCCAAGTCAGCAGTATATTTTAAAAGAAGTACCAAAGTATTTGAAGACGGGGTTAATGATGGGAACAACAGGCTCATGACTCTGCCAAATGCTGTGGCCTTGGAAGGTGGAGTTCCGATTTTTCGGGATGGGCATTGCATAGGAGCTATAGGAATCTCGGGAGTCAGATCAGATCAAGATGGCATCATCGCCGAAGCAGGGCTCTCAGTATTGGAATCTAAATAAGACCGACAACATATGAAAAAGAGATATTTAAGTTATTCAGGGATTTTATTTGCACTTATTCTTTTTTATTCCTGTAGCCAGCCTGATGTCAAAAAAATAGGGACAGGTGAAGGATATGTAGAAGTCGAAGGTGGAAAAGTCTGGTATGAAATAGTGGGTGAAGGAGATAAACTACCTGTCTTGCTCCTTCATGGTGGACCGGGAGGAACGAGTTTTGGATTTGAGCCTCTGAAAGAAATGGACTACGAAGGTCCTTTGATTTTTATGGACCAATTGGGCTCAGGACGTTCGACAGCCCTTTCGGATACCAGTTTGATGACAGTGGAAAATTATGTGGATCAGGTTGAAAAACTGAGGAAACAATTGGGATTAGATGAATTTGTACTTTACGGATCTTCTTGGGGAACCATGTTAGGTATAGCTTACATCACAGCCTACCCTGAGGCAGTCAAGGGTGTTATTTTTAGCAGTCCTTTATTCAGCACAGATATGTGGATTGCGGATGCAGACACCTTGATAGCCACTTTACCTGACTCCGTACAGCAGGTCATTCGCTATCATGAAGAAATGGGTGAATTTGATCATCCGGACTATCAGGAAGCCATTACTTTGTATTACAGCCTTTATGTGAGAAGAAAAGAAAGCCCGAAAGTAGATCGAAGCCATATGAATCTCTCCTCTGGAAAAGAGATCTATGAATACATGTGGGGGCCGAGTGAGTTTACCTCCACTGGAACTTTACGCTCATTTGACAGGTTAAATGATCTAGGTAAGATTAAAGCACCTACCCTGCTTTTCACAGGAGAATTTGATGAAGCCCGCCCCAGTACGGTGGAGTTTTATGCCAGCTTGGTTCCTGACTCCCGTTTTGTTGTGATCCCTGACGCTGCCCATGCTACCTTGAATGACAATAAGGAATTCACCCTAAAAACGGTAAAAGAATTTTTGGAAGAGATCAACCATTAAGTTCTTTCGAATTGATGAAAGCAAAATATGTTAAGAAAACATCCACTCCTCAATTAAACCAAGGTTTTTTAGTTGATTTTTCTTAGATTATGAAGAATAATAAATGAGTAAAATTTAAGTATCAGTAAGTTTTTATGAACAAAGAAAAGTTAACCTTTGAGCAGATCGCCAATATGGATCTGCCTAACATCATCCTTTATGCTGCACCTATAATGATTGGGCTAGTTGGCCTGGAGTGGTATCTTTCTTACAGACAGAAAAAAGATTTTTATGATAGCAAAGACACTATCGCGGCAACTGTGATCGGCTTGATCAATGTGGGAATGAGCGCAGGTATCAAAGTCATCACATTTGGGATCATTCTGTTTTTCTACAACCTTGTTCCCTGGACTATTCCCATGACTTGGTGGTCATTTGTACTTTGTTTGTTTTGGCTGGATTTCTGGAGATATTGGGCGCATAGGGTTGCACATGAAAACCGTTTTTGGTGGGCTACGCATGTGACACACCATAATTCGGAAAAATACAATTGGTCAGTGTCCTTTAGACTTAGCTGGACCCAGCATATCAAAATCATTTTCTTTATCCCTGTAGCCCTAGCTGGCTTCCATCCTGTAGTCTTCTTTATCGTGCACCAACTGGCGGTATTGTATCAATTTTGGATACACACCGAATACATAAACAAGCTTCCCAGACCAATTGAGTATTTCTTTACCACGCCCTCCCATCACCGGGTACATCATGCCACCAATGAGAAGTATTTGGACAAAAACTACGGCTCCACATTTATCATCTGGGACAGGATGTTTGGTACATTCCAGCCAGAAGAAGAAAGACCAAATTATGGACTTACGAAGCAGGTCAAGTCATACAATCCCATTACTCTCAACTTCCACGAGTGGTCTGATATAGTCAGAGATGTAAGAAACTCCCGATCTCTCAAGGAAGCTTATGCCATGGTATTTACAAGGCCAAGTGAGCTAGAAGCTAAAAAGAAGGAGTTTGAAGCCTCCTATGAAAAAGCAAAAGTGAAGGTGAATGGGTAGTGAAAACCCCGATATTAGTTGATATACAGAGATATTGGGATATCATCTGCTCTGGAAAATTTAAAAAGTTTTAGATTTCAGAGTCTAAATTGAAAATCCTTAAAGAGGTCAATTTCTTTGAGGGTTTTTTCATAATACCCAGTCTGAAAAATTGATTTTGTCTACTACGCTCCATTTGGCTTGAGGGTAAGCTTTCCCAAAAGCAATGGGTTTTTTTGTTTTCGAATTCCCCCATTTACATTCCAGTGCCAGCATGTTTTGTGAACTGTCGATTTCGATCAGGTCGATTTCCTGACCATCATAAGTCCGCCAAAAATAATATTCCCGATTGAAGGAACGTGAAGCGTTAAGTTTCATTCTTTCTGTAATGATAAACTGTTCCCACAATTGGCCTACATCATTTCTGACTTCTATGGGACTGAAATTATTGATCAAAGCATTTCTGATTCCATTGTCATAAAAGTACCACTTCTTACTTTTTGTGACTTCTTTTCTGAGATTTTGACTGTATCCACTTAAGGGGAAAATTACAAATACTTTGGATAATAAGTCTAAGTAACGCTCTACAGTATCTTTGCTTATTTGAAGGCTATTTCCCAATTCTACCGTACTTACCTGAGAGCCAACCTGCCAGGCCAAGAGTTTGAGCAACCTGAAAAGTACATCTGCTCCTTTTACATTACTCAAAGCCAAGAGGTCTTTCAACAGATAGCTGTTCACCAAAGACTTCAAATATTCTTCTTTCTCGTTAAGATTTTCAAGCTGGGACAATTCAGGGTAATTGCCAAAAACTAGCCTATGTTGCAACAACTGAAAACTTTCAATCCTATTTTCTGATAAGGCATATTCCAGCTGGGCTATGGGGTAAAGCAAAAACTGCCTGTCTCTTCCGACCAATGGCTCTCCTGCCTGATTTACCAAATCCAGACTGCTGCTACCAGTTGCTATAATTGTGATCCCTTTCAGACTGTCGATCATGAGCTTTAGGATCTTTCCGATTTCCGGAACTGCTTGAGCTTCATCGATGATGATAAGTCTTTTATCTCCCACAATTTGCCTGTAGTTGGTCACAGTACGCAACTGAAGTATTTCAGCAACTTGGACATCTTCGCCCAGAAGTAACAAAGCATCTTCAGCATATTTCTTAAATAGTGCTTCAATGATTGTTGTTTTCCCTGTACGTCTACTTCCATAAAGGAGCAAAACCTTTTGCTTTCCTATCTGCTTTTCAAGCAAATCAAATACATATCTGGAAATTTCCATACTCTACCAATTTTATCAAATTAGCGCAATTTACATAAATTAGGCTAATCACCTAGCGCAATTTATATAAATTAGGCTAGTTGACTAGCGCAATTAACAAAAAAAGAGGCTTTTAGCCCCTTTTAATTTTTTTATATAATTAGTTTTTCTTATAAAAACGATCATGGAAATCGTAGCGCTGGTCCTTTTCGGCTTTTTCTTTTTCAGTTTTGACATCAATATTGATGATAGAAGGGTTCTTTTCTTCCTTGCCTACTTTTGGCCAATCCGGTAATCCATCCCCATTGGGATTTCCTGTTTTCACAAAATTGGTAAAGTAGCCAAACATAGTTTTTGAAACCTGATAGTCCTCTGCTGTCCATTCATAATCCTTGATCAAATGAAGATTGCCCATGGCATATTCAATTTCCATGGCATGAGGTGCGCCAATAGCTTTTGGTGCCGGTTCAGCGCTCTCAGCTCTTACCGTACCTCCTGCAAATCCCGATGTCAAAGACTTGTCCACCAAAGGCGGTCTAAGTTTGCTGAAAAGGTAGCGGTAGACAGGTTTGTCTGAGCTTTTTTTATGCAAATCAGCCCATTTCCAGGTACTGTATACGATAAACCTGTCAGAGGCCAAATCTGTGGCAGATTGGGCTACTTCTTCTGCATTGCTATGAGGATACATTTTCAAAACTTCTTCATAATCCTCAGGATAAGTTTCTTTTACTTTTGCCACAAAATTCTCTTTGGTGTATGGCTTACCCTGCATAAACGCCATCCCATTCATTTCTGCAGAATTCCAACCCACAAGCAAAGGAACCTGAGCCTGTTCACCGGATTCAAATATTTCAGGCAAAGTCTTTCCAAGAAAATGACCATCCAAAACTACAGGAAAGCCAAACCTTCCCGACTCAGTGTACATTTCAAAAATATCTTTCGTGGACATTTTCCTCAATTCAGTCAAAGTTTTAATACCTTTTCCTTCCAGGAATTCTCTCCCTGTTTTTTCGGCTTCTTCCAGACTAACAGGAGCCAAGGTTGGATAAATTCCCGCTCCACTTTCACCTATTGCACCTGCTATCAAATTCCTTGAAAGCGGCGAGGCCATTTGATAGCTTACAGAAATAGATCCTGCGGATTCTCCTGCAATGGTTATTCTTTCCGGATCACCTCCAAAAGCTTCTATATTATCTTTTACCCATTGCAATGCCATTGCTTGATCCAAAAGACCATAATTGCCGGAAGCTCGGTAGGAAGACTCTGCACTGAGCTCAGGATGAGATAAAAATCCAAAAATATTTAACCTGTGATTGGCCGTAACTACCACGACCCCTTCTTTGGCCATACTCTCTCCATTGTATCTGGGTTCGGAAGCGTCGCCAGCTACAAAACCTCCACCATAGATGTAAAACAAGACTGGGAGTCCTTTTTCCCCTCTTTTGGTAGGTGTCCAGACATTCAGGTACAGGCAATCTTCACTCAGGCCATCCGACCAGGAATTCATGTCCCCAAATACATTGGCCTGGACTGGCCTGGGACCGAATTTTTTGGTTTCTTTTACTCCCTCCCAATTTTCTGGTGCTTGGGGAGCTTTCCACCTCAGATCATCAATAGGTGGCTTGGCAAAAGGAATTCCGAAATATTTAGCAATGCGGGAATCTACATCATAATTTCCTTCTATTATTCCGTTGCTGATTTTAGTTTGTACTGGAAGATAATAATTCCCAGTCTCTTGGGCATTGACAAGACCTGCCGTTACCAACATAATACATAGGGTGAAGAAGTAATTGAATTTCATGGTTTAACTGGTTCTATTGTTACACTTTGAGACAATAATAATTGTTTCTTTCCAAAATTCCTATTTACTTAGGGTTGAAATACCCATGACAGATTTGTCGGAACCGTCACCCTGAGTGAAACGAAAAGCTGCCCCGATTCTTTCCGGGTGTCTCCCAAGCTAAACGGTAGGAGATTCTTTACTACGTTCAGAATGACGTATGGCGGGTCTTCATCCTGAAGGAGGTACGACTGAAGGATCTCCAAAGTCCAGGGATGAGATTTCCCGCAATACTGCAGGACAGGCTTTCAATACGTTCATAATGACGCAGAATCCGATGTCATTTTCTTTATGTCAATGCCAAATTATATACTAAACATGCCACATGTCTTTACCAACTACTTCAGATTTTCTTCCCCACATTGCTTTTGATTCCGTCATTTTTGGTTTCTCAAAAGGGGAACTCAAGATTCTATTGATGGAATACCATGATACAGGCTGGTTTGCGCTTCCGGGTGGATTTGTAGCAAAAAATGAGGACCTGAATCATGCTGTCCAAAGGGGTTTAAAGGAAAGAACAGGCTTGAAAAACATTTACCTGGAACAGTTTTATACTTTTGGGAATCTGGATCGGCATAAGCCTGAAATCATGAAAACCATACTGTCTGCCAATGGCTATGAGGTAGCCGATGACTTTTGGCTTTTGGATAGATTCTTATCAATTGCCTACTATGCATTGATTGATTTTGAAAAAGTAACTTTACTTCCTGACTCCCTCTCCGATTCTATTGACTGGTATGATATTCAGAAATTGCCGGAATTGATTTTGGATCATCAGAAAATTGTGGAAAAAGCGCTCCAAACCCTTAGGGAAAATCTGGACAGAAAGCTGATCGGTGGAAAGCTTTTGCCCGAAAAATTTACTATGAAAGAATTGCAGCAAGTTTATGAGGCAATTTTGGGAGAAAAGATCAGAAGAAGCAGTTTCCAGAGGAAGATTCTAAGCCTGGATATTTTGGAAAGACATGAGAAACTTTTCACAGGCAAAAGTCATAAGGCTCCTTACTTGTATAGTTTTAAAGACTAGTTTTTTGATAAACTTAAACCTGGCAGGTTACGTCTACCTTATTTCCACTGAAAAGGGCTGAGGTCTATTTCGGATTTTTGGTTCAAAAGCTTTTGCGCGATGGCCTCTCCGAGACCTGCGGAGTGTTTGAATCCATGCCCGCTACATGCAGAGGCAACCAAGACTTCAGGAAAGTCAGGTAATTCATCCACTACAAAGTTGGAGTCGGAAGTGACTGTATAGATACAGACTTTGGATTTAACTATTTTCTTATCTACACCAATAAACCTGTCTGCAACTTTTCCCTCTAAAAATAACTCCTGTTCTTCAAGACTTACTTGCCTATTGACGGTGTCAGGATGATTGCTTTCATGAAAAGATTCAGAGGCCATTTTGACAGTTTTTCCATCTAAGGACGGAAATCCATAAATAAAGTCTTCTGATCCAGATCCAAAACCCCACATGTAAACAGGGGTTTTGTCCAACTCAAAATTTCCCTGCTTCACAGGCATCCAATGCAATACCTGACGGCAGATTTTGAATTGGCTTTTATGAAAAGGAGGAAGAAAATCCTTGATCCAAGAACCTGCACTCAACAATACTTTTCCAACTTCAAAAATCCCGTGATTAGTATGGATCGCCACGCCTTCGACAGAGGGCTGAATGCCCTGGACCTTGGTGTGGGTTTTGATCACGGCACTGTTTTTCTCAGCCAATTGCAACTGGCTTTTAATAGCCAATTCCGGCAATATGTACCCAGCGCTGGGTTCAAAGTAAGCCCTTCCTGTAGATTCTAGATCAAATGCCCCAAACCGTCGCTTCACTTCCTCCGAATTCAAAATCTCATGAGGAGTATTTCCTTGCTGGGCAAACCTCAATGTCCTGTCGAAAAATCCTTCTGAGCCATGTTTAGACCAAGATTCCAAGCCCGAATCAAAAAGTAAGCCACCAGTGGTATGCATGATTTTTTTACCTGTAAGAGATTCCAACTCTCTCCAGATTTCATGTGATCTTTTGACAACAGGCACAAAATCCATCCCTTCACCTACCGCCAGCCTTGTAATCCTTGATTCCCCGTGGGATGAACCCATGTCATGCGGAGGCGAAAACTGGTCCAGTCCCAGGATGCTTTTTCCGGATTTGGACAATTGCCAAAGGGCCGAGGAACCCAATGCCCCTAGACCTATTACCGCGATGTCATAAGTTTTGGACATACCTTTTTTTGATAATAATTGGTTTAGAAGAAATTAATAGATATTAGATATTAAATGGATATTGGGGTAATGCTAGTCTTAATCCATAGGACATTTGAATTTAAAACTTATATCGCCGAAGGCATATATCAACCTTGTTCCGAATCACTTTGTTCTACCAATGACAGATATGGAGGGATCGTCATTCTGAGTTACTAAAATTGGCATTTACAGAAAGGAAATGACAAAAGGTTTCACGCAGCGGGCGCAGCGAAGTCGCAGCGATCGCTGCGTGAAATAGCTATTTGTCAATGGTAACGTAGTGAAGAATCTCCTACTTTTAAAGAGAGGAGATCCTTCATCTCCGCAAGCTCCGATTACCATTGACAGAAACGTACGTCACTCTGACGAAGGAAGAGTCTCCCAAAATAGAGGAGATCTCCCGCAATGCTGCGGGACAGGCTTTCATCTCCGCAAGCTCCAATTCAGGATGACGTACACCAATTGTCATTTCCTTTCTGAACATTCCCCTAAATGTTAAATACTCGGGATCGCCGTTTCACTCCGATATCGCGCAGCTTATATCATTAATTTACTCCGTCCATATCTTCCCCACATCCGAGTAAGGAATACAACCTTCGTAAGGACCGGGAATCGGATTATATGCCAAAACCTCTTTTCCGATTTTTTCGGAATGAAAATATCCTATCAAAGCCAATTCCTTCATCATCCTGTAAAAAGGAAACTCCTTGGGTTCACCAAAGGAAAATCCCCACATAGAACCCGGAAGAGGACCGGATTTTTCTTCAAAAATCCTGATCACATCATCCTGCTGCTCTCCTTCCAGTTTGACAAAATCCTTTCCGTGCAGGTTTTTTGCTTCTTGGTTAAAACTGTCTATACCTCCCGCAAAACCATTTTGGATCACTTCAGGAAATACATTATTCAGCATTTTATCGATAAACTGGTCCACTCCAACATCCAAACCGCCAGGAGTTTCAGTTTCCGGCAATACCCTATCTACTATCCTGGAAAGGATCTGGGCCTGTTCCTTGCTCAGTACTTTTGGCGTCCAGTTCAGCTTGGGACCTGATTCGCAGGATTGCATCAAAGCGGCCACCGTAGACCCTGTCAATGCATATCCGAAAATCATTGCTGTGCCCTTGAGGGCTTCTCTTCTGTTCATCGTGTCTGTATTTAAAGGTTGTTACGGTTCATTTCTTTCATGACAAAATCCACTGCCCTGGCTGTCATGGCCATGTAAGTGATGGATGGATTTTGCGTTCCTGAGGAAGTCATACATGCTCCATCAGTCACAAACACATTTGGAACTGCATGCAGCTGATTGTTGCCGTTCAGTACAGATGTTTTAGGATCCCGGCCCATTCTGGCAGTTCCCATTTCATGGACACCTATCCCGATGGCACCGCTGTTGTCATAAGTATGGACATTCTTCAGTCCTGCTGCTTCCAGCATTTCTGCTGCATCCGATTTGATAAACTCCCGCATGACCATTTCATTTTCCTTGTAGCTGGCATCAAAAACCATTTTTGGAATACCAAACTCATCGGTTTCGTCTTTGCTGAGATACATCTGGTTTTCATGGTAAGGAAGTATTTCTCCGAAACCCGTAATCCCAAAAGTCCATGGGCCGGCCTGCATCATATTGTCTTTAAAGTCAGCACCAAACTCTTTGCTATTGGCACCCCTTCCAAAGTTCGCTCGGGAAGCGGATCCCTGATAACCATAACCTCTGAGGAATTCCTTCATTTTGGTCTGTTCATTGATATTCCTGAACCTTGGAATATAGATACCATTTGGCCTGCGTCCCTTGTAATATTGGTCTTCAAAACCATCAAAAGTACCGGAAGCTCCCAAGCGGTAATGGTGATCCATGATGTTGTGTCCCAATTCACCGGAGTCATTGCCCAAACCATTTGGAAAACGGCTCGAGGTAGAATTCAGCATGATCTGTGCTGTCGCCGGCGCAGAGGCATTGAGGAAAATGATGCGTGCATAGTACTCGATCATTTCCTTGCTTTCCCTGTCCACAACCCTGACTCCTTTGGCTTTACCGGAGGCATCGTCATAAATGACAGAATGCACGACTGAGTTGGGCCTCAAAGTCATGTTGCCTGTTTTAGCGGCATCAGGTAAAGAAACAGAAACGGAACTATAATAGGCTCCATAAGGACATCCACGATGGCATCGGTTACGCGACTGGCAAGCTCCCCTGCCATTATGTTCACGGGTAAGGTTAGCCACTCGGCCAATGGTCATGTACCGGAAAGGGAATTTGGCTTCAATTTCTTTTTTAATGTGTTTTTCCAGACAGTTCAGCTCCATTGGAGGCAAAAACTGTCCATCCGGTACATGGTCCAAGCCCATAGCCTGACCGGAAACACCCACATATTTTTCCACATAATCGTACCATGGCGCAAGATCCTTGTAGCGTATGGGCCAGTCTATGGCGATGCCCTCTTTGGCATTGGCTTCAAAGTCCAGGTCAGACCAACGGTAACATTGCCTGCCCCAGATAAGAGAACGGCCACCGGTATTGTCGGCACGGATCCAGTCAAACTGCTGTTTTTCTATGTATGGGTCAGCCTTGTCGTTATGGTAAAAGTGCTTGTTATCTTCATTGATAAAACCCGATCGGATCTGAACGTAGTAATCTTCACGTTCCTGATGTGTAAGACGTCCATGGTTATCAAAATCCCAAGGGTCTTTTTGCATGGTGGGATAATCCTGAAGGTGGGTGACTAAGCGGCCACGTTCAAGAACCAGGGTTTTGAAGCCTTTTTCGCAAAGTTCTTTGGCTGCAAAGCCACCGCTGATTCCCGAACCAACAACAATGGCATCATAGGTGTTTTCCGCCATTGCTTTGATATTGAGGTTAATCATGTAGATAGGGTTTAATAAGGTTAATTGATGGATCAAAGTAGTGAAAAAGTAGATTGGAAAAAAGGAGATTGTATGGATGGTCAATTGTGAGAAATAAAATGTCAAAATTTGTGTGGGGAGTTTTGCTGTACGATTTTAGAATTCCGAGGCTGAACGCTTGGTTTTATCTTTAGGTATGGAAAATAGGCGCCGATAAAAAATCAAAGTAAGTTCGACCCCTTCAAGGTCGTTGATGGACAAAAATTGATATCATCGTTTTCCACGGGTTTCACCCAGATTGCTTATATAATTCCTCCCGAAGATTTCGCAGATTAAAAAGGTAACCACTGATTTTCACAGATAATTTTCATAATCCCTCTGCGGATTTCTGTGCTATCAGCGGGGGTGATTTTTTTGGATTCTTGCAATCACGTAAATAGATTTCTCGCTATACTCGAAATGACAAGGTGAAGTTTAATCATTACTTACACCTGATTCCAATATCTGTGCTTAGTCTCTCTGCGAAATTCTGCGCCTTCTGCGGGAGTTAATTTTTCTTTGCTTCTTGGCGTCTCCCGATTCAGGACAAGTTTTGCGAGAAATTTTCTTTGGGGATCTTTGCTCCTTTGTTTTCTCCCGATTCGGGACAAGTTGTGCGTAAACCCCAGCCTGAACCCAGAACATGAAAAAGCCGCGTCTGATCTCACCCAGATACAGACACGGCTTTTAATAAAAAATCCCTGGTGCTTATTTCAGGTACTTAAAATTACAGCATAAATCATTCAGATATATTTTTATTTAACATTCGCGGCATTTTGCAGGATATTCGCTGCGATTTTCATTTATTTAAAAAAACAAGGTATCCTGATGATGATTTCTGTACCCTTGTTTTCTACAGAAATCACCCGAATACTTTCCTCCTTATAGCCCGGCAAAAGTGCCAACCGCTCCCGCACCAAATCCATTCCACGCGATTTGTAAATGCTCTCCTTTTTTTTAGCCTGAATACCCTTGCCATTGTCCCATACCGCACAATAAATCATCCCCTCATCGGGCACAGAAAAAGAAATGATCAATTGAGGGTCAGTTTGTCCCGGTTCGAAGGCGTGTACGAATACATTTTCCACAAAGGGCTGTACAAGCATGGAAGGAATATAAAGGTTGTCGGGATCTATTTCCACAGGGATTTCCATTTTGAAATTCACCTTATTGTTAACCCTTTTGTTCTCAAGCTCTACATAATTGCTCAGGTAATCCACTTCTCTACTGAGCCGTACCTGTGGACGAACACTATTTTCAAGGGTATTGCGCATGAGTTTGGAGAATTTCCCCAAAAAATCCAAAGCCTCATCTCCTTGATTGCCCAAAATATAGTATTGTATAGAGTTCACCGCATTGAAAATAAAATGGGGATTCATCTGAGACCTCAGTGCTTCCAACTTGGTCTGTACAATTTTCTCCCGGATGACCGCTTGCCTGCGTACCTGTTGCAGCCTCCACCTGAATGCTGTATAGGTTACTAGAGCCAGTAACAAAAACACACCCAGCAAAAACCACCACCTGAAATAAACCGGAGAGGCTATGGAAAAATCCAACAAAACTGTTGCACTTCTTTTCCCGCTATGCAAATCCAGCGTTTCTATTTCCAATTGGTATTCCCCATAAGAAAGCGAAGCAAGGGTGATTTTACTTTCCGAAAATTCCGCACTCCAAGTATCCTCCGGGGTCAATCTATACCTATACCGCAACTTCTGTGGATAGGGGTGTCCCACGGGTTTAAAATCTATGGAAATGGTTTTTTCCCTATTTTTCAATAAAATTTTTTCCGCCTCATAGCTGAACCAGAGGATCTTTTCCTCTCCGTATAAAGAATTATTCACCATCAGTTCATTGACATCAAAAGTGAATTCATACTCCTTTTCCTCTAAAAGCTCTGGCAACTGTATTTTGTAATACCCCATATCGTAACCCACATAGAGCACCTCTCCGATTACTTTTCCGGAGGTAATCAACCCTGCACCCAAGCCCTGTTCCTTATCAAAAAATCTCACGGTTCCCTTGCTGTAGATATTCAATCCGACTTCTGTTCCAATCAACACCGCATCTCCATAAGTTTCAATAAAAACAATTCCATTCCCAATCAGCTGGGATTTGGGAACTTTATCTACAATTTCAAAGCCTTCATTGAGGTCAAGGATATAAAGGTCACCAAACTCAGCTCCCATATACAGCAAACCATCCTGTCCTAAGTGGACAGACTTAAATTTATTTTCTGTCCAAATTTTCTCATGCAAAAATGACCTCAAGCCCGAATCTACCCGAAGGTCATATAGCCCTGAAAAAACAGAAACAAAATAACTTGCGGAATCAGAGTGCACTATCCCAGCCAATTGGGTTGGAGTCTGTGGATCTTTGGGGGAAAAATAACGGAACTTAAAATTACCGGGATCATCATAAATCCTCATACCACCGTAAGGGTTGCTGCTGATTAATTTATCTTCGGGGCTTGATCCGATTACATAGGTATGAACAGGCAAGTAAAGCTTAAATTCACCTGAAGCAGCAAGTCCGAAAATACCTATATTGGTATTTACCCAATAAAGCCCAGCGATTTTGTGGATTTGATAAAAAACCACATCTTCAGCATGAGTGTCATAATCCAGTTCAAAAAAATCATCCTCATGGTTTGGAATAGGAAAAGGGAGGTTTCGAAGAAAACGGGTCTGTGCTTGCTTAAAATCTGAAGACGATAAAAATTTAGAAGCTTCTAATAGAGAAATCCCGTCTGAGTAAAGAATCGCACCAAGTTCATCCTTCCCGGAAAAACCTTTTACCTCTGAGTTTCTCTCTCCTTCAAAAAGTATGCGCTCATCCAACTTAATGCTGTACATTCCACGGTCATTTGAACCTAGGTAGAGGGTTTTGGTGAGTGAATCAAATGTTCCGGAGATAAAATTTTTGGCTTTTAGACCAAGATGTCTTTCAAAGGGCGCAAAGCGGCTTCCTGAAAGGACGAAGAGTCCTCCATCCTGTCGGTATATTCCCCAGGATGCTGCGAAAACAGTTTCCTCGGGTCCTTTCAGATAGGACCAGACCACAGATTGACCAAATGATATGGGCTCAGGTTGTGCTGAAATAAAGTTTTCTACATCAAATAAATCAACATGCCCTTTGTTGGAGGTATACACTTTTTGATCAAAATGACCAATGGCATAAATAGGCTTATGGTCATGGATCTTTTTCACTTCTGTTCCGGACTCAGAAAACAGGATTTCATAAAGTCCATGCCTGTAAGTTGTATAAAAAAGTCTTTCCCCGGCTTCAAAAAAACCTGAAGTATAGTTAGTGCCCTCGTCTCTTTGGGTTTCGGGAACAGACTCTATTCTTCTTTCCTCAATATGGATGATGGAAATACCGTTTTCTGTACCCACCAGCATTTTGTCCTGATAGGCATATAGTTGCCTTATCCTATCATCGATCAAACCGTTTTGGGAGTTGAACACCTGAAAACTTTTACCGTCAAAGAGGGTCAGGCCACCCCCATAACTTCCAAACCACATCTGATTGAGGTAATCTTCACCAATTGCCCAGCAACTATTGAATGCAAGGCCATCGGACTCAAAAAAAGACCGGAAGCTTCCATTTTCCATTTTGGACAAGCCGTTTTCTGTTCCTACCCAAAGCAGACCTCTTGAGTCTACAAAAAGCACCCTGATTGCATTATTGGGCAAGCCCTCGGCAGTGGTATATTGACGGAATGAATATTGTTGTGCACAAACAATCTGCACACAAAATAAAAACAAGACTAATGAATTACGCAAATTTCTGCAACTCACTTTTCCTACGGGTAGAAACAGGGATTTCGTGTCCATTGTGCATAATGAGGAGGCCGGTACCTCGGTCGTACCTTTTGATCTTGGTGATATTGACCAAATATGATTGATGGATTCTGACAAACCTTTCTTTTGATAATTTTCTTCCAATATAGCTCAGGGGTTTGGAAACAAACAAAGGTTCTTCTCCTGTGGATACAAAAAGCCTAGTATAATTTTTATCTGACATGCAATAAATCACCTCATCATGGCGGATAAATTCCAAACCTCCATCAATGGAAAAAGCACTGACTGCCAACCTTCTTCCTTGTGCAAAAATAGAGTTTTCTTCTTCTTTGAAATTGATATACCTCAAAAGGGTTTTTTGAAATTCCCTGATGTCAATGGGCTTCAGCAGGTAATCAAATGCACGATGTTTGAATGCCTCTATGGCGTAGTCCTTATGGGCTGTAGTAAAAATGACGTCAAAAGAACGGTTTTCAAAAAGTTCAAGTAAAGCAAAACCCGACTGTCTGGGCATTTGTATATCCAAAAAAACCAAATCGGGTTCTTCCCCCTGAATCAAAGGTACTGCCTCATCTACAGAGGAGCATTTTTGAATCACTTCAAACTTTCCTTCAAAATACTTATTCAGCAGCATTGCCAATGACTCTTGAGCATGCGGCTCATCATCGATAATTAAGACAGTGTACATAGGTATGATCATTAAGCCTGAGCCTCTTGGGTGAATTGGCTCAACAAGAAGGTAAAGTTATAGGAGAAGCTTCGATTAAAAAATACCGTTTACAGGGGATATTTGAATGGTTTTTGGCAATAAAGTGTAAGAAAATAATGGTATAGGAATATTTAATCCGAAAATGATTCCTCATATATGCTGCACACTAAGCAATTTTTGTACTTCAAAATCTCACCAAAGTGATCAGTTCTGCCACACAAACAGGTTTGGATTCGGTTTCTGAAGATAAGGCAGCATGCAGAAAAAGTTTAACCGTACCGTCTGGATTTTTTTCCACTTTGCTGATGGAAGCTTCCAATGTAAGTCTATCACCGGAGTAAACAGGTGCCGGGAAACGTACCTTTTCCGTGCCATAATTCAATGCCATCTGCACCCCTTCCAAAGGAAGAAGTTCATAAAGCAAATGAGGAATAAGGGAAAGTGTCAAGTAGCCATGTGCTAGATTTTTACCTCCCGGCAACATTGCCGCTGCTTTTTCTACATCTACATGTATCCATTGCAGGTCCTGCGTAGTTTCTGCAAATTTTTGAATCAAATCCTGACTCACGGTGACTCCACTGCTTTTTCCCAGCACTTTACCAATCAGTTTTTGAAGATCACTAGCGTTTTTGATTTTTATCGGCTTAGTCTCTTGATGAGCTAAGTCTTGTTGACTGTTTTCTTTGGCAACTTCTTCGGATTTTTGGGTACTTTTTTCCTTGTCTTTGGCCAATAAGCCTTCATTGACCACCACTACGGCCTTTCCGATGACTTTTCTTTCCATCATGTCGGCCAATGCCGATGGAGAATCTTTAAGGGAATAAGTCTGAAAAATGTGCTGCTTGATTTTACCTTTCTGAATATAGTTAACCAATTCCATCAGATTTTGCTGCGCCTCTCTAGGTTCTTCAGAAGAAAACCTTCCCCAAAATACACCCATCACTGCACAGCCTTTCAAAAGGGCCAAATTGAAGGGGAGTTTTGGGATTTCTCCAGCTGCAAAGCCAACCACAAGGTATCTTCCTTTCCAGGCCATACTGCGAAGGGCAGGCTCTGCATATTTGTCTCCGACTACATCTAATACTACGTCCACCCCTTTGCCTTCTGTAAGTGATTTGACTTTTTCCTTTAGGTCTTCTTCCTCATAATTGATTAAAACATCTGCTCCTTTGTCCTTACAAATGGCCAGTTTTTCTTCCGTGGAAGCCGCCGCTATCACTTTGGCTCCCATTAGTTTACCTAACTCTACAGCAGCCAATCCAACGCCTCCCGATGCCCCTAGAACCAAAAGTGTTTCCCCCGATTTAATTTGTGCACGATTTTTTAGTGCATGGTATGAAGTGCCAAAAGTGTACAATGTGGAGGCTGCTGTGATAAAGTCCATTTGTGTTGGCACGGGAAACACCCGGTTTGCTTCCACCTTGACTTTTTCTGCAAAACCTCCCCAGCCACAAAGGGCAAGCACTTTTTGTCCTTCCTTTATGTGCTTCACTGCTGTTCCTACTTTTAGGACAATTCCGGAAACCTCTCCTCCAGGGGCAAATGGAAGTTCTGGTTTAAACTGATATTTATTCTGGATGATCAATACATCGGGGTAGTTAACAGCACATGCTGCCACTTGGATCAGGACATCTTTCTCTCCGATTTGAGGGTCAGAGGTTTCGGTATATTGCAACAGCTCAGGACCTCCGTATGTAGTGCAAAGAATAGCTTTCATGGATAAAAGTTTTTTGTAAAATAGGCAATTCTTTAAATATAGCGTAATTTTATAGATTGGTTTTGGACAAGGTAATAAGCCTTTTAAAAACAAATTGCGAATAGAATAAAAACTCAAATATAATGTCAGTAAAACAATTTATTTCAGAGAATCAACAACGGTTTATTGAAGAACTTTTTGAATTATTGAGGATTCCCTCGGTAAGTGCAGACCCAAAATTTAAAGATGATGTCTTCAAGGCAGCAGAATTTGTAAAGGAAAGTCTTGAAAATGCAGGTGCTGATCAGGTGGAAGTCTGTCAGACTGCCGGATACCCAATAGTCTATGGTGAAAAAATAATTGATCCTAGCTTGCCTACAGTATTGGTTTACGGGCACTATGATGTCCAACCCGCAGATCCCTACGAGCTTTGGGATTCACCACCTTTTGAACCGGTAATCAAAAAAACTCCCAGACATCCCGAGGGTGCTATTTTCGCCAGAGGTTCAGCTGATGATAAAGGTCAGTTTTATATGCATGTGAAAGCCTTTGAAGCCATGATGGCCAATGAGGCTTTGCCTTGCAATGTGAAATTTATGATTGAAGGAGAGGAAGAAGTTGGATCTGAACACTTGGATATTTTCGTAAAGGAAAATAAAGAAAAGCTAAAGGCCGATGTAGTGCTCGTCTCCGATACCCACATGATTTCTTTGGAAAACCCATCAGTAACAGTGGGACTGAGAGGTTTGGCCTACATGCAGGTGGAAGTCACCGGACCAAACCGGGATCTCCATTCCGGTACTTACGGTGGAGCTGTTGGAAACCCGATCAATATCCTTTGCAAAATGATCGCTTCCCTTCAGGACGAAAATAACCATATCACGATTCCGGGCTTTTATGATAAAGTGGAGGAATATTCTCTGGAATACCGTGACAATCTTAACAAAGCTCCATTTGACCTGGATGATTATAAAAAGGAACTGGACATAGAAGATGTACATGGTGAGGCGGGTTTTTCGACAATTGAAAGAGTGGGAATCAGGCCTACTTTGGATGTAAACGGGATATGGGGCGGCTATACCGGAGAAGGCGCCAAGACTGTTTTGCCTTCAAAAGCTTTTGCCAAAATCTCCATGAGGCTCGTGCCCAATCAGGACCACAAAGAAATCGCCAAATTATTTGAAAGTCATTTCAAATCGATCGCCCCTGCCTCTGTCAAAGTAAAAGTCATCCCGCATCATGGAGGAGAGGCTGCCGTAGTATCCACTGACACCCCAGGTTACAGGGCGGCAGACTTAGCTATTCAGGAAGCTTTCGGCAAAAAGGCTATTCCCACCAGAGAGGGTGGCTCTATTCCAATCTGTGCATTATTTCAAAAAGAATTGGGCTTGGATCCTATTCTTTTGGGTTTTGGCTTGGATACGGATGCGCTTCATTCTCCGAATGAGCACTATGGCGTCAAAAACTATTTGATGGGTATTGAAACAATCGCCTCTTTCTTCAAACATTTTAAAGAGGAAGCCTCCAAGTAATGAAAATCATCTCACTGGAATCACTGAAAAGTTTCCGGTGATTTTATTTCAAGACTGATCCGATTTGAACTAAACCGCAGATTTCTTCATTATTATTCCTTAGAATATTAATCTCCCCGAAATGTCTACATACTTTAAGTCCTCTTTGGTATTGATCTTCTTGCTACTATTTAACGTGCAGGCTTTTGCCCAGCTTATCGCACCACCCAACTGGTCCATACAGTTTGAAAGCAAAACCCTGACAGTAGGTGAAGAAACCAAAATCATTTTCAAAGCACAGATTCCAAAGGATTGGTATATCTATAGCAATGATTTTGATCCTGACTTGGGACCTATGTTGACAGAGCTGAATGTGGATAAGTCTTCTGGACTGGAATTGATCGGGGAATTGAAGGCCATTAATCCCAAATCGAAGTATGATGAAATATGGGAAGGTGAGGTTACTTATTTTGAAGGTACCGGAGCCTTTGAGCAAAAAGTAAAAATTACTGGTAGCAATGTATCATTAGTAGGTTTTTTGGGCTATCAAATGTGTACCGACGTGACAGGCCAGTGCATTCCATTTGACGAGGACTTTGAATTGACCACACAAGCCAGCGGTACATCCAATTCTGATTCAGGATCTTCAGAAACACAAGAACTTCCTCTCAATGAAGAAGTAGAGGAAGAAACCCAAGTTGCTCAGGATAAAATTGAAGAGCAGACCGGAGCCCGAACTTTTATCAATCTGGATGATGATGAGGACCAATCTGGTTTGATAGGGTTTATGATCGTGGCCTTTTTAGCAGGTTTAGCGGCATTGCTTACACCTTGTGTTTTCCCGATGATCCCTATGACCGTGACTTTTTTTACAGGAAGATCAAAGTCCAGAGTTCAGGGGATCCGAAATGCTTCCATTTATGGACTATCCATCATTGCTATTTATACCATTGCAGGTACTGCAGTAGCAGCCATACAGGGGCCTGAATTTGCCAATTGGCTTTCAACGCACTGGCTGCCCAACATCTTTTTCTTCTTGGTATTTATCTTCTTCGCATTTGCTTTTTTGGGTATGTTTGAGTTGACGCTCCCTAGTGGTTTTGTCAATAAGATTGATGCCAAAGCAGATAAGGGGGGCTTAACAGGAATTTTCTTTATGGCCTTTACTTTAGTGTTGGTGTCCTTTTCCTGTACAGGGCCTATTGTGGGTTCTATTCTGATAAAAGCTGCAGGTGGAGATTTTCTGATGCCAATTGCTGGCATGTTTGCCTTTTCTTTAGCATTTGCTATACCTTTTACCCTGTTTGCTATTTTCCCCGAGTGGTTGAACTCCCTGCCAAAATCGGGTGGATGGCTGAACTCTGTGAAAGTGGTTTTGGGCTTTTTGGAGTTGGCTCTGGCATTCAAGTTCCTTTCCGTAGCAGATCAGGTGTACCATTGGGGACTTCTGGACAGGGACATTTACATCGCTATTTGGATTGTAATATTTGCGCTTTTGGGTTTTTACCTTTTGGGAAAAATCAGAACCAAGCACGACTCTCCTATGGATTACATAGGTGTACCCAGGTTGATGCTTGCAATCACAACTTTTGTTTTTGTAGTCTATTTGATTCCGGGCTTGTGGGGTGCTCCTCTTAAGGCACTTTCTGGGTACCTCCCTCCGATGGCTACTCATGATTTTAATATCGCTTCAAGCAAAGGGCTCACAGAATCATCCAGCAATCAACTGGACGATATTCCCAAGTATGCTGATTTCCTTCATTTTCCACACGGGATTCAGGGTTATTTTGATTATGATCAAGCCTTAGAAGCTGCAAAAAGAACAGGCAAACCGCTTTTCATAGACTTTACGGGTCATGGCTGTGTCAACTGTAGAGAAATGGAAGCGAGGGTTTGGTCAGAAACTCCTGTTTTACAGAGGTTAAACGAGGATTTTGTGATGGTAGCCTTGTACATCGATGAGCGCTATGAATTGCCAGAGGCCGAATGGTATACTTCCGACTATGATGGGAAAGTGAAAAAAACTATAGGTAAGCAGAATGCTGATTTTCAAATTACCCGCTTCAATAACAATGCACAGCCTTATTATGTAATTTTAGATCATAATGAAGAGCTACTTGTCAGGCCAAAAGCCTACGACACGAATGTGCAAAACTTTGTTGAGTTTCTGGATGGGGCAAAAGAGGAGTTTACTAGAAGATAGGTTTTTTAACCACTGATCATCACAGATCTGCACAGATAATAAAGCCATCAATTTACTCTGTTAGAAGAACGAACTGTGTTGATCCATGTCTGCTGGGGTTAACTTGATTACTGACATTTAGAACTACTGATCATCACAGGTCTGCACAGATATTGAGTCCACCATGATAGCTTGACCGAAGGACTATCTGTGTTCATCCGTGTCATCTGTGGTTAATTTATTTGGTCTAAAGCGTTAAGCAAGTACATATGGTTTTTGGCTCGGTGGAAGTTTTGTGCTTCGTATTTGATCTGGTAGTAAATGTTACCGTTCAGGTAGTCTGCCAAGAACCTAAAGCCCATGATGCAGGTCATCATTTTCCCTCCAAAGTGTAAAGAAGCTATTTCATCCTTTGTCAGAAAAGCACTCCCTCCATCGCAAAAACCCTGATACAGGGCCTCATATTTGGACTTATCAACAGAGATTTTTTCCCAAGCAGTGGAATGCTCATGCTCGGTACAAGCTACTGTCCTCACCAAATCCCCAAAATCATAGAATGCAAATCCGGCCATGATGGTATCCAAATCTATCACTGCCTTAACTGTGGATAAGTCCCCAGAAAAAATAAGGTTATTGATCTTCGTATCATTGTGTGTGAGCCTTAGAGGCAGTTTGGCAGCCCATGCTTTGTATTCCTTGACCAGATCCTCCCGGCCAAGATAAAAGTCAATCAACTCCTTCAATTCCACATTCAGCACTCTTTTGGACTTTTCAACTGCTGTCAAAAGTTGATGGTATCTCAAACTTAGGTCATTGAACCCAGGTATCACTTCTTTCAGATCTGCTCCCCGTATATGCTTCCCAGCATCGATAAGTTGAGAAAATGCCTTTGAAGCCAAAAAAGCATGCTGAGGCTCCTGAACCTCATTGACACAGGCTCCCTGCACAAAGGGAGAAAACCTAAAAATTCCATCCTCAAGTTTAGAAAATACCTCACCTCTTTTATTGGGAATTGGTAAAGGAAGTTCAAACGGAAGCTCCTTCCTGTTGATTTTTCTCAACATGATCAGATGGTTGTGAGAGATTTTTTCAGGAGCAGTGAACACCTTGTTGTTGAATTTTTGCAAAATCATCTTACCCATTGAAGTATCCACCAAATAGGTGTGGTGAATATGCCCATCGCCAAAGGCTTGAATACTTTCCAACTTTATGGAAAAAGGGTATTGTTTTTCGAGAAAGGAAAGCCAAGGGTATTGCATATTAGAAGATGGGAGTATTGTCTATGTAAAACCAATTCAATTTTTAGAAAATCAAATAAAACCCAAATCTGCAGGAATTTTAGCTAATTTGGAATCAGGCCTTTTGCAAATCCTACATAAATATTTACATTAGTAAAATTTATTAAAGAAGTTTGAAAGACAAAGGAAAAAAAATTAATAAACATTTCCTTATAAACACTTAAGAAACCCAAAACCTATGAACATTTCCTTAATTGACTGGGGTATCATTCTAGCCTTTTTTGTCATTTCCATGCTCATTGGAGTTTTTACATCCAGAAAAGCCGGTAAATCAGCAAAAGAGTTTTTTCTTTCGGGCCGAAATATGCCTTGGTGGCTCTTAGGTGTTTCCATGGTGGCTACAACATTTTCCGCAGACACACCAAACCTAGTAACCGATATAGTCAGAAAAGATGGAGTATCAGGCAACTGGGTATGGTGGGCTTTTCTTTTGACAGGCATGTTGACCGTTTTTGTATATGCAAAATTATGGAGAAGATCTGAGGTGACTACTGACCTGGAATTTTATGAATTGAGGTATGGTGGCAAGCCTGCGGCATTTCTGAGAGCATTCCGGGCTTTGTACCTGGGTGTTTTTTTCAATGTGGTAATTATGGCCACTGTCTCTCTTGCAGCTATTAAAATAGGCGGGGTCATGTTAGGCTTGAGCCCTGTAGAAACCTTATTGATTGCTTCTGTGGTTACAGTGATTTATTCATCCCTAGGTGGATTGAAAGGTGTTTTGTTGACAGACTTTTTCCAGTTTTTTATCGCTATGGCAGGAGCTATAGGAGCTGCTATTTACGTTTTGGATATGCCGGAAATCGGCTCACTTGACAACTTACTAACACATCCCAATGTAGCAGATAAGCTTGATTTCTTTCCTGATTTCAACAATTGGAATCTGGTTGTCCCGCTTTTGATCATGCCTTTGGCTATACAGTGGTGGGCAACCTGGTATCCCGGTGCTGAACCTGGTGGCGGCGGGTACATCGCTCAAAGAATGCTTTCTGCCAAAGATGAAAAAAATGCCATCGGAGCTACATTGTTTTTCAATATTGCCCACTATGGGATGAGACCTTGGCCCTGGATCATCATTGCCCTTTCTTCTCTGATCATTTTCCCGAATGTTTCAGATATGCAGGAAGCTTTTCCGCATATCCCTGTGGATAAGTTGGGAAATGATTTAGCCTATTCTGCTATGCTTACCTTTCTGCCTACAGGATTGATCGGTGTAGTCTTGGCTTCACTGATTGCTGCTGTGATGTCCACTTTATCCACACATCTCAACTGGGGCTCTTCTTACGTGGTGAATGACTTTTACTTAAGATTTCTAAAGCCTGAGGCCACTGACAAAGAATTAGTAATGGTTGGCAGAATATCTACAGTTCTTTTGATGGTTTTGGCAGCGTTTCTTGCACTGGCTTTGTCTAATGCACTTGAGGCCTTCAATATACTCTTACAGATTGGGGCAGGTACAGGGTTGATATTTATACTCCGCTGGTTTTGGTGGAGGATCAATGCGTACACAGAGATTTACGCTATGGTGATTTCATTTGTAGTAGCCATCTTTTTTGAAACCATTAATCCAAAAATTGGCCTTATACCTATTCCGGAAGATATGGCTTACTTAAAACTCCTCTACGGTGTGGGCATTACCACTGTCGGATGGATTTTGGCCACATTGCTCACCAAGCCCGAAAAGGATGAGGTATTGCTTTCTTTTTACAGAAAAGTCAGACCTGCTTCATTTGGCTGGAAAAAAGTGCTGGACAGATTCCCTGATGAGAAACAGGAACAGGGTCAACTTCCTATGGAAATAGGTTTGATGTTGATAGGATCAATCATGGTCTATGCAGTACTTTTTGCTGTGGGTTTCTGGATTTATGGAAACACCCTTTCTGCTATTATTGCTACAGTTGTAGCTATTTTAGGGGGAGTTATTATAATTAAAAGTTGGAAAAACATGCGTTAAAAATATCAGATTAGCTTTTCCAAAGTTCTCAGCTTTGGAAAAGTTTCAATGCTTTGGCAAACCTTATTTTTTAAACTCCAAAGTATTCATCAGGTGAACCATATCCACTTTGATGTACTCAATGGCAGGAGCCAAAGAATCATTTTTCATAGCCGTATCAAAATACAAAGCTCCTCTTAAAAAATTGTCTGTGGAATCAGTCACAAAAAACTGAAACTGCGTAGGAACTTCACCTGATAGTTCGGCAACCACACCGGTGTAGCCCCTGGGGGTAAGGGTAATGGATTCTTCAATGCCATATGCTTTAACCTGATGCTTGGCTGTGAGATTAATGGCATCATTCAAAACGGATTTAAGATCCTTGCCATCCGATTTCAATGGCAAATAGGTAAAATGAACTTTACCTCCAAGGCTATGATAATTCAGATTGATCCAATATTCCTCCGAAAGATTAAAGCTATCTGACTCGACAATTGCATGTTTGGAATGCTCAAAAGAATAGGGAAAGTCTCCTTCCAAACGTATAAAACCTCTTTCAGGAAGATCAATTCTGTTATATCCTTTAGGTTTTGGAAGGTAATCTCCCTGACAAGCAGAGAGAAAGGAAACTATCAGTAAAAGCGCAAAAACTCTAAGCATAGATTCAAAGTTATCATTTTGGTTTGAAATGAACCTTGAGAAGTTGATATTTATACTCAATACTAAAATCAGATGTTATGACAATCAAGTTAAAATTACTTTATTCAGTGATGGCCATGGGCGCATTTTTCTTTGTCCAGACTATTTCTCAAGCTCAGACTACCGTAGATGAGTTTTTGGCCAAGTGGGAAAACAGCATGCAATTTACCATGGAGGTGGTTGACAAAATGCCGGAAGACTTATTGGATTACAAACCCCATGAATCAGCGATGAGCTTTCAGGAGCAAATTGCACACCTTTCCAATGCAGCTGTTGCAATGAGTCAAAGATTTTTGGATGGGCCAGATGCACAAAATATTTTGGAAGCAAAACCATCCAACAAAGAGGAACTGAAAGCGCATGTTAAGCTAAGTTTTGAATATGCGATGAAAGTATTCAAATCTGTTCCAGAGAATGAATTAGGCAATACTTTGGAAGTTTTCGGAGGCAATACCGCTTCCAAAAGGCAGGTTATGGTGCTTATCGACGACCATACTACTCATCATCGGGGAGCTGCTATTTCCTACATCCGAGCCAACGGAATTGAGCCACCAGCTTTCAGAGCCATGTAAGGTTTAACGTAAAAATTAAAAACCATCGAGTCTAAATAAACTCGATGGTTCCCTTCCTTTCAGCAACCCTCCACTCAACCAATCACAAATCTAAAATCGTAGATCTAAAATTTCATCCTTCTCCCCCTCATTCTTTATCCATTATCTTTCACCTGACCCACTCCACTTTATCTTCAATTGGCCTCCTTCTTCCCAAAGGCCAACGCTCAGTCGCTGGTTTAGCTACATAAAAGAAGCCCATCAGCATATCATCCTCACCCAGACCGAACCATTCCTTGGCTTCAGGCCAAAAAGTAGGACCTCCAGTACCCCAATAAGCAGCCAAGCCATAGGCTGAAGCAGTCAAATACATGTTTTGAACAGCCATGGCCACAGAAGCAATTTCCTCCATTACAGGAAGATTTGCCTTTAGGTCTCTTTTCATCTTAATGGCAATGATATGCGAAGCCTTAAGCGGATTTTCTTTGAACTTGGTATAAGTAGCTTCAATGAAGTTCCCATTTTTCATAGCCCGCTCTCTGTAAAGCTCTGCCTGAAAATCTGCAAATTTTTTCAGACCCTCTCCTGAGAAAACTGTGAATGACCAAGGTTCTGTCAATTTATGTGTGGGTGCCCAATTGGCATTTTCCAACAATTCCTGAATAATGGCATCTTCAACAGGATCATTTTCTTTAAACTGTGCTACAAACATGGATCTGCGTCCACGGATGATTTTATTTACTTCTTCAATATTAAATTCCGGTTTTTCCATAATTATAAACTTTGTTCAACTAATGCGATTTTTACCCGAAAGGTTTCCGAAATCCAGCCTTTCCGAATCATTTTAAAAACTTTCGAATATCCTGTACCAACTTTTCAAAATCCGGTCTGTGATTATACATCATATGCCCTCCTTCATAATAAAACATCTCCACTCTTTCTTGAGGGATATCATGTCTGGCAAAGGTATATTCAGCATCCAAAAAAGGCGTAATCATATCATAATATCCATTGGCCACCATCACTTTCAGGTCTTTATTTCTTCTCATAGATTCCCCAAGGCTTCTGGCAACATTTACATAAGAAGGTTCCCAGCCTACTCCCTGAGGCACTGGCCTCCAATTCCATTTACCATAGATTTTTGAGTTAGAAGTAAGATAGGGGCGGTCTTCCATTTCTATGTTTAAAGTATTGGCGAAATACTCCTGCAAGGCTGCAGTATACGCGGCATCCGTTCCATATCCTGAAGGGTCTCCTAAAGTAGGCCTATCAGCAGTTGCATCTCCTTCTTCTCCTAGATACCTGGAATCCAAAGTACCTATTGTTTTGCCCTCTTGACGTAGCAACTCTTTCTTGAACCTTGAAGTAAGTATTCTATTATCTGAAAGCAGGATATAATCCTTTTCCAAACCTAAGAAATAAGCTATCCTATCAGCAATTTTGTCCTTTTCACTTGTGGATAACTGGGAACCTTTATACAATGCTGGCAGGTATTCCTTGTAAGCAAAGTCTCTGGATTCCGCTACGAAATCCTCCAAATCTTGTCCTTTTCCAGCCTTTTTATGATACCAAGCTGTGGCTGCCATTGTAGGAAAATAGGTAAAATAAGAGGCAATATTATCATGTGTAGAAGTGGAGCCCTGATAATCCAAAGCCTGTGAAATCAAGATCAACCCGTTCAAGGCCATGGATTGTCCTCCTTTTTCCAAAGCTGCAGTAACTGCTGCCGCCCTAGTTGTACCAAAACTCTCACCTGCGATATACTTAGGTGATTGCCATCTTTTATTACGGGTTATCCACACCCTTATAAAACCAGCAATTGAAGCCGCATCTTCATTCAAACCCCAAAAGTCTTCAACTTTGCCCTGCCCAATTACTTTACTATATCCAGTTCCTACAGGGTCCACAAAAACCAAATCAGCCATATCCAGAAGCGCCAAGTCATTGTGGATAACTTTATATGGGGCAGCTCCATCATCTTCAGAAGCATCAGATTCGACTTGAACAATCCTTGGTCCAAATACACCCATATGAAGCCATATCGAGGCTGAACCCGGGCCTCCATTGAAAATAAAAATCACAGGTCTTTTGGAATCACTGCCTTGCTTCACATAGGCTGTTGACCAAATCGAAGCTACAGGTTCACCCTGATCGTTTTTCAAATAGGTTTCCCCTGCTATGGTTTTATACCTGACTTTGACCCCATGAAAGGTTCCTTCATGTTGAGATTCAAACAGTTTTGGCTCTGGTAATTTTGGATCGCTTTCTTGGGCAGACCCAAAAGCGCAAATAAAATAAATCAATATTAAGGCTTTTTTCATAGCTACTACTTTTGTGGATAACTGAATCTTTGTGGAAACTATCAAACTTATAATTATAGACTAATTCTGTGGATAACTCAGTTTTAAATTACCGCATCAGCCTCTATTTCAACCATGTAACCTTCACCGACTAACTTTGCTTCTACCAATGTATTAGCCGGTTGAATAAGACCGAAGCGCTGACCATGAGCCTTGGCTATGGCCTCCCAATCCCCAATACTGTTGACAAATATCCTGGTTCTAACGACATCCTCAAGCTTACCACCGAGTGAGGTTATTGCAGCTTCTATTTTGTCGATTACAAAATGGGTCTGGGCAGCAGCATCCCCTGCACCTATGATTTTATCTCTGTGGGTGGCAGTAGTACCGGAAACAAAAATTTGATTGCCCTTCCTTGTTGCCCTACTATATCCGGCCATACCTTCCCAAGGGGTTCCGCTGAAAACTTTTTTGGTTTTTGAAAGGCCTTCTTCCACCTCAAAGGCTTTGGGAATTTCATCTAAATGATGGCTTAAGTCTCCTGAGGCTGTGAGAAAAGGCGGCTTCCTGTATTCATCGCCACAGTCTCCTGGGATTGTGGATAACTCAGCCTGAACAGCCCTGATCATCCCAAGGTCCTCTTCGTCCAGTTCGAATTCAAACAAACGCTTGGTATCCTCTAAGTGCGCGCTTTGTCCCAACCTGGCTCCTATAATGACACCTCCCACATGTTTTTGATCCAATATAAACTTTGTGGCTATGTTTGCGATAGAAACTTTGTGCTTTTTAGCAAGCTGTTCTAAAGTGAATAGCAAAGCCTGGAATTTTTCCCAACCTCCCGCCGCATCAATAAATCGCTTATATTTCATCTGTGACCAAGTAGCTGCAGTTTCTGTATCTGGCTCGGTTTTGTTTAACCACCGGCCTGATAAAAAACCTCCGGCAAGTGTCCCAAATGCCAATATCTTAACATCATAGGCTTCACAAACTGAAGCCATTTCCCCCGCTGCACGCATGTCTAATAAAGAGTGGCATACTTGATTGGATACAATAGGAATTCCTGAGGCACATGCAATCCTCAAGTGGGCTGCATCGAAATTGGTCAAGCCTATGTTTTTTATTAACCCTTCTTCCTTCAGCTCATTCAACCAAAACAGTTGATCCAACCAGACCGGGTCGGAATAGACCCAGGCATGAAACTGCAACAATTCCAAGCTGTCAGTCTGAAGCCTTTTAAGAGCCAATTCCACCGCTTCCCTAGTCGCCAACTTAGTGGATTTTCCGGGTTTAGGTACCCATTTGGTAAGCATTTGAGCTTTGGAACCCAGTTCATGGGAGGTTTTAAAAGTGCCTGCAATAACTTCAGCCGAGCCATAATGGTCTGCCATATCAAATGTGCTCAATCCTGCTTCCACATAAGGAGCCATTTCAAAGGCCGTTCGATGAGGATCAAGAGCCTTACCATCTCTTTCCATATCTGCAATCTGCCAGAGCCCCGTCAATACTTTTGAAATGGAAATATTTCCCAGTTGGGTGTATTGTTCTTGTTTCATTTATTTAAGGTAGTTCTTTAAATATTCTGTCAATCTCTTCGCCATTACTTTTTAGTTTGCTGAATTTTACCCAAAAGATAATACTTGCCAAAAGCATTACAATCAACCAAATTGGAGTAGAATGAAAATACCAAGCCTCAGCTTGGGTTTGGAGATCCTTCCAAGTGTGGATAACCAAGAAAAAGGAGAGAACCAAGGTCCCCGCCCACCCAATAGCGGTTCTCAATCTTTTGCTTTTGGCAAACTTGATTTCTTGAGTCAATTCCGGATTAACCTTCTTGATTGTCAAAAGAGTCACACACATCAAAAGAAAATTAACCATCATAGAAGTCACCATGATATCTATTCCCAGAAAAAAATCTCCTGCAAAGTGGCTTCCCAATATCCCCACACTTGCCATACAGCCACTAAGAATAATGGCCAAAAAAGGAGTCTTATATTTGCTATGGATTGTAGTAATAGATTTTGGAAAAATGCCATCTTCCGCCCATGCAAACATCAGCCTGGATACCGAGAGCAGCATTGCCGGTAGATCGTTGATCAAAGCTATAGCAGCCCCGGCTACAATCATCATCGTAAGTCCCGAAGGCAATAAATAACTCATCATTCCTGGAGCTGTAATATCTCTTTCCAAGGCTTGAGAGGCAATAAATGACCATGGAACAGCATGATATACTGCTCCTGTAAAGAGCATATAATAACCTCCAACAATGAGAATAGTCAGGTCAATAGCCAATGGAAGCTTCTTGGTAGGGTCTTTGGCCTCTCCCCCTGCCTGGGCGATGCTGTCAAAGCCTATAAAACTTGCAAACAATAGACTCCCCGCTGACAGAAATGAAAAAAGATCAAAATCCAACTCAACTCCTTCCACTGGAAGCTTTCCCTCTTTCAATAAAAATGATTGTGTAAAATCTTCTTGTGTATAATAAAAACCTGCGGCTATTACGATTCCACCCAAAATAAACATAAGCACCATCAGAGGAATAATAGTCCTTTCGTAAAGTTGAGCTCCTCGGATATTGACAAAGACAAAAAGCCAAACCAAAACCAGAGCTACACCTACCCTTACAATTCCGGTGTTAAGCATATCAGCAATCGATAACCATTCAAGTGCTATCGCTATATCTCTCAGGAATGGAATAGTGACATAAGCAACCACTCCGATAACTATGGACAGCCCAAACCATTGAGAGAAGCTGGCAACAAACCCTAGATAGGGGTTTAAACCTCTGCTGGCATATATATAGCTTCCTCCGGCCTTTGGCATGGCAGTGGCCAGAGTGCTATAAGCAAGTGCAGCCAAAACCGCTGGAATAGCCGCAAAAACAAAAGCATATAGAACATATGGACCAATTCCTGGCACATGTCTTTGAATCATAAAAGGAACCACATTGATCGATGCTCCCAACATGGAACAAACACCCGTTGCTATCAAAGCTCCAAGTCCTAGTTGCCTACTCAAAGCAGCATTACCCATTCTTATTAAATTTGGCTTGAATTTGGGAAAATCCGACAATAATTATTCAAATCAAAGCAATGAATTGGAGATCAGCATTTGAAAAATGACCGGTGGTGTCCAAATCTTGCACATTTTTACATATGGAACAAATGCTCCTTAGAAACTGTGGGCCAGAAAACAAATTGCTCTAAATAGCTTCTATTCGTGTACAGATAGGATACATACATGATGAATGCTCTTTTTTTATCTAAATTTATTCTGTATTTTTCGAACTAGTTTAATTCACAAAATTCTAATTTATCACCGGATTTGCTCCGTTGGTTGCACTTCAAAGCATGAAAGTTTCTCCAGAAAAACCATTTGAAATTATCTATGCCATATTCATTCATGAATACTTGGGATTATTATTTGAATCGTTTGTGGTTCAATTGGATGAGAAGGGGAGACTGTCATTTGCCAACCAAAATATTTCTTCCATCAATGCTCCGGAATTTGCTTCCAGATTGGATGAAAAGGATTATCAACTGATCAAGTGGATGGATGACATGCAACAGGAAGCTGTCGTCAAAAAATTCAATACCAAAAAACTCAAACCCAAGGAATTTCTGAGAAAAATTTACGATCCGAAAACAGAGAATAAATCTTTTCAGGAACTAATTGAAAAAAAACTTGAAAATCTAAGGGCAAAAATTCTTGAAAATCTACATGACAAAAGACTTTTTGAAATGGGAAATGATGGCAATCCGATCTGGAGAGAAATCAGCATTATGCCCAAAAAAGCTTCTGTCCTATTTCATTTCAGAAGAAATGAAGATAATACACACTATTTCCCCACATTAAAGTATGCCGGGGAAAGGTTGGAGTGGCAATATAAAAATGCGTACCTGATATGCCATGAACCCGCTTGGCTGGTGGTGGAAAACAAGCTTTATAGTTTCAAAAAAGATGTGGATGGTAAAAAACTACAACCATTCCTCAATAAAAAGTTTATTGTCATACCACGAAAAGTAGAAAAGCAGTACTATGAGAAATTTGTTACTCAGCTTGTTTCAGCTTTTGATGTTTACGCCAAAGGTTTCGATATCAAAGTTGTCCGGAACCAACCCAATGCTGTTCTGAGCCTGAGCGACCTTCCCTCTTCACCAAAAACAGACCTTTTTGGAAATCAGCTCTCTGAGCCTGAAGAAGACAAAATTGTATTTGACTTACAATTCCAATATGGCCAGTATGTATTTCGTGCAGAGGAAAAAAGAGAAAATAATGTTGAGCTAGAGCAAATAGAGGACAATTATATTTTTCACAAAGTAATTCGGGATCTTGAAAAGGAAAAGTCTTATGGCGATTACCTGAAAGACCTGGGCTTACCCGTTAAAACTTCCCGGTTTTCAATTGCAAAATCAAAAGCCTTCGGGTGGATCAACAATAATAGGCAAGATCTACAGGAGAAAGGTATTGTTATTCAACAGGCTGGAACACTGAAAGGAAAGAAATACTTTATTGGACATGCGCACATTTCTGTGGAAGTCAAAGAAAATATTGACTGGTTTGATGTACATGCAGTAATTAAGTTCGGTTCTTATGAAGTCCCTTTTCAAAAATTACGGAAATTGTTGCTTCAAGGAAAGTCAGAATTTGAACTTCCAAATGGAGAAATTGCCGTTATCCCAAATTCATGGTTTGTAAACTATTCAGAAATGTTTGCTTTTCTGGAAGAAAAAGAACAAGAAGAGGCTTTTTCCTTAGTACTCAAAAAGCATCATATTGCACTGGCCCAGGAACTCCAAGAGAGTAATTTATTGCAACTTACTTTAAGTAGAAAGCTGGAAAAATTACGGGATTTCAGCAAAATAGAGGATTATGATCTTCCTATAGGCTTTAAAGGAAAGCTAAGACCTTACCAGAAGGCTGGCTACAACTGGCTAAGATTTTTGGCGGAATATAAATTTGGCGGATGCCTGGCAGACGACATGGGCTTGGGTAAAACTGTGCAAACCTTAGCCATGTTAGCCCACCAGAAAGAAGTTAATCCGGGAACAACTTCTTTGCTCGTCATGCCTACTTCTTTGATTTACAACTGGGAATTGGAATCCAAAAAATTCACCCCCAGCCTGAAAATTCTGACTTATACCGGCACGCAAAGGGTCAAAAAAACAGATCGGTTTGCCAAATATGATCTGGTTTTGACTTCCTATGGTATTACAAGAATGGATATTGATATATTGAAAGGCTTTTATTTCAACTATATCATATTAGATGAATCGCAAGCCATTAAAAATCCGAGCAGTATCATTTCAAAAGCAGTAGGAGAACTGAACTGCAAACAAAAACTTATCTTGACAGGTACTCCGGTAGAAAACGGAACCATGGATCTCTGGTCACAGATGAATTTCATCAATAAAGGTCTTTTGGGCGGACAAAGCATGTTCAAAAAACAGTTCCTACAGCCTATTGAAAAACAAAATGATATGGATAAGGCTGCCAAACTCCATGCATTGATCAAGCCTTTTATCCTGAGGAGACTGAAAACCCAAGTTGCTACTGATTTGCCTGAAAAAGTCATCAATGTGAAATATTCAACGATGACAGCAGACCAAGAAAAAGCCTACGAAGAGGTGAAAGGGTACTACAGGGAAAAAATCGTTAAGGAAATGTCGATACCAGGACTGAAAAACCAACAGTTTACTTTATTGAGGGGCTTGACCCAGTTGAGACAAATTGCCAACCATCCTAAACTTGCTGATAAAAAATATGAATCCGATTCGGGTAAGTTGGAAGATGTAATCCACATGCTGCAGGCTACAGCAAGTGAAGGCCACAAAGTGTTGATTTTTAGTCAATTTGTAAGACACTTAGGCATCGTGAAAGCCCATTTGGATGAACAAAACATAAAATACGCTTATCTGGATGGTACGACAAAAGACAGACAAGCTCAAGTAAGATCCTTCCAAGAGGATGAAAGTGTGAAAATTTTTCTGATATCCTTGAAAGCAGGTGGCGTAGGCCTCAATCTGACTGCTGCTGAATATGTGTTTTTACTCGACCCATGGTGGAATCCGGCTGTAGAAGCACAAGCAATTGACAGAGCGCACAGGATAGGTCAGGAAAATAAAGTCATCATTTACAAATTCATCACCAGAAATACCGTTGAGGAAAAGATCATGGCGCTTCAAGAAAGGAAAATGGCATTGGCTGGAGAACTTATTTCTACTGAAGAAAGCTTTATGAAGAGTCTGAGTAAGGAGGATATTGAGGCTTTGTTGGATTAATTTTAACGTATTGTAAACTGAATTATCAAAGCCTGATTTTTTTGGTAGTTTTACGGGGATCAACCTATTAAATTATGAATAAGGCAATTGTAATCATTCAATGCCCGGATCAGAAAGGCATTGTTACTATGGTATCCAATTTTTTATTTACCTATCAAGGGAATATTCTTGAAGTGGACCAACATGTGGATGAAGAAATCGGTATGTTTTTCATGCGTGTATCTTGGGATCTGGATAGCTTTGGCCTGGAAAAAGACCTGATCGCAGCAGCTTTTCAAAAAGAGGTTGCAGATAGCCTTGAAATGAAGTTCGAACTACATTTCAATACACAAAAGCCCAGAATGGCTCTTTTTGTGTCAAAACTCTCCCACTGTCTTTTTGATATTCTCAGCAGGTATTATTCCGGACAATTTGATGTCGAAATTCCTCTGGTCATATCCAATCACCTGGATTTGAAAAAAGTGGTGACCGCATTTCGGATTCCATTTTACCATTTACCGATAGACAAGACCAACAAAGCTGAAGTTGAAAAACAACAGCTTGAATTATTGCAAAAACACAAGGTGGACTTTTTAGTATTGGCCCGTTACATGCAGATTTTGAGTGGGGATTTTATTAAGGAATATCCAAACAAAATCATCAATATCCACCATTCTTTCTTGCCTGCATTTGTTGGGGCCAAGCCTTATCATGCCGCTTATGAAAGAGGTGTGAAGATCATTGGAGCTACCGCACATTATGTGACAGAAGAACTGGATGCAGGCCCTATTATCGAACAGGAAGTGGCCCGGGTTAGACATCATAACTCTCCCTCTGACCTCGTTCAGATCGGTCAGGATGTGGAAAAAGTAGTGCTTTCCAAAGCCATCAAATACCACCTGGAAAGGAAAGTGTTGGCGTACAGAAATAAGACCGTGATTTTTTATTAAAAGAAAATCCTAACTTAGGAAAATGAAAAGTTTGGTTTCCTTCTTTTTGATAGGCTATGTTTTCTTTTTGGTCTGTATACCTGTCCATGCTGAACATGATTGCGACCATGTAGAGCATACAGAGCAGCATGCCTCTGAGCATGCTGAAAACCAATGCTGCCCGCCCTTTTCTTTCTGCAAGGTCTGTTCTGTTTTCATTTACCAAGTTCGTTTTCAATTTGAAGCCATCGAGCCAGACAGGATTATTTCTAATGAATTTGTGCTTGAGATGCCGGTTTTTCAAGAAACCTGTTTTTCCATCTGGCAACCCCCTCAGTTGATCTGATTTTTTTCTGAAAGTCTTTTTTACCCTGATTTTCATTGGGAAGCTTCCTAGTAAACCTAATAGAAAAGAAGGGTTTCAAAGCCATGCTTCTGAGGCTAAGCCTCCTCATTAGCCAGTACTATGTTAAATCAGATTAAGTATTTCAATGAAAAAAATATTCATGTCCTGCCTTTTGGGCTTGGGACTATACGCCTTTGCTTTTGCACAGGAAGTGAAGTTCGTCATTATGGACGAGCATGAAGGCACGGCACTGATGGGTGCGACTGCCTTGATATTGGAAAATAGAAAAGGGGCTGTTTCCGATGAAAATGGCCAATTGACAATGCCAGCTTTGCCTGATGGAAAATATACCATCAGGTTTCAGTTGATCGGTTACGAGCGTAAGCAGCTGGTGATCAACTTACCTGAAGACCTCGCAAAGATGCCAATGGACGTGCTGCTACACGAGGAACACGACCACATGGAAACGGTCACCATCACTTCCACT
This sequence comes from Indibacter alkaliphilus LW1, assembly GCF_000295935.2. Lineage (GTDB taxonomy): Bacteria > Bacteroidota > Bacteroidia > Cytophagales > Cyclobacteriaceae > Indibacter > Indibacter alkaliphilus. The sequence goes on from NZ_ALWO02000036.1 coordinate 121,674, forward strand.
AGGAGTTCACGAACGATAGAGGACATTCCTACCCGTGTGGAATTCATAGCAGGGGAAGAATTGGATGAAAAAGTGAACATGAAACCTGGAGATATCCGGGTGCTTCTGAGTGAGAGTACGGGTATCCAAGTGCAGGTCACCTCCCCTACATCTGCCAACGCCTCTATCCGTATCCAAGGGTTAGATGGAAGGTACACCCAGATTTTGAAAGATGGGTTTCCGCTTTATTCAGGTGCAGCAAGTGGTTTGGGCTTATTACAGATCCCACCGCTGGACTTACAGCAAGTGGAACTGATCAAAGGCTCCGCTTCCACACTCTACGGTGGTGGAGCCATAGCCGGATTGGTAAACTTGATTTCCAAAAGACCCTCTGAAAAGGGCAACCTTGATTTTGTCTTCAACGGAACCAATGCAGGGGGATTTGATGCTTCAGGATTTTATGGTAAGCGAAATGACAAAGTGGGGACCACGCTATTTGCAGCCTACAACACCAATTCTCCCTTTGACCCATCGGACATTGGGCTGAGCGCCATCCCAAAGTTTGACCGATTTACTTTCAACCCAAAGCTATTTCTCTACCCATCCTCGCGTACTGACCTTGAGCTGGGCGTCAACATTTCGGTAGAAGACCGCATCGGTGGAAACATGGATTTCTTGAGAGGAAAGAGGGAAAATCCTCTTGCCTTTTTTGAAAGTAATCAAAGTGAGCGGATCAGTTCTCAGTTTGTACTCAATCATAGGCTCGAAGAAGGCAAAAGATTACAGGTAAAAAATAGTTACAACTACTTCGACAGAAGGCTCAGCACAAGAGATTATGATTTCAATGCAGTGCAGCACTCCACCTTTACTGAGGTCAATTATCAGTTGGATGGAACGCAATCGGACTGGGTGTTTGGAGGGAATCTATGGACAGAGGCTTTTGTAGAGCAGCCTGGCGGCAATTTCCCCATACGTGATTACACCATGAACACGCTCGGTGCCTTTGCTCAGAACAATACCAATCTCAGTGAAAAATGGGTACTGGAATCCGGGTTGCGTACAGACTATGTATTGGATTATGGCTGGGCAGTGTTGCCAAGAATTGCCTTGCTTTATCGAGCCAACATCAACTTCAGCTCCAGATTAGGTGGAGGATTGGGCTATAAGGCTCCTACGATTTTCACAGAAGAAAGTGAAAGGTTGCAATATCAGAATATCCAGCCAATCGATGCTGATTTCAATACTTTGGAGAAAAGTTATGGACTCAATTGGGACTTGAATTACAAGACTTCTCTTTTCGATGATCGGCTTTTCTTTAGTGTCAACCATTTGTTTTTCTACACATATCTCAACAATCCATTATTCTTGGAGACACTTGGAGGAAATGAATTCAGGTTTGTGAATATTGATGGCTACAGTGATACCAAGGGTACAGAAACGAATATCAAATGGGATTTGGGGGATTTCAAGTGGTTTATGGGATATACCTATACCCATGCCAGAATCAATTCAAATGGTGTTGTCAGAGAAAATCCCCTGACACCACGACATAGGATCAATTCGGTCTTGTTTTACGAAGTGCATGATCAGTGGAAAATCGGCTGGGAGTCTTACTATTTCAGTGAGCAGCAGTTGAGTGATGGGGCTGTAGGCCGACCGTATTGGATCATGGGTTTTATGGCGGAGAAGATTTGGGACAAGTTTTCGGTGTTTATCAATTTTGAGAACTTTCTTGATGCCCGTCAGACCCGTTTTGATACCATTTTCACAGGAAGCATCGATGCCCCAACTTTCAGAGAAATCTATGCACCACTGGATGGATTTGTGATCAATGGGGGAGTGAAGCTGAGGTTGAAATAAGAAAATTAGGCCGAATATTTAGATTATAATCTAAATATTCGGCCTGATTTTTAGAATACGTTTGAAATCTTAGGCATGTTTTTTTAAGAGATTTAACTTTTCCAAAGTTTTGAACTTTGGAAAAGTTCCTTTTTATAAGAGAAATTGTTCAAAATTAGATCTGTTGACCAAAACGGTTTCGTTTTCAGGGTAAGTAGTCAGAAAAGACGCTGGAAACCTGACTTTTTGCTCTTTCCATTTAAATTCGTAAGCATGGAGGATTCCATCGATTTCTTCTATGTAATCAATTTCGGCCCTATCATGTGTTCTCCAAAAATAGGAGTTGACGAACCTACCTTGATAATTATTGGTTTTCATCCTTTCTGAAATCAAGAAGTTTTCCCAGAGTGCGCCTTTATCCAAGCGCATTTCAGGTTGGGAGAAATTGCTGATCAATACGTTTCGGATCCCATTATCATAGAAATAATATTTCTTGCCCTTTTTAATTTCATTTCTCAGATTTCTGCTGAATGCCGGTAGTTTGAAAATGACAAAAGCTTTCTCTAAAAGATCTATATATTTTTCAACTGTTGCAGTATCAATGTTACCTATGGTTTGTGCGAGTTCGTGATAGCTGACTTCACTTCCAACCTGGAATGCCAAAGCTTTAAGCAATTTGTCTATATGACTTGGTTTCCTAATATTATCAACTTGTAAAACATCCTTGTAAAGGTAACTTTGGGCAATTTCTACCAATATTTCCTTTTCTCTGCCAGGATTATTAACCACATCTGGGTAGGAGCCATACACCAAGCGTGTATCCAATAGACGCTTGGCTTCCAAGATTGAGCTATTGGCTACAATTTCCTTATAACTGATGGGATAAAGATGATAGCTTTTTTTTCTTCCTGTAAGTGGTTCTGCTGTTTGATTCTGCAGTTCAAATGCCGAAGAACCTGTAGCTATGACCTGAATATCCACCTTGCTATCAAATATCAGTTTGAGTTTTTTCCCGATTTCAGGTATCTGCTGAGCTTCATCGATGATCACTAATTTATTGTTTTGACCAATCAATTGTAGAAGTTGAGTGCTAGTGGTGGCATTGTTGAAAGCTTCGAACACATCGGATTCATCTGCATTTAGCCAAGAAGTTGGCAGGTTCAACTGGCTTACCAATTCTTGCAAAAGTGTGGTTTTGCCAACTTGACGGGCACCAAAGAGAAGGATAATTTTTCCCTGAAAGCAACTTTTGATGATACTTTCCATTAGATCCCTTCTTAGCATATTCGTATATTTTAGTCACTTCGAATATAGAAGAAAAAATTTATAATCGAAAAATTAGACCTAATTTTTCGATTATGTTCTAAATATTTGGCCTAAAATTAAGAATTGAAATTTATTTCATTCAAATAAACTCAAGTTTTAAGTAAGATTTCCGACCTATGTAAAATGCTTTCTTAAACCTCCTTACGATCCATATTTTTATACAATTAATTAATTTTAATAGGTATGGATTGAAATTCGATATTATGTCTAAAAACACAAGTGTTACATTAGGAAGTCATTTTGAGGATTTTTTCAATAAACAAATCCAAAAAGGGAGATATGGATCCACCAGCGAGACTGTTCGGGCGGCTTTACGTCTTCTGGAAGAAAAAGAAGTAAAACTTGATTTACTCAGAAAGGCAATCATTGAAGGTGAAGAAAGTGGACGAGCAGAATATTCTTTAGAATCTTTTCTGGAAAAATGGATGTAATTAGCAGAATTAACAAATCTTGATTCAGGTTTCACAAAGTTTATTTCAACAATATTTCGCGAAGCAATATCTCTATTTATTTCGCTTCAGGCATATTTCGCAAAGCATAGTTCAATTTTTAATACCTCCACTTATTCGCCAAACTAACCAAATGTAGCATTACTGGGACTTCTACAAGCACACCCACGACAGTGACCAAAGCAGCTGGGCTGTCCAAGCCAAATAAAGCAATGGCAACCGCGACAGCCAACTCAAAGAAATTACTCGCTCCGATCATGGAGGCTGGTGCACAGACCGCATGTCTGAGCTTAAGTTTTTTTCCTCCAAACCAAGCAATAAAAAAGATAAAGTAAGTTTGAATAATCAAGGGTACAGCAATCAGTAAGATGATCAATGGATTATTCAGGATATTGGGACCTTGGAAGGCAAAAAGCAAGATCAAGGTCAGTAATAAGGCAATGATGCTTACCGGTTTGAATTTGGGCAGGAATTCATTTTTAAACCACTCCTCTCCATTTTTGGTAATCAGGCTTTTATTGGTAATGACCCCTGCTATCAATGGAATCACCACAAATATCACTACAGAGGCAACCAGAGTTTCATAAGGTACAGTCACATTGGTAATGCCCAATAGAAAACCTACCAATGGCACAAAGGCCACCAAAATGATCAGGTCATTGACAGAAACCTGTACCAATGTATAATTGGGATCTCCATCAGTGAGGTAAGACCAGACAAAAACCATAGCGGTACAAGGTGCCACACCCAGCAAGATCGCTCCTGCAATGTATTCACCGGCCATATCCGGTTCGATGTAAGCTGAGTACAATTGGTCAAAGAAAATCCATGCAAAAAAGGCCATGGTGAAAGGCTTGATCAGCCAATTGATTACCAATGTCCAGATCAACCCTTTTGGTGCTTTGCCGACTCCTTTGATACTTCCAAAGTCAATCTGCAACATCATGGGATAAATCATTAGCCAGATCAGAATGGCAATAGGTAGGTTGACATTGTAGATTTCCAAATCCGACAAGACCGAGATATCATCTCCTGCCAAATGACCGATCAGAATCCCCACACCTATACACAAGGCAACCCATAAGGTTAAGTATTTTTCGAAAAAGGCGATCTTCTTAGTATCAGACATTTTTTTTCAATTGATATTAAAGGAAATAGTGTAGAAATATGATTGAAATACTGATGAAATAAGGTTGAAATATTATGGAAATAGGATTGAAATACAGTAGAAATAAAGGTGATATATTGTGGAAATAAATTAGAAATAGGATTTAACTATATTCCGAAGAGCATATCCCGAATCTATATGCTCTCGGGACCTTCCCTCAAGCTTAGGTTTCTATTTATTTCTCCGAAAACATATTTCACGAAGTATATTTCTACTTTATATCGCCGTAGGCATATTTCGCAAAGCATATTTCTAATTTATTTCGCCAGCGGGGTATTTCTACTTTATTTCTTATGAATTTTTGAGAAAACGAATAGCATTTCAGAGGCAATCTGCATAGACCTTTTATCATACATTTCAGCTTCCTGATCGGTGTCGTCAAATGCTTTTGGATCTTCGTAGCGAACGGGAATTCTGGCTTCAGCGCCAGGGATAAAAGGGCAATTTTCATCAGCATGTGAACAGGTCATCACAGCGGCGAATCCATCAGGAGCATTGGCGGCATCATCATATACCTTGCTGAAAGTTATAATGGGGGCCTCGTCCTCTGAATAAAACACAAAGTATTTGGGATTGCCATCACCTTCTTTGCTGACCTTGAATCCAAATCTTTTGATCGAAGCCACCGCCCTTTCATTGAAGGCTGTGACTTCCACACCTCCTGAAAAGGAGTTGATGTCTATGCCAAAAAAGGCTGCAGCTACTTTCCCCCAGATTTGCGAAAACTGGCTTCTTCGGGAATTGTGTGTACAGATAAAATTCAGGTTGATTTCCTGATTTTGATCGGCTTTCTGCTGAACATAGTCAATCAGAACTTGAAGTACGGCTTTGCGTTCTTCGCTTATCGGCAGTGCCTGTGCCTGCTCGATGTGGGATTGGAGAGTGGGGTATAAGTTCATAGTGTATTGTACCAAGTACCAAGACTGCACCTTACTTGGTATCCCGTAATCGGGACAGGCTATGGTACTTTGTACTTCGTACAATAAATTAACAGCATCCCGATCCAGGTTCACAGCTATTTGCTGACTGAAGAGAGGCAAGTGAAACTCTTATTTTTGGTTTTTCGGAAACAGGGCCACAGCAAGCGGCAGCTTTTTCTTCAGGTGTGGAAGCCCGATCTTTGGCTTTGCAGGTGGTTTGGTCTGGCGTGAGTTGTACGATCAAGGCATTTCCAGTGTCTTTGATATTGTAGATGGGAAGTACGGCGGTAGGGAACACAGCATTGCCATATTCAAACTTGATCTCTGCATCGGGATAGGTTTCCCTCACCTTATTGACTACATCAAAGATCTTCATGGCCTTGCTGGTATCCACTGCATGGTCCGGTTCAGGAATTTCATTTTCCCAAAGTTGGATATGCACTTCTGACCATTGGTTGCGGATTCCTCCGCAGTCTACGGTATCGAAGTTCACGTTTTTGATTTCAGTAATGTGATAGTCCGTTCTAACATATTGCCCGGACTGGTATTCGAAGAAAAGGGCCTTTGCAGGGTTTTCTTGAAGGGTTTTGGTGAATTCGGTTGTTTTCATAGTTTGTATTTTTTGTACCAGGTACCAAGTATAAAGTACCAAGACTGCACCCTACTTGGTACTTGGTACATTGTACTTCGTACAATTCCTAACAGCAACCCAATATTTTTGGAAAGCCACTGAATAAGTCCTGAAATAGGTTTTGTACTTCGGTCCATCGAATGGGGTCAATACAATAGTTCACTGAAACACCTTCTATACTTCCTTTGATCAGCCCGATTTCCTTGAGTTCACGAAGGTGTTGGGAAATGGTGGCCTGCGCCAATCCCAGTTCTTGAACCAAATCTCCATTGATACATGAGTTGGCTTGGATCAGGTATTCAAGAATGGCTACTCGTGCCGGATGCGCAAAAACCTTGGCTACTTTGGCCAGTTCGTTTTGCTTTTCTGTGAAGAGATCTGTTTTGGTGACACCCATTTTATAAAGGAGGAATTAAGAAGGTAGAAGGATGAATTTTTGAAATAAGGTTGAAATACGATAGAAATAAAGTTGAAATAGAAAACGTTACACATTGCTTATTCTATTATTTAGCCAAGGCTTAACTCTATCATATTTCAACTATATTTCGCTGAAAGCATATTTTAAATTTATTTTACTTATTATTACATCGCAATATTACGATATAATGTTCAGCATTTCTAATTATTGTTAATGTTTTTGCGTGATTTTGATCACTGTATTTACCACAAAACATGTTGAGATTTGTGATAAAATGTTAGAATCAACATGATCCGAAATCTCCTTTTAGTTACCTTAGCCATATGTATATGGGCTTGCCAACCTCAATCCCCCATTCAACACCTCGAAGAAGTTCCAGCAGAAAATTTACTTGAGGTTCTTCTGAAAGGAAATGAGAGGTTTTCTGATGATCATCCCCTTCATCCAGATCAGACATTGGATCGATTAAGGGATCTTTCTGTAAGTCAGCATCCTGTGGCAGCTATAGTCAGTTGTTCGGATTCTAGAGTCCCACCTGAGTTGGTTTTTGATCAAGGTCTAGGAGATTTATTTGTAATTCGTAATGCAGGAAACATTGTTGGGGATTATGAAATAGGAAGCTTGGAATATGCCATTGAGCATTTGGAGGTGCCTCTGGTCATTATTTTGGGTCATACGAAGTGTGGTGCTATAGGCGCGTTTGTGGATCATGAGCATGACCATTCACATCATTATTCCGAGTACATCCAAAAAATCATAGATTTTATAGATGCTGAAGAGGAAGAAAAAGCACTTTCTAGAGATTTACCTGATTTTTATGAAAAAGCCATTGAAGCAAATGTACTCCATGGTATCCACGAACTCAAAAATAAAGTGCCCAATGTCAATCAATTGATTGAAGCTAAGAAATTAAGAGTGGTCGGCGCCATTTATGATGTGGATACAGGGAAAGTGTCCATTTTGGAAGAAATCAATTGATCGCCTCTATTTTATTTAGAAAGTAAAGCAAATCTTTACTTATTAGAGAAATCTGGGATTCCAATTGATCCAACATTTCCGACCTGCTTTTCAAAAGTTCAGGAGAATATTCCCCTCCATCAGAAAATAAAATAGCAACACCCTCATCATTCATATTATAGGCTTCCCATCTTTCCAAAAGCTGATCTTTTAAAGAAACCTCTTGATTATTGTTATTTTTACTATTGAAGTAATACCAAGTGGAGGGTGGGAAATAAGCAGGCCTATCTTCTGACTCATAAACATCCCTGAGAATATTTTTCGAATGCCTGATCGCAACTCTTTTATCCAATCTCAAAATGGAAAGCCCAAGAAAAACCTCGGTCAAACCTCCTGCTATTCCTATGTATTCAGGCCAATCATTTCGGGAATTGTCTGCGGCCAAAATAAACCCTGTACCTACTCCTACAATAGCTCCTGTAATGATTGCCGCCACAGTCAGGTTTCTTTCTTTCTTCCTCAGTTCTTTTTCCAAGAAAGAAGCTATTTGCTCGGCCTTTTCTTCTTCACAATCTATTGCAGACATTAGAGAGTGAAGTTCAATATCCATCTTCATGATTTTCCCAAAAATCCTTGTCTTCAGCTCCAGCTTCTCAATCCTTTCAAGATCCTCAATCAAATAGTTCTCCAAATCATCCACAACATTTAAGGCGATGGCCATATCAATGAATTTATCATCAAAGTTTTCTTGAAGTTTCATCCCGATTTTGAGAGAGTCTGCCAAAAAACTATCCTCCCCACTCTCAAAATTCAATCCCTGTAAACATTCTCCCTGAAAGGCTGTAGGTGAAGTCACCACTTTATTCCCAATACAGGAACAATTTAAAAACAGGACAAGCAAAAAAGGCTTCCCAAAAAATCCGAGCGAAAAAAAACAGCTACTTTGCTTCATATTTGACAAAGTAGCTGTTTTTCCTAGAATGGTCAAAGCTTAGGACTTGCTATTCTTAGAAAATATGGCCAAAGCCAAAGAAGAACTGACCTCCTTCTCTACTCTGGGCATAGTCTAATCTTAATATGGTGGATTGGTTCCAAGCTATTCTGCCACCTAAACCTGGAGCACCACGGAAATTGTTCAGTTGTACATCACTCAATCCTTCCCAAACGGTTCCAAAATCATAAAATGGAGTCACACCAAGTGCAAAATGCTGATTAAAGGCATTGAAATCGTGAAGCCTCGCACGCATCTCCAAGTTTACCAAACCAACTGTAGGAGCCATAAATCTAGCTTCTCTATAACCTCTCAGCGATCTACCACCTCCAAGAACCAAAATCCCTCCAGCTTCAGCCTGGGAAGACAGATCCCACATTTCGATAAAGTTAATATTAGGCCCGAAAATATGCCCAAAGGCCGCCAGCCCCGCAAAAGTCAACCTGTTACGGTCATTTTTCCACCTATGAAATGTATGGATAAACTGTCCCTGCACCATAAACTTGTTGAAGTTGAAGTCAGAACCCAACCAAGGAGCGGAATACTCGTGGGAATACTGCAAGAATACCCCTTTGGAAGGATCTGGTTCCAGGTCTCTGGTGTCGTAAATCAAAGCAGCAGCCAGCATAGAGGTGAACTTGAAACCATCAGAGAAACCGGACAAATTGAATCTGTCCCAAGTACCATCATTGATCTGTTGATTGACCAAAGTCTGTCTTTGAACCGCCTCTACTTCTGTTCCATCAGCCAAGAAAGCTTCCTCGGCAATCTGCCCTGTATAATCTTCAAAAGCTGTAAATAAAGCTTCATAGCCAAACATTAAGCGCAGCTTTCCACCCATTTCTACCCTTTCACCTAAGGCATTGAAAAGCAGTTCTCTTTGGATAAATTGATTGTAGTGAGTGTCCGTCTGAAGTCTGCCGCCATTACCGGGTACCGCGATTTTCAGATTTTCTTCGTAGTCATTTACTCTGTTGAACTGTCGGATACCACCTTCAGCACCTGCTGATTTGTCCTGAAAACTCAGGTTATTGAGCGATTCCCTACCAATTCCCCAATACTGGGCGTTTGGATCTTCCCAGACTACGGCATCTGCACGAAGTCTCCACTTGGAATTGAAAATATAGGGTACATCCAAGTTGACCGCAGCTCTTACTCGACCATTTTCAAATACAAAGAATTCTGTGTTGATGCTGTATCGATAAGGGGTGTAATAAAAGAAAGGGTCTTCTTTAGTCTTATTCTGGAAGAAAAACACATTCCCACCTATTCCAAATCCACGGATAGGATCAAATTCAAACCTGGGCAAACCCGTCACAAAGAACCCTTCCTTTTTGTTGAGTATATCTTCTCGGGAGAGTTTTTTGTCATCGGACAACTCAAAGGGCAAGCTGATGGTGTCCAGAATGGCTAAACGGTCAGTGTTTTTGTGAGCTTCTGGGTCTCTCACACCTATAGCAGCTTCTTGTGCCAATAGATGATTTGCCGATGCAAATACCAGAAATAGTAGTAGTATTCTTTTCATGACGATAGATAAGTATAAGTTGGTTTTAAAGTCCTAGTAATGTTATAGTTACAGTAAAATAAATCAGTAGACCTGTAATATCCACTACCGTGGTAATGGCTGGCGATGCTGCCACTGCCGGGTCGCCACCGAATCTTTTTACCATCAATGGCAGGCTAGCCCCTATGCAAGTTGCTGATACTACTTGCAAGGAAAGGGCAAGAGAAATAACAAAAGCCAATTGGGTCAGAGTATACTCAGAAGGTATACTAGTCTCCCAACTGAGAAACAAAACCTTTAGAAATGCTAAGACTCCGAGGCAAACCGCAAGCATGGAAGAGATTTTGAATTCTTTGAATACAATCTTAAGCCACTGCTTTGGACTGATCTGTCCAAGAGCTAATGCTCTGACTATAACTGTCGCAGCCTGAGAACCAGAATTCCCCCCAGTGTCCGCAACCATTGGCATATAAAGAGCCAGAATAATCAGGGCCTCCAGGGTAGATTCAAATTTGTGAATAATCATCCCTGAAATGATTCCCACTGCAGCAAGTGAAACTATCCAAACGACTCTTTTACGGAAATGCTGCATGCTGGAGGTATGGATGTAATCATTCTCTGAGCTTTCGCTCATAATTCCCATAAATTTTTCCATATCCTCAGTATGCTCTGCACGAATGACTTCAATGGCGTCATCTTGTGTAACTATCCCAACGAGCTGATCTGAATAATTCAAAACAGGTAGTGCCAATAAGTCATAATCTTCAATTTTTTTGGCAACTTCCTCCCTGTCTTCGTCTACGTGGGTATGAATAAAGTTTTCATGCAGGATTTCACTGATCAATTGATTGGGGGAGGCCATTATCAAATCTTTCAGTGAGACAAAGCCTACCATTTTCATTCTATGATCCACTACATATATATAGTAAATCATTTTTTTGGAAGGTGCGTCTCTTCTGACTTTGGCCATAGCAGAATCCACAGTCATGCTGGCAAGAATTGTGGCAAAGTCCGTACTCATAATCCCACCGGCAGTTTCAGGCGGATACGCACTCAGCTTGATCACATCCTCTCTGGCTACTTTGCTCAGATAAGGCAAAATTGCCGCTTGCTCTTCTTGGGACATGTGTTGATAAAGATCACAGCGGTCATCCGAAGCCATATTTTCAAAGATCGGGGCGAATCTTTTTTTACTCACCTGTTGAAAAAAGCCCAATTGCCTTACAATATCAAAATGCGAGAAGACTTTGGCCTGCTCTTCTGCTTCAAAATATTCAAAAGCTTCTAGAATACTGGCTTCCTCCAATTGTTCTAAAGCTTCAGCTACCTCTACAGAAGGCATTTTTTGAAGCGCTGGAATCAACTCTCTGATTTTTTGTTTCTCAGCGATCACAACCCAATTTTCCTTTTCCACGCTCCTCATATTATTGATCGTTTTGTTGTCCTTCTATTTCCCAAGTCACTTCCATCACCCCATATTCCAAAAGTAGTTTACCTGCCAAAGTCTCCATAATACCATCATTATTGCCATAGGAAACTATTTTTGCTTCCACATATGCGTGATCAGGATTCCCATTGTCAAAGCTCTTTAATGATTGTAGCCTGAGACTGCCGTCAGATTTGATGGTTTCTAGCATCATTATCCTAAGGTGGTTTTCTACTTTATCCAGGCATTTGATCTGAAAACTGTAGAAAAATGTTCCCTCATTGAGGTCTCCTGGTAAATCGGGAAGAGAATTGACTCTTCTTCCAATTGGCCTTAAACCCAAGTGGGCAAGCATCACAGCCCCAGCTGTAATCATCGCTTCAGGATAAAGCCCAACTCCTGACAAGGAGCCGACTGCTGCAGAACACCAGATCGTTGCAGCTGTATTCAGCCCTTGCACATTAAAGCCATCCTTCATAATCACACCTGCTCCCAAAAACCCAATACCTGTAACGATTTGGCCAGCTACTCTTGACGGATCTCCTTGGTCTCCTGTCAGGGATACGGATAACAATATAAATGCAGCAGCACCCATAGATACCAAGGTGTTGGTTCTCAGCCCTGCACTTTTTTGTCTATACTGTCTCTCAAAACCTATGGCTGCACCTAGAAAAAAAGCCAGGCTCAACCTTATTACAAATTCAAATAATGTCATATCGACCTTCATTTAGAGTTGGAATTAATTTTCGCCCAACTGGAAGGCCGGCAAAAATCAAAAACTTTTTAAACTGTCTGGGGGAATATTTTCCATAGTTTTCCTTTTGAACATTACAAAAATAAAGCATACAGCTGCTGAATGCCTTTAAGGAAGTGTTAGAAAATAATTAGAAAGTCATTAGAAAAATTTAAAGCCTGGGAATACTAATCAAAAAAGTAGAACCAATACCAGGTTTAGATTCCACGGAAATCGCTGCATTATGCAGATTCAGGATCCGCTTCACCAAGGCAAGACCAATACCGGAACCCCCTGAAACATTTTGGTTTTTACCTCTGAAAAATGGATTGAAAATTTCCTTGAGCTCTTCTTCTTCTATACCTACTCCTCCATCTTTAAAGGTAATCCGCACTTGATGCTTACCGGATGAAATACTGGATTTACAGGCTTGGTCCGGGGAATACTTACAGGCGTTCTCAATAATGTTTCTAAAAGCAATTGTCAAAAGGTAACCATTGGCAAAAATGGTAATTTCTTCTTCCTCAAAATCCCCCTCAAAATCCAAATCTACCCTGAATTCGGGATTGGAGGCCATTAATTCCTGACTGGCGTCTATCAATAGTTCGTCTACCCTCACTGATTTGAAATTAATTTCTGACCTGTCGTAACTCGCTTTGGCAAAATCCAACAGCGTGCTTGACAACTTGGCCAATTTACGCGCATCGGCTAAGGTCAGCTTGATAGCTTCTCTATATTCTTCTTTAGTTCTTTTTTTGTTTTGACTAAGCTCCAGCTCTGCAATGATGACAGATAAAGGTGTCCTCAATTCGTGTGAAATATAGGATACAAACTGCTTTTGAGCTTCAAAGGATTTTTCCAACCTTTCCAACATTTCATTGAAGGTTCTTGCCAGTACCCCTAACTCATCATTTTTTTCTGAAACATGAAGTCGCAGGTCAAGATTGGAGGCTGAAATTTTTTGAGCTTCCGAAATCATCCCTCTTACAGGAGACATAGTTTTCTTTGAAAAATACCTTCCTATCAGATAAATGATCGCCAAGCCAAATAAAAAGGAGACCAACATGGTATTCCTCAGATTTTCCAAATTCCGGTACCCATAGGCATCAAATGCCGCTGCTGTTACATAGTAAGGGTTTCCATCTACTTCAATCAACTGTCCGATAACTTGCCATTTGTCTTGGACAAAACGAATCATTTGCTTCTCACTGATTTCTGCAAGCATTTCAGGCGTTTCTTTGACAAAATCAATATCTACAGCATCATGATAAAGTAAATCCTGATTTTCATTATATATGGCTACTTCGACTTCATATAGGACTTCTTTATTTTTCCTATAAATTGTCTGCAAAGTATTTGCTTCCAATCTAGTTTCCAAAAGAAGATTTACTTTTGTCAAGGCCTCTTTTTGGAGGATTTCGTAAAACTCACTTTTCCTGTTTTGGTTAGCTGAAAAGTAAACTATGAGCATAAAACCAAGAAGAATCCCAGCAGTCAAGGCTGTAAACAAAAGGGATATCCGTTGTTGAATGCTCATTGTTGCTGTAGGATAAAACCCATTCCCGAGCGGGTATGGATCAATTTGGAATTGAATGGCTTGTCTACCTTTTTTCTGAGATAATTGATGTAAACATCAATAAAATTTGTCCCAGTATCGAAGTTTACGCCCCATACATCTCTTGAAATCTCCTCTCTGCTGAGTACTTTTTCGGGATTTCTGACCATGTATTCCAAAAGACTGTATTCTTTTGGTGTAAGACTGATTTCTACCCCTGATCGAAAAACCTTTTTCTGGTCCTTATTGATTTCCAAATCTGCATAGTGTAAAATTGGATCTTCCTGTTCTATCCGCTGTAGCCCGGCTCTCTTGAGCAGCGTCTTGATTCTTACCAGCAACTCTCTGAAATCAAAAGGCTTGACCAAGTAATCATCCGCACCTGCGTCAAAGCCTTCTACTTTATCATCAGTGGTCCCCAAGGCGGTCAACATGATTATAGGAATGTGCTTGTCCTTTTCTCTGATAGTTTTACAAAGGTCCAAACCGTTTATTTTTGGCAAAATCAGGTCTGTAATTACCAAATCAAAACCCCCACCTTCAAAAATGCGAAGCCCCATTTTGCCGTCAAAAGACTGGGTGACAGCGTAACCCTTCTCTTCAAGCCCTTTTTTTATCAGACCTGCCAATCTATCGTCATCTTCTACCAATAATATAGCTGCCTTACTCATTACCTCAGGTCAACCTTTTGATAATTTCACTATGCGAAGGCCACTTTTCAATAAGCTCTTCAAAACTTAGAAGCCTGAAATCCCTAAAATCAAAGCCAGGTGCCACAACACAGGATACCAAGCTGTAGCTGTCTTTATCATCAACAGTGGAGCCGAAAACCACACCCTGTTCAACTAACTGATATGGTTTATGCCCTACTTTGTCAGGAGGACCCACAAGAAGTTGTTCATACCCAGTTTCAGCCAGAACATGTACTGTCAAGGGACTTCCTTCATGGTAAAACCACATCTCATCACTTTTGATCTGATGAAACTTTGAAGAATTTTCAGAAGTCAAAAGAAAGTAAATGCAGGTCATCAAGCTTCTCGGCCCGTGATCAGTCGAAAACTGCCATTCAGACCTGTAAGTTTCGGCATAGAAGCCCCCCTCAGGATGGGGCTTGAGATTCAATTCCTTTACCAGTTGCCTAACCCTTTCCATTTAAGAATAAATTTGAATAATTTTTTCCACAATTCTCTCGGCTGTTTTGCCATCCCATAGCGGAATGCCTTGATAAGATTTCCAGTTCCCTTTCATCAATTTATCCAAGTAGGGAGGAAGTTTTTTGGGATCTGTACCGATTAATTCATTTGTTCCCAATTCAATTGTTTCAGCTCTTTCTGTATTGTCTCTCAGGGTAATGCAAGGCACATTCATCACTGAAGCTTCTTCGGTTATACCTCCAGAATCAGTAATAACACCTTTGGCATTTTTCACCAGGAAATTGAATTCAAGGTAACTCAAAGGCTCTGTCATGTGCAAGGATTCATAATTGATGCCTAAAGCCTGTAGGTTTTTGGCAGTACGCGGGTGAACAGGAAATATAATCGGTAAGCCTTCAGTGCCTTTTACGATAGCTTCAATCATTTCTTTGAGTTTTTCCTCTTGATCTACATTGGCAGGCCTGTGCATGGTCATCACAAAATATTGCTTTTCCTTTATCTGATCAAAGAGCTCTCCTTCCGGCTTTTGAAACCTTGGCATATTTGCCATCAAGGTGTCAATCATGGTATTGCCTACAAAATGGATTTGGCTATCGGCAAATCCCAATTTCCTGAGGTTGGCATTGGCTATTTCCGAGGTAGTAAAAAAGTGATCCGTGATGCTATCTGTTACCATACGGTTAATTTCTTCCGGCATGCTCAAATCCCCTGATCTGATTCCCCCTTCCACGTGGGCCACATCTATTACTAGTTTTTTGGCAGCAATAGAACAGGCCAAAGTAGAGGTAACATCTCCTACTACAATGACTAAATCCGGTCTGTTTTCCATCAACTCTTTCTCGAAGGCCACCATGATAGCTGCCGTCTGTTCAGCCTGCGTACCACCCCCGCCACCTAGATTGGAATCAGGCTCAGGAATATTCAATTGTTCAAAAAAATCCCCTGACATTTTCTTATCATAATGCTGTCCTGTATGGATAAGTCTGTAAGAGATTGCACTTCCTGCATCTTTTTGCTTTTGGATCGCGTGAACAATAGGAGCAATTTTCATGAAATTTGGTCTTGCTCCAGCCACTAAAGTAAGTTTGATCATAGTTGAAAATGAAAATTTTTGATGCCTGCAAGATAACCAATATTCAAGGCAAGCCAAACCACCGATCTTGACTTATCCTAAATAAAATAGGCCAAAATCAGTTGAATTTTCGTTTATTTGTCAGTTGTTATTTATAAGAAAGCCACGGTTTTCTTAGCGTAAAGTGATTGACCCTTATGCATTTTCATAAATCTGGTAATATATTTACCCTTTTATTCATTTTATCCACTTCAGTATTCTTTTTTTCCTGTGAAGACACCTTGGAAAGTCAGGAGATCGTTTATTCCAATGACTTTACAGGATTGGACTTGGCAAACTTTGAAAACGGAAAACTTTTTATTTTCAGACAAGACACCTTGTTAGGGTTTTATAATAAAGATGAAGTTTCGGTGACCCTTGAAAATCTACCCGGACACAATGTGGTCAAAGTGGAAGTTGAACTATGGATTCATGACTCCTGGGATGGCAATCCGGATGATGGGATCAGTGGACCGGATATCTGGTATATGCAGGTAGATGGGCAGGATGTCATGAGAACTACATTTTCCAACTCTCCCTGTGAATCTCTTTTTTGTCTCAAACAATCTTATCCCAACAATTATTTCCGGCAGAATGACCCGAAAAGCGGAGCCATAGAAACCAATATCCCAGGCCTATGTATTTTTGGAGCATTTCCCAGATACACCACTAAATATAGAATTACCAAATTGATCAGACATACAGCATCCAATGTAAAAATCACTTTGGGGGATGAATTGGTGCAGACCAATACCAATGACCCTGCGTGCGATGAAAGCTGGTCAATAGGAAAAATTGAAGTAACAACAATGGTAGTAATATGAGTAAGGCACATAGAGTATATCAAACGATTCCTTTCCTGGCCTTATTCCTATTTGGCTCATTCAATTTAATTGCACAAACAGTTCCTCTGAATACCCCTGTACTGGAGGAATACATGCGCAGAATGCAGCTTTTGGGCAAGCTGGGAGGCAATTCTTCTTTTGCCATCAGGCCACTCTATCCTGTGGATGCATTCAAGCGCTATAACGGAATAGACCTTGACAGTACTTTTACAGATTTTGACACCTCCTCTTTTCATAGAAAGTACGGGAAAGACGATGAAGGCACCTTGATGGCTATGCCTTACACTTACAGAACCCAATTCAACTCTGAGTATCCTTTTGGCTTGAATAATGGGGCAATGATCCCGAACAGGGGATTTCAGCATGTTTTATCAGGTGGTGTTTACCTAGAGCAAGGAGGTTTTAGCTTTCAGTTTATGCCTGAATTGCTGATCGCCCAGAACAGGGAGTTTTCCGGCTTCCCCATAGAACATCAAGCAACTATACTCTTCTACTATGAATACATGAACCGCATCGATATGCCAGAGAGGTTTGGGGAGTCAAGTTACGTGCGATTTCTTCCTGGCCAATCCAGCATCCGGTACAACTTGGAAGGGTTTTCCGTGGGAGTTTCTACAGAAAATCTCTGGTGGGGGCCCTCAAGAAGGAATTCGTTGATTTTAAGTAACAATGCTCCTGGTTTTTTGCATTTGACAGCAAATACTAGAAAGCCCATTGAGACACCTGTAGGCCACTTCGAAGGACAGATGATCGCAGGTTTTTTGAATGGTTCCCGCTTTTTGCCGCCACATGCGGATTACAATATCCAAAATAACCCAGTCCATATTCCCAAAAGAACTGTGGATGGCAGGTATCTTTCCGGAATTATTCTCAGCTACCAGCCCAAGTGGGTTCCGGGTTTATTCCTGGGCTATTCAGCTACCAATCAGCTCTACCGTGCTGACATGGACAGGTTGGGCGATTATGTTCCCTTTTTCAACGGTCAAAAAGGCTTCAATAATGTGGAAAACCCAATCAGAGATAAAAGGCAGCAGTTCAGTTCAGGATTTTTTAGATGGATCAGCCAGGAAGGGCACTTTGAGTTTTACGGAGAATTCGGCACCAATGGAAACAGCCGGAGATTGAGCGAGTTTATGATTACCCCCGAACGAAACAGAGGCTTTACCCTTGGTTTTTCGAACCTGATGCCATTGAAAAGAGAGGGCTCTTTCCTCCAAATCAGTGCTGAGATGACACAAACCGGCCAGACTATCCGTGAATCCATCCGCAACCTCGACACCTGGTACATCCATGACCATGTCAGACATGGATATACCAACAGGGGTCAAGTATTGGGAGTAGGCTATGGGCCTGCGGCCAATGTGAATTGGATAGAACTAGCTTGGGTAAAAGATTTCAATAGGATAGGCTTCCATTTTGAAAGGATTGTCTACAACAATGATTTTTACTATTTCAGGTACGAAGCATCCAAAGACTGGAGAAACAAATATGTCGACCTGGTTCCTTCCTTAGTGGCAGACTGGAGGTTTGGCAACCTTCTGGTACATGGTAATTTCCAATATGTCAATACGCTAAACTACATGTGGTTTTTGGAAAATCAACCTGATCAATACTTTGTCCCAGGCTTGGATAGGAAAAATTTTGTAGCAACTCTGGGAGTGAGTTATATTCTGAAATAGACAATATTTTGATTGGATGAGGTGCTTAGTGGATCAAGACCAAAAGCACCCTTGAATTGAGGTTACTGGCAAAGAAAATCCCGCTTCAGAGAAATCAGAATTAACAGATTCATAAATCCAACTCAGTCAAATCATTCATCAATGAATTTTTCTTCAGAATTGCTTTCTTGAAAAAATTTTCAAAAATTTTTTTATCCTTCTATTCCATTAAATTATAGCTTGAATAAATGCCATCTCTAAAAATGCATTTGAAGCCGGCTATTCAGATATATATAAAAAAATGCTTCCTGAAAATAACTTTTAGATGATGGTCCAGATTTATTTGAAAAATTAAAAAGAGAGCGGGAATTTTACTGAAGATTTTTATTACAAACCATTGATTACAAGTTACTTTTTAGAAACAAACTGTACTATTCTGTATATAGTTTGAATCAAAAATTATATATACATTGGGCAAGAAATCAGGTGAATGAGTGATCCTTTCATTGAAATTTCGCGCAATTAATAAAC
This sequence comes from Indibacter alkaliphilus LW1, assembly GCF_000295935.2. Classification (GTDB taxonomy): domain Bacteria; phylum Bacteroidota; class Bacteroidia; order Cytophagales; family Cyclobacteriaceae; genus Indibacter; species Indibacter alkaliphilus. Next base: position 140,869 of record NZ_ALWO02000036.1, read on the forward strand.
CCCGATCACCCCATTATAACCCAAAATAAATTGAAAATTAAATTTTTCAATAATGACATTTTCTTCCCCATATCAAGCGTGGTTTTGGGGCTATTCTTCTTTTTTTCCTATCCTGCAATAGTTCAGGGGCAAAAAATTGATCTTAAATTTCAGCGGATTTTCGAAGGCCTCACCAACAACAGAGTCTCGGCAATTCACCAAGACGATAGGGGGTTTATATGGGTTGGTACATACAGTGGACTTCACAGATATGATGGAATTGACTTTGAAGTCTATGCTACAAATACGGACAGCAGCAGCATCAATGACAATTACATAGGGTCTATCTTCGAGGACAGCAAAAACCGACTCTGGATAGGAACTGGGAATGGTATAGCGCTATACAACAGAAAAACTGATGATTTTAGAAGATTTAAACTTCAATCGCAGCTCAGTGTACAAAAAGGCGAAAGTAACCTTGTAAACACTATTTTAGAAGATGAACAGGGGACTATTTGGGCTTCCAGTACGGTATCAGGATTGTTTTACCTTGATGTAAAAAGTGAAGAATTCGTTCCTTTTTATCCTGAAAAAATTAACAGAATAAACGCTATCGCTACGGATAAAGGCAATATTCTCTGGATAGCCACTGCATACAATGGTTTGCTCAAAGTAAACACCTCCAATGGAAATACCGAACACTTTCAACACGAGCCAACTAACCCACATTCACTCAGCTCTAATGAATTGAAAACCGTCACGATAGATCGGGATGGAAACCTTTGGGCAGGTACAACTACCGAAGGTCTTAATAAGGCAGTAAAAAACACCTCGGAGCTGAGTTTTGTACGGTATCGAAATGAACCTGGAAATCCCAACAGCCTTTTCAACAATAATATCTATCGGCTTTATGTGGATAAAAATGGCAATCTCTGGACTTGTAATGAAAACGGAGGCCTGCATTTATATGATAAAGAAAATGACGCTTTTCATCGCTACATCAATGACCCAAAAAATCCCAATAGTCTAACGCATAACTCGGTTTGGAGTATTTTTCAGGACAATCTTTCAAGATATTGGGTAGGTACTGCCCAATCAGGAATCAACCTCGCCGACCCACATGGATCCAAGTTTACCCATTATTTTAAAAATACATTCAGTTCCGAAAGCTTGAACAATGACATTGTAAGAGACTTCTGGGAAGATAAAAATGAAAATATTTGGGTTGCGACTGATGGTGGGGGCTTAAACTTCTTTGATAGAAAAAGTGAAACATTCAAAGCCTTCAAAAATGATAAGGAAATCCCCTATTCTTTGGCTTCTGATGCCGTAATCAGCCTTAATGAAGATCAAGAAGGAAATCTTTGGGTAGGTACTTGGGATGGTGGCCTTAACATATTAAAAGAAGAGCAAAATGGAAAATTCATCAGTTTTCACCAATGGATCAACAACTTTACTTATCCCATCAAACATGTTTTCGATGTTCACTTTGATTCCAATTACATTTGGGTAGCAGCCTTTGAAGAAGGATTGTACAGATATGACAAGAAATCTGCTGATCTCAAGCTTTTCAGCGCCTTGGACAAAAATCCAAACTCTCTTTCCTCTAATCAAACGATAAGGATATTTGAAGACAGCCGTAAAAACCTCTGGATAGGCACTCAGTTTGGACTAAATAAGGTCTTAGCCGAGGATAAAGAAAAGGTAAAGTTCAAGGTATATCATCCCTCCGAATCTGAAGCACATAGTATACCCAGTAGCTCAATCCGTCAGATACTCGAGGACAGTAAGCAGTCCATTTGGGTTGCGACAGATAGAGGTCTTGCCAAGTATAGACCTGAAAGTGATGATTTTGTAACATACAGCGAAAATGAAGGCTTACCAACAGGCGAGATCAACTCAATTGTAGAAGATGATAAGGGGTTTTTGTGGATTGGTACTATCAAAGGGATTTCAAAGTTTGATCCTGTAAAAGAGCAGTTTGCCAATTATGATAAGTTTGACGGCCTTCAGGGCAATGAGTTTTCCAGATATTCGGTGTTGAAAACCAAGAAAGGAGAACTGCTCTTCGGAGGCTTGAATGGTTTTAATCTTTTTCATCCGGGTCAACTGGTGTCCAATCCTTATGCTCCTCCTGTTTTCCTGACTGATCTAAAAATATTCAACCAATCAGTCAATATCAAAAGCCCTGAGTCCCCTTTGAAAGTACACATTTCTTCAGCGGATACCTTGATGCTTTCCTACAAAGAGAATGTATTCACTTTTGACTTTGTAGCCTTGGATTATACAAGCCCGGAACAGGTCCAATACGCTTATATTTTGGAGGGTTTTGAAAAAGACTGGAACTATGTAGGCAAACAGCGAAATGCAACATATACCAACCTCAACCCAGGAACATATACCCTACGGGTCAAAGCAGCAAACAGTGATGGGGTATGGAATGAGGCTGGAACAAGCTTGGTTTTGATCATCACGCCTCCTTTTTGGAAAACGGCATGGTTTATTGTGCTCTGTACAATATGCGCAGTAGTTTGCTTGGTGGGATTTTTCAAATTGCGTTTGAGATCAATCCAAAATCAGAACAAACTGCTCGAAAAAACTGTGGAAGAACGCACAACAATGTTGAAGCATGCCAATGTTGAATTGAAGAAACATATCAACGAAAGAGACAAACTGTTTTCAATTATTGGACATGATCTCCGAAACCCCTTTGTTTCTATTATTGGCTATCTTGAAATACTGGAAGAGGACTTTGAAAATGATCAGAACAAGGAACAGCTTAAGAATATCAGGTATCTGTTGAATGTCTCCCGAAACACCCACAACCTCCTTGAAAACCTGTTACAGTGGGCCAGTAAAAAAAATAAAGTGTACGAAGTAAAGGCTGAGGTGATCCATGCTGACAAACTTGTGGAGATAGCTGTCAATATGGTCTCATCTCAGGCCATGTATAAAGGAATAAACTTAGTGAAATCCTGCCCGGCAGATTTGTTGGTTTATGCAGATAAAAATATGTTACTCACAGTTCTAAGAAACCTGATTTCCAATGCCATCAAGTTTTCCAAAAAGGGGTCAAAGATTGAAATTACAGTAAAAGAGGAATCAGGCAATGTGATTACTTCAGTAAGGGACTATGGAATAGGGATGGAAAAAGAGGTACTGAAAAGATTGTTCTCCAAATCTGATGTCCAAAAGCCAGGAACCTTGGGAGAATTTGGAACCGGTCTGGGCTTGGTGCTTTGCCAAGAAATGGTCCAAAAACATCACGGAAAAATTTGGGCAGAAAGTATTCCAGAGGAAGGGAGTACCTTCCACTTTTCTCTTGCCAAATATGAATTGGAGGAAGTGGCAGTCTAGTAATATAATTGTAAGCATTTAACGCTCACTTCCAGTGAAGTGCCATTTTTCCCTTTCACTTTTTTAATCCGTCGCTCAGATTAAGCTACTTGGAGATTACCCCAAGTTCTGCAAAAGCTGCAGGCTCCCTATCCACCGTCTGGATAGCTTTCAACCTGATGTATTTTGCCTTTGAAGGACTGAAACTGACGCGCTGCTCCACAGGGTTGTTTTTAATATTGGAAAATTCTCCAGAAGATACTTCTTTCCAGTTTTTTCCGTCCTGACTGACCGTTAAGCTATACCGTGAAATAATGCCTCTCATGTACCTGTTTTGCGGAGGGAGATAAGTAAAGCCTTCCAATGTCAATTCCTCACCCAAATCCACGATGAGTTCATCATTATCGCTTTGCCAAAAGGTGTCTGGGTTCTCGTCTATGGCTTTTTCCGCATCTTGGTTTTCATGGAGAACAAGCCATTCTGCCTTAGAAATCTCGATTTGAAATCTTAATACCTCACTTTTTCTTTCGCTGCTTTGATCCATTGCCAATACCTGAAGGATCAAAGGAGCATCTAAAACCAATGCCTCTTCATACCTTAAGGAAGTGCCATCAGGAGTGGTGTCATCAATGGTATAAAATATATCTACACCTTCTTCGGGAACCTCTAGTGTTATTTCCCCGGATTTTTTTCTTTTGATAACAGGCTCGGTCACGAGTTTGGGTGCATCAAAGATCCCAACTTCCATGATCAAAGGTTCTGCTTTTGCATCAAGAATATTGAACCTGACCCGCTTGACTTCTACATCATCAAAGCGCAATATTCTTTTGGCGCCTATAGTAGTCCCCTCAGCAATAAGCTTCCAACCATCACCTGCGTCTCCTTCCAAGCTAAACTTTCTCACTCTTTGGCCCAAAGGAAAATATTCGCGGATCATAAACCTATTGATCCAAGTAGCTTGGTCAAACTCAAACGTCAACTGGCTTTGGATTTTTCCATCCTCAGAAGTCCAATAAGTTTCCGGATTTTCATCAATCATCTTTTTCGCAGAAAAATCACTGCCTCTTTCATTACTGGCTTTTACCTTGGCCTTGAGGACGAGATTTTCACGGAAATCCTCCTTTATTTTCTCTGCCAACTTTAAGATTTGCTCCTCGTCTTTTTCGTGGATCAAACCTCTGCGATCTACCGGAAAATTGATCAGTAGGGAGGCATTTCTGCCGATGGATTTGTAATAAATGTCCAAAAGCTGCGCCAGGGTTTTGACCTTGTGGTCTTCATACTCATGATAATACCATCCTGGCCGGATAGATACATCCGCCTCTGCTGGTACCCAATGGGTACCGTTTTCCTGCCCTGACGCATACATGTCAGCATATTCAGGCATTCCGGCATAAACAGAATCCCGCAAAAGGTTTGACCAGGTAGTTTCGTATGCGTACCCATTTTCATTGCCTACCCACCTTACATCCGGTCCTGCATCACCGAAGATTACCGCATTGGGCTGTAACTCCCGAACAAGTTCAAAAGTATTTTCCCAATCGTAATAGGTTTTTTTGTCCACCCTTCTTGTTTCATTTGCCCCACCGTAATAACCGTCTCCCCCATTTGCTCCATCAAACCACACCTCAAAAATATCCCCGTAATTGCTCAGTAATTCAGTAAGTTGATTACGCATGTATGTAATGTACTCAGGCTTACCATAGTCAGCGTGATTTCTATCCCAAGGCGAATAATAAATGCCCATTTGTAAGCCAAACTCGTCGCAGGCTTCCCGAAGTTCTTGGATCAGATCCCCATCTCCATTTCTCCAAGGGGAGTTTTTTACAGAATGCTCTGTATAAGCCGATGGCCATAGGCAAAATCCATCATGATGCTTCGCGGTGATGATGATTCCCTTCATCCCTGCATCCTTGACTATTCTGGCCCATTGTCGTGTATCCAGTTCACTTGGATCAAACTGGGAGGGTTTTTCGTCTCCCATTCCCCATTCCATATCCGAAAAAGTATTCATATTGAAATGGACAAAGCCATAATACTCCAGCTCATGCCAGGCCAGTTGCCGCTCAGAAGGAATGGGCAAAACAGGCTCAGGGGCTGATGATTCCTTTGCTTGACAGGCAAGCAAGAGAAAAATGGGAAGCAGGTATTTTTTCATAGGAAGGGATTTTATGTGAGTATAAAGATTTTCCTTTTGGCAGAAAACACAAATGGTGCAGAACGGCAATAATGGCGCATAATTTTTCAGTGAAAGCAAAAAATGTATATCAAAATCTTTGATGACATTTTTCCATTTCCGCAATGCTAAGGTGTAAAAGACCAAAACCCTTACTGACATGAAACCATCCTTTTTGACACTTATACATTTGCTGCTCAGCTTTTCTATTTGTTTCACTTCCTGTGCCAGCCCAAATGAAAACGCTTCAAACAGCAATGATCCTAACCCATCAATGACTGAAAATGATGGGGTCCAAAAGGCTACTTCAGAAGCTAAGGAACTCCCAAATTCATCCAGCATGCAAAAAGTGGAGGTAAAAGACCAGGCCTTGAACATGACCATGATGATCCTTAAGGTACCAGCAGGCTGGGTGCTCCATCAGGATGTGGCATCCAACCCAAATGGTTCAGGATACCTGAAATTCCTTTTGGCCATGGAAAGTCCCGAAGGCGAAATCCACGGTTTTCTGCCCTTGATGATGAACTACAACGCTTATGTCATGTATGGGCAGCAAAGCGGAGTGTACTTTGATGAGTTGGTGAATTACTTGATGCACTACTGCTCAAGACCATTTTTGGAAAAATTCATCATCGGAAACAGGCAATCGGATAAGGAAGCTTTGGCTTCTGATGAGGGTAGACAATACAGGGAATTCGCCGAAAATTATACCAATATGGTCATACAGGCGGGAGCTTATGCTACAATGGACTTTGATATTATAAAAATGGATTTTACTGCTTCAAGAAAGAATGTTCCATATAAAGGTGTTCTGAAAGCAACCAAAATCGGGGTAATAGACCAAAACCCATACCTTACAAGCAAATATGGGATTGTCCTAGGTGGATTTACTCTTGCTCCGGAAAATCTTTTTGCCCAGGCAGAGAAAAGAGAGATGGACATGGACTTGCAGGTAAATCCTAAATGGGATGCCAAAAGGTCTCAGATCATCGATATGGAAACCCAGCGCATGTCTCAAGATCATCAAGCAAGGATGGCCCAGCAAAGACAGCAGTTCAATGCCCATCAGCAAAATATGGCATCCCTGAGACAGACTTTTGACCAGCAAAATCAGGCCTGGTATGAAAGGAATTTTGGAAGTGGAGGCTCCAGCTCTTATTCCGGAAATGCTTCCGTAACTGATGCAATAACGGGTTATAGCAGCTTTAGCGATCCCTATACAGGACAACAGATCAAAAAAGAAGGCCACTACAATTACTGGTACACCAATGAGTTTGGGGAGTACCATGGCACGGATGATCCCAATTTTCAGCCAGGTAATCATTACAGTGGCAATTGGACTCCGATTCAGCCTCTGAAACCCGATCATTAAGGTTAAAAAAGCTCCTAATCATGAAAACCATCAGGTATCCATTCATTCTATTTTTTTTGATCGGGCTGTTTATTCCAGGCTGTTCGGAAGAAAATGCCAACGGCCCAGACCCAAAACCAAATGTCCAAGAAGACATCATTGAAATTGACAATCAGATTAAAAATTTTATATCCAAATGGGAATATCCCGGAGCTACACTTGCCATCAGCAAAAATGGGAAGCTGGTTTACTCCAAAGCTTATGGACTGGCTGATGTGGAAGCAAATCAGAGCATGAATACCGATCACCGCATGAGAATAGCCAGCATTTCCAAGACTTTTACAGGTGTGGCTATTCTCCGGCTCGTTCAGGAAGGTAAATTGAACCTGGACGATAAGGTTTTTGGGGAAGGTGGGATCTTGGAGAATGATTTTGGAACTCAACCCTATTCTGATAGGGTAAGGAATGTTACTGTTAGGCATTTACTTCATATGACTACTGGCGGTTGGGTTTTGGCAAATGACAGAGATGCCATAGACAGTAATTCTAGTATGGACAACAAACAGTTTTTCGATTGGATGCTGGACAACACCCTGCTCAAACATAATCCTGGGACAAGGTATTGGTATATCAATACCAATTATTTCGTTGCAGCTCGTGTCATAGAAAAAGTGAGCGGAAAATCCTATTTACAATTTATGAAAGATGATTTTTTGGACCCACTTGGTATTCCCTCTGCAGTGATGGCTGGAAGAAGTCTGGAAAGCAGGCATCCAAATGAGGTCAAGTATTATGGAATAGGCAATATCAAGGGCTTTGAATATGGATTCAATATAGAAAGAAGGGATGGGGATGCAGGTTTGGTGATTTCAGCTAAAGATCTATTGAAGTTTGTCCTTTCAATCAATGGTAGACCTGACAGAAAGCAGATTCTGGAAAGACCTATTTTCGAGGAATTTATCAAGGGCTCAGGGCCAAGTCCTTTGAATAACTCCTATGGGCTTGGTATTGTAAAAAGAGTTAACGGCTTATTGTTCAATGGAGCTTTGCCTGGCACACGTACAGGTTTTCAGACCAATGATGACACAGGACTAGCTGTAGCTTTACTTTTTAATGGCTGTGTCGATTATACCAATGCCAGCCTCTGGAATAGTTTCAACCAGGAGTTCTTCGCATTGCTGAACTCTTTAGCATCAGCGAATACCAGTGTTTATAAAAATATTGATCAGTTCTAAACTTTAATCTATGCTTACTCCTGCATTTAAAACCTTTGGTATTTATTTTAAACAAAACCTTAAAACCAAGCTGCTGATTGCATTCATTTTTTGGTTGGGATCATTACTTTTTCAGTCTTCGGTTGGCCAGCAACTGATCTTTGTAGACGAACTCGAACGCCTACCTGACAGTGACCCGTCTGCTACCATCACGGCAGAGGTACTACCTGGTTCGCAGGGGAAAATCCTCTATGGTCAGATCGGAAATCAGGTGGTACGTTGGGTGGACGGAAAGCCTGAGCAGCTTGACTTGCCGGGAAGGATTTTGGAGACGAATGCGGACTTCTCCTTAATTAAAGGTGTGATCACAAATAATCAAAGGTACTATGTTTTCAAAGATGGAGAAATATCCCAATTCAATGTTCCTGAATCTTCAAGCTTCACAGATCTTCGTGTTGAATACTTTTCAGCTGATGGGTCTATTTTTATTGGAACGGCAAGAAAGAGAATTGGGGAAATTACCTCTCATTCAAGAGCTGTAAGAATCCAAAATGGCAATTGGGAAATCTTGGGCGATGATCCTGACGAATCTGTTTTTGCAAACAGCAACGTTGGTGCAGTAAGGGGTGAAAATGGTGAAATTGTTGTCGGATATTTAAATGTTGGTGGGGAGGGTAGAGGATTTCGCTATGATGATGGAGCATTCGAGTATTTTTCTAATCAAGCCCCTATTTATGCCACAGTGGCTTCCAAAAATGGAAATGCTATTGCGGGTCATATTTTAAACAGATCCATTCCAAATTATGTGGCATTCAAGTGGTATAATGGCAAACTATCTGTCCTTGAGGAATTGGAGCCAGGGACGAGGTATCACTATAGTACTTCAATAAGTAATGATGGAAATATTGTAACAGGTTACACAAGTAAGACAGGCGATGGAGTTATTGTCTTCATTCATATTGAGGGTAGAGGGATGCTTCGATTTTCAGAATTCTTAAATGATGAATATGGGATACAACTTCCTGGTGAAAGATTGATAAGCGCAGACCTATCGGAGGATCAAACGTACGTCACAGGAGAGCTGAGGTTTACAGTAAGTAACCAACGAAGCTTCATATTAATTTTGGACGAAAAAGATGACCGTCTAGTTGTCAACTCCACGGATGACCGTCCGCTCAATGTTGCTTCTGCTACGGATTGTAACACTGGCAGGAACGTGCAGGTAAACGGTAGGGATGTGCCTGAATGTACCCTTCGGGCTGCTATTCAGGCAGCCATCAACCGCCACCAAGATGGCGAAGAAAAGTCCACCGCCATTACCTTTAATATTCCTGAAGAGGGAGTAAAAACCATCAGCTTGCTCAGTCCTCTTCCTGAAATTACAGCACCCATTTTACTGGATGGTACTGGCCACCTTACTTCATTTGGGCTTCCCTTGGTAAGCTTGGATGGCTCGGGAACTTCCGGTTCCTGTCTGATCTTGAAACACAATGACATCAAAGTAAAAGGATTTGCCATCCATGGTTTTGCAGAACATGGGATCGTATTGGAAGGCTTGACGGGAATCGAACTTGAGACCTTGATCATCGGCACCAATGCCAACCGCAGCCCGGGATTGGGCAATGGTGGGGATGGTATCCAAATACTCGGTGATTCCAAAGTAAAAATAGGGGGTGCATCTAGAGGCCGTCTGCCTTTAGAGACCGAAAATTTCGGCACCAATGTGGCCATTCTCGGAAATGGGGGTAAGGGAATACTCATACACAACCCTGCCAATTCAGCGAATACCAGAAAAAAGGCTCCGGGTTATTATCAAGCTGAATGGGAAAATCGAAATCTTAGGATTGCAGAAGAGGAAAAGAACGTAGAGGTAAACAATGCCACATTTGGCATGCTCAAGTTTGAGGACATAGAAGCGTACACAGACCCCAACAGGGAGGAAGGTATTGAAATGATTGGTGCAAGAGGCATGAATATAGGAAGTAGCTCCTCCTGGGAAGGTGATGCTCCCTCTATTTCAATTTCCTCTTCCGAAATGGTTCATGTAGTTCAGATGTCTGCCAACAAAAACCGAGCTGTCATTTCTCAGCCCGACCATATCAATGTGGAAAGAGCACAATCCTCTTCCATTAAGGTTCGTGGCAGTAGGGGAATTACCATTGGATCTTATGATGAAGAAGATGACCCGATTGAAGGGGTTGGGGCAGGTTCCTACTTTTTGGATGTGGAAGATTCGGAAGATGTGGAAATACACCATGTATTGGTAGGCGCAGCAAAATCCATCAGTAATTTATCCCAGAGTCTCAACAATTCCCTTCGAAACCTTGAGGGAGGCATACGGGTGCACAATTCCCGCAAAGTCAAAATTGGGAGGCTTGGAATGACCACGGTTATAGTCAATAGTGGCGGAAAAACTGGTAGTCTGGGTGCCGGCATCCATATTTCCGGTAATCTCAGTCAAGCGATCCGGGTTGTTGCTGCCAAAGTAGGGGCCACCGACCTAGGAACATTTGGGGCGAATGAAGGTGATGGGATATTGGTGGAGGATGGGGTTGCAGATTTTGAGATAGGTGGGGAAAGTGAAGAGGAAACTGTTGTCCTTGCCGGAAACAAGGGGTATGGGCTTGTCCTGAGCAAACTGAATGAACACACAGTATTGGCAGAATACCTAACGCGGCAAATAGGAAGAGTGACTAACGTGATTACAGATGCCCTTGGAAAACCCACTTTTGGAGAAGTTATTTCCAACAAACTTGGTGCAGTCAAGGTAGATGACTCCTTCAATATCATGTTGGAGCGATTGAGTATTGGACAAACTGACGGTAACGGGATCGAAATAAAGGGAGATCTGAGCAAGGCCATCAAAATATTGAAAACAGGAATAGGTACTTTGGCTGAATATGAGCATCTACTTCCGGAGGAAATCAGGGGGCCAAAGGGTGACGGAATAGTCATTGACGGTGCCAGTAATATCGAGATTGGTGAAACTAACGGGCCTTCAGGGGTCAACATTTGGGGGAGTCTGGGAAGAGGTATTTCCATCCTGAATGCCAAAAATATACACGTTCACAAAGCCAATATTGGCGCGTTTGATCTTTCCCGAGTCACTGGTGCAGCAGCTACTGCGGCAAAAACCATAGGGAACGCCATGGGAGGAATTTATGTAGAAGCCTCCGAAAACATTGAAGTAGCCGAGTCCGAAATCAGCAATAACGGTAGCAATTCGGAAAGCCAATTTGGAGGAATCATGGTCAAAAGTGCAAATATGATCAAAATATTGGCCTCGGAGTTGGGAAACAGGCATGAGTCCGGAGAGATCCTTGGGAATGAAAAGGAAGGGATACTCTTGGAAAATGCAAGGCAGATTAAAGTACTGTCGAGCAAAATCGTTGGAAACATGGGCGGGATTTCTGCCGCATTTTCCGATTTGGAGTTGGACGGCAATACCATAGAAGCCCAAAAATCAGATGGGGTTAGGCTAGGAAATGGCATTTCGTTCCGGGGAGGACACCTAAAAATGATCCGTAATGTCGTGCAGGAAAATGAGGCTGTAGGCATTCAACTCAACGCAGTTCTGGGGGCTACCATCCGGGTAAACAACATAGTAGCGAATGCCTTGGGTGGGTTAAAATCAGGTGGAGAGAATGAACGCACCTTGGAGGAGGGGCAGGTTTTTGCCCAAGAAAACTGGTGGGGAGACGCTTCCGGGCCTGGTGGTAATGGATCGGGTTCAGGTGATCAGGTGCTGGGAAATGTGGATTATGCTGAGTGGCTCACCAGTCCCATCGGTATAGCGGTGACACCGGAAAGCCATTTGATTGGTTTGGAATCGAATGAAGAGCTGGAGCTTTCAGTGGCTTTTGCCAATCACCTGCTTACAACTGACAGGCTGAATGTTAGTATTGCGGATAGTTTGGGTTGGATACAGGGAAGTACTTCTTTTTCTGTGGATGTTTCGGATGGAGAGAAAACTTTCCAAACATTATCATTCCAACCTTCCGATAGCCAATCTTCTACCAACAAGGTCACCATCACGGCTACTTCAGAAGGCAATCCTGAGCTTGAAAGCGCATCCACTATTTATTTACTGGGGGAAAACCGTATTGTATATCTGAATAAAGATGAACTAAATGGACAAGACCATATTGACTTAGAAAGGGGGAATTTCCGAATAGGAGACGAACTTCTAATCAACAGTGGAGGTGCAAATGAAGAGAAGGTTCTGATCAAGGATTTTGGTTCGATTATCCTTGATGAACCTTTAAAATATTCTCATGCAGCAGGAGAAGGGGCTATTTTGCTTACAAGTTCCATTACTTCCATTGGTTTCGAGCCAAGGGAAAACACCCCAGCTATTTTAGGACAAAACTATCCCAATCCATTTACTGACAAAACTACCATACCAATTTCTCTTCCCTTAAGTTCCAACATCAGTTTTCAGGTATTTGATCAAATGGGCAGACTAGTAAGCACCTTGCATAAAGGGGTTCTGAAGCAAGGGAAACATTATTTTGAATGGGACGCTTCAGATCTTAGCCCCGGTATTTATTTCTACAGGATTGAGGGACTAGGTTTCATGGATACAAAAAGGATGTTTTTAAAAGGTCAGTAAAAACATCCGTCCAGGTTGATGACATCGGACAATTTTTCCAATGTATAAACAAATCTTCGGTTTAAGTAAAATTTTAATGCTATGAAAAAATCACATTACTTCTCCTTATTCAGTTTAGTCTTGGCCTTGTTGCTCTATAGCTGCCAAGAAACAGAAGAACCTGACAAGATAGATGATCTTCAATTTACAGTAGATTTCAACTTGGTACAGCCTGCTGAATTAAGATCAGATGGCTGGTATGTATCCAATCCGTATTATGAAGCCACTTTTCAGCATCGGGAAAATGTGCAACAATATGAATTTCGTACCATAAGGGAAGACGGAAGCAAATCAGATGTATTTGTCAGAAGGCCCAATCAACTTACCATACAAGACAACATCGTTCAACATAGGATAATATTAGGTTCACCGTATTTAGGTCTAGGAATTTCCGAGGCTGCCAAAAACCAGATGCTCGCAGAATTTCAGCAGATCATTGATCAAAGAGCAGGGCAATACCATAAGCTGGAGGTGACTGTAATTCCGGCTCCGGCTCCTTAATTTTTTTTGAACCTAAAACAAACTGTTATGAAAAATATCAAATACCTGATTTATCTATTTCTAGGGTTAGTAATCTTCTCCTGTACGGAAACTGAAGACGAAAACCCAACCAACCGTCCAGAGCAAGAGGATATTCTTGCCATCGACAATAGGGTTCAGGACATCATGCAAGAATTCTTATTTCCGGGACTTTCCATCGCCATTGCAGAAAATGGGAGATTGGTTTACACCAAAGCTTATGGGCTGTCAGATGTCAACACAGGTTCCCAGGTAAATATCAATAGCGAGTTTCGCTATTCCAGCTTCGCAAAGACCATTACAGGCATTGCCATCATGCAGTTGGTGGAAAAAGGCAAGCTTGCTTTGGATGACCGTGTATTTGGGGAAGGAGCAATTCTTGGGACAGAATTTGGAAATAATGCCTACTCCAACCGAATCAGAAATATCACGGTCAACCACCTGCTACATCATCTTTCCGGTGGATGGAGAAACTTTGTAGATGACCCTGTTTTTGATTCGCCTTTTAATCTTTCCCAGAATGAAATGATTTCTTGGGGCTTGGATAATGTCGCTCAAGCTACCAACCCAGGAACCACCTACCATTATTCCAATTTTGGATATGTCTTATTGGGCAGAGTAATCGAAAAGGCATCAGGGATGTCCTATGATGCCTATGTCAAATCGGAAATTTTAGACCCTGTAGGAGCAAAAAACACATACCTGGCAAATACATCTGCCAATGATAAAGGGCCTAATGAAGTATCCTATCTTGCTGATGACAGTTTGAGTCCTTACACAACATATAATATTGGAAGGGCAGATGCCACAGCTGGTTGGGTAAGTACACCAAGTGATGTGGTAAGAATACTCAGCGCTGTAGACCAGCAACCTAACCATCCTGCCTTGCTCAGCACCCAGTCCAATCAATTAAGGCGGACACCTTTGAACAATTCAGGTAACTACGGTAAAGGTGTTTATCGGTTGGCACACCCTGATCTTGGCAATGTCTATTGGCATGACGGATCTTGGCCTGGGACTCAAACCCTTTCCATTTCCATTCCAGGTAATATTGCCATCAGCGTTGCAATGAATTCAAGTTATCTGGACAACTACCAACAATCCCTTAATTTCATAGCCGGAAAGCTGTTTGAAATTGTGCAGGATGAATCCATCACTTTCCAGGATATAGACCAGTTTTGACAACATGATTTCTGAGAACCTGTAAGAGAAGGGGATTTTTTTAGTAAGTGAACACACTTCGGTAGACGGAGAAGATCAAATTGAATCAATGGGTAACTAGGGATATGGTTTGGTTTTCTCCATTTTTTTTGATGACAAATGCAGGAATTCTCGATGTAAAATAAAGAGAACAAAAAACCATTGAAAAGCTCAGTCAGCTGATTGGAGCAACACTATTCAATCAAATCAATTTAACAAATAGAAAATAAGCACATGAAAAAATTAGCAGGAATTATTGTCCTTATGGTCTTCTCACTTACGGGAAATGCACAAGTTGAAAACATTGAGTTTGGTGCTAGAGCTGGCTTAAATCTCAGCCACTTGATTATGAAAGACAACTTTGAAAGGGTACCAACCACAGCTAGGCCAAACGCAATGCTCGGTGTGTTCGCAAGAAAGTCTATTTCTGAACAATTTTCTGGTCAAGTAGAATTGCTATACGCTGGTATCAGCGGTGGGATAAAAGGTAATGAATATTCTGCTCCTGTCAATCCCAGGCATAATTTACACTATTTGCTATTACCAGTTTTGACCAGATACGCCATCAATGATAAAATCTCTCTTGAAGCCGGACCTCAGGTCGGGTACCTATTGTCGGCAAAAAGAGTTCAGAATTCATTAGGTCAATTAATCCCTGCAAATGCTATGAACCCTACAGGTGGTGGAGCCAATAATCCAAGCTCACCAACCAATTCAACTGATATCTCCGACTTCTATAAAAATGTGGACGTGGCATTTGTTTTAGGGGCATCTTATCAGATTCTTGACCCAATGTCCGGGTTTATCAGATATCAACATGGCCTAACCAATCTTTCTATCTTAGGAATAGATGGTTATGTCGATAGGAATATAGCACTTTCCATTGGTCTCACTTATTTATTTAAAAAGTAATAGACAATATGGCAAAAACATCATTTAAATTGGTCTAAAAACCAATTGGTTGTATATTTCTGCATTGAACATCGTGATGCAGCAATATACTTTTGAAAAATACAGTCAGGAAGAAATAATAGAGGGAATCAAAAATAATGATTCCAGGATGATTCAGGTATTCTATCAAAGCCAATACAAAAAGATCGAACAATACATATTGGCAAACAATGGAGATCCTGAAGACGCCAAAGATATCTACCAAGAAGCGTTTGTGGTCCTTTGGAGAAATATCAAGCTGGAGAAATTTCATCCTGAAAACGGAACCGCGATAGCGGGATACCTTTATCAGATTGCCAAAAACAAATGGCTGGATAAGTTGAGAAATGCCAAAAACAAAATTACCGTGGAACTGCAACCAAACCTTCACGAGGCTGAGGAAGAAAATGAGCTTGAAACAGAAGCTTACCATCAGTGGGTCGTCAAAGAGTTTGAAAATCTTGGCGAAACCTGCAAGGAGGTTCTGAAAAGGTTTTACTTCCAGAAAGAAAGCATGGAGCAAATAGCCTCAGCCTTTGACTGGACTTCTGCAACTGCACGCAACAACAAATACCGCTGCATTCAACAGCTGAAAGAAAAGTGGAAAACTAAAACCAAATAAGACTTTGAATAACCCAAATCATATATCACAAGAAGAGTTTGAAAGGATCGAACAGTATATTCTAGGAAGTATGTCTGCTTCTGAAGCTGATTTATTCCGGGAGGAACTGGAGCAAAGTGAGGACTTGAGAAAAAAACACGTAGAAGTCAAGGCTTTGATTTCGGCCGTGGAAGAAGGGGCTTTACGAAATAGCTTGGATAAATTCCATCAGGACATGGAAAGCGAATCATCTGGACCAGCTCCTGTCAAAAAACTCACACCTTGGTTTTGGTCTGCTGCAGCGGCCATAGCATTGGTAATAGCAGCGGCTGTATGGACACTTTATCCTCAGCCAACTAGCCATGAAAGGTTGTTTGCCCAATACTTTCAGGAAGACCCAGGTTTGATCACTGCCATGAGCTCAGAGGGACAATATGACTTTGATAGGGCAATGGTGGATTACAAGTCCGGGAATTACAGGGATGCAATACGTAGATGGGAAACAATTCTATTGGAGAAACCTGAAAATGACACCCTGCTTTATTTTATAGGCTCCTCACACCTTGCCCTGAAAGAGACGGAGGCTGCTATCTCCTACTTTGAAAAAGTGCTCTTACTGCCGGAAGGCAGGTTTACTGAAGATAATTATTGGTATCTGGGTTTGGCACACCTGGGAGAGGGAAGAATGGAAGAAGCCAAAGTCAATCTGGCAAATTCCACACATCCCCTCAAAGATCAATTGCTCAAAACTTTAGAGGAAAAATGAAAGCCTTGCTGCTGATCGTGTTGGCCTTGCTTTTGGCAGGCATGCAATCTGACAAACCCGTGGATGCACAATTGGCGGCAATTCAGGCATATTTATCAGAAGTACAAACTCAACAAGCTGAGAAGCTTTTTGAAAAATATACCCAAGAATATCTTGAGCAATCCGACTACCTAAATCTTGCTTATTTTATTCCCTATGCCGGATACATTGCACAACAAAAAGAATCCACCACTGCGGGGATAGAAGCTGCAGAAAACTGGTTGAACCTTATTAGGGAAAAAACCAATGAAGCCAGATCCTTAAGACAGGCATATCTGGAAATACACACTTATTACCTGGAAGCAGGGAAAACGCAGATGGCTTACGATGCCAATCTTAAAGCACTGGAATATACCTATCAGATGCCGGATTATAGGGGAGAAGAATGGGGCATAATCGAAAAAAACCTTGGCGTCATAGCCTCCTTGTTGGGTTCACCAGAGCTCGCCAAATCACATTCTTTGAAAGCCCATAAGGGTTTTGAGGAAGATCCTCTGACCTCTGCTGTCAGTAAATTCAACTCACTCAATGATCTTGGTGTGAGATACTGGTATGAAGCCAAATGGGATTCAGCGGAATATTTTTGGCTGGAGGGGATCAAAATGCTAGATCAGATGGAGGCCAATCCTACCAACCAATACTACCGAAAAGCCATGATCGATGGCAACCTGGCTGCAGTTTATGATGTCAAAGGCAATCCTCAGGAAAGTATCAAAAGGGTCAAATCTTCTATTGACCTGATCCAACATTTTTTGGAAAATGCCAAAGATGATCCAAAATGGAACAGAGCACATATTTCCCTCTTTTACAGCACTGCCAATCTCGCGGCCGTTTACAAAAGTGTGGGTAACTATCAAAAAGCACTTCAGCTGCATGAGTACACCCTTAGAGAAAAAGAAAAGCGCTTCGACCCCATGCACCCTGAGGTCATAGAAACTAAAATACACTTAGGACAAGCACATAATTCTCTCAAAAATTTCTCTCAGGCTGAGGGGTTCCTATTGGAGGCTTTGGAAGGAATCAGCCAAAATGAAGGTGAGTATTTCATTCAGGCAGGAGATGCCCACCATACCCTTGGTATGCTTTATGAATCCACTCAGCATATAGAAAAGGCCAAGTCACATTACCACAAAGCCAATGAATACTTTCTGAAAGGACTCAAAGACAAAGCTGACTACGTTTATCTGGGTTTTTTGGGGAATGCCTCCCGTTTTTTTTCATTGCAGGAAGAGTCCAAGACAGCATTGGAAATGGCTCAAAAAGGAGTTGATTATGTCTTCAAAACCGACGGGAAAAATACGGTCACCGGATTCAGCCAGATATTAAATTTAGGAGAAGTACATTTCAATTTAAAAGCATACCAAAGGGCCAAAGTTTTAGCCGATGAAAGTCTGGAAATCTTGGAAAGCCTGATTCGAAATACCAAGGGGAGCTTAGATTCAGTAAGGGTAGAGTTTGACAAACCACAGGCTGTATTGCTTCAGGTAAAATCAGAATATTACCTCAACCAGGACCCTTCACTGAATTTTTTGGAATCCAGCCTGGAAAAACTGATGGATGCACAACAGGTTTTGGAAAGGAGAAAAAACACACTCAACAACTCTGAAGACATCACCATACTTCAAAGCCAAAGTCAGGAACTCCTCTCTTTTATCAAAAAGATACAGTTTGAACTTTACCAAAAAACAAATGATGAGGCCTACTTGAAGTCTTTGTTGGCAGTACAGGAATCAGAAGTCTATGCCAAAATCCGTGCTCAGGTAAATCAGGCCGGTCTGGTATCTTTCAAGGATATTCCACAAAAAGTGCTGGACAGAGAAGCGCAAATAAAAGCAAATTTGAGAGATGAACTTGAAGAGGCGAGTTCATTGTCAGATTTCATAAAGCTCTCAAATGAATGGGATGATTTTCTCCAGATGCTCAGAACTGAATACCCAGACTATTATCAAACCCGCTATGCCAACATCAGCCGGCAGGAAATCCGTCTTCCATTATCCCTTCAGGCTGTAAGGTACATTTTTGTAGAAGACCACCTGTATGCCATTGTCATCAGACAGGGCAAGATGAAGCTTTATCCTCTGGATTTTCAGGCAGACTTGATCTCTAAGTTATCTGAAAACTGGCATGAGACAAAAGTAATCTGTGCCTTTAGCCATGAGTTGTACAAGCAGCTTTGGGAGCCATTTGCGAATGATTTGACAGAAGAAAGGGTGCTGATCATTCCGGATGGTATTTTGTATAACCTGAGCTTTGACATGTTGCTGACCGAAAGTACAGACAGTTTTCGGGATTTTTCCAAAAAAAGTCTCTTGGCCAAGCATGACATTTACTATCATTTTAGCCTTAGCCTGACCCAAAAGAAGCCTACTTCAAAAATTTCCTCCAATTACGTTGTTTTTGCTCCTGGATTCATCGACAATATGAAAGAAAAATATATGGCTTTTGTCCAAGACAGTTCTTTGGTAGACAAAGCCTATCTCTCATTATTGCCACAACCCTTTACTTTGAGCTTGGCGGAGAATGCGAGTAGGTCTTTTGAAGGAGAGCGCTATGTGCTTGAGGAATCCACGCCAGCTGCATTCCGGCAAAAGGCCGGCAACCATAAGATCATCCATATAGGTACACATGCAGAGTCCGATAATATCAGCCCGGCATTTTCCCGATTGATTTTTGCCAAATCCAATGGAGGAGGTTTGACAGATGAAGACAACTCACTTTATGCTTACGAAATTTACAACACAGACCTGCGGACTGAATTGGCCATCCTGACCGCTTGTGAAACAGGCAAACCCATCTATCAGCCGGGTGAAGGAATGATTTCCCTAAGCCATGCTTTTACTTATTCAGGCAGTGAGAGCCTATTGACCAGCCTATGGAAAATTGATGAAAAGGCCAGCAACCAGATCACTGAATTTTTCCTCCAACATATCAAAGATGGCCTCCCAAAAGACAGGGCACTCCGTCTGGCCAAATTACAATACCTTGAAACGGCACAGGGCAGAACTCTCTCTCCTCAGTATTGGGCAGGACTGATACTGATTGGAGACCCAGGGCCAATTGAAGGACTTAATGGCAATTACACTTGGGTGTATTGGCTTTTTGGAACGGTATTGTTGATTTCCCTTGGACTATACATGCTTAAAAGATAAGATTCCTTAATTTTTTTGATGACTTTTTTCAGTTGATTCGATGTCTCATTAAAGACTGATCATTCAGCCTTTTCTACCTGAAAAACAGATTTCAAAGTATCAGTTGGGCCACAGGTAAGCATCTCTTTATGCTTAAAAAAATCAGATAACATTTTGAATAGAACACTTATCCAACCAAAACACTAATCAGATGAAAATTCAATCTATCTTTTACGCTTTTCTTATCCTGTCTTTTTTCTTTCTGGCATGTTCAGAAAATGAGGATATCGACACGCCAAAGACTGACGATGGGATCCAGGAAAGAATCGCAACTGTGGTGTCTCCGCAAAATCAGGATATTTTTAAAGACCTTGGTCTTAACATCAACTCAGGAACCAACCCACCAAACATCGCAGGCCACTATAGAATAAAGAACAAGACATTACAGGCAACCACCCAATCGGGTGGCAATCAGGCCGGACATGTATTCCCGGATGCAGGAATTAGGTTTTTTGATCAGGTTTCTGAAAATGTCAAAATACAGGGAGTCAGGTTGATTGGTGAAGAGCTGACTGCAAACAACGCCATCATTACCGGTTCGGGAAATAATTTTTCAGTATTTGCTAAAGGAACGGCTAGAAACGGCTCCAATGCAGCCGTCTTTGATATCATCATATCAGGTACCAAAGACGGAAACAACCTCAGAAACCTTAAAATCGCCTATATCAATACCAACAACAGCAGTGGAGGAAACACCTTTGTCCCACAAGGAACAGCGCAATTGGTAACAGATGGAGGCTCTGTTTCCGAAGCCATTGAGTCCATCAGTGAAGTTTTGGAAAGTGGACCCGTAGATGATGACATTGACGAACCCTCAGGCGACGAAGGAGTCTATGTAGCCGGTTACCAAAGGTCCAGAGTGACCAACCTGAACATTGCCACTATTTGGAAAGATGGAGTCATCACAACCTTGGATAGTGAGGGCAAAAGCGGGATTGCTACGGGTATCACTTATATGGGGGAGGACATGATCATACCAGGACATTTGCGATCTACAGTTACCAGTACAGATGCTGAAGCTGTTTATTGGAAAAATGAAGAGTTGATCAAGCTGGACAACAATGGTCAGGCCTCAGAAGCATTGGCGGTATTTGTAGAAGGGAATGACCTATATTTTGCAGGAACTGTCAACAACAAAGCTGCCATCTGGAAAAACGGAACCGTTCAGGAGTTACCCACTAGAGGTACCAGATCAGAAGCCATGGGGATTTTTGTGGACAATGGGACTGTTTATGCTGTTGGTAGAGAAGTGGTGAGTGGCAGGTTTGTGGGGGTATTATGGAGAGACGGTGAACC
The DNA here is from genome assembly GCF_000295935.2 of Indibacter alkaliphilus LW1. GTDB lineage: Bacteria > Bacteroidota > Bacteroidia > Cytophagales > Cyclobacteriaceae > Indibacter > Indibacter alkaliphilus. The sequence continues at coordinate 162,115 of NZ_ALWO02000036.1, forward strand.
TACCTATCTGAGTGAAGGCAGTAGAAATGTACATCTTTATGGTGTGGGGGTACTGAATGGGTCTGTCTATGTATCTGGAGCAGAAAACCACCCTGATACAGGTCCCGCAGATGCCAATAGATTGTATGCCCGCTTTTGGAAAGATGGAGAAGCTGAGTGGCTTATGGAAGGGCCAAGACTTTCCTATTCAAGAGCTGTAAAAATACACGATGGACATGTTTTTCTGATCTTTGATGAAGTGGCCGATGGATTTGGCAACAACAATCTTTATGTCATGAAGGATGGTGAACAGCAACAAATCTTCTCAGGCAAACCAGCCCAAGCTGCTGCTATTGAGGTAAAAGGAAATGATGTCTATGTCGCTGGTTATATTTCCTATGAAGCAGCATATGTCAAAAATGGGACAGAGGTAATGCTTCCTAAATCAGAACCTAGAATAGATTATGGCCAGACAGGTGCTTATGGGATTTATGTCAAATAATTCTGAAAGGAGGAGTAAATAAAACTGTAAACATTCGCAACCAATTTAAGACCCGGAGGGAAATCTTCGGGTTTTTTTATTGTGATACTTGATGACATTTAAAGGATTCTACGATGAGTAGAAAACACATCTTAATTCATGAAAAATCAATTCTTTAAAGGAGCCGCATTTCTCCTAATTCTCATTTTGAGTGCTTGCTTTTCAGAGCAAAACGATGACGACCCTTCTCCGGCAGAATTTGGATCATTTACTGATGATCGTGATGGCCAAGTTTACAGAACCATCCAAATAGGAAATCAAATTTGGATGGCAGACAATTTAAATTTTGAAACTGAATTCAGCCGTTGCTACGAAAATAATAGCCAAAACTGCGAGATTCATGGAAGACTATATAATTGGTGGGAAGCAATGGAAGCATGCCCTGATGGTTGGAAACTTCCCTCCATAGAAGATTTCACCACTTTACTTGGTGCAATAGGAGGATCGGGCAACGCAGGTGCTCTGAAGAGCAGAAATATTTGGGATTCCCCTAATCTTGGAGGCACTAATAATTCGGGGTTTTCAGCATTGCCATCCGGTAGAACTGATAACATTACACAAAACTTTAATGGATTAGGGGAATTAGTTGAGTTTTGGACGGCAACAGAAACAAGTGCAGGAACTTCAGCAAGGTACTTTACCCTATTCCATGATAGGGAGCAAGCTGCATTAGGACAAGGCAAATTCCTCACCGCTGGAGGATCATGTAGATGCATTAAAATTCAATAAAAAGACTTCATCAAATACCAAGTTGAGCTTGTGGAACTCTATCAAGCTTGTCTGATTTAAGCCCTTGAGCCACAAATCAGATTCTACAAAGAAAAAACAAATTCAAGCACTACTACTGAACTTTAAACAAAATGAAAAAGCATCTATCGGCAATCATCCTTTTTTCCTTGATTAGTATTCAAAGCTTTGGCCAAGGGTCAATCAGCTATTACACCCCTACGCATTACTATGGGCTTTTTTCTCAGGAAACTACATCTGCCAGGTCAGCAGGTATGGGAAGAACAGCTATTACCATGGATGGGATAGACAATGCATTTTACAATCCAGCTGCCATCGGCCTGACCAAGGCAAAGATATCCACCCATTTCAATTACGCTCATGGTGGGCAAGTAAGGATTAATTCCCATTACCCATTTGCTGGTGTTACCTACAGGGTCAATGATCGTCTCAACCTTGGTCTTAGTTCATTCAGGTGGACGGACCGAAACCCTATATGGACTACACAGATCGCTGGAAGGGACTTTTCTGTAGACAAAAGAGAGCAAACCATGTTTTCTGTTAATGCAGCCTATGAAGTAATAGACGGATTGTATGTAGGTGCTTCAGGATTGTATTTGTATGAAGAAGGTATCCCGGGAAGTATTACTTCCAGAGATTTTATTTTCAACTTAGGAGCTATTTATGAAAAAGAGGTGGATTGGATAAAAGTGGAAAAAATGCAGAACCAGAAAATAAGAGGGGCAGCAAGTCTTGTCAACGCAGGCATGAAAAACAGGACAGAACAGACTTATGAGGATTTACTTAATTACCGGTCTATGCTTATTCTCCTTCATCTGGGTGCATCCTATCATTTTTCTGTCCCGCTATCCAACAATTTAGTACAAGGAAAAGGTTTTTTTGATCAAAACTCCAAGCAGATGGATGTAGGTGTTCATTTACAGTTCAGAGATGAGCTTCCTGGCAAGGATCCTTTAAATACTCAGGGGTACAACAGTTCTTTTGGAGTTGGAACCGAAACTTGGTTTTTCAATACCATTGCCTTAAGAATGGGGTATTATTTTGAGAAGAGACCCAAAGATATCCGACCCGAAGGCGGCGCTTGGGTAACTACAGACGTAAAGGGCTTTACATGGGGATATGGTGCCCGTTTGCCACTTCATCAGTGGACTGAAGGACAGTTTCCATTCAATGCAGAAGTGAACTTGGTTACAGGGAGAATACTTGGAGAGGTCAGAAAGGACTATGCCCACAGACCTCCTATTGGTGAAAATAACTTTCTTTTTTCGATTGGGGTCAATCTTCAATGGGTAAAGTAAATTCGTGAAATGAGGATAGTTCAAAAATAACCGAGCTCAAGCCTGTATATTTGATGATATTTTGAAGGTTTTACGATGTAAGGATATACCAACCTTAATCATCATGAAACCGAAGATTTACCTCCTCCTGTTTTTTGCCTTTTTTCTGGCAGTAAACTCCTGCAAAGATGTGGAAGAACCTGATCTGCCACCTATCATTGACAACCCGGATCCAGATCCTGACCCAGACCCGGATCCACAACCCACCGGGTATCCCACCATGGATATCAATGTGGTTTTTCCCGAGAATGTCAGTCCCGATCTGGAAGGTGCCAGGGTGATCGGAGCATTCAAGGAGCATCCGCTTCAGGGCAGCAGTTCCAAAGTATTCGTGCCACAGGGAAAAAGCCAGTTGGCCTTTCTTCAGGACAAGGATGACAACATACTTTTACTCGGCTTTATCAATGACAAAAACAAAACCCTCAGCATTCAGTCTTCGGCAGAAGCCTTGGCTTTCTTGGGCCTTGGCGGATTTACCCTGCCTTCTTCTGTGCAGGAAAAATACCCCGATGAAGCAGCAAGCCTTCCAGGAATGGATGAATTCAAAAAGAAATTGACCGAACTATATGTAAGCGACAATAAGCTCTTTGAAACCGAAAAGTACATCCATGCTCTGGAAGACTTTGCGAGACCGATTTATGAAAAAGGAGAGGAGATAGACATCCGGGCAAGGCAGATCAACGTTGCCCCGACAGGGTACAAAAGCGGCATACAGGTTTTTGACAATGACTTCCAGTCCATACTCATCAGGAACCAATACCTGCGAGTGGCCTATGCTTATTTGTACAAACTTTCCTTTAAGGACAAAGAAGGCACAAAAACAGAATTGATCAAATCCAAAAGTTTCAATCCTTCCCAGAGTCCTGCCATATTCAGTGAAAAGGCCATAGATGCAGCGAATAAATCCGGAGGGATTATGGGTGTACTGACAGATCACCTGGCAGGAAACGGGATGGAAGTATTTATGAAAGAGACAGGCCCTATTTCCATTCCCTTAGGGGCAAATGAATCAGAAGCTGAATATGCAGTTCGGTTGGTTGGTCCCACATTTGGGAACAGCGCACAGAACAGGATGACTACCAAAGAACTGGAAAAGTATACCGAGATGGCTATACAGACATTTCTAGTGGAAGCCTTGATCCCGGCTATAGGATATTTTATCAACAACAATATCAAAATAGATGGAGACGAGGGATGGCCTTTGGAAATGATGAATTCCGCAACCACTTCGTTTATAAACGGATACCCTGAGATCGCCAAAAAGGTGGAAGAAGGACAGTATAGGGAAGCCCTGAAGGAATCATTGGAGAAGATTTTTATTGATCCTTTGCAGGATGCAGTAGCTGACAAGGCCAAAAATCAACTACTGGATATGATTTTTTCTAAATACGCCAAAGACCCTGAGTTCGGTAATCTATATGACACCAAAGACCTGCAGACCAAAAGTCGGACTGCTAAATTCTTAAAGGCTTTCGATCTTATTGAGAAAGCATTGGGCTTTTGGGATGCTGACAGATTGATGGCCCACCTGACCAATGCAAGGCCCGTAGAGCAGTTTTTGGTGACAGCAAGAGAGCATGATATCAAACTTCTTCCAAAAACAGCGTCAATCACTGCACTTTCCAATCAAGAATTTACTGTGGAGACTAAAACAGAACTCAGCGATGGACAGGCCTTTCTATACAAGTGGTCGACTTCGGGAACCTTTGGAAATATAAGGGATAATCTGGGCAACACCGGCAAAGAAATCGAAAATGGGCAGAAGACTATAACTTATCGGTCCGACAGGGCAGCTGTACCAAATGATGCCAAGGAAACCATATCAGTGCAGGTATTTGTGAAGCAAGGACCCAATGAAACCAAAATTGGAGAGGCATCCTCTACCTTGACAATCAAACCGGCAAGATTAGTACTCAAACCTGGTGGAATCACCTTGTCCGGAAAAGAAAAACAATCGGTAGCATTATATGTGGAATGGTTAAGTGGAAACCCTTTTGAACAGGAAGAGTTTTTTGAATATAGATATGAATGGTCTACACCCGGTCAATACGGCATGTTTGAGGGCAAAACTACCGCAATCACCACCCAAAGACCAAGACTTACTTATCAGGCACTTGATGAGGATGTGGAAAAAGAAGAGGAAAGTTTAAAAGTAGACATCTATATGAGGAGAAAAGATGGAGGCGATTGGTTCAAATACCATACAGCCGAAGGAAAAGTCAACATCGAAAATGATGACAATTACAAAATCCTCCATGTTCCCTTTACACCGATTACTTTTCTGCGAACGCCAAAACCTTACATAGCTCAAGGAGGGTCACAAGGTACAAGTGTTGGATACAGTGTTTGGCATACTGCTGTCTTTGATAAAGAAGAAAACCATGAATCATATACGATCAGGACCTACGGGTTCAAAAGGCAGATCGGGTGGCTTTTCACTACATTTTCATGGAATGCGAACGGCACACATGCCAACCTTCTTGCTCAATATATAAATAATTCTGATACATGGCAGGGTAGTTTTCCTGAAGATCAGATAGGGGTTTTTATTACAAGAGGGGTATTAGACTGCAATCAATGTGATTTTGGTGAGAGGCTTGCCGGAACCGTAGCCCAATTCAATTCATTCGGAGGTATGGCTGAAATCAAAATCAAACTGAAAAAATAAGTCATTAATCTTTTTGATTAAACCCGAAGGAACAATCCTTCGGGTTTTTGCCTTTTATTTAAACCGCAATCCGGAAATTTTATAACTTAACAGGCATGCAGCACACCTCTTTTATCGAAATCAGTAAATCCGCGTACAAAAAAAACATAGATTTTTTGAAGTCTGAAGTCGGTGATAAAACGGAAATCTCAATAGTCGTCAAAGGCAATGCTTATGGACATGGCATTGAAAATATTGTGCCCTTGGCAGAGGAAAATGGGATCAGGCATTTCAGCACATTCAGTTCGGATGAAGCCTTAAGGGTATACAATTCCAGCCTGCACAATTCTCAGGTGATGATCATGGGAATGCTGGAAAATTCAGACTTAGAAGAAATTCTGCTGAAGGAAATCAGTTTTTTTGCTTTTGAGTTTGACAGACTGGAAGCAGCTATAGCTATGGCCAAAAAACTAAACGTCAAAGCAAAAATTCATATAGAGGTGGAAACGGGTTTTCATAGAACTGGATTTGAATGGGATGACAGAGAATGGCTGGGTAAAATTCTTAAGGAAAACAGGGAACACTTAGAGCTAAAAGGCCTTTGCACTCACTATGCAGGAGCAGAAAGCATCAGTAATTATGTGCGTGTCCGAAAACAGATCAAAGAATATAGTAAGTTTAAAAAGTGGCTGACTGCTGAAGGAATTAAGTTTGAAAAATATCATACTGCTTGTTCTGCTGCTACACTCAGTTACCCTGAAACAATCATGGACCTGGTCAGAATAGGCATTGCTTCCTACGGGCTCTGGCCCACTATGGAAACCTACATGTATAAATTCCAAACACTTCCGGAGCAAAACAAAAATCCTCTGAAGAGATTGATTTCTTGGAAAAGTTCAGTCATGAATACCAAAACGGTCAAAATGGGTGATTTTATTGGGTATGGCTCAAGCTATATGGCACCTCGTGATATGACCATCGCTTTGGTTCCCATAGGTTATGGGCATGGGTATAGCCGTTTGTTAAGCAATCAGGGCAAGGTCTTGATCGGCGGCAAAATAGTGACTGTAGTAGGGACCGTAACCATGAACAGTATTGCTGTAGACATCACAGACTTGGAGGGAACACAAAAAGGAGACGAAGTAGTTATCATCGGAAAACAGGAAGATAATGAAATCACTGTTGCTTCTTTCGGCGAATCTACGCAGCAGGTCAATTACGAATTGCTTACACGCTTGCCTTTGGATATTCCAAGACGGGTGGTGGAGTAGAAGGAAGATTTCAGATTGTAGATTTCAGATTGAGGATTGAAAAAAGGATGAAGGACGACAGGGTGTATATAATGTTCAGGGTCTGGTGTACCGGTTACAGTTCATCCGTTCGTCAATTCATCAGTTCTTCATTTTTTGATTTAAGATTTTAGATTGTAGATTTTAGATTTGACACCATGTCGTTACCGATTTGTCATATCAATTGAGGTCGATTACTTTTCACCATTTAGGGATTAAGCTTTTTATTTCTTGATCATCCTTAATTTCTTAATGGTAATGTTTTTTAGATTCTAGGCTTTCCGAGCAAATACAGTTTATTTCCTCCTTTCCCATTTAGTTTTCCCATTTCCCAATTATACTTTTCGTCTGACATCCCCTCGGTCAATTGCTCCATGTCCTCCAAAGTATAGGTTCTTGCATTCGAAACAGCTCCATCCCAAGCTATAAACAAAGGCAGAATAGGAATCAGGTAAGTAAATACCAGCTGTTGCCAGGTCAAGGGTTTCACAGAAGGGGTAAAAATCAATGTTCCGATCAAGGCAAAAGGAATCGCCAACCACCATAAATAAATAGGAGGAGAATTGTCACTGATTTCATAAATCAAAATAGGCTGGCCGGAGGTTTTGGCATTGGATAAAATTTGGCGGGCTATCTCAGGCTTCATATGGTGCATGCTGCTTACCATGGTTCTGAGACCTTTGATTTCCGGAGAAACCTGAGTGGCATCCAATGAAGTGGTCAAATACTGGAGTCCTTTGCCTTCCTCATTATTGATTTTTTCTGCCGCTGTTTTATTGGGGTAAAGATCACTCAAAATAAGCTTTAAGCCCGGTTGACTCTCCTGAAGTTTTTTGACAATTTCTACCATAGGACCTCCATTTCCTGAGCACAAATCTAAAATTACTTTGTCTTCTGTATAGGTAAGTCCTCTTTTGATCAATGGGCCTAAAAGCCTAGCCGAACCCAGTATTCTATGAAAGGTACTGATGTACCTTGTCATCATAACTCTGATCCAATCCGGAAACCAAGCCTGATCTTCAAATTCAAAAAGTTGAATGCGCTTCATAGGTCGAATCTACTGAATTTTCCGCTGAAAACATTTGATTTTGAAGCAACTACAAAAAAATTCTTTAAAGAATCCCGCTCCATTTTACCAGACTTCAAAGAGACTCTCACCTATATAAGCTTACCCAATAATTTCACCTATTGTATCCTTTATGGATTGGACATTACATCTGACAGGTTTTTATCCATTTCCCTAACCTTGACAAGGTAGGATTATATGGTTTTAGTCTTCAAAATGTAATTTTTGAATGATCTCCCAAAACATACTTACGCCGGTATCGATCAGTCCATCCGGAAAATCAAAATTAGGCTCGTGCAATTGAGGTTGTTTGGTCCCTGATCCCAAACCAAACAGCAAGGTTTTTGTCTTTTTGGAAAAATGTCCAAAATCCTCTGACCACCTAAAAGGAATCCTGATATGCTTTACTTTCAAACCCAACTTTTTTGCTGCATCATTCCCATAATCCCATGCTTCTGGATCATTGTGGGTTGCTGCGAAGCTCTCTACAAATTCAAAACTAATCTCCAATCCATACTCTTTGGCAATTTGAGTACAAAGCTTTTCAGCATAAGCGACTAGAATATCACGTGTCTCATTTTCATAAGCCCTCAATGTAGCACACACTACAGCCTCTCCCGGAGTGGTACCAAATGCTGCTTCTCCTAACTTGGCATGGATTACTGTGACTAATGTAAATCTTTTCATGGCATCAGGAAGCTTTTCCAAGGCAACCAGGCACTTTGCCATGGCTTCGGCTGGAGAATTACCTGCTTCTGGATGAGCCGAGTGAGAGTTGCGACCCTTTAGCTTAACAATCATGCCTACTGAAGCGGCAGCAAATGCCCCTTTCTTGATCACTACCTGATTTTTCTCATAGCCAGGTAGGTTGTGAAGTGCAAATCCAACATCCGGATTATGTTTATGGAATTTTTTATCTGCTAAGACTGCCTGAGCTCCCTCTCCGATCTCCTCTGCCGGTTGAAAGAGCAAGACCACTTTCCCTTTTTTCGGCCTTTCGTTGGAAAGCTTCATTCCAAGCCCGGCAATAATCGCCATATGTCCGTCATGACCACAGGTATGGGATTTTCCTTCGATTTTGCTTTTGTGTGGAATAGCGTGATCTTCTTTGATAGGTAACCCGTCCAACTCACAACGGAACATACTGGTTTGCCCCTTTTCCTTTCCCTCGTAGATAAATGCGAGACCCGTACCTCCCAATTCCTCCACTACCTCATCAGGTTCAAATGCTTTGAAAAATTCAAGCACCCTTTTGGCGGTTTCCTTTTCTTCTCCCGATAATTCAGGGTATTGGTGCAGAGTTTTTCTAAAATCTATGAGTTGTTTGAGTTCAGACTTATTCATCAAAAAACGGTTTAAGTGGGACAGCTAATTTTATAATTACAATAGCATTTAGGATAACATTTCGAAAGTCCAGATTTGTAAACAAAGTTTGTTTTTACTTTTAATCCAACTTTGGAAAATTTTAATCTCACTTGAAGTTTTATCTAAAGACCATTGAATACTTCTACAGGACAAATCTATAACAATGATTGTTCCTATGCATACATATTCCAAGCGCATTTGGTATTGGTAGCAAATTTTTTCAACTGAGGCTCACAGACCTTATATTTTTCCAAGAACTTTTTTATATTGAAAAATGCTTACCACTAAATCCATTTGAAAAATGACAACTGAACAAAAGACAGCCATCGAAAAAGAGGTTGAAAACCTCAAAGAAGCCCTTACAGGAGATATGTTTAAGGACATGGAAACCCGTGACAGAATCCACAACCTAGAAATGCAATTGAAAGGAGTCAAACCCATGGATAGCCATTTTGACTGCATTGGCTGTGGAAGTTGATTCCAACTAAATCTGATAAAGTACAGGCTTCTGCTTTTTGTCCTTTTTTGCAAAATGCAGAGGCCTTTTCAATTTAATCATTCATTCATGCAGAGTAGGTATTTTGTAATCTATAAGCCTTTTGGCATTCTCAGCCAGTTCAGTGGTGATGCTGATACTTTAAAGGGTCTCTTTGATTTTCCAAAAAATGTGTACCCGGTTGGAAGGCTGGATAAGGACAGTGAAGGTCTTCTGCTTATCACAGATGATAAAGAACTGAATCATCACTTACTCAATCCAAGGTTTGGGCACAAAAGGACCTATTTGGTGCAGGTAGAAGGAAGCCCCAATGAAAAAGAAGTGAAAAGACTGGAAAATGGACTGGAAATCAATGTTGATGGGAAAAACTACATTACTAAAAGAGCAAATGCCAGCCTTTTGCAGCAAGCACCAGTCTTGCCCGATCGGAATCCACCGATAAGGTTTCGGAAATCCGTACCCGACACCTGGATTGAGCTGAGCTTAAAGGAAGGGAAAAACAGACAGGTCCGGAAAATGACAGCTGCAATCGGGTTTCCTACGCTAAGGTTGGTTCGGCTTGCTATGGAAAACCTCTCTGTAGCCGGTTTTGAGGTTGGTGAAGTAAGAGAATTTGCTCAAGAGGAAATTTATGCATTGCTAAAACTTGACCCTAAAAATATCTACCAACAAAATTTAACATCCGGAAAGAAATCTTTTTTACGGTCACCCGTTAAAAGAGGACGATAATCAAACCCTCCTTTTTGCCATTTATCATTTACAAAAAACGGAAATTGGGATACAGGGTAATTTGTTATAATTTAGCCAGCGTTTTAATAGAGACGAGATTTGAGGCAGGAAAATGGTACCAAGTACAATGTACCAAGAAGGGTTGGAGGGAGTATAGGGCCTCTTAAATCGTACTTCGTAAATCATAATTAGAGACAGGGAATCGAGCTTCAAAAAATATTTCCATTTATTTCAACTGTATATCAAATTTAAAAACATGCATCAGGAAAAAATCCAACAGGTAATAGAAGAGGTAAAAAAGATCGTGGTAGGGCAGGACAGAATGGTCAACAGGTTGTTGATCGGACTTTTTACCAATGGCCATATCCTTTTGGAAGGTGTGCCGGGTTTGGCCAAAACACTTACCGTCAACACACTTGCCAAAGTTCTTCACCTGGATTTTAAGAGAATACAGTTTACTCCGGATCTTTTGCCTTCGGATTTGGTGGGTACTATGATTTACAATCAGCAGGAGGCCAATTTTGAAGTGAAAAAAGGACCAATCTTCGCCAATATTATTTTGGCGGATGAGGTAAACCGGTCTCCAGCAAAGGTACAATCAGCGCTTTTGGAGGCCATGCAGGAAAAGCAAGTAACGATTGGCGAAACGACATTTCAACTCGATAGACCATTCCTTGTATTGGCTACCCAAAACCCGGTAGACCAGGAAGGTACTTATCCTTTACCAGAAGCACAGGTGGATAGGTTTATGATGAAAGTTCACATCGACTATCCAAGTAAAGCAGACGAAATGGAAGTCATGAGGAGAATGGCGAATATGCAGTTCAACTCTGAAGTCAATGCCATACTTTCCAAAGAAGATATTTTTGCGATCCGTTCCATGATCAATGAAGTCAAGATAGCAGAGCCTTTGGAGCAATATATCATTGAATTGGTATTTGCAACCAGATTTCCGGAAAAATATGGACTTGCAGAAGAAGCGAAATACATACAATTCGGGGTTTCTCCAAGGGCAAGTATCAACCTTAATTTGGCGGCGCGTGCATCTGCTTTTATGGAGGGCAGGGACTATGTACTTCCCGAGGACATCAAAGCGGTAGCGGAAGATGTGCTCAACCACAGAATTATACTCAATTATGAAGCTGAAGCAGATAATGTTTCTACTCGTGATCTGATCAGGATATTCTTGGACAAAATTCCTATTAACAAATCGGTAACATTGAAATAGGCCTAACCAGTTTATTTTGACATATTGTCTGTTCATAGACAAAGCGGGGTCATTGCAATATTAATTTATTGTGGTGACCCCTCTTCATTTTTTGGCCTCAAATTAACGAATTGATAATTTTTCCTACTCATTCAATTTACACTGTATGATGACTTTTGTGCTGTTCAAAGCTGTACAAAAATTATTATCATGAAAAAGAAATTTTACCTCAGTTTTCTGGCTCTGATGTTTGTGGGATTAGCTCATAGTCAATCAGGGTCTATTAGAGGCGTCGTCTCAGATGCCATAACCGGAGAGACTATTATTGGAGCCAATGTCAGGGTTGAAGGTACCATGCTTGGAGTGGCCACAGGGCTTGATGGAGATTTTGAAATATCGAGAGTAGAGCCTGGCACTTACAATATTGTCGTTTCCTTTATTTCGTACAAGACCTTAAGATTTGAAGATGTGCAGGTAGTAGCCGAAAAAGCTACCGTCATCAATGTGGAATTGGATGAAGATTTGGGGGACCTTGGAGAAGTAGTCGTATTAGCCTCTAGGGAAACGGGAAATAATATCGCTATAGTATCTGAAATCAGAAAATCACTTCAGGTAGTCAGTGGTATTTCTTCTGAACAAATTAGGCTATCCCAGGACGGTAATGCCGCCCAAGTCATGAAAAGAGTTTCGGGTGTCAGCATTGTTGACAACAAATTTGTTCGAGTAAGGGGTGTGGATGACCGCTACAATGTAGTCATGATCAACAACTCGATTGCTCCTACGACTCAGGTAGATAAGAGAACATTTTCTTTTGATTTGATCCCAAGCGAAAACTTGGACAGAATGCTGATTTACAAATCTGCTTCTCCTGAAGTACCTGGTGACTTTGCCGGCGGAATGATAAAGGTATTTACAAAAAATGCTCCAGATGAGGACTTCATCAGTGTCGGAATGGGTATGGGTTTCAGGCAGAATACCACCTTTCAGCCCTATCTTCAGACAGAAGGGTCCAAGACTGATTGGTTGGGATTTGACAGCAACAGGGGCTTGCCTGCAAACTTTCCTACAACTGACGAATTGAACAGTTCAGGCACAGGAAATCCATTAAGAGCTGAAGCTGGAAGAATGCTATCTGACAATTATCGCATGGATGAAATGAGCACACTTCCAAACGGTAGCTTGGGTCTTGCTTTTGGGAAAAACTGGTCAATTTTCGGTAAAAGACTTTCAACACTTACCAGTGCATCCATTGCCCAGGATTACCAATATTTTTTGGCTGAAAGAAACAGGTATTTCTTCCCAGTACCAGGTCAGCCTACGGAAAAAAGAGATGAGTATTTTGACAATACCTACATGAAATTCAATGAGGTAGGCATCATGTCCAACTGGATGCTCAGATTGAATGCAGATAATAAAATTGAATTCAGAAACCTTTTCAACCAAAGTGGTGAAAACGAAACAGTTTTCAGAGAAGGGAGAGATTTTATCCAGCGTCCAAATGGAGCACGCGATTATTCCTTTAGATACGAATCCAGAAGATTATACACCGGTCAGTTGGAAGGAACTCATCTTTTCAACCAAGAAAACACAAAATTAAACTGGGTTCTTGGCTATAATTCACTGGGACATGAAGAGCCTGATTTCAGGCGTTTAAGAACAGTTCGTGCCGATGTAGCAGGAGAAGGACAGTTTGAAATTATCGCACCCCCAAGTTCTAGCCCTCAGGATTTGGGTAGATATTATGGTTACATGAATGAGCAAGGGCTTGTCAACGGCGTAAATTTTGAAAAGAAATTTCAAGGGGTTGAAAAAGACAGGCCAAAGATCCTTCGAGCCGGTTACTTGGCAGATTACAAGTGGAGAGATTTTCAGGCAAGATACATCACCACTTTTTTCCCAGGATTTCATGATCAGGAACGAGGGCAGGAGCTGATAAGGCTTCCAATATCAGAAGCATTTGCTCCTGAAAATTACAGCCAGGGAAATGGTTGGTTGATCCAAGAAGGAACCCGACCAAATGACCAATACGATGCCTCTACTTTGGTAGGAGCAGGATATGTAGGGGGAGTTTATCCAGTGGGTAAGTTTAACCTTTCTGGCGGGGTAAGATCCGAGTACAGCATTCAGGCCCTGAATTCCGCCAATGATGCAGGCCCTGTCACAGTAGAAAATATTGAGCTAGCTGTTCTTCCGTCATTAAACATTGATTACAATTTTTCAGATAGGTCATTGCTAAGATTGGGCTATGGTAAAACTGTGAACAGGCCAGAGTTTAGAGAAATGGCTCCATTCCTTTACTACAGCTTTGAATTTATCGCAGGCTTCTTTGGCAATCCAGACTTGCAAATGGCCAGGATAGACAACATAGACCTGAGGTACGAATTCTACCCAAATGAGGGAGAAACACTAAGTATTGGGGCGTTCTACAAATTTTTTGACGATCCAATTGAAAGAATCCAAAGAAATATTACCGAAACACTTCAATTTTCTTATGCCAATGCAGAAGATGCAACTGTCTATGGGGTAGAAGTGGAGGCCAGAAAGTCCTTAAATTCTGTAACATCAATCAGGTATCTGAGAAACCTGTCTTTCAATGTAAATGCTTCTTTGATTTGGTCTGAGGTATTTTTGGGTGATGATGTTGCTTTTGAAGCCAATAGAAGAGCGCTTCAGGGACAATCCCCTTACGTGGTCAATGCAGCTATGTATTACATAGACCCAGTGACAGATTTTCAGGCAAGTCTGGCCTACAATGTACAAGGGCCAAGGATCTTTGTCGCAGGCAATGTCAATAACCCTTCCATCTATGAGCTGGAAAGGCATGCAGTGGACTTAACAGTCTCAAAAACCTTTAGAGAAAGGACAACAGTAAAATTTGGTATTCAGGACCTTCTGAACTTTCAATATAGATTTTATCAAGATTCCAACTTTGACAAGAAGATTGATACCAGCATTGATGATCCAATGTACCTATGGAGAAAAGGAACTCTTTTTAGCCTGAGCCTAGGCTATAGAATCAAGTAATCTTACAAACTAAACTTTATAATTATTTCAATCAAAATCATGAAAAAAAACAATTACCTCATTAAGCTAAGCTTTATTATGGCTTTTGCTTTGGTTCTCTTCTCCTGTGGTGAAGATGACCCAACCCCTTCTGTGAACTATACATTGTCCACAGTTGCATTACCTAGTCAAGGTGGTAGTGTGTCTCCAGCAACGGGTTCACACGCAGCTTCCGCCAATGTAGAAGTGACTGCAACCGCCAACGAAGGCTGGACATTTGTAAGGTGGGAAGGAGATCTTTCCGGTAGCAGCAACCCTGCTACAATTTCTATGAACGGGGACAAGGCCATAGTAGCCGTTTTTGAAGAAGCAAGCAATATCGAAGAGCTTGAAGGAAACTTGGCCACAAGAACACTAACCAATGACAAACAATACCTTATCAAAGGTCAGGTATTTGTTCCGGAAGGTGTAACAGTGACTATTCAGGAAGGAACAGTCCTGTATGGAGAAAAAAGATCAAGAGGAACTCTTATCGTAGACAGAGGCGGCAAATTGATTGCTAAGGGTACTAGAGAAAATCCAATTGTAATGACATCAGCTCAAGAGCCGGGCGAAAGAGACAGAGGCGACTGGGGCGGATTAGTAATCCTAGGAAGAGCTAGAACCAATCAGGTTGATCCAGCTATCGAGGGAATTGATCCAGTTAGAATTTTTGGTGGTGATGATGACAATGATAGCTCAGGTGAATATGAGTTCTTGAGAGTAGAATATGCAGGTATAGAATTGACTCCTAACAATGAAACTAACTCCATTACAATGGGTGGAGTAGGAAGAGGTACCAAAATGGAAAACCTTGTGGTTTCTTATGGTGGAGATGACGGATTCGAGTGGTTTGGTGGCAACGTAGATGGCAAAAACCTTGTCTCGATCTCTACTTGGGATGATGATTTGGATGTGGATTACGGATACTCTGGAAACGTACAGTTTGCATTGATTGTAAGAAACCCATTCTTCGCTGACCAATCTCAGTCAAATGCTTTTGAGTGTGATAACGGTCCTAATGACAACGACGTACAGCCTTATACAACAGGTACTTTCTCTAACGTGACCGTATATGGTCCTCGAGACAGAGTAGGCAGATCCATCTCCGGAAACAACGTGCATATGATTGACTTGAGAAGAAGAACTGCCGTTTCTATTTTCAACTCAGTATTTACAGGATTCCCAACTGGTCTGAGATTCAACACCGCTTCTGTGACTGAACAATACAAAGCAGATAGAGGTGTATTGGCCAACAACATTATGATTTACCCGAACAATCCGTTTGGTGCAGGCGGTGGTGCTGATGTAGCTGACGTAGAGCAAATCTGGAGAGCTTCTAACGAAACGGTACAGCTTCCAGCTGCAGACCAGGATTGGGAAGGTTTCTACAGAGGATATGGCCTGAGACCTGAGAACTTCTTTGCAAGATATACCCTTCAGACTTATCCAAACAATCCTGATTTCACCTTGCTTCCTGAGGGATCATTGGCAACAGGTGCTGATTTCTCTCATTCAAAATTGGGCGACTTCTTTGATTCAGTTGAGTTTATCGGAGCTTTCAGCGACGAGGATTGGACAGACGGATGGGTAGAATTCAACCCATTGAACATTGATTACAAAAACCGTTAATCGGTAAATGATTTCAAGCTTGCCGAAGCCGGTTGACTTCGGCAAGCTTTTATTTTCACTCTTAAAAATGCAAGGAAATGAGAGTCTTAATTGCCCTGTTCATGTTGATACTATTGGGAGCTTGTACATCTTCCAATAAAAGTTATAGTCCCGAAGCCCAGCTTTCGGAAAGAGAACAAAAAGAAATTCTATATACCACTGTAAGGTATTTGGGGCATTTGCCCAAAAAAGGAACACACGAAAATAAATTTAACGCTGACTTTGATGAGTATTACAGCAAATTAGCTCTGGACTTTACCTTGGAAGCGTACCACAAAAAGAATGGTTATGAATACTTTTTAGTAAGCCGAATTGCACCTTCTTTTAAAGTAAAAAAAGTAGCTACAGGTGTGAAAATGAAAAGAGACGCCAATGGAGAGGTTACTTACTATGAGGAAGTATTCAGAACCTGGAAATTTGAGGTCCCGGAAATGCTTGAAAAAGGCTTGATGCTTTTTGATAAAATGGTTCAGGAACAAGACTTAAGCCCTTATTACAATGCCAATTCAGGGGAGGAAGAGTTTATAGAGTTTCCTGATGGAAAAATACAATACGATACAGTTCAAAGAAGGTGGATCGTAAAAGAACCCTCTGAAGTCCTAACACAAAAATAATTTTTTAACATTCGCCTGCCATGGTTTCCATTATGGACAAACCTTGCAAATGGCTATAGGTGGATACGATGCCGGGAAAGAAAGACTGGCCGATTTTGAGGTAAATGTACAGCAAACGATACCTCGATCAGTCCTTTAATCCCGCATCGTTCTTTTTTTGTAATTTATGTAAATCTTTTGTGGGCTTCTTGATCACTTCAACTTTTATGTAGATTTTTTGTACTCTATTTTTCAGATCCCAATAGTGTCATAATTTTAATAAAGTAAAAGCCGATTGTCAAGAGGTTCAACCCGATTTGGGAAGGACACTACTATCTCTTTGATTCCTTTATAAATGAGTAAAAGGAAAATTGCCCATATTCAGAAAAAACTTTTAGTAACTCTGGCTGATTTGATAAACCCCTCTCCTTTTTCAGTGATATCAAACCTACAATCCACCACTAATACCTCATCCCCACTTTTACTCCTCCATAAAAATTCCTTCCCGGGGCAGGCTGATAAAATCTGTTGGCAAAAGCATTCAAATCGTTACCAAGGCTGTAAGTTTCATCCAACAAGTTGTCCACGCCTCCATATACTTCCAAATCCCACTTGCTTCCAAATGTGTTTCTCCAACCTAACCTTGATCCAACTAGGTTGTATGCTTCTTGGAAAACAGTATTGGCATCGTTGAGCGGAATTTCATCCACATACTGATGGGTAAAGTTCATATAAAGTCCGGTTCTGCTTCTGATGTCAAGCAAATTGATCAAAGTATTGGGAGATACGCCTGTCAGCTGGTTTCCGGAAAAATCATTGCCTCCACTTTCAAAATTCGCAAAAGTGAAATAATGTCCCGTAAAAGCATGGTTCAGCTTTACCTCTTCGATCAGACTTCCCTGACTTCTGAAAGGGGAATAGTCCAAGCTGACTTCCACGCCTCTTTGGTCAGTGGCCCCTGCATTTCTAAATAGCACCACCCCCTGTTCATTGGTAAAGGTGGTAATGGTTTGGTCCAGCTTGAAATAAAAAGCCGTAAAGTCAAGGTTGAATATTCCCAATTGACTTCTGTAGCCCGCTTCATAATTGATCCCTCTTTCCGCTTCCAGGTCCAAATTGATACTTCCCTCATTGGTGCGGACTTCGGCGATGGTCGGCGGAGAGAATCCTGAGCTGATACTTCCATGGATACCGGAGTGCTCGTTTACCTTGTATACCAGAGCAATTCTTGGGATAATTAAGGGGTCAAATCTTCTCTCATTGGAAGCTGGCGTATTTGGTCCTGCATCTATACTCCTATTGATATCATATCGGGAGAAGTTCTCAGAAAAGCCCAAGGTCATCAACAATTTGGAAGTCCATTCTACCTCAAGTTGTTGGAATAAAAATGCCTGAGTAGTCACCAGATCATCACTGAACCTCACCGTATCTGCTTGCCCATTTCTATTGCCAAAGTTTTGGGCAAGGGTATTGCCATATTGGTATTCTCCTCCCAGCAGCAATCTTACCGGAAAACCTCTCCAATTATCCTCCAAAGTAAATTTGGTTCTACCTCCATAGCTGAACGCTGTCTCTCTTTTATAATCCAGGATAAATGGGTTCTCAAATTCTTTAGAACTTAAATAGAGTGCTGTATTGTTTTCCCATTTATTGCCCAACTCTATATGATGGCTTAAGGTACCAAAAAGGGTTTTCTGAGCGATAGAACTGTTTTGTTCCACAGAGCCAGGCCTGGCTTGTCTTCTGTCTTCCTCAAGCTGTGCTGTAGTAAGAGCGCCAGGAATCTGATAGTCCAAATCCGAATAAAGTATTTGGGTTGTCAATGACTGTTTATCTGAAATATCCGTATTTAAAGCAATCTGAAAGACTTTACGGTCTACAGCACTATGTTCTCTGAATCCCTCCGACTGCTGTCTGACATAAGAAGCGCTGAGACTTCCATTTTCAAGTTTTTGGTCTATGCCTACCCTATATCTCAAAAGTCCAAAATCACCGAAACCTAAATCTGAAGAAAGGTAATTTTCACTGATCTGTTTTTTACTTTCAAAACTGATAACCCCACCATTTCCCGCTCCAAAAATACTTCCTGCCGGACCTTTGATGATTTCTGTATTTTGAATATTGGATAAGTCCAGAATATTCAGGTCCGTGGTCCCATCAGGAAAAGTAAAAGGGATATCGTTCCAATAGACCTTGACATTGCGGACACCGAAAGGAGACCTTAGCGAACTTCCCCGTATTGAAATCCTGTAGCTTGCAGGAGCCCTTTGCTCGATTCTGATGCCGGGTTTGGTATTAAAAGCACTTAAAACAGAATTTTCGTTGAACCGATAAAGCTCATTTTCCAACACCTTGGAAATCGCCCCTGCCTGGTGCACAAGAGGTCTTTCTGATTCAAACCCACTGACAATCACTTCACTCAGAGCATTGGTGGAAGGGTTCATGTAGATTTCAACTTCATCCTCTGGAGCAACTTGCATGGATATAGTTTCAAAGGCTACATGGGAAAACACCAGGATGCTTACCTTGTCCAAAGGGAGTTCAAGACTTCCATTTTCATCTGAAACTTTATTTTCCTGTCCTTGGATTTTTACCAATACACCAGGAATACTTTCTCCTGTGGATCTATCCTTGATCAGAATTGAAGTCTGAGCATTTAGCTGTTGTAGATTGAAAATTAAAAAAAACGAAAGGAGTATTTGCTTCATGGTTTGGAATTTGTCGAAAGGTAATGCTATTGCTCAATTGATAAAACCCTCTTTTTGTGATTTGGTTAATATAAGGTTTGGAGAAATGTTTCACCTTACTGGGCCAAGATTTACCAAACAAAGAAATATTTTATGAATTTTCACTAAATCGTTTTACCTTTTTGATCAATTTAAAGAAACTGACTCTTGTTTTTTTAATTCCCCTAATGCAAATCAATTAACACAATACCCATGAATAGAAGAGACGTACTCCGTAACCTTGCCCTGATTACAGGAGGGCTTGTAATGGTGCCTTCCTGCGATTTTTCTCAGGAGGATATTCTCAGTGCCTATGATAAGTTGAAGGTCAGTACTGATATGAAGCAGCTTCTGGGCAAGATTGCAGACACCATTATTCCTCCCGGAAAAATAAAAGGAGCATTGGATCTTGAAATTCAGGACTTTATTTTGGTCATGGTCAATGACTGTCTGGATGAAGATGCACAGCAATCATTTACTAAGGGATTCAAATCATTTGAGAATTATACCATCAATAAAACCGGAAATAAATTTGGACAACTTGAGACTTCCCAGAAAGAAGAAGTTGTTTTGGCTGGCTTACAGGAAGAAGATGAAGATTATAAAGACCTACAAGGCTTTTTGGGCACGACGAAGAGGTTTACAATTCAGGGATTTTTATTGTCAGAATACATGCAAACCGAAGTGAAACCTTATTCCCTAATCCCTGGAGACTATCAGGGCGAAGTTTTGATCTCATCACTTAAATCAGAAAAAATCAATGGCTAATTTCAATATAGACGCAAAGCAAGACAGAACCTATCAGGCTATCGTAATCGGGTCCGGCATCAGTGGAAGCTGGGCCGCTAAGGAACTGTGTGAACATGGTGTGAAAACGCTTGTTCTGGAAAGAGGGAAAGATGTCAAGCATATCAAGGACTACCCCACCACCAACATGCTACCGTATGAGTTTGAGCACAGAGGACAGATTACAGAAGAAGTGAGGAAAGAAAACCCTGTGGTCAGCAGGTGTTATGCTTTTAGGGAAGATGCCCAACATTTTTTTTGTCAAAGATCAGGAGCATCCTTATGTACAGGAAAAACCATTTGATTGGATCAGAGGCTATCAAGTAGGCGGAAAATCTCTACTTTGGGCCAGGCAGGTACAGCGTTGGTCAGATTTTGATTTTGAAGGACCTGCCCGAGATGGTTTTGCGGTGGACTGGCCTATACGCTATAAAGAACTTGCTCCTTGGTACAGCCATGTAGAAAAATTTGCCGGGGTATCAGGAAATATGGATGGCTTACCGCATCTTCCCGATGGGGAGTTTTTACCTGGCTATCCCTTGAATGTGGTGGAAAAGCACTTTCAGGCTCAAATGAAAAAGCATTATGGAGACAGCAGGCACATGATTCTTGCGCGCTGTGCCCATATCAACGGAAACTTTGATTATTATGCCCAACAAGGCAGAGCCAAATGCCAAAGCCGTAACCTTTGCCAGAGAGGCTGTCCTTTTGGAGGGTACTTCTCTGCTAATTCCTCAACCCTTCCCTGGGCAGAAAAAACCGGAAACATGACCCTGAGGCCTGACTCGGTGGTACATTCCATCATCTATGATGAGGAAAAAGGTAAAGCCACAGGTGTAAGGGTGATAGACAGATTGAGCAAGGAAATGGAAGAATTCTACGCTGATGTGATTTTTGTAAATGCCGCTGCACTCAACACGAACCTGGTATTGCTGAATTCAACTTCAAATAGATTTCCCAATGGCCTGGGCAATGACAACGGGCTCTTGGGCAAATATGTCGCTTTCCACAATTATCGAGCTGGTGTTTCGGCCGACTATGAGGGTCACTTGGAATATACAACCCAAGGTGGAAGACCAACTTCAGGGTATTTCCCAAGGTTCAGAAATGTATTTAAGCAAGAAACAGACTTTTTGAGGGGCTATGCTGCTGGCTTTAGCGCCAACAGAGGTCCTTACGCTGATCAAAGCGGTATTGGTATGGAACTGAAGGAAAATATTCTAAACCCGGATAAATGGGGACCATGGAGAATAGGTTCGCACATGATGGGTGAGACTATTCCAAAAGAGTCCGGTTATGTAGCTTTGGACCCCAACCTGAAAGATGAGTGGGGTATTCCACAGTTGAGGGTGAATGTGGACTATGATGACAATGACGAAAAAATGATCAAAGATTATCTGGAACAAATGACAGAGATGTTTGACAAGGCAGGATTTACCAATATCCGAACCAGAGATGACCATCGTGCGCCAGGATTGGATATTCATGAAATGGGTGGTGTCCGAATGGGTAAGGACCCAAATACTTCTCTTTTAAATGCCAATAATCAATTACATGCAGTTCCCAATGTCTATGTAACTGATGGAGCGAGTATGACCTCTACAGCTACCCAAAATCCGTCATTGACCTACATGGCATTCGCAGCCAGAGCGGCGCATCATGCAATGAAGAATATTTAGGCAATTAGGTTCACGCCAAGATTAAGAAAGTGCGGAGGATCGCAGAGGAAGTTTTGGGGCATGAAAGTAGGGAGTAGGAAGCAAGTGATATTTACGAATGAGGATTTACGAATTACGAGGCTTTTTTTGAGATCGGTCAGCTAATCATTTTAAAAGCAAGAAGTGAAAAGCTAAATGATCTTCGAAAATTCAAAAAAACAATAAAATAAGTGTCTATTAATTTCAGGATGTCACAATGGAGGTTTGGAAGTAGGGAAGTATAACTTAAGCTGTGTACTTAGGGTTAAAATGCCGTAGGCATGGCAGAAATAATAACCCGGTAATTGATTGCAGGGATCAAAGATTAATAGCAAATTTTTAAACAAACCAAGATTGGGTACCTACACAATTAATTGCTATTATTATGAACTAAAGAATTTTTGTTCCGTAGGGATATTGTAACCCAAACAAAATATGAAGAAATCTATATTTCCCCTTTTTTCGTTTGTCATTCTCTTTTTTCCATCGGCTTTTTCCCAAAGCGTTATTTCCAACTTTAAATCCTCTCTAGAGAATTACCCGCAGCAGTTGCCTTATGAAAAGGTCTACCTGCATACGGATAAACCCCATTACCTTCTCAACGACACCATCTGGATCAAGGCTTATGGGACAATGGAAAAGGGTGGGGCAACTCCGGAACCAACAGCTTCTGTACCCCTTTATATCAACCTTTACCAAAATATCCGAACAGCACCTATTGTCGAAGAAGTCTTACGGCTGGAAAATGGCCAGGGAGTAGGTGACATTGTGCTTCCAAGAGAGTTGAGTCCCGGTAATTACCTACTTACCGCGCATACAGCCTACAGTGTTGAAAAAGGGCTGGAGTACTTGTTTGCCAAGGATATTTGGATAGGAGATGTCCGTGATGCATTTGTCCCAAGAGTTGCCCTGGAAGGAAACCTGGAGGTGAAATTCTTTCCTGAAGGCGGTGATCTGGTAGAAGGATTATTGTCCACAGTGGGGATAAAAGCCCTGGGAGATAAAGGACTGGGACTTCCTTTTCACGGTTATCTGGTCAATGATGCCAGGGATACTGTAGACAGGTTTGAATCAGATATGATGGGTATGGGCAGACTGAAGTTCAGGCCGGAGAAAGACCAAAAATACCAGGCCTTTGTCAAAACTGCCGAGACGGAGTGGAAAGCATTTCCCATTCCTCCTGCAAAGGAAAGCGGAGCCGTACTCTCTGTACTGCTGGAAGAGGATAAAGAAGAATTTGAAATCAATATTGAAAAACAAGGCATTGATGCGGAACAGTTTTGGCTTTTTGGAGTGTCTGAAGGGAAGCTCATCTATGAAACTGAAGTCCGAACAGAACAAGGTAAAGCACAGCTTGTGCTGGAAAAAGATGAGTTCCCTACCGGAATCATACAATTTTCCCTTTTTGACAATCAACTTCTTCCTCTTGCCGAAAGGCTCGTTTTTTTGCATCCTTTTGCACAGTCGACCGTTGCCTTCAACACCCAAAAAGAATCCTTCAGTCCGAAGGAAACCGTTGAGCTGGAATTATTGATACAGGATGAGTTTGGAGTACCCATCAAAGGTGACTTTTCCATTTCAGTAAGCGATGCAGGACAGGTGATTAACCCGAAACATGCCGAAAATATTTTTTCACATTACAAGTTGAGTTCCGAAATCAAGGGAGCCATAGAAAACCCGTACTACTACTTTGATCCAGAAAATGAAGATGCTTTCAGGGCCTTGGACAACCTGATGCTTACCCAGGGCTGGAGGAGGTTTTCCTGGAAAGAAGTTTTGGAAAACGGGGCCCGGCCAGAAGCAAGGTTTGAGTCTGGACTGAGCATTTCCGGAAATGTCAAGATAATAGGGGGAAAGGAAGTAAAAGAACCAAGAGAAATCACTATGATGATTAACTCCCTTTACTTTATGCCGGAGGTATTGCAGGGAACCACGGATGATGAAGGCTATTTCAAATTTGAAAATCTTGATTATTATGATTCTGTAGCAGTTTTTATGCAAGCATATACTGAAAAAACCCGTAAGGCTACAGAATCAAAAATAAACAAAGCCAATGAAATCAGTCTGGAAAACAAAGTTCAAAAGCCCAGGCCTGAAAAACTGATTACAGGTATTGATGGGCTTAGAAATGGCGAGCTTGATGATACCTATCTGGTCATGGTCGGTGAAGCGCAAAAAATGATGGAGCAGTTTGTTTTGGGACGGGAGGTTGAGTTGGCGGAAGTGGTAATCCAGACAAGAAAGCTCATGGAAAAGCCGGATCAAAGAGCTATTCTCTACGGCAATGTTGCCGAACAAAGTATTACGGTCACTCCAGAACACTATATGTTCCAAAATGTCTATCAGTTGATTAGGGGGCGCTTTTCAGGGGTGAATGTGGTTGGGGATGTAAATGATTACTCAAGACCTCCTTCTGTACAAATAAGAGGGGGTACAGTTACCGGAAATGCCAGTGGAAGGGAACAGATGGGCGGTGCCCAAATCTGGATAGATGGACATCCTGTTGATAGAGTTACAGCCATGTTGCTGAACATGGTGGATATTGAAAGAGTAGATATAATCAAGTCTTTGGCAAGATCGACTATATTGGGAGGACCTACAGTGAACATTCTGACAAGAACCGGAAATCCCAACCCCAGATTGGATGAAGATCCCAGGCTAGGTATGGGAAATGAGCTTTTATTTACCAAGGGCTATATGTTACACCGGGATTTCTATGTCCCTGATGAAAACATTGAAGGTGAAGCCTATTACACTGATTTCCGGCCGACGGTCTATTGGAACCCTTTACTGGAAAGTGGTTTGGATGGAAAAATCAAAGTCAGCTTCCCCCTTTCCGAGGGCAATAAAAGCTTTGAGGTAATTTTGGAAGGCTTAAGTGAAAATAAAGAGCCTGTATTTGGTAGGTATACCATTCAGGTTGATTGAGATTACCATTGACATAAATCGGGGCGGCACGTCACCCTGAGATTTTAAAATTGACATTTACAGATAATCAAATGAAAAGGTTTCACGCAGCGGGCCCAGCGAGGTCGCAGCGATCGCCGCGAGAAATAGCTATTTGTTAATGGTACCAAGAAAGAATGACGGAGGACCAACTGTCATTTCCTTTCTGTAATTACTCCGAATAAATAACTAGAAATTAATTAATTCTTAACCTTAATTCATGCAAAAATTCAAACCCATATATTTTTTTTTACTGCTCGTGTTTTTGTTGCCTGGTACAAAGGTCTTTTCACAATATGTGATTCAAGGAAAAGTGCTTGATGCCGAAACTTTGGAGCCTGTGGAGTTTGCCACCGTTTTTATCAACAACTCCACATTTGGAGATATCTCTGATGAGGATGGTCAGTTTTCTATCAATATCCCAGCTGGAAACCATGAACTCATCGTCAGCTTTATCGGCTATCAGACTTTTAAATATGATTTCAATACTCAAACTCTAAAGACTAACTATGAATTCAGGATTTTGCCTGAACCCATTGAATTGGAAGAAACAGAAGTTGAAGTCAAAAGAGACCGGGAATGGTACCGAAACCTTGATGTGTTTAAGCAGAATTTTTTGGGAACCAGCATCAATGCAGAGCGCTGCAAAATCCTCAATCCTGAGGTTTTGGTATTGGATGCAGAATCAGAAAAAGGCAAGCTCATGGCAAGGGCCCGGGAAACGGTACTTATTGAAAATCCAAACCTGGGCTACACCATTCAATATGTTCTAGTAGGCTTTGAGCTGGATTTGGAAAGTGGAATATCACGGTTTGCCGGATATCCATATTTTATTGAAGAAGATGTGCCGCGCAGAAGGCAGAGGAGTTTGCAAAAAAACCGGGAAAGGGCATTCAACGGAAGTATAGCCCATTTTGTCAGGTCACTGTACTTGGGAAAAGTGGAAGAAGAAGGTTATGAACTTTATGCCATTGAGCGCATTCCAAATCCGAAGCTGACAAGTGAGGAAATGGCCGACATGGCTCAGCAGGAACTGAGAAAAAGCCTCAATCCTTTGGTCAGGGACAGCCTGAAAAATATTATCCGCAGAAAAGATTTGACCCGGGAAATCGAGCAGGTCACAGAAACGAGGCTGTATGGGAAGGATCTTGTAGAAGTTTCCAGAAACGGCCTGACATTTCTTACTTATGACAAGCCTTTTTACTTGATTTACAAAGAGGAGGTGGAAGAAGTGGCCTTCATAAAAAGCTCAATTGACAAAGATGCTCAAATGTTTACCAGTGGGGTGGCAGTGGAAACCGATGTATCCAACAGTGCCCAAAGGTCCTCTATCAGGATGTTGGGAAATGCTGTTCAGCTATTCGAGAACGGAAGCTACTTCCATCCCTATGACCTTATGATCGAAGGGTACATGGCTTGGGAAAAGGTAGGCGACCTGATGCCTTTTAATTATTGAAATAAAGGAGACTGGAAATGAGATGGACTACAAAAAGCTATTGAGGCTTTCTTCAAATTTGAATATAAATTAGGGAAAAATAGTAAGTAGATACATTTCCACTCCATTTCCTGAAATGATTTGGGGAGGAATGATCAGATAAAAGAACCCCCATCTATTCCAGATAGATAGGGGTTGATAAAATGTCCTACTTCGTTTAATTGGTCATTGTCTAATATAAATTAGTATTCAAGTTTACCAAGCAGCAGTTATTAAACATTCTACTGGTACATTTCTATAAATTCATATTAGGAAATCACCTTCTTCTAGCTCGCTTCATAGGGTTGTCACCCATAGAAGCACCTCTTACGCCACCAGCACTCTTGAACAGTTCAAAACGGCTAGGAGTAAAGGCTCTTGGCCAGTAATTATTAGATTCGTCAATATCAGCAGTTTCTCTATATGGATCCAGCACGATGTTTTTCACTTCTTTTTTCTTGGCAAACACTTTGGTCACTTCCCATTCATTTAATCTCCAGATTTGGGCAGGAATTCTCTCTACCTCCGAAGTTCCATCAGTATAGTTAAACTGAATGATCAAAGGCATTACAAGACCACCGATGTTACGGAAGTTGATTTCATAGAAGTTCAAACCTGAATTCAACAGGTCTTTTTCCTTTTGGGAAAGCCTGTCCATAAAATCCTTGTAGGCTTTCTCGTCTTCAGGAGTTACAGAAAAAGGATTATAAGAATTGTAAAAATCCCTTGTTGCAGGATCTGCTTCTACCTCAGTCTGTGGAATATCTTTGATATTACGCTCTTGACCAATATGAGCGGCCTCTCTTTCAGCTATTTTTTGCTCGTCAGCTTTTTTCTGGGCCGGGGTTCTGTTGTCCAGTTTGTACCAATTGACACTTTCAATGGAAATATCTACCGGGTCAGTTCCAAAGAACCAACCTCTCCAGAACCAATCCAAATCCACACCAGACGCATCCTCCATTGTCCTGAAGAAATCTTCCGGAGTTGGGTGTTTGAACATCCACCTTTCAGAATACTCTTTGAAAGCAAAATCAAACAACTCTCTGCCCATAACAGTCTCCCTAAGAATGTTCAATGCCGTGGCCGGTTTGGCATAGGCATTTGGTCCGAATTGAATGATGTTTTCGGAATTGGTCATAATAGGCTCCAGCAAATATCTTTCACTGGCCATGTAAGGAGCAATTTTGTGCGCAGGTCCTCTTCTGGAAGGATAATCTCTGTCCCACTCCTGCTCTGCAAGGTATTGCAGAAAAGTATTTAACCCCTCATCCATCCAAGACCATTGTCTTTCGTCTGAATTGACTATCATCGGGAAAAAGTTGTGTCCTACTTCATGGATAATCACTGAAATCATCCCATACTTGATGGCATCAGAATAGGTACCGTCAGCATCAGGTCTGCCGTAGTTGAAACAGATCATTGGGTATTCCATTCCGTTGGTAGCCTCAACTGAAATGGCTACAGGATACGGGTAATCAAATGTTCGGGCTGCATATGACTTTAAAGTGTGTGCTACCACCCTTGTAGAATACTGCTCCCAAAGGGGGTTGGCTTCTTTGGCATAATAGGACATGGCCATTACGTCATTTCCTCCCTGCTTCACTGCCATCGCATCCCAGATGAATTTTCTGGAAGAAGTCCATGCAAAATCCCTTACGTTTTCCGCATGGAAAACCCAGGTTTTCTTGTCTCTTGCCTTTTGCTTTTCCAACCTTTCGGCCTCTGCTTGAGTACGGATGATAACTGGATTGTCAAAGCTGGTTTGAGCTCTGTTCCATCTCTCAAGTTCGGTTGAACTCAATACTTCCTCAGCATTCTGCAATACACCAGTGGAACCCACCATATGGTCAGCAGGTACAGTGATTTTAACTTTGTAATCTCCAAAAGTCAGGGCAAATTCCCCTCTACCTACAAATTCCTTGTGCTGCCATCCCTCAAAGTCCGAATACACGGCCATTCTAGGAAACCACTCTGCCATGGTGTACAGGTAATTTCCATCCTTCTCAAAATACTCATACCCTGGACGTCCTCCGATGAAACTCATTCTATCGTGGATGTTAAATGTCCAGTCAACCGTAAATTCAGTTTGCTCTCCTGGCTGTAATACCTGAGGAAGGTCTACACGCATCATGGTTTTTACAATAGTGACGGGAATATCATTTCCTGAAAGGTCTTTGACGGAAAGGATCTTGAAGCCCAGATCCTGATCATGCCAAAGAATGTTTTCAAGCTGCCTGAGGTTCATCCTAGGGTTGATGCTGCTTTCAGCAATTTTTGGGGTATTCGAATCTGCTGCTCTTTCGTTTTGGTCCAACTGAATCCAAAGGTATTTCAGCGGGTCGGGAGAATTGTTGTAGTAAGTGACTTTTTGCCATCCTTTGATAGATTGGTTTTCATCGTTAAGCTCTACTTCAATCTCATGATCGGCTTTTTGCTGCCAGTACATGTGCCCGGGAGCTCCGGACGCTGTCCTGTACACGTTTGGAGATCTGAGCATGGTTCCAAGCTGTTCAAACCGCTCTGCATGATTTTGTTCTGTCCACTGTGCCGTAGCAGGAAAGCTGAAAAGCAATCCCATTACAACCGCTGTGAGGGTAAGTAAGTGTTTCATAGATATGTATTCAAAGTTTATCCAATTCCGGTAATTTAACCGAATTTGGGCTCAGTTGATTTTTTTACCAATACTTGGCATCCAACATCATCATAAAGGCCATTCCCAAAACTATAGCGGAAATAACCAAGGTCCAGTCCTTTCTGTTGATTCCCGCAATACCTATTAGAATGCTGGAGGCTGTCATAAATATAGCTACAATTACCAATTGTCCCACTTCCAAGCCCAGATTGAATGCCAAAAGGGGTTGAAATATGGAAGCTTCTTTGCCCAAAAGCGAACGTAAGTAATTGGAAAATCCCAACCCGTGAATCAAGCCAAAGAAAAGCGCGAAGAAATAGTTGATCTGAATACCTCTTCCTGTGCTTGGTTTGGGTTTGAATATATTGCTCAGTGCAGTGATGACTATGGTCAGGGGAATGAGGAACTCAATCAGATCTGAGTTCACCTTCAAGAGCTGGAGTGTCGCCAAAGCCAAGGTAATGGAATGGCCAATTGTAAATGCAGTAACCAGGATGATGATTTTTTTCCAATCTCTCAACACATAGAGGGCGCACAAAGCCACAACGAAAAGAATGTGATCAAACCCTGCAAGGTCCAAAATGTGTTGAATACCTAATTGAAAATACAGTTGAAACTGTCCCATAAAGTGCTAAACCTATTTCCCTGAAGTATTTCAGGAGTGCTGTTAATTTGTCTAATTTGCAAAGAAAATAAAATATAGTGATCCACATGCAATTGAATTACATTTTGATGCTCTTTTTGGGATGGAAGGTCTTTTTCCACCCATTCTATATCAGCCTTACAGAAATAAGATATAACCAGCAATCCGAAAGCCTGGAAATCGCCCAAAAGATTTTCTGGGATGATCTTGAGGTGGCGCTTGGAGATATTCATGGCATAAAAGTAGATTTTTTGAATCCCACAGATAGGGATGCTTTGGAAGAAATGGCAAAAGCCTACCTATTACAGAAAAATGAAATAACGGTCAATGGAAAAAAAGTAACTCCTCAGTATCTGGGCTTTGAGATTGAAGAGGAGGCCGCCTGGTTCTACCTTGAAATAAAAAATGTAGCAAAGCCCCAGCGGGTAAATATCAGGAATGAAGTCTTACTGGATCATTTTGAGGGTCAGCAAAACATCGTGAATTTTTATGTAGACAAAAGGCCAAAAAGTTTGATTTTGTATAAGGGCAAAGAAAGTGGAGTACTGAATTTTTGAATCACGCAAAGTCCTGTTGGAGCAGATATTCGGCGAAATATTCTCACTTTTAAGATTTTTAATGATTACTGGAGGTATTAGTGGTATACATATTTTGAAAAATTGAAGTTTAAGATAGTGCATAATTTTAATGCAGTGCCCAATTGATCACTATTCACTAGCATACCTTTTTGTCCTTGGGATCAATATATTAAACCCCCCAGCCAACTCGGCCTCAATTCTAAAATCGTAAATCTAAAATCTGAAATCAGTTTACCCTTCCTCCATCACTGTCCCACAGTTGCTGCATTTGGTGTGCTCGGGATTGCTCCAAAAACGCTCCATAATCGGTGGGAGCTGATTCACAATGTCGGAGATTTCGTGGTATTCTTCATACAGCTTGTTTCCACAGTTTTCGCAATGCCAAATAAAGCCGTCTTTTTCACCTTCATTTCGGTAGCGCTCCATCACCAAGCCTATGGTGTTGGCAGGTCTTCTTGGGGAGTGAGGCACTCTGGCTGGAAGGAGGAACATTTCCCCTGGGCCGATTTTAATATCTTTGACCTCTCCATCTTCTACAATCTTCAGGGTGATTTCACCTTCTACCTGATAAAAAAACTCTTCCCCCTCATTGTAGTGAAAATCTTTTCTGGAATTGGGGCCACCTACGACCATGACAATAAAATCATCATTTCCTTTATACATGACCTGATTCCCGATAGGGGGCTTGAGCAGGTGTCGGTTTTCTTCAATCCATTTCTGAAAGTTGATCGGTTTTGCCACTGGCATAAGCACTATTGCGTTTTGGTATGTAAGGTAAACTGATATTAGCTTTAAAAGTATTAAAAAATCTTTCAAATTTGAGGGATTAAACCCCAATTCGATGAAACTCCCTATAATTGATACGCACTGTGATTTGCTTTCATACCTGGCCGTAGTGCCTGGGGCTGCTGCTGACAAGTCAAAAGATATTGCTTGTGCCATCCCTTTGCTGCAAGAAGGAAATGTGAAAATGCAGATTTGCGCAATTTACACGGATGTGAGGCCAGGAAGCAGGGCATTGGCTACCAAACAAGCCTATAAATTCAGGGAAGTTTTGATGCATTTTGGAAAAAGTGTACAGGCGGCTGATAGACTCCAAGTGGAGAATATCAAACATCAGGAAAAAATTGCACTGGTAGCAGCGATTGAAAATGCGGCAGGCTTGGCTGAAGAAAACATCCCATTGAATGAGGCTTTTAAGCAATTGGATAATTTGTTGCAGCTTACAGGGATGATAGCTTACATATCTCTCACCCACCACACCGAAAACCGTTTCGGAGGTGGTAATTATACTGAAGGCATAGGCCTAAAAGACGATGGTAAAAAGCTCCTTGATTATATATCGGACAAACAAATTGCTATTGACCTTTCGCACACTTCAGACCTTTTGGCAGAAGGAATCCTAAATCATATAGACTCTCAAAGTTTAAATATCCCGGTCATCGCCAGCCATAGCAATTTCAGGACTGTCTGGAACCATAAGAGAAATCTTACAGATGAATTTGCAAAAGAGATCATCCTAAGAAAAGGAATCATAGGCATCAATTTTCTCAGGGCCTTTTTGGACAATGACAAGCCAGAAAGGGTTTTTGAGCATATCCTTTATGGCTTTGAAAATGGAGCGGAAACACAGATGTGTTTTGGTGCAGATTTTTTCTATACCCAAAATTTTCCTGATAAATCCCGCTTTCCTTTTTACTTTCCTCTGGTTGAAAATGCCTCAAAATATCCAAGTATCCTAGAAAGCCTGGCAGCAAATCTTTCATCAGATCAATTGGAAAAATTGGCCTACAAAAATGCTCAAAGATTTTTTTCCGATTTATGGAAAAAATAATTTTACTTCAAAAATATTGATATGTCCTCCCATCATTTTGTCAAAGAACAGCAGGAACCGGCGCTTTTAATCCTTCAAACTGAAGGCATTGACTTTGAGCAAATCGCCCCACTTTTGGAGTGGGTACCTACTATTATTGTTGTGCAAGAGGAAGTTTTCAAAGTAATCTCTTGGGGGATAAAGGTAGATCTGATCTTGGCGGATATGGCTTTTCAAAAGTCCAACTATAGCCTTTTGGAAGAGCAGTACCCTGTTAAGTTTTTGGGTGTCAAAGATGGACTTTATTTGGAGGAAGCCATACAATATTTGATCGCAACCAAGCATAGTGCTGTTAATCTTATAGGTTTTGACCACAAAAATGTTTTTACTCTACACGAAAAGCTGCCATTTTTGGACATTACGGTAATCGATGGAAAAATGAGGTTTTACCCCGTAAAATCAGGCCGGCTGAAAAAATGGTTTACCGAAAGCTCCATCATGCTGCACGCACCTGAAGGTACTTTTGTAGAAAAGAAAACTGCCGAAGAATCCTCAATCATTGAAGTCAAATATGCTACCATGCTTGATCTCCATGAAGGAACGCTCGAGTTAAGCAGCAATGAAATTTTTTGGATAGGCGAATTCCTAACTGAAAAATAGGACTGACGGTTGTCGAAGTCAGAAAAAAATACTCAAAAAAAAGCTGCCTCAATCAGGCAGCCTTTTAGTGTCAAATGGATGTTAGATTCCTCCCCCACCCGGTATTCCTCTTGGAGGTGTAGGTCTGTTTAGAGGGTTTAATATGGGCTTCTTTGAAGGAAATTATCAAGGCACTAACATTCGGAAAGCAGCAAATTTTCATTCAAGCATCAATGTCGTTTAGATAAAACTACAAGTTGAATTTAAACTTTTCCAAAGTTGGGTCAAAAGTAAAAACAAACATTGTTTACAAATCTGAACTTTGGAAAAGTTACCCTAAACTAAACGACATTGAATCAAGCATATTAAATGACCACCGATCGGGACACCCGCTTTTGCTTTCACTGATTTTCAAAAACTGCAGAAATGATCCGCTCTTTCCCATTCAGGTCATTAATGATAGCAACAGAAGAAAACCCCTTACCTTCCAAAAGTATTTTGGTTTCTTTTCCAAAAACCTCATTGATTTCAAAATAAAGCTTCCCTCCAGGTTTTAGGACTTTTCTGGCTTTTTCAGCTATTATCCTGTAAAAAAGCAGCGGATCCTCGTCGTAGACAAAAAGTGCCAAATGGGGTTCGTGATCCAGCACATTTTGATGCATCCTCATTTTTTCGGAATTGCGCACATAAGGTGGATTGCTGACTATAATATCAAGGTCAGGAACCTGAATGTCTTCCTTCAAAATATCGCATAATAAAAATTGAACTTCAGCCTTCAGTAATTCAGCATTTTGGGAAGCAATTTCCAAAGCAGTTTCGCTGACATCCAATGCGGATACATTAGCCCCCAAAATCTCCAAAGATAAGGTGATGGGTATACAGCCCGATCCAGTTCCTATGTCGAGTATTTTCAAGCCCTCCTTTTGATTTTCCTGAATGATGAGATGAACCAACTCTTCTGTTTCGTTTCTGGGAATCAATACAGCAGAATTTACCAAAAACTCTCTTCCATAAAAAGGCGCTTTTCCGGTAATGTATTGTATGGGTTTTCCCTGGAGCAATGCTTCAATGGCCAGGGAAAGTTTTTCCGGAACTCTTTCTACACTTGTATTATTCAGAAGATCTTGTCGCTTGGCTTGGAGAAAATCCTCAAAAAGCCAAAAAACTAGGCTTTCAGCCTCTTCCTTTGGATAAATCTGCTGTAACTCATTTTTATAGTGATTGAAAAGATCACGGATTTTCATGACTTGGCTTTTTTTGCGAAGGTACATTGATTAAATAATAAAAAAAGATTGCTCCAATAGCATAAGCTAAGATATCCCAATAATCTGAAGTATATAGATTGGAATATTTAGGCAAGAGCCATTCAAACAGAAAAGAAAAATAAAGCACAGCAATGAGCACTTGGGTCCAGGTAAATGTAAAGCGGGACTTTGCAGGGTGAATCCACCGATAGACCTGAAGTGTTATGCCCAATACAACAGGCATAGCCATCAAATCATCCAAATAAGCATGCACAAAAGGTATAAAAACTACAAAGACCTTTTCCAAAAGCTGATTGATCCAAAAAAGGGTGGCAGCTGTAAGAAACCAAGGGTTTTTGAATACCGTCATCAGCCAGGAAGTATGGCAATCAACCAGGCAAGAAAGGTAAGGATGGCCATGTAAATGGTATAAAATAAATTTCCTGTTTTTTTCAGGCCCCTCATAATGGGTCCATCATCTTCTTTGATGTGAAAAATCCATTGTTCTTTGTTGGCTTGAGTATCTCTTTCTCTTATTTCGTGGTATTCCAAATCCCTGCCTCCCAGAGGTTTTCCACAATGCTCGCAAAGGTCATTCATATTGACGGTCCAGGTAGACCATTCCCCGCAGTGGGGGCATTTTTTTTGTCCCATAGGCTAAAAGTATAAAACGATTGTCACTCTATGAACTTTTGATGGAAAGGAAAAGTTGCCCAAACTATTCCTTATCTTTGAGCCATGAAGCTTTTTCCCAATACAGTAAGAGGCGTTGTGTCCGCCATAGACGATATTTTCAACAACAACAGGTATGCCGATAAAGTCATAGAAAAGACATTCAAAGCCAACCTCAAATGGGGCGCCAGAGACAGGGCTTTCGTAGCAGAATCGATTTATGAAATGGTTCGTTGGTGGAGACTGATCAACGAAATCAGCCCTTCCAAAGATCTTTATCAACTTTTTGGTACATATTGGTTGCTACAAGGAAACAAACTTCCTGAGTGGAGGGAGTTCAAAGGACTTCATGCGGATGAGATCAATAATAAATTTCGAAAAATTCAAGAAAGGGCCATACTGCAGTCAATCCCTGATTGGATGGACGAAATGGGAGAAAGCTTATTGAGAGAAAAATGGGACAAAGAGCTCAACACACTCAATCAGACTGCTGCTGTTGTTCTTCGGGTCAACTCACTTAAGGTAACACGAGAGCAGTTGATGAATAAATTTGCAGAAAACGGGATTGAAACCTATGCCCCCAAAGGCTATAAGGACGCTCTTGTTTTGGCAAAAAGGCAGAACATTTTCAGAACCCAGGAATTCAAGGACGGACTGTTTGAAGTACAGGATGCTTCTTCCCAGCTGGTTGCGACAGCTCTTGATGTAGAGCCAGGAATGCGCGTAATTGATGCCTGTGCAGGTGCCGGAGGCAAATCACTGCACATAGCGACCTTGATGGAAGACAAAGGAAGGGTTTTATCCATGGACATTGAAGACTGGAAGCTCAAAAACACCAAGCTTAGAGCCCGAAGAAATGGAATAAGCATCATTGAAACCCGCACCATTGAAGGAAATAAAACCATCAAAAGGTTGAAAGAATCAGCTGATAGGTTGCTGTTGGATGTGCCTTGTTCTGGACTGGGCGTATTGAAAAGAAACCCAGACACCAAATGGAAACTGAGTCCAGAGTCTATTGCCAAGGTTCAGGTCATTCAGCAGGAAATTTTGCAGAACTACAGCTCCATGGTCAAGAAAGGAGGATTGATGGTCTATGCTACCTGCAGCATTCTTCCTACAGAAAATCAGGATCAGGTTGAAAAATTTCTGGCTTCAGAAGCAGGACAGAGCTTTGAACTCCTGGAGGATCAAAAAGTACTTGCTCAAGAAAGTGGTTTTGATGGATTTTATATAGCCAAATTGAAAAGAAAAGAGGGGTAATTTCCAGTTTAGCCAGAAGCTCAGGTTTAAATTATTCCCTGGAATTTGACTAAATTTCAGCATATAAAAACCCCCAGCATATGAATTTGGAAACAGTTTTCAGTATTGTCAGCGCTCTGGCCCTTTTTTCATGGATCGCTCTATTTATTTTTTATCCTTCCCAAATAGTGTATAAGGTGCTATTCTCAGGTACCCTGCTTTTGCTTTCTCTGACCTATCTTTATTTTATCATCCTAGGGATGGGGGCCGAAAGTGAAGGAGGCTTTGGGACTTTGGCAGAGGTGAAGGCATTGTTGAGCTCCGATGAAGCACTGTTGGCAGGTTGGATACATTATCTGGCATTTGATCTTTTTGTGGGAATGTGGATAGCTCATGACTCTTGGAAGCTGGACATCAACCGCTGGGTATTGTTGCCATGTCTTTTGTTGACATTTATGTTGGGTCCGGTCGGCTTACTGACCTATTTCATTTTGAGGGGAATCAAATCCCATAATATAATCCAATCGCCTCATTAGTCATGTTGGCTTTACACAAAATATTCCGAAGCAATAAGCCTCTGGCTTGGTTTGGATTTTTGAACTTTTCCTGCTTTTTCATTTTTCTTATTCTTTCATTGATGGATCATAGAGAACTGCTGGGCTTGAATGTTTGGGTAAAACCCATGAAGTTTGCAATTTCAATCGGTGTTTTTAGTTGGACTATGGCCTGGCTACTGCGTTATTTGCCACAAGTCAAAAAAGCAAAAATTATTTCTTGGGTAATTGTTGTTATGATGTCCCTGGAGCTGTCTATTATCGCCCTACAATCCGGAAGAGGTGTAACCTCTCATTTCAATGTCTATAACTTTTTAGATCTGATGCTTTTCAATACCATGGGTTATGCCATTGTAATGAATACACTGATGGTGGCCTGGGCACTGCTTTTATTTCGCAACGTAAAAACGCTCAAAGCAGGTTACAAGCTGGGGATTCAGTTAGGAATGTTGATTTTTGTTCTTGCCAGTTTACAGGGTTTTGTAATGGTAGGGCAAATGAGTCATACAGTTGGTGCTCCGGATGGCCAGGAGGGGATATTTTTCCTCAATTGGGCGAAAAAGTACGGAGATTTGAGAATTGCCCATTTTCTGGGACTACATGCTTTACAATTGCTTCCTTTGTTTGCTTGGTATTTTTCGGCAGAGAAAAAACTGAATGTATGGATTTTTGCTTTGGGTTATTTCATACTATCGGTGGGAGCTTTGGCGATGGCGTATCTTATTTGAAAGCTGATACCGAATATAATTTTATTTTAAGATGCGTTTTTGATCAAAACTTCAATTTATTTTCCAAATCAATTGATTAGCATTTGAAATTAGTTGTATCTTTGACGGGCAAATAGGGTCACCTAACCAATATTTGCCATGAATAGAAATTCCGATAAATTCCTCTTTGAAGCACTCACTTACGACGATGTGCTTTTAGTACCGGGTTACTCAGAAGTACTGCCCCGAGATACCGACACCTCATCCCAACTTACCAAAAACATCAGGCTGAATATTCCTTTAGTCTCTGCTGCCATGGATACTGTTACCGAAGCAGAATTGGCGATTGCTATGGCTTTGGAAGGCGGGTTGGGTTTTGTCCACAAGAATATGCCTATAGAAAAACAGGCTGCTCAAGTAAGAAAAGTAAAGCGTTCCCAGTCGGGGATGATTCTGGACCCAATTACATTGAACATTAATTCCAAAGTTCGTGATGCTGAAAAAATCATGAGCGAATACCACATTGGAGGTATTCCGGTAGTGGACGAAGACCGCACCTTAATGGGCATCATCACCAACAGAGATCTCCGGTTTATCAAAGACCTCAATAGGGATATCAAAGAAATCATGACCAAGGACAACCTGATCACTGCCAAAGCAGGGATTACCTTGGAGCAAGCTGAGGAGGTTTTGCAGGAATTCAAAATCGAAAAACTTCCCATAGTGGATGAGGACAATAAACTTACAGGCTTAATCACCTACAAGGATATTCTCAAGCGCCGGGATAAGCCTCATGCCTGCAAAGATGAATACGGCAGACTTCGTGTAGGAGCAGCTGTTGGTGTGACAGCAGACTTGGTAGAGCGTGTGGAAGCCTTAATGAATGCTGGTGTGGATGTAGTCTCTATAGATACAGCCCATGGACATTCCAAAGGCGTGATTGAAGCATGCCGAAAAATCAAAAATGCATTTCCTGATTTGGATGTCATTGTTGGAAATATAGCTACTCCTGAAGCAGCCTTGGCTTTGGCAGAAGCTGGAGCAGATGCAGTGAAAGTCGGTGTAGGACCGGGATCTATCTGTACCACTAGGGTCATTGCCGGAGTAGGAGTTCCGCAGCTTTCAGCTGTATTCGAATGTGCAGAGGCACTAAAAGGCAAAGGCGTTCCTGTAATTGCAGATGGAGGTATCAGATATTCAGGTGATCTTGTCAAGGCTATTGCAGCAGGAGCTGGGTCTATCATGATTGGCTCCTTGCTCGCAGGTACCGAAGAAGCTCCGGGAGAAATGATCATTTACGAAGGACGAAAATTCAAAACATATAGAGGAATGGGTTCTTTGGAGGCTATGGAATCCGGTTCCAAAGACCGTTATTTTCAGGATGCAGAGGATAACATCAAAAAATTGGTGCCGGAAGGTATTGTAGGCAGGGTAGCATACAAAGGCCTGGTCTCTGAAGTCTTGTACCAATTGGTCGGTGGTCTGCAGGCTGGTATGGGTTATTGCGGAACCAACACCATTGAGTCCTTGCAGAAAGATGGGAAATTTGTAAAGATCACTGCTGCAGGGGTAAAAGAATCTCACCCACATGATGTTAGCATTACCCGAGAGGCCCCTAATTACTCAGCCAAAATGTAATTAGGCTTTCTAAAAATCCTTATTTCAAAGCGGTAGGAAAACCTATCGCTTTTTTTATATCCCTACCAAGAGGTTCTCCCCTCTGGGATTTTACTCTTCAGACTAGATAAAGATTGTCAAAAAGGCTTATGGATAAAAAAACAACCCCTTACCGTTTTTAGATAAGGGGTTTCAAGAATTTATTGTCTGCTTTTGACTTAAAGCACTCTTTCAAACTGGCTGAAGTAGAAGTTGCCTTCAATCGCAGCATTTTCATCAGAGTCAGATCCGTGAACAGCATTTGCTTCAATAGACTTAGCAAAGATTTTTCTAATGGTACCATCTTCAGCTTTGGAAGGGTCAGTAGCACCAATCAATTTTCTGAAATCTTCCACTGCGTTGTCTTTTTCAAGAATAGCCGCGATGATTGGACCAGAAGACATGTATTTACAAAGGTCTGCGTAGAATGGTCTTTCTTTATGAACCTCATAGAATTTTCCAGCCAGTTCAGCTGTAAGTTGGGTTGCTTTGAGAGCGACGATCTTAAAACCTGCTTCTTCAATCATTTTAAGGATTGCTCCTGAGTTGCCGGCGCCAAAAGCGTCAGGCTTAATCATGGTAAATGTTCTGTTTCCTGCCATTTTAATTAGGGTTTGTCTGTTTTCAATCAGGCTGCAAAATTAGTTTAATTAGTCGAAACTCCGAACAAAGGTCTCAAAATCTGCCTTATCTGATTCAATTTAAGTCCATTACATGAATTGGGATTTTTCAAAAATTATCCTGACCTTTGCGGACTATGTTTCTCTTTAGAGAGCGTATCTAAAGCAATCAAATGCAAGAATTAGAGTCATTTAAAGAAGTAATTTCCTCCCCCAAAAAAATTGTCATTACCACCCATCACAAGCCTGATGCAGATGCCTTAGGTTCTTCTTTGGGTATGGCCAATTATTTATTGAAAAAGGGGCATGAGGTCACTGTAATTACCCCTTCAGATTACCCTTCCTTCCTACATTGGATGAAAGGCAATGATGATGTCATCAATTTTGAAGATAAAAACAGTCAAGAAAAGGCCAAAAAAATCATCCAAAAAGCAGAGGTGATTTTCTGTTTAGACTTTTCCTGCCTAAGCAGACTTCAAGAAATGGCCTCTTCTGTAGAGGGATCCAAGGCATACAAAGTCAATATAGACCATCATCAAGATCCTAAAGATTTTGCAGATTTCAGGTATTGGAGTACGGAGGCGGCAGCGACCTGTGAACTGGTATATGAGCTGATCTGTAAGGTCGGAGACAGATCCTTAATTGACAATGATATTGCCGATTGCCTTTATGCAGGCATTATGACTGATACCGGCGGTTTTAGACATCCCAATACCACCAAAAATGTGCACTTGATTACTGCCGAACTCATTGATTTGGGTGCGGACAACAGTAAAATTTCAAGGCTAATCTATGATACCAACAGTATCAACAGGTTGAAATTTATTGGATTTGCCATAACGAGAAGGTTGGTGATTTTGGAAGATTTGCAGACCGCATATTTTGCGATCAGCAAAAAAGACCTTAGAAAATACCATTCCAAAACCGGAGATACTGAAGGGTTGGTCAATTACGCCTTATCTTTGGATGGAATTAAGATAGCCGCTCTTTTTACAGAAAGAGAAGACGGAGTAAAAATATCATTCAGGTCAACAGAAGAAATAGCTGTAAATAAATTTGCAGCTGCCCATTTTGATGGAGGTGGACACAAAAATGCCTCAGGTGGCAAGTCCAAGCTTTCCCTGAAAGAGACTACAGAACAATTCGAAAAACTTATAAAACAAGATCAAAAAACCTTATTCAATCAATTAGAACTCATCCATGAAAAAAACTAAATCACTTTTGTATTCACTGGCATTTACAGTGATTGCCTTTGGCACCATGTCTTGTAAGAAGACCCAAACCACTTCTGACGGAATTGAATATACGTATATCAAAGAAGGAAAAGAGTCTCCTAAAAATGGGGAATTTGTTCTTTATCACCTAGTGGTAAAAACCGGTTCTGATTCTACTTTCATTTCTACTTATGATCAGGACATGCCTGGATACCTTCAGTTCAACGACTCATTGCCAAAGCAAACAGGTATGGATGAAATATTCCTAGGATTGAAAAAAGGTGACAGCATCGCCTTTGAATCCAAAGCTGATAAAATTTTCGGTGTAGAAAATATTCCGTTTTTCCTCACAGCAGAAGAAAACATCAAAGTAAGAATCGGTGTAATCGATGTCTTGAGCCAAGAAGGCTTAGAAACCTATTTCCAGGCGATGCAAGAGTCTCAAGCCAAAAAACAAGCTGAAAACGCAATCAAACAACTTGAAATCGATACTCAAAAAATCGAAGATTATATTTCTGAAAATAATCTGAATGCTACCAGGACAGAATCAGGTTTGTATTACGTCATTGAGCAAGAAGGTGACGGAGTAGAAATCGAGACCGGAGACCTGGCATTTGTCCACTATGCAGGTTATTTGATGGATGGAACCTTGTTTGATACCAGCATCAAGACACTCGCACAGGAAAAAGGCAACTACAATGAAGCTAGAGATAACCAAGGTGGTTATGGTCCATTGGAAGTAAGAGTAGGAATGGGTCAGGTTATCCAAGGCTGGGACGAAGGGTTGGCTTTGTTGACCAAAGGCTCAAAAGCTAAGTTTTTGATTCCATCTACTTTAGCTTATGGTGACAGAAATGCCGGTGGTCCGATCCAGCCTAACTCTGTATTGATTTTCGACGTAGAAATCACAGATGTTCAAAAATAAGTATATGAAAAATTTCAGTGTTGTAGCAGTCGCTTTAATTCTTGTATTGGCAGGGTGTATTTCCGATGAAGCAAATTTGGAATTGATTCTTGATCGGGATAAACAAGCCATTGAGACATACCTTCAGGAAAATCCTATTCCTTCAGTCAAAGAGTTTATTGATGAACCTACCGGAGTCAGAGTGATCTGGCAAGAATTGTCAGAAAGTGGTATTAAGCCTGAAATTGGAGATACCCTTTTCGTCAATTACACTGGAAAATTGTTGAATAATAATGTTTTTGATACTTCTATAGAATCCGTAGCCAGAGAAAACAACAGGTTTAACCCCAATAGGGACTATGAGCCTATTGCTGTTCTTTTCGGTTATGGCCAGGTAATATTGGGCTTTGAATTTGCTCTTTCCATTATGGAAGAAGGAGACAAGGCTACTACGCTTTTCCCTTCTTTGTATGGATATGGAAGCGATGACGGAAGACCAGACATTCCCCAAAACTCCCCTTTATTATTTGAATTGGAACTGGTAAGGGTAGGGAAAATTACTTCAGAAGAACCTGAGAATATATGATGAGATTGAGTAGAGTAATTTTATTTACGCTTTTTGCTGGGGTATTTGCTTGCCAACAACCGGTAAACCCTTTTGGTCCTACCTATGATGTAGAAGGAAATCTCGAAAGGGAGGCACCGATTATTGAAGAGTTTCTTCAAACTTATGAGGTGGACAGTGTGGCGAGAATACATGACAGAAATGGAGTGGTTATCATTGTGCACGAAGAAGGTGATGGGGCAAGGCCTCAGGAGTTTGCTTTGGTATACTGTAACTATGTCACCAAACTACTGGATGGGACTGTCGTTGACACCAATATGGAAGATGTTGCCTTGGCAAATGACGTTTGGGATGAAAACAGACTTTATAGAATATTCCAGTTTACATTAGGGGGAGGAGATGCCATCCAAGGCTTCAGTATAGGATTTAGAAATATCCGTAGTGGCTCAAAGGCTACTTTTATAGTTCCCTCTGTATGGGCATATAGAGATCAGGAAAGACCCTTTATTCCGGAAGATTCCATTCTTATCTTTGAAGTAGAATTTCTGGGAATGGATTAAATTGATACGATTCCTTAAGGATAAATTATATAAAGGCTGCCTTTCAGGTGGCCTTTATTTTTTTGAACGGAATCAAAGCTGATACAGACTTTTTGTATGCCGTGTATGCTTCCCCATAGATACTGACCAGCTTTTTTTCTTCAAAATAAATCCCAAATGGAAGATAAACCAGTAAGCAGGTCAGGTGTATCAAGGAGCTTAGGAAAGGAGCAAACAGAAAATAGCCCAAAAATATCAAGACCAACCCAGTATAGACCGGGTGTCTCATCCAAGCATGAATGCCGGAAGTCACCAATGGCTCAGTGACCTGCAGGTCATTGTGCGGTCGGATACCTATAAATTTGAAACCTGAAAAATTCCTGAAAGCTTTTACTATGATGATCGTTCCGAAAGTGGCAAACATGTAGCCCATGTAAGTCAGTAATTCCGTGGTGGCAAGGATTTGGCTTTTTGCCAAGGTGGCAGCATAGACCAGAATACCGAAAAAGAAAAACCCAAAAAGCAAGGAATAAAACATCCTGTACCACCTGTAACCTGACTTTAGTAAAGAACTGATTTTTTGTTTGATGCTGAGCCCTGCCAGATAGGAGTGGGTGAAGTAGAAAAGTAACCAAAGTATTACCAATATAATGTATGACATGATCTGAAATGCTTTTGTATTGCAAGTAAATCAAAACTTAGTAAGTTCCATCCCTTAGAGATTT
This sequence comes from Indibacter alkaliphilus LW1, assembly GCF_000295935.2. Lineage (GTDB taxonomy): Bacteria > Bacteroidota > Bacteroidia > Cytophagales > Cyclobacteriaceae > Indibacter > Indibacter alkaliphilus. The sequence goes on from NZ_ALWO02000036.1 coordinate 205,397, forward strand.
TTAGGTTTCAGTTTTTTGATTGAAAGGGTTTTTCTAATTTGAAGCATCAATTCTTCAGCTACTCAATGAATAATGGTAAAAGCTAAAGGAAAGTTGTAAATGTCCTAAGTGCTTGGTTGATTTTGAAAATATAAAAGCAAATTATGAAAATTGGTCTGATCAAAGAAGGAAAAAACCCACCGGATAAGCGGGTTGCTTTTACACCTCAGCAGGTGATAGCCATTCAAAAAAAATTCCCCGGAGCTTTTGAGTTTTTTGTGCAATCGAGTCCTATCCGCTGCTATGCAGATGAGGAATACAGTAGCATGGGAATCCCTATAGTGGAAGACCTCAGCCACTGTGATTGGTTGCTGGGCATCAAGGAGGTTCCTATTGATCAGTTGATTCCTGATAAAAACTACCTGTTTTTTTCCCATACCATCAAGGAACAGGCCTATAACAGACCGCTTCTTCAGGCGATTTTGAACAAAAATATCAAACTCCTTGACTATGAAGTCCTCAAAAATGAGAAAGGGCAGAGAACCGTTGCTTTTGGACGCTGGGCCGGCATAGTTGGGGCATATAATGGCCTTTGGACCTATGGGAAAAAGTCAGGGCTTTTTGACCTCAAGCGTGCCCATGAATGCTTTGACCGTAAAGAGCTAGATCAGGAACTTGAAAAAGTTCAGCTTCCTCCCATCAAGATCGTAGTGACCGGAACAGGGCGTGTTGGAAAAGGAGTTTTGGAAGTGCTGGAAACAATTGACCTTCGTCAGGTAAGCCCACACGACCTCATTCATAATTATTATGACGAGGCTGTCTTTGCCGTTTTGGACAATGAGGACTATAACAGGCGGAAGACAGATGGGGGCTTTGATCAACAGGAGTTTTATTCTGAAGCCCAGAAGTATGAAAGTCATTTTCTCAAATATGCGGAAGTCTCTGATATTTTGATAGCTGCAGCTTATTGGGACAATAGGGCACCTAGACTTTTTACCAGAAAGGATATTGCTTCGGAAGATTTTAATATTTCCGTAATTGCCGATATTACCTGTGACATTGAAGGGTCAATTCCTACTACCATGAAACCCTCTACCATCGCAGATCCTGTTTATGATGTGGACAGGGAAAGTTTCGAAATGTTGCCTGCCTTTGGCAGACAAAGTAGCATTTCTGTAATGGCCATTGATAATCTGCCCACCGAACTGCCACGGAATGCTTCTGAGGAATTCGGGAGTCAATTGAGTGAACATTTTATCCCGGAATTGTTAAAAGAAGAGTCAAAGATCCTTGACCGGGCTACCATAACGAAGGAGGGAGATTTGACCATAGAGTTTATCTACCTGAAGGATTTTGTAGCAGGAAAATCCACAGATTGACCAAAAAGGAGAGCTCATAATTAGGCACTAATAATTCAACAAATGCCGTGATACTTCTCGGCACCATCGCGCCAAAAAAAGACACAAAATGAAAAACATCCAAAGGTATATAGAACAGACGGTGCTGAAGCCCCAGACCACTGACGCAGACATTGAAAACCTAGTTCAAGAAGCCAAAGAACATGGTTTTATAGGCATTTGTGTGCCTCCTTTTTGGGTCAAAAAAGCCAAACGTGAAATCGGGGGACATGACATCCAATTGGTAACTGTGGTTGGTTTTCCCTTGGGCTACAACATGACTGAAACCAAAGTTTTTGAAACAGAACAGGCTATCAAAAACGGGGCAGATGAAATTGATGTAGTATGGTCCACAACCTCTTTTAAGACAGGAATGAATTGGCCAAAGATAGAATTGGCTAAGCTGGCCACAGTCTGTCATGAACAGGAAAAAATTCTGAAAGTTATCATTGAGACAGCCTATCTCAGTGATGAGGAAATTATCGAAGCCTGTAAAATATGTGCCGATGCTGGTGTGGATTATGTCAAGACCTCCACAGGGTTTGCACCTGAGGGAGCTCAGATTCATCATATCAAGCTGATGCGGGAAAACCTACCTTCCAATGTAGGGATCAAAGCCAGCGGAGGAATCAAAAGTTATGCCCAGGCAGTCACCATGATTGAGGCTGGTGCTGACAGGATAGGAACCAGCTCGGGAGTCCAGATCGTGAAAGATTCAAAGATTTAAAATAAGGAGGTTTTGGCCTTCTATTTTTATTTGAGCTATCCTTCCGTTGTGGAGTGGCGTTTTCCTCAAAAAAGAAAGACATTGAAAAGTAAGTAGAGATCAACCCAGAAAGCTAGGGTTTGGTCACTACCCTTTCAATTTTTGTGCGGTTTTCATTCTGAGCTCCCATATGCCTAATGTCTCCATCTTTATTGAAATAAATGAGAAGAAAAGGAATAATAAAAAATGTCAGGATGATGTAAGCTAAGCCTACAAACCTGGTTCTAACAGATTCTCTTCCCAAATAAGTAGAAAGCTTGACAGGTATATTTCTGATTCCCGGAAATGGGAGGAAAAGCAATGCACCAAAGAAATTAAAAAGAAAGTGAACAATGGCAATACTGATGGCTGCTTCCGTTTTATAAATCGCAGCAATTGCAGCAGTAATGGTGGTACCAATATTGGCTCCTATGATAAAAGGGAAAGCTTTGACCAAAGAAACTTTTCTATTGGCCACCGCAGGTACCATCAATGAAGTAGTCACAGTACTGGATTGCACTGCTGCGGTAAAAAAAATGCCATACAAAAATGCTACAAATGGTTTTTGGAAAATATGCTTGTTGGCTTTGTTGTAGCTCGGAGACATAAAAACCCTGAATACTGATGTAGACAGGAACTTGATGGATGCAAAAACCAAAGCAATGGCCAAAATGAGAGATATTACCGGTTGTTGGAGAATTCCCACCAGCCAAAGTGTGACAGGCCTGGTAAACAGTACATTGTAAGTGTAGTCTTGATCATCCAAGGGCGAGAAATCAAAAAAAGTCTGGCTGAAATACACGGCCATATTACTCAAAAACCCAAAATATACTTCCAAAGGAAAGAGAATCAATACCGTGAGGATATTGAAAATGTCATGGAGTACTCCTGCAGAAAGGGCTTTTTTAAAATCGCTTTTTTTCATAATAAAAGAAAAAGCGACCAAGGTACTTGTAATCGTAGTTCCTATATTAGCACCCATGACCAAAGGAACCGCCTGGCCCAAGCTTAAAGTCCCTGCTGCCACTACAGCTACAATCATGGCTGTCACTGTCGAGCTGCTTTGAATCAGAGCTGTCATCAATAAGCCTATAAAAAGTCCAACAAAAGGATTGTTGGTGGCCTGAAAGAGCTGTTCAGCAAATTTGCTGTTCAATTGAATCATCGATACCGTCAATAAGTCTATTGACAGCATAAAAAGTACAAATGCAAAAAGCATTTTGAATAAAGTAATCACTCTATTGGTACCGGAACTTGATTCGATTACATCGTTCATTTATAGAAAAACCCCTGTCGGGGCCTCGGAAATCCTTAAATTTGACACAAAGTAAAAACAAGGATTACAAATAATGTGGCTTTTGATGTGAAGATTTTGTTAACATTAAAAAGTCATTTTGAAACTTAACCCAAATAATAAGAAATTATAGGCATTTTTGGGCTGGAATATTTCAATGTAAATTCTATATTAAGTTAATAATAACAATTCAGGGGCTAAAAGGACAAAACTTAACCGAAAACAAGGGTCTCTTAACAATTTCTTAACATAGAAGCCAAATAATCTTCTTTAAATTTGCACAGGATAAATCATCCTACATCTCCACCTTATGGCCAAACTTAAAGACCAGAACATTAACCAGGACGCTTTATCAAAAGTAGCCTATTCACTTTTTGATTTTACCAAAAAAGAAAAGTCCTTTCTTGTCATCATCTGTATTCTGGTTTCCATTGCCGGAGTCATTACAGAATATACTTACCTATCCATGTGGTTTGGTTTTGCCTTGGCGGCCTACTCTGCCATTGCCAATGACAGTATACAGACCATAGGAACATTCATAGCCTCCAATCACAATAGAAAATGGTATTGGCTTTGGCTTTTCATGGGTTTGATCTTTGTCGGAACGGTTACCTTCAGTTGGTTTACTTACAACGGTGATGTCAGTTACCAGAGGTTGCAGGTTCCAGGATTGGACAGAGCTCCTGACAATTTTGTCTTTCTTCAACTGGCTGCTCCTATTGTCTTATTGGTAATGACAAGGCTGAGAATGCCTGTATCCACTACTTTTCTTCTACTTAATGTATTCACTTACAAGGCCGGAACCATCGTAGATGTAGTGACCAAGAGTTTATTTGGCTATGTTTTGGCATTTTTCATTGCCATAGTGGTCTGGTTTGCCATGGAGCGTTTTGTCAAAAATTTCCTAAAAGGCACAGCAAATCCCTATTGGTACATTTTGCAATGGATCACCTCAGGAACCTTGTGGGCTGTATGGATCATGCAGGATGCAGCCAATATTGCTGTTTTCCTTCCGCGACAACTTGACGTTTGGGAGTTTGTAGGCTATGCAGGATTTGTTTTCTTCGGCTTGGGATTTTTATTTTATCTCAAAGGAGACAGAATACAAGGTATTGTCAATGAAAAGACCAAAGTAACAGATGTCAGGGCGGCTACCTTGGTAGATTTTGTATATGCCATCATCCTTTTCTACTTCAAAATGCTCAATAATATTCCAATGAGTACTACTTGGGTGTTTATTGGTCTCTTGGGAGGCAGGGAAGTAGCCATTGCCTTGGCTAAGTCCAAAAAGCTTTCCAAAAGAAAAGCTAGGATCTACAGAGCATATACCTTGGCAAGAAAAGACATCACCAAAGCGGGGATAGGGCTTTTAGTATCTCTGATACTTGCCCTGATCATCAACGAGGGCATCAGACAGGAAATCTGGGAACTGATCACCGGAGGAGCTTGATGAGAGCCATTTACGAGCACAGCTTTTGATCAAGGCTGTGTTTTTTAATTTTATGCTGTTTATGTTTGCAATATGGAAATGTATACAGATGCCTATTTTATGAATGAGGCACTCAAGCAGGCAAAAATAGCGTTCAAAGAAAATGAAATTCCGGTCGGAGCTGTGGTGGTCTGTAGAAATAAGGTCATAGCACGAGCTTATAATCAAACAGAAAGACTTACAGATGTGACAGCACATGCAGAAATGCTGGCCATTACTTCAGCAGCGAATGCGCTAGGTGCCAAATACCTTACAGAATGCAAACTCTATGTAACCTTGGAACCATGCAATATGTGCGCCGGGGCATTATTTTGGTCTCAAATAGGGGAAATCCATTTTGGTGCCACAGATCCAAAAAGAGGTTATTCAAATAATCCTGTTAACTTATTGCACCCTAAAACCAAAGTTTTTAAGGGTGTAATGGCTCAGGAAGCAAAAGATTTACTGGATTTATTCTTCAAAAAACTTAGAAATTGAATCCTTTTTGAAGAACTTAGAACCATTTGGAAAAAGAATTGGTTGATTAAACGTAAATTATTAACGCGAATTATTTAATGTTTCATCATAAACCCTTTTAAAAAATGGCTTTTGAACTACCAAAATTACCTTATGATTTTAATGCGCTAGAGCCGCATATTGACGCGAAAACCATGGAAATTCACCATGGAAAACACCACAACGGATACGTTACCAATCTGAATAATGCCATTGCAGGCACAGAATTGGAAGGAAAAAGCATCGAAGAATTAATGAAGTCTGCAGGTTCCAATAATGCAGTAAGAAACAACGGTGGTGGTCATTACAACCATAGCCTTTTCTGGACTATTCTTTCTCCAAATGGTGGAGGTACCCCTTCCGGGGATTTGGCTGCTGCAATTGATGCCAAGTTTGGTTCTTTTGACGCTTTCAAAGAAGAATTTGGAAAAGCTGCTGCCACTAGATTTGGATCAGGCTGGGCCTGGCTTTGTGTAGATGAAAGTAAAGAACTTTGTGTCTGCTCAACTCCAAACCAAGACAATCCATTGATGGACGTTGCCGAGAAAAAAGGAACTCCTATCTTGGGTCTTGATGTGTGGGAACACGCCTATTACCTGAACTATCAAAACAGAAGACCGGATTATGTCTCTGCCTTCTGGAGCCTTGTCAATTGGGATGAGGCAAGCAAGCGTTACGCTGCTGCTAAGTAAGTATTAAATCAATATAGAAAAGGAAACCCTGAAGTTTAGACTTCAGGGTTTTTTTGTGGACTATTGGCTCTAATCGTCTTTATTGTATCCCAAGCGAACGATAAAAGTGTTCATTTTTGAAACAGTCTTGTTTCTAGATAAAAACATAACCAATTGATTTTAAGTGTTTTAAAATATTTTTTACTGAATGGCATTGAAATTTCAATAGGTCTGGCACAATGAAATGAAAACTAAACCAACATCATGAAAACTTCAACCCAGATTTTTGCAGCACTATTTTTCTTCTTTTTAGGCATAAGCAATTTGGCAGCAAAAGAACTTAGCCGGATCAGTGGAGAAATAAAGGATGAAAATGGCTTGGCACTTCCTTTTGCCAATGTGGCCATATTTGAGGCAGAAACAGAAAAACTGCTTACAGGAACCGTTACAGATGATCAAGGTAAATTTTTGATTGAATCTTCCAAGTCAGGAAAAGTTCAGCTTGTTGTCTCTTCTATTGGGTTTGAAACCTACAGATCCGAAGCATTCGAACTTCAGCCTGGAATGAACAAACAATTTGGAAGTATCAGCATCAAGGAAGAGGCTGGTAATTTATCTGAAGTAACAGTCAGGGCAACAAGGCCTGAGATCACCATTGAAGCAGATAAAACGACCGTGAATGTGGAAGGAACTGTAATGGCAGAAGGTAATACTGCTTTGGATGTGATCGCCAGGTCTCCCGGAATATATGTAGACCAAGACAACAATATCAACCTGAATGGCAGACCAGGAGTCACTGTCATGATCAATGACAGACAGACCTATATGAGCTCTAATGACTTGGCCAATTTTCTAAGATCCATGCCTGCTGAGAATATCAAAAGTATTGAGATCATCAACAGTCCGACTTCAAGGTTTGATGCAGAGGGTGGGGCAGGAATCGTGAATATCAAACTCAAGAAAAACAACATTGACGGCGTGTTTGGCAATGTATCGGCAGGAGGAATGTACAATGGGATTTTCAGCCCCAATACCGGAGTAAGCTTAAATGTGAAAAAAGGTAAGTGGACCAATACTGCAAGCTTAAATTATAATCAGTTTAACTTCAAAAATGAACTGGATATCACCAGGAATTTCGAGCTTGAAGAAGGTATTTCCAATTTTGCTCAAAAGAGCCCTATTACAATGTACAATGAAAGTATGTTCTTTCAGGGAGGGTCTGATTATGAAATCAATGACAAGCATAGTGTAGGTATGAGTGTTCAAGCCTCCAGAAGAAATGAAGAACACATCGGGAATTCCCTGACTGAAATTACAAACCCGGCTTCGGATGATCTTTGGTTTATCAGATCAGACAATGAGACATTATCGAACAACAAGAGGGTTTTTGGTAACCTGCACTATGTAGGCTTGTTGGACTCTATGGGTACGAGGCTTTCAGCTGATGTAGATTTCACCAGAATGATTCAGGACAGTGAATCCTTACTGACCAACAGCAATTGGGTAAATGACAATGAGGATCAGGCCACAGGTGATTTTATCAAAACCCTAAACGATATGGATTATAGCATTTTCACGGCAAAAGTGGATTTTGTAAAACCCTTCGGAAAAGGAAGGGTCTTTGAAACAGGCTTAAAAGGAAGTTGGGTAAATTCTGATAATAACCTTGACTTAAGCCGTGCTGCAGCAGAGGGTCCATTTATACCTGACCCAAACAGCAATAGGTTTATCTACGAGGAAAATGTCTTGGCAGCTTATGCTTCCTATAAAAGTAGTATTTCTGAAAAAGTAAGTTTCAACGCAGGATTAAGAGCAGAACACTCTGACATTACTGGCACATCGGTGACCTTGGACCAAGTAAATAAACAAAGATACTTGGATTTCTTCCCTAGCCTTTTTGTACAGCAAAAAGTCAGCAAGGAATACCAAATCAATTACAGCGCAAATAGAAGGATTACCAGGCCAAATTACAGGTTGTTGAACCCATTTGTCTTCTACATTGATCCGCTGACAACTGAACAAGGTAATCCCAACCTGAGACCACAATACGCGCACAACTTTGAAATGAATCATGTCCTAAAAGGAGCGTATCAGTTTTCCATGGGCTATTCTGTGACTACAGATGTGTTCCAACAAATCTTTACCCAAGATGAAGAAAGCAGAACTACGACCACCTTTACGGACAACTTGGACAGGGCACAAAACTGGAACTTCAGAGCAATGGTTCCTGTAGAGATCAGGCCTTGGTGGAATACGAGCAATATGCTTCAGGTCACCCGTTCCCAGTGGAAGTCTTTGATAGGGGATGATCTTTTGGATGTGGCGCAGACCAACGTAACAATGAGAACCCAGCATACCTTCACACTTCCATTTGGAGTTAAGGCGGAGTTGATGGGAATCTATGTAGGGCCGGCGCAGTACGGTCAAGCGACTATCAAAGGATTCGGTTGGGTAGATTTAGGCTTTACCAAACCACTGATGAATGAAAAATTGACTTTAACAGTAAATGGTACTGACCTTTTCAGAACTCAAGTGATCAATGCCAACGTTCAATTTGCCAATATCGATACCCAATTCAGGCAGTATCGAAACACCCAAGGTGTAAGGCTGACACTGCGCTACAAGTTTGCCCAAGGTGAAAGCTTCAGAGTATCCAATAGGAGCGGAAGCACCGAGGAAAGAAGCAGGCTGGATTAATTTCCCAAATCTGGTATTAAATTAGGCCGGCTAAGAATTCAACATCAGAAAAGAAGCTCCGATTGACAGAGCTTCTTTTGTTTTTTTACATCTTCTGTAAATGCTTATGTACTTGGGGATTAATATCGTTTACACCTTAAATTTTAAATAAGAGGATTGTTTTTCATGCGGTACAAAGTTTTGCGTGTACATCCATTAGCAGATTAGAAGCACTTTCCTGTCCTTTTAGCATAAAGTTTCTGAGAAGCACAAGCCTTCGATTTACCACTTCACCTGCTATTGCCAAATACACGCTTTGTGTGCCCATCATGGGCATCTGGTATCGAAGACACCAAATTATTTCAGAGAAGGTGAAATGCCTGTACCATCGAATGACAGAATCACTGGCAGGAAAGTTGGTAAAACCCGAAACCGTTTTAGGTCGGTGCCGCAATGATCAGTTTAAGAAATAAAAAGCCCCTGATTGCTCAGAGGCTTATTTGAGTGTAAATATTTTGCCTTCTTGGCAAAACCCATTATTTAAGAAAATGGATAACTTCCCTTTTCAATCATATAATCCGCAATTTGCCTTCTCAGCTCCTTAGTGTTGACGAGGTCTGATTTGGTCCAACGCTTCAAGCCCATCAACATCACCTTTTGCTCATCACCTTTGGTGAAAGATGCAATTGCTTCTTTGGCAGCAGTCTGGATTTTTTCTATTGCTTCAAACAAGTAAACCTGTGACATGGCAATTTGCTGCTTGCAGGCTTCTTCTCCCTTCAAAGAAACAAGCTTCTCTGTTCTCAAAATAGCTGACTCAGCAGCATAGATCTCAATCATCACATCTGCAAGGCTCATCATCACTTCTTGTTCGCTTTCTATCTTATCCTGTAAAGCCATTGCTGCCTTACCCCCTACCATCAGAAATACTTTCTTCAGCTTTTTGATCACATCTTTTTCTGAAGCAAATAACTCGGAAGTATCAATCGTTTCAAAACTCGGTACTGCAGTGAGTTCATTGCCTACGGCCATGGCTGGTTCAAAAAGGTTGATTTCTCCCTTCATAGCCCGCTTGAGCAACATGCCTACCATCAACATTCTGTTGATTTCATTGGTCCCTTCATAGATTCGGGAAATACGGGCATCTCTGTAGGCCCTTTCCATCGGTGCATCAGCAGAATAGCCCATACCACCATAGACCTGTACCCCTTGATCTACCACATAATCCAAAACTTCAGATCCATGGACCTTGGCTATAGCTGCTTCTATGGCAAACTGCTCCAAAGCCTTCAATTTGGCTTCGGTATCTTCCATGCCTTCTGCAGCAAGTGCGGCCATTCGGTCTTCTATATCCTGTCCGGCCCTGTAGCACAAGGCTTCACAAGCGTAAGTTCTGATGGCCATCTCTGCTAATTTTTGCTTGATCGCCCCAAAAGTATTGATAGATACACCAAACTGCTTTCTTTCTGAAGAATACTTGATGGCATAGGAAGCCACTGTTCGACAGCCCCCCAAAACTCCTGCACCCAATTTAATCCTGCCGATATTGAGAATATTCACGGCAATCTTAAATCCATTTCCTCTTTCTGAAAGCAGGTTCTCAGCCGGTACCTTACAGTCATTGAAGAAGACCTGACGGGTAGATGATCCTTTGATCCCCATCTTTTTTTCCTCTTCATTCATCGTTATCCCTCCGAAATCTTTTTCCACAATGAAGGCAGTAAGATTTTTGTCATCTTCAATTTTGGCGAAAACGATAAAAATATCAGCAAAACCCGCATTGGAAATCCACATTTTCTGCCCATTGATAATATAGTGTTTGCCATCCTCTGTAAGTACAGCTTTGGTTTTACCACTATTGGCATCAGAACCTGCATCTGGCTCTGTCAGGCAATAACAGGCAGCCCATTCTCCTGTGGCCAATTTGGGAAGATACTTGGATTTTTGTGCCTCGTTACCGTAGTATAGAATAGGCAAAGTACCGATCCCTGTATGGGCACCGTAAGTCGTGGAAAAAGAGCCTGCACCTCCGATAATATCTGCTATCAGCATGGAAGTGTTGAAACTCATTCCCATTCCATTGAATTCTTCAGGAACAGAAATGCCCAATAGGCCTAATTCACCTGCTTTTTTGAATATAGAGGGAACAAGATCCGGGTTTTTCATACTGTCGATTTCCTCGATTTTCGGATGAATCTCTGTATCGATAAAATCCTGACAGGCCTGAGCCATCATTTTCTGTTCTTCGGAAAATTCCTCAAAAATGAAGATATCCTGGGCTGCGGTATCCTTGATTAGGAATTCACCCCCGTTGATTGATTGTTTTGTTATTGTATTCATAATTAGAGATTTTAGATTCAAGACGTAAGACATAAGAAAAGCCATAGCCCTACAAACAAGTCATTACATTTTTTCAAATTTTGTTATTAAAGCGTAAAGCATTTTCTGAATTTCAGTTAACTCGGCAGTTACTTCATGGAATAATTCATTTGCAACATATTCAAGGTCAAAAGCTACATACAATTGCGTTTCCAATTCACAAATTGATCCGTGAGCGATCCCTAAGAAATTTGCAAATTCACCATCTGTTCTTCTTCCAGCTCCTTCAGTAATATTTGAAGGAACAGAAACAGCACTTCTCCTTATTTGGGAAATAAGACCAAACCTTTCTTCTGCAGGAAAAAGTCGAGAAATCTTATAAACTTGAACTGTCAATTTGATTGCTCTTTTCCACACATTCAATTCTTTATAGTTGTGCATAGAATAAAACTTTTAGTTCTCTTAAAAGGTAATAGTCTACTTATCAGATCAATTGTAATCTAACATATTGGAAAAACGTAAGCGTTGGAAATAAACCAATCTTACGTCTAACGTCTAATGTCTTAAGTCTATTTTAGTAACTCAAACACTCCCGCTACGCCCTGACCTCCACCTACACAGGCAGTGACCATTCCGTATTTCTTATTTTGTTTGCGGAGTTCATTGAACAGCTGTACAGAGAGTTTGGCTCCGGTACATCCAAGTGGGTGGCCTAAGGCTACTGCTCCTCCATTGACATTGACTTTGTCTATATCCATATCTAAGGACTTGATCACTGACAAGGCCTGCGCCGCAAAGGCCTCATTGAGTTCAATCAGATCAATCTTATCCAGCGTCAATCCCGCTTGCTTCAAGGCTTTTGGTACTGCTTCTTTGGGACCAATACCCATAATACGTGGTTCTACACCTGCTACCGCATAGGACATCATCCGTGCAACAGGTTCGAGGTTAAGCTCCTTCACCAACCTTTCGGACATCACAACTACAAAAGCTGCCCCATCAGAAGTTTGAGAGGAATTCCCTGCTGTAACCTGTCCTCCCTGTCTAAAGGCTGGCCTTAGATTTGACAATGCCTCCATGCTGGTACCAGCGCGGGGACCTTCATCTGTATCTACTGTATATTTTCTGGTTTTTCTTTTTCCTTTTTCATCTAGATATGTTTCTTCTACCTCTACAGGAACAATTTCATCTTTGAACCTACCTTCTTTGATTGCTGCCAAAGCACGGTCATGAGACCTTACTGAAAACTGATCAGCATCTTCTCTGCTGATGTCATAGTCCTTTGCCAACTCTTCGGCAGTTAATCCCATACTCAGGTAATAATCCGGAGTTTGAGAAGCAATCTTCCAGTTGAGGGCTGTTTTGTAACCCATCATAGGGAGCAGAGACATGGATTCTGTCCCACCTGCAATGATGCAATCTGCCATGCCAGCTTTGATTTTGCCCACTGCCAAGGCAATAGCTTCAACGCCAGATCCACAATACCTATTGATGATAAAACCAGGATTGTCTACTCCCAAAGCTAATAGGGAAATCATCCTACCCATCTGCATGCCTTGTTCTGCCTCTGGAATGGCGTTACCTACAATGAGGTCATCTACCATTTTACTTTCCAGTCCAGGAGTATTGGCCAATAGGTGCTTGATCACATCTGCTGCCAAATCATCCGGGCGGTAAAAGCGAAAGCCTCCTTTTTTGGCCTTTCCTACCGCCGATCTATATCCGTTTACTATATATGCTTCCATTTGTGTGTTTTTGATTTGAGTTATTGTTTTATTTTAAAAGATTCATGAGGCAAGACTCAAGAACCGAGATTTTCTACAGGAAAATTCAAGGTTTGGAACTCAATATGGATTATTTTCAACAGTAGAAATGAATCCATTAATCATTCTTTGTACCTCGCTGATATCCGAATCAAGCTGATTGAATTTTTCTTCATCTAGTAATCCTGCTAGTTTGGCAATGATTGCTTGCGTTTCCAGTTCATAACTTTCACCCAAACTGATATCTAGGGGATTGATAAATGATTTTCAAGTACCCTCTGCAATCTTTGAAGGAATAGAAACACTGGCTCTTCTCATCTGAGATTTCATTCCAGATTTCTCTTCGGATGGAAATGACTTAGTTGTTTGATAAACATTTACAGCTAAATCAACAGGTTTTTTCCAAACATTTAAGTTTTTGAAATTATGATTGATTTTCATATCCTTCAAGTAAATTAATCTCTTGATTCTTACTTCTTGTCTATTGATTCTCAATGCTCTACCTTCTAATTCCTCAACGGCTTTCCTTTAAATAGAATACTGTGGATTCTCTCTAAGGTTTTTGGTTCTCCGGTAAGGCTGAGGAAGGCTTCTCTTTCTAGGTCCAAGAGATATTGCTCGCTGACTTCAGTGGCTGAGGAGAGGTCTCCTCCGGACATTACCCAAGCCAGTTTTCTGGCAATCTTTGCATCATGCTCAGATATATATTTTCCATATAGCATCCCTGTGATTCCAGCTTCAAACAAAGCGAGGGAGGTTTTGCCCAAAACTTTGATATTGGTTTGCTCTACAGGTTGCGAATAACCTGCTTCGTAAAGGGACAATACTTTAGCTTTGGCTTCCGCCAATTGTCTTTTTCTATTGAGCGTAATGCTGTCTTTGATTTGAAGGTATCCCAGGCCTCTAGCTTCTTCCGCTGAGGTAGAAACTTTAGCTGTTGCAATATTCATAAAGTACTCCTGCAGTCTATTCAGCTCAACATCTCCTTCTTTGACCTGATTAGAAAATCTCAAAGTCATTTCTTTGGTACCTCCTCCAGCAGGAATCAAACCTACACCGAATTCTACCAATCCCATATACAGTTCTGCATGGGCCTGAACAGCATCTGCATGCAAGGATAGTTCACATCCGCCTCCCAAGGCCATGTTGTGTGGTGCTACCACCACAGGGACAGAAGAGTATCTGGCACGCATCATGGTTTTTTGGAATCCTGCAATCATCAGGTTGATCTCATCAAACTCCTGATCACCTGCAAACATGAAAAGCATTGCCAAATTGGCCCCGGCTGAGAAATTCTGTCCTTCATTTCCTATAACCAGTCCTTTGTAAGACTTCTCAGCCATTGCAATAGCAGTGTTGATCCCTTCTATTACTTCCTGTCCCAGCGAATTCATCTTGGTATGGAATTCCAAACCGATCACATCATCTCCCAGATAGTAAATGGAAGAACCTGCATTGCCCCAAAGCTTTTTATCAGCTGCTTTTAAGGTCTCCAAAATGATAAAATCTTCTGCTCCTGGAATCGGCTTATAGGACTTGGATGGAATATCATAATACAAACGTTGACCAGCTTCTACTTTATAAAAACTTCCACTTCCATTTTTGATCATTTCATGAACCCATGGGGCTACTTTTTCTCCCGCAGCCTCCATTTTTTCCACAGTTTCTTTGACACCTAAAATGTCCCAGTTTTCGAAAGGGCCATATTCCCAACCAAAACCTGCGCAGACTGCTTGGTCTATTCTGTACAGCTCATCCGCTATCTCAGGGATACGGTGTGAACAGTATTTGAACAAATCGTAAAAAGTAGTCCGATAGAATTCTCCTGCCTTATCATCAAAATTGACCAAAAACTTGATTCTTTTTTTCAAATCATCAATCTCCTTGGATGCCTCCAGAGCTTTGAATTTTGGCTTTTCTACATCTTTGTATTCGAAAGTTTCAAAATCAATTTCCTTGAGTTCCTTGCGTCCGTCTTTATGACGGATCATTTTGAAATATCCCTGACCTGTCTTATCTCCCCACCATTTATTTTCATAGAGTTTTTCTACGATTTTTGGCAACTTAAATTTGTCTCTGGATTCATCATGCTCCAGTGTCTTGTAAAGGTTGTTGGCAACATTAACTGTGGTATCCAATCCCACTACATCCATGGTACGGAAAGTTGCTGATTTGGCCCGACCTATAATTGTTCCTGTCAATTTATCTACTTCAGAAACACCCAAGCCCATTTTTTCTATGGCATGCATTCCTGATATAATGGCATATACCCCGATTCTATTGGCAATAAAAGCAGGAGTATCTTTACAAAGCACTGTTTCCTTACCCAAAAACCTGTCTCCATAATCCATCAGAAAATCAATGATTCCAGGATCAGTTTTTGGACCTGGGATGACTTCCAATAATTTTAGATACCTGGGTGGGTTGAAAAAGTGAGTCCCTGCAAAATTGACCTGAAAATCTTCCGATCTTCCCTCACACATCAAATGCATAGGAATACCTGAGGTATTGGAAGTAATCAATGTACCAGGCTTTCTATATTTTTCTACTTTTTCAAAAAGCGATTGCTTGATTTCAAGCTTTTCTACGACCACTTCAATGGTCCAATCAAAATCTTTGATTTTGGGTAAATCATCATCAAAATTTCCGGTAGTAATCCTGCTAATAAAAGCTTTGTCATACAATGATGCCGGCTTTGCTTTCATTGTGCTTTCAAGAGCAGCATTTACAATCCTGTTTCGGACAGCTTTGTCTTCCAGGGAAAGCCCCTTTTTCTGTTCTTCATCATTCAGTTCTCTGGGTACTATATCAAGCAAAAGCACCTCTACACCAATATTGGCAAAGTGGCAGGCTATTCTTGATCCCATAACACCTGAACCTAAAATGGCTACTTTTTTAATGGTTCTTTTCATTTGTATGTAATTTGTTGGTTTTAGAGTTCGTACAATTGTTTATCGTACGCATTCGGGTTTACGGTTTCTGAGTTGATTGAATCTATGACTTGATTGATTTTTCGAAATACTCCAAAAAATGTCTCAAGTTCCTTTTCACTGACAACTTCGCGGACCATCAAATTGAAATCCTTGATGGTTTCTACGGAAATGGCTTTTTTTCTTTTACCCTCTTCAGTTAGAAATATCCTGACAGAGCGTTTATCATGGAGGTCAGGTTTACGGTATATGAGTTCCTTCTCTTCCATATTTTTCAACATCCTGGTCAAGCTCCTAGCCTCCAATCCCATCAGGGGAGCAATTTTTGTAGCTGGTGTGCCTTCCTTTGAATTGATATTGATTAGCACAAATCCTATTGAAGTAGTGAAATCCTCTTGGGCGGCCTTTTGGTTATACATTCTCGAAATGGCATGCCACACACTCTTTATATGATAATCTACAGTCTCTTCACGCTTCATAGTATAATCATTTGAAGGACTAATTTAGAAAAAATATTGTATGCATGCATACTAAATTATAAAAAAGTTATGCATGCATAAGAAATTATTTATACCCTATCTGGTTATAAAAAAAACTATATTCTGTTTTTGACAAGAATATAGTTTCGTTTCATTAGATTAATACCAGAAAACTGAAAAGATCGAAATAAGTTTCTGATTATTAGGAGGTATATAAGGATTCTATTTCTGAAGCATAACGGGAATGGATCACTTTTCTTTTGAGTTTCATCGTAGGAGTAAGCTCTCCACTTTCCACAGTCCACTGATGATGAAGTACTTTAAACTTTTTGATTTGCTCCCATTTGCCAAAATATTTGTTCAGGTTGTCAATTTCTTTTTGAAACTTATCCTGAATCTCTGGCTTCTTGAGCATTTCATCATCAGTTGTATATGGTATATCTCTATATTTGCACCAATCCTGAAGACCGGTGATGCTAGGAACGATTAATGCAGCTGGATAATTTTTGTTTTCTCCCACAACGACAATCTGCTCTATCAAAGGAGACTCTTTGAATTTATTTTCCATAGGCTGAGGAGCAATGTATTTGCCACCTGATGTTTTGAACATCTCCTTTTTCCTATCAGTTATTTTCAAATAAACTCCTTCGTGTAATTCTCCTATATCTCCTGTATGAAACCAAGCTCCTTCTGTGATAACTTCCGCGGTAAGGTCAGGCTGTTTGTAATATCCTTGCATTACGTTTGGACCCTTGACGAGGATTTCACCGTCCTCAGCAATTTTGACTTCCACATCTTTTACAATTTTGCCAACCATCCCAATTCGGATTTCTTCGAGGTTACAAACAGAGGCAGATATTACAGGTGAGGTTTCAGTAAGTCCATATCCCTCACATACAGGAATCTGAGCTGACCAGAATACTCTGGCTAGTCTTGGCTGTAAAGCCGATGCCCCTGAATTTATCTGTATTACATTGCCGCCCAAGGCTTCTCTCCATTTGCTGAAAATGATCTTATTGGCAAGTTTCAACTGAAAATTATACCACCAACCCTGATTTTTGTTGGGCTCATATTTTAAACCCAAATTAAGCGCCCAGAAAAACAATGATTTCTTCAGTCCTGTCAACTCATATCCTTTAGATACGATTTTATCATAAACCTTTTCCAATAACCTTGGAACTGTATTGAAAAGGTGTGGTTGAATCTCTTTAAGATTATCCCCTATGGTTTCCATACTTTCTGCATAATAAATGGAAATACCCATGTACAGAAAACAAAATGAGCCGGTCCTCTCATAAATATGACAAAGCGGAAGAAAACTCAATGCCTTAGAAACTCCTTTAGAAGCGATAATTCTATCTTCTATGGCAAAAAGATTGTGGAGAACATTTCCATGTGTTAGCATCACCCCTTTAGGTCTTCCTGTGGTCCCTGATGTGTATATGATGGTAAAAAGATCATCTGTCTGCACAGCTTCTTTCTTTTCCTCCAACTTAGCCAAATCACCAGACTCTCCCTTGGACATAAATTCTTCCCAATGTACCACACCATCGATAGAATCAAATGAATTGATAATTATGTCAGTTCCTTCTGCTGCAGTTCTGGCTTTTTGGTAAATTTCTTCATCACCAACAAAAACCTGCTTTACTTCTGCATGCTCAAAAATGTACTTGTAATCATCTGCTGAAATTGTAGGGTACATTGGGACCGATATGGCGCCTATTTGTTGTAAAGCAAGATCTATAAAGTTCCATTCGGGCCTGTTATTGGAAATGATTGCTACTTTATCATTTTTGTCTATACCTGTAGCTAAAAAAGCCAAACTTAAATTATCTACAATTTTCTTTAAGTCCCGAGAAGAATAGGTTTTCCACTCTCCATCCATTTTAAAAGCTAAGGCAACTTCTTTATCATAAGTTGCAATCTGATAATTTACAATTTCAAAGAGTCTGGTGATTGTCATATGGTTTTTGGGTTATGAAGTCTTTCAAATTATAAAAAAGGCAACACTTATCCAATTTTCCATTTATTCACATTCTCTTTTAATTTATTAGAATATTCAAATGATTGATTAAAAAAGATTATTGTTGTTATTAAGGTGTGGATTTGTGGGTAAATAAAGAGCTTTTATTCTTCCACAATGTTTATTGTATTTATCTTTAGTTTATCCACCGGTTATCCACTTTTTATTGAGTGCTAAAGGTTAGAATTTCAATAGCTTACAAATTTGTGTCTTTTAAGTGTGCGTAAATATGATTTTACTAATTGTTTAAAATATCCTGTTAGTAGAAATGTTGATAATTGTGGATGATATTATGGTTATCACCATTCTGAAGTATATTCTTTTCTGGATTTTGATGGACTGGTGATAACTCTTTCTTTGTACCCAGGTTATCCTGATTTATCCACAGTGATATTCTTACTTATCTACATTGGTTTGTTGAGGAATTTATCCATCAATTCTTCATAATGTTGATTGATCTGTGCTTCTAATGCCTTTTTTTCTTCTTCGGGAAGTTCTGGCAGTTTATTAAGTCCTATTGGTTTGGTCGGCTGTATGACGACATCTAGCGTCCATCCTCCTCTGATTACAGTATCTTTATTATTGTTGTCATTAGGGTTCATCAGGTAATAAACCCTTTCGGCTTGCCTGTTTTCATACAAATTAGATGTATCCCAACGTCGATTTCTATTGGTATCAACAATTGCTCTTATGAGATATGTTGCTGCTTCTATATCTCTGAACTCTGCTATATTAGTTTCTTCCAAATATTTTTCGGCTACTATTTCGTCTTTTTTTGTGATAAGTTGGACTAATAATGGTCTTTCGTCAGTGTTTACTGTTACATTGATTTCTTCAGCCAAGGTTTCTTTTTTCAATCTTCTATAAGATGCCTCCACCTTGTCTTTGTTAAACTGATTTTCTATATCTATAAAAGTACTGTCACCTGCATAGACTATGTAATTTTGAAAATCCAAGGTATCTGGTACAGTCCATTCCAGAACCAATCTCGTCCTTTTCGTACTGTCTTTTTGAAATACCCATTCTTTTCTTACTGGTATCACTGATGCTGTATCATATTTAATTAATAGTGAATCAAAATTTATCTCATTCACAGGTTTATTGAATTTAAATTCAGCTCTGAGCTTATCGATAAAATTTCTTGGCCCTTCTATAGTGGTTTCAAGCGTTTCTTTTCTCCTTTCACTTTCCTCAAATTTGGCATATAGTGTTGTATCGATTTTGAATCCTACTGAATCTTTGAGATTCAATCTGACTTCTAAGCTGTCATTTATCAACGCTGTGTGGTAAAATTTTAGGGTTCTGTCCGATAGTCGATAAAATAACTTTTCATTGAGTTCAGGTGCTTCTATTTCAATGTCCACAGGTATTTTGCTTAATACAATGTCAAAGTTGCTTCCTATGCTTGATGCCCTGGCAATGCGGAATTCTCCGAGATTTGATTTATCTAGGTAGAATTGAACACCTGAAATATCTCTATCTATTGTAATCGTGTCTCCTAAGAATGAATAATGTTCGGATTTCTCTTCAGCCTTGAGTGAATTGTTATCATCATGCCATGCATAGGCTACATATTGGCCTGCTTTGATATTTGTTAATTTGAAATTTCCTGTCGTATCTGCTGCTCCTATATAGTATGGAGGTGCTGTTAATACATTTGTTGTATCTTCGACTGTATAAAGGCCTACCAGTACATCCTTCATTTTCTTTTCTCTTTGGGGAAAGGTGTAGGCTACATTTCCTGAAAAAGTAAGACTGTCTATTTCGTCTCCTGTTGAAAACACCAGTTTCAAGTTTTCCGGTGCATTACTTTCTGTTATATCTTGAATTGTTTTTTGGAAATTGAATACATAAGTAGTACTGTCTTCCAATTCCTGATTTAATTTGATAGTCACTTTATTTTTTAAAGCAGTGACTTCCATTTCATCTTTTTTAATCCTTGGAGTAATGATTATTCCTTTATTTGGATTTTCTACTTTGATATATTCATCAAATAAAAGTTCAATGACTGTTGGCTTTACATTCAAAGATTCATTTTCAGGACTTATAGAAAGTAGTTTAGGAGGTTCTTCATCCTTTGGACCTCCCATAGGTGTACTTTGTTTTGCACAAGAAAATAATGCAATAAATATAATAACACCTAACAATGATATAATATATCTCATTTCTTCTTTAAAATAAACAATAAGCTTGAATAATTATTATTGTTCTTTTTAGCCCATTTATTTGATTTCCAACCTTTTATTAATCCTTTGATTAAGTGTATTAACGATGATTGACCTGGATTAATATGCTTTTCTGATAAGATTGATACATAATAACTGTCAAAGGGCATGGCTAAGGTATCTATTATATGAAAACCAAATTCTTCAGCAAAATTATAAATTGATTTTTGATTGAAATGGTATAAATGCCTTGGGACATCCCATGCTGCCCAGTTTTCTTGATAATGATTGGAATCCCAAGAATCTAGATTGGGGACTGCGATTAATAGCGTTCCATTATCTTCAAGTAATTTATTTATTGTTTTTCCTGTTTTACGTAATTCATTAATATGCTCTAAGACATGAAACAATGTAATGGCGGTAAATTTCTTACCTTTTTTTATGTCAGATAGACTTTCAAATGCTTTAATATTTTTCTTGGAAAGTTGCTGTCTTGCTTCTTGATTGGGTTCTATTGCAAGCACTTTCCAATCTTGTTTAATCGCTTCAGCCAAAAAGTAACCTGTGCCTGCCCCAATATCCAATACTTTTCTTTTCTGTGATGTATAGTGATTAAGGATCGAGACTTTTTTCTTTATAGTAAAATTCCTTACCAATTTATAGATCACATTGATAAGGTTGTTTGATTTATCCTTATGGGATATATATTCTTCAGAAATGTAATATTTCCCAATATTGGTCTGATCAGGTCTTGGATTAGTGAAGGTTAGCGTACATTTACTGCATTTACATATTAAAAACTCTTCTTTGCTTATTGCATTATCTTTAACCTTAAGATGATTAAGAAAAAGCCCACTTTTGCAAAGTGGGCATTTGTTTAATCTTTCTGTTGTTTTCATTACCTTCCCAAATACACAGTTAAGATAGATAAATCAGCTGGAGATACGCCACTGATTCTTGATGCCTGTCCGAGAGTTTCAGGTCTGATCTTATTTAGTTTTTGTTTACCCTCAGCTGATAATGCAGGAATTTTCAAATAGTCAAAGGTTAGTGGGATTTTAAAGTCTTCCATGTTATTTAATTTCTCTACCATTTGCTGTTCTTTTAAAATATAGCTTTCATATTTTATTTGGATTTCAGCTTGTTCTCTGGATTCTTTATTAAATTTTGATAGGTAATCTTTTAGATCATGATCCAATTCCATTATCTTTTCTAAGCCTAGCTGTGGCCTTTTCAAAAGCTTTTCTACAGTAATTTTTTCTTTGACTGTTGCTGTATCAAATTCTTCTAAGCCTTCATTGATTGTTTCAGGTGATAGTCTTTTTTGTTTGAGATCATTGATTAGCCTGGCTGTATCATTCTTTTTATCCAGCATTTTTTCTAACCTCTTATCATCTGCAAGGCCTATCTGATGGCCCAATTGTGTTAATCTCAAATCTGCATTGTCTTGGCGCAGCAATAACCTGAATTCTGCCCTGGATGTAAACATGCGATATGGCTCTTCTGTCCCTTTATTGATCAGATCATCTATTAATACGCCTATATAGGCGTCTGATCTTTTCAATAAAAATGGACTTTCTTCTTTAACTCTTCTAGCTGCATTGATTCCTGCTATCAAACCTTGTGATGCTGCCTCCTCGTATCCTGTAGTACCGTTTATCTGTCCTGCAAAAAAGAGATTTTCTACTAATTGTGTTTCAAGAGAAAGTTTCAATTGTGTTGGTGGAAAAAAGTCATACTCGATGGCGTATCCTGGTCTGAACATCTTTGCATTTTCAAATCCGGTTATTTTCCTGATCGCTTTGTATTGTACATCTTCAGGAAGTGAAGTAGAAAAACCATTCACATAGATCTCTACTGTATTCCAACCTTCTGGCTCTACAAATATCTGATGTCTTTCTCTTTCTGCAAAGCGGTTGATTTTATCTTCAATAG
Source organism: Indibacter alkaliphilus LW1 (assembly GCF_000295935.2). Taxonomy (GTDB): domain Bacteria; phylum Bacteroidota; class Bacteroidia; order Cytophagales; family Cyclobacteriaceae; genus Indibacter; species Indibacter alkaliphilus. The sequence continues at coordinate 227,757 of NZ_ALWO02000036.1, forward strand.
ATGGACAATATCTTGGACCTAAGCCTTGAATTCGCCCATTAAACATCGGAGACCTGTCGAAACCTGTTTCTAAAGCTTCATGAACATCTTTATTGGTATAAGTAATCCAGCAAGGCTTTTGCTCTTTCAATGGCTCAGTATCATCTGAATACGAAAATTTTTCTGGGTTTTCATCTCCATGCTGAATCTCCATTTTGGTATAATCTAGAGACCTTCCATCTACTCTTGGTGGGGTTCCTGTTTTCATTCTCCCTGCTTCGAAGCCCAAACCTACCAATTGTTCGGTGATTCCTTTGGCTGCTGCTTCACCAGTTCTCCCACCTCCAAATTGTTTTTCTCCTATATGGATTATTCCATTTAGAAATGTTCCATTGGTAAGTACAACTGTTTTGGATTTGATTTCTATACCTATTCCCGTTCTTACTCCTATTACGCGCTTATCTTTGACAGTTAATCCACTGACCATTTCTTGCCAAAAATCCACATTTGGGGTTTCTTCCAATGCCAGACGCCATTCTTCAGCAAATCTCATCCGGTCGTTTTGAGACCTAGGAGACCACATTGCAGGACCTTTTGATCTATTGAGCATTCTGAATTGTATCATGGATTTATCAGAAATTATTCCCGACTTCCCTCCTAGCGCATCAATTTCTCTTACAATTTGGCCTTTTGCAACCCCACCCATTGCAGGATTGCAGGACATCTGTGCAATGGTATTCATATTCATTGTACACAGAAGAACCTTTGCGCCCATCTTTGCTGCAGCATGCGCAGCCTCACAGCCTGCATGCCCAGCCCCAACTACAATTACATCGTATTCTGGAAACATTATTGATTTTATTGTGTTCCACGTGAAACACCTATACTTTTTTCATTAAGGTGTTCCACGTGGAACGTTTAATTATTGATTGAATAAGGTAATGGAACTGTTCTCCATTTTTCGCATCAATTCTTTCTCTGATTTTGTTTTGTCTCTATATCCCATTAAATGTAAGAGACCATGACTCATTACTCTTTGGACTTCTACTTCAAATGTGTTATTAAGTTTTATAGCATTTTCTTTTACTCTATCAACGCTGATGAAAACATCCCCTTCTATTTGCTGCTCTTCATCAGAATTGTCGAAAGTGATTATATCAGTATAAGTGTCGTGATTTAAATACTCAAGGTTGATTTGATGTAAGTACTCATCCGAGCAAAATATGTAATTTAAATCCTTGATGTCGTACTCTTCTTTTGCTGCAATTTCTCTCAACCATTTTTTATAACTGTTTTTTGGTTTCAAATTGAATTTGATTCCTTCATTGAAAAAAAGAATTGCCATAATTACATGTAGAAAGTTAATATGGTTTTTCTTCCTTCATCTTCAAATTTGACTTCGTCTGAAAGGTGCTTCATGATATATATTCCTCTGCCACCTGACTTCTCTAGATTTTCGGGAGCAGTTGGGTCCGAAAGGTTAATATAGTCAAATCCAGTTCCTTCATCGGTGATAGTGAACCTAACTTGGTTTTCTTCCAAATCAAGCTCAAGATTAACTTTTTTGGATTTATCCATATTGTTACCGTGAATGATAGCATTTGTTACACATTCAGTTACCGATATCATGATATTTCCGTAAATGTCTTCATTGATAGTATACTTTTCCTTAGCATTATCTATGAAACTCTCTACAACTTTGATGTTCTCGATTAGAGAAGGAATTGAAATTTTAATGGATTTCATGAACAAAATATGGATAAATACTTAATTTATTTTCTTTTACTTATCAATCTCTATCCAGATTGGGCAGTGATCTGAATGGTGAACATCGGCCAATATTCCGGAACTTTTAATGTTATTCTCAAATGGCTTATTGACCATGTGATAATCAATCCGCCACCCGAGATTCTTTGCTCTAGCGCCAGCTCTGTAACTCCACCAAGTGTATTGATGAGGTTCTGGGTTGAATTTTCTAAAGCTGTCTACGAAGCCAGATTCTGTAAACTTGTCCATCCAAGCTCTTTCTTCTGGTAAAAACCCGGAAGAATTCTTATTGGAAACAGGATTATGAATATCTATTGCCTTATGACAAATATTATAATCTCCGCTAAGAATCAAATTAGGGATTTTTTGGGTTAATTCCTGCGTATATCCATAAATATCATCCAAGAACATATATTTGAAATCTTGCCTGATGTCCCCAGTTGTTCCTGATGGAAAATAGGATGAAATAAAAGAAAACTCTTCAAAGTCTGTTCTGATCATCCGACCTTCATCGTCATAAGTTTCAATTCCCATTCCGTATTCTACATGTTTGGGTTGCTTCTTTGTCAATATGGCAACACCACTGTAGCCTTTTTTGACTGCAGGATACCAATATACTTGGTAGCCTAAATCTTCAAACATGGTTTTATCAATCTGGTTTTCCAGTGCTTTGACTTCCTGTAGGCCAATAATATCAGGATTTTCTGCTTTAAGCCAATCAACAAAACCTTTGTTGATGGCAGCTCTGATACCGTTGACATTATAGGATACGATTTTCATTGAGTATAGATGGTTTCTTTAACAAATACTTTACTTGATCTCAATTTGATATTCTTGTTCGAAGTAATCAATTACCTGTAATTTGAGTAATTTTTCCTGCTCCAATATGTCAAAATGGGGGAGCTTTTTGACGAGTTTCCAATGAGGCCATCCTTCCTGATCCACATAATCCAATTCGTAAAAGCCTGCTAAACTCAAAACCTTGCATATCGCAATATGCATCAGGTCTTGTTTTTGCTCCTTGGAGAAATTTTTGTTTCCCTGACCCAACTCTTGCACCCCGATCAAAAAAAGTACGGCATTGAGGTCATTGGGTTTTTTACCTATGACTTCCTCCAATCCTTTGAGAAGTTTTGACCAGCGCTTTTCAAGGTCTAAATCCTTTTTAAACATTTGTTTTATTTTCTTTTTCCAAAAGCTCCCAATATTCAACAGCTCTTCTTAAATGAGGAATTACGATGGAGCCTCCTATCACCGTTGCTATGGAAAATACTTCAAATATTTCTTTTTTATCCAAACCAGCTTCGTAGCATTTACCAAGATGATACTTTATACAGTCATCACATCGTAATACCATAGAACAGGCTAAGCCTATCATTTCCTTACTCTTGACATCTATCGCTCCAGAAGCATAGGTATTGGTATCGAGGTTGAAGAACCTCTTAATTACTTTATTGTCAGAAGCCATGATTTTTTCGTTCATTTCGCTTCTGTAGGTATTGAACTCTTCTATTAAATTCATTAATTTTTAGGAGATTATATACAACCTGCAAATATAGCAGGTATTTTACTGTCCTTCAGTCATTAAAAACCCTTTTTGAAATGAATCTGCCTTTATTTGACGACTTTTTGGCTCTTGTATTTCCCAAAACATGTTGCTTGTGCAAAAGAAGCCTTTTCGAGTTTGAAGATCAGCTTTGTAAGGTTTGTATCTCAAAGCTTCCCGTAGCCAGTTACCACCTACGGCCTCAAAATAATGATCTGGTAACCAAAATTTTGGGATTGACCAAAGCTAACTTGGTAATGGCTTTTTTGAGATTTACCAAAAAAGGCGATAGCCAAAAGCTACTGCATCTGCTCAAATACAGAAACAAACCAGAAGTCGGTATAGAATTGGGTAGAATCTTCGGGCAAATACTTTTAGAGTCAGGTTTTCAGAATAACTGGGATCAGCTCACTCCGGTTCCTTTGCACCCAATAAAAAGAAAAAGAAGAGGCTACAACCAAAGCGAACAGTTTGCTCTGGGGCTTTCTCTTTCTTTGCAAATACCTGTTATCGCATCTTTGTCCAGAATAAAATATACTGAAACACAAACCCAAAAATCCAGGATGGAAAGACTCCAAAATGTCGCTGATGTATTCGACATTTCAAAAGATGAAAATGTCCTCAACAAAAGGATTTTATTGGTGGATGATGTGATGACTACAGGAGCTACTTTGATTTCCTGCGCAAACAAACTAAATGAATATGGTGCTCAAACGGTTGATATGGCTGTTATTGCTGCCGGTAAAACCTAATCAAATATTTGTGGACAAAATATTTGTGTTATAATTATATGCATGGGTTTCCAAGATCTTTAATGGAGGGGATTGTAAACTAAAATGACCCTTCCCAGAAGAAATAGCGAACAGAATGGGGTTTGATTATTTTCAGCAACCAAGCTGATTACTAGCTACCAGCTTCCTCCAGCTCCCCCTCCACCAAACGAACCTCCTCCGAAGCCTCCAAATCCACCTCCGCTTCCAAAACCACCCCCTCCACCAAAGGAGCCTTTTCCTGAAGAAAAGTCACCGAATTTTCCTCTACTTCCCCCTTTGAGCATATTGGCCAGCATGATGGTAGTGAAAAGGTCTACATTTCCCCCTCTTCCTCCCATGTGATTGTTATTGTCTCTCTTATTTTTGATCAAGGGGAGAATGACAAAAACCAATATCAGAAAAATAAAAAACACTACTGCTCCTCCATGATCACCAGATGAGCTTATTTTATCTGCTTGATATTCTCCAGAGGCTAGTTTAAAAATCATGTCAGTGGCTTTATCCAAACCAGCATAATATTCCTCCATTCTGAAATTGGGTACAATTAATTGATTTACAATTCTTTTTGCCAATGCATCAGGGATTACGCCTTCCATTCCATAACCTGTAGCAATAAATACTTTTCTATCATCCATTGCAGCAAGGATCAATACACCGTTGTCCCGGTCCTTTTGACCAATCCCCCACCGATCTCCCAATTGGAAAGTATAATCGCTGATGTCATAAGGTCCAACAGAACGGATCAAAACAACCGTGACCTGTGTGGAGGTGCTGTCATTATAGTTCCGAAGTTTTCTTTCTAACTGTTCAACTTCTGCACTGCTTAGGCTGTTGGAAAAGTCATTTACCAGCCTTGGGGGTTTGGGAACTTCAGGAAAATCTAATTGTGCCTGTACCAGACTACAACAAAAAAGAAGGAGTGTAAATACGTAATGCTTTATTTTCATCATGTGTTATCCAAAGGATATTTCATCGGGCAATTCATTGATATCTCCCTTGTTTTCGAACGGGAAGTGTTCCTGGAGAGCCTTTCCGCTCATTTCTATGGCATTGCTCAGTCCGCTTGTAAATTCTCCTTTTTTAAAATGGAAAAGCATGGTTTCTTTTATTTTTTCCCAAAAATCACTTGGTACAACCGCATTAATCCCTATATCTCCCAAAACTGCAAATTTGTGATCCTCTACAGCAAGATAGAAAAGCACCGCATTCCGTTCTTCGGTTTTGTGCATTTTCAGGGTTTCAAAAACCTCTGCTGCTCTATCCATCACGTCTTCACTGCAATGGTTTTCTATGTGAACTTGGATTTCACCGGAAGTCTTCCTTTCTGCTGCTTTGATGGCAGCAATGATCACTCCTCTGTCTGACTCAGAAAATAATTTTTCAGGCATAATGACTAAAATTGTACACTTGGTGCTGTTTCGGCTCCTGCACTGGCTTCGAAATAACCTTTCCGCTCAAACCCATACCAGCCGGCAAAGATATTATTGGGAAAAGTTCTCAAGTTGGCGTTGTAGGACTGTACAGATTGATTGAAATTTCGTCTTGCAACAGCAATCCTATTTTCGGTTCCCTCCAATTGAGCTTGAAGTTCCAGAAAGTTTTGATTGGCTTTCAGGTCAGGATATCTTTCCACCGCAACAAGTAATCTGCTCAATGAGCCACTGAGCTGATCTTGCGCTTCCTGGAACCTGGCAATATTCTCAGGACTTAAGTCTTCAGCATTGAGATTGATCGATGTGGCCTTGGCTCTTGCTTCCACTACTCCTGTAAGCGTTTCCTGTTCAAAGTCCGCATAACCTCTCACCGTATTCACCAAATTAGGGATCAGATCAGCTCGCCTTTGATATTGAGTTTCAACCTCAGCCCATTGTCCATTGATGGTTTCTTCATTTTGTACAAATATATTGTAAACACCCACGGCCTTGGTATACATGAATAGACCGATAAGCGCAATGACCAGAATAGGAATCCATGCTTTTTTCATTTTTGTAAATTTTAATTAGCTTCGAATTAATACGGGGCAATGATTTGTAATGTTGGAAAATTTAATTCTGAATATCTTTTTTTTCCATCGGTCCAAAGTTAGGAATCTTTAGGTTTCTAAGGAAAATTTTAAATACCGTTCCTCGATTTACTTCACTTTCTATAATGAGATTTCCATCATGTGCCCTGATTTGTTCCCGGACAAGATACAAGCCGAGACCTTTGCCCTCTACATGGGAGTGGAACCTTTGATAAAGACCAAATAGCCTATCACCATATCGCTGAAGGTCTATTCCTATACCATTATCCTTAAATTCCAGTACTGTGTACTCATTTTCTCTCCAGGTTTTGATATGGATGAGGGGATCTCTGTCCGGGTGCTTGTATTTGAGGGAGTTGGTTGTCAGGTTGATGAGGAAATTTTCCAAATGAGAATAGATGTAATCTATCTTACTTGCACCAGAAAAATCCTTTAGAATCACAGCATTGCTTTCTGAAATCTGTTTCGATAGACTTTTTTCAATATTCCTTACGATCTTGGCAAAGCTTATCTTTTCTATTTTGGGCAATTTGTCTTTTTTGATAGACACTACCTCTATCAAATCCTGAAGCGTAGCATTGAGTATTTTGGTAGACTCTCTCAAGTTGTCAATAATCTCTTCATTTTCAATATTGCTGGGATTCTCAGCATCATAGAGATCGAGTAAAGAAGAAATATTGACGATAGGAGCACGTAGATTATGCGAAATGATGTAAGCAAAACGCTGTAGTTCTTCATTTTGGGATTTTAAATCCCGGATCAGCTGTTCCCTTTCTTCTTCTGCCAGCTTGGTTTCGGTTATATTTTGGGTTACCAAGAGGATCCTATCAATTTCGCCATGGTTGTTTGTCAAAGGAACACCGCTTTTCAGGTAGTATTGTTTGTCAATAATCACCTCAAACATTACTGAATCACCTCTAAGAACTTTATCCAACTGCTGGCGCACCTCGTTGGCAATGTAGCTTTCATATTTTGACAAATGGGCTGTTCCAATGAGAGATTTTGGATCGATACCTTTGTTACGGTATTCTTTTCCATCTGTATAAATATAGACCAGGTTTTTGTCCAACACCTCAACTGTGCCCTTTGGAAAATTTTCAGCAATGCTTCTAAACAACTGTTCTGATGTAATCAGTCTTCTTTCATAATCCAAACGGTTGAGCTCAGCCCCTATTCTGTCAGATAAAATGGTCAATAAGCCCGAAAGACTATAGCTGTATGGTCTTGGCTTTTCATCCATAATGACCAATATTCCCAGTCTATTTCCTTCCAAGTCCACTATTGGCACTCCCAGGTAAGTTGAGATATTCATTTCTGCGAGCATTTTATCCTCTTTGAAGATCTGATCGGCATCTTTTTGAATGATCAAAGGCTCGTTACTGTTGAGGCATTCCAAACAAGGAGTATTTAGTAAGGAATAGCTAAAGTTTTCTGCTTTTTCTCCTTTCCTACAGTATGATAAAACGTTTGCCTCATTTTTATCCTTTTGAATCTGTGCTATAAAACAATGGCTTACCCCTAGCTTTTCAGATAAATAATGGGTTAACTCATCAAAAAACTGCTGACCACTGTATTTGGAAGTTTTTTCCGTCAGCATGGAAACAGTATTGTGGACAAATTCCTGTTCACTGATATCTTCAAGAATTGCCTGATAATATTTTCCTTTCTCGATTTCTATGGCGTTGACCCTTATATGGAACAGTTTATTTGAAAAATAACTGATATAAGGCCCTTCATAGAAACCACTTCCTTTGACAATGCTGTCTTTGTATGCCTTCTGAATAGGGTTGTTTCCTAATAGCTCAAACATATTCAGTCCGATTAGTTTCGAAGAATCAGGAAGATCTATTTTTTCAGTAAAGCTTTTATTGGCATCAATGATTGTCCCATTTTGATCATACTGAAGGGTCGGGAGGGGATTTTCTTCAAATAATGTTTTGTACCGGTTGAGGTTCATGGAGGACTCCATCTCTTTTTGCTTAGTATAAGAGAAGTCTATAAAAAAACCGGCCCAGATAGAGTCGTTTTTATATTTTTTAAGTCGGTTTGAGGCTCCATAAATCCATTTCACTTCCCCATTGGGCATGATGATTCTGAAGTAACATTCAAATTTATCGTCTTTGGTATATGCCTCCCTGTCTGCCTGCAATAAGCTTTCCCTATCTTCGGGATGAACAATGCTAAGCATAAAGGACTCATTTTCCATAATCTTTTCCGGGCTGATTCCCAATAGGGTTTTGGACCCTTCACTGACAAAAAGAAACTTATGTGATAAATCAGAAAAAGTTTTGATCAAATAAACCATTCCGGGAACTACGCCTGTAAGCTCATCCAACACGGTTTTATTTTCCAAGAGGTCTTTTTCAATTTCCTTCAGGGCGGTAATATCCTTGATGACTCCCAAGACTATTTCCTTATCTGAATTCTCATTATTGTACTTCCTGTAATCATCTTGTACAAAAAGATAATTACCTTCTTGGTTCAAGACACGATAACTTTGCTTGTTGCCATGTTCATAGTTTACCCTATAGCTATGCCTGTCATTGGGATGTATAAGTTTTTTCCAGTCTTCTCCTGTGAAATTCTTAAAAAAAGACTTGGGATAGCCCAACAAACTTTCAATTGGCCCTGTCCAATTGACGGTATCCTCTTCTGGTGTGTATTCATAGTAAACCAAACCATTGCCTTTTTTTTGTTTTCCTTTTTCATCTGGAAATTCCTGGATAAAGTCCAATATGAATTTTAATTGAATAAGATAGGTACCTTTGGACAGCTCTTTCTTTTTCAAGTAAAGATGATCAGGAAAAATCTCTAAATGTTGGCTTCCTGGCTGAGAAAAAAATTGCTGAATGTCAGACTCCTCTATAAAGGAGAATTTATTTTTCACAAAAGAAACACAATCATCAGTAGTTATGGCTACTTTGTCATTCTGGGTAGCTGTCAATATGCGGGATTGATTTTCTATTACCAACCACGATAACTTCACATTACTTTTCCAGGCTGAAGGCGATATCAATGCATTGATCAGGTAAGAACTGTCTTCTTGAGATATCACATAGCCTTCAATTTCCACAAATTGAAAATATTCCTTGTTGATAACTACAGGGCAGACTACTTTATCTCCTTTACCGAGTTTTTCGAATAGAAAATCAAATAAGTCTGGAGGAAGGGTAGGAAAAAGGGATTTGAAGAATGACTCTTCATAAAATTTGTCTCCTTTTTCCAGAATTTTTTTGATTTCTGATGAGATGTAAAGAAGCTCATATTTTCCCCCTTTGTACCTTTTTAAGGTCAATAGAATATTTTGAAAAAGGGCGGTCGTATTTCCGGACATTTTGACTCCTCAAAGGAGAATTTTAAAATAAACAAATAAGCTGCTTTTCCCTGTCAAATATAAGCATTCAAAAATTATATTATCCATCAGGTAAGCGCTGTGAAGCATATTTCCACAGACGTTTTAGGCTCCCTCAAATTATTAAATTTGTTTGTAAATCACTAATTTTCAATGGATAACTAAACATTAATCAATTTAGAAATCGCTTTAAATTTGCCTTTCCAGGATAAAAGAAACATTGATAAGCTCAAAATCATCGGGGTTATCACTTCTGTACCGTTTCAAGGACATTCTTATCTCCCTATCGGGTTCAGATCTTAAAAGTTTTACAATATCCGGCAACTCCCAGAAATCGGCCGGTATACTGTTGATACTCACTATTTCATCACCTGCACGAACCCCTGCCAAATAAGCTGGAGAGTCTTCCCGAACGCTGTTGGCTACATACCTCAAATCATCTGTGGGCAACCTCCTGGGCATAATTCCACTCATATCGTATTCAAAAGGAACATTGAACTTTTGGCCCTTTTTAAACAAGAGCCTTTCTCTTCTGTAGTCCAGGATAATTTTGGTTTTGCCCCACATTTCTGACCCTATACTACCCTGTCTCCCGCTTTCCTTGATCACGTAGCTGAACTCGGTTTCTTCAGGGAAAGAGGTAATGACATCCTTAAACTTCAAGCCTCCTAAACGTGCTGACCTGACTCTACCAATATAACCAGACAAGTCTCCGCCTAAAGATCTACCCAGATCTGATTTAATGAACTTTGGAGGAAGTTGAATTGCATCACTAGTCTCCATATTTAAAAGTAAGCCGTGGTTGGCCCCCAAATCAATCAAAAGCTTGGCATCTAAATCCTGCCCTGAAATTTGTCTGACAAAACCATTGATATAGGGCTTACCATTTTCAATCCTCATTGGGATTTTTCTATATCCGAAAGGCCTCCATTTTAAAGCTTCTGTTTCATAAAAAGTAATGATGTTTTTATCATAGTCTATTTTGACTGGGTTGTATTTAAAAAACTCATGTCCCAAAACCCCAAAAACAGGGATTCCGATTACGGCTTCCAATTCAAAGAAATCTGAATCCAGCACCAATACTGTTTGAGAAATGCCCTCCAATGGTCCAAGGTCTAGATGATTGGTCGGGGATACATTTGCAGTCAGGACAGTCTGTCCATCTGCACCCATCAGGTTGAGCTTCCGGGTATATTGCATTTCAAGCTCATCTCCTAAAGTCTTACTGAAGAGAATATTTGTTTTGACACCGGTATCAAGCAAAAAGTTTACTGGAGGACCATCATTGATGGATACAGGGAGTATTATCAGATTATTAGACGCCAAAAAAGGAAGCTCAGTTTTCCTTGCTTCTTTTTTAGCATAGAATCCGGGGATTTGTCCAAAAGAGAAATTCAGAAACAGAACATGCAATAAAAAACCGTACAAGATTGATTTTAAAATCATGCAAGTCGGGAGATTTTGGGTTTTGGATGAATATAAGCAATTTTTCAACTACTTATCTATACTAAAAAAATGAAGTTGTTGTTAGGCAGATAAGCGAAAAATTTAAATTTCAGGCTTTTATCTATATAATTGGACTATGGAGGCGGTTATTTTTGATAAAATCTAAAAAATCCTGCATCTTTAATTTTTATAATTTATGAGCATGGCCGAGAAATCAGTTGTAGAAAAAGCAAAAAAGATTTTTGAAAACTTTCTTAACCGTCAGGGAAGCAGAAAGACACCTGAAAGGTTTTCTGTGATTGACGAGTTGTATGGTTTGCCACAGGATGAGCATATTGACGTAGAAGGATTGTTTCTTCTGATGCGAAACAAGGGCTATACTATCAGCCGGGCAACTATTTACAATACCTTGGATTTATTGGTAGAATGTGGGTTGGCTGTGAAGCATCAGTTCAAAGATAAAGTTGCGCTGTACGAGCAGGCACTCACCTACAAGCACCATGATCACCACGTCTGCAATCAATGCAGGAAAATCCGTGAGTTTTCGGATGACAGGCTTTCCTTGATCAAAGAAGCAATGGGCAGGGAATTTCAGTCAGCCATCAGTAGCCACTCTCTAGTGCTCTATGGAGATTGTCAGATTGAAAATTGCGAAAACCTGAGAATCATTTAAGCCTGAAAATTTTCTTATAGATAGGTTTTCTGTATAAAAACTGTAGATACAGTGCCGGATAGAGTAGAGCCGTCATGAGTGCATTGGGGCCTTCATATTCTATTTCATCACGAATTTCTGATCCTTGACCCTTCTTTATAATGCGGTGTTTGTGTTTCCATTTGCCAAGAAAAAATGGTAATTCTATTCCTTCATCAATAAAGTAAAACTCAGAGGCATCTGTAGCATCATCAGTTATTTCACTTGTCCATTTCTGTTTGAAAAAAATAAAGTTTAGCTCAAGACTGACCAAATCTCCTTTGGTAGACCCATCAAATTTCAAAAGCTTTACCGGAGGAAATGGAGGGCTTAGCTTTTTGAAAAGGCTTTCATTAAATCCTTCTTTTACCTGAAGATAATCTTGGGCTACTTTTGTACTGATAGTTATTTCCATGTTGTCTAAAAGATCGGGATATGGAAAATGTTTGAAAAAAGCCCCGCAAATTACGGGGCTTTTTAAATTAGTTTAATCTTTTGAAGTATTTAAAAAACTCCGAATCCGAAGAAAGGATAATGCTGGTATTATCATCCAATGACTTTTCAAAGCTTTCCATAGACCTGACAAATTTGTATAAATCTACAGCTTGTCTGTTTCTGTTATAAGCAGAAGCATAGATATCTGTGGCCTCAGCATCAGCCCGGCCTTTGATTTCTTCAGCTTCACGGAAGGCTTCAGATTGGATCTGAGCAAGATCTCGTTCTTTATCCCCTTCTATCTTTCTGGCCTCTCCCTGTCCTTCAGAGCGGAATTGATCAGCAATTCTGTTTCTTTCACTGATCATTCTATCGAATACTCTGTCCCGAACTTCGTCTACATAGTTCATTCTCTTAAATCTAAAGTCCAGAATTCTTACACCTAGATCGGAGGTTCTTTCATTGGCCTTTTCAAGTACAATTTTTTCAATATTTGCCCTTCCCACAGAGATATCTTCCAGAATTTCTATTTCCTCCATGAAGTCTTCTGTGATTTCAGGATCTCTGTTTCTGGATCTTACCAAGTCCAATAAGTCGTGGCTTGCCACGGCATTTCTGGTCTCTCCATCCAAGATATCATCCAACCTGGATTGTGCAGACCTTTCATCTCTGAGTCGGATAAAAAACTGAAGCGGATTTGTGATCTCCCACCTCGCGTAGGTATCTACGAAGATGAATTTTTTGTCCTTGGTAGGAACCTGATTCTGATCTCCATCCCATTCCAGATATCTTTTGTCAAAAAACTGGACTTTATGAAGAAAGGGGACTTTGAAATTCAGCCCCGGTTCTGTTCTGGGTTCTCCTACAGGTCTACCAAACTGCGTTACAATCGCCTGCTGGGTTTCACTAAGAATATAAATGCTGCTGTAGGCCAATAAGGCCAACAGTCCGGCAAGAATCAGTAATAATGTTCTTGAGGTTTTCATGGCGTATTAGTGGTTTTAGCTTTGTCAATATTTAAAAGCGGCAGCACATTGTTGCCTTTATCGTCTACGATAATCTTGTTTCCAATTTTTGGAAGTACCCTTTCCATGGTCTCCAAATAAAGCCTTTGCTTGGTAACCTCTGGGGCTTTGACATAAGCTTCAAAGAGATTATTGAACCTGGTGGCCTCACCCTGCGCCCGGTTGACCCTGTTCAGTGCATAAGCCTCAGCCAACTGAATAGTTTCCAAGGCTTCTCCTCTTGCTCTTGGAATTACCCTGTTGTATTCCGCTTCAGCTTGGTTGATCAAAGTCTCCCGCTCCTGCTGGGCTTCGTTTACTGCGTTGAAAGAGGGTTTGACTGGTTCAGGTGGATTGACATCCTGCAAGACGACCTGGTCTATACGGATACCATTTTCATATTCGTCACACATTTCCTGGAGCAATATCTCCACACTGGAAGCAATCTCTTGACGGCCTACAGTCAAGACTTCATTGACTGTTCTATCACCCACGATTTTTCGCATTGCTGCCTCGGACATGTCTCTTAGGGTTTTTTCGGCATTTCTTACCCGAAAAAGATACCTATATGAATCTACGATTCTATACTGTACCACCCACTCTACATCCGAAAGGTTGAGGTCTCCTGTAAGCATCATGGATTCATCTCCAAAACTGCTTTTTACATACTCTGACTGCTGCCCCGCACTTCTTGTTCTGAATCCAAACTCCTGCTTGAGCTGCCTTTGAACTGGGATCTTGTACATATTTTCTATCCCGTAAGGAAGAATAAAATTCAACCCTGGAAGAACTGTACGGTTATACTTTCCCAGTTGTACTACAACTCCTTCTTCTTCCGGTCCTACTGTTTTGGTGCTGGTAACCGCAGCCGCCAAAAGTAAAAACCCTACCACTATCCTGAGAGCATATTTTTTTACCCAATCAGGATCAATGTTGATTTCATACCTGTTATCTGACATTTTTAAATTTATTTGTGAATTTCAAAATTGGCCTTTCGACATCAAAAGGTAAGGACAAAAATCATAAAGAGCACCAACCAAATCAAATCCATGAAATACCAGTACTTGGTGAAAAGCTGTATCCTCATCCTTTCAAATGGATTGGTAAGCATGACAATTTCCTGAATTTCATCCTTCTCTTTTTTGGAATATTGCAGGGTCATGATCACGGCAAATATCATTGCTCCGCAAAGATGAAACAAGTGTATCCCACTCAAAACATACAAAAAACTACCACTTGGCAATCCTCTAAAGTCTACACCCATTGCCGTCAGTTCCTGCCAGCCAATGAGCTGTAAAATAGAAAAGGCAACTCCCAGCCAAAATGTTAACATCAGTGCTTTTTTCAATTCCCTGATGGACTCTTTTTTATAAAAACTGATCATCTTGGACACTGTATAGCCTGATACAAGTATTACGAAGGTGCTGAGAATAAAGGATTTTGGCATTCTAAAGCCAACCGCCTCCATATTGTCAGTACCTGAAGCCAAAAAAGCGATTGTCATAAATAAAAATATCAACCCACTTCCAAACATGCCCAAATACATCAGGGTTTGATATGGATGCATGTTCTCAATTCTTTGAAACCAAGTTTCGTCTGTTTTTTCCATTTTTTCTCCTCCGTATACTGTAAACATTCCAAGCCGTACTAGGTTCAGGTTTTTGTACACTATTTGGTAATACAGGGCTAGGGGAATAAACAGAATCATTTTCCTAACTTTACGCCTTCAAAAAAAGAACCTCAAGCATATTTTGGAAAAATCCGCCTTCCTATCTTTATACGAATCTGATCCATTTGTTCAAACGCTCTTGGACAAGATCCAATCTTCTAAATCCAACAACTTCCAATTTAAGGGTATTTCAGGAAGTTTAGACCTCATACTTTTCTCTATCATTTTTAGAAGATTAGGAGGGTTTCATCTGATCATTGCTCATGACAAGGAGGAGGCAGCATACCTCAACAATGACTTGCAGGAGCTCTTGGGTAATCAATCCTCAAATATTTTTCCTTCGAGTTATAAACGACCTTATCAATACGAAGAAATAGAAAATGCAAACGTTTTGATGAGGGCTGAGATTCTGAATAAAATACTAAGCAAAGAAAAGGATTCTGAAATCGTTGTTACTTACGCCGAGGCCTTATATGAAAAGGTAATCAATAAAAGAGCCTTGAAAGAAAATACCCTCAAGGCCAGAGTGGGAGAAAAAGTTGACCTTGAATTTATAGCTGAACTTTTGGCAACCTATGACTTCGAAAAAACAGACTTTGTTTACGAGCCAGGACAATTTTCCATCAGAGGGGGGATTGTTGATATTTTCTCTTATGCCAATGACCTCCCTTTTAGGTTGGAACTATTCGGAAAGGAAATAGAAAGTATCAGGACTTTTGACCCGGAGACCCAGCTATCCATCGAGCCAATCGATCAGATCAGTATTATTCCAAATGTACAGACCAAGTTTCTTCAGGAAGTAAGACAGTCTTTCTTGGACTTTTTGCCGGAATATACCTACATCTGGTACAAAGATTATCAGTTTTCTTTGGACACCTTAGACGAGCATTTCCAAAAAGCAGAGCAATCTTTTCAGCAAATTGTGGAAACCAACTCGAGTGGAAAACTCATGCTGAAGCCCGAAGATCTTTTTGATAATTCGGAATCATTTCTTAAAAGCACAGCAAGTTTTTCCAAAATAGAATTTGGTCATAAATTCTATTTTCAGGATGCTGAGCTCTTTCAGTTTGACTCGCAGCCCCAGCCGTCTTTCAACAAGAACTTTGAGCTCCTTGTCGAAAACCTTGTCAGCAATGAAAGAGAAGGCTGGCTCAATGTTATCTGTTCAGAATCCGATAAGCAGATCAATAGACTGGCCAATATTTTTCAGGAACTTGACCCTACACTTCAGGTTCAATCCCTTCAAATCGGTCTGAGGGAAGGGTTTGTCGATAAAAATTTACAATTGGCATGTTATACAGACCATCAGATATTCGAAAGGTATCATAGGTATAAAACCAAAAACAAGGCCAGCAAATCCAAAGCACTTACCCTTCGAGAACTCAAAACACTCAATCCGGGGGATTTTGTGGTCCATGTAGATTACGGGGTTGGCCGGTTTGCAGGCTTGGAAAAAGTCGATGTCAGTGGAAAGCTTCAGGAAGCAGTCAGGTTGATATTTAGAGATGACGATTTGCTCTATGTCAATATTCACTCTATCCACAAAATATCGAAGTATTCAGGGCAAGAGGGTACTATGCCCACCATGTCCAAGCTGGGATCGCCGGAATGGGAAAACAAAAAGAAAAAGGTAAAAGGCAAAGTCAAGGATATTGCCAAAGAGCTGATTGCCCTTTATGCAAAAAGAAGGAACGCTAATGGTTTCAGGTTTTCGGAAGATTCCGTGCTTCAGGTTGAGCTTGAGAGCTCGTTTGTTTTTGAAGATACTCCGGATCAGGCATTGGCTACCGCTGATGTCAAATCTGATATGGAAAAGCCTTATCCCATGGATAGGCTTGTTTGTGGAGACGTGGGTTTTGGCAAAACCGAAGTGGCTATTCGCGCCGCCTTTAAGGCTGTCAACGACAGAAAACAAGTGGCTATCTTGGTGCCCACTACCATCCTGGCCATGCAGCATTTTCAGACTTTGAAAGAAAGGCTGCAGGACTTCCCGGTAAAAGTGGAGTACATCAACCGATTCAGAACATCCAAAGAAATCAAGGAAATTGCTTCACAGGTAAATACTGGAGAAATAGACATTCTTGTAGGCACCCATAGAATCGTCAACAAAGACATCAAATTCAAAGATCTGGGACTCTTGGTCATTGATGAAGAACAGAAGTTTGGTGTGAAAGTAAAAGATCAGCTGAAGGAAATGAAAGTCAATGTGGATGTATTGACACTTACCGCTACCCCTATTCCTAGGACCCTGCATTTTTCCCTAATGGGTGCCAGGGACTTATCAGTGATTGCGACCCCTCCCCCTAACAGGCAGCCTGTGACTACTGAAATCCATACTTTTCAGGAGGAAGTGATCCGTGATGCCATAGCTTATGAACTGAGGCGTGGAGGTCAGGTCTTTTTTGTTCACAATAGAGTTGGTGAAATTGACTCTATTGCCAACCTGATCATGAAATTGGTCCCTGATGCAAGGGTAGCTGGTGCACATGGACAAATGGATGGCAAAAAGCTGGAAAAAATAATGGTCAGGTTTATAGAAGGTGAGTATGATGTCCTTGTTTCTACCAATATCATTGAGTCCGGATTGGATATTCCCAATGCCAACACCATTATCATCAATAGGGCACACATGTTTGGGCTTAGCGACTTGCATCAGATGAGAGGACGGGTCGGAAGAAGCAACAAAAAGGCATTCTGTTACCTATTGACAACCCCGACCACGGGATTGACTCCGGAAGCAAGAAAAAGGCTTCAGACATTGGAGGAATTTTCGGATTTGGGCGACGGCTTTAAGGTGGCCATGAGGGACTTGGATATCAGAGGGGCCGGAAACTTGCTGGGAGCAGAACAGAGCGGCTTTATCACCGATTTGGGATTTGAGATGTATCACAAGATACTCGATGAGGCTGTTCAGGAGTTGAAGGAAAATGAATTTGCAGCATTATTTGAAGATGACCTCAAAGAGAAAGTGGAAATTCTGGTGCAGGATTGTGTGATAGAAACAGACTTCGAGTTGCTGATACCTGAGACTTACGTATCCAATATTTCAGAAAGACTTAACCTCTACTCCAAACTGGATAATGTCAAGACCGAAGATGGGCTGCAGCCTTTTATCAAATCCATCAAAGACAGGTTTGGTCCAATTCCAGAGGTTGTGGATGATTTATTTGAAACTGTCCGCTTGAGGTGGCTGGCAGAAAGCCTTGGTTTTGAAAAACTTGCTCTGAAAAATGAGCTGATGAAATGCTATTTTGTTCCTTCATCGAAAGAAAGTTATTACAAGTCAGATACTTTTGGCAGAATCATTCGTTTTGTACAAACCCAACCCAGAAGTTGCAAAATGAAAGAATATAAGAATCGTTTGATTCTCAACATATCAGGAGTGAAAAGTATCCAAAAGGCAAAAAAATGGCTGGAAGAGATGAAAAAAGAGTAAAAATTTCAAAAAATTTAATGGCAGGATAATTGCTTTTGAGGGGGAGATATTTGTTATATCCTCCAAAATATGGCCGTTTTCGGCTATTTGTAGCTTTTGGCTACAAAAAAAATTCTTTGGGATAAGATATTAATGATTATATATTAGCGTTCTAATTGTGCACAAAAAACAGTATTGTCAAATGGTTTTTCGAAAAAGTAATTTAGGAATGATAGCAGCAATGTTGCTGATTGTTGGCGGAGCCATCCTTTCTTCCTGTAACAAACAACCCGGCTATGGCCGAAGAACCGCAAATAAGCCTGGAAAGGCCAGCGCCTCCACCGGTGCTGATTTCAGTAAAGACATCAATGACAGCTCCAAATTTTTTGTAGCTAAATTTGCCGAACAAAAAATCGGTCCGAGGTTGAAATTCATTCAAGGCGGTAGGACAGTTTTAGGCTCTCAGGAGCAGGATGTTATGGCATTTAGAGATAATGTAGAGAGAACAGTGACTGTCGCTTCTTTTTACATGGATGAAACTGAAGTTACCAATGTGGATTACCGAGAGTTTTTGTTCTACATGGGTAAAAACGTTAGTGCCGACTCCATCCAAAAGTTGGAGCCTAGGGAGAATGTTTGGGCGGGAGCAATGAACTATAATGACCTTTACGATACTTATTATTTCAGATTTCCTGGGTTCAATTTTTACCCTGTAGCAGGAGTTTCCTGGACTCAGGCCAATACTTATGCCAAGTGGAGAACTGAATTTGTATCCAATATCATCAGAGAACAAAATAATGTAGATTCTACCCTCAACAAAAGACAGTTGATTGAGAGAGGAGTGGCTATTGCAGAATACCGATTGCCAAACGAAGGTGAGTGGGAATATGCTGCGAAAGCGATGATAGGTACACAGTATATGGATGAGAACCAGGAAAACGGAAGAATTTATCCTTGGGATGGAAGAGGCGTGAGAAATCCATACAACATCAAAAGAAAAGGCAGACAAGGTGATTTCCTTGCCAACTTCAAAAGAGGTAGAGGTGATTATGCCGGTATCGCAGGTAGCAAAGTAAATGATGGAGAAATCCTTCCTACAAACGTATATGACATGCCACCAAATGACTTCGGTCTGTACCATATGGCAGGAAATGTCAATGAGTGGGTTGGTGACGTTTACCGACCACTTTCTTTCCAGGATTTTGATGATCTCAACCCATTGAGAAAAGATGGTATCTACGATGAAGAAGAGAATTATACTACCATGTTGATTACCGATGAGTTTAGGGTTTACAAAGGAGGTTCTTGGAGAGATATGGCTTACTGGTTGACTCCAGGAGCAAGGAGATTTGCTCATCAGGATTCTGCAACCAACCATATCGGATTCAGATGTGCGATGATCTCTATCGGAGCAAAAGGAAAATAATTGATACAGAAATTGTAATTAAAAGGAAGCTCAAAAGGCTTCCTTTTTTTGTTTTATATTCAAAGATTTTATGCTCTAGTTGGCGTTTTTCAACACGCCCTAAATGGTGGTATAAACCTATGATTTCAAGCCAATATCTATTAGTATCGGATTGATCTAGGCCCTTATTTAAGTTGGTTAGTGATCTAATTGCGGATACACATATTAGATTATATAAGGATATCAAGTTTTATTCAAGCCAAAAAAATTTTTAAACCAAAAAGATAAAAAAGGCTTTAAACTAAATAACATCTTGTATTTTCAAACTTGTAATAAAAATTAAAACCCATGAATAATATCTTTAGAACAGGCTCTTATATAGCCCTTTTTTGGTTTTTGGTGATTGGCGAAGCATTCGCTCAAGAGCCATTAAGCTATCAAAAACCTCCTCAGGAAATTGCTGAGCTGGTTGATGCTCCTCTGACCCCTTTGGTTAACTTCAGCCGGTCTGGCGAATTTATGCTTTTATTAGAAAGGCCGGGAAACCCTTCAATTGAGGAATTAGCACAGCCTGAAATGAGACTGGCAGGTATCCGTATCAATCCTGCTACAAATGGTCCAAGCAGGTCTTACACCATCAATAATGTGAAGATCAAAAATACAAGAACAGGTGAAGAAACAGCCATAAAAGGTTTACCCGAAAACGCCAGATTGGGAAGCTTTTCACTGTCCAAGGACGAGAACTATGTGGCCATGACCCACACCAGCAATACAGGAATTAGCCTATGGGTAGTGAATCTGCAAAGTGCGGAAGCCAAAAAGCTTACAGATGAAATCGTGAATGGGGTTTATGGAAGTGATATTTCTTGGACTGCTGACAATCAGATTATTTTTAAAGGAATCAACCCGGAAAG
The DNA here is from genome assembly GCF_000295935.2 of Indibacter alkaliphilus LW1. GTDB lineage: Bacteria > Bacteroidota > Bacteroidia > Cytophagales > Cyclobacteriaceae > Indibacter > Indibacter alkaliphilus. The sequence continues at coordinate 248,176 of NZ_ALWO02000036.1, forward strand.
AGGAGTCATGCCTGAAGCTCCTTTAGCACCTGTAGGTCCAACGGTCCAGGAAACCTCTGGAAACGCGGCTCCTTCAAGAACCTACCAGGACCTTTTGACCAACCCTCATGATGAAGCGCTTTTTGCTTTCTTCATGGATTCTCAAGTCATGCGGACTGATTTAAATGGTCAGCTGACAGCACTGGGTAATAGCGGACTGATCAAGTCTATCAGCGCATCTCCAGATGACCAATATATCATGGTAGACCTTTTGCAGAAACCTTTCTCTTACCTTGTGCCTGCTTCCCGTTTTCCATACCATGTTGAAGTATGGGATAAAGCAGGAAATATGGTTAAAACCATTGCAGAAATTCCTTTGGATGAAGTAAGGCCAACGGGCTTTGATGCTACAGTGACTGGTCCAAGATCCATCAGCTGGAGGGCAGACAAACCTTCAACCTTATACTGGGTAGAAGCCCAAGATGGAGGTGATCCAAAAGTGGAAATGGAAGAAAGAGAAATTGTCTACATGCAGGATGCTCCTTTCGAAGGTCAACCAACCAAACTTGCAAGCTTGGGCTACAGGTACCGAGGTATTTATTGGTCTGATGATAATTTTGCTTTATTAAATGAAGGTTGGTTTGCCAGCCGTCAGCAAAAAGTTTCCCGAATCAACCCTTCCAAACCAGGAGAAGCAGGTAAAGTAATCATCGAAAGGTCCTCTGATGATATTTACAATGATCCCGGATCACCGGTTTTTACAAGCAACCAATATGGAAGAAATGTGATTTTGAGGAAGGGAGATGAGGTTTTTATGACCTCTGAAGGCGGTTCCCCTGAAGGAAGCATGCCATACCTTTCAGCTTTCAACACCAAATCCAATTCAGAAAGAATCCTGTGGAGGTCCCAGGCCCCTTATTATGAAAGAGTGGCCAAAGTGCTGAATGCAGATGCCACGGAGTTTGTAACTCTAAAGGAGAGTACAGACATGCAACCCAATTATTGGCTGGTCAATACCAGAAGAAGAATTGCCCCAATGCAAGTTACGGATTTTGAAAACCCTTATGAGTCCATTAAGGGTGTAAAAAAGGAATTGGTCAAGTACAAAAGAAATGATGGACTCGACCTTTCAGCTACTGTCTACACCCCTGAAGGATATAATCCTGAGACAGATGGTCCTTTGCCTGTTTTGATGTGGGCTTATCCAAGAGAGTATAAGTCAGCAGCTGTAGCTGCTCAGGTAAGAGGATCAAAATATACTTTTACCAGATTGAGTTGGGGCTCTCCTATCTTTTGGGTGACTCAAGGCTATGCAATTATGGATCAGACTGAGATGCCAATCGTGGGAGAAGGCGAGGAAGAGCCCAATGATTTCTTCGTAGAACAATTAGTAGCCAACGCGGAAGCAGCCATTGATTTTATCGTGGATTCCAAGATAGGTGACAGGAACAAAATTGCTGTTGGTGGACATTCCTATGGTGCTTTTATGACAGCTAATCTACTTTCACACTCTGACCTGTTTGCTGCGGGTATCGCTAGAAGCGGAGCCTATAACAGAACTTTGACACCTTTTGGCTTCCAATATGAGCAAAGAACCTATTGGGAAGCTCCTGATGTGTACAATACCATGTCTCCCTTTATGAACGCCAATAAAGTAAAAACACCAATCTTACTGATTCATGGGGAAGCAGATAATAATTCAGGTACATTCCCAATTCAGTCCGAGCGTTATTACAATGCCCTTAAAGGTCACGGAGCCACCACACGTTTGGTGTTTTTACCACACGAGAGTCATGGCTATTCTGCCAAGGAATCTATACTTCATACTTTATATGAGCAACATGAATGGTTGGAGAAGTATGTCAAGAACAGGGAATAGTATCAAAAAAGCAAAAATTCATACAAAGGGCATGGAGGTTTCCATGCTTTTTGTTTTTCCAGTATTTTAGAAATCACCTTAAGAAAAGCTGCTTTTTTCCTGTTTCGTAGATCATTCGAATAATTCAAAAGCAAGATGTCAAAAAAAATTTTTTAACAATAAATATCAGATTTCCAATAGAATAACCTTTCCATTCTTCAGGCGCCAATATTAAGTTTTTTGGAAAAGACAACTTTTAAATTAAAACCATAGTAACATAGAGTATGAAAGCATTAAAATGTCGTCCTTCTGAACTTAGTGAAGAATTTCTATTACAAAGTCTTCAAATTTTCTAGGTTACCATTGACAGATGTGGAGGGGTCGTCACCCTGAGTGATGCGAAGGATCTCTTGATAAAAAAGTTAGGAGATTCTTCGTTCGGACCATTGACATACATTGGGGGCGGCACGTCACCCTGAGTGATGCGAAGGATCTCTTGATAAAAAAGTTAGGAGATTCTTCGTTCGGACCATTGACATACATTGGGGGCGGCACGTCACCCTGAGTGAAACGAAGGGTCTCTTTGACTTGAGTGCAGGAGATTCTTCGTTCGTTCCTCACTCAGAATGACGGGTTTGCAGATGTCATTCCCTTTCTGTAAATGCAAAATTTTAAAATCTCGGGATGACACTTGGGAATTTCTGTAAATACTAAATGATCTATCTATGAAAAAGCTCCTATTGATACTTCCGGCCCTCTTACTCTTGGCTTCTTGCGCCACAGTAAATATCAATTCTCATCAGTTGACCAACAGCCCCAAAAAGTATGATTCGCTTTTGGTGGTCATGACAACCGCAGAAGACCTCTTCTATGAATGGAATGAAGAGAATTATCAATATGTGTTTTTTGGGAAGTTCAATGACCTGGACAATGATGCCATTAGAAAAAGCATGTCAAACAGCCTTAGAAGGCAATTTCACCCGAACAAACTCCTCTTTGTCAATGATTTTTTTCCAATTCACAAGCCGATTCCTTTTGAGGAGTTTAACAGCACTCTCCAAAAGCTAAATTTTGATGCTATCCTATTGGTTCATACCAGAGCCCAATGGTTGCAGGAAGATATTTCGGATGGGGATATGATTTATAGACCGAATACTGACAAACATGTTTTTTTGATCGATGGACAGTCATTTGATACTGTATGGATGGGTAAAGTGAGGGGATATGGTTCTCCGCTCAATGATTTTCAGGATTTATACAATAGATTTTCTAAAAATCTCGCCATGGACTTACACCAAAAGGGCTTTATCGAAAAAGCCTTCCCCATGTTTTAATCTTAGGAAAAAAGATCTGTACACCCTACCTATCTATTCGGTGGATTTAAAGGTTGCGTTCAGTTTGAAGGCAACCTTACCACCAAAACCCAATCCAATGACAGTAGTGGATGAAAATTAAATGTGATTCTACGCTACTTTGCCAGTAACATCAAATTTTATTTTTTTAAATTAGATTAGGACAAAATGAAAACTTTGTTCGTAGGGGTTTTATGAAACAGTTTTTATTGACCACTAAATTTTACCATTATGAAAAAATTGATTGTTAATTTTTGGCTTATCCCTGTCTTCTTAATCGCGCTTGTATTTTCAGCCTGCGACCCTAGAGCAGATGAATCTCCGACTGATTTTCGGATTACTTCTCCTGAATTTGAAAACGGTTTTTTAGTCATTCAAAGGGCTGCAGAAGGGCCAACGGTGTTTCAGATTGAAACAAATCATCCAGTAGAGTTTTCAAACAGATATAATGAGGATAATTTCCAAGTGGATCCATCAGGAGAAATTACCCTCACACCGCCTCAAACCACCAATGATATTTTTTGGGTGGAGGTTGTTATATCTGATAGTGAAAAGAAAATATTACCTGTAGTATTTGCCAATAGACCTGAGCAATATAAAAATGTGATCAATTCCTTGGTAAATTTTCAAAATCATAATGATGAGCTCGTTTTGTTCTTCAGGCACATGATTGCTGATGTTGGAGCGGACATGGAAGATTCGGAAGTGGAAGACTGGTGGAAGTCCTGTGAGTCCAGCGATGCAAGGCAATTGAGTGAAAGTGGAAAGAATCAGGCAAAATTGATTGGCAATACTTTCAAAAAATTGAATATCCCTGTTGGAGAGGCCATCAGCAGCGAAATGTGCCGGGCATTTCAGTCTCTAGAATACATGGAATTGGGCATGCCTATCCAAAAATATGGGCTTATCAACCATGCTTCTTGCAACAACTTGGAGAATATTTTTCCCGAAGTCATGGACTTGGTACCTGATTATATGAATCCTGAAGAGATTTTGTTGGTGGCGGGCCACTCCAACTTGCTGATGGGTAACCCTTTTGAGGGTCAGTTTTCATTCTTTCGAATGGGTGATGGGTTTTTATTGAAGAAAGGTAATCAAGGAGAACTGGAATTGTTGGGAGGTGTTCCGTTCGACATTTGGCGCTCAATACTGTATTCTGATTTCCTTTAATAGAAAACCTGGCACAGCTTCCCAGTTTGTATTTGGGTAAATCAAATGCAGTTCTCTTAATTATGGAGTATATACTAAAAAGGCACAAAGATGATTGGATCTTTGTGCCTTTTCTTTATCACTTTAAATCCATCTTCAGCACGTAACTGTCCGCTGTCAAAAAGAAGGTCTTTTCGTCTGTAGAAAAAGCACAATTGGAGGTGGCTTCTCCAGTATGAATTCTGGCTAAGGCCTCTCCTTCTGGGCTGAAAACCCAGACTCCTCCGGGACCTGTGGCAAAGATCACACCCGAGGTATGTACTTTCATACCATCAGGCAAGCCCTTGTATCCATCCCGACCTACTTTGTCAGTGGCATCAAAAAACAGATTTCTACTGCTGAGGTTTCCATCCATATCCACCTCATACACATACCACACGGCCAGATCAGGGTCGGAATTTGCCACATACAGCAAGCTCTGATCCGGACTGAAGGCCAGTCCATTGGGTCTTGTAAGCCGGTCAAGAAGTTGCAGTTCACCCGAATTTCTCAGTACATACAAACCCTGAAAATCCAGCTCCTTGGCAGGATCGTCCATGTTTTTTTCCAACCCATAAGGCGGGTCACTGAAATACATTCTTCCCATGGCGTCATATACCACATCATTGGGGCTATTGAGCCGTTTTCCCTCATACCGGTCTGCCAATGTCACAAATGAAGCTTTGGGCTCATCCAAGGGACTGTCCATATAGGCCATCCTACGGTCCCCATGTTGGCACATGACCAAGCGTCCCTCGGGTGAGAATACCAACCCATTGGCACCCACTTCACCTCCCCGATCGGTATCCCCGGTATATCCGGATGGTTTGAGATAAAGGCTTTTGTTTCCTAGCATGTCCACTTTGAAAATGGAGTTTTGGGGAATGTCTGTGTATAGCAATGCTTGTTCCGCTTCCCACCACAGGGGCCCTTCAGTCCAGTCATGCCCATCAGCCAGAATGACCAAAGGCGTTTCAGGATCAATCAGGTCCAAGGCCCGGTCATCAAAGATTTCTATAAAGGCATTTTCTTTGGTAGGAGTAGAAGTACAAGACATAAGAAAGGTCAAAGTGATGGTGATACAAAATGAAAATTTATGCATACCTAAATGGATAAGGTTAAAGTATCAACTAAATTAAATATTATTGTGTGGAATGCCTGCATTTTAATGCTGTTTTGGTTCAAAAAAGCAGGCAGGCTTGATCTGATCAAATATTTTGACGGAGCTGGACTAAATAATATACCGCCTCAATTTACAAAATGTAAATTACATTTTGTAAATTACATTTTGTAAATTAAACTCACTTTCTCCATGCAGCCTATCAGTCCATTTCCTACCACTGGCTATTTTGGCCCTGAATATTTCTGTGACCGGGAAGAGGAAACACGGAGTGTTCTCTCCATGCTAAAAGGTGGGGAATCTTGCCTGCTTTTGGGAATTCGAAGACTGGGAAAAACAGCTCTGGTCCATCATATTTTGGGAAAATTGCCCGGGGGTTGGCAAGGTATATATCTGGATATATTGCACACAGAAAACGAAAAGGATTTTTTGAACGCCCTTGCCTCAGGACTGTTACAATCCATACCCGAGAAAAGTGCATTGGGAAAGAAGGTATGGGATTTCATCAAATCTCTTCGACCTACCTTGAGTTTCGACCCCCTATCCGGAATACCCCAAGTAGGGCTTGAGGTCAAAGATTCCCCGAGACAAGTAAGAAACATTGTGGAGTTTTTGGGACAACAAAACACCACCCTTGTTATCGCCATAGATGAGTTCCAACAAATCGGGAATTATCCGGAACAGAATACAGATGCATGGCTGAGAGGATTGGTACAGTCTCTGCCCAACCTTCGGTTTATTTTTGCCGGAAGTCAACAGCATATTCTCAGCGGCATGTTTTCCGACCCGGGAAGACCATTTTTCAAAAGTGCAAGCCCTCTGAAAATCGGGAAAATCGACCAACAGCAGTATGCGGATTTTATTCAGGACAAATTTACCGAAGCAGGCAAAAACCTTAGTCCCTCCATTGTCGGCCAAATGCTGGAATGGACCATGTGCCATACCTATTATGTACAGTTACTTTGCAATAGGGTGTTCTTAAGTGGTGAAAAAAACATAGAAGAATCACTTTGGCGTAGGGAGGCATCCAAAATCCTTCAAGAGCAGGAACCCTTTTTTTTCCATTACAGAAGTCTATTGACCCATCAACAATGGAAACTACTCAAAGCTATAGCCAAAGACAAAGAAGTATTGGAACCCACCTCCAAAGCATTTGTTTCACACCATGAACTAGGCAGTCCGGCTACAGTTTTAAGATCTTTAGAAGCTCTTCAAGTCAAAGAATTGATCTTTAAAGAATACAGACAGGATGGAAAAGAGTTTTATGGCGTCTATGATGTGCTTTTCCAAAGGTGGATGGACAGGCAGCTTTAACCCAACAAATTTCAAATCCGCTTAAATTCCTTTACTCAAACAACGCCAACATACTCTCCTTATCCAAGGCCCCTAGGAAGCTGTCACCCTCAGAAATGACTTCTTTGGCCAATTTACTTTTGGCTTGCTGCAGCTGCATGATTTTTTCCTCCACAGTATCTTTACAGATCATCCTGTAGGCGATGACATGTTTTTCCTGCCCCATACGGTAGCAGCGGTCTATTGCCTGATTTTCCACAGCAGGATTCCACCAAGGATCCAATACATACACATAATCCGCAGCAGTAAGATTTAGACCGGTTCCCCCGGCTTTGAGGCTGATCAAAAACACCCTTTTCTTCTCATCCTGCTGAAATTGCTGCACCACATTTTCACGTTCTTTCAGGGAAGTCTTCCCGTCGAGATAGGCATATTCTATCAGGTTGTCCTCCAGTTTTTCCTGCACCAATCCCAGCATTTTTACAAATTGACTGAATACCAAAATCTTGTGTTTCCCGGTTTTCTCCAGGATATGTTCCAGCAGCATTTCAATTTTCACCGATTCATTGGCAGCTTCAGTATGCTGTACCAAGTTGGTAGCATCACAGGCAAGCCGGAGCTTGGTCAGGCCTTCCAGCACATACATTTTGGAGTTTTCGGCTCCCTCCTCCTCAAATTTCTTTAGGAGGTAGTCCCGGTATTCATTTCTATATGCATCATAAATCTTCCTTTGGGCAGGCTTCATCACACAATACAGGTATTCCTCTGTTTTGTCCGGGAGCTCGGTCAGTACCTCTTCCTTCGTCCTTCTCAGCACGAAAGGCTTGATTTTGTGCTGCAATTCACTGAGAATTTCCCTATCACCGTTTTTGAGCGGCTTGAGGTAATTGTCCTTGAAACTTTTGAAAGACAGGAAAAATCCGGGATTGACAAAGTTCATCTGTGCGAAAAGCTCAGCCAGGCTGTTTTCTATAGGTGTTCCTGTCATAGCCATCTTTACCTTTCCTTTTAACTTGGTAATGGATTTGTACCGCTGTGATTGGGTGTTTTTGATCGCTTGGGATTCATCCGCAATGATGGCTTCAAAATGTATCTGCTGCAAGAGTGGCAGGTCATTGATGACCAGGCCATAGCTTGTCAGGATCACCTGATGTCGGCTGAGCTCTTCCAAAGAGTCTGACCTATTGCCATGATGGACAAAATAACCCAGGTGGGGGGCAAATTTTTCCAGTTCATTTCTCCAGTTGAACAAAAGTGTGGTCGGGGCGACTACCAGTACCTGTGCTTTTTTATTCTGCTCAATGAGCTTACAGATCAGGGCAATCATCTGAAGGGTCTTGCCCAATCCCATATCATCTGCGAGGATTCCTCCCCATTGATATTCCTGTAGGAAATTGAGCCAGTTTAGGCCTGTATGCTGGTAATTTCTAAGCTCGGCTTTCAGCTTTTTAGGTATTTTGGCGGTTTTGATTTGGGTAAATTCCGCCAGCTTGGCCTTTTTTTCCTCCAATTCACGGATGACTTCGGGGAAGCTTTGGGCCTCTTCAAATTCGTCCAACACATGGAAAAGGGTCTTGGGGACTTTCAGCCCTTCTTTCTCGGCTTCTCCGGATCGGAACAGCTTGCTGAATTTTTTGACCCATTCCTGTGGCAATACCCCGATACTTCCATCTGCCAATTCTACAAATTCCTGATCTCTGTCCAGGGCCTTTTTGATATCCTTCAACTTGACTTTCTGATCCCCAAAAGCCACTTTGGCACTGACTTCAAACCAGTCCTGCGTGGAGCCAAACTCCATGGATATGGCAGGAGGGAAGGGGTTGTACTTTTTGATTTTGATTTTTTCCAGTCCAAAGACCCGCACCTGTTCCGATTTGAGTTTTTCAAAAGCTTTGAAAAACCAAAGGTCCTTCATAAAACTGTCCTGATTCAGGTAAAAAAGTCCCTGACTTCCGGCATTTTTGAAATTGGGGTGGAGCTTCCTTAAAAAGTCTACGTATTCATCTTCGTAATCTTCATCCCGCAGGTATATGGCTTTGTTGTCTGCATCGATGATGGTACTTTGTTCCAATGGGTTGGAAAAAGCAGATTCGGCATACTTCACCTGCGGGCGCAGCAGGATAAGGCCATTCAGTTCAGAAATGTACAATTGCCTTTGAAGCGGTCCCGGGTTTTCGGATTCTTTGAGGGTCCCGGTTTTATCCGTGATTTCTATAAAAGAGGCCATAGGCAGTAGAATATGTTTGAAGTATTGCTCAAATTCCTTATCCAACACTTGGATAAAGCTGCTCTTCATTTGAAAGGCAAGTAATTTTAATAGGCGCTCGCTATCAAAAAGCAACAAAGCCTGATTTTTGTACACGGCAAAAGCCTGGGTAAAAATGATCTGATCTTGCATTTCAGCCAAATCATATTTTTTATCCCCAAATTCAATGATGGTCCTGATATTGTATATGATACCTTCTTTATCTATCAACAATTGGGCATTGGCTTTGAATGCCTCCAAGGGCTTATCAAAGTGAGCCTTGCGGATTTTCTGTGTTTCATACTGAAAGCCCTTAAACACAAAAAGGGGATATTCTTTGGCTGCCGTATAAAATTCCCTGAACTGATCAAAAGGATTCATGCTGGATTTGTTGAGCAATGACTTTTGGAACCTGTCCCTAAGAAATAAAATGCGCTCAAGATCCTGATTTCTTTTTAAGCGGATGTCATGAGGATCATCCAGCCGCTCAAACTTGACGGAGAAAGCCTCCGGATCCTTTTTGGAACCTTTGGCCATAAAAGGTATGATTTCAGTAAAGCTACCCCATTGGTTATAGCAAAAGGCAAAAGCAACATTGTAAGTCCCTATGTCCACTTCCTTGGTGTCTTGTAAGGATCCCATGCCAAGGCTTTTTATCTTCGCTTGGTTTAGGTAATGTGTAAAATTACTTTTGTATTGGTCCAGGTTGACCAAGCCATTCAACTCGCCCGAAGTGATCATAATAATCCTTTGGTCATGCAGGACAAAATCCATGGCACTGAGCGGGTCTTTCAGCTGCTCTTTCAGGCCCATATCCTCCAATTCTATCAAAATCAGATTTACCCTTTGTTCTTTGGTAAGCAGGCCCAATTCCCTTTTGTCCTTTCCTTCAAATCTTGTTTTAAGCCACTTGAGGCCAGCCCTTACCAGGTGGGGTCTTTTAATGCTGCCATTGATGGTGACCTGTCCCTCATCGTAGGTGACAGACAGCTCATCCATGAATGAATAGCCTGAGACATAATAGATGATGCCGTTTTCCAGGAATTTGACGCTCTTCAATTCTGCATCGTAATAGTTGATATTAGGATCATCGGGGATAAGCTCATGAAACTTATCCAAGTCCTCCAAAGAACAAGGAATGCTTATGGGGAAAGCAGTGATTTTAAGGCTTTTTTGATCTTTGGGCTCATCAGAAAGGATTTTTTTGAAATCACTTTTCTTGTTGTGCAGGATAAAATACAGTGCAGCTGCTACATGCTTGCATTCAAGTTCCTGTTCGAAGTAAATGCATCCGCAGCGATAATCCTCTTCCTCATCATAATCGCTAAAAAAATCAGGCTCGGGTGAAAGGCTGAGGTCGATCTGCACTTGATAATCCTCTTCGATATTTCCTTTTACCTGAAAATGCAGATTTTGAGTTTCCGGATCAAAGTACCTGTATCTGACCCCTCCGGACTGGTAAAGCATATAGCCTTTTTGCTTTACTGTCTTTTTTATGTAATACAAAAAAGTCTCTGCGTTGTTGAGTTCTGATTTGGATAAAGGCATAATTGAGGTTTTTCAAAAATAGGAAGTGTTATGAAGAAAGTAAAAGGTGGAAGTGATGTATTTTTCTTAAAATTGTCTAGTTGAAAAAATTCATGTTCGATAAAACCCTTTCACTTATCAAAACCCTCATAGTCTACTTGTTGCGAAGGCCTATACTCTATTTTGCCAAAAAGGTATCCTCTGCCCCAAGAAAGGAAGAGGTCTTTGCCAAGCTGAGTGAAATGTATAAGGACATCATCAGTAATCCTGACTCCAAATATGGAGCGCTCTACAAGAAAGATTTTCAGGACAATAATTTCATCATCTTCAGTGATCATCACAAGGGAAACAGAGGGAGCAGGGATGAATTTAGGACTGCTGAAAAAAATTACCTCGCCGCACTGGATTTCTACGATCAGTTAAAAGCCAATTATATCAACCTGGGTGACTCTGAGGAGTTCTGGAAATTCAATATTTTTTCTCTCCTCCATCACAACAAAAAGACATTTAAATCCGAAAGCCGGTTTGCCAAGCGGAAGTCCTTTTATAAAATCTACGGCAACCATGACCTCTTTTGGAAATTGGATCCCTTTGCTCCTTTATATCTCAAGCAGGCATTTGGGCAGTCTGTCAATATATATGGTGGGATTGTCGTTCGTGTGGCTTATGGAGATGGGCAGCACCTAGATCTCTTCTGCACCCATGGACATCAGGGCGACCGGAGAAGTGACGGTAATTGGTTTTCTGCCTGGTTTGTAGCCTATATCTGGGGGCCTTTGCAGGGTTTTTTGGGTATCAATATCAATACTCCGGCTTTGGTCAATGCCGAAAAAACGCTCCACAACCGCCTCATGTACGAATGGAGTCAGCAACAGGAAAATGTGGTCTTGATCACCGGGCATACCCACCAACCTATTTTTCATACTTACAGTCATATTCAGTATCTCAGAGCTCAATTGCTGGAAGCGGAAGAAATTGCAGACTTCAAAGCCGTCGAGGACCTGAAAGAGAGAATAGCCCGACACCCCAGTCAGTGTGATGAAGTGCACCCTTCCCTTCCCAAGTACAAACCCACCTACTTCAATGCAGGTTGCTGCTGCTACAATGATGGAAGTATTACAGGAATAGAAATCAAAAACGGTTATATCCGTTTGATCAAATGGGCTGAAAAAGACCAAGGTCCGGAAAGGGAAATTTTAGAAGAACTGGCCTTGGAGGAGTTGAAACAAATGTTTTTTGGTTAGAGCCCTAAGCTAACCTCAATGACACTTCCCTTTGTTTCCCACTACTTCAAAGCGAATTTTGCTCAAAAATAAAGAAGTGTATCCGGATCCTTGGAGGTTAAATCTCAACACCAAACATGCCACCAAACCGCTTACCACAAATTAGGCGACTTTTTGAACCAATTGATATAGATTAATAGAAGTGTACTATAAGTCTTACCAAAATCAACAATCTATGAGATACGCTACAAAACATTTTTCTTGGCTCATGACCTTAATACTTTGTGGGCTAAGCACTTTGTTGTTTGCCCAGAGAAGAGAAAGCACTGCCCCTGCTGCTGTAGATGAACTGTTTTCCGAGACAACTTTTCGCGGACTGAAGCTCCGTGGCATCGGGCCGGCCTTCATGTCAGGGAGAATAGCAGATGTGGCTATTGATCCAACCAACGAAAGCACTTGGTATGTCGCCGTCGGCTCCGGAGGCGTTTGGAAAACCACCAATGCAGGGGTGACTTTTACCCCGATCTTTGATGAACAGGGCTCATACTCAATTGGCTGTGTAACCATTGATCCGTCGGATCCAATGGTCATTTGGGTAGGTACGGGAGAAGAAGGTGGAGGACGTCACTTTGGATTTGGTGACGGCATTTATCGCTCAGAAGATGGCGGCACCACATGGGAAAAACGTGGCTTACCAGATTCCGAGCACATTGGGAAAATCATCGTCCATCCGGACAACAGCGATGTGATATTTGTGGCGGCTCAAGGTCCCTTGTGGAGTGCAGGTGGCGAAAGAGGCTTTTACAAAAGTACCGATGCTGGCAAAAACTGGAAAAGAACCCTAGGTGACGATCAGTTTACAGGTGTAGGGGATATCGCCATAGACCCAAGAAATCCGGACAGAATCTACGCGGTCACCTGGCAGCGGCAGCGGACAGTTGCGGCCATGATGGACGGAGGAGTCAAAAACGGTATTTTCAGAAGTGAAGATGGTGGAGAAACATGGACACAATTGACCAATGGTCTTCCCTCCGGTAAAATGGGAAAAATAGGGCTGACCATCTCTCCGCAGCAACCGGATGTGGTCTACGCTGCTATAGAACTTGACCGAAGGACGGGTGGCACCTGGCGGTCTGCTGATCGGGGCATGAATTGGGAGAAAACATCGGATGTGGTGGCCAGTGCCACAGGTCCACATTACTACATGGAGCTGTTTGCCTCTCCTCATCAATTTGACCTGATCTATATGATGGATGCCAGCATGAAATACTCTTCAGATGGAGGGAAAAACTGGCATATTGTCAACAGAGAGCATATCCACGGCGATTTCCATGGCATGGCTTTCAAGAAAAGCGACCCCAACTATGTGATGGTGGCGACCGACGGCGGTCTTTATGAAAGCTTTGACCTCACCAAAAATTGGCGCTATATGCCCAATTTACCCGTCACGCAGTACTACAAAGTTTCTCTTGATGATGCCGAGCCATTTTACAATATCTACGCCGGGACTCAGGATAATGGAACACACGGAGGCCCTTCCCGCACGGACAATGTGCAGGGAATCCAAAATTATGACTGGAAACTTGTGCTCAACTGGGACGGTCATGCTACCGCCACTGAGCCGGGCAATCCCGATATAGTCTATGCCGAACGCCAACAGGGCACACTCAGCAGATTGGACATGTCTACCGGGGAAGTAGTGGATATTCAGCCGCAGGCCGGTGAAGATGATCCCCATGAGCGGTACAACTGGGATGCCCCCATTCACGTGAGTCCGCATTCTCCCAGCCGCTTGTATTTTGCATCCTACCGTGTTTGGAAATCCAACAACCGTGGCGATAGCTGGGAGGCAATCAGTGATGACCTTACCCGGGGTGAAGATCGCCTGAGTCTACCGATTATGGGGGCCACACAAAGCTGGGACTCCCCATGGGATGTTTTTGCCATGTCCAATTACGGAACCATTACAAGTTTGTCCGAGTCGCCTTTGGTAGAAGGACTTATCTACGCAGGTACAGACGATGGGCTGCTTCAGGTCACAGAAGATGACGGCAAAAGCTGGCGTGCTGTAGAAGTGAGCAGTATGGGAGTTCCTGAAAGGGCCTTTATCAATGACATTAAAGCAGATTTACATGATCCCAATACAGTATATGTTTCTTTGGACAATCACAAATACGGCGACTACCGTCCTTTCGTAGTAAAAAGTACAGACCGTGGACGTACCTGGAAAATGATCAAAGGAAACCTACCGGACAAGCTGATGGTTTGGCGATTGGTACAGGATCATGTAAAACCTGAACTGCTCTTTATCGCTACTGAGTATGGCCTGTATTTTAGCATCAATGGTGGCGGACAGTGGACCAAGCTTGAAGGAGGCGTTCCTACGATCTCTTTCCGTGATTTGGCAATCCAAAAGAGAGAAAATGATCTGGTGGGCGCATCCTTTGGCCGGGGATTTTTCATATTCGATGATTACAGTGTCCTAAGAGAAGTCAGCACTGCTTCCCTTCAAAAAGAAGGCTCACTTTATTCTACCCGTAAAGCCTGGTGGTATATTCCCCGCTCACATTTGAATTTCGACAGCCAAAAAGGCTCGCAGGGTTCTTCCTATTATGTAGCACCAAACCCTGACTTTGGTGCGGTTTTTACCTACCACCTGAAAGATGGTCTGCAAACCAAAGCAGAAATAAGACAAGCTGCAGAAAAACCCCTTACAGCAGCAGAGCGTGATGTGCCGATGCCAAGTTGGGAGGAAAGAGCGGCAGAAGAGATTCAGGAAAAGCCCGGAATTTTCATCCTGGTGCAAGATGCTTCAGGAAATGTAATCAGGCGTGTAGAGGGCCCATCGAAAAAGGGCTTTCACCGGATATCATGGGACTTGCGGTATCCCGCACCACAGGCTTTGACCATCAGTGGAGGGCAATCCTTTGACAAGGGACTGATGGTCGCCCCCGGAACTTACACAGCTACCCTCTACAAAAGTGAAGATGGCGTCACCACAGCTTTGGATGATCCGATCACCTTTGAAGTTGAGCGAATGTATAAGGGAGCACTGGAAGGAGCTCCGGAAAATGAGGTGGCGGCTTTTTGGCGTTCGTATGAAGCAGCAGCAAAAGATGCCTCAGCCCTTGACATCAATATAGACCGAAGTATAAAAACAGTGGATGCCATGCGCAAGGCCTTGCAGCATTCTTCGGCCAAGCCAGGCACTTTAGATGCGAAACTCCATGACTTGCGAACCGAACTCTACAACTTACACATGGAGGTCTATGGCAATCCGGCCAAACTACAGGTCGGTGAAAAAACCCCGCCTACCATTGGCGAGCGGCTTTTCGCAGTCAACCGTGGTATTTCTACTTCTCTCTACGGGCCTACCGAGACTTCCAAGCAAACCCTGCAAATTGCCAATAAGCAAATCCAAAGAGCAACAGAAGAGCTGAAAAAGCTCAATCAGTCGCTGGCAGATATGGCATCAGAAATGAAAAATGCAGGTGCCCCTTATATCGAAGGTATGAAGTGGCCTAATGAATAATTTTATTTGGCTGATAAGGAAAAATGGCCTCTCAGGTATGAGGGGCTATTTTTTTCTTAAATTCACTTTCATCAAATCCATGCCCAAAAAGTCTAAGCCCTCTATAGCAAAACCCTATTCTGAACCGAAAATCAAGGTGCCCAGATTTTCGGAGGATGCAGGGTTTTATACTACCAAGAAGCGCTCTTTCAACATGTCCAGGATCAAGGGCAAAGACACCAAACCCGAAAAACTCCTTAAAAAAGCCCTTTGGCATGCGGGCATACGCTACAAGAGCAACAAGCAAAAGCTCCCCGGGAAACCGGACATCAGCCTGATCAAATACAGGCTGGTGATTTTCGTGGACGGTTCCTTCTGGCACGGTCACGATTGGGAAAACAGAAAGGAAACCATCAAATCCAACCGCGACTTCTGGATTCCCAAGATCGAACGCAATATGCAACGAGACCGTGAGATAAATCGCTATTACCAGTCCAAAGGCTGGACCGTGCTGAGGTTCTGGGATTTTGAGGTCAAGAAGGAATTGGGGATGTGTGTGAAGAGGGTGGTGGATCATTTAAATTGATCTTTTCGTATTCTCGGGACAGTTTCCCTGAGGCTATTAATACCTCATCCCAAAAATTTTCTTGAAGCCTCAAATGCTCATTACCTCGTATTTCTACCATATATCCACTATATTTCTGTTCTTCCTCCTTTTTTCTCCCGCAGATTTCGCTGATCCCGCAGATAAAGCTTCGCTTTTTGGATGGAAACAGATGTTTCATTGCTTTCGGCATGACAAAGCGAAGCCTCCCGCTGTTCGGGATTTGTAATCCCGAACCCAGATGAAGAGGATTTGAAACCCTGAAAAATCCAATACACTATAAATCAAAAGGATTTCTCATATTTTCACCCTGAGAATTTGGCATTTACAGAAAGCGTATGACTATTAAATAAAACCCCGAAGGGGTTAAACTATAAATAGCCCCGGGTAGCAACCCGGGGAATTCATGAAATAGAGTTAAGACCCAACCCTAAAGGGGTTGAACTAAACCTGAAGTAGATTTATATCAATGGTAGGCACGAGGGATCTCAGGAAATCCTATTTATGATAATTCTATCATTTATAGACCCCTTGGAGATGCTTCATTCAGACCAATGACAGATATGGAGGGGTCGTCCCTCTGAGTGAAACGAAGGGTCTCTTTGACTTGAGTGCAGGAGATTCTTCGTTCGTTTCTCACTACCATTGATAGATTAAAGGGACCGTCATTCTGAACGCAGTGAAGAATCTCCCACTCTTAAAGGAAGGAGATCCTTCATCTCCGCAAGCTCCGATTCAGGATGACGTACACCAACTGTAATTGCCTTTCTATAAATGACAAATTTTAAAATCTCAGAATGACGGTTGACACTATATATGTCAATGGAATCTGGAAAGCTTTAATACCCTCTTCACATCTGAGGCTCCGTAGAAATTATGATTTCATTACCTGTCTCTAAGACAATCAGCGTACCTTCATAGTGAACGAATTTTCCTCCTCTTTTCTTGACATCCTTCAAATGTTTGATCAGGGATTTGATTTTTGTTTTTTTCATGGTTTTTAGAAGTTTAAATTATTGAATAATTGAAGTGATCCTATTTCATAGATATCGGTGCCTTCCCTTTTGCAGACATTAAAACAATCTTTCATTAGTTTATTTCTGAACTCGGCTTCTTCTATGGAATAAGAAGGAAGCTTGGTTTCCATATGGATGTAATTCCTGAAATCGTCATCTGGATGAAAATTTAGACTTTCATTTTCAAGCAAATGCTTAAAAAATGCCTCTACATCTTGAATTGATTTTACTTTTGAAATCATAGTATTGTCCTTAAGTTTTCTAACTTTACTTCGGGTGTGACGAAAAGCAT
The DNA here is from genome assembly GCF_000295935.2 of Indibacter alkaliphilus LW1. Taxonomy (GTDB): domain Bacteria; phylum Bacteroidota; class Bacteroidia; order Cytophagales; family Cyclobacteriaceae; genus Indibacter; species Indibacter alkaliphilus. The sequence continues at coordinate 265,384 of NZ_ALWO02000036.1, forward strand.
TCCTGTATGCACAGATCCCAAGGCGTCCTTTATGGTTAGCTTCACATTAGTTTCGACTCCCTTCCCATTTTTCACATGTAATTCGGGAACAATTTTATCTTGGTAAAGCTGATACACTTTACCTGAAACCTTAGATTGGTCTTCCTTAAGAATCATAACTGGATAACCCAAAAGATCCTTGAGGTCAAATTCCACTACTTCCAATTCTTCAAGTCTTACACGGTTGATCGGAACAAAAGAGAAATCCGAGAATATCGGTTTAATTTCTGCTGGTGGGGTTGGAAAGCGCCCACTGTCATCAAAATCCAGCAAATGATAAATCATATTCGGGTCTTCATCAGGATAAGGAGTATGAAATCTGACCACTTGTCCTGCTTTAGTAGGTCTCATAATTGTGGTGCAGAATTTATAGCGTTGCCCCCGCTGGTTTGATATAATGCTGATTTTTTGTCTATTTGATTAACAAAACCGACTATCTTAATATAATAAAAAATTCTAAATGTTTACAATAGTGAACACAAATATTTTATGGACATCAAAGAAAAGTTTGGCATCAGACTTAGGACCCTTAGAAAAGAAAAAGGCCTGTCCCAAGAGGAGCTGGCCGATAGGTCCGGTCTCAACCGTCCTTATATCTCAGGAATAGAGCAAGGCAAAAGGAATGTGTCTTTGGAGGTGATGGAGAAGTTGGCCGGGTCGTTGGGGGTAGAGATTGGGGAGTTAGTAAGATTTTAAAAGTGTTCACGCTGGCCTAAGTAAAGACTAATAATTCTCTAGAAAAAGATCTAATTCAGCCTCTGTATTAAAGCTTACACTCTTATCTTTTCCTGATTGAAAAAATTCAAGTACGCTGTGCAAGGTATCAAAAAATCTAAAGTGGGTTCCTTCATAATTGTAAACAAATACACACCGTCTTCTTCTAGAATTCTCCAATGCCATGATTTCTAAAGTTCTTGATGGTGTGATGTATTCAGTGTTGATTACAGTGATCTTATTCATCTTAGCTTTTTCTTTAATAGCTATAAAGGTATTTCTAACTTAAGTCAGAAGCAAATTATTGACATAAGTTGTCACATTCATTTGGTGTATCCGAATTAGATTTGGACGTTGAGACAAGAGAAAATATTTCTGAGACAATTAGCGTCATTTATCTAGTTTTTGAAATTTTTACGGTCAAAAATTCTATCAGTTTATAACTTTTGGAAAACTTATTACTTTATATTTGTAACCATTGTGTAAGGTTTGATAATTTGGTTATGTAATTGACGGAATAACAAAACCTTACCTTTTGCTTTACTTACTTGAAACCAACTAAGGCTACTTAAAATCTTCTAAATACCATGAAAGAATATTTGTCACTTGCAGAAACAGCAGACTTAGTAGGAAAAAGCAAAGAAACCTTAAGACGATGGGATAAAGAAGGTATTCTAAATGCTGTCAGAGAGCCTGTTTCTAACTATAGAGTTTACAGAAAATCCGATGTGCAATTACTTATGGGTAGCCTCTTTGATGAGGTAATAGATGACGAGGTCTCTAATTATGCCGAACCGAAACATGAATACTCAGTCCTAGAACTTTTTGCAGGAGCAGGTGGACTTGGAATAGGTCTTGAAAAAGCAGGACTTAAATGTGTCGGATTGAATGAAATTGACAAGTGGGCATGTGAAACTTTGAGAAGAAATAGACCACATTGGAATGTGTTGGAAGGAGATATCAAAGAGTTTGATTTTTCAGAATACAGAAACAAAGTGGATGTGGTCACAGGTGGCTTTCCTTGTCAAGCTTTTAGCTATGCAGGAAAGAAACTTGGACTTAATGATGCCAGAGGAACATTGTTTTATGAATTCGCTAGGGTGGTGCAAGAAGTGAATCCAGCCATCTGTATAGGTGAAAACGTGAGAGGATTATTGAGCCACGAAAAAGGTAAAACCTTGCAAGGTATGATTTCCATTTTGGATGAAATTGGCTACAGAGTAGTTCCTGTTCAAGTTTTAAAGGCTATCCATTACAGGGTTCCTCAAAAAAGAGAGCGATTGATTTTGGTTGGGATCAGAAAAGACATCTATATTGATTTTCACTACCCAAAACCACATAAAAGAATCTATAATTTAGAAGATGCCTTGAAAAAAGGCCCTCTGTTTGATAAAGATGTGCCAAAATCACCTGGTGCAAAATATCCTGCTTACAAGAAAAAAGTACTTGACATGATCCCACAAAAAGGATATTGGCGAGACCTTCCAGAAGACGTCCAAAAAGAATATATGGGAGGAAGTTTTTACTTAGGGGGAGGCAAAACGGGCATGGCAAGAAGGATTGGCTGGGATGAACCCTCATTGACTTTGACGTGTAGCCCTGCCCAAAAGCAAACAGAGCGATGCCATCCAGAAGAAACAAGACCTTTTACAGTCCGTGAATATGCCCGTATCCAAACTTTTCCAGATAGCTGGGAATTTGCTGGTTCCTTAGCTCAGCAGTACAAGCAAATCGGAAATGCTGTACCCGTCAACTTAGGCCAAGAAGTGGGTTATGCCATAGTGAAGTTTTTGAATGAGTACTATTCTAGCAATTCTAATAATTCAAAAAAGACTTATAATTTGGCAAAACAATAGAGTTTCTTTAGTTTGTGGAATAATATACAAACGACATGGGATTACTCTCTTGGATTTCAGATGATCATCTTTTCAGTACTGTAGAAAAACTCATATCTGTTGCTGAAAAATCGCTCAAAAAATCCGAAACCCAGTTCAACAAAAATGTTCTCGATCCATTTTCAGCAATGTTCCAAATCGCAGGGTTTAACATCTCTCATGAAGAATGGTTGGTGGCAGAGAAAACGCGCCAAGCACAGAAATCTCTACAAAATCATATCGGTGATTTCCATCAAATCATTCTTGGTGGAGTAGAAGGCTGGGATAATTTGGAAACTGGTAAAATCATGGATCTTGTGAATCATGAAAAGAAAATCATTGCAGAAATAAAAAATAAATACAACACGGTTAAAGGCTCTGATTTGTCAGGCCTCTATCAGGCAATGGAAAATTTAGTGGGAAATAAATATAGTACCTACAAAGGATATACGGCATATTATGTAACCATAATCCCAAAAAAACCAACAAGAATAAATATCCATTTCACTCCATCAGACAAAGAAAAGGGCGCAAGGTATTCGGAGAACGAAGCAATAAGACTGATTGATGGAGCAAGTTTTTATGAAATTGTTACTGGAGATCAAGATGCCTTACTTGATCTATATCATATACTTCCTATTGTTATACAAAATATCACAGGAAAAGAAATCAATTCTGACACCAAGGATATAATGACCAAGTATTTTGAACTTGCTTATGGAAGTTCTGACTCTGAGGTATAGACACTCAAAATTCATTTTATAGTGAAAAAAGGACAAAAACTATGGACTAGAGATGAATTGATTTTAGCCATTAACCTTTATTGGAAATTGGAGTTTGGCAAAATCCATCAAGGAAATCCGGACGTAATAAAGCTGGCAAAATTACTGGGAAGGACTCCGTCATCTATTGTCTTCAAGCTTGGAAATTTTGGCAGTTTTGACCCTAGTTTACAGGAACGAGGAGTAGGTGGGCTAAAAAATACAAGTAAACTTGATGAGCAAATTTGGAATGAATTTTACGGTAATTTTGAGGATGTTGCTTATGAAAGTGAAAAATTGAGAGCAACTCTTGAACAAAAACCTGTTGAAGAATTAAATGAGATAGATATTTCTGAACTTCCTAAAGAAGGTCTTGTTAGGGAACAGGTTGTTAAGACACGAGTGAATCAAAATTTCTTCAGAAAAACCATACTAGCATCATACAAAAACACTTGTTGCATTACGGGAATCAATATACCGGGTCTTTTGGTTGCAGGTCATATTGTTCCATGGAGTGTTGATGAAAAAAATAGAATGAACCCAAGAAATGGTTTATGTCTAAATTATTTACATGACAAGGCATATGAACTTGGTCTAATAACAATAGATACGAACTACAATATTCTAATTTCAAGCAAAATCATGGAGGATGAAAAAAATGAATCAAATCTTAAATTCTTTAATCAACATCAAAACAAAAAAATCTTATTACCCGGTAGATATTTGCCTGATAAAAGTTTTTTAAATCATCATTATGAAACAAGGTTTATTAAGTAGAATCAAACAACCCTCTCAGGAAAAATTTCACCAATGCCAACTAAATTCAAATCCATAATCATGATTTCCATTCCCTCAATCATAAAATCATTCCAAATGTAATACTTGAGAAAATCTTTCATCTCAGATGTTATTTGCTCTAAGCAAATTCCAAATTTTAATAAGTCTTTATCATTGATAATCACATTGTCTAAATCGGCAAAAGCAAACTGACCTAACCAGTCTATAGAAGCATTAAATTTTAACAAAACTGATCGATAAGTATCCAGATAATCAGACCTTCCAATCTGAAAGTAGAGTTGGCTTGAATAACCCCAGTGAAAGGAGTTTTTCCCTTCTTTCAAAACCAAGCCTTCCTTTTTAATCATTTCATAGGATGATATGTCCGTAGCATGATAAAGTGGAATTCTTTTACCATACTGCAACTCCAGGGCTTTAAAAAAACCATCAATCTCAAATGAGTTAAACATTAAGTCTTTTATTTTATCTTTCTTTTCCATAATATTAAATCACACCACCCTCACCACAATCCCACCAAAATGGGCTTCTTCGGCATAGCAGGGGACGCCGTCAATATAGCAGATATTGCTGTCATAGGGTTCTTGGGTATCACAGTATTCCCCGGCACAGCCATGACCGGTAAAGGAGGTATTGAAAAAGTCTACCTTCCGGCCCTCCTTATCCGTGGCCCTGGGTGTACAGTCCAAGCAGACATACCTAGGGTAGCGGGATGAAAAGGAGACCTCATTTTTGCAGATAGGACAGGTTTGATTTGCTTCCATAAACAGTATTTAAACCTCAAGATACCATGCTTTGTAGCCAATTACCATTTAAAAAGTAAATACAAAGAGAATCAGTGGCCAACTGAAAGTAAGGAGCCCTTTTTCTATGCCCTCTCATGCCTCATCTAGTGCGGTGCATTCTTGTTGCCAAAAATGGTAAATTCTTATTTACCGAAAATGATGTAGTTCTATTTGCTGATTACATTCGGTTTAGTGGTGGAGACCGAAGTTATAACACGTGGTTTAACCTCTTAACTAGTTAACTTTGTATTGGAATACTCACATACCCACCTACTACCTCCCTACCGGCGCCTTAATCTTAAATAACTTATCCAGCAGTGGGGTTTTTTGGACAGTGGCGATCCTCTTGATGATGGCACCTTCCTTTTCGAGCGCTACCAAACCAAAATAATTCATAAACCGATCAAAGGTTCTAATCGAATAACAACTTGCACCATAATCCTCCACAGTAGTATATCCGGGATTTAGTCCTTCGAGCAAAGCGGGAAAAGCTTTCAAATATTTTTCCGCATAGAAAAAATCAGAACGTGGCTGTTCTCCATACTTGGACAATAGAATCAAAGTAAATCCAAACCCCAAAGGACCAATCGGCCTTTCATCATATCCATCAAAATAACCCCAATTGAACTTATTCCTAAAAGTATCAAACAGAAGTTTGAATAACTCAAAGTCGTCTTTCAATACCTTCTGACCATTTTTTGTAAGCGATAATTTTCCCAAACGCTTCTTGGCAATCCCTGTCAGCTCTATCAATATCCTCGTCAAGTGAATGGAATTAGAGTCTGTTTCCTTGTAGAGTTTATAATGGGCATCATCAATAAAATCATCTTTGATAAACTCTTGCGCATAAAGCTCAGCCACAATTTTTGTTGGCAAAAATCCCTTAGCTGTGAGTTTTAGGGAACCTGACTTGTCAATGATGTTACACAAGTATTTGACCTGCTGAAGCATCGGAATCTGATCATAATCCTCAGAGCTCAGCTTTTGTAATTGAATAGGACTATTTATGCCAAATGTATCATGCAAGATATTATTCATCTCATAAGGAGAATACCCCTCAAATTCAGGAACAGCGCGCCTGTTTTGTTCTTCCATTAATTTTGCTATCTGCCGATTCAGTTCTTCTAAGTCCATCACACTTTTGTTTTATCTGAAAATAAATATACAACCAACTAACAAGAAACAACAAGATACTAGTCCTCTATAAATAGCAGTGTAACCCAAACCTGAATTCTAAAACCTAAAATCGACTGTGTTTATCCCTGGTAAAAATAGAATCCGGCCAATTAAGCCACTTTCAACATACAAAAATTCTCGCGCCAGAGTGAAGATATGGCTGCAGTTAATAAAACCTGGAACCCTCTTATCGCTAATGTTAAATGAATAAACATTTAAAAATTGCTTGTTCCTTGAGACAGTACTTCGGCTGGCAGCTCTTGCTATTTAGGGCGTGCTGAAAAACGCCAACTAGAGAATACTATAATGAAAGAATTAAGTCTGCCAAGTGGCGTAAATTGGGATTTTTTTTATATTCAAATAATTTTTGATCACAAAAAATTTGTTTCATGTACATAGAGAAAAATCTTACCTGCAAGGAAAATATACTGGAACTACTCTCAATTTACCTTTCAACAGAATATCAAATTGATAATGAAACAGCTCAAAGCTGTCTCAAGAAACAATTAACCCCCCTTTTGGACCAACTTATTGAAAACATTGTTTTGTTAATTGAATACCCCTACACCGATAAGGTTTTTAGAGACAGTTTTTATAATTATTTTTCCTCCAAGCTTTATCCTTATTATAGAGATTGTATTAGGGTTTCATTGTTTTCGTATAAGGTTTCTGAAGAAGACTTTAGGGATAGTGAGCAAATTGAAAAGGTAAAGTCAAACTTCCTTGGATTTTTCGTTATCAGACCTATTACTCCTCAGCTTTTAGGAAGATCAGCCATTTCACCAAAAGCATATAAAAACAATAATCTATTAATCTGTAAAGCCCCTATCCCCTGTGCTATAAATGGCATAAAAATGACCGTTGAAGCATTTCCATATTCTTCACAAGATGCCGAAACCATTTCTTGTGCTGAAACAACCTTATGGGCAGTAATGGAATACTTTGGAATCAAATACCCGGAATACAAACCGACATTACCCTCCAAAATTCATGATACCCTGAAAAAGGTTTCTTTTGAAAGACAGATGCCATCTAATGGGTTAGATATACTTCAATTGTCATTCGCGTTAAAGGAATTTGGGTTTGGGACCAGAATATATTCTAAAGATCAATTTGAAGATCAATTTTTAAATCTTCTGGCTATTTATATGGAGAGTGGTATTCCGATTATCCTTAGTGTCTCTTCTGAAAAAATCGGACATGCCGTGGTTTGTATAGGCAGAGAAGCAAATGATGTTGACAATTTAAAATTTGACCTTTCAGGAATCATCCAAATACAGGGAACCCCTATAATATTCAACAGCAATCTAGAAAGAAAATATGTATTTATCGATGACAATCACCCTCCTTACCAACTTGCTGAATTAAAAAAACCATTTAATCATTACAAAAAGCCAGATTGGGAGGATTGCCAGATTTCTCACTTCATAGTTCCATTATACTCGAAAGTTTACCTTGAAGCCTATGAAGCCAAGAACTTTATCATAAAATTTCTGAACTTCTTTTATGAAAATGAAATCAAAGAAATCGGTGACGCCGTATATATCCGCATTTTCCTGACTTCTAGTCGTTCCTTTAAAAATGAAATTGCGATAAACAAAACATGGAACAAAGATATCAAGTAAATAGTCTTGGAAAGCTTAATGCCCAAATTTATATGGGTTGCTGAATTTTCCACCCAAGAAAAAATCAAAAAGCACATGGCTGAAGGCTTGATAATCCTGGATGCCACTGAAGCAAATATTTATAACAACAAACCCCTGATATTATCAGTATATCAAAAAAAGATGTTACTTTGGGACGAAAACAATAACGAATTGGTGAATTTCCCAATGGAATTGAATGATTTTTGCATATACAAAAACAACCTGGACGGATTTTAACAATTATGGTAAATCGAAACAACAGCAAGACTCAAGAAATCCTCAAAAAAATGAGAGATGATCAGAAAGTGCAAGTTGTCAACACGACTATGGGAATGGCAACAATAAATGCCATGAATTTAGAACTTGAAGAAATGATGCGGGAATTCCAGATAAAAGAGTCAAAATCAGGAATATCTGCCAAATCAATTATCCTAACTTAATCCAAAGGAGCTTTATGCTCCTTTTTTTATTTTACCAATTCTAAATCATATTTGGATTCTTTTTCATCGTAGATCAACTTATAATACGAAAAATTCAAATTGATGATTTCTGAATACTTCATGACAAGTATATGTCCTGGAATTTGATAATATTTTGATTTAGACTCCCATTTGTTTTCTTCCTTGAAGTCATCTTTCATAAACCTCCTTTGCACTTCTTTAAAGCTGATATATTCCAAACCTCCATCATTAGAAAGCTCATAATCAACCAGTATCCCATCATAAATCACAGTCCCTTCTTGAGTCTTGACCAAAGCGTCAACAAAAATTAACTCTATATCTTCTACATTATCCAATTCAAGATCATAAGATGATCTTGGAAAATCAAAAAATTCGCCTTTCAAAACATAGTGCCACGAATTTTGAAATCGTAAATCCTTAAATCTTCTGTCCCACTTATTTAGCCTCACTCCTTGTTTTATATAGTGGCCTGCAAAAGAGGCCGCAATCATGATACTGAAATGATAAAAAATAATTTGGGCAGAACTTTCAGAAACATTTTGAAATGAAGATGGTAATGGATTTACAGCCAAAAGATTCCCGATTACTTCAAGATCAACTGGAAACCCAAGGAGTTTAGATAAATAGAACCAAATCGATTGAAAAATCAGGCTGGGTACAAAAGCTGAAAACAGAATCTCAAAAAAAGACTCTTTGACATACTCCTTAGAAAATTCTTCGGCATAATAATATCTCCTAAAAAAAATCCCAGGGAGTAAAAAAATCAAAATCAGGAAAGTCGAAAAAGCAATATTCATTTCAATTGTCTAAGAACCCTTTTTTTTCAATAAATCAGCTGTAGCTTCGCTGACTTTAAATGGTTTACTTTTATTTTTCCGATGAGCCCTTACCGCGGCAGCAAGTTTGGCCGAATCCTCAGGATCACTCAAAATAACTTTTACCCGCTTACTGGTAAGGGGGGAGTCAGAATGTCTAAGTGTAATATTTCGTTTTGACCAGCTCATAGTTTTTTATACGTATTTAATCCTAAAAAAGTGAAAAATATTAATAAATCCTAAATATTCTAAATAAGAACTTGACAGTTTCCTGATCAATCCCGTGAATATTCACAAAAAACTGATCGAAATACTGTTCGGGATTTACAAGAGTTTTCCATGTTCTTAGGATGGTCCCATTTTCAAATTCAGCAACTCCGACCTGACAGATACTGCTGTAATCCGCATTTGCCGTTTCCACATCAATCGCAAAATAGTGGTTGTCCATGGCTTAAATGTTTGAAAAACAAGTCTAAACAATTTATCCAGGTGGAAAAATACCCTGTACAGGGTATTTTTTAGTAATGATTAACTCCTTAAATTGAGAATTGTAAATGAAACATTTTTCTTTGCAGGCAGAATAATTAATTATGGCAAGGGCAGATTTATTGGTTAAGTTGATCAAAGCAGGGGTATCAGGAGATTTAGGACTTTTTACAAGAGTCTCTGAATCAATTATTGCAGAAGAAAAAAGTAAACAACACCATGTTCTGGCCAATCAATTGGAAGCTATCCTCCGATCACCTGAGGTCAATCAAAATAAATCGATGAACCCCAAATTGCTTGGGCAAAAATTCGAAAACCTACTTTTCCAAATAAATCCTGTAAGGAAGTTAAATGATCTTATCCTCACCGATGAAAACCATGGAAAAGTAAATGAATTGATTCAGGAGCAATTCAGGGCGGATATCTTAAGGTCTTACAACCTTGAACCTAGAAACCGTATCCTTCTTACCGGTGCACCTGGAAATGGAAAAACTTCTTTGGCAGAGGCAATCGCCCATGCATTGATGATTCCATTTTATGTGATTAGATACGATGGAATCATAGGTAGCTATTTGGGTGAAACAGCTTCTCGACTGAAGCAAATGTTTGACTTTGTGAAGACGCAGGAATGTGTCCTGTTTTTTGATGAATTTGATGCCATTGGCAAAGAAAGAGGGGACCAGCATGAAACAGGTGAAATCAAAAGAGTAGTCAGTTCCTTACTGATGCAAATAGATCGACTACCCTCTTATGTGGTTGTCGTCGCTGCTACAAACCACCCGGAACTTTTAGATCGGGCAGTGTGGAGACGATTTCAAGTCAAACTTGAATTGAACAAGCCTACTAGGCCATTAATAGAAAAATGGCTCTCTAATTTTGAAAATCAGGCCAAATATTCTTTACAATACCCTTTACCTACAATAGCGTCCAAGCTGGAAGGATTAAGTTTTTCTGAGGTGGAAGATTTCGTGTTGGACATTCAAAGGAAGTATATCCTAGCACTTCCTGAAGTTAATATCAAAAAAATTGTAGATGAGTGTTTGACGTATCATTCACATCACTACAATGACAATGGTAAAAGGTAAAAATGCTTTGGGTAGGTTACTGATGAAACTCAGAGAGGAATATATTTCCAACCAAAAACCCATTGAATGCGTACCCCCTCCGCCTATTGTAGGTTTTATCCTATATGGCTCTGCTGTTGAGACTGTCTGTGATCCTGCACTTGAATTTGAAAAGGAGGATTATTATTAAAAATTTGTTTTATGTCCTTTGGATCAAGGATGATGGCCATATATCTTTTTTATAAGATGATATAGCGGGTAAAACATGATCTTCCAAAGTAGCAGGGTATCCTTAACCTGAAATTGGAACAAATCGAACCGTATTGTATAATCTAAGTTGATTCAATGTGTCAATCGCTAAGTCTGATAAATTTCTATCAAAAATTACTTCAAAGTCGTTAAATTTTCAACTAAGTTAAACTTTGGATTCGTGGTATCCTTGAATAGTTCAACCTCATTTACTTATTCCAAATAATGCTAGACATAAATTTCTCAACCAAGGAACTTGAACAACTGAAGCAGTCAATTCAAGATCAAGAAACTTCAGAGGAATCCACCCTAGCGGCTAGCTCTTACAAATTGGGATCAAATTTGGAGGATGAATTAACTGTTGTCTATAGGCAAAACCTTCAAATTGTTGGTTATTCCTTAATACATTTCAATTCATCTTTTACTGAGATCGTTCTTTTTGAAATTCTGGTCCCATTTAGGAAAAAAGGGATGGGCAAAGTTTTTTTAACCCAACTTGAAGATTTTGTTAAATCTAAAGGAACCAAAAAAATTATTCTTGATCCTGTTCTGAACTCTAACAGTTGGTGGAAGTCTAATGGTTACTGTGATATTGGTTATCATTGGCAAAAATCAATCTAAAATTGTAAATTCGTCAGTCAAACAAATTACAGTACCAAACCCATTTTTAGAGGGGTCAACATCCGGAATATCCAGGAGGCGGTGAATCTCGTAATTAACCATAAATTTGTTCAAATATACATTCATAAAATGCTAGTTTTGGTGGACTAGCAAAATAGTCCAAAATCCCTAAGTGGCATGCCCCTTAGGGATTATCGGTGGTGCATTCTTGTTGCCAAATATGGAAAATTCTTATTAACCGAAACTAGTTTAGCCCTAATTACCGATTACAGTTATTCACCCTGCTTTCCAATGTGATTCCAATTTCCAATTGAAGAAGCCAAATTTTGATCGAAGGTGTGATACTAGCTTCCAATAGTTATCAAAATCCAGTTCAGTCCATTTAACATCTTTATAAAAACTGTCTTTTGTTTCTTTGTAAATTGTCTTTAATAAGATGCTGTCAATTGGGGGGTGGATCAGTTCGCAGACTTGACCTTCTCCTTTTAATGGTATAATGACAGAGGTCTTAAGATAAATTGAAATAATCTTGGCCACTCTGCCATAGGTTACTTTCTTATCGGTCAGTTCTTTTAGTTCGGAAATTAACTTTAATGCAGTTGCTCTATGAAAAAGGTCAAAATTTGATTGAGTAAGACTTTTTGGGAAACCGTTGACAAAATCTCTTAGTTCCGTCTTTTCAATAGCCACCTTTATATTCACCAACGTAGTGAAATTCCTTTGGCTTGCCCTAGCCGCTGTCCAAACTGCGAAATTATGTAAGTGATCATCGAATAAATACATGGTGATTTTTATTTGGTTTAAGCTGGTACTAAACCTATAAAAAACATTATAGAAAAGCATTCCGCTACAGGGTAATTTCACCAATATAAATCAAAAAAGCCCCGGATTCCGGAGCTATTTACAAATAATGTCTAAGACTTCGAGGGTAAGAGTCCATGACTAAGCCTTGAACCAGTGGGGTTCCTAAATACAACCAAAGTCTAAAACAACCCATTAATTATTTCTTCATCAAAAAGTCGGTCTTTAGGAATTTCAATAATGATATCAATATAAGGTTTTGCTCTTATCCCTGGAATTGAAGTGCTTCCAAAATGCTCTATTCTGATAATAGTCTCAGAACCAAGTTTTTCAATGATTTTCCGCTCTTCCTTTTCATAAATATTCTTCCACATAGGGTTATGAGAAACTAACTCAACAGGGAACAATGTGTCCCACTCTTGTTTTGTTAGATTTTCTAATTTCTTCTCCATTTCATTTTTTGGTTTAATCAGCTTGCCACTAACGATTTCCTTCACGCCATTATGGCGTGGAGCATTCCAACTCGGATTGATAGATGCCATAGTGGCGTCTATTTCTGAATTACCAAACCTACCCATTTCCTCTCTCCCAAAAAATACCCTGTACAGGGTAATTTCACCTTTAAAAACCTACAATAGCCCCGAATCACGGAGCTTTTGGCAATCAAAGTCTAAGACTTTAAAGGAATAAGCAGTCCAAGACTGCTAGTGTAAACGGTCCAAGACTAAGTCTTGAACCAAAGGGGGGCCTTAGTATCGATAAGCATCTGTAAAAACCCACCACTGAAGCAAGACATCAATCAAGTGCGGAATTGCAAATTCCAAGGATAAGAAGGTATAGTTAAAGGCTTACACCTAGAGGGGTGCTTACAAAATGGATTATTTTTTCTTCTTCGTGTCTTTTAACACTTTCTTTTCATCCCCTTTCAATTTCCGCTGTAGCTTCTTTACATCTTCGGCAGCAGGTAAATTCTCAGGAACAATACCCCTTTTGGTCAGCATATCTCTTACAGCCAAGTTGTTGTCAATATGTTCTTTTTCAATTTTGCTTTGTCCTTTAAGGTCTTTGCTTTGCACATTTAAACCTGTCATTTCAGCAGCCAAATCTTTGGCTTTAATGCTAATGGTAGGTAAGAAATCAGCAACTGGTCGGCTATCAGGCACTCCCATTTTTCTTTTCAGCATTTGAGTATTTAAGCGGAAAAGAGCCTGATCACCTTTACTGCGGATAATGGCAAACCCTTGATTATCCACTCCTCTTTCATATAAAATACCCGAAAGTTGTTTTTCTGTTTGGCTTAGTTTCTCTCTTGCCTTTATGCGTTCAAATTCTAAAAGCCTTTCCTCCACCAATTCAGCCCTGCGGGTTTGTATAGCAAAGTAGTTTTGGGCAAATGCAATTTCCTGCTTTCGGCTATCGCCATTTTGGGCAATCAGATAGCAGGCATAGCGGGTTAATAGAATGTCATCTATTTCTTTTTCAGCTCCTGAGCCAATTTTGACCATCTTCCTGACGTCAGGAAAATGGTATTCGATTTCCTCTCCTGCATTTCTGCAGGCATCCTTGGCTTTTTGGATGACTTTTTCAAAATTTTCCCATTTGCTGTAACCCAGCAAATCTTGCAATTCTCGGGCACTCCAACATTCCACACCTTCCAGTTCAGATGCCGCTGATTCAAATTGCGTAAAAAGTGCTTTTATCTCTTCTGATTTCATAAATCAATATTTTAAAACACCACAGATATTTAATTTTTGATGAAGCCAATTAGCAAACAGGCTGTCTACAATTCCAAATCAAATCCTCCTCAGCCAAATATTCATTTTAGATCGACTTAAATTCCAGATAATTTCCCCTCAAAATCTTCTCCTTCTGATTCACATCTTAAAATGACAAAATTCTGATTACTAAAATATTAATCTAATTCTAAAAATAAAATACCCTGTACAGGGTAATTTCACCTTTAAAAACCTACAATAGCCCCGGAATCCGGAGCTTTTGGCAATCAAAGTCTAAGACTTTAAAGGAATAAGCAGTCCAAGACTGCAAGGGTAAGGGTCCAAGACTAAGTCTTGAACCAAAGGGGGCTAAATATTAACGGTAGTGCCTTTATTCCAAATACTCAATTATTTCAATATTTTCCGGTTTCACATCAATAAATTGATAACCATCTTGATTTGCTTTTGGATTAATTTTACAATGATATTTTGAAACTGCAATTCTGCCCCAAGGTAGCTCATAAAAAGTCTCTATTTTGTTTGGGTCAAGTTTACATTTTAGTATTAAAGGTTTGCCTAAACTTTTTATTTTGGCACCAATCCCTTTTAATTCCTGAATTGGCATATAAATCTGTTCTCCTCCAAAATTTGAAAGCAAAGGTTCAGCACCTAATTCTTTCAATGCAATTGTAGTGAAATTGAAAAATAAGCGACTGTCTCTCGATTTTTTCTGTTGAGCGTCAAAATGATTAAACCAAGTTTTTTTTATTTCAGCTAATTCTTCCTGTGTAAAGTTGTGTCCAAAATTGGTTAAAAAAGAATTCCTAATATCGTCTCCCTTCCTACAAGTTAATCCTTTCATCTGTATTTCATTAGGAATCGCTCTGGTATAGTGATATCCAAAAATTTGATTTTTTAAACAATAATTATTGATCTCCTCAATCAGATTGGAAATATCGGAATTGCTGAAAAGGTTTTCTAAGAATCTATTATTTTGAAATTCAGAGTCAAAGTTTTGCAGTCTCTCAAGAAATTCGGATGGAATCCCATTTAAGCTGTCAAGGTCAATAACTGTCATATAATTGAGGGTTCTGTGGTATTACTGCTAACTTTTTTGTATGAAAAGTGGATGGGTTTTCGAAGGTGCATCTTGTCTCATCTGCATTTGCGAAATTAAGAAAACCAAACTAAAAATTTACACAGCGCTCCAACCATGTTTTACTCATTTGGTGCTGTTTTTTTACTCCTCTTTATCTACTCTCCACGAGTCATTCTCATAAATACATTCAAAGGCTCCTATCAAATTGTCCTTGAAGTCCCGAACATAGAGTCGTCTAAATGTCCCTATTGTAACCTTGATTTCTTTTATATCCAGAGAATCTTTAATCTTTTCGGTCAATAGATCCCTGTTATCTAAGTAAATATTTTTCCAGTCAAGTTTAGATAGAGAATCTTCATTTGTGTCATAGTGCAAGATTCCTTTAATCTCAAATGTGGGCAAGACACCAATCATATGATTCTCATTGTACAAGTTACAGTACCCGGCAGAGAACTTGATGTCGGTAATTGGGATTCTGATTATTTTAATTAGCTTGATTTGTTCTTGTTCCAAATTCATCTGTTTCTTTTCTTTAAAAGGTTATCATACTTTGTCCGCAGTATTCTCAATTCTTCCTATTATAAATCCGGTAATGAATCAATAATATTTTAATGTACTATTTTTTTGAGTTTGCAAGTTCTTGTTCTAACATTCGTAAATGTGCTTCCACTTTCTGAAATGCTTCAATCTTTCCATTTAAAATCAAGTTTAAACTTGCATCTTTGGTTCTATTTATTTCAGAATATGAATATCCGCCTACATA
>NZ_ALWO02000035.1 GCF_000295935.2 Indibacter alkaliphilus LW1
ACACACTTATCGGGATAGTGTCATTCGAAACATTATAGTTCCATTAAACCGAAAAACCTTATCCTATTCAGAATAAGGTTTTTTTTATTTCAGATAATCAATATTTCTACTTTTTATCATCAATACATTTAATCGAGATTCCAGACCTTGGATCTACAGCACTTGCATTTAGTATTGCATTTTCTATACCCCAATCTTCACCGTTACGAACTAAGAAAATAATGGGCTCATTAATCTCATTTAATTCGCTTGTCCAAAAACTTGTAGAAACCACATTTTCTTGTCCAAACATAGATTTATAAAATTCCCCATCAGGTGCTCTTAAACCGGCTCCTATCGAAGTATGAAGCACAAATGGCGGATAATTGGATGCAGCCCCTTCTCTAAAAAGAAAGTATTCCCCTAAATAATTCCTAATTTCTTGAAACTCTGATCGCGTTGGCAACCTAAACCCTTCAGGGCAAATATTGCAACAATTTGCCGCTTCCCAGTTGTACAGTTTTCCAAGAAAACCATTTGAATTCGGGTTTCCATAAGGCCAACTGTATGCAGCACCTTCGTTATTTTGCCAATCTGAACTTCCTTCGATAAAAGGAATCTGAGTACCATCTGCAAATTTTGTGACTTTTAGATTACCTTGAAGCCATACCCTTCCCCTTATCTCTATTACAGAATACTCATTCCCTTCTACATCTTTGACTATGCTCTCCTTTTGATCTATCAATTGGGCCTCGTCCTCTGAAGAGCAGGATATAAAAAGGAAAATAAGAATGCATATTGTCAGGCTATTTTTAATCATCTTAATTGAAATTGATGGTTACTTCATTAGAACATTCACCAGTTCGTTCATTACATACCTTGTAGGTATATGAGGTAAGCCTATTGGCCCGTTCTTCAAAATAGTAATATTGATTGGTTTGAGTGGTGACTGCAATTAATTGACCATCTCTATAAATGCCAACTTGATCCCAATAATTGATGCCGCCCCAAACAGGCTGAATCAGATGCGTATTTCCACTTCTTCTTCCGTGGAAAATCCCCATGTGAATCAGGCCCGGGTTCCAATCAGGGTTGATTTCTCCGGCTCCTTCAGCATGAAGCCCTGAGAAAAGAAGGTGATTATTTTTGGTAGCGGAATGCTGAACCCTGTGCTTGGTGGAGGTTTCAGTCAATTTATCATATACCTGCTGAGGACTGAATTGCGGGTTTTCAAACAGAATTTTAGCGGCAACCCCGGCTACGTGTGGAGCCGCCATACTTGTACCCGACATTGACCTAAAGTCAGTATTGCTTCCAGCAAAAGCTGAATAAACCCATTCCCCAGGAGCAAATATATCTACACAAGGCCCAGTACTTGAAAACAAAGCCTTGGTATCTGTATATGCTTCTATCGCTCCAACTGCATAAGCTCTAGTAGCACTTGAAGGAGACCATTGACAGGCATCGTCTCCTGAATTTCCAGCTGCTACTATCACCGGAATTCCAGCATCTACAACCGTATTCACCGCTGCATTCAATTCAGCATCCTCCATACCTCCTAGTGACATGTTCACAACTGCCGGTTGCTGAGCATTGTAAAGTATCCAATCCAAACCACCCAATACAGCTTCATAAGTACCCGCTCCATTACATGGATATTCTTCATGTGGGATATCAAGAACCCTTACTGAAATAAGGTTTACTTCCTTAGCTACTCCAGAATAATATCCGCCAACAATTCCTGCAACATGAGTACCATGTCCATTACAATCCTGTTTGAATTCGTCCAAATATGCATCATACCCCAAACTGGCTCTACCCTGAAAATCAATATGAGTGGTCAAAATGCCTGTATCCATGATGTAAACATTCACTCCATCACCATCATTTGCAGGCGTATAGCTATTGTCTAGAGGCCTTAATCTCTGGTCTATACGATCTAGACCCATTCTTACGTAATTTGGGTTAGGGTCTGGATTTGGTTCAGGTTCTGGTTCTGGATCCGGCTCGGGTTCAGGCTCCGACTCGGGATCTTTATCTTTGTCCCTACCTGGAGGTGCTTTTCTTTGGGTATTGTAGTAATACTTGTCCCTAACCACTTTTTTAACGGAAGCATCTTTGGATAAAGTCTTGACTTCTTCCGGACTCAAATTTGCACCAAAACCTTGGATTACCCTTCCATAGACCCTTTTCAGATTTTCTTTACTAATTTGATTTTTCTCTAAAACATCTGAAGAAACGGCTCTCATTAAGTTTTGAGTCTCTTCGTAATTGTCTGTTAGTCTCAAGGATAAATATTCAGGCTGAAGAAAAACGATATAACTATCCGGAACATAATCACCGAAAATTTTATCCTGAGAAGGCACTGAAAAATTATTTTCAACGCTTATCTTTTCCTGCTCAAACCCAACCTCCTGACAGGAGAAAACAAAAAGCACTAACAAGCTTAATACGAAATACTTTTTAGGGTTAAAATTAAAAACTGACTTTTTCATAATTATAGAATTTAAATTTTGAAAAATTTATTTAAACAAATTTTATAATGTTATTATCTTATAAATACGATTCAATATATGGTTTAATGAATATTTATAAAATACTACCAAAGTACTATTTTAAGCCCCAAAAGCCCATTGATGTCACTTTTCTATCTCGCGGAACTCCAGGTTTCCTATAAAATGAATTAAACCTGTCAGGTTTCTGATTCCAAGTTTTTTGAAAAGATTCCTTCTATGGGTTTTTATGGTAAAAGCACTGCAGCCCAGTTTTTCAGCAATTTCAGGTGTGACATATTCATTCAAAATCAACTGCAACACCTCTATTTCCCTTTGTGTTAGACCATATTCAGCTTCCAAATGTTGGTAAATATTCTTGCTACCCACTCCAACTTTTCCCGGATCCACTTCAAAAAAATAGGTACTACCTTCCATTATTTCAGTCATCGCATCGATAAGCTGAGACCGGTAACAATCTTTGGTCACATACCCATCAGCCCCTAGATTTTTACATAATTGCACTGTATTCAAGTCAGCATCGGCACTTAAAATAAGGACCTTTGTCTCAGCAAATTCCCTTTTAATTATGGAAAGTAATTTGATCCCGTCCAGATCAGGCATTTCAATATCAGCAATTAAAAAGTCAATCACCATACCATTCCTCAGGTATTTCAACACCTCCCTAGCTTCTGAAAATTTTAAAAAATTATTTCTGCCGAGATTTTTTTCCAAAATGTAGGATATCCCATAAAGGAAAAGCTCATGATCATCGACTATGGCAATTTTTAGATTTTTCATGGTGGTCAGGGTAAAAATCAACAATTTTCTATAGCATATCCATTAAATATAATTTTGTTACCTTCTTAAAAATTAAATAAAAAACGCCCACAATGAAAATAGGCAATAAATACCACTTTTCAAAATATTATACCACATTATTATATTTTATAGTATATATATTCTGAATTATAAGGTTACAATGATTTTTTTACAAAACTATATCTCCCAAAAAAATAGAATAATTAAGCCACTCTAGTTATTTTTGATCTTATTCAATAAATAACAGGATTTATTAGAAGCAAAAAAAATCCGGCACCATGGTACCGGATTTTTAATCTGAAAAAATCAATGTGATTATCCCCAAAAGTAATACCTGTTGATCACCCCGATTTTCAAGTATTGGATTGGTAAGTGAAGGTACTAATCAGATTTTTAAATTCATTGTAAAAATGCGAATTACATTTTTTTTATTTTGAAATACTTTTATTCAGTAAATAATCATCCCAACTAGGATCTTTGAAATACTTGGTAGGAGTCATACCCGTAAAGTCTTTGAAGTCCTTTATAAAATGTGACTGATCAGTGTATCCAAACTTTTCAATCCACTCAAAGGAGTCTACTTTGGGAGTCTCATTCAATTGCTTGATCAAATTATTAAATCTCACAATTCTGCAATAGGTCTTTGGTGAGAGCCCGACCATTTTTTTGAACTGAATCTCTAGTGATCTAGTAGTTACACCGGCAAACTCTGCCAATTCATGGACGTGAACTTTACCCTCTACATCCAATACTTTTTCAATTACACTTTTGATGTATGAATTTTCTTTTACTTCATTTTCCCAATTGAAGCATTTTATCAGTGCTTTTTCCAAAAGAATAATTTTTTCCTTAATATTTGTATCGGACATTAAATTTAGCTTTTTCAAATCGATCAGATGCATACCTGACAATTCGGTAAAAGGAAGAATTTTATCTGAAACTTCACTTGCATCTCTCCTTAAAAATGAGTGGAGACCTGTCGGTGTGAAAATCACAAAAATTAATCTGACATGGCCTTTGACTTTGACCTTTCCATAGCTTGACATCTGACCATAAACGACCGGTCGGATAGGAAGCGATTTACTAAGACAATTTTCCTTTAATTTAGGGCCTTCAATATTGCAGTTAAAATCCGTATGAAGTGGAAAACTTAGACTACCTGTACCTTTTACTGTAAAAAGAATTTCCTTTTCATCAAAAATGGGGTCATCCCAATATACATAGCCTGCAATAAAGGAACTGAGTTTGGGGTTTGGAGCAAAGTATTCTGATTTCATAGCCATCTAATTTATCCATTACCCTTTTTTCATTGAATATTTACCCTAAACCCAAAAATGGGTCCTGTATTTTATACTCCCCTTCCTCAGGTACATTTTTAAGTTTGAGAAAATACCTACAAAGTTCTTTTTCAATTACTTTTATTCCCTCCATTGTATCTTGACAAAACCTGAGTTTCCTTTTAATTATGAGATTAAAAGCCGGTACCCCCAATCTGCTAAGTGGAAAAAAATCATCAGGAAAGTTAATTCTTGCACCGTTGCTAAGGTATTTGTAACCTAAAGGTGTGAGCACTACAAAAAATAAGACTACCTTTCCCTTAACATATAAGGGATTTGTTTTACCTATGTTATTGAAAACATAAATTTTATCGTATTTTTCAAACCCTCCCAATTCCTCATCCTCCTTTTGGAAGGTAAATTCAAAAGGCTTGCCTATACCTATGCCCAATGAAGTACCATTTTCCATTATTTTGACTTCTTCATTTCCATCAAAGTCATTTTCAACCAAAAAATATCCCGAAATATATTCTGCTAAAGCATCCGTTGGCAAAAGTACTTCAAATCCCATATTGATGTTGTTTTTAAATAAGTCTCCAATTTTTAAAATTTCAATGTATTAAAACATACTACCAAAGTAGTATGTTTACTTTTTGCATAAAGTTTAATGGTCTTAATATACAATATTTTTCTTTTTAGTTTGTCAAATCAAAAACTCGTACTTGAACAAATCCGATTTAAAAATATTTGTTACCCAAAAAATTAGCATCAAAAAGTAAGAGGCTAATTTTAGCCTCTTACTTTTTGATGTTTTGAAATCAATCCTTAACCAGTCTTCCAGATATTACCTGATTGCCGACTTTGACAATAACATGATACAATCCAGAACTGATACCGTCCAGTTCAACTCTTCTTTCAAAGATGGACTCTTCATAGGTTTCCTCGGAGTGGATGATCCTTCCAGCCGCATCGTAAATCACCAAGGAAACCGTGCCAGGCTCGTTTATGTTGACAAGGATATTACTGAACTTAGTAGCCGGGTTTGGATAAATCACCATACTGCTAGGCTTAATCTCCCTGTGCAGTTGGAATTCCCTCTGAATAGTCTGATCCAATCTGTCTGTGCTGCTGACCGTAATGGTCATCTTCAGTTCAGGTCTTCCCTCTCCTACCCAGATCAACAAGTTGTCTCTGAGTTCGAAGTCCGGATGTCCTGACAGCTGGTAGGTATGGATCCTATCACTAGGATCAAGCGTGCTGAGTTCAGCTACCACAGTACCACTTTGGATATCTGCCTGAAGCATATTATTGCTAATTAAAATATCCTGTGCCAGTGGTTTATCCAATACCATCACATTAGCATTCAGAGCAGATTTCAGGAACTGGAATCTTTCATCTTCGAATTGACCGTTCACTTGATAAATGCCTGGCTGCAATGGATCAAATCCATCCAATGACCAGGTAATCACAGGTCTATGCTTGGCAAATACTTCCTGGCTGATTTGCTGAAGTGCTTTGGATACATTGGCCGGAGCCTCATTCCATTTCACCTCAATCAGCTTGGAGTTCATTTCCTGCACCAGTTCTTCCATTTCCATCTCCAACCTGTAATCCACATTACAGCTTCCGATAAATGAACCTGGGCTGTTGGTAAGGAGCGCATCTACTGCGTTTTCGTTGACACAGATGGTTTTCCTGTTATTTGGGTTTCCTGGAGGTACATGGCATACCTGAACCTTCTTGACTTTACTATTTCCTGCGTTACAAGAAGCTTCAACAGAAATCACCGAAATCATGTCTTCAGCTACACAGCCAGCGTCACTATTGACAACTAATTTGTAGGTTCGAACAAAATCTCCTGAAGCACTGACTACAAGTGAACTGCTATTACCACCTACTGGCACAAAATTCCCAGGATTACTAGAGCTAATATCATCCAGTCTTATGTCAGCAACAAACCATTGATAAGTCAAGCCAGTGTAAGAATTTGGAATACCTGCAGCGGACAGTGTTGTACTTGAAGGTAAGCCCAATGAACTGGCGGCGTTATAAAAGATTACCACATTTCCATTGGAATTTTTAATCACAGTAGATGCAATCGTTACCTCTATTGGTGTAATAGGTGCAAGAACTGTCACAATAGCCTGAGCAGAACTGCTGTTACCAGATGCATCAGTTACGGTTAAGGTTACTGTGTTTTCACCTTGGTCAGCACAAGTGAATGAAGTTTTGGATAACACATAAGTCAAATCTTCATCAGGAGTGCAATTATCATTGCTTCCATTATTAATATCAGACAATTCCAACATTGCATTACCTGTATCATCCAATTGTAAGCTATAATTTTTGACTAAAACAACAGGATCTTCATCGTCAGTCACAGTTACTGTGAAGCTTGCAGAAGATGTATTATTTGATGCGTCTGTAGCAGTGTAAGTCACCGTGGTCGTTCCTACAGGGAATACCGAGCCGCTTGCTGGACCGCCAGTCTGGGCTATTGTGCTGCCCTCGCAGTTGTCCTCAGCAGTTGGTGCTGTCCAGCTTACCTCTGCGCCACATACTCCGGCGTCATTGCTTACAGTGATATCTGAAGGCAGATCAGCAATCGTAGGATCTTCATCGTCTTCATACTCCAAAAATATCTCAACTTCAAAATCATTTGTATTTGGTGTTGTACCGGATAAAGAAATTGCGCCTGTGTAAGTATTACCATTTACTTCCCCTTGAATACTTGAAATTGTGTAGGATGTATTCTTTCTAGCATTGAATGAAAAAGGAGTACTTCTTGTCTCTGTTACACTTGGTCCACTAGAAGGAGTATAAGAAACAGTAAATTCACCTCCTAAAGCACACTCAGGAGCAGTTACAGTTAAACCACCTGAACCTCCTTCAATTTCATAGAAACCTGTAATAGTAATTTGAGAATTAGGGCTAATAAATGGGGATGATGTTGAAGCACTTACTAAATTATAAATTTCTCCAAAGGTATTCGTTACCGAGGTTGGGAATTCAAAATAAACCTGTGAACTAGTAGATATAAAAAAATTATTTGTCTGTCCGGATCCAGAAGAATTCGAAGTTATGGATTGAGATAAATTTAGGGCGTCACTACCCACGCTGTATAATACAGATATTGAAGCACTGGGAAGTCCACTAACTGCAAACCTTGTTTGGCCGTCCGTAAAAAACGTCTCCGCCACATACTCTGTATTATTTCCAGTGGCAAATAAATGAAATTCAACTCCAAGATGACGTTCATCTATCTGGAATTCATAAACCCATGTTCCATCCGGATTAACATTAACTGAAAAAGCCTCATCATGTCCCTGATAAGGCGTTTCTTCCAAAATAATATCAACCCGGGTATCTAATGCCCAACCCGAACCGGAAATGTATGCTATTTCCCCGGGCACATAGTCATCCTTATCCGTACTAACAGTAGGCTCTTCCCCCTCAGGGTACTGAGGGCCAACCCATCCAGGTTCACTGCTGTCAAAAGCAGCGAATACCAGGACGCCTACAAACATGAAAATGAGTAGAAGTTTTGCTTTCATAAAAGGGCAATTAAAAGTTTATATAGATCAATTAGGTGTGTCAATCTTTCAAAAAAAACCTCTCTTACCGCACAAAAATACCTGTCCTTTTAAAGGTTTATATGGGTGAATTTGAATAAAATGATCCTAAAATAAAAATTATAAATGCATTTTTTACAAAGTTATTTGCATTTCAAATACATTTTAAAGTCTTTTGTTTAATTTTTCACTCCCTTTAAAAATTAAAAATGATTTTAATTTTCTTATTAAAAAATTTTCAAAGCTCTTTTGTATAGTTTTTTACTTAAAAATTTATACATAAAAAAAAGGAGGAAAATTTTCCTCCTTTTCAAAACAGATTTGACCTTTATTACTTTGTAAGCTTATCTGTTTCAGCTTTTGCTTTTTTAGCTAGCTTATCTACTTCATCACTTACATCTGAAACTTTTTTAGTCAAGCCATCAAAAAAGCTATTCAATTTACCAGTTACATCATCCAAGTATTCATTGCTCTTTTTGCCTAACTTCTTCCTTGTATTTTCTCCTTTGTCAGGAGCTACCAATATACCGATTTGTACACCTACTGCTGCACCTAATAATGCGCCTAAAAGAAATTTTGTAGAACTCATAAAGATTGTGTTTTTAGTTATAAATAAAATTTTGGTGTTGATCAACGCTGTTGCGTTTATATCCATAATGGATCAACAACCATACCATAGTAACGTTCCTGACTACTTGTCAGTTCTATTTAACGGTACTTTTCACAATAATAGTCCTTACCGGGGCAATTGGGTCATTGCTAAATACTGTAATATGCTTATGATCTATTCCTTTCCTTCCCTTTGGGTCAAATGTAAACCTAAGCTCTGTTCTCTGATCAGACTCTATTTCATCTGCACCAAGCATCAGCTCTACACAGTCGCAGTTGGAACTTACTTTTCTGATAATCAACTTCTCTTCACCCATGTTGGTGATGATAATATCACGTGAAACTTTCTTATTGGCAGAAACCTCCTTTAAATCAATATCTATCTCTGAAAGTCCAATCCTTGGAACCACTTTTTCCATACTCTTGGGCACAGGCTGGAAATATTCAAAAACAACAGCCATTGTCTTTAGGGGGATAATGGAATTATTTGTCAATGACACATTGATTTCTTCTTCAAAATACCCCAAATCGCCCCTTTTTTCCCCATCATAAGCCAACATCAGGATACCTCTCTGACCTTCTGCAATCTTCTCAGGGTTGAGATTGACCGACATATACTCCGGAATACTTTCCTGGTTTTCTGCCAAGGAAATAGTATCCGCCCCAAAGTTATAGACCTCTACAAACTTGAGTTTCGGTTCATTTGTGAATACATTTCCAATATTAATGGCTGAAAGCCTTAATCCCAGATCTCCTACTCTATGCTTATACGCTGATAGAACATCATCCGGAATAGGCATATTTGTTCCTTCCAAAATCAAAGTATCCCCATAAATATCCTGATTGGTTCTGACTATAATTTGCTTGGCAAACTCACCTCCTCTATGATCTGGATTAAATTTAACTTTGATTGAAGCAATTCTGTCAGACTCTAAAGTATCCTTGGTATAGTCTACTGCCGTACAGCCACATTCAGCGAATACGTCTGTTATCCATAAACTATCCTGATTGAGGTTCACTCCGAAAAACTCAGCCTCAACTTCTCCTCCTTCTTCAAGTACCGCGCCGATATTAATACTTCTCTGCTCCCAAGTCAGTACTTTTCTTTCAATAGATTGTGCTTCAAGGCTTAAGGGTAAAATGAGCAAACAACCACCAATAAGACCTAACAGGATATACTTTTTCATACGCGCAAATAACGTGAAAATTCAAGCGAATTGTACCTTGATTTATTTAATTTGCACCAAAATCTACAATAATGGCAAGAGTACTTACTGGCATACAGAGTTCGGGCAGACCACATTTGGGGAATATTCTGGGGGCAATTGTACCCGCTATTGAATTGACCAAAAAGGATAATAATGAGTCCTTTATATTTATAGCGGATATGCATTCTCTAACGTCGATCAAAGACGGGGAATTACGGAGAGAAAATACAAAGGCAGTTGCTGCTGCCTGGTTAGCCTTTGGACTGGATATCGAAAAAACGGTTTTTTACAGGCAATCTATGATTCCTGAAGTAGCAGAACTCACCTGGTATTTGAGCTGCTTCACGCCTTTTCCCATGTTGGCCAATGCGCATAGTTTCAAAGATAAATCAAACAGATTGGCAGATGTCAATGCAGGACTGTTTACATACCCTGTTCTGATGGCTTCAGACATCCTTCTTTACTCTGCGGATATTGTACCTGTGGGCAAAGACCAGCTTCAGCACCTGGAAATGACCCGGGATATAGCAAGCTCTTTTAATCATAAAATGGGAGAAGATATACTGACTATTCCGGAGGCGAGAATCTCTGAGGAAGTCATGATCATCCCAGGAACGGATGGACAGAAAATGAGCAAGTCTTATGATAATTTTATTGATATTTTTCTCCCTGAAAAACAGCTAAAAAAGAATATCAACAGCATTATCACGGACAGCACTCCACTTGAAGAACCCAAAGATCCAGACACCTGCAATGTTTATAAGCTCTATTCCTTGATAGCCAGCAAAGAAGAAACTGCTCAATTGCGCGGAAAATATATCCAAGGAAACTTTGGCTATGGTCATGCAAAGAAAGAATTTATGGGATTGATTCTTGAAAAATACGGGGAGGAAAGACAACTTTTTGACCACTATATGAATCATTCTGAAGAACTGGAAAAAAGACTTCAGGAAGGAGAAGCAAAAGCCCGGGAAATTGCCAAAGATATTCTCTCGAAAGTCAGGAAGAAACTGGGTTTTTAGAATCCACACTTTTGAGTAGAAATTCGGAAATTAATTGGTCAGAAAAAATCATTTTAAAGCAAAAGACCAGCACTTTTTGACTGGTCTTTTTGCTATTCCAAAAGTGAATAAATTCTTTATTTGGCAACCCAAAGATCTTTCATTGTTTTACCGTTGATTCTCAAAACGAATCGGGTTGGATTGGGTACTATAACCAGCCTAACGTCCATTTTGTCAAATTGCTCTGATTCTAAAGGAACCCCTTCACTTCCTTTGACTTCGTAAGTCACTTTCCCGGCTGCATCAGGCATCATCGGGTGATAGGCATTTGCCAAATAGGCCGAAGGAAGAAGTACTTCATTGTCCGATTTCAATTGGGCGTATATTTTTTCCAATGCAGCTTCCAACTCATCTCCATATTCCTCATTGAAATCATCTTCCAGATCATGAAGCTCTTCTTCTATATCATCATAGGCTTCATCTGCATAGGACATTTTACTCAACTCAATCCTTTTTTCTACTATTAAGGATAGGTCCTCATCAAGTTTTTTGAAATCCATTGTATTTTTTTGGTTAAAACACGAAGGTATTGAATCTATTAAGGGATTCCAAAAATTACAGGCTACCTATTATCAAGGCTAAACTTTGAAATTTCTGCAGGAATGCCGTAAGTCACATATTTCCCATTTGCATTTTTGTGAATACTTAAAACTTCTTCTGTACTCCCATATTTCAACACAACTTTGTTCCAATCTGAAGGAATCAAAGTCATCAGAGTAAGTTCCTGATCATACCAAAATTTATCAAGAGCAGAGTTTAAGCTTATCTTCAACTTTTTCTCTTCCAAGCTATAATCCACTTTTGTATGCATCCTTTGACGCATATATTTGGTGACTTCAGCAAATGTCCCAACCCATATATCTTCTTTTTCTGCGATATATTCAAAATAAGACTTGATAACGGCTTCCGGAATAGCTTCCCACCCAATGCCTTCTATCCCATGAAATACTAAAACCAACCAGGTATCATCTCTTGTCAAAATATCATCTACCCAAGACCTCATCAACTCAGGTGAAGTTCCTGATAACGGCCCTCGTTGCCACTGTACATACTCTTTATTGTAGTCCTTGCTCAGGTCGAATTTTCCAGAACGGTTAATTTCCTCCAGAAATTCCTCAGGCATTCGGTTCCTAGTCGCTGGAAACATTTCCAAAGCATATTCCATCACCCGTTCATCTTCGGTGCCAAATGGACATTCAGCCGAGAATAGAAATTCTCTGCCTAGTTGCATTTCAATTTCATCTCTGCACTTTTCAAGTTCAAAAAGTAAATTTGCTTCATCCAATACAGCTAGCCTTGGGTGTGAGATGGTATGTACACCAAACTCATGGCCTCTTGCAGCATAATCCCGTATTTCCTCCCAATCAATCATTGGACCATCTATAATCTTCGGGATAGTCAGGTTTTTGGCACCCATATTTACAGCTTGACTCAAACCTTCATCAATAAGTTGAAATGCAGTTGCTTTCCTACCCTGCTCAAAAGCAGCCCCTGTCCTATCGTGAAATGAAACAGCGTCAGGCATATCCAAAAATCTGATCAATGAAGCCCTTTCAAATAGATTGTTTTCATCAGTTGGGACAGATTGGGATTCTTTGAGGATTTCTTCAGGTTGCCTGCCCAAAAACTTTGCTCTATACTTTGAAGACGGTATTTCTCCCGTATTGATATAAAAAGTCCCTTTCATTCCAAGAGATTCCATTATGGGCAATGCCACATGAAATTGATTTAAAGTGCCGTCATCATATGTCAGGGAAACAGCCGCTTTTTTCCCATTAGGCCATTTCAAAATTTGAGTATCTCCTTTTTCCTGCCCAAAAAGAACACAGGGCAAGAGAAGAAAAACGATTACCGATAAATATTTCATAAACACCAAATAACATCGTTTTTTACACTTAAGCATTAACTTTTTGATAATTGGTCAGTTTCCAATTAAATTCAAGGCCTTAATTATCACCCATGCAAAACTTTAAAAATCACACCCGCTATTACCCCTTACATCATTTTATCATCACCCCTCTTACAATCATTTATTTTATCTGGTCTCTTTCCAATGTATTTACATCTTGGGGAACAGATCAACTATCCGGAGAGTTACATGGACTTTTAGGGGCTATAATTTTGTTGATCCTCCCTTTATTGGCAAGAATTTATGCCCTCAAAAATCAAGACCGTACTATCCGTTTGGAAATGAGGCAACGCTATTTCGAATTGACAGGAGAGTCATTTTTGCCAAAAGAAAAAAAGCTCAGACTTTCTCAAATCATTGCCTTACGCTTTGCTTCAGACAATGAATTGGTTGTTTTGATTGAAAAAGCAATCAGTGGTGGAATGAGATCAAAGGAAATCAAACAAGAAATTCAAAACTGGCAGGAGGACAGAAGACGTGTCTAAAAGATTGTTGATCACCCTGATAGGCATTCTCTGTATTGGAATAGTGCAAGCTCAAAACAATGTAGAAGAGATAGCAGAAAAATTAGCCCAAGAGCAACTGGACGCTTATAACAATCGCAATATTGAAGCATTTTTGAAACCTTACGCTGATAATGTAAAGGTATTTAACTTCCCAAATGAGTTTCAGTATGAAGGTAAAGAAAATATGAGGTCACGTTACCAAAATATGTTTGCAAATAGCCCCGACTTACATTGTAATCTTGTCAAAAGAATGGTCATGGGCAATACCGTCATTGATCAGGAAGAGGTGATACGCAAAAAAGGAGACCCAGTTTTTCATGCCATAGCAATCTATAAAATAATTGAAGGGAAAATTGCTGAAGTTTACTTTATCAGTAAATAGGTAAATGATTTCATTTACAGATAGAAAAAAATGGTTTTTGGTTTTTCATTTGGGGATTTTTTTTGGATTCAAGAATTTACGACATCAAAAAAATGCGCTTTACTGCATGATAATTAGAACTTAAACCAAAAACCTGAAATCCTTTTTCTTACAGTTTTATTCAATTGAGAAATCATGTATTTTCACCGGAATTGAACATAAGAAAAATGAAAAAAATAATTTTGTTTTTGTTGGTTTCCCTGACCTGCCTGAGTCTGCAGGCTCAGGAAACAAAAATGTCTCTCGGGGGTGGCTACGCATTTGGCAAAGGTCAGCAATCAAAAGAACAGGGAACAGGATACAGAGTAAATGGTGCTTACGAAGTCCACCCCTACCGGTCAATGGTATCTCATGGATTTACACTATCCTACATCAATACTGAAGCAGATTTCAGACGTAACGAAACCGATTTTTTACAGGAAATCACCCACATTCCATTTACTTATACTCCAAAGTTGATGTTTAGTGAAGAAGATTCTAAAGCATACCTTAAGGGAGCATTAGGCCTTCACTATTCCATGTCAAATGTTACCGGACCATCATCTGTCAGGAAGGAAAATGGCTTTGGCTTTTACGGTGGCATGGCAGGAGGAATAGAGTTAGCCATTTCTTACTTTGCTTTTGTTACTATGGAGTATGAGGTCGGCTATGTCTCTGAGGGATTTTTGGACAATGGTTTAATCCATAGTGCACAGATAGGATTTGGGGTGAAATTTTAACCAATCATCAATATCCTTTGTCAAATGAACTGTATTTGGCCTGGAGTCGTTAAATTTGGGAAATGACATTTCCGTGATATGAAAAAAATTCTTCTTCTCGCACTGGTAACACTTATCAATATTGATCTTTCCTTGGCTCAGGATAAAATCAACTGGCTGACTTTTGAGGAAGCTGCTTCAATGACCAAATCCAACCCAAAAATGATTCTGGTTGATGTTTACACAGATTGGTGTGGCTGGTGTAAGAAAATGGATAAAGAGACTTTCACCGATCCAAAGGTCATAGATTATATCAACAGCAATTTTTATGCAGTCAAAATGAATGCAGAAGATACCCAAAGAACTTTTGAATTCAAGGGCAAAGAGTATACAGAATCTACTATGGCAAAAGCTATGCGTGTCAGCTCTTACCCTAATTTTGTCATCATGGATGCCGCAATGGAAAACATTACCCAAATGCCCGGATATAGACAAGCTGATCCATTTTTGAAAGGTTTGGACAACTTGATGGATAAATTCGGGAAAAAATAAGATGAGCTTTTCTATTCATGAAAAACAGGATACAATCATCGCATTGGCAACTCCTCAGGGGGTAGGTGCTATTGCAGTGATCCGCTTATCCGGAAATAATGCGATCAGCCTTACTAATGAAGTATTCAAGGGTAAGGATTTGGAAAAGCAGGATTCCCATACCATACATTTTGGAACCATAAGAGATGGGGATAAAATCATAGATGAGGTTCTTGTTTCACTTTTTATAGCTCCAAAATCTTTTACCAAAGAAAATGTAGTTGAAATTTCTACACACGGATCTTCCTACATAGTCAATCAGGTAATTAAGCTTTTTATTCGCAAAGGCGCCAGACCTGCCAAGCCAGGGGAGTTTACCCAAAGAGCATTTTTGAATGGGCAGTTTGATCTAGCTCAAGCTGAAGCTGTGGCGGACCTGATCCATTCCGACTCAGAAGCTTCCCATCAGGCCGCTTTGAATCAAATGAGAGGTGGTTTTAGTGGAGAAATTTCAAAATTGAGAGCAGAATTGATCCATTTTGCTTCCATGATTGAATTGGAACTGGATTTTACAGAGGAAGATGTCGAGTTTGCCAGCAGGGATGATTTACGTGTTTTGGTGGAAAAACTTATGCGGGTAATAGAGCAGTTGATCGGAAGTTTTGACCTTGGGAATGTCATCAAAAATGGAGTTCCCACCGTTATCGCCGGAAAGCCCAATGCCGGCAAGTCTACCCTGCTCAATGCATTGTTGAATGAAGAAAAAGCAATCGTTTCTGATATAGCAGGTACTACAAGGGATTTTATTGAGGATGAAATCAATATAGGTGGGGTGATATTCAGATTCATTGATACAGCCGGACTTAGGGAGACTACTGATACCATTGAAGCCATTGGAGTCAGCCGTACTCAGGAAAAAATGAAGACAGCTTCATTGATCCTTTACCTTTTTGACCTAGGCGATACAGATATGATAGAAATCAGCCGGGACATCAACAAGCTGGAAAATCTGGGTGTGCCATTTTTGAAAGTAGCCAATAAGATAGATAAGGCGGATTTAGGCTTTGTAGATGAACTAAAATCCAAGCATCCAGATACAATCTTCATTTCTGCAGGGAATAAAGAAAACCTTGAAGATCTAAGAAACCGAATCCTGGAATTGGTCAACCTGGACAAATTCAGAACCGGAAATACCATCGTCACCAATATCCGTCATTACGATTCTTTAGTCAAAACTAGACAGTCTTTGCTGGACGTACTTGAAGGATTGGACAATGAAATCACCAATGACTTTCTGGCCATGGACATCCGCAGGTCTTTGCACTATTTAGGCGAAATTACAGGTGATATTACGACTGATGACTTGTTGGCGAATATTTTTTCGAAGTTTTGTATCGGAAAGTAGGCAAAAATAAATCCAGCCCAATAGCTCAAACCCTCCTACCCTATTTGGATCTTTAGATCAATCCTCTTTCCCCCCCATATCACTGAAGAATTTTTTAACAATGTCCTCTTTATTTTCTTTTAAAAACTCAAGATATGCCAGAGGAAGTGGCATATGCTTTTTGCCTTTTAACCAAACCAATCTCCATTTTGTGGTGATAGGCAAGCCTTTAACAGGAATGATTTTAAGCTGCTTGGTCTGAAGTTCGTTTTTAATCCCAATTAATGGCATGATAGAAAAGCCGAGTCCTGCAAGAACTGCTTGCTTGACTGCTTCATTTGAGGTGAGCTCCATTTTTTTCTGAATGGAGATTTTATTTCCTTCTATGAATTTTTCCATAGTCTTGCGTGTCCCTGATCCGCTTTCCCTAAAAATCAATGGAAACTCTTTGAAGATTTCTTCATGCTTTACATGACTGTTCACCTCCATGGCAGAGCTTCCAACTAAATAAAGATTGTTATCAAGCAAGTCCTGGTATTCCAAATTGATCCCCGGGGGTAAAATTGATACCAAGGCCAAATCAATTTCATTTTGTTCCAATGTCTCCAACACTTTATTCTTATTGGTCACATCCATTTTCAATTCAACACTTGGGTGTTTTTTTAAAAAATCTGTCAGAAAGTATGGCATCACATATTTTCCCGTTGAGACCACCGCAATTTTCAACCTTCCTGTGAGCTGTCCTTTAAAAGCCATAGTTTTCCCATTTATTGCCTGAACTTGGGTAAGAATATTTTCTGCAAGCTCAGCTATTTCGTAACCAAATTCGGTCACATGAATTTTCCTCCCCAATACCTCAGTAAGGGGAATATCAAACTGATCCTGAAAGTTTCTAAGCTGAATGGAGACTGCTGGTTGGGTAAGATGTAACTCTTCCGCAGCCTTAGTAATGGAACCCGTTTCTACGATTTTTTGAAAAACCTGTAATTGATGAAGTGTGTAATTCATAATATAAATTTATGATCTCAATAATAAAGTTAAATAAAAATTAATAAGAATTATACTTCACTTTTGCCCGCTGAAAGGGATGGATGTTCGAAAACATTCATTCAATTACCTATAACAAACATTCTAAAGCGAAGTAAAATGGAATTAAGATTAATAGACGGAGAATTCAACCAAAAGGACGCAAAAGAAATTATCATTCAGTTGATCAATGACAAAATCAACTTTCATGTCCGCAGAAATTTCAGTTCCAAAATCAGATTTGGACTTGCAGATGAAGTATCTGAAAACCGAATCATTTCTTTGAAAAGTGATTTGGATACTATAGTGAAGCTTTTTGACCAAAAAGAAGCCTCAGACACTAAGTATAGGCTGCATGCCAATATTGAGATTACCCCTATCCAATAAGGATCCGAACCAAATGTCATTTGAACTAATATCAAACTATTAAAAAGACTGCATTCTATGAATTTCAATCTTCTAATAGAAAATCTGACCAACCCGGCTCTTTTATTCTTTGTTTTGGGTTTGATCGCTGTTCTTTGCAAAAGTGATCTGGAAATACCCTCTAATTCTTCCAAGTTCATTTCTCTTTATTTACTTTTCTCAATCGGCTTCAAAGGAGGACAAGAACTAGCCCATGAAACCATGAATATGGAGATTGCTTGGACAATTCTTTTTGGGCTGGGAATAGCTATTGCTATTCCTGTTTATACATTTTTTATTCTAAAAAGAAAGTTGAGTATTTACGATGCAGGAGCGGTTGCAGCTGCATATGGATCCATAAGCGCGGTTACTTTTGTCACTGCTGTCACTTACTTGGAGATGCAAGACCTGGTCCTTCACGGGCATATGGTTGCTATCATGGCTTTAATGGAGGCCCCGGCTATAGTTGTAGGCCTATTGCTCATCTCATCATTTGACAAAATTGGAATAAGTGCGGAAAAAGTTAAAAAAAGAACAGTTGTAAAACACTCCTTTACCAATGGCAGCGTAATGTTGATTTTAGGTAGTTTGCTGATCGGGTTTTTAGCCTCTGATGCCCAGGCAGAAGGAATCAAGCCTTTTACCAATGATATATTTAAAGGCTTTTTAGCTATTTTCCTCTTAGATATGGGAATAGTAAGTGGTAAAAAATTAGGCTCCTTTTTCTCGTATGGCTGGTTCCCTACCATCTTTGCTATCCTAATACCTCTATTCAATGGCTGTATAGTGGCATTTATGAGCGCTATGGTCACAGAAGATATTTCCAATAGGTTTATGTTAGCAATTTTAGCAGCCAGCGCATCCTATATCGCAGTTCCTGCTGCAATGAAAATGACGGTTCCTCAGGCCAACCCAGGCTTATTCCTTCCTATGGCTCTTGCTG
The DNA here is from genome assembly GCF_000295935.2 of Indibacter alkaliphilus LW1. GTDB lineage: Bacteria > Bacteroidota > Bacteroidia > Cytophagales > Cyclobacteriaceae > Indibacter > Indibacter alkaliphilus. The sequence continues at coordinate 18,844 of NZ_ALWO02000035.1, forward strand.
TCACCTTCCCGGTAAATATTACTATCGGGATGCCCTTGTATTATTTAATATCAGCTTATTAATTTAGAGTCAAAATGAATATAAATACTTGGTTAAGCACTTTTATTTAAAAGAGATAACCCAATAAATAGAGTAAGCAATTTTATCTTAAACCATATTATTTTTCTTGAATAGTGTCGGGTAGTTTTACAACGGAAAGTTCTCTTACCGTCTTTTTAAATAGCCCAGGCCAATGTAGAAATATCATGAACTATGTTTACACGCATGTGAGTGCAGCCAAGCATTTCAATCCTGAAACTGGCAGGACAGTCACCGTTTACAAATTTGGAAGAAAACGAGGATGGGATGCGGGTCCAAGAAGGGAAAGGAAGTTTGTGGAAACAGTTGAAGAGTACGATTAATCTTCAATAAGAAAAATTAAATGAGCTATCATGATTATTTTTTTCAATCTACTTTTAACAAACAAACTATTTATGTTTTCTTTAAAGTATAATTCTATAACAAACCCAAAGCATTAAGATTTTGAAAATATTAACAATAGACATCGGGGGTACAAATATCAAAGCCAAAGTAGAAGGTCCTATAGACCGAAGAAAATTTCCATCAGGACAAGAAATGACGCCGGATAAGTTGGTATCAGGAGTAAAAGAAATGACAGCCGATTGGGATTATGATGTGATTTCTATCGGTTTTCCAGGTATCATCAAACAAGGAAAGATCATCACAGAGCCAAAAAACTTGGGTGATGGTTGGATAGGCTTTGATTTTGAGAAGGCCTTTGGGAAGCCGATCAAATTGATGAATGATGCAGCCATGCAAGCTCTTGGTTCATATGAAGGTGGAGTATTATTATTTTTGGGATTGGGCACTGGGCTTGGTTCAGCCATTGTCACTGATGGCAAGGTCTTGCCGATGGAACTGGCACATCTTTCTTACCGAAAAGGCACTTTTGAGGATTATTTAGGTTTTCGAGGTTATGAAAGCAGAGGCCAGGAAAAATGGCAGGAACATGTATTTACAGTTGTGGAAAGGTTCAAGGCAGCATTCTTACCAGATGACATTGTCTTAGGCGGAGGAAAATCCAAATTATTAACAGAGGTCCCTGAAGGCTGTAGGCTAGGAACCAATCAGCTGGCTTACGCGGGAGGTTTTAGGATGTGGGGATAAAAAAGAAAACCCCAAGAAAAAATCTTCTTGGGGTTTTAATAATCTCAACTCAATTTTAATACGCATTATCGTTTTCAAAAATTATGCTGTAGATTGTCAAAAAGATGATTTTGAAGTCAAAAGCCAGACTCCAGTTTTTTATGTAAAATAAATCATACCTCAGTCTGGCATTCATATCAAACTTGTCATTTATTTCTCCTCTGAAACCTTTTGCTTGGGCAAGGCCTGTAATCCCAGGCTTCACCATGTGACGATACATAAAGTTTTCAATTTTTTCAGAAAACTCTTTATTCATCACCACTGCATGAGGTCTTGGTCCCACTATAGTCATTTCTCCCAACACCACATTTATTAACTGAGGAAGTTCGTCCAAGCTGGTTTTGCGAAGGAACTTACCAACTTTTGTTATTCTGGGATCCCCTTTGCATGCCTGCTTAAAATGACCGGCAGGGTTGTATTTCATACTCCTGAATTTCAAACAATAAAAAGGAATGTTATTTTGTCCATGCCTCAATTGCTTGTAGAAAATAGGCCCTTTGGATTCTATTCTAATCATTATCGCAATTATTGGAAACAACCAACTTGCAATGAGTAATAGAAACAAACTTGCAGAAATAACATCAAACACCCTTTTGGTAAGCGTCATTGAAGAGTCTAAAAGATTGACTGAATACCTATTGAGTATAAAATCCGAATCAATCGCAAAAGAGCTGATATTGTGGAGTTTTGAAATTGTACTAGCCATAACTTTATAATTAATCTAAAAGATTTTACATACTGTCATGATGACATCAGCATTTCTACTGATTTTTCATGTCATAAATTTATAATTAAAAAATTGAAATAATAAACAAATTACATTTTTTTTTATTTGAAATACGTTTTATTAGTGTGAATAGTAATTTTATAACCTTAGGATACGACAATAAGACGTTAATTATCAATATATTACTTATCTAAGAAAAAATAAATCCTAATTCAAAGAAACAAAAATTAAATTTTAAATGCACATTTAGTATTATGTATTACTTTTATTTAGTTTTAAAAACATACATATAATAATATGTCAAAAAAATCCTGTCTTTATTTTGCAATTGAATCATCGTGAATTAAGGGGTTTATTTGGAAAGTTTGAAATAATTATTCTTGATCTAGAAAATATTTTTTCAAAAATAAAAATCATTTTACATACATAAAGTTGTTTTTTAAATAATTATTAAAGTACTTTGAACCAGATATTAGATATGAATCTATTCAGTTTGAAAACACATTAATACTAATAAAGAATGGTTAAGGTTGCTTTAATAGGAGCAGGTAAGATGGGAATCTCTCATTTATCAATTTTGGGAGCCCATCCCAGTGTAGAAATTGCAGGAGTTTGTGACACTTCCAAGATGGTAATTGATGTCTTGAAAAATTATAGCGGTTACAATTGCTACACAGATTACATCAAAATGGTAGATGAAACAAAGCCGGATGCAGTCATCGTTGCTGTTCCGACAAAATTTCATTTTAAAATGGTAAAAGAGCTTTTAAATAGAAACATACACGTTTTTACAGAAAAGCCTTTTTGCCTCAATCCAACTGAAAGTCAAGAATTAACAGAATTGGCCCGTCAAAAAGGCGTTGTCAATCAGGTTGGATACCATAATAAATTTGTCGGCACTTTCAAAGAGGTCAAAAAGTTAGTTAAAGGAGGGTTTTTAGGAGAAATCACACATTTTTTAGGAGAAGCATACGGCCCTGTGGTTATTAAAAAGAAAAGCGATACTTGGAGATCAGATCCAAATGAGGGCGGAGGATGCCTGATGGACTATGCTTCCCATGTAATTGATCTTATCAACGATATTGTTGCTCCTATAAATAATTGCAAAGGTTCAATCCTTAAATCTATTTATTCCAAAAGTGTTGATGACTCAGTTTATGCTTTAGTAAGTATTGAATCGGGTGTATCGGGAGTAATTTCAGTCAATTGGAGTGATGAAACATATAGAAAAATGTCAACTTCGGTGACCATTATTGGTACAGAAGGAAAAATTGTTTCAGATGCAAACGAGCTCAAAGTTTACTTTAGAACAAAGAATTATCCAGAAGGGTATTCAAAAGGTTGGAATGTAAAGTATGTAACTGAATTAGCTGATGAAGTAAATTTTTATCTACGTGGCGAAGAATACTCAAGTCAAATTGACCACTTCATTAAATCAGTACAAGGACAGGTAAACAACACCATCAACACGTTTGAAAGCGCCTGGAAAACGGACCAATCAATTCATTTAATAAAAGAACAATCACTAGCTTAAAATAAAACCATGGAAAGAATTATTTTCGGAGACAACCAGTTTTTTGCAGTAAATCATATTTCTGACGAAAAATCTAGAGCGCAATCTATCAAGTTCAAGGATGATGCTGCTATCATCAAAACTTTGGATATTGCAAGGGAGGCAGGTGTTAATACTTTCATGTGTACTACACATGATAGAATTGCTAACATTTGTAATATTATCAGGAATAATCCTGAAAAGTATCATGACTTTAAAATTTATCCCTGTATGCCTTACGCCCATAAATATGCTAATGCTGTAACAGACCTGGGTATAGCAGGTACCCTTAAACAATACGTTCCAGGAAACTTTCTAGGATCAATGTTTAAAGGTGGAATGGCGTATCTATCAAAGGATTATTTATCCATAATGGAGTTATTAATAGATGCCGAGATGAAAATGTTTAACGGTATCAATACCCCTGTAATTTTTCTTCAAAACGTTATTACAGATTTACTGTTAGGTCTTGGAATGACAGATTTTCTCGTGGCATTTGCAAAATATATTGAAAAAAAATACAATGCAGAGGCTGGTTTTATCACAATGAACCTTCCTAAATTGTTAAACGAATTAGAAAAAGGTGGAATCAAGAATCCTATAATCTGTGCTTCTATCAACAAAGCTAATTTCAGAATGTCAGGAGGAAAAGAGCTATACGAAAAAACCATCAGTGAAGGTAGATGTAGGTTGATTGCAATGCAGGTACTAGGTGGTGGTGCTATTCCAGCTCCTGAAGCATTAGAGTATGTAAGCAATTTACCAAATGTTGAATCCATTTTGTTCGGTGCTTCTTCTAGGCAAAACATTGAGAATACTGTTCAGACGATAAAGTACCATGACTTCAAAAAAGAAGAGCAGTTAGCAATAGCTTGATCGACTTGTTCAATTTTAAGATTGCCCTCTATTTATCAATAGAAGGGCAACCTTTACTTCAAATTATTTTTTAATTGTTTTTAATAGAGGATTAATAAATTTACATTTTATTTTTTCACATATTGTCAAAAAATATAGCGTATTAAATATCATTGAATCAACTGATTCAATAATATTCACAACTCAACTACATGTCATCAAAATTATATGAATCATCCATTAAAAAACATATTATTAATCATAATTTTTGTAACTAGTTTCTCCTGTTCAAAACGAAACCTGGTTTATTTTAGCGACCTTGACCCTGAAGCTGGAGCTTCTTTTCCAATAACTTCCAAATCAGAACCACGAATTCAGGCTGATGATTTATTAAGTATAACTGTGACTAGCCTTAATCCAGAATCAAACATGCTATTTAATGCAGGTGTCATTATCCCTGCGGAAGGTAATAATACAACTATTTCAGCTCCAATAAACGAAAATTACCTTGTCGATAAAGACGGGTATATCAACTACCCAGTAATTGGGCAAATAAAACTTGAAGGGTACACAAAGCAAGAAGCAGTAAAGAGAATGGTTGATCTGTTAGATGAATATGTAAAAGACCCAATAATCAATATCAGATTCATGAATTTTAAAGTTACCGTTATAGGTGAAGTGCAACAACCAAACTCATTTGTAATTCCTACTGAAAAAATCACAGTTCTTGAGGCATTGGGTTTAGCCGGAGATATGACTGCTTATGGAAAGCGTGAAAATGTACTTATTATCAGGGAAAAGGATGGGGTCAGAACTGCTAATAGACTAAATCTTAACAATAAAGACGTTCTTAATTCTGAGTTTTTTTATTTACAGCAAAATGATATCATTTATGTAGAACCATATAAAACAAAAGCAATTCAAGCAGATAATAATCCTAGAACATTTGCATTAATAAGTAGTGGTTTAACTTTAGCAGTTATTCTGTTTTTGAATTTTAGAGATATATTCACGAGGTAGAATTATAAATTTATGAAGATCAGTGATATAATTAAAGAAATCGAAGAAGAAGAAAAAGAAAAAGACAATTATGGCATTAGTTATAAATTGATGTTTCATAAGTACTTATCTAAGTGGCATTGGTTTTTTGTAAGCATCTTAATATTTGGTCTTTCTACAGTTTTATATGCCTATTTCGCTACATCACTATATCAAATAAATAGTACTATTCTTTTAAGAGATGAAAATAAAGGGACAGAGTTCGCCTCGAACTCTCTTTTGAGTGAATCTCAGGGATATTCTGGATCATCTTCTGTTGAAAACGAGGCTGAAGTTTTTAGATCAGAATATTTAATTTCCAAAGCGATTGAAGAATTGAATTTCTCGATCTCATTTTTTCAGAATAATGGCTTTCTAAGATGGAGAGAAATTTATAAGAATGAGGTTCCCATAGATCTTTTGATAAAAGAAAAAAATGAATATTTCAATCTGAGAGAACTTGAAGTCTTGATTATACCCGTTTCCAATGAAGAATTCATTTTAAAAGAAGATAAAAAAGAGGAAAAAAAATATAAGTTTGGCCAAGATGTAAAAAATAGTTATGGTACATTTTCAATCCAAAAAAATAAAGATTTTTTTGGGAATTTTAATGATTATCTAAATTCTCCATTGAAAATGATTTTTCATGGAGATAAGCTTAGCAGAGATATTTCAGAAAGTTTCGATGTAGAAATAGTAAATAAGTTGGCCAGTGTAATTTCGCTAACAATTTATGCAGAGCATCCTTTGAAAGGAAAAGACTTATTGAATAAAATTTTGGAGATTTACAACAGAGAAGCTGAAGAAGAAAAAAATTCTTTGGCTAAAAATACGATAGCTTTTATTGATGAACAACTGGTTGACTTAACTGAGGAACTTTTAAGAATAGAAAATGAAGCAGAACAATATAAGCTCAGGAATTCAATTACAGATGTTAGCGCTGAAGCCCAATTGTTTTTAAATAGTACTACAGCCAATAGACAACAGGTTGCAGAAATAACAGTACAAATTGATGTACTTGAATCTATTGAGGCTTACATGAGTGAATCTGGTAATGAATTTGAAACTATACCAGGAACACTTTCAGCTCCCGAACCAACACTTAATGAGCTTATTCAAAATTACAATAAGCTTCAACAGGATCGTGAACGGATGCTAAGGACTACACAACCTACAAACCCTATAGTTATAAACATTAGTGAACAACTTACAAGTTTAAGAAGAAGTATTATAGAAAGTATAAAGCAGATAAAAAACAGTTTAATCATATCAAAAAGAAGTCTTGAAACTAGTTCTAATCAATTTCAAAGTAGGGCATCTAGAGTCCCTACCATGGAGAGGGAATTACTGGACATAAACCGAAAGCAAGGGATTAAACAAGAGCATTATTTGCTTCTAGTGCAAAAAAGAGAAGAAGCAGCAATCACTTTAGCTGCAGCATCATCGGGAAACTCTAAGGTAATTGATCCTCCATCATCTTCAGAATATCCTGTAAAACCTAATAAGAAAATCATTTTTGGATTAAGTTTAATCTTTGGATTTGGGCTTCCATTTGGACTAATTTATTTCAAAGACAGGTGGGATGAAAAAGTACAGTTTAAGTCTGACGTTGAAAAAAGTACAAAGGTACCTATCCTTGGAGAATTATCCAGGAAGGTAAAAAAAGGGGTCATTGCCATTTCTAAAAGTAAAAGGACAATGATTGCTGAACAAATCCGATTTATCCGAACCAGTTTAGCATTTGCCACAAACAATAAGGAAAAAAAAGTTATTCTGGTTACCTCTGGAATGAGTGGGGAGGGGAAAACATTTTTTAGCATAAATTTAGCAATCAGCCTTGGCTTGGCAGGAAAAAAAGTGGTTGTTTTGGAGTTCGACTTAAGAAAACCTGCTCTTATGAATGCTCTTGAACTCCCAAAATCAAAAGGTCTTTCTGAATATTTAGATCCGGATAGTTCGATTAATACAAAAGATATAATTACTCACTGGGAAGGTCAGGAAAATGTTTCTATCATAAGTTGTGGTGAGATTCCTGAAAACCCAGCTGAACTTATGTTGGGGGAAAGAATAATTAAACTATTAAGTGAATTAAAAAATAATTTCGACCATGTCATTATAGATTCAGCACCAGTCGGTTTGGTTTCAGATGCTTTTACTTTATCTGATTTTGCAGATGTTACAATCTATATGGTTAGGTATAATTTTTCTACCAAAGCGCAGCTTAATACCATTGAAGATATCCGTAAGACAAAACGGTTTAAAAACCCTATGATAGTCCTCAATGGAGCTAAATTAGAAATGACCTATGGTTACGGAGAAGCTTATGGAAAAAGTTATTATCAAAAGAGCTGATTTATGGTAATTTGGATAGACTTTATAAATACTCCTCAAGTCAATTTTTTTGAACCTTTCATTAAAGACTTAGAAAAAAGAGGGCATCATTTTGTATTGACATGCAGAGATTCATCCAACACTGTACCACTATTAAAAACTAAAGGATGGCCTTTCACTATAATTGGAGAAAAAGTCCACAAAAGCTTTTTAACTAAAGTTTTTGGATTTCCTACTCGGATAATAAACCTGCGAAAGTTTTTAAAAGACAAAAATGTAGATGTCGCAATTGGTCAAAGTTCTTTTTATTTGCCGATTACCGCCAGATCACTTGGCATTAAATCTATTTACACAAATGACAATGAACACGCATTGGGGAATATCCCCAGCTTTCTATTTGCAAATAAGATACTTTTACCAGAAAACTTTTCTCTTAAAACTGCATATGCACAAGGTGCTAGTAAAAAGAAAATCAGTCAATACCCCGGTGTAAAAGAAGGAATTTATTTATGGGAAAAGGGAATAAAAATACAAGCGTTAAGAATAAATTCCACTCAGGATCATATCTATGTAAGGCCGGAACCAAACACTGCGCAGTATTATTCCGGAGAAAAAAACTTTTTAGATGAGGTAATTAATAGTCTTAAAAAAGATTACAAAGTCTTCGTACTGGTGAGGGATGCAGATCAAAGAAAACACTATCAAAGTGAAAAGTTCCAAGGAGTCTCTGTCCCTGAAAAAGCCTTTAATTTTGAAAAAATAGCTCAAAATTGCTTACTTTTCATCGGCGCCGGTGGATCGATGACAAGAGAAATGGCAATTATGGGCGTTCCGACTATTTCTGTTTATCAAGGAGAGCTCCTCAATGTTGACAAAACTCTAATCGAAAATGGGTTAATGCGACACCAAGAAAAGATTAGCTTTGAAGAAGTTAAGGATCTCATAAATAATATTGAAAACAGTCAAAAAAATTCTTCTATTTATTTGGAAAAGGGGCAAACAGCATTTAATTTAATAAAAAATACAATATTTAATATAAATTAATTCTTTAAACTTAAATTTTAATGTAATAAGTATGAAGGCTGTTATTTTAGCTGGTGGATTTGGAACCAGAATCAGTGAAGAAAGTGGAATACGTCCCAAGCCTATGGTTGAAATTGGAGGGAAGCCAATTTTGTGGCATATCATGAAAATATATTCCAAATACGGCATAAATGAGTTCATAATTTGTTGTGGATATAAAGGCTACATGATTAAAGAATATTTTTCAAACTATTTTCTTTACATGTCAGATATGACATTTGACCTGGAAAAAAATGAAATTCAAGTACATTGTAAAAAATCTGAACCTTGGAAAGTTACTCTGGTAGATACAGGAGAAAATGTAATGACAGGTGGTAGAATAAAAAGAGTATCTCAGTTTATCAAAAATGAAACTTTTTGCCTGACATACGGAGACGGTGTGTCTGACGTAAATATCAAAAAACTAATAGATTTTCATTTTCAAAATCAATCAACTGTAACCTTGACAGCGGTTCGACAACCAGGTAGATTTGGAGCTTTTTCATTAAAAAATGATCAACACAAAATTACTCAGTTTAGAGAAAAACCATTTGGTGACGGTAATGATAATGCATGGATAAACGGTGGTTTTTTTGTAGTTGAACCCGAAGCACTAAACCTTATTAATGGTGATGAAACAGTATGGGAAAAAGAACCATTGGAAGAAGTTGCAAATAAAGGGAATCTCAGTGCATTCAAACACACTGGATTCTGGCAACCAATGGATACCTTAAGAGATAAAAACTATCTCGAAGATCTATGGCAAAGTGGGGATGCACCATGGAAGATCTGGTAAAAACCATGGAAGACTAATTATAAACTGTTCATTTACGTCTGTCTGTTAACTTTAAACAAGATGAGCAAGAAAAAGCCAAGTATTTAATCAGGCTAAAAATAAAATAAACCTTAAACACAGTTTAATAAACAATTCCATTCCAATCCACTAATTTTATATTAAGGTCATTTATTTTTTGTTTTGTTGATTCTTGAGTGAAATACTTTAAGTCCTCCTCCCTCCATCGGGAAGCCCAATACTCGAAACCTTCTGTCATTGCTTTCATTTCTTCATTATCATATGCTGTATGAATTAAAAGTACATTGAGTCCTGGTTTAACTTTTTGAAGGTATTTATCGTACATTTCATACATTCCGACCTTATCATACAAATTCTCATCCGCTATAAGAAGGTTATCAACAAGACCAATCTTAGATATATTTAATCCAGAAAGGTATTTTTTAGAATCAATCTTTTTAAAGTATTGTTTTGTTAGCATACCTGTTATCCCATATTCCTCAGCTAAGCTCAAGTATAAGACAATTAATTCAGGAGATCCTCTATACAAACAGCTCATATGAGCATCAAGATGTGAAGGTCTCAGTCCTTTTTCCAAAACATATTCAATTTGTGCTCTAATTTCAATTTCAATTTCATCAATATCTGCATTTTCTAAAAATTCACCACAGGTTGGATACATAAATCCATCCTTATCTAATAAACTGCTAATTAATGAGTCTGGAGAAACTCCTCCCCATCTATAATTGGTCCACTCACTTGTAAATGTCAAGTGAATTCCAAAATCCAAATCATCATTTTCTTTCCATAGGTTCAATGCATCATCCCTCCAAGAACATGGAACCATTAAACTTGCAGAAGTAACAACTCCTTCCCTCATTGCATTAATTGTAGCAAGATTGTGTGATCTCGATAATCCAAAATCATCAGAATGAATTATTAGATTCTTTTCACCACCAAAGTTCGAAGAACAAGAAATAAATTGAAGAAGTCCTGCGGCAAATACTATTCTAATAAAAGGAATCACATTCTGAAAAGAAGTTCTTTTTGACATTGTATCTTTCAATTATAAATTAAAGTGAAACCTGTTCTACCATCAATCTATCAATGAGCCTTCCTTTAGGAACAACCACATCATCATAAGTCAAAACACTATCTTTCTTAACCGGCTTAGTCACAACGCAGCCTTCTGCAAGTCCCATATAAAGAAGGTTTGCAGATCGGACTTCATTGTGATTATCACAAAGCCCATAGGTTTTAAATCCTCCTATCCCGTCGATTGTATCTCCTGGGTTAAGGTCTGTTTTTGCTGTAGCGACAACGTCGACATATGGTTTGTCTAGAGGAATGATCACAGGATCATCAAAATCTATTAATCTGGATATAGAGCTTGCAATATCAAAAAACAGCAAATGATATGGTACATAAAAGCTATATAATGGTCCTTTTCCCAACTTTCCATAATCTAAATATTTAATGGAATATGGATCCTCTGTGGTAGCATATACAAAAACTCCAGGTGAGGGTTTTGCCCCAATAATAAATTCTACGATTCCACCCCATGCTTTGAGTTGATCAAAATCATAGAGGTGTGTGAGGTTGTCAATATGGTCGTTAGACTCATATGCTAACATTCCTCTTTTAGCAACACGCATTCCTGTTGCATTTGCTATGCAGGATTGTTCAAAAGCGACTTTTGTCCCATCCGCAAAATTGGTAGCCATTTCAGGGGCCATCCCCCAAGATTCTGCGAAACCTTTTTGGGTAGCGGGTGTTCGGTAATAATCCAACATACCCTTCACATTTCCACAAATTAGCGGATCAAACCCCATTCCTTTTACATAACGGTAAAGGTTCATAGTAACACCTGGCTGATCTCCATCTCCCAGGGCATATTTGACATTTGATTCCTTCGCTTTCTTCAAGAGGATTGGACCTAAGGTAGAATCCAATTCTGCATTGAAGGATAACACATGTTTTCCATGTGCAAACGCCTCTAAAATTATTTTGGCACCAAAATCAATTGCACCAGTAGACTCCACAACAACCTCTACTTTGTCGAGATTCAAAAATGTCTGCACATCCCCTGTTATCACACTTTTGCCATCTGCAATTGCCTGATTGGCTTTTATAATGTCATCTGTAATAAGATAATTTGTGAGACCTAGTGCGTCATAAACTTTTTTAGCCCTTTCGGGAGTCCTGTTATATGTAGCTGAAACAACCATCCCCGGGGTATACTTTTCTATCTGATTGATCATACCTTTGGCCATTTCCCCAGCTCCTATCATTCCTACCCTAATGGGATTATTCAAGCTTTGTCTTTTCTTTAGTGCTGTATCTATTATTATCATAGTTTTTTGATGTCTTTTTTAAAGTTGATTAATTAGCAAAAAAGCTATCTATGCATCCTAATGTAATTTTAGTATTTAGCTTAAAATGGAGAGTCATAATTCTCAAAACTAGGCATTAAGCTGTCTTTATCCGAAATTATCAGATCCATATCAGGCCATTGAATACCACAAGAATCCCACCTTATGCCAGCATCGTATTCAGGAGAATAAACAGTAGTAGATCTATTGAGGAAGACAGAATTATCTTCGAGGGCAACAAAGCCATGAGCAAAGCCCTCAGGGACAAGCAGCATCTTAGGCTCTTTTGAATCCAAAATCAAACTAAAATATTCACCATAAGTGGGAGATTTCTTTCTGAGATCAACTACCACATCATAAATACTACCCGCAACACAAGTAACACATTTGGAATGCTGCATAGGTGGGGTTTGGAAATGTAGTCCGCGAAGAACACCCTTAGTTGAAACAGAAAAATATTCTTCCTTAAAACTCAGATCTAATCCAAGATCTTTAAATGTATCTTGATGATAGATTTTTGTAAGGCTTCCTCTTTTATCTCTGAATGTTTTAGGATGGAGAATAATGCACCCCTCCAAATTAGTTTCTTGCAGTTCCATTATAGAAAATATCTAAAATCGTAAAGGGCCTTATTTGAAAATAATTGTTCGTTTTCTTTAAATTCTTTCCAACCAGTAAGCAAAAGCAATACTTCTGATGATTCCACTAAGCTTTTTAAAGTCTCCTCATATTGGATTTTAAGATCTCCATTGTACTTTTTGAATTCCTTAACAGCTACAGGATCGTAGGCAACTATATTTTTGAAACCTCTGGAAATCAGGTCTTCTATGATCTCCTTAGGTGGGGCTAGTCTTACATCATCAGAGTCTGGTTTAAACGACAGTCCTAGAATCCCTATTTTTACGTCTGACCTATGTTCCTTGACCACCTTATCTACTAAATATCTTTTAATAGATTTATTTACCTCTAAATTTGATTTCAAAATTGGAGGCGAAAATCCATTTTTCTCGGATATTTTTATCAACGCAGCAGTGTCTTTTGGTAAGCAATAGCCTCCATATCCACATCCTGGATATACATAATTTTTCATCCCAGCAGGATTTCCGTACCATCTTTTATCTTCGTGCAATACTCTAAAGGCTTTTTTTATGTCTATTTCCCCAATACTCCCTGCAACCATTGACATTTCATTGGCATAACTGATCATTGTGGATAATAGCGTATTAGAAAGATATTTGATAAATTCAGAGGTGTTGTAATTCACATAGTGAATTGGAGCATTAAATGGTTTATACAATTCTTCCAAGATATTTTTCGAAGCCTCGCTCTCTACTCCAATTACAATCCTGTCAGGATTAATAAAATCTTCCCAGCAATATCCCTCTCTAAGGAACTCAGGATTAGAAGCAAAGCCTATATTTCTTTCCCCATTCTTTTGTTCCAATATCTTATTTACAAAAGGGATTACTTCCTCAGATACAGTAGAAGGGGGGACTGTGGATTTGGTTATTAGGACCTGGAATTTTGTGGTGGACACTACCAATATCTGTTCTATCGCTTTAAAAATATAAATCAAATCAGCGTTTCCATCTTCTTTTTCAGGTGTGCCTACACAAAGAAATATAGCATCACTTTGCATTATGGCCTCATTAAAGTCAGAATCCAGAAAAAAAGTCTTTTGGTCTGTTTCTTCCAATATTTCCTTCAAATGCGGTTCATGAAAGGGAATTACATGTTTCTTCAAGCTTTGAAGCCTCTCGGCATTGACATCAAAACCATAAGTAGTGAAACCCTTTTTTGCAAAGCCAAGACCTGTAGTAAGGCCAACAAATCCCAATCCCAAAACTGAAACTATCATAATCTACCCTCATTTAAATTCAAAAATGTTAAAAATCTTTTCACACCTTCATTGACCAAAATATCAGGGTAATAACCTAATAATTTCTTGGCTTTACTGATATCAGGACACCTTCTATTTGGGTTATCCGTCAAATATTCAGAATCATCAGAAGTTTGAAAAATCGCCTTTCCTTTATAACCATAAACCTCTTTGGCTGATTTAATAAATAGGTTGGCAAATTCCTTCACTGATATTTCCGGATTATCTATACCTATATTGAATACATCAAGCTTCCCGTGACATAGCACTTTAAGGTATCCCGTGATTGCATCACTTATATAACAGAAAGTCCTAGTGGGTTTTCCATCAGAAAACATAATGAGATCTCTTCCTTCATGAACACATTTAGCAAAGTCGGCAGGAAGCCTTTTATCATTAATATTCATTCCAGGCCCATAATTATTGAAGGGCCTTGCAATGGAAATTGGCATGTTGTATTTTTCATGGAACACATAACACAGAGTTTCCCCGAATCTTTTTGCCTCATCGTAACAAGCCCGTGGCCCCATAGTGGATACATTTCCCCTGTAAGTTTCAGCCGTTGGTATAAATTCTGGAAAAGGATCTCCATAAATCTCACTACTGGAAAAAAACAAGAAACCCTTAATTGGTTTATTGCAATAAAAATCCAGAAGCCTCCTTAACCCTGTGATATTGGCATCTATCGTTTCAAGTGGATATATCCTATAAAATGTAGGAGAAGCTATGGATGCTCCATGAATGATCAGATCAGCATTTTCAATTCCCTTAATCTGGTTTGGGTCATCCTTGATCACATCAAAGGTATGCAAAGAAATTTTCGGGTTTTCTTTTGCTAATTTTTCAAGCCAGTCCTTTGTCCCGGTAAGAAAGTTATCCAACCCGATTATTTGCTTGATCTGCAGTTCTTCCGAATACCTATTCAGAAAATGCATAAAATAATATCCTAAAAACCCTCCGCAGCCTGTTAACAAGACCGTAGCATTATAGAATTTTGATTTCTCCTCATTATCTAATTTTTCAAAAATATAATTTAAATCCTCTTTGAGAATTTGGTTCATGTGTTTTAATTTTTTCATCTACTTTTAAGTTTATGAGGTTTGGTTTGATGTATTTCTAAAAAGAAATAAATCCCTAGTAAAAGGAATATTTGTTTTTCTTTGGGAAATTTATTTTGATGTTGGTCGATAAGTTTATTTACTTCATTTAAATTAAAAAAATCAGAGAAAATAGCATTTGGATTTAGTAAAATACTTTTAATCAGTTCAGGATTTTCTCTGAACCAAAGGCTAGTAGGTGATCTAAAATCTCTTTTCTTTCTATTGATAATCTTGTTCGGCAAAATTTTATCGGCATAGGCTTTATGGATGATTTTTGTTTTACCGAGACCAAGTCGCTTGGTATAATCCAAGGATTCAATAAAATTAACAAGTTCTAAATCCAAAATAGGGACTCTGCACTCCAAGGCAAAATTCATTGTGATCTTATCAGTGTAATTCAAAAGGTCATCTGACAGATTCATTCTTGTATCCAAAGCCATCATCCTTTCTACTGGATGTTGTTTGGACTTACAGCCCAGAACTTTATAATAATACTCGAAAGAGTCTGCATAATTGATCCCTTTAACACCAATAAGCTTCTCTATTTCAGATTCATTGAAAACTTGATAATTGGTAAGAAACCTCTGAATTTCATTTTCTATTCCAATTGTGGCTATTCCCCTACTGATTCTATCATTTTTAAAATTGAAAGAGCCAAAAATATTTTTAGCCAACTTCTGAAAAGGCATAGGCACCCTATCTAAAATCAACTCAGACTGGTATCTTGGATAGCCTCCTAATGGTTCATCTGCACCTTGTCCTGTTAAGACTACTTTTACGTACTCTGATGCCAATTCAGAAAGGAAATACATTGGAATCATGGAACTTGTAGCCAAAGGTTCTTCAACAATTTCAATGCATTTTTTGAAAATCTGTAAAAAATCAGAAAATGAAATTTTTCTGAATTGATGTTCTAATCCTAAAATTCTTGCTGTTTCGGCGGCATCTTCTATTTCATCCTCACTATGCTCACCCTCAAAACCAATTGTAAAAGCTTTCAAGGGTTCATTTGAATACTTCTGAGCAATCGAAGCCACCATGGCGGAATCAATTCCACCACTTAAAAGGATCCCGACAGGAACGTCTGACAAAAGCTGCCTTTTTACAGCACTTTCAAAATGTAATCCATACTCTTGTACACTTTTTTCTATAGAAATCTTACGTGCCTTCGTTAGCGTGTTACCAAAGTATCTTTGATTTTTGACTAATTCGCTTTCGCCAAGCTTAAATTCTATCATATGCCCAGGCTTAAGCTTTTCGATTTCATTAAAAAGCGTTTTAGGGGAAGGATTATACCTTAATTTAAGTAAAGAACCCAGACTTTCCATTGATATGGAAAGTTCTCCCTTAAGACTTTTAATCGGCCTTATTTCAGAAGAAAAAATCAGGGAGTTTGTGATATTATCAAAATTAAAGTATAGGGGTTTGATTCCAATTGGATCCCTAAATAGGGTTAATTTTCTGTTTTTTAGTTCCAAAAAAGCCAAGGCAAAGATTCCGTTTAATTCCTTTATTCCCGAAGTTCCATTTTCGATCAAATGATATAAAATGGTTTCAGTATCAGAATGTCCTATAAAAGTGTAATTATCTAGATTTTTTCTCAGCTCAAGATGATTATAAATTTCTCCATTAAAGATGATTGCATATTCCCCGCATTGAGACTTCATCGGTTGGTGACCTGCAGGAGAGAGATCTTGAATTGAAAGCCTCCTTTGTCCTAGAATTACTTTATCTCCTAAAACATCAAAAGTTTCAATTCCAAAATCATCAGGTCCCCTATGCTTTATCAGGTCAAGTTCCTTTAATCCAAGATGAAAATTAACAGATCCTAAAATTCCACACATAAAATTACTTTGTATTAAAGTTATAAATTTGCCAAAGATTATGGGCAATAATTTTGTTGTCATAAATGCCCTTTGACAAAAAAGAGGATCTGATTTCGTTTCTACCCTGCTCTATAGCTTTGTTGGCTAAATGTGCTAATTCCTTAGGATCGTGATGTTCTGAACAAAAGCAAGCTGGAATTCCTTCCAACATTTCCTTTACGTTGCCAACATCCACCGAAATCACAGGTAAGCCACAGGATAAGGCTTCTTTAACCACCTGTGGTGAACCCTCTGAAATAGAAGTCATTATCAAGCAATCAGACGCTGAAAGCACATTTCTTATTTCACTACGGTCCATATTGTGGATACATACAATAGACACATTTTTATTAAAAGATTTTTCTAATTCTTCAATAGTTGCCTTAAATAAGGGATAATTTTTTTCATTCCTTGAAGGGTCACTTGGAAAAACAATTGTAATCTCATTATTCTTAACATTGCTGACGGGCGAATCAGGTTGAAAAAATTCAGTATCTACACCACAGGTAAGTATTTGAACATTTGGATTAATAGTCCGGCTGACTTCTACCATTTGCCTGTTCTGTACCAAAACCTTGTCTACTTTCCTTGCAACAGCTTTACTGATCATTACCTGTAGCCAGTTGTCACCATGATCGAGAAAGTCACATCCATGCAAAGTCATGATAACCGGGATTTTTGGTTTATAAAAAAGTAAAAAAAGCCCGGAAATGCCATAATGCACATGAATGATATCCGGTTTAAACTTTCTTATAACTTGAGGAACCCTTAAAATACTCCTGAGATATTCTAATTTAGACTTATAAAGCCCATTAATGAAGTAAACTTCATGATCAAATGAAAACGATTTTTTTAGCTCGTCAATTTGCTCTTTGATAAAAATTCCGAAATAGGGCTTCTTATCAAATGGATACATATTAGTAACAAAAAGTATTTTTTTGTTTGTCATAACGAATTTAGATACGGAAGTAGATTTTCATAAATGATAGTTTCCCAAGAAAAATGGCGACTGTTCTCTTGTATTTTTTTCCTATCAAAGGCAAGATAATTGCTAAACACCTTCTCCATAGCAATACTTATGTCTTTCGAATTATCTTCTATCAAAATACCGTTACCGGAGCAAATCAGCTCTTTATTTGCATTGGTTGCTGTACCGATCACTGGTAATCCTGATAGAAGGTATTCATAAGTTTTTGTAGGAGGCTGGTCAGTATATTGATCTGTAATTGGTACGTAGGATATCCCCACTTTACTTATCTGAAAATAACTGTGGAGCCGGTCATAAGGAACAAAACCCGGTGCTAAAATTTTTTCCTCAAGCTGATTTTCAAAGGCATATTGCCGAATACTCTCCAATTCATTTCCATACCCAACCCCCAACAATATCAATCTGGGAAGCATGGAATGATTATTATTTCTTTTTAATGATTCAATAAAGATCTTAAATCCATGCACCACGTCCATTATGTTTCTATTAGACAAGGTACCTACATACAGATAATCAAAATAGCCTGTGTCATAAAAATTTTCTGCAAAAATCTCACTTCCTAAAGGTAAGATATGAAAGGACTTTAATCTTAGCTTCTTTCCTGTTCTGTAGTTTAAGACGGTGATATTTTTAAAAAAAGATGACTCAATTTTCAATAATCCATCCTTAACCCAATTGATAAAAGGCGTTGAGGTTACGGAAACGGTCTTAATGTCAAGAATAAATTTTTCACGGGAATTGAAAATTTTTAGTAAAGAGCAACCAAAAAAATAAACTAAAAAAATGCAATCAAAATTAGAGGCCTTTATCTCATCATTTAAATTTCTGATAAGAATAAGAAATCTATT
The DNA here is from genome assembly GCF_000295935.2 of Indibacter alkaliphilus LW1. Classification (GTDB taxonomy): domain Bacteria; phylum Bacteroidota; class Bacteroidia; order Cytophagales; family Cyclobacteriaceae; genus Indibacter; species Indibacter alkaliphilus. The sequence goes on from NZ_ALWO02000035.1 coordinate 37,460, forward strand.
CAAAATGTTACCCTTCTTCTGAAGATAAATCACATTTACATTTCCGTGAGGATTTTTATCACGCTTCTCATCCCAACAAACATAAGTGACGTCAAATTTTCGGCTAAGGTACAATGCGTATTTATAAGGACTTATGTGATACCCAAATTGGTCTTTATCTATGATCAATAATTTACGCATCAAAATTTATCATATTTGATCAAACATCTTATAAATAATTTTACCCAAGATTCTTCTTCAGCTTTACTAAAATTCATTTTTGATCTCAGAAAAAATAAAAATACAGGCAATCCTATTTGAGAAGATTTTTTACATATAAAATACAGCATACTTCCAAGAACTTTATTCAATGCATTTTCATCAACTACCTGAAGCTTATCATTCTGAATTTTAAGATACTTAAGCCAATTAAATGCACACTTTAACTCTTCGAAATTATTATAAAGCTCAGTAGATCCTATTTTATCATGTATTTGGAAATTTTTCTCTGACAATGGAATTTGTAATTTTTCAAACCACTTAGTGTAAACCACTTTATGAAATTGGAATTTTTCATCCTTTTTTTCATCATATTTTTTCATGATGCTTGTTTCTGACGCCCTGTAGAAATAAAGCTTTTTTGGAAGGTTTACAATGGGAAAGTGAAAACAAGCATCCACATAAAAATTAAAATCTTCTGAAATTGCAAGCTTGGGATTAAACCTCAAACCTGCCCGATCAATCAAGGATAGTCTGTACATACTGGTGGCATTTAAAACCGCCGGTTTAAAAATCAACCCTGCTTTTATAAGCTCCGGCTCTAAAAATACTGTTGACAATGTAGAATTGCCTTCATTAAATCTTTCGAGATAAGTCCCGCAAATACCGATTTGAGGGTTTTCTCTCATAAATTCATATTGTATCTCAATTCTCCTTTTATCAATTAGATCATCGCAATCTATCCATGCTAAAAATTCTCCTTTTGAAAGATCTAGTCCTAGATTTCTAGTATAAGAAACACCCATATTTTGATCATTCTCCAATAGGATGATTCTTGGATCCTCAAACTCCCTTACTATTTCCATAGAGGAGTCAGATGATCCATCATTAATCACTAGTAACTCGAAATTTCCATAAGTTTGATCCAAAACACTTTTAATGGACTCTCTTATATATTTTTCACCGTTGTAAACTGGCATTACAACAGAAACCAATCCAGGGATCCTATCCAACTTCATCAAGTTCAGCGGCTTGTTTATTCTTTAATTTATAAAATACTTTTTTTAATAGTTCTTTTCTGACATGAAGATCATATCCTTTTTGAAAAAGGTACATGGCTAGAATCGTGGAAATGATGTAATGATAGTGATAAACAGAGAACCATGTAACACTTGTAAATAGAATATACCATAAATAGTATCTGGCATATTGAAATTCTTTAGGCAAAGGCAATACAAAACTCTTATACCAAATTAATATAAATCCGATTACAGCTGCAATGCCGAACATGGCATAGACAGCAATTATCCCAACATCTGACAAATAATAACCTTTCTCATCCCCTAGCCTTTCATTGAACTTACCTACAGAAGAAATACCCCAGTAAGGGGCTCCGCTTCCAAAAATCCTACTCCAATCATTAGGAGCATAATCAAATAAAAAATATTCAGCAGCCAATACCCTCACGTAATCCTTACCCAAATCAGCATCCCTTTCACCTGCCTCAATCACACCTTTAACGCTATCAATCTCCATTTTTACTACAACTGAAATACCTATTAAAAAAAAACTAATAATAAATACTCTGTATATAGCTTTAACATTTACTATCAAATGGTAAAGATATACTAGGGTAACTCCAGCAATAAACTGCCTCGTTACTTGCATAACAGGGATGACTAAACCCAAAATAAGAATACAAACCCAAAGCCATTTTAAAGGGGCTTTACTGGTCAACTTTGTCAACGCTATAAATACGGTAAGAATGAATATGCCAGCACCTGGAAAAATAATTCTTATTACTCCCCTATCTTCCGTCCATTCATCTCCATAAAGTGGTTTACCAAATAAAACTGCACCTTGATTTAAATATTGATAAAAATAAAGCATGACATAGAGCAGCCCGAATGCGACAACGATTTTTTCAATAGTATTAACTTTGAAATTATGCCCTACCAAGTAGAAATAAAATGGCCACGAAAGGTATTGAGAAGTTTCGATGATGCTGTGAAAAAGACTTTGGTTCCATGAAAGAAATGCCATAACCATAGAAAAAAATATGGAACTGAAAACTATAGCTATTGGATAATCAAATTTGGTTTTTCTATTCGTGAAAAAATGCGGCACAGAAAGGAAAATCGTAATCCATATAAACAAAATAAAAGTATAATTTGAGAGACTTGGACTAATAAATGTAGCATCAAAAAATTTCAGGTTAATCAATACAAAAAGCGCTGTGTAGGCAATATGAAATTTCTTTTTCAGCTCCTCCATGACAAGAAAGTTTTTCTACCCAAAATCAAATATACCGAGACGGAAAGAAAAAATAGTGAAAGGATTATTTTTAAGAAAACTCCAAAATCAGAAAATAAAAAATAAGAAAGTCCGAACAAGCTTAATAACACCCCCCAAGTCAGTATTTTTTTGTCAATATTTATATTCACATACTTTTGAAATATGTACCAAATATAAAACTGAAATAAAGCAAACGTAATCAAATAAGCAACAGAAAGTCCGAATGCACCATAAAAGCTGCCATAAAATATAATCGGAGTCGAAATAATTGAATTAACTAAACCTAATTGAAAAATTCTTTTTTCGTTATTGGTCGCGCCAAGAACTGTTCCCACTAAACTATCTATTGAACTAAGCAGCAAAAACCAAATTTGGATCTGACAAACGATAACTGCAGGCAAGTACTCAGGAGGAAACAAAATTGTTAAAATTTCATGAGCAAACATGGTGAACAAGAAAGCCAGAATCCCACCTAACAGCATATAATACCGAAACCCTGTTTTAACCACTTTTATAAATTTTTCTCTGTTAGAAACCCATAGAGAAGAAAGGTTAGGAAAAATTGCAATCAGCCCTATATCCAACACCATAGAAATCGGACCTGTAAATTTTTCAGAAAGGTTATAAAATCCTACTTCTTCAATACTGGAATTGATATCTAGAAAATTATTAGCAAACCTCCTGTATGGCAGCATTACCAAAGTCAGTGCAAAGTATGGCCAACTTTCTTTGATCAATGCTGTAGAAGATTCAAGAAAGCCTGACACTTTACCAATCAACATTCCGAGTTTTCTGAGAACAAGATAGTAGGTGAAATTCTTTAAAAGATTAATAAAAAGGTAAATCACCATTAAACTTGATACAGTCATCAATTCAGATGGCAAGATAAAAACTGCGGCAAACCAAAAGAAACTAAATAAAAAATTGATTACGGAAGTTGGTAGCATTCTTTGGAAACCAATGAATACTATCTCATATAGCTTGCCTATACAGGTGATGAGAGAAAAACAAAAAAGATAAAACAGCTCGAGGGCATCAAGCTCTCCCAAAAAATAGTTATAAAGAATATAGATCCCACTAACTAATATAAGAGCAATAAGTCTTAAATAAATCCCATTTATAACAAGATCATTAGTTCTATCATTGTCTCTCGAGATCGCTCGAACTATTATAGTCTGAATTCCTAAATCAGCTATTGTTACTAATAAAGCACCTTGCGCAATTATAAACGTATATAGCCCATAATCATCTGGTTTAAGAATATTGGTAATTTTAAGAACTGTAATCAAGCTCAGAATCTGAGAAAGAACAGTACCTAAAGTCAGATAAGAAAAATTTTTGAAAACTTTATTAGCTAAAATACTTTTTAGCATTCTACTTAGAAATTTTAAGGTTTCTCATAATTTCAAGTCTTAAACTATCCGAAACACCAGGAACAATTTTCCTTGCTGTCAAAGAGGAAGATTTTAAAACTTTATCTAAATCACTTAAATCTAAATTGGCCGGACTATTTCCATTTCTAAATTCCCAGTCTATATAGTTGAGATGATCATTAACCACTTGATTTTTAAATTTGGAGTTCATAATTAAAGTTTGAAAAAAAGCTTCTTCGGGACAATGGGTGTTTTTAAAAGCTTTCAAAAATTCGGGGTTTGTTTCAATAAATTCCATGCAAAACTTCAAACACTCTTGAGTAAGTGAAAACCAGCAAGACCCACCGTAAAGCTGCTCAATAGTTTTATTTATGTTTCTATTTACTCCAAATAACTTTTGAATATAAGTTATTTTATTGATCAAAAAATTCCCAAATCTGGTTTTGGCATTTAACAGATCATGCGGAGAATACAAATTAAACCTATCTAATCCTCCATTCATCCATTTTCCTGATGGTACTGGAAAGTTTTCCAAAAACAGTTTTCCTTTATTTTCATTAAAAAAACCTATGAACTCTTCACAGGTTTTAATTGGCAGATTTGCCTCACTTGTAGTATGAATATAATCAAAATTAGTGTAAGCCAAAGCTTTCTTAATTAACAAAAACATAGCTTCCAAATAATTATATCCACCCCAGTTAACTTTTACTTCAGATCCTATATAAACAACATTTTTGTTGGAAGATTTTATTTTATCAAGCCTTGATTTATCAAACTTGCTCTTGGTATCTATATGGATAAAATAATAAAACCTATCATCATAAATTTTAAAATAATCAAAAATCCTTTCTAAATTTTTATGAGAAATAAAGAGAATAGCGTGTTTTTCTGAATAATTGGTCATTAGATTTTAAGGGGTTTTCGACTTTGATGGAAACAATTTATAAGCAATTCAAAGAAACTTTTTTAAGTCTTAAGATACTGGATAAGAATTTTACCCTATTTTGAAATAAATATACCTCTTTTTAAAAATCAAAATTATCCGCTTTAAAACCAGTAGAACCTAAATAACGGAAAAAACCTATGATTTCATGCCAATTTCTATCAGTATAAGGTTGATATAATCCCTTATGTAAATTGGTCAGTGGTATAATTGTGGATATACAATTTAAAAATATAAAACATGTAAATCCGAAATTAGGACATAAACCAATTTAAAGTCGGTCTTGCTTCTATGGTTAGTACTTAACTGATAAGAAAATAGACAATTATTTAATGTAATTTCATGTCTTAAAGGAAACAATTTTTCTAAAAAATTCCTTACAGGATTTTTACCAAACACAAAATTACATACATACCTTTTGAAACGAGCCAAGTCACTCATTTATCATTTGACAACCACAGTAACGGGATTGGAGAATGTCTGATCACCATTTTCGAAAAATGCTTTAATTCTCAATGAGTAAACACCTTTTGATTGAGGACTCCAATTGTATTCAAATGGAGCTTGACTTTTATTACCAATCAAATTTTTGCCTTCGTAAAATTCAATTTTAGAAATATTGGAACTGGGATGAGAATATTCTCCTTCAATTTTTACTTGGGAGTTTAAATCAATTTCAAAATTATCACTGGGGCTTTTAATTATTACTGATGCATTTTCTTTTTTAACTGCAGCCCTAACTGATCCATGGGAATCAGGAGAAGCGCTTAAATTAATCTGGTTAGGCTGTTCTTCTTGATTGTTATTTGATGGTAAATTAATACTCACATCATCAATGTAAAATGAAGTTCTATTTGGAAATGTCTTGTCCGCGTAAGCATTGATACTAAAGTGATTATCATCAACTTCAGGTCTTAGGGTATTGCGATTTCCTGAATCGATGATGAGTTGATCATCTTGCCATATTAATATTCTACCGGTGTCATCTCTCTTCTGAATAATTCTCATTTGAATTTTCACCCATTTTTGTGTGGGGAGGTTTACTCCGTTTGGTGCCTGCCAAACAATATTTGTAGATCCACCCCAAAACCTCTGTAAATCTGCCAATGTGAGGTAATTTGCACCACCTGATCCTGCACCACCTCTGACCCCAAGGCCAACTACATAGTGAGGATTATTTATCTGATCAGGACCTGTGCCAGGACCCCCCGATGCATATTTAACTCCCTTTGTTTGAATTAAATTGAACCAAGCATTATTGGGGTCAAAGTCAATTCTATGAGGAAAGTACATATAAATGGTATAAATCAGGTCTTCATGTTTTGTGATTTCATTCCACCTGTAATTTCTAGTACCATGAGAGTCACCCGAAGTAGTGTTAATTGAAAGTTTTAATGATCTATTTCCTGATTTAGCTTGCTCAGAGGATACTGCGCTATTTCCGGTCCCACTATTGTATTCACCTCCCCCTCCATCAGCTGTCCATTCACTTTGATTTCCAGTTTCATGTCCGGCAAACCATAATTGAGTACCCAAATTATTGGAATAAACCTCCTGGGCAATTAAGCTAGTACTGGATAAGATAAGGCTTATCAATAAAGCAAGACACGTAATGCAAATTGAATATTTGCTCATTTTGAATAAATGTAAGATTTTTAAATACAGATTTTTGAGTGAATTAGGTGTATAATCCTAATAGCATTCAAAAATAATATATTTAATAAGTAATTCATAATCAATATATTGACTTATAAAGAGTTATTTTTATTTATGTATTTCAAACAAATTTAATTGGACAACAATACCATAAATAAGAATTATGTCCCAAAAAAGAATTGAATTTACAGCTTCGCCCTTTCAGTCACAGTATACGCCGCTACTTAAAATAAACTCGAAAGGATAAACATTTGAGCACACAAACATAATGTAAATTTATTGAAAATCATTTTAATATATTTAAAATTCTTTTTTTTGTATTTAAAAAAAAATAAGTAGTGCCAGGATTTTAAGATTTACCTTTTATTTTTGAAATTTTAGACTTTATTCAAAAAAATATAAAAACAAAATATTTCTTTAAATTTTCTTATATAATAGAAATAAAACTAATATTTTTAATATATATTATCATTTAATTAATATTTAAATTTATCAATATTAATTTCAAGTTAATATTTTTGCATTTCAAACAATAAATTTTGTATTTTGACATATTCTTTTCATATTTACTACATATATTTGTCAAACCCCAAAACCCACTATACGAAGATGAAGTCAAATATCACTTCCATTTTAGTTTCACTTTTTCTTGTTCTTTCACTATTAAATAGTTGTATAGAAAACAATGAAAATGAAGTTGGAGAACCCAAACTAGAACAAGTCAACCCTTGGCAAAATTTTAGTAACTTGAAGTTAGAGGTTTACAATGCTAAAAAAACTCCTTCGGGTTGGATAATTGTTGGAAGAAACGGTTTTTTAAGAGGAAATGATTTAGAAAATCTAAAAGACCCTATCCCCTTTCAAGATTTTCAAACAAGATTGGGAAGATACAGGGTTCCCATATCATCTCACTTTTTAGCTACTAGAACTGAATCTGAAGTTTTCTTACACGGATTTAACCAACCGAATCAATCAGATCCAATGAAGTTATCTATTTCTAATTTTGATCCTAATTTTATTGGTTTTGAGGATATTCCATTTTGGCAAGGGGAAATGATGGGATTAACTGAAGGAGGTGTTTTACTTCTATCATACAGGACTGCAGAAAATAATATTGCAAAAGACAATCCTTCCTTCTTTATAGTAAATACAGAAACTAATAATAGTAAAATCGAAATAAAATCCACTAAAATAATTGATTATCCTTTTATTTCTTGGTTTGACAACAATTACAGCATAGAAAGTTTCAATGAGTTTTTTCTAGTACAGGTAAGTGGTACTACATTTAAAATTAAACTAAATGGAGAAGTCACTAAACTTGTAGATTATCCTTCTAAGTCATTAATAAAAGGAGATCAACTGATAACAATGGCTACAGATATGAGAAAAGGTGAACTCTCTATATTTACCTCAGGGTTAGGCACTGATAATGCAAATAAAATAGTTTCTAAAGAAGTATCGATCAGGTATTTGAATGCTGAATATGAATTAATCGGAAATAGAATAATAGGTTATAAAAATGACGAAATTTTTGAATTGAATTTTGATTCTGGATTGAATATCAAACCACTTAATAATTCAAATTTAAAAGGGAATACAATTACTTCCATCAAGCTTTATGAAAACGATAAAGTTTTGATCACTTCCATGTGTGATAAATCTCCTTCTTCATGTGGAGTATTTGTAACAAATCTGGATAATTTTAAATAATCGAAAGAGAGGCTAACTTAATTTTAGCCTCTTTTTCTACGCTTTTATACTTGCCTTATTTCTCTATCTCCTTTTTATAAATCTCTTACTTTCAATCTGCCTGTTTTTGTAAAATAGGTTCATCATATAAACACCATTTTTTAGATGACTTATATCAAGAGTACTTACTTTACCTTCTTGTGTAAAAGAATAAGAGTCATGAACGGTACCGTTCATTGATACAATTTGAACTGTAAAGTCATATTGTTCATCTTGATCGAGATTTTCGAAGATAAGGTTTATAAAGTCACTAGCGGGGTTTGGCCCAATTTTGATTTCAAGTAAAATATCCGGCACATCAATACCTTCCAACCCTTTAGGTATCACACGCACCATTACTTCCTCAGAATAATAAACTTGCCCTTTGGTATTTTTGGACTTTCCTCGTGCAACAAATTTATAGTCACCTACTGGAAGGTCTTCAAGTTTTAATGAATATGGTTCCTCCTCTAATTCTTCAAGAAGTTGATCGTTCATATAAATGTCAATTAAGTCAACATATTGTTCCAATTCTGTGGTTTCAACCTGAAGTTCAAAAGAATCACCTTCCATAACCTCTTTTTTGGAAGGTTTAATCCTAATGTTTCCATTATTTCTTGGTGATACAGATATTCTTACTGGAACAGAAAGCTCACTTCGACCATCTTTATAGACTAATCTTGCCACTAGATTATACTGGCCTTGATTTACATTTTCCCAAACAAAGTTGTAAGGAAATTGATTTGATTCTCCAATTTTTTGATTTCCTCTGAAAAATTCTACTTTTTCTATTTCACTTGCTCCGTTGGGTAATTCAACCCTTATCAATATATCTGAGCCTGCTACAAAGACAGCATCTCTTATAGGATCGATTATCCTAAAGGTGTTTTGGTTTTGTAGTATTCTTATTGAACGAAATTCTGAAACACTAAGTCTGTTGTTTTCAAACCCATATGCAACTGCAACCAATTCTACATTTCCTGTCCTTGAGGCTTTCCAATCTAAATTAAATGGGTCATTTGTTGAAGTTCCTATAAGTTCTCCATTTGCGAAATACTCTACTCTTTGAACTAGGTCTCCTTCCCCATCAAGCATAATTATTAATGGAACTATTGAGCCCGCTTCAAATTCTTGACCTTCTCCTGGAGAAACAATAATTATTTCAACGCTAGGCGAATCAGAGGTTCCTTTATCTGCCCCATTACTTTCTTCCTCAATCACAAAAATTGTAATTGGTGAAGAGGTATTGCTGGCACCTTTATCATCATACGCTTTAGCTGTAAGCTTATAAGTTCCTGGAGTTGCATTATTTAATAGAGTCGAGAATGGGTCATTAAACGATGTCCCGATCAACACATCATTAGCATAAAATTCTACTTGGTCTACGTAACCATCTGAGTCGAAGGCTTCGGCTATAATTTCTATTGACGTTCCAAGAGCAAACTCTTCTTTATCTATTGGTGAAAGTAATCTAACCTCAGGAGCGAGGTTGTTTTCTACTCTTATCCTTAAAACATCACTTGTAGCAGTGTTCCCTTCAACATCTATTACAGCTGCCCTAATATTTTGATTACCTAAATTCATAGCTCTCCAAGAAAGACCATGAGTTTCAATATCACCTACACCTATAAGTATATTATTTCTGAAATACTCCACTCTTTCAACTTCTTTCTCACTTTCAATCTCAACTTCAAAATTGATAAAGGCATTTCTTGCAAAGACTTCATTTTGAGATGGTGATAAAATTTTAATCGCCAATGGTTTTCTTGGCTGAATTACTGTGATAGTAATGATCTGAGAATTAGAAGATGCGCCCTCATTGTCAGTGGCAACCGCTCTGAACTCAAAGGTTCCCGCCTCATCAGCAGTCCAGTTGATGCTGTACGGAGCTTGGGTTGTGGTTCCAATTGAGCTGCCGTTTACAAAGAACTCCACTTTTACCACTTCACCGTCTTCGTCAGAAGCCTCGGCAGTGATGCTGACGGTGCTACCGGCTTCGATCTCAGTTCCTGAAACAGGAGCAGTGATGCTCACAACAGGAAGGATGTTTTCAGGAGTTTCAAAAACAGTTACGGTAACGGTTTCAGAGTTGGCAAAAGCTCCCTCATTATCCGTGGCAACTGCTCTGATTTCAAAGGTTCCTGCCTCATCAGCAGTCCAGTTGATGCTGTATGGTGCTTGGGTTGTAGTTCCAATTGAGCTTCCGTTTACAAAGAACTCCACTTTAACCACTTCCCCGTCTTCATCGGATGCCTCGGCAGTTATTATAATAGTTTCTCCGGCTTCTATCTCAGTTCCTGAAACAGGAGCGGTGATGGATACTGTAGGAAGGATGTTTTCAGGAGTTTCAAAAACAGTTACGGTAACGGTTTGAGAGTTGGCAGAAGCTCCCTCATTGTCCGTGGCAACTGCCCTGATCTCAAAGGTTCCTGCCTCATCAGCAGTCCAGTTGATGCTGTATGGTGCTTGGGTTGTAGTTCCAATTGAGCTTCCGTTTACAAAGAACTCCACTTTAACCACTTCCCCGCCTTCATCGGATGCCTCGGCAGTTATTATAATAGATTCTCCGGCTTCTATCTCAGTTCCTGAAACAGGAGCGGTGATGGATACTGTAGGAAGGATGTTGTCCGCTATTACGGTCACGCTTACAGGGGCCGAAGTGCTGACTCCCCCTCTGTTGTCCGTAGC
>NZ_ALWO02000034.1 GCF_000295935.2 Indibacter alkaliphilus LW1
ACAAGATAAATAAGCAGGAGGATATTATGGCACTATCTAATTCAAATTTAAAAGACATTCAAACAAAAATCGAAAGAGTCACTGATAAAATTGATACGGAAAAAATAGATTTTGGTCAGGTAATCTATGACGAAGAGAAACAAGATCTTGTACTTACTAAAGAAGAAGATTTAACCAAACTACGTCGTAGTTTAAATGATTTTGAAGAAGCATTACTAGCAGCACAATCGAAAATAAAACAACAAGAAATTAACAAAAGAATTATTAGCGAAGTAAAAGATGGCGGTCAAACCGCTGAAATATTATCATCAATTTTTAGTAAGTAATTCTAGAATTTAATACTAAAAAGTAACACTCTCTATTAAGTTAGAGGGTGTTTTTTGTTAAAAAAATGGCTAAAAAAGTGCGTAATGCTAAAAATACCTAATACGCACGTATCGTATCAAGTACTGATATAGAGCCTTTTTTTTATTACGCATTTTATGGTACCAGTTCAGAATTAGTATGTCACATTTGAAGTTATCGAAGATAATTTCAAACAGTTCTATAAACCCCACTATGTAGGCGTTTATAGCAGGAAGAGAGCG